>NZ_ATXP01000001.1 GCF_000421745.1 Nesterenkonia alba DSM 19423
GTCCTTCATCGCCGCCCACCCCGAGCTACACCACGTGCGCACCCGAGTGAAGACCCCGGGGCAGAACGGGTCCCGTGAACGCGGCTTCGGCACGCTGAAGTACGAACGGCTCTACCTGGACGAGATCGACGACGCGATCGTGCTCGCCGAGCGGGCCGAGGACTACCGGATCGAGTACAACGAGCTCCGGCCCCACGAGGCCATCTCATGGAACCGGCCCAAGGAGGTGCACCTGGGCCTGGCCGACCCCACCACCCCGACATTCAAAACCAAGGAAATCCTGCCAACTACTTGACGCGGGACAGTCACAGGTATGCCTTTCTATGGGTGCGAGTGGGGTTTACTTTTTGCCGGACAGCTGGGTGCCGAGCCGCTTTTCCAGGAAGGCGACAACGATGTAGAGCAGCACCGAGAGGATGGCCAGGACGAAAACGCCGAGCCAGACCAGTGCGATGTCGTAGACACTGCCGGCATACATGATGCGGTAGCCGAGTCCCTGACTGGAGCCGATGAACTCTCCGACGATGGCCCCTGCCAGAGCCAATCCGATGGTGACGCGTAGTCCGCTAATAATCCACGGGAGCGTGCTGGGGATGACCACACTGCGGAAGATCTTCATCCGGCTAGCACCCAAGCTGTTCATCATGCGGATAATGTCGCGATCAACGGTGCGGACACCGGAGTAGGCATTGAGTGCCTGGATGGCCAGCACGAGGGCCGCCGCTAAGGCGATTTTGGAATCGATGCCGACACCAAGTACCAGCACGATGAGTGGGGCCAGGGCGATCTTGGGCAAAGCTTCGAACATGATGACGAAGGGTTCAGCCGTCTGGGCGTAGGTCTTGGACCACCAGAAGGACAACCCCAGGGCGGTGCCGATCAGGGTACCCAGAATAAAGCCGACCACAGAGCTGGTCATGGTGTAGGCAATATCGCCCCAAAAGGTGCCCGCTGCGAACTGTTCCTGAGCTTTGGCGAAGATACGGCTCGGTGAGCTCCAGAAGAACGCATTGATGTGGCCAGTGCGGGTGCCCAGCTCCCATCCGCCGAAGACCACAACCACCACGGCGATCCGCAGCAGGTTCACCAGAACAGGTGAGGCTTTCCGGTCCTCGGAGAGCACCTTGCGTGATTTAGCGGATTCCTTGGGCGCTTTGGCTTCCAGCTCTTGGAGAACTTGGGTGGGTGTGCGGTGTGCCCCGACCTCTTGAGCGGCTGTTTCGGGCTTTTGTGTTGTGACAGCGGTCACTGTCATTCCCCCTTGTCCATGAGAAGTGACCGGACTTCGTCCTTATAAGCGGTAAATTCCGGCGTCGTGGTGATCTGTGTGTCCCGTGGTTTGGGAAGATCGACGTGGATCTCCCGGGCGACGTAGCCTGGCCGGCCGCGCATCACGTAGATGCGGTCGGAGAGCAAGACGGCCTCGTCGATGTCGTGGGTGACGAAAACGATCGACTTCTGAAAGCTCTCCTGGACCTCTAGTAGCCACAGCTGCATCTGCAGTCGCGTCTGAGCATCAAGTGCGCCGAAGGGTTCGTCGAGCAGCATGATGGGTCGATTGAAGAGCAGTGTGCGTAGCAGTGCCGCGCGTTGCCGCATCCCACCGGAGAGCTGTGCCGGACGGGCCTGTTCATAATCGCCAAGCCCGTACTCTTGCAGGAGAGGTCGTGCCGCGGCGACCGCATCGGAGCGTTTCACTCCGCGCACTTCCAGTCCGATGATGACGTTGTCGAGGATGCTGCGCCAGGGCAGCAGCATGTCCTTCTGGAGCATGTAGCCGACGTGACCTGTGGTCCCTGTGACGTCCTGACCGTCGATTTCCACGGTGCCCTGAGTTGGTTCCTCGAGTCCGGCGACGATCCCGAACAAGGTGCTCTTCCCGCAGCCGGAGGGACCCACGATCGTGACGAGCTCGCCAGGGGGAGCTGTGATGCTCACCGGTTGGAGGACAGGTGTGGGTTCCGGTGGAGACTTGGGGGTCTTCGCGATGTTGTAGGACTTACCGACGTTGTTGACCGTCAGTGTGCTGCCTGCCACCCCAGTAGCGACAGTACCGAGATCTTCTTCGACTATTTCAGCGGCCACGGTTTCCTCCGGTTGCCTGATGCCTCGTGCGGTACCGACGAAGCAGTCCTTCGCCGAGCCGCCGCTGCCGTCTGTCCCAGGTGGAACGATTCAACGACACCCTCTGCGGCGGTTGATAGACGAGTCTGGACAGGCAATATTTCCGATGGGTATCTCAACCGTTTCTCTGAAGTTACGCTCACTCCACCTCTGGTCATCATGCTCTGACCAGGGGTTTTGATGAGAAATGCGCATGTTACGCCACTGGAAGATGCATCGGTTTCTTCCCACACACCACTGAGGCCCGCCCCCGGGTGGGAGCGGGCCTCAGTGGTGTGTGGATGAGGTGCGGGACCTCAGGTGTACTTCTTAGGCGAGGGCGCGGCGACGGCTGACGCCGATCGCTGTGCCGCCCAGGGCCAGGCTCAGCAGAGCGGCGAGGCCGAGAGCTGCCATACCGGAGTCCATACCGGTGGTGGCAAGCTCTTCCTCGTCCTCAGGACCCTTCTCACCGGCCGGACCCGTCTCCGGGTCCACCACGGTGATGGTGACTTCCAGCTCAATGCCGGAGGACAGGCCCTCCACGGTGAGCGTGTACTCGCCGGGCTCGGTGTCCTCAGGAATGGTCACCGAGGTGGAGAAGTCCCCGTCCTCGTCGGTCTCTACTGTGCCGAGGATGGGGTTGAGGCTGATCTCGACCTCTTCCTCCTCCCCGAAACCAGAGCCTTCGACGACGACATCCTCACCGGCAGCGACCTCGGTCGGGCTGACCGTCACGGACGCTTCGACAGGCTCAGTCGGCCCGTCGGTGGGGGTGTCGGTTGGGCTCGGGGATGGAGACGGCGTGGAGTCGTCCTCGATGTAGTTGAAGTCCCACTCGGTGGTGGCACCGTCGTCGAACTCGTAGCCATCGGCCGGCTCAGCGGTGATGGTCAGGCCATCCTCGGGGACGTCAACCTCGCCGGGGCCGTGGGAGTACTCGACACCCTCGACCTCAGGCACGATAACGACGTTCTCGTCATCATCGCTGCGCTGCGGAGCCTCAGGCTCCACAACCTCCAGGACAGCGTCCGGATCGAAGTCGAAGTCCCACTCGGTGGTGGCACCGTCTTCGAACTCGTAGCCGAGAACCGGAGTGGCCTCAACGGTCAGACCGTCTTCGGGGATCTCCAGCTCACCGTCAACGATGTCGCCGTCCACGCTGTAGTTGACACCCTCAACCTCGGGGATCTCCACCGTGTTGGTGCCGTCCTCGCGGTTCGGAGCCTCCGGGGAGACCACGATCGCGTCTTCGAGGCGGATGGTGATGTTCTGGTGGCGGATGAACAGCGGGTTGTTGGCATCGAAGTCGGCGTAGGACTCGAAGACTGCGACTTCCACGGCAGCCTGGTGAACCTGGCCGTCCTTGAAGTTGTCCCAGATGGAGTCCTCTTCACTCAGCAAAACCTGCTCCAGGGTGAAGGTGCCCTCCGGGCTGATGCCGTCCACGGCCATCTGCGAGTTCTCGGTGTCGGTCAGCACGGCAAACTCACCGTCGAAGCGAACCATCACCAGACCACCGGCGATGTCGATGGCTTCGTCGAAACCGGAACCGTTGATGGTGTACTCGTCACCGGGCTCCAGCTCGTCCGGGTTCACGGTGATCTCGAAGTCCGGCAGTCCACCCAGGTCGATGAACAGGTCACCTTCGTGCCCGGGGCGGGGGTCAGTGTCATGCAGGCTTTCCCGGACGTGCCAAGGCACCTGGATGGTGGCGTCAGGGTTCTCGACGCTGTCCCAGACCTCGTGGTCTGCCGGCAGCAGCTGCACCGTCATGGCGACGTCGCCGGAGTCACCGACCTCAGAGGTGGTCACTGAGCTGGGATCAAGCACATTGGCGTACCCGGCCCCTTCGTCCTGGACGAACGCGCCGTCAATGTAGGCCACATCGCCGGGTTCGAAGTCACCGAAGACCACGGTGAACTCGTCACCGGGGTTAAGGTAACCGCGCTCCAAGGTCTCCGAGGCGAAGTTCACATCCCCGGGGATGACTTCCTCGTCGGGTTCCTCACCGGTGCGGTCCACCGGCGGAACGGCGTCATCCGGCGGAATAATGCCGGACTCTTCCCAGGCCTCGTACTCGGAGTACATCACGCCGCCACCCTGGCTCGGATCAGAGTCCGGGGCCGGAGTCTCCTCACCGGGGATGTTCTCCTGGGCACAGTCCTGGCCGAAGCGCTGAGTGTTGTACCAGCGCTGGAAGGTGATCTCCTGGCCGGTCTCCTCAATGGTTCCGGTGGCCGTGCTGGTCACCGTTCCGTTGTTAAAGAATTCGTGCTCCTCGGCCATGATGTTGGCCCAGTGCGAGGGGGAGTCCTGGTACCCCTGGAAGATCTGCTGAGCGATCTCCTGAGCTGAGGTGCCCGGCTCTCCGGTGAAGTAGGCCACGTTCTCAGCACCTGCGACACATCCGGCGTTATCCGTTCCCACGCTGATGTGTGCACTGTCATGCCAGATGTGCCATTCGTTCATGGTCAGGATCGACCAGTCAAGAGCACCAGACTCCGCCTCCCGCAGCGGCTCCCAGGGCTCCAGCGGGTCCAGACCCGCATCCTCACGAGCGTCGTTGATGAGCTCGTTGAGGTAATCGTCGATTTCGTCAACAGGATCCTGGGCTTGCGCCGGGACTGCTGTTGAGGCACCGAGCAGGCCAACAAGGCCTACTGCGGCGCCGGCGGACAAAAACTTTCGGCGCATGTATCTACCCCCGTGATAGTGGTGTTTCGCCAAGACAGGTATGTCAACTGTCCGCTCGGAGTCTATAACGGTTCTGTTAAGGAACGGGGCAAAACATCTCAGAACTGTCACGTTCGTTACATGCGCACGACCAGTCAGAGTGAAGGTGCAGGTCAGCGGCCAAAGAGGATTTGGGCCTCTTCGTAACGCTCGGGAGGTACTTCCTTCAGGCCGTCGAGCGCCTCAGAGAGATCCACTGTCACAATCTCTGTGCCGCGCAGTGCGGCCATATGGCCCCAGGCCTGCTCGTGGACCAGGTCCAGCGCCTTGATGCCGAACCGAGTCGCCAGCACTCGGTCATAGCCGGTGGGGTTGCCGCCACGTTGGATGTGCCCGAGTGTGGTGTTGCGGGTCTCGACTCCGGTGCGCTCTTCGATCTGGTTGGTCAACCACTCGCCGATCCCACCCAGGCGAGGCCGCCCGTCGGCTTCCTGGCCTTTACCCGCCAGGGCCTCTTCAGCGCCCTCGGGGATGAACCCTTCAGCGACCACCACCAGCGGTGACCGGCCACGGGAGTGGACCTGCTCGACCCACTCGCAGACCTGATCCATGCTGACCCGCTGCTCGGGGATGAGGATGGCATGGGCCCCAGCAGCCATTCCGGAGTGCAGGGCGATCCAGCCGACGTGTCGGCCCATGACTTCAGCCACCATGCACCGGTGGTGGGATTCCCCCGTGGTGCGTAGCCGGTCCATCGCGTCGGTGGCGATGGAGATCGCCGTGTCGAAGCCGAAGGTGTAGTCCGTGGCCTTGAGGTCGTTGTCGATGGTCTTCGGCACTCCCACGATCGGCAGGCCATCGTCAGCGAGCCGCTTGGCCCCGGCCAGGGTGCCCTCCCCGCCGATGGCGATGACGGCGTCGATATCGTGCCGGCGCAACTGGTTGGCCATGTTCTCCGGCCCACCCTGCGGGTGGTTATACGGGTGGGTGCGGGAGGTCCCCAGGATCGTGCCGCCGTCGCGGGAGAGCCCACGGACATCATTACGGGACAGTTCCAGGTAGTCGGCCTCGATGAGGCCCTTCCAGCCGCCTTTGAAGCCGACGAATTCATCGCCGTAGGACTTGATGCCGTGCAGCACCGCGGAGCGAATCACCGCGTTGAGGCCGGGGCAGTCGCCCCCGGAGGTCAGCAGTCCGATGCGCATTCTCAGCTCCCCTTTGCGTGGTGGCTTTCGGCTCTCCTCTTCAGTCTATGTGCCGTGGGTGCCCCGCGGGGAAGCTGCCCCTGCCTCTATAGTGCTGGTATGCCACTCACCCCGCGACACCGCACACGGCTCACCGTCACCACGGGGCTGTGTGTGGTGGCGGTGCTCGCCTCGGGCTGCGGGGCCGGTGAGGAGCCTTCTACCGGCTCAGGCGACCTCGACGACGTCGACTACCCCGGACCGCAGGGTCCCTCTTTTCTGGGGACCCCGCGGAGTACTCCGCCCCCGCCGCCTGAGCCGGAGCCCAGCCCCACAGCGGATGACATCGATTGGGCTGAGCAGTGGAACCGTCAGCAGCATGAGGAGCTCTACGAGGGACGTCAGGATCCTGCCGAGGATATGACGGAGGAGACCTACCGCGAGTGGGGAGACTACGACGTCGTCTCCGAAAGCGAGCTCGAATTCTTCCTCATCACGGGGGACCCGGAATGCTACGGACTGCGCTACGTGGTCGAGGAGACCGAGGATGACGTCGCCGTGGCACTCATCCATGGCACCCGCGACGGCGCCCCTTCCGAGTGTCCCGACAGCGCGCATTACGTTTCGATCCTGGTCGAGCTTGACGAGCCCTTAGGTGACCGGGAAGTCGTGGAGTGGGAGGAATTCGACTGGCCCTCCGGCGTCGTCGGTCGCTCCGGGTAGTCCCTCAGCCTGGCTGGTTCCTGCGGCTTAGCTGAGGCGGAGGGTCTCTGCAGGAAGGTGGGCGAGGTGGTGGGCGCGTTCCCTACACACAGCAACCGGGGCCGCGGAGTGAATCCTCGCGGATCCGCCCCGCGGCCCCGGCCGCGTGCTATCTCATTGTGGGTCGTGTCAGGAGCCTGACTTAGGCGTCGGCGTCCTTACGGCCCAGGCGGTTGCGGTAGCCGAAGGCGGCCAGCGCACCACCGAGGGCCAGCAACGCACCGGAGAACAGGCCCGCCTGGGCGCCGCCACCGGTCTGTGCCAGCTCATCCTCGGACGGCCCCTTGGTGCCGTCACCGTCGGTCTCACCGGCCGGGCCGGTGCTCGGGTCGAGGATGGTGACTTCGCCGACGGCCTGAACGTTGGAGCCGGTGGCGGTGATCTCGTAGACACCGGGCTCAGCGACCTCGGTGGCCCAGAGCTCAGCTTCGAGGTTGCCGTCCTCGTCGGCCTGCCAGGTACCGATGGGGTTGTACTCGACGACGATCTCCTCACCGGGCTCGAAGCCTTCAGCGCTGATGGTGAAGGACTCGCCGGGGTAGACCTCGTTCGGCTCGATGGTCAGATCAATGATTTCGAGGTCAGCGTCCTCGTCATCATCGCCGTCAGCGTCCTCGTCATTCTCCTCCGGCTCCTCCTCGTCGTCCCCGTTGTCGTCGTCTTCGTCGCCGTTGTCGTCCTCGTCGTCATCTTCATCCTCGTCATCGTCCTCATCATCAACGAGGGCGTCGGCGCGGACCCACCCGGTGGTTCCGTCGTCGTCGAGGAGGACTTCAACCCAGTCACCGTCGCGGCTGACAACGATCAGTTCGTCACCGGCCTCAAAGGTGCGGATGACTTCGCTGTCCTCGTCAGCTTCGGTGTAGACGTTGACTTCATCGGCTTCGACGACGACGATCTCGTCCTCATCGCCGGGCTCCGGCGGGTCTTCAAGGATGCCGTCACCGGGGACGAAGCCCACCACTCCGGCGTAGGGGTCGCGGATGATCCACCAGTCGAGGTCTTCGAGGTAGCCCACCCGGTCAGCGTTGGTCGCGTAGCCAGGGGTGAACTCTGGATCCGGGTCGCTGAGCGGGCCGAGGACTGTGGAGTCCAGGCTCGGCTCGGCGTAAACCTGGGTCTCACCGTCATATTCCCACACACCTGCTTCCTCCGGTGGGATGCTCTGGTCGATATAGTCCTGGACCCAGTCGGCCAGACCGCCTTCTTCGGTGTGTGAGTCGGGGGCGTCGTACCACCAGTAGTCTTCCTCGCTGGCTGGCGGAGCTTCGCGGATCTCCAGGTTGATGCCACCGGTGAACTCGTAGTCCTCATGCTCGGCGTTGAGGGTGTAGTAACCGGCCTCGTAGGAGTCGTCGATCTCTACGCTGTGGACGCCGACGCCGTCTTCATCCGTGGTGACAGTGCCCAGGGACTCATCGTCGAGGAAGAACTCCACCTCGGTGTTGGCGGGGAAGCCCTCAGCTGTGATCTCGAGGGTCTGCCCGTGCTAGACGATGGAGTAGTCGATGTTGTAGGTGGGGCCTTCCTGCTCCCCGTTCTCTACCTCATCTTCATCCTCGTCCTCTTCTTCGAGCTCCTCCTGCTGGGTGGTCACCTCATCGGTGTCACCCTCTCCGTCGTCGTCGGAGTCGTCGTCACCATTGTCGTCATCGCTGTCGTCCGACTCGTCCTCAGGGTCCTCATCCTCAGGGGCGTCGTCGTCTCCGTCGTCGTCCTCGTCTTCAGGATCGCCCTCTGAGCTACCCTCAGGATCGCCGTTCTCCTCGGTGGTTTCACCGGTGTCTTCGGTGTTGACGTCCTCGTTGTCCGGTGCGCCTTCGTCCTGCGCCGAGGCCGGGATGATGGATGAACCCAGCAAACCCACCGTCACAGCGGGACCCGCGATCAGTGCGGCGGCGATCCGGCCGCGGCGGTTGAACTCTTCGGTCATGGTCAGTTGCTCCCCGTCTCTTTGAGAGATGAATGTCCGTTCACGCGGCCCTCCCCGTTCAGAGAGCGTGGTGCCGCACCGCCAGAATAGAAACCTCAGACAGGTTTGACTAGGGGTAACGGCACTTTATGTCACAGACCCATCACGGACCCGCTGTGCCGCATCAGCTCGCCGAAGTGCCGGGATCATCATTTCCCCAGGTCACCTGCGGTACTTCATATTTGAAGAAAACAATTGCGCACAGATCACGACGCCGTATCGGTTCGTAACACAGCACCCTGCCTACTTTCAGGTCTGATACAGGGTGCGCTCAGACTCATTCCACGGAGGTGTTCAACCACTCCGCACGCCACCCTTTCAACGCATAAGGCCCAGCTCCCCTGAACAGGGAACCGGGCCTTATGGAGCGTGCGGCGGATGCCGCAGTGCATCAGTTCTCGGTGAAAACCTTGGTCGCGTTCGGGTCCACCGGGATTCCCGGACCGAACGTGGTGGAGACGGTGGCCTTCTGGATGTACCGACCCTTCGAAGCGCTCGGCTTCAGCCGGAGGATCTCATCCAGAGCCGCGGCGTAGTTCTCCGCCAGCTGCTTCTCATCGAAGCTGGTCTTGCCGATGATGAAGTGCAGGTTGGAGTGCTTATCCACGCGGAAGTCGATCTTCCCGCCCTTGATCTCACTGACCGCTTTGGCCACATCCGGGGTCACGGTGCCGGTCTTGGGGTTCGGCATCAGGTTGCGGGGACCCAGCACCTTACCCAGCCGACCGACCTTACCCATCATGTCCGGGGAGGCCACGGCGGCGTCGAAGTCCGTCCAGCCCTCAGCGACCTTAGCGATGAGCTCGTCCCCGCCGACAAAGTCAGCACCGGCCTCTTCAGCCTTGGCCACGTTGTCACCCTGGGTGAAGACCACCACGCGGGCGGTCTTACCGGTGCCGTGGGGCAGGTTCACGGTGCCGCGGACCATCTGGTCGGCCTTACGGGGATCCACCGAGAGCCGCATGGCGACCTCCACGGTGGCGTCAGTCTTCGAGGGGTTCGTTTCCTTGGCCAGGGCGACTGCCTCGGCCGGGGAGTAGACAGTGTCTTCGCCGATCTTCTCGGCGGCTGCCCGATATGCTTTGCTGCGCTGTGCCATCTGCGTTCTCTCCTTAGCAGTTGTGGTACGCGGGCCGCGCTGGACCCTTCCCACTGGCCCGACGGCGTCGGGCCTTTTCGATGTTGTGGTGCCGAGTACTACTTACTCGACGGTGATGCCCATGGAACGGGCGGTGCCGGCCACGATCTTCGAGGCGGCCTCAAGGTCGTTGGCGTTGAGATCTTCCATCTTGGTCTGGGCGATCTCTTCCACCTGGGCTTTGCTGAGCTTGCCGACCTTCTCGGTGTGCGGCACGCCGGAACCCTTGGCCACACCGGCAGCCTTCTTGATGAGCTCAGCAGCCGGCGGGGTCTTGGTGATGAAGGTGAAGGAGCGGTCCTCATAGACCGTGATCTCCACAGGCACCACATTGCCGCGCTGGTTCTCCGTGGCGGCGTTGTAGGCCTTGCAGAACTCCATGATGTTGACACCGTGCTGACCGAGCGCAGGGCCAATCGGCGGTGCCGGGTTGGCGGCACCTGCCTGGATCTGCAGCTTGATCAGACCGGCGACCTTTTTCTTCGGGGCCATAATCTGTCCTTACATGCGTTGTTGCTTCCTGCAGCCTCAGGAGCGAGGGTGCAGGGGTGAGCGGACCTGGCCGGGCCGCTCGGGTCGGCGTCGTACCTCCAAGCATGAAGAGGACGACGCCGAAGCTTTAGTAAATCTTTTCCACCTGGTTGAAGTTCAGTGTCACCGGGGTTTCGCGCTCGAAGATGGACACCAGCACCACCAGCTGGCGGGAGTCCGGGTGGATCTCAGAGATCGTCGCCGGCAGGGTGGCAAACGGCCCATCGGTAACGGTGACCGACTCACCGACCTCGAAGTCGACCTTGACGTCCTGAGCAGCCGGAGCGGCAGCAGTGGCCTCTTCGCCTTCGACGACTTCAACCTTCTTCTCATCGCCGGGCTTACCGAGGCGGTGCTCTTTGAGCATCTCGAAGACCTCGTCAATGCTCAGCGGCTGGGGGTCGTGGGCATTGCCGACGAACCCGGTCACACCGGGGGTGTGGCGCACCACGCCCCAGGACTCATCGGTCAGTTCCATGCGCACCAGCACGTAGCCGGGGATGCGCACACGGTTGACCACCTTGCGCTGGGTGTTCTTGATCTCGACGACCTCTTCCATGGGGACGTCGATCTCAAAGATGTAGTCCTCCATGTCCTGGGTCTGGATACGCGTCTCCAGGTTGGACTTCACGCGCTTCTCGTAGCCGGCGTAGGTGTGGACCACATACCAGTCGCCGAGGCCGCGGCGCAGCTGAGCCTTCAGCTCGTCAGCGCGCTCCTCGTAGGACTTCTCCTCCTCAGCAGGTGTCTCGACAGCCTCGGCCGTCTCGTCCTGCTGCGAAAGTTCCTGTTCAGACACGTTTCTCCTTGGTATGTGTTGTATGCGGTGCGCACACGTCCTCTTGTGCGGTGGCCGGTCTACCCGAGTCGACCAGCGCTACGCCTGGGGTCCGACGCCGCCGAAGACGAGTTCAGCCAAGCGGCTGAACACCCAGTCCAGCCCGGTGACGATCCCGATCACGATGAGCACGAAGACCAGGACCACCAGCGTGTAGTTCACCAGTTCCGACCGGGTCGGAACGATGACTTTCCGCAGCTCATCAATGACCTGGCGGAGGAACAGCCACACCTTGCCGAAAGGTCCCCGCGGGCCATCTCCGTCGCCGGAGTGGCCCCGGACGTCAGTCTCAGGCGTCTGGGTCACGAAGACTCCATCTTCTACAAGTGCGGACTCGGTTCGGTGGTGGTGTCCTGCGCAGATCACGGATGATCCTCAGGCGCAGGGCAGACAGGACTCGAACCTGCAACCTACGGTTTTGGAGACCGTTGCGCTACCAATTGCGCCACTGCCCTAGGAGCCCCAGCAGCCCGCCGCTGAAGCCTGCGCGAAGGCACGTTCAGCAGAGGCGTCTAAGACACCAGTGCTCCAGTCTACGCGGCTGCAGCCTCAGACTCCAACTTCCTCGTGGGCCAACCGGTTGGCAGTGAGCTGGTCAAGGACCAGATCGGTGACCAGCCCGGCCGCCAGAGCCCCACGCAGTGCAGGTACTTTATGTGGGCCGTTGACCACACAGATCCGCCGAGGCACTCGGCGCAGCTCGTCCGGGCGCATTCCGGAACTGCGGGAGTTGAGTTCGATGTCCCGCCAACTGCCATCGGCCCGGAGGAAGACAGTACACACATCCCCGACGGCGTCCTGCTCGGTGAGGCGATTCAGGTCCTCCCGGCTGAGATAGCCGTCGGCGTAGACCTGCGAGGGTTTGCCCTCGTGGAAGGTGCCCACCCCAAAGACGGCCAGAGTGGAGCGGCGCTGCAGGTTCAGCACCCGGGAGGTGGACCGCTCCCGCCACAGGGCCTGCTTGGTCTGCTCATAGTCGAAGAACGCCGGCACGGGGAAGAGATATGCCCGGCCGTGATACGCCTCAGCGAACTGTTCAACGACCCCCAGGCGCAGACTGACTCCACTGGCGGCGTCGTCGGTGGCTCCCGGCTGGGAATTCACTGACCCGTTGAGTTGAACCACCTGCAGCCCCGGCACTTCCCGGGTGGGTAAGCGGCGGGCCACCGAGGTCATCGTCTGACCCCAGGCGAGCCCGACGACGGCGTCTTCCTCCACGAGCTGATCGATCACCTGGGCAGCCAACACCGCTACAGCCTCAGCCCGCACACCGGCGTCCTCGTGCGCAGAGGATGCCGCCACATAGGCGCGGATGCCGTAGTGCTCACCCAGCCGGTACTCCAAGGCGCTGGTGTGCTCACTGGGT
Organism: Nesterenkonia alba DSM 19423; assembly: GCF_000421745.1. Classification (GTDB taxonomy): domain Bacteria; phylum Actinomycetota; class Actinomycetes; order Actinomycetales; family Micrococcaceae; genus Nesterenkonia; species Nesterenkonia alba. The sequence continues at coordinate 12,571 of NZ_ATXP01000001.1, forward strand.
GGGTGCAAGCTGATTCGGACGATCCCCTGGTCGCGGGCGTCCTGCAGGAGGCGGGAGACCGTAGAACGGGATACGCCGAGTTCTCGGGCGATCGACTGCATCGTGCGATGCTGCCCGTAGTACATCTGTGCAGCGGTGAACTCGAGCTTCTCCCGGAAAGTGCTCGTCATGAGGCCAGTATGCCCCTGTGGTGCACGTTCGTGCAGAGGGATTGTGAAAAAGTCCACGCTCCGGTGAGATGGGCGTCACTATGAAGCCTCAGCCGATGAACCCCGCCACCCGCGCAGCCGCCCTGGACGCATTTCAGGCCACCACTGCGGAAAAACCCCTCGATGTCTTGGTGATCGGTGGCGGAGTGGTCGGTGCCGCGGCAGCTTTCGATGCTGCCACCCGCGGGCTGAGCGTCGGGCTCGTCGAAGCCCGGGACCTCTCCCAAGGGACCTCCTCCCGGTCCTCGAAACTGATCCACGGGGGACTGCGTTACCTGCAGATGCTTGACTTCAAACTGGTGGCTGAGGCGCTGCGCGAACGCAACCTCCTGCTGACGAAGACCGCCCCGCACCTGGTGCGGCCGTTGCCTTTCGTCTTCCCCTTCGAGAAGCGGATCTTTGACCGGGCGTTCATCGGCTCCGGAGTGAGTCTTTATGACAGCCTCTCTTTCGGCTCCTCGGCATTGCACTCCGGGCTGCGCTCAGCCATCACCAGCTCAGGTCGGGTTCCCTTCCACCGTCATCTGACGCGCAAGGGACTCCAAGAGCGCTTCCCCGCCCTGGACAAGGAGAAGTTCCTTGGGGCCCTGGAGTACTCCGATGCCCAGGTCGACGACGCCAGGCTCGTGCTCTCGCTGGCTCGTTCGGCACACAGCTTAGGAGCCCACATCGCGACCCGCACCGAAGTGGTCGATTATCTACACACCAGCGAAGACGCCGGTGAGGAGGGGATGCCACCGGTAGGTGGCGTCGTCGTCCTGGACCGGGAGACCGGTGAACGGATTGAGGTGCACGCTCAGCAGACCATTATGGCCGCCGGGGTGTGGACCGGGCATCAGCAGCAGCTGGCCTACGGGCAGCAGCCGGGTGAGGACGGCCCAGCCTTACGGGTACTGGCCTCCAAAGGCATCCACATCACCGTGCCGCGTGAACGGATCCCCGCCCAGGACCATGTGGGGGTTATCACCCAGACCGAGAAGTCCGTGCTGTTCATCATTCCCATGGGGCACTACTGGTCCATCGGCACCACCGACACCGCCTGGCATGAGCCGGTCGATGCCGCTGCTCCCAACGCCGCAGACATTGACTACGTACTGGACCACGTCAACGCCGTGCTGGAATCTGACCTCACCACTGAGGACGTCATCGGCACCTGGGCTGGCCTGCGTCCGCTGCTGCAGCCGGTCGACGCCGATGCCGCCTCCAGCTCTAAAGTCTCCCGGGAACACACCGTCATGCGCCTGGCTCCGGGTCTCTCTGCGGTGGCCGGGGGGAAACTCACCACCTACCGGCCCATGGCCGAAGACGCCGTGGACTTCGCGATTGCTGAATCCTTCAAGGATCGCGATTCACTGACCGAGAGTCTGCCGCTTATTGGGGGCCAGGGATTTGGTGAGTGGGTCGAACGCTCCAGCCAGGTTGCCGCCGATTACGGGTGGAGTCAGGACACTGTAGACCGGCTGTTGGGTCGGTATGGTTCCCTGCTGGGAGAGCTGCTGGCTCTTATCGACGAGGACTCATCCTTGGGTTCTGAGGTCAGCGGTGGGGCTGGATACCTGCGGGCTGAATACGTCTACGCTGCGCGGTTCGAAGGCGCATATCACCTCGAAGACTTCCTCGAGCGACGCACCCGGCTTTTCCACGAGGTGGCCGACCGGGGGCTCGGGGCCATGGATGAGGTGGTCGATCTGGTAGCCGAGGATCTCGGCTGGGACACCGAGCGGGTCGACTATGAAAAGCGTGCCTACACCAGCTATGTGGAAGCCCACCGGGCCGCCGAGCAGACCCGCACTGATGCTGAGGCTGCTGAGGCGTTATCCCGCGCGCTACCGGCTGTCCAGGAGCTAGCCACCACGGAGGAGCCCGATGAAGCGGTTTCCTAAGGCGCTCTGACCCTGCACTTTGCGCGCTGGACTCGGCGCGTGACTATCAACCCCTTTCACGGCACGACAAAGGAGTCGTATGGAAACGATTGTTCTCTTTGAGGTCTTCGGCACGGCCACCCTGATTCTGCTCGGTGCCGGCGTCGTCGCGAATGCTCTGCTCTCCGGCACTAAAGGCAACGGTGGCGGCATCGTGCTCATCACCTTCGGGTGGGGGTTCGCAGTGTTCTCCGCGGTGTATGTCGCCTACGGTTCCGGGGCACACATCAACCCCGCGGTGACCCTGGGGCTGCTAGCTTCCGGTGCAGAAGAGTATGCACCGGGGATTGAGGTCACCGCCGCGCACACGGTGACCTACATCGTGTCCCAGATCGTCGGTGCCGCCATCGGAGCCGCGCTGGCGTGGCTGGCGTATAAGAAACACTTCGACGAGGAGACCGATCCCGGCGCGATCCTCTCGGTGTTCTCCACCGGCCCGGAGCGCCGGCACTACGGGTGGAACACCCTGACCGAGCTCATCGCCACCTACGTGCTGGTGCTCGTCATCCTGCTGGAGGGTGAGACGCCGGCGGAACTGGGGCCGCTGCCGGTGGCGCTGGTCGTCGTGGTCATCGGTATGTCTTTGGGTGGTCCGACCGGCTACGCCATCAACCCGGCGCGTGACTTGGGTCCGCGTATCGCCCACGCCCTGCTGCCCATCCCCAATAAGGGTTCCAGTGACTGGTCCTACTCCTGGGTTCCGGTCCTGGGGCCGGTGCTCGGTGGTCTGCTAGCCGGTGTCAGCGTGGTCGCGCTGCCACTGCTGGGAGCCACCGCATGAGCCGGCCGATTACGTGACCTACTCCCTCACCACCTATTGACCCGGACAACCCCTAGAGCAAAGGATGTCGATGATGACACAGCACACAGCAGACTCCGGTACCAAGTACGTTCTGGCCATCGACCAAGGCACCACCTCAACCCGCGCAGTGGTTTTCGACCGGGCTGGTGACCTGGTGGCCTCCGGTCAGCGGGAGCACCAGCAGATCTTCCCGCAGGCCGGCTGGGTGGAGCACGACGCCGTCGAGATTTGGCGCAACACCCGGGAGGTGATCGGCTTGGCCCTGGCTGATGCGGATGTCAACCGGCACAGCCTGGCCGCTGTGGGGATCACCAACCAGCGTGAGACCACGGTGGTGTGGGATAAGCACACCGGTGAGCCCGTCTACAACGCGATCGTCTGGCAGGACACCCGCACCCAGAAGATCTGTGACGAACTGGCCGGGGACGAAGGCCCGGACAAGTACAAGGAGCGAGTGGGGCTGCCACTGGCGACCTATTTCGCCGGGCCGAAGATCCGCTGGATCCTTGACAATGTCGAGGGAGCCCGTGAGCGCGCTGAAGCCGGAGACCTGCTCTTTGGCACCACCGATTCCTGGCTGATTTGGAACCTCACCGGCGGGCCGAATGGGGGTATTCACATCACTGATGTGACGAATGCTTCCCGCACCATGTTGATGAATATCGACACTCTCGACTGGAATGAGGAGATCGCCGCGGAGATGGGCGTGCCGGTCTCCATGTTGCCGGAGATCCGGTCTTCCTCCGAGGTGTACGGCCACGGCCGGAAGGAATCGCTGCTCATCGACACCCCGATCAGTGGGATCCTCGGTGACCAGCAGGCTGCTACGTTCGGGCAGGCCTGTTTCACACCCGGTCAGGGGAAGAACACCTACGGCACCGGTAACTTCATGCTGATGAACACCGGGGAGGAGATCGTCCGGTCCGAGAACGGTCTGCTCACCACTGTGGCCTACCGGCTCGGTGACGGTGAGCCCGTCTATGCGCTGGAGGGCTCCATCGCGGTGACCGGTTCGCTGGTGCAGTGGCTGCGGGACAACCTGGGGATTATCTCTTCGGCGCCCGAGGTGGAGACCAAGGCCAAGCAAGTCGACGATAACGGCGGCACCTACATTGTGCCGGCGTTCTCCGGGCTGTTCGCCCCGTACTGGAAGTCCGATGCCCGCGGCGTCATCGTGGGGCTCACCCGGTATGTGAACCAGAACCACATCTGCCGGGCCGCCTTGGAATCAACCGCCTACCAGTCCGCTGAGGTGGTGGAGGCCATGGCCGCCGATGCCGGTGAGGCGTTGGTGGAGCTGAAGGTCGATGGCGGGATGGTCGTCAATGAGACGCTCATGCAGTTCCAGGCCGATGTGCTCGGAGTGGATGTGGTCCGTCCCAAGGTCATTGAGACTACGGCGCTGGGTGCTGCCTACGCTGCCGGGCTGGCCGTCGGGTTCTGGGAGTCCACCGAGGATGTCGTGGCCAACTGGACTGAGGACAAGCGCTGGAGCCCGCAGATTGACGATGCTGAGCGGCAGAAGCTGCTGCGTAGTTGGAAGAAGGCGGTGACCCGGTCCTTCGATTGGGCCGACGACGACGCCTGAGAAGCTCTGATGAGGTCGCCTGGGCTGGGTCTATCCCCAGCTCAGGCGGCGGGCACTTCGACAAAAGACTGCAGGGTGCCCTCAGCTGTGCGGATCCGTTCGGGATTCTTCTGGTCCAACCGGGTGGCGGGCATCAGATCCCGCAGCGGGCAGATTCCCTGTGCAGCACGCCAGGGTGGCATGCAGAAGCCGACACACTCGTAGAAGCTGTAAGCAGCCCGCCAGCCCAGGGGGACCCGGTAGCTGAGCGCGAAGATGCCGTCACCGAGGAATTCCATCTCGGAACGTTCGGGCTGGTGCTCATCAGTGAGGCCTTCGATGAGCAACAGCACAGTGTGTACCTCAGAGACCTGCCGCAGGAACGTGACAGTGGCGGTGCCGGTGGCCTCATCCGGTTCGATGAGCGGCCAGGTCCGGGCGCGCCAATACAGAGGCAGCTCGGGTACCGGGACCCGAACTACCTGATGCGTGACGGATTGCGTCCCGCGACTGGGCGCTGAGCCGGCCAGATCCAGCTCATCGAGATAGGCAACGCTCATGTATCCATTTTGGCAGATTCACGATGCTCTGGCGAGTTGGAGCAATTCCAGCCCTTCAATGAGCCGATCCCGCCACACGATCCAGTCATGCCCGCCCACGAAGCTGCGCCGGACCACGTGGATTCCTCGTGCCTGGAGGTGAGGTGCGGCCTCGTGATGAGCCTCGGTGAGCATGGGCTCCAGAGTGCCGACGTCAAGCACGATGCGTTGACCCGGTCCCGCTGATTCAGCCGCTAGCTCCCACGCACGGCGGTTGGAGTCATCCTCAGCCCAGAAGGAAGCTGAGAGGGCGACTGCCTCGCGGACTCGATCCGGACGGCTCAGAGCCCAATATGTTGCGGCAAGTCCTCCGTAGGAGGCGCCCATCGGAATGACCGGTCCGGAACTGAACTCCTCGCATAGCCTCAGCACCTCATCGCGGAACAGGGCTCCGAAGCGAAGGTCCTTCGTACGTGTTTCGGTATCCATAGCGTCGATGGCCAGTACCGCCGCTGGTGGTTCCGGCAGGTGGTGGAGGTGTTCGAAGAGTCCCATCTGAGTGAACTCCGCGCCATCGAAGACCACGACTACCGGTGCATGTGGGTCTGGAGATATCCGGCGGCACCACAGGGTTCGCTCCTTGCCTGCCAGGCGTCGTTTCTGGATTTCCAGGTTTGCGCTCTGATGGTGCGGGGGCACTCCCGGAACCCAGCGTTGAGGAGGAGCATCCGGTGTGGCTGTTTCAAAGACGCTTCGCCGAGAGTTCAGCGGCCACCACGGGCCTGACTGATTGGCCGGGCGCAGGGCTCGGGACATCACTGCTAGCCACCATTGGCGGTGGTCTGCTCCCTGCTGAGGGTGTTCGATCCGTTCCGGGCTGGCGTAGAAGGTGTAACTGCCGCGCCACTGGCGAGGGATATTCAAGGTGATGCTGTAGCGGCTGCCTTCGCGCTGGAGAATTCCACCGCGCGGATTGGTGCGGCCGGTCAGACTGCAGTCGAGCATCACCTCCGCTGTTCCAGGGGGTATGGCTGAAGTGGGAATACTGAACTTACCCTCCCAGTCCTCCCCGCGGTCCCGGAAAACGGGGGAGCTGGGATCTGCTACGGGGTTGGCAGTCGACGTTGTCAGATGTAGGGGCATGAGGCAGACCTTACAGTTGATTGAAAACCATTCAGGTGTACTATTCACCGTAGGTTCACCTAATGCTATCCGGAGGATTGAACCGCTCGCTGCGCCCAAGGATCCTCCTCCCGCTGAAGAATGAGGGATACCTATGGCTCATTTGGCCCGTAATTACGCCTTGCCCACCCTGCTGACGGCCGGCGCATTGTTGCTCAGCGCCTGTGCTTCAGACGACCCGGCAGACGCCGACGAGGACACTGGGGATACCGACGCCGCAGAAGTCACCGAGGAGGAGGAAGACGACCCAGCTGACGGCGACAGTGCTGAGGAGACAGAGGAAGACAGCCAGGGGCAGTGGCCCAGGACCTTCGACAACGCCGACGGAACCACGACAGAGATCCCGGCCCCACCAGAAGCCGTCCTCTCCACGACCGTCTCCACCACCGGCACGCTGCTAGCCATCGATGCCCCCGTGGTCGCCAGCGGGGCTGCTGGTAACGGTGAGTTCTTCCAGTGGTGGGCTGATGAAGCCGAGGCAGCCGGCGTAGAGAACGCCTGGCCCGCCGGGGAAGTGGACTTGGAGGCTGCCTATGCCGCGGAGCCGGACCTCATTGTGGTCTCCACCACCGGGGCAGACTCCGCTGTGGACCAGCTCGAAGAGTTCCAGCAGATCGCCCCCACCATTGTGGTGGACTATGGGGCAGTCGAATGGCAGGAACTCGCCGAGATTCTCGCTGAGGCTTTGGGGCTGGAAAGCCAGACTCAGGAACTGCTGGCCGACTACGAGCAGGACGTGGCTGAGGCGGCCGAATCCATCACCCCACCTGAGGGGGAGGCCAACATCATCAGCTACAACGGTGCCGGTGAAGACAACCCCATCGCCCGCGCCACAGGCCCCCACGCAGAGTTGCTCACTGAACTGGGATTCACGATGGAAGATCCAGACCCCGAGTGGCACACCCAACCTCAGCAACGTGAAGACTTCGTCTGGGCACCCCATGAGCGCTTAGCTGACCTCGAGGCGGAGACGACATTCCTGCTTGATGTGGGCGACGACGCCGTCGAGGACTTTCTCAACGACCCGGTGCTGGCCAATGTCCCCTCCGTGCAGGCAGACCAGGTGTACGGGTTGGGAGAGGGATCTTTCCGCATCGATTACTACAGTGCGGTGGCGATTATCGACCGGCTCGTTGACATCTTCGGTGAGTAACCGGCAGTGAGGAACACACACCGCCTGGCCCTCGGTGGGCTCGTGGTCGGGTTGGTGGGTCTGCTGCTGGGCAGTAGTTCAATAGGGCATCAGTTCGTCTCACCTGAGCAGGTGTACGAGGCGATGACGTCATTTGATCCCGAGGACACCACGCATTTGATTGTCCACCACTTGCGTGTCCCGCGGACGCTGTTGGCTGTGCTGGTCGGTTGTGCGCTGGGGGTAGCCGGAGCGGTGATGCAGGCGGTGACCCGCAACCCGCTGGCTGACCCCGGGATCCTGGGGATCAACGCAGGGGCGACGCTGAGTATCGCATGTCTCATCGCCTGGGGTGGAGTGACCTCGGTGCTGGGGTATATGTGGGCCGGAATGTTGGGGGCTGGGCTTGCCGCAGCCGGGGTGTACTTACTGGGCGGGGCCCGCCGCGGGACAAACCCGGTTCGTCTGGTCCTGGCCGGGGCTGCACTGTCGGTGGTGCTCATGGCAGCAACCCAGATTGTCATCATCAACAGTGACGAGGCGGTCTTCGACCGTTACCGGCACTGGATGGTTGGCTCTCTGCAAGGCCGCGGATGGGAGGTGCTCCTGCCGGTCAGTGTGCTGTTAGGAGCCGGTCTGCTGGTGGCCTGGGGTCTGTCCCGTGCTCTCGATGCCGCTGCACTGGGAAAGGATCTCGGGGTCGCGCTGGGACTTAACCCAGTGCGTCTACTGGCGGTGGCCTCGGCCGCGGTAGTGATGCTCGCTGGAGGAGCCACTGCAGCAGCCGGTCCGGTGGCCTTCGTGGGGTTGACCGGCCCGCATATCGCCCGTCTGCTCGTGGGGAACGCTCACCGACTGCTTATCCCCTACACCATGCTGATCTCCGCAGTGCTGGTTCTTGCCGCCGATATGCTCGGTCGCATAGTGGCCCGACCGGGAGAAGTCTCAGTCGGCATCATGGTGGCCCTCATCGGTGGACCCTTCTTCGTGGCGCTTGTTCGCCGACGGAAGCTGGTGCAGCTATGAGGGCTCAGAGCAGGTTTCGCAGGGGCACGGTACTGCGCGTTACAGGGCTCTCCGCCGTCGTGGAAGTGCGCGTGGTGATGGTGACCGCGGTGCTGCTAGGCATCACCGCCTGCTTCTGTGTACTGGCCATGGGTCAGGGGACGATGTCTCTATCCCCTCAAGAGGTGCTCTCGGCCTTGGCGGGGGAGCAGATGCAGGGGCCGGGCGGAACGATCGTACGGGAGATTCGGTTGCCGCGTGTGGTCACCGCGGTATGCGCCGGGGCTGCGCTTGGCGTATCCGGTGCGGTGTTCCAATCAGTCAGTCGCAATGCCCTGGGATCGCCAGATGTCATCGGCTTTACCACCGGTGCGGCGACAGGAGCGATCACGATGATTGTGGTCTTCGCCGGTTCACCGGGGCAGGTGGCTGCAGCCGCGGTGGTGGGTGGACTCCTCACAGCTGCGCTGGTGTACCTGCTCTCCGTGCGATCCGGGGTGACCGGTGGGTATCGGCTGGTGCTCACCGGCATCGGAGTGGGTTCGGTGCTTTCCGCGTTGAACGGTTTGCTGTTGGTGCGCGGAGATCTGGACAACGCCGTCGTTGCGAACCTGTGGCTTTCGGGATCCCTGAATGCGCGGAACTGGACGCACGCGGTACCGGTGATGATCGGCGTCGTCGTTATTGTCCCGCTGATCTGCGCCGGGGCTAAGCGGCTAAGCCTCAGCGAGATGGGGGACGATCTGGCACGGCAGCTGGGGGTCGGCGTCGAACGTACTCGCCTGATGATGACGTTTCTGGCTGTGCTGCTTGTGGGGCTGGCAACCGCTGCCACCGGTCCCATTGCTTTTGTCGCCCTGGCTGCTCCACAGCTGGTAGTGCGGCTGACCCGGTCACAGTCTCTGCCGGTCATCAGTTCTGCGGCGATGGGGGCCGCACTGCTGGTGACCGCAGACCTCATCTCCCAGGCGCTGCCGCTGGGACTCATTCTGCCCATCGGTCGGATGACAGGAGTCCTGGGTGGGCTGTACCTCATCTGGCTATTGACGCGTTCCCGTCAGGTTTAAAGGCACACAGGAGACACAGTGACACAACGAGTAGACGAGGTATCTTCTCCGCTGCGGGCGGAACAGCTGAGCGCCTCATATGAGCAGCGACGAATCATCGACCAACTGGATCTGGACATCCCGGCAGGAAAGATCACCGCAGTCATCGGACCCAACGCCTGCGGGAAATCGACTCTGCTGCGGACAGTTTCGCGGCTCCTGAAACCGGACTCCGGACAGGTGGTGCTCAACGGGAGGAATATTGCTGAATACAGCACGAAAGAAGTGGCCCGACAGCTAGGCCTGTTGCCCCAGTCGTCACTCGCTCCCGGCGGCATCACCGTAGGGGATCTCGTGGCGCGAGGACGCTTCCCCCACCAGCGAGCACTGCAGCAATGGTCAATTGAAGACGAGGAAAAGGTCGCCCTGGCGCTGCGAGACACCCACCTGCAGGAACTTGCCGACCGTCCTGTTGACGAACTCTCCGGTGGTCAGCGCCAGCGGGTATGGATCGCCTTGGTGTTAGCTCAGGACACCGATCTGCTGTTGCTCGATGAGCCGACGACGTTCTTAGACATCTCCCATCAGCTGGACGTTTTGCAGCTGTGCCGCCGGCTCAATCGGGAGCGCGGGCGCACCGTCGTCCTCGTGCTGCACGAGCTGAACCAGGCCTGTCGGTTCGCCGACCACCTGGTGGTGATGTCGGAGGGCAGGGTGGTCGCCGCCGGGGCACCGAAAGCGATCATCAGCGAGCCGCTGATCGAGCAGGTCTACGGGCTCAGCTGCCGCGTGCTGCCCGACCCGGTTTTCGGCACCCCCATGATCATTCCCATCGGCAGCCTCATCACCGATCCCATCACCCCCGCGGCGAGGGAGACCACACCATGAGACAGCCCCTTCATATCGGTCTTTCCATCTCGCCGACCTGGCTTCGCGGCGCTTCCTGGCGCCGCACCGACAGCGAGGCGGAACAGATGCACACCCTCAGCTTTGTCCGCCGGGCTGCTGAGATGGCCGAGCAGGCCCACTTGGACTTCCTCTTCCGTGCCGACTCACTGTTCCTGAATCCACAGGCACTGGCCTCAAGTCCGGGCTTCAGCAGCACGGATCCGACTGTTCAGCTGGCCGCCTTGGCTGCGGTGACCGAACGCATCGGCCTGGTGACTACAGCGTCGTCAACCTTCTATGATCCGTATCTGCTGGCACGCCAGCTGATGTCGCTGCACTGGATGAGCGAGGGCCGAGCCGGCTGGAATCTGGTCACCTCGTTGGACGGGGCAGAGAACTTCAGTCAACAATCCATGCCGACCGCCGAGGCGCGCTACGATCGGGCCGAAAGCTTTCTGCAGCTGGTGAGGCAGTTGTGGGAGACCTATCCCGCTGAGGCCGTGACGGTTGATCGGCAGGCCGGACGCTACGCAGATCCCGGCCTCATCCGCAGTATGCCGGAACCGCTGGGGGAGTTCGACGTGGCCGGTCCGCTCACCGTCCCACAGCACCCTGCCGGCTCACCACCGATCTTCCAAGCAGGGGCTTCTGAACGAGGGCGTGAGTTTGCGGCGGTCCATGCTGATGCGGTCTTTGCCTCCGCTCCGACGCTTCAGGAAGCAGCAGGGCTGCGCGCAGAACTACGAGCACGAGCAGAGCGAGCTGGGCGAACGCCTGAGGCAGTGCGCCTGCTGCCAGGGCTTGTCCTGGTGCTGGCTGAGACTGCTGAGCAGGCTCAGGACATCCATGAGGCGGGAAAAGAGCCGATCTCTGACTCAGCACGCATTGCGCGCCTCTCCAGGGTAATCGGGGCGGACCTGTCGGACCTGGAGTTGGCCCAGAGAATTCCGGAGAGCGTTCTGCAGAAGATATCGCAGACGCCCCGCAGCAGAACCCATCAGCAGTTGGTGCTGCGGCTCATCCGCGCCGAACAGCCCACGCTTCGTGAGCTGCTGCGCTCTCCGGTCGGCAGTCCATCAGCGCATTGGCAGGTAGTGGGCACCCCTGCCCAAGCTGCTACGGAGATCGGCCGGTGGCAGGACGCCGGGGCGATCGACGGCGTCGTCGCACTCCCCAGCGGATCGTGGAGGAGTGTGGAGCTGTTCTGTCGCGAGGTCATCCCCCAGCTGGTGGCCGAGGGGAGATTCCGCTCTGACTACACCGGCACCACCCTGGCCGACCATCTTGGCCTGCATCTGCCGCGCGAGCCAGGCGCTGATCGAAGGTGACCAGCGCACATTCGAAGTGCCGGGTCAGGAGAAGATAGCCGGGGATCCCTTGCTGAGGCGCCGTGGTCAGCCTGTCTGGGCCCTGGTCCAGTGATGAGGGCAGGCGATAGGGTGGTGGGCATGACTTCTCCCTCCTCACGAGTCTCTCAGCGCATCGGATCCATTGCCGAGTCAGCCACCATGGCGGTGGACGCGAAAGCCAAGGCGCTCAAGGCCGCCGGTGAGGATGTCATCGGTTTCGGGGCCGGGGAGCCCGATTTCCCCACGCCTGAGCACATCGTCGAAGCCGCCGCAGCAGCTACGCGGGACCCCAAGAACCACCGGTACACCCCCGCTGCAGGGCTGCCTGAACTGCGCGAAGTCATCGCGGAGAAAACCACCCGCGATTCCGGGTACCAGGCTGAAGCATCCCAGGTGTTGGTCACCAATGGCGGAAAACAGGCCGTCTATGCCTCCCTCGCCGCACTGGTCAACCCCGGTGACGAAGTGCTCGTACCAGCTCCCTACTGGACCACCTACCCCGAGGCCATCAAACTCGCCGGTGGGGTGCCCCGCGACGTGTTCGCCGGACCCGAGCAGGACTACAAAGTCACCATCGACCAGCTCGAGGCAGCGCGCACCGAGCGCACCACGGCCATGCTCTTCGTCTCCCCTTCGAACCCCACCGGCTCGGTCTACTCCCCGGAGGAAACCGCAGCCATCGGTCGGTGGGCTGCAGAGCAGGGCCTCTGGGTCATCACCGACGAGATCTACGAAAAACTCACCTACGACGGCACCCCCTTCACATCTATCGCCTCCATTCCGGAGCTGGCGGAGCAGGTCGTGATCCTCTCCGGGGTTGCCAAAACCTACGCCATGACCGGCTGGCGTGTGGGATGGATGGTCGGCCCCGCCGACATCGTCAAGGCCGCCACCACGCTGCAGACGCACCTGACGTCCAATGTGGCCAATGTCTCCCAGCGTGCGGCTCTTGCGGCACTGACCGGGCCCAGTGAACCCATTGAGAACATGCGTGAAGCGTTCGATCGTCGACGCACCACCATCGTGAGCAAACTCAATGAGATCGCCGGGTTCTCCACCCCCACCCCCAAAGGCGCCTTTTACGCCTACCCCGACGTTCGCCAAGCCCTCGGCCGGGACATCGCCGGACGCACTCCGACGACGTCGGCAGAACTCGCCGAAATCATCCTCGAAGAAGCCAAAGTCGCCGTCGTCCCCGGGGAAGCCTTCGGTCCCAGTGGATACCTGCGGCTGAGCTACGCATTGGGAGACGAGGACCTCGTCCGGGGCGTCGAACGTATCCGTGACCTACTCGGCAGCGCATAGCTGACCCCCATACCGGCTGCGCATTTGGTGCGCACCCCGGGTGCAGTGTACGGTAGACGCTGACCAAAGACCGCCGGTCGCTGAAGCCGTGCGCACTCCAGTTGGCGCTGAAGTGCGCGGTCACCGGGGCACCGCCCCGGAGTACGGCTCAGCTGTAAAGACCCTCCCGGGCGACCTGCGCAGGTGAGATAAGAGCCAACTGCACGTGATGCGAAGCCGGTGAACCGGCGTCGTCGTCATTTTTGTGAAGCCCTGTCTGCCCTGCGCAACGGGGCTTTTTCTATGCCCCAAGCACCCGGGAGCCTGGCCGGCCTGACAGATGTAAGGAGTGCCATGGCGAATCCTGAGAAGGCCGCTGCGGTTGAGGAATTGAAGACTCTCTTCAACAACTCAACAGCGGCAGTGCTCACGGAGTACCGCGGCCTCACCGTGGACGAGCTGCAGACCCTGCGTCGCTCCGTGCGTGAGAACGCAACCTACGCCGTGGTGAAGAACACGCTGACCGAGATCGCGGCCAAGGAAGTCGGCATCGACGCCTTCGACGGCAAGATGTCCGGTCCCTCCGCGATTGCTTTCGTCCACGGTGACCCCGTGGACGTGGCCAAGGCGCTGCGTGACTTCGCCAAGGACAACCCCGAGCTCATCGTCAAGGGCGGCTACATGGATGGTCAGCCCCTCGATGAGGACGGAGTGAAGAAACTCGCGGATCTCGAATCCCGTGAGGTTCTGCTCGGCAAGCTGGCAGGTGCCTTCATCGGCGCCCAGTCCAAGGCTGCCGCTGTCTTCCAGGCACCGCTGTCCAAGACCGTCCGCACGGTTGAGGCACTGCGGGCCAAGCAGGAAGAGGCTGCCTGAGCTTCAGGCGACACACCATGATCCGCGGGCGCTGAGACGTTCAGCGCTGCTACGTAAGACCCAGGAAAAGGAGCCACCCCAATGGCCAAGCTGAGCAACGAAGAGCTGCTGGAGCAGTTCAAAGAGATGTCGCTGATCGAGCTCTCCGAGTTCGTGAAGCTCTTCGAGGAGACCTTCGACGTGACCGCTGCAGCCCCGGTTGCCGCAGCTGCAGCCCCCGCTGCCGGCGGTGACGGCGGCGGCGAGGCTGCTGAAGAGCAGACCGAGTTCGACGTCATTCTCGAGTCCGCCGGTGACAAGAAGATCGGCGTCATCAAGGAGGTGCGCGGCCTGACCTCCCTCGGACTGAAGGAAGCCAAGGAGCTGGTCGACGGCGCACCGAAGCCGGTTCTCGAAGGCGTCGACAAGGAAGCTGCCGAGAAGGCCAAGGAGGCCCTCGAAGGTGCTGGCGCTTCCGTCACCCTGAAGTAAGAGCCGATCACGCTCTGACAGAGAAGAGCCCCGGAGGAAATCCCCTCCGGGGCTCTTCTCTGTGTTCTCTCAGAAATGGGACAGGTCACCCGCAGGGGGACGCACAGCGTCAGAGTCTGGCTCCCGGTTTGGGTCGCAGCCCCGCCGCCACCAGCGTCACCCCCGCCAGGGTGCACACCGCCAACGCGATGAACAGCGGGTCAATGGTGATCCCGAACGCCACGGTGACCAGCACCCACCAGGCCAACAGCAAGCAGGCCCCACCCACGATGAGCGGCCCCAACCGGACACCGCGGCTCTGCTGAGCGGCCGGGGACGGCGCCGGTGCGGTGTGCAGGGTCCCGGTCTGCTCCGCCCGCTCCCACCACCGGGGTCGGCGCTGCGGTTCCTTCCAGGAGAACGCATCCTCGGTTTCAGCCCGCAGCGACTCCGACAGCAGCGCGTCCACATCCTCCGGCTCCGGCACTGTGGGTGGAACCGAAGACCCCGCCGCCCGCTGCGTGGCGTCAGGACCGTCGCTAGGGTGTGTTGGCTGAGTCATCGTGTCTCCCGGTAGGTGGTTTCGTCGTAAATAGTCACATTGCCGAAAGCCGCATTGACCTCCAGCTCGATGGTGCCGCGGAAATCCTCCGGACCGAAGTCAAAACCCTCTGAACTCAGGCCCCGTTCCGCGTGGTCCATGTCCTGGGTGCGGATGCGGATATTGCCCATGGCCTGATCCACGGAGAGGAGCACGGCGGCGTCGTCGGGAACAATCACCACGGTGTTACCGAAGGCGGCGTTGACCTCCACCGACTCGGTGTAATGAAAGTCAGGGTCATCGGCGTCAACACCCTCCGCGTGGGCCAGGCGTTGCGGCAGTTCCGTGAGGTCCACGGTCGTATTGGAGAATGCGGTGTTGACGTCCTCCTCGGTGGAGGTCGTCTCGAAGGTGCCGAAGGCGTGCGTCGGACCACCGATCCCCCCGGAATGCCCGGCGAAGAGAATCAACATTAGCGTGGTCAACGCCACCAGCAGGAACCCCCGGCCCCGGCGACCACGCAACCCGGAGATGATGTGGCTCACCGCCAGGATCGTCACCACACCGGCCAGCGCCAGCAGCACCGCCGCCGAGAGTGAGACCCCCAGGGCGGAGAGCATCATGACTGTGGCGACCAGCACGGGGATCGATAGCAAGATCAGTCCGAACGTCACCATCCGACGACGCCGTTTCGCCGCCCGTTCCTGTGGGGTTTCCGCAGGTGCCACCACAGTGGTGCCAGTGGACGCCTGGGCGGGGTCACCCGAAGGATAGCCACCGCCTGAAGGATAGCCACTGCCCGAAGAGTAGCCACCGTAGGGAGGATGACCACTGGTGGAGCCTTCTTTCGGGTACCAGGGCGGCTTCCCATCCTGCGGCGAGGGCGGAGAATCCGGCCCCCCAGAGTCCCGTCTGCGGGAAGCCGAGCCGGCACCCCGGGCGCCGGAGGCACCTGCGCCAGTGTTCGGCGTCGTGCGTACCAGCAACCATATGATCCACGCGACCACTGCCAGAATCGCCAGATTGACGAAGATCGCAAACCAGCCGGCCACATTCGGGGTGAAGATATTCAGCGCCCCGATACCGGCGAGGATCGCCCCGCCGATGAACCCGCTGGAGTAGTCCCCACCGATGGCGCGCTGGGCGTGGATCCGGCCCTGAGCATCCGGTAAGAACAGCCAGGCCAGCCCGTAGATCAGGGCGGCAGGGGAGAAGAAGAGGATGAAGAGCACGACGCCGATCCCGCGTACCAGGATCGGATCCCACCCGAGCTTCTCGGCCACTCCGGAGAGCACACCGCCCAGCCAGCCGTCAGCGGGGCGGCGCAGGCCGGTCGAACGCATCCAGGAAAAAATGGCGTGGTCGGCGCCTTTCGGCGGGTCCTCTCCGGGGCCCGGGGTCTGTGGCGGGTGATCGGTGTGGCTCATGCCTTCCAGGATGCTCCACCCAGTGAACCGGCGCCATCAGGGACCTCCCTGAGAGGCACCCTGAACCTGCCCCTGCAGGCCCTGGTTCACGCCTGAGACACCGGTCAGGGTCTACCCCGCGTGGCAGGATGGAGCCATGGAGACCACCCCCACCGGTCACCCCGGGCCTGCTGGAGTGCAGCGTCCCCCGCTGCGGCGTGGCCAACCGGCGCCGGTGGCCGGGGTCTGTCTGGGGCTCTCCCGGCACCTGGGGGTCTCCGTTCCGTTGGTGCGGGTCACCATGATCCTGCTGACTCTCGCCGGCGGGGTGGGCATCCTGCTCTACCTGTGGTTGTGGATCTTTGTACCTAGCGAGCGTGAGCCCACTCCGGAAGCTGCTGTGCGCGGGCTGAGCGGCCCCGCCGTTGGGCCGGTGGGCCCGCCGAAGCCGACCGGAACCGACGACGACGCCGGCACCGGGCGGGCCAAGAGCCTCCTTGATGCGCTGACCAGCTCCCCTGAGGTGCTCCTGGGCTGGCTGTTATTGGCCGTGAGTGCGTTGATGGTCGCCCAGATCATCGGCGTCGGCATCGACTGGCGGCTGGTGCTGACCCCAGTGGTGATCCTCATCGGGGTGCTGTTAGCGTGGTCGCAACTGGACCGGGCAGGCCCGGAGCGCATCGGCCGCGGTGAAGACGGCCGCCCTACCGCTGCGCTATGGCAGGTCGCCGCCGGGGCAGGGCTGGTCCTACTGGCGGTGCTCATCATCGCCTCCGGACTCGTTGACACCCCGGACCTGGCTGTGGGCCTGACCGTGGCGGCGATGCTGCTGGCCGGACTTGCCTTGGTGGTTGCTCCGTGGCTCATCAAGCTCTACCGCACCTCGCAGATCGAGCGTGCCCGTGCCGCCGCGGAAGCTGAACGAGCTGATATCGCCGCGCACCTGCACGATTCGGTGCTCCAGACCCTAGCGATGATTCAGAAGCAGCGCGCTGACCCCTCCGCGGTGGAACGGCTGGCTCGCAGTCAGGAACGCCAGCTGCGGACCTGGCTGTACCGGCAGAACGCCCAAGCCACCGGCACGTTGAAAGACCAGTTGCTCGCTACGGCGGCGGAATTAGAGGAGATGCACGCGGTCCCGGTGGAAGTAGTCACCGTCGGTGAATCGCAGCGCAGCGACCACACACCTCTGGTGGCTGCAGCCCGCGAGGCCATTCTCAATGCCATCAAGCACGCCGGTCCGGCCTCGGTCTACGTCGAATCTAACGACCGTGAAGACGCCGTGTTCGTCCGTGACCGAGGGGAGGGATTCGACGTCGAGGCCATCGACGAGGACCGGCTCGGCGTCCGCGAATCGATCATCGGCCGGATGCACCGCGCCGGAGGCCGGGCGCACATCCGCTCGACAGGCCGCGGCACCGAAGTCCAGCTCTTCCTCCCAGTGGAGGAGCCGACGTCGTCGGCAACGGGAGAGTCAGGTGGTGCCGAACCGGGAGCTACGGAACCGGGAGCTACGGAACCGGGGGGCGGAGGATCGGAGCAGGACCACGACGTACCGGAGGAACGCGCCGCATGACCACAGTCCCCACCCCGCACACTGTGCCGGCACGACGCCGTGTGGTCATCGTTGACGACCACGCGATCTTCCGTGCCGGGTTGCGGGCCGAGCTCGCCGACCGGGTCGACGTTCTCGCCGAAGCCCACGACGTCGAATCTGCCATTGCCGCGGTGCGTGAACACAACCCCGAGGTTGTGCTGCTCGATGTGCATCTACCCGGTGGGACCGGTGGAGGAGGGGCCGAGGTCGTCACCGGGTGCCGGGACCTGCTTCAGGAGGTGACGTTTCTGGCGATCAGCGTCTCCGACGAGGCCTCCGACGTCGTCTCCGTCATTCGTGCCGGCGCCCGGGGCTATGTCACCAAAACGATCAGTTCCGAAGAGCTGCTGCAAGCCATCGACGCCGTCGCCTCCGGGGATGCGGTTTTCTCCCCGCGGTTGGCCGGGTTCGTCCTTGACGCCTTCGGGACCTCAGCGGTGGCTGAGGATGTCCGCGATGAAGAACTCGACCGCCTCTCCGCCCGGGAAGTGGAAGTCATGCGGCTCATCGCCCGCGGTTACACCTACCGGGAGATCGCCTCCGAGTTGTTCATTTCCATCAAAACGGTGGAGACCCACGTCTCCAAGGTGCTGCGGAAACTGCAGCTCTCCTCCCGGCACGAACTGACCCGGTGGGCCGAACAACGCCGGATCATCTAGATGATCTAGCCGGGCGGGAACTCAGCACCGGCTAGGTGTGCTGCAGCGCCGGGCTGGTCGTGGACCCCCGCACCACCAACGACGGCGCCACGGTGAGGTGCTTGTCCTCGGTGCGCCCACCGAGCCGCTCGAAGAGCATATTCAGCGCCATGTGGCCCATCTTCACCCTAGGCTGATCCACACTGGTCAGCTGCGGGCGCAACATCCGGCACACACTGGAGTTATCATAGCCGACGATGCTCAGCTGCTCCGGCAGCCGGACACCAGCGTCGATGCAGGCACCCACCAGCTCTGCGGCGATCCGATCATTCTGGGTGAACACCGCCGTGGGGGCTGCCACCTCCTGCCGCACTTGGAAGACCAGGTACTTAATGGCCGCCTGCAGCTGGTCCGGTCCCTCCACCTGCGGCTCGACCTCCGGCCACAGGCTGCGCATCATCTGCCGGAACGCCCGGCGTCGCTGCATCGCAGCAGGACCCGTAGACCCGGTCAGATGCGCGATCCGGGTGTGCCCCAGTTCCACCAGATGCTCTACTGCGGCCCGAGCACCGATCTCATCCTGGTTAGCCACCGAGTCCAGTCCCGGCACATGCTGAGGCAGCCGACCCACAACCACCAGCGGAACCCGGCGGGCCACCTGATCCAAGTAAGCCGGCGGCACCCAGGCACTGATGATGACCACCCCCTCCACACCGAGGGCCAGCAAGGAATCAAGCTCCGCCTGCAGACGCTTCTGGTCCCGACGGCCGTGCCCGATGACCAGGCGCAGGTCGTGCTCAGCCGCGGCGTCTTCCACCCCGGCGGTGACATCCCGGTGGTAGCTGTTCCCTAGGTCCTGCAGCAACACCCCGACCAACCCGGTGCGCCCCTGCACCAGGGATCGGGCCCACACATTGGACCGGTACCCCAGCTCCTGGGCCACCGCCAGGATGTGTTCCCGGGTGGCCTCGGAGACGCCTTTCTGGTTGCGGATGGCCAAAGAGACTGCGGACTTGGAGACTCCAGCGGCCTTGGCGACGTCGTGGATCGTGGGACTTCGATCGCTGCGGCGCCGACGTCGGGCGACTCCGGAGGTTGACGAGGCAGACATATCAGGCGGCGGTTCTTCCGGTCTAAGGGGCGGTGAGCTGGGGATTCATTGCCCACAGTAGAGGCGCGCAGGCGGTAAAACCGCTCCGGCTCAACCGTTCCAGTGAAGTGTCATGGAACGTTCCAGAGCTGTTAACCTCGCGTGCCCCAAAACGTCACCGGGTGTTCGTACTTTCGCCCAGTACTCACCGAAGACCCCCACCCCCACCGACGCGAAGGACGCACCTGTGACGATGACTCTGAAGACCCCGGCAGCCTTGCACCGAGCACCCCGGGCGCTGCTGCTGGACTTTGGGGGAGTGATCGTGCGCACCGCTCGACGCACCCAGGGGCGGGCAGAGTTCGCCGCAGACCTCAGCCAGCGGCTAGCCGCCACGGGAGTGAAGGTCTCCGCCGAGCGGATCGAAGCCTGCCTCACAGCCGGCGCCACGGCGCTAAAACACTGGAAGCATGCTGCTTCCCGCCGCCGCGAGCCCCGCGAACTGGATGTCACCGAAATCCTCGGTGACTTCTACTTCGGTGATCTGCCGGACCCGGCGCGGGCTGTGCTCACCGGCTGGGGCGCCGAACTGCTCGATGAGATGTCCACCGCCTTAACCGACCACCTGCTGCGCGAAGGGGCCGCCGAACTCATCGACTACGCTCGCACCGCCGGGATCGCCCTGGGTATCGTCTCCAATGCTCACGCCGGGCGGGCTCACCGCCGGATCCTCGCTGAGCTCGGGCTCGATGCGGCGTTCGGGGTGCAGATCTACTCCGATGAGGCCGGCATTCGCAAACCACACCCGCAGATGTTGCAGCGGGCGTCCACCGCACTCGGTGTGGAGCTGGCTGAGTGCTGGTACGTCGGTGACACCCTGGACCGGGATCTGGTGGCCGGGCGCCGGGCCGGAGTGGGGGCCGTGGTGTTGACCCGCTCCCAGCACACTGACGAGCCCCCTTTCCTGGTGGACTCCGCCCCTGAAGCGGTCGTTGAAACCCCGGCCCAATTGCTCACCATCCTGCGCGACGCCGTGGACCATGCCCCGGTGGAAGCAGAACCAGGGACCACCGACGACGCCGAAGCAGCAAGTCCTCAGCTCACCCGGCACCCCGGGGGCACCTTGGACTCACCAGCCCTGCTGCAACACACCCACCGGGCGATCCTGCTCGATCACGGCGGGGTGGTCTCCGCGACAACCGCACCGCAGCAGCCCTTCGCTGAGGCCGCAGAGGCCGTTGAGGCGGTGCTGGCTCGGGCCGGATGCCCGGTCGCCCCTGGTGCGGGCCTGCGCATCATCCGCGGCGCACACCAGCAGTACAAGGTGCACAAGAAGCGCCAAGACGAGCTTGAGCTGTTCGGGGAGATTACCGCCGGACAGTACTGGGGCGAGTTCACAGCCGCGGAGGTCACCGAACAGCAGCGTCAAGCGCTGCGCGCCGAAGCCGGGCGGCTACAGCTGGCGCTGTACCGGTCAAAGTCGGTCAAGACCGAACGTCCGGGGATCCGTCAGCTGCTGGAGTACTGCACGCAGACCTCCCGACGGGTCGTCATCGTCTCCAACACGATCTGCGGGCTCGGGGTGCGCAGTATCATCCGTGGCTACGGCTTGGAAGAACACATCCACGCCTGGGTCTGCTCTGATGAGTTTGGGTGGAAGAAGCCCCACCGCAGCATCTTCGACTATGCCCTGCGTGCCGCCGGGGTCGCTGCCGAGCATGCGGTGATGGTCGGGGATAAGCCTTACAACGACGCCTACGGCGCCCAGGGTGTCGGGGTGGCTCGGCGGATCATCACCCGGGGTGGTTCGGGTGAGGAGGATGAGATCACCCAGGGGTTGAAGACGGGGTGGGTAACCGACGTCGTCGATCACCCCGGTCAGATCCCCGCGCTGCTCAGCTGAGCGCGTCCGACCCTTCCTGGCCACCGTGTCTGGACCGGTCCCCCTCCGCTCCTCCTGAGTTAAACGCGCCTGCATTCTTCTAACCTCCGCGGCTTTGTCGAAACACCGCGGCATATATCCCGCTGAGCTTCGACAATCCCGCGGAGGGTTGGGCAGAGAGTCAACAGACGACGTCGGACTCTTCGCTCAGAGTTCATGTTCAGTTCACCTGTTTCTTCCTTCGGCGTCATCTGCTGATCCCAGTGTGGACGCGTGCGGGAGCGCTCCCGCACAGTGCGTCACCTCCGCGTTCCGCTTGCACCCACCTGAAGAGAAGGACTCCCTGATGACCTACCCATTTCCCCGCACCGGCGCAGTCACCACGGCCGCCGGTCTGGCCGCCCTGCTGGCCCTGACCGCGTGTGGCAACGGCAACGGCAGCACCGATGACAATGACGACGCCGGCAACGACACAGCAGCCGCCGACACCACCGGCGACGAGCCCGTCGAGGTCAGCGACGGCACCCTGGTCGTTTACACGAACTCCGATGCCCACAGCAACGCCGAGGGCCAGCAGTCGGCCGACTGGCTGACTGAGCAGGCCGCCGAGGAAGGCTTCGACATCGAAGTCGTCGGCATCGGAGGCGGAGACCTGACCAACCGGCTCATCGCCGAGGCAGGCAACCCGGTGGCCGACGTCGTCTTCGGGCTCAACCACGTGTGTTCTTCTCCCAGTTAGTGGCTGAAGACGTCGTGGTGCCCTACACCCCCGAATGGGCTGACGACGTCGCCGACCCCGCCCTGGGCGACCCCTCCGGTGAGGGCTACTTCCACCCCATCGTCCAGCAGGGCATCCCCCTGGTGTACAACCTTGAGGCAATCAGCGAGGACGAAGCCCCCAGCGACTGGATGGACCTCTGGCAGGATGAGCAGTTCCACGGCCGCTACGAGTCGGTCACGGACCTCGGCGGCGCCACCACACAGATGGTCTTCTCCGGGATCCTGACCCGCTACCAAGACTCCGACGGCGACCTCGGCATCTCCGAGGAGGGCTGGGAGCAGGTTGAGCTGTACTTTGAGCACGGCAACCCCGCCGAACCGGAAACCGACGCCTGGGTACGCATGGCCGATGGCACCATCGACATGGCCCAGCAGCCGGGCACCTCTTCGATCTACAACCGCCAAGAGGAATACGGCATCGAGGTCGGCATGATGGAGCCGGAAGTCGGCATCCCCTTCGCGGTGGAACAGGTCGCCATGGTCAACGGCACCGACTACCAGGACGAGGTCCAGGACTTCATCGACTGGTTCGGCAGCGCTGAGACCCAGGCAGCCTGGAGCGAGAACTTCGGCTCCATGCCCGCGGTGCAGGGAGCCATCGATGAGGCCGACGACGAGATCGTCGAACTCCACGAAAACCTCCAGATCCAGGACATCGACTGGGACTTCGTCGCCGAGAACCTTCCCGCCTGGATCGAAACGATCGAGCTCGAGTACCTGCAGTGATTCGCTACGAAAACATCGAGGTCCGGTTCGGTGACTTCACCGCGATCCCGGACCTCAGCCTCGAGGTGGCCGAGGGGGAATTCTTCACCCTCCTCGGCCCCTCCGGGTGCGGCAAAACCACCGCTTTGCGGACCCTGGCCGGCTTCGCCCAGCCCACCTGTGGTGAGGTCTACGTCGATGACCGGCGCGTGACCCACCTGCCCAGTGACAAACGACAGGTGGGGATGGTCTTCCAGAACTACGCGCTCTTCCCTTCGATGAACGTCTGGGAGAACATCGCCTTCGGACTGAAGCTACGCCGGCACAGCCGCAGCCAACGCCAAGACCTCGTTGCCGACGTCGCCCGTCGGGTCGACCTCACTGAAGACCAATTGCAGAAGAACCCTTCCGAACTCTCCGGGGGCCAGCAGCAGCGGGTCGCCATCGCCCGAGCACTGGTGCTACAGCCTAAGATCCTGCTGCTGGACGAACCACTGTCCAATCTGGACGCCAAACTCCGTGGCCAGCTGCGCGGTCAACTTAAAGCCCTGCAATCCGAGTTCGGCATCACCACGCTGTATGTCACCCACGACCAGGACGAAGCGTTGACCATGTCCGACCGCATCGCGGTGTTCAACCGGGGCCGGGTCGAACAGGTCGGAACCCCGCGGGAGATCTACGACAGCTCCGCCACCGAGTTTGTGTGCACCTTCATCGGCGCGGCCACCCACCTCTCAGCAGCACTGACCGAACGGCTCGGCATCAGCACAAGCCACTTAAGCTACCTGCGCCTGGAAAAAGCCCTCCTGGAGACCGCCGGGGCACCCCTGCCGGCCGAATACGCCCGGTTCACCGGCACCGTCCTGGCTGAGTCCTACCACGGCACCCACACCATCTACACCGTGGATGTCCTCGGCGCCGAGCTGAAGATCCTCCAGCGTGAAGACGGTGGGGCTCGCCCGCAGGTCGGTGAACCCGCTGAGGTCGGCATCCATCCCTCCCACGTGCTTAGCTACGCGGAGGGCCCGGCATGAGCTCCTCGATGAAATCCATGCTGCGCTCCCCCTTCGTAGTGGTGAGTCTGCTGATGCTCAGCTGGTTCGTCGTCGCACTCTTGATCTGGCCCAATATCAACCTGCTGTTCGAGACGTTCTTCCCTGACGGCGAATTCTCCGGGCGCGCAGTGGAGCGCATCCTCTCCTCCGACCGGGCCATGCGCTCGCTGTGGAACTCCGTGCTGCTGGCGGTGGCGCTGTCGATCTCCACCAACGTGGTGGGCATCTTCATCGTGCTGGTCACCAAGTACTTCCGCATCCGCGGTGGCCGGATCCTCTGGCTGGGCTACGCCACCACTCTGGTCTACGGCGGCATCATCGTGGCTGCGGCCTACCGGTTCATCTATGGCCACGACGGCATCATCACCGAACTGCTGCTGGAAGTCTTCCCCGGCATGGATCCGAACTGGTTCGAAGGGTTCTTCGCAGTCCTGGTGGTGATGACCTTCGCGACGACGACCAACCACCTGCTCTTCCTCTCCTCGGCCATTGCCAAAGTGGACCAGCAGACCATTGAGGCCGCCAAGAATATGGGCGCCGGGGACTGGACCATCCTGCGCCGAGTGGTGCTACCCACGGTGAAGCCGATGATCTTCGCGATCACCATCCTCAGCTTCCTCACCGGGCTCGGGGCACTTTCGGCTCCCATCGTGCTCGGTGGGCGAGATTTCCAGACCATCGCCCCGATGATCCTCTCCTTCGCCGGCTCACCGCAGTCCAGGGATCTGGCCGCACTCATGGCCCTGGTGCTTGGTCTGGCCACTATCGCAATGCTGGTCTTCCTCACGCGCATGGAGGCCGGTGGCACCTACTTCTCCCTGTCCAAAGTGGCGACCCCACTGGCCAAGCAGAAGATCGCGAACCCGGTGGCTAACGTCGTCGTGCACGTGGCTGCGTACACCCTTTTCGTCATCTATCTGGCTCCGCCGGTGCTCATCGTGCTGTATTCCTTCGTCGATGCGCACAGCATCCAGACCAACGCCTTCGCGGTGCAGAACATGTCCTGGGACAACTACGAACGGGTTCTGACCCAGCCCAACGCGCTGCGGCCGTTTGTCGTCTCGATCACCTACAGCGCCTTGGCCGCCGGGGTCGTCGGGGTGGGCATGCTGGTGGTGGTGCGCATCCTGGTGAAGTACCGCAACGGGATGACCAGTGCGTTTGAATACCTGCTGCACGTGCCGTGGCTGCTGCCCGGAGCGATGATTGCCTTGGGCCTCATCCTCAGCTTCGACGCCCCGAGTCCCCTGCTGTTCAACAACGCGCTCAGCGGCACCCCGCTGATCCTGCTGGTGGCCTATGTCATCATCAAGATTCCCTTCACTCTGCGGCTGATGAAAGCGGCCTTCGCCTCCATCAATCACTCCCTGGAGGAGGCTGCGGTGCTCATGGGTGCCGGCACGTGGACAATTTTCCGCCGCATTCTGCTGCCGGCGGTCCTTCCCGTTGCCGCGGCGGTCTTCGGGTTGAACTTCATCTCCCTGGTGGATGACTACGACACCACCGTCTTCCTCGCTCACCCGCTCTACCAACCGTTAGGGCCGGTCATCCACCAGAACACCCAGTCGACGACCGACCTCAACGCCCGGGCGAATACCTTCGTTTACACGGTGCTCATCATGGTCATTTCCACCGCTGTGATGTGGCTGGTGTACGGACGTGCCACAGGGGGGCCACGGCGTCGTCGTCCGCGAAAAAAGGACACAGCCGACGACGCCGGCCCAGCAGCTGAGCCGGCACGTTTAGTCCGCACTGAGCACGCTTCACTGGTCTCAGCTGGAAGCATGTGAACATGTCTGCAGAGATCAGCCGCACACCGACCATCGACGACGTCGCCTCCGCCGCCGGGGTCTCAAAATCCACTGTTTCCCGGGCGTTGTTAAAGCAGAGCCGGGTCTCGGCGACCACACGGCAGAAGGTGCTCGCCGCCGCTGCGGACTTAGGTTATGTGCCCAATGTGATGGCTTCCGAGTTGGCACAGCACAGTGGCGGAACCATCGGACTGTTGCTGCGTGATGCCTCTAATCCCGCCTATGGACTGCTGTTTACTCTGTTGCACCAGGAGGCCACTGCGGCGGGGCTGCGCGTGGTCTCCACCACGATCGGCTCCGGACCGGGGGGCCGATCCCAGGAGCAGGTAGCTGCCCTGGACTGGCTGATGGGGATGCGAGTTTCCGGGCTCATCGTGGCCACCGGTGGGGTGTTCAGTGAGCAGCTGCAACCCTTCCATGAACGCATCCCCATCCTGCGGGCGGGGCGTCCGGAGGCCACCGGGTACATTCACGCGGTCTCCTACGACGAGCAGCACGCCGGGGAGCAGTTGGGTCGGCTCGTTGCGGAGGCCGGGCACCGCCGTGTCGCGGTGCTGCGCACTGTCCCGGAGGTCTCCTACCCGGAGTATGTCCGGGGCACCGCCATGATCGACGCGCTGACCGAGCGGGGGATCGAACCCGTCGAAGTCGAAGTGACCCCGGAGACCGACGGCATCGCCGAGGCCCTGCACCTGGTTTGCAGCGCCGAGGCCACTGCGGTGATGTGTCCCAATGACATGCGTCAGCTGGCCCTCATTCGAGTCTTCGCCGAGGCCGGGCTGCACGCTCCTCAGGACTACTCGGTCACCGGATACGACGGCGTCACCCCCGGAGTGGACCTGCTCGGGCTGGCGACCTACCGGATTGGGGTCGAGACCCTAGCCCAGCGCACCGTCGCGCACATGAAAACTCTGCTCGCCGAGGAACCCGCGGAACCCATCCGTGAGGTTGTCCGAGGGGAGCTGCTGCCCGGGCGCACGGTCGCACCACCCGGGTCGAGGCAACCCGGGCAGACCGTGCCCACTGACCCCTGATTCGATCCTGAGAGGACCCCGTGACCGCACAGACCAGCACCACCGGCACAGCGACCAGTAGCGCCCAGTCCACGCACCCCCAGACCACCGGGCTGCGAGCCGCCGAGTACCCCCGCGCAGATCACTTCCTGGTGCATATCTCGGACACGCACTTTGTGCCGCCGGGGCAGCGGCTGCACGGTACCGGAGACCCGCGAGCCCGGCTGGAGTCACTGCTGGCCGCACTCACCGACACCGGAGTGGCTCCGGAGGCGCTGGTCATCACCGGGGACCTGGCTGACCGCGGTGAGGAAGCCGCTTATCGGGACCTGCGCGGGGTGCTGGAACCAGCCGCTGAGCACCTGGGGGCGGAGCTGATCTGGGTGATGGGTAACCATGACCATCGGGCGACGATGAAGGAGCAGCTGCTCGGCGTCGTCGGCACCGAGGACCCCGACGACCGAGTCATCATGCTCGGTGGGTTGCGGATCATCGTGCTTGACTCCACGGTCCCCGGTCACGCCCACGGTGAGCTGGAGGATCGCCAACTGGCCTGGTTGCGGGAGGTGCTGGCGGAACCGGCCCCGGAGGGCAGCATCCTGGCGATGCATCACCCCCCGGTGCCCTGTGTGCAGGACCTCGCAGTCACCGTGGAGCTGCGGGACCAGTCGCGGCTGGCACCGGTGCTGGCCGGGACTGATGTGCGCGCCATCCTCGCCGGGCACCTGCATTACAGCACCTCTGCAACCTTTGCGGGGATTCCGGTCTCGGTGGCGGCGGCGACCTGCTATACCCAGGACCTGTTCACCCCCGGACGCGGTACCCGCGGGCGCGACGCTGCCCAGGCGCTCCACTTGGTTCATGTCTATGAGCACACCGTGATGCATTCGGTGGCGCCGTTGCCCGGCGGGGTCACCGTGGGCAAACACGTCGATGCCGAGGTCACCGCGGCGATGCTCGCCGACCAGGGGTTCTACATCCCGGAACGTTAAGCCTGCGGGTCCGTCCGGCTTGCGGGTGCGGGGGCTGTGTGTGAGGCCTGCCGTGCCCGAGGTGGCCCCGTTTCTTTCATACCCTCCGCGGGATTGTCGAAGCTCAGCGGGATATATGCCGCGGTGTTTCGACAAAGCCGCGGAGGTTAGCGGAGTGTGCACCGGGCAGACCGGGCAGACCGAGCAGACCGGGCAGACCGGGCAGACCGGGCAGACCGGGCCGGCTGGGGCACACCGGGGGCGGTGGGCACACCGGGGCCGGCTGGGGCACACCGGGGCGGCGGGGGTGCCGCTTGTTCCGCAGCGGGGCTGCCCGCAGGTGCTGTCTAGCGGGCGACGCCGGTGAGGTCCAACTCCTCGGCGAAGTGGCAGGCCGCCTCCCGCCCGGGGCCCACATCCCGTAGGGCTGGGGTATCGGTCGCGCAGATCTCTTCGGCGAAGCGACACCGGCTGCGGAAGGGGCAGCCCGAGGGCTTCTTGGTGGGGTCAGGTAACTCTCCGGAGATCTCCACCCGCTGCCGGCTGCGCTGGCGCACGGGGTCGGCAATCGGCACCGCCGAAAGCAATGTCTCTGTGTACGGGTGTTTCGGCTCAGCGAACAACGCGGCGGTCGGAGCAGTCTCCACCAGCTTGCCCAGATACATCACTGCCACCCGGTCGGAGAGGTGCTCAACAGTGGACATGTCGTGGGAGATGAACAGGTAGCTTAAGCCCCGGGTGTCCTGCAGCTGACCCATGAGGTCCAATACCTGGGCGCGCACTGAGACATCCAGTGCGGAGACTGCCTCATCGGCCACCAGCACCTGCGGGTCGGTGGCGATGGCCCGGGCAATGCCGATGCGTTGCCGCTGCCCGCCGGAGAAGGCATGCGGGTACCGGTCTAAGTGCCCAGCCTGAAGACCCACCAGCTCGAGCAGCTCCACGAGCCGTTCGTCGGTGATCGGCCTGGAAGTGCCCTGTGCCTCGGGCCGCCGTGCTCCGGTGCCCGAGGTCCGTACAGCCACCTGCTGGTGCCGCAGCGGCTCGGCGAGGATGTCCCGCACCGTCATCCGCGGGTTCAGCGAACCGAACGGGTCCTGGAACACCATGCGCAGTTGCTGACGGTAGGCCCGCAACGAGGCCTCCGGGGCTGCGGCCACCTCAGTGGGCGTTCGGTCGGTCAGCCGCTGGGTTACCGTGCCAGAGCTCGGTTTCTCCACTCGCAGCAGACACTTGGCCAGGGTGGACTTCCCGCATCCGGACTCCCCCACCAGTCCCAGCGTCTCACCGGGCAGGATGTCGAGGTCGACGTCATCGACGGCATGTAATACGTGCCGCGTACGGCCAAGCAGCCCAGACTTCAGGGTGAAGCTGCGGGTCAGCCCGCGCACAGAGATCAGGGGTTCACCGGTCAGCTGCTCGGGTGCCAGTTGCTCGGGTATCCGCTGCTTCGGTGCCTGCTGCTCAGTTGCCAGCTTGTCGACACCCTCGGCATCGGCGCTCTGCGCCCCAGGTGTGGATGGCGCGGTGGCGCGATCAGCGAGGGGCTCAGTGGGCTTGATGCGCAGCTTGGGGGTGGCGGCTAAGAGCATCCGCGTGTAGTCGTGCTCTGGGGCGGCGAAGAGCCGGTGGACCTCTTGGCGTTCAACGATCTGCCCGCTGCGCATCACCGAGACCTCATCGGCCATATCGGCGACGACACCCAGATCGTGGGTGATGAACAGGATCGCCATCTCCCGTTCGGATTGGATGTCCCGCAACAGCTGCAGGATCTGCGCCTGGGTGGTGACATCCAATGCGGTGGTGGGCTCATCGGCAATGAGCAGCCGGGGGCGTCCCGCCAGGGCGATGGCGATCATCGCGCGCTGCCGCATCCCCCCGGACAGTTCAAAGGGGTAGGCCTTGGCGCGTAGCTCCGGGCGGGGGATCTTGACATCGGCCAGGGCGTCCACGGCTGCTTCATAGGCCTCAGCGCGGCTGAGTCCCCGGTGTAAGCGCATCGCCTCGGCGATCTGGAACCCCACGGTGTGCATGGGGGAGAGGCTGCGCGCCGGCTCCTGGAAGATCATGCCGATCTCTCCGCCCCGGATGTGCCGCATCCGCCGGCCACGAGGTTTCAGGGTGGCCAGATCCAGCACCTGACCGTCTGACTGGTGGAACAGTAGTTGCCCGGAGGCGATGCGCCCGGGCGGGTCGAGCAGCCCGAGCGCGGCCCGGGCGGTCTGGGATTTCCCGGAACCGGATTCGCCCACCAGGCAGTGCACCTGCTGCGGGTAGATGGCCATATCGGCGGTGTCCACGGCGGTGACGAGCTTCTCTTCGGTGGGGAATTCCACGGTCAGTCCGCGGATATCCAGCAGCGGGGACGACGACGCCGGCACTGCGGCATCTGCCCCCGTTTCAGTCAGCACAGCTTCACTCACTTGACAGCACCTCCGTAGGGGTCGGCGGCGTCGCGCAGCCCGTCGCCGAGGAAGTTCAGGGACAGGGTGGCGATAACGACTGCCGTCGAAGGGACGATGAGCAGCCAGGGCGCGGTGATGACACTGCGGATGTTCTGCGCCTCTTGCAGCAGCACACCCCAGGAGACCACCGGCGGTTGCAGGCCCAGTCCTAAAAAGCTCAACGACGTCTCGGCCAGGATCATCGCCGGCACTGCCAGGGTCACTGAGGCGATGATGTGGCTAGTGAGCCCGGGAAGGATGTGCCGGCGGATGACCCGGAAGCGGCTGGCCCCGTCGAGCCGGGCGGCGACCACGTAGTCCTCACTGCGCAGGGTCAGTACCCGTCCGCGGACCTCCCGGGCGAGGGAGGTCCAGCCGATCAGCGATAGCAGCACCGTGATCGCAAAGTAGATGGTCAAGGGGCCCCACTCGCGTGGAATCGCTGCGGCCAGTGCCATCCACAGCGGAATCGACGGCAGCGACATGAACAGTTCAGTGATCCGTTGGATGACGGTGTCGACCACCCCGCGGAAGAACCCGGCGGCAGCCCCCAAGGCGATTCCGATGACTAAGGAGAGCACGACGCCGATTAATCCGATCGACATCGACACTTGGGTCCCGTAGATCACCCGGGAGAAGATGTCACGGCCATTGGAGTCACTGCCTAAGAGGAAGAAGGGGGCATCGGCATCCTCCGGGGCGAAGAGCTTCCGGTCCGTGGTGAAGAGTCCGAGGAACTGGTAATCGTGCCCGCTGGAAGCGAAGAACTCCACTTTGTGCAGCTCATCAGGGTCCTCGGTGTAGTACCGGTTCCAGGAGACCTCGTCGATCTCTTGGGTGTAGCCGTGTACATAGAACCCCATGCCGCGGCCGTCGCCGGGGTCGGTGATGGTCACCGACTGCGGCGGGATGAGTGGGTAGTCGGGGTTGTAGTCACCGGCGGGCCGGGGTGCGATCACATCGGCGAAGATCGCGATGAGGTAGACACCGACGATGATCCACAGGGAGACCAGCGCCAGCTTGTGCCGCTTGAACCGCCGCCAGGTCAGAGACGCTGAGGACTTCTGGCCGGTGTCTTTGCCGCGGTCTTCTTCGGGGATGGGACCTTCGATGGTGGTCATACGCTCTCCTTGGTCACTCGGTGGCTCCGGAGTGCTGGCGGCGCACCCGTGGGTCCGCCCAGGCCAACAGCAGATCGGAGATCACCGTGCCGATGACGGTCAGGACTCCGAGGATGAGCAGGAAGCTGCCGGCTAAGTACATGTCCTGGTTACGCAGCGCACCCAGCAGCACCGGCCCGGTCGTGGGCAGGGAGAGCACCGAGGAGACGATGACCTCCCCGGAGATGACTGAGGGGATCGCATAACCCACAGTGGAGATGAACGGGTTCATCGCCGCCCGCACCGGGTAGCGCAGCAGCAGCACATTCTCGCGCTGACCGCGCGCCCGGGCGGCGACAACATAGGGCTGGACCAGTTCGTCGGAGAGGTTGGCCCGGGTGATGCGGATCAACCCGGCCGTGCCGGCGGTGGCGATGATAAGCGCCGGCACGGCCAGGTTCTGCACCAGATCCAGCACCCGGGCCACCGACCAGTCAGCCTCGACGTATTCCGGGGAGAACAGCCCTCCCACGGTCATGCCGAAGAAGGCGAAAGCGATGTACATGAACACCAGGGCCAGCACGAAGTTCGGTACGGAGAGCCCGATAAACCCTAAGAACGTGAAGAAGTAGTCCCCGGCGCTGTAGCGCTTCACCGCGGTGTAGATCCCGATGGCGAAGGCGATGAACCAGGTGAGGATCATCGCCCCGCCGGCCAGCAGGATGGTGAAGGGCAAGTACTCCATGATGACGTCGGTGGCCGGGCGGTTCCATCGGAACGAGTACCCGAAGTCGAACTCGGTGAGGATGCCCCAGATCCAGGTGAAGTACTGGGCGTACCACGGCTGGTCCAGGGCGTAGCGCTCGCGCAGTACGTCAATCTGGGCGGCTGAGAGCCGCCGGCCGTCTTCCTCCGCCTGGGCGATCAACACCGAGACGAAATCCCCTGGGGGCGCCTGGATGATGAAGAAACAGACGATGGAGATCAGCCAGATCGTCAGCAGTGACCAGCCCAGTCTCCGGATCGTGTACTGCAGCATGAGCGGGTGTCCTTACCCCTCGTCAGAGGGGAGTGGTTCTCCTTCGTACTCGTCGACGAACTCCTGGGCGTCGTCCTGTTCATCGGCGACGGCGTCGTCGGGGTTCTCCCACCACCACACCGCCGGGTAGGCCGGGCCAGGGTTCTGGAAAGCGGAGGCTTCATAGAGCGTGTCGGGGGCGTTCATCAGCCCCTCGGCCTTTACCCCGGCACGGTTGGGGCTGGTGGAGACACCGATAGCCCAGAAGATTTCCGCGGAGAGGTCCAGCACCTGCTCGAACAGTTCGGTCTGGCGGTCCGGATCGGCCTCGACGAGGATCTGCTCGTAGAGCTCCCACTGCTCCCACACCGGGTGGTCGGCCGGAGGCTCCAAGCCCTCGCCGTCCTCCCAGAACTCACCCCACAGGGGAGCGAAGGTGGAGGAAGTGCCCTCGGGCATGTACCACCGGGGACGGAGGATCGCGTCCTGGAGCCCGGCGGAGCCGTCACGGACGATGACATCGAAGTCACCAGAGTCGCGGCGCTCGTTGCGCAGATCCCGGTCCATGGAGTTGATCTCCACGGTGATGCCGACCTCCGCCCAGTACTGCTGGACGAATTGCATCGCATCGACATGCTCTACCGAACGGTCGGTGGCGACATCCACCGAGAACGTGAACGGCTCGCCATCGGGACCCAGACGCCGACCCTCTGAGTCGGTCTCCGGAAGCACCTCATCGAGGTACTCACCGGCGAGGTCGACGTCGTACTCCAGGTACTGGGTGGCCAGCTCCTCGTGGTAGTACGCCGACTCTTCCCGGGGGCTGACCTGGGAGGGCTCACCCTGACCGAAGTAGACCAGCTCGATGATCTCCTCACGGTTCAACGCATGGGACAGTCCGGCCTTGAAGTTCACATCGTTGAAGATTTCCGCGGTGGCCTCGTCCTCGTGGTGATGGTTGAACCCGAAGACGATGGTGTTCATATCGGTGGAGACCACATCCACCAGGGAGTACCCGTGCTCCTGCTGAGATTCGGCCAGCAGGGGACGGAAATCGTGGTCGAAGTGCCGGTCTTGGTAAGAGATGTTCCCGCCGGCGGCCCGGAAGGCAATGACCTCCGCGGAGTCGAAGATGTCGAAGACTAACCGGTCGGTGTAGGGCAGCTGGTTACCCTCTTCATCCACCTTCCAGTAGTAGGGGTTGCGGGTCAGGGTCACCCGGGTGCCTTCATAGGCGGGGGTCTCGATGATGTAGGGGTTCAGCTGGGGCAGATCCGGGTTCATCCAGCGGGAGTCGAAGCCGGTTCCCAGGGTTACCCAGCCCTTCGAGGTGAACATGTCCGCCCAGTCCTCGTAGCCTTCCTCTTCGGCGAGCTGTTCGGCGTCGTCGTTGTAATCGATGTGGAACTGTTCCAGGTAGTGCCGTGGGAACCGGTGGAACTTCCCGTCCTCCTCCGCCCGGGCCAGGTTCATCAGAAACAACCCGTGAGGCACCTCGAACTGCAGCTCAATGGTGTAGTCATCGATGACATGAAGGTCCGGGAAATTGCCCTCCGGGTCGGTGAGGTAGTCGGTGGGACCACCGGGGGTCAGCTCCTCATGGGAGAGCACATCCTCATAGGCGAAGACGATGTCATCGGTGGTGAACGGTTCCCCGTCGGACCAGCGGATGCCCTCCTCTAAGTGGAAGGTGAATGTGGTCGCATCCTCGGAGACCTCCCAGTCGCGGGCCACACCCGGGGTCAACTCATCCGACCAGTCAGCGTCCCACCGCACCAAGGGTTCATAGGCGGCGTAGCGGCGGATCGTGGAGTCGTCATCGTTGCCGTTCATGGCCATCTGCAGCTCACCGCCGTACTGCCCCACGCCGTCGGCGCCGATGATGGTCACCGCCTCTTCCGGCATGCGCTCATCAAGCGGCGGTAAGTCCCCGGATTCGACAAGTTCCTCTAGCTCGGGGGCCTGGCCGGTCGGTGCCGTGCGTTCCTCAGACAGGGCCGGGGCGCCGGTGTCCATCCCGGTGTCGACGCTGCCGGCGGTGGTGGCCCCGCCGTTGGTCTCTGCGGTGCTGCCCTGCCCGTCGCCGCCGTTTCCGCAGGCGGTGAGTACAAGGGCCGCGACGGTCAATCCCGTCATCGTGTGTGCGGCGTATCGCATGGTGAAGCCTCTCCCAGGAGTTCTCAAGCGGTGCGTGTGGTGCGCGGCAACCGGCCCTCTCCGCACCTCAGGGGTGAGGCCTGGACCGTTCCACTTTCAGCGACAGTAGGAACCCCGGGTGACCTCGCGGTGAACCCGAAGATGACAAACAGGGAAATCCTGCGACCAATCCACTGGATCGTTCCAGCAGGGGGTCCGACGTCGGGACCTTCCCCCAGCAGCCGCGCGTGAGCGACCCAGTGCGCTACGTTGGAGTGATGCGAACAACACGGGCAGCCTGGGCCGTGGTCCTGACCACGCTGGGGCTGCTGGTGCTCGTCTGGGGTTCTACCGCGGAGGTGCCCCGCTTCACTGGAGACCTCCCCGCCCCCGATATCGACTGGGAACCCCCGGAGCCCGAGGGTGATGACCCGATCGAACAAGACATCCAAGACTGCCCCACCCCCGCGGAGATCGCCGACGGGGCAGAGATTCCGCCCGCCTGCGAAGACGAACTGCCCCTGGCTGACGACGGCGACCTCGATGACTCCAACTGGCTGCGGCAACTCATCGAGCTGGGTCTGATCCTGCTGGGCATCGCCGCTGCGATCATCCTTGCCCGCACTGCGGTGGTCGTGGCCCGCCGCCTGCGCCGTTGGTGGGCCGGGCGCAACGCCGACGACGCCGGGCCCGGGCAGATCGTCGAAGACCTCGCCGTCGCTGAAGCCGCCGCCGGCCGTGCTCGGGAACGCGCCGTGGCCGAAGGTCAACCCCGCAACGCGGTGGTCGCCTGCTGGGTGGCCCTAGAAGACGGTGCTGCCCAGGCCGGGCTCACCCGGGCGCCCTCGGAGACCGCCGAAGAATTCACCCGCCGGGTACTGGCCCACTGGGACGTCGATTCGGCCACGATCGCCGAACTGGCTGAGCTTTACCGCACCGCCCGGTTCTCCCGGCTGCCCATGACAGAAGACCACCGCCGCCGAGCCATCGAAGCACTCGAAGCCACCCGGCGGGATATCGCCGCCAAACAGGCCGCTGTGACCGCCGAACGCGAACGCGCCGAAGCCCAACGTCTCGACACCCAGCGGCTGAGCGCACAGCACACGGAGGGAGCCCAGTGAAACGCACAGTGCTGCCAGGACTGCTCGCGCTGGGCTGCGGGCTGGTGCTGTTCATCGTGCTGTGGGCCAACGATCTCGCCCCCGGCCCCTGGAGCGCAGGAGTGGCCTTCGCTGTGGTAGCCGCCGGTGTCGGCGTCGTCGTGGTCTTCACCGTCCTGGAGCACCGCCGGGCCGTGGTGGAACCCGAATGGTTCAGCGGGGATCCCCGGGAACCGG
Source organism: Nesterenkonia alba DSM 19423 (assembly GCF_000421745.1). GTDB lineage: Bacteria > Actinomycetota > Actinomycetes > Actinomycetales > Micrococcaceae > Nesterenkonia > Nesterenkonia alba. The sequence goes on from NZ_ATXP01000001.1 coordinate 48,346, forward strand.
ACCGCCACCGCGCCGAAGCCGACCTGCGCCTCGCCCGGCTGCGCTACCTGCTGCGCGACGCCGTCGCCGGGGAAAACGGCGTGGTCGAAACCCACGAGGTCATCACCCGACTCGCCACCGCCGCACTGCGGGCCCGCGGCATTGACCCCGAGACCGACCCCGAGGCCGCCCGCGCCGCCTTAGGGGAAGAACTCAGCGACTACCTCGCCACCGAACCCGAACCGGGCCAGCCGGTGAGCGAAAGCACCCTGACCCACGCCGTCACACGAATCGAGGAACTGTGAGCACACCCGAGCAGACCATGACAGCCGAGGCCGTCACCGCCCGCGCCGAGGAGGTGCTCGACCAGATCAGCCAGGCCGTGGTCGGCAAACGCGAACCGCTCACTCTGACCCTGGCGGCCATCCTCGCCGGTGGGCACGTGCTGCTCGAAGACCTCCCCGGGCTCGGCAAAACCCTGGCCGCTCGCTCCTTCGCCCAGACCCTCGGGCTGGACTTCTCCCGGGCGCAGTTCACCCCCGACCTGCTGCCAGCCGACCTCACCGGCGCCTATGTCTACGACCAGTCCCGCGGGGAGTTTGAATTCCGGCAGGGCCCGCTGTTCACCGGGCTCCTACTGGCCGATGAGATCAACCGCACCCCACCGAAGACCCAGTCCGCTCTCTTAGAAGCCATGGCGGAGAAGCAAGTCACCGTCGAAGGTCGCACCTACCCGCTGCCGAGGCCCTTCCACGTGCTGGCCACAGCCAACCCCGTGGAGTACGAGGGCACCTACCCGCTGCCGGAAGCCCAGCTGGACCGTTTCCTCTTGCGGCTGTCCTTCGGCTACCCCGAACAGGACGAAGAACAAGACGTGCTCCGCCGTCGCTTGGACCGCCGGGCCGAGGAGGTTGTGCTCGAACCGGTGACCGACGCCGCCGGGCTCATCGCCATGCAGCAGGCGGTGGAATCCGTCCCGGTGGAAGAGGACATTTCCCGCTACTGCGTGCAGCTGGCCGCCGCCACCCGCACCAACAACGCCGTGCAGGTCGGGGCCTCCCCGCGCGGATCCCTGGCCCTGGTCCTCACCGCCCGGGCCTATGCGGTCATCCACGGCCGCAGCTACATCACTCCCGAAGACGTTAAAGCAGTCGCCCACGCGGTGCTCGATCACCGCGTCGTGCTCAAACCCGAGCTGTGGATGTCCGAGGTGACCCCGCAGCGGGTGGTGGCCTCCGTCCTGGGGGACGTGCCAGTGCCCTCGGCCCGCGAGGCGGTCTGAGGCCGCACTGTGAACGCATCCTCTGCCTCCCGTCGTCGTCGGGCTCCTCAGTGGTTGTTCACCCACGCTGGTCTGCGTGCGGTGATCCTCGCCGTACTCACCGCGGTGCTGGCCCTGATGGCCGGGCGCCCGGACCTGCTGGTAGCCGCCGCGCCGCTGGCGATCATTGCAGTGTGGACGATCGCCGAACGCCCCCGCGGGCAGGTGCGATTGCGCTTCCGCACAGCCCGAGACGTCGTCACCGAAGGCCAGTCCAATGCTGTCATCGTCACCGCGGAAGGAACTGAGGACGCCGAGATCCTCGCCACCTCGGTGGCACCCACCCCCTACATCGAGCGCCGGCCACGGCACGGCGCCCGGGCGGTAGACCTGAGCACAGCAGATCCCGGTGAAGCGGTGGAGGTCAGTACCGGGATCGATCCGCAGCGCTGGGGCTTACACCCGGTAGGGCCAGTGCGGGCCGCAGCGGCCGGATCCTGGGGGGCCTACATGTGGGGACCGGAGACCTTCGCCGAACGCACCCGGCGTGTGTTGCCGGCCCCAGAGGTCTTCGACACCTCCGCCCCGGCGCCGCATCCACGCGGACTCGTCGGGCAGCACCGCTCCACCCGGCCCGGCGACGGCAGCGAGTTCAACACGATCCGCCCTTTCCAATGGGGTGACAAGCTCAAGCGGATCAACTGGACCCACTCGGCGCGCACCGGCGAGTTACACGTGACCTCCTCCTACGCGGACCAGGACACCCACCTCGCATTGCTCGTTGACGCACAGCTGGACCTCACCCCCGCCGGTGGGGAGGGGCCCACCACTCTCGACACCTCAGTGCGGGCGGCTGCGGCGATCAGCGAGCACTTCACCCGACAGGGCGACCGAGTGAGCCTGCAGGTGGTCTCCGGGCATATGCCGCAGCGACTTCCGGCCGGTACCGGCCGCCGCCACGCGCGTCGAGTGCTGGATGTCCTCTCCAAGGCGACCCCCTCGGCGGAGCACCGCGTGGACTTCGACCGGATCCGGCTCGGCTTACCACCGGGCACCCTGGTGGTCATGGTCTCCCCGCTGATCTCCCCGGCGATCCTCACTCGAGCGGCCTCCTTGGCCCGCAGCGGACTGACAGTGGTCGCCATTGATGTGCTCGGGGAGTCTTTCAACCCCACCAGCAAGGGGGAGAGCCTCGATGAACTGGCCTGGCGAATCCGTCAGCTCGAGCGGGCACTAGAGATCCGACGGGTCCAGCAGGCCGGAGTCGCGGTGGTCCCCTGGCGGGGGCCCGGAAGTATGGACATGGTGCTGCAGTTACTGGCTCGCCGAGGAACGGGGGCCATGCGATGATCCGCGAACTGCGCAACGCCTCGTGGGGGCAGTTGAGCCTGCGTGCCGCGATTGTGGTCTCCGCGGTGATCTTCGGGGTGCTCGCCGGGCTGGTCAGTGGCCGAGGGGTGCTCGACTTCTGGACCGGGGGGCTGAGTCTGTTGCTGGGCGTGGCGGCTGCGCTCGTGCCGCAGGGTCCTGCGCCGCTGGCACTGTTGAGCTACGTACTGGGGTGCTGGTGGTTGGCCAACGACGACGTCGCCACGGCGTGGAGTCTGCTGGTGGCCACCCTGGTGCTCACCATTCATGTGTGCGCGGCCTTAGCGGCAGTGCTGCCTCTTCCCGCGGTGGTCCCCTCCACGGTGTGGCGGAGGTATCTCATCCGCGCTGCAGGCGTGATGGCAGCGGTGATCCTCGTCTGGACAGCTGTCCGGCTAGCTGCCGGGATGACTGTACCCGGGGGAGTGGTGGCTCTCTTCGCCGCAGTGGTGCTCATTCTGCTGGCCGCGCTGGCCTACGCGCGCTGGGCGGCGGGGGTCTCTGGGGTGTACCGATTCCCGGAGAAGGGGACCGCCCAGAGGGGACCCGGTCTTTAGTGAGGTGCCGGGCTGCTGAAGGTGCGCTGCCGGCGTCGTGCGGTCATCGTCGGTGACAACACGCGCTGGGGCGTGAGCTGTTGTGCAGCCGGGCGGAAGTGCTAGCCTGTGTGCCAGCCGAGCGGAAATCCGGCGTCTTTTGCCGTGCGGTTGCACCCGGCCTCATCTTCTGTGTACCCTTAAGGTTCGCGTCGTCTCCATTTCCTGTGCCTTCAAATAGCGGTGGGCATATCTCTGTGACGCTGTACACGGAAGCTACGAAGGTCTGTGGAAGGATCCCTCTTGGTCGCCTCGAGCACCTCTATCAATACCGCTGCATCGGCCCGTACTGCTGACTACGCCGGCCGGCTCTCATTCGCAAAGATCCACGAGCCCCTCGATGTCCCCGAGTTGCTTGCCCTGCAGATCGAGTCCTTTGACCGGCTCGTGGGCAACGAGCGCTGGGCCGCCCGGGTGGAGGAAGCCCGGCAGAAGGGCATCAAGGGCGTCTCCGAGACTTCCGGACTGGCGGACATCTTCGAGGAGATGTCGCCTATCGAGGATTTCCAGGAGACCATGAGTCTCTCCTTCTCCGACCCGGAGTTCGCCGACCCGAAGATGTCGGTGGAAGAGTGCAAGGACCACGACACCACCTACTCGGCCCCGCTGTACGTCAAGGCCGAGTTCATGAACCACAACACCGGTGAGATCAAGCAGCAGACGGTGTTCATGGGTGACTTCCCGCTGATGACCGAGCGGGGTACCTTCATCATTAACGGCACTGAGCGTGTTGTGGTCTCCCAGCTGGTCCGCTCCCCGGGTGCTTACTTCGAGAAGACCCAGGACAAGACCAGCGACAAGGACATCTTCACCGCGAAGGTGATCCCTTCCCGCGGTGCCTGGTTCGAACTCGAGATCGACAAGCGCGACCAGGTCGGGGTGCGGCTGGACCGCAAGCGCAAGCAGCCGGTCACCGCGCTGCTGAAAGCCCTTGGCTGGACTGACTCGAAGATCCTCGAAGAGTTCGGTGAGTACGATTCCATCCGCGCAACCCTGGAGAAGGACACTTTCGAGTCCCAGGACGAGGCCCTGCTGGACATCTACCGCAAGCTGCGTCCGGGCGAGCCGCCGACCGTCGAGGCCGGCCGCTCGCTGCTGGAGTCGCTGTACTTCACCCGGAAGCGCTACGACCTGGCCAAGGTGGGCCGGTACAAGCTGAACCGCAAGCTCGGTGTGGACAAGGACTTCTCCGCAGCGGACGCCAGCGTGCTCACCGAAGAGGACATCACCGCGATGATCCACTACCTGTGTGCCCTGCACGCAGGCCGCACCAGCATCAAGGGTGTGCGTGACGGTGAAGAGACCGAGATCCCGGTGGCCGTGGATGACATCGACCACTTCGGCAACCGGCGCATCCGTGCGGTGGGCGAGCTCATCGAGAACCAGGTCCGCACCGGTCTGTCCCGTATGGAGCGCGTGGTCCGCGAACGGATGACCACCCAGGACGTCGAGGCGATCACCCCGCAGACGCTCATCAACATCCGCCCAGTGGTGGCCAGCATCAAGGAGTTCTTCGGAACCTCCCAGCTGTCCCAGTTCATGGACCAGAACAACCCGCTGGCCGGTCTGACCCACAAGCGGCGGCTCTCCGCTCTGGGTCCCGGGGGCCTCTCCCGTGACCGTGCCGGTATGGAAGTCCGCGACGTCCACCCCTCCCACTACGGCCGGATGTGTCCCATTGAGACTCCGGAAGGTCCGAACATCGGGCTGATCGGTTCGCTGGCCACCTACGGGCGGATCAACAACTTCGGATTCATCGAGACCCCGTACCGCAAGGTGGTCGATGGCAAGGTCACCGATGAAATCGAGTACCTCACCGCTGACGACGAACTGGTCGCCCAGATCGCCCAGGCCAATGCACCGCTGAATGAGGATGGCTCCTTCGCCGAGGACGCTGTGCTCTGCCGTGGTCGTGCTGACGCCTCCGGTGGTGAGCAGGGTGAGCCGCTGTTGGTCTCCCCCGAGGACATCGACTACATGGATGTCTCCCCGCGGCAGATGGTCTCGGTAGCCACTGCGCTCATCCCGTTCCTGGAGCACGACGACGCCAACCGTGCGCTCATGGGTGCCAACATGCAGCGTCAGGCCGTGCCGCTGCTGCAGGCCGAGTCCCCGCTGGTCGGGACCGGGATGGAGAAGTACGCCGCGATTGACGCCGGCGACTCTGTGGTTGCCGCCAAGGCGGGTGTGGTCACCAAGGTGGCCGCCGACCTGGTCACCGTCCTCAACGACGACGGCACCCACACCCACTACCCGATCATGAAGTTCCAGCGCTCCAACCAGGGCAACGCCTACAACCAGCGCGTCCGGGTCTCCGAAGGTGACCGGGTGGAGCCCCAGTCGGTCATCGCCGATGGTCCCTCCACCGAATACGGTGAGCTGGCGCTGGGGAAGAACCTGCTGGTGGCCTTCATGTCCTGGGAGGGTCACAACTTCGAGGACGCCATCATCCTCTCCCAGCGTCTGGTGCAGGACGATGTGCTCACCTCCATCCACATCGAGGAGCACGAGGTCGACGCCCGGGACACCAAGCTCGGTGCCGAGGAAATCACCCGGGATATTCCCAACGTCTCCGAGGAGATGCTTGCCCAGCTCGACGAACGCGGCATCATCCACGTTGGCGCCGAGGTGGAGTCCGGTGACATTCTCGTTGGTCGCGTCACGCCCAAGGGTGAGACAGAGCTGACCCCCGAGGAGCGCCTGCTGCGTGCCATCTTCGGTGAGAAGTCCCGCGAAGTCCGCGACACCTCCCTGAAGGTGCCCCACGGTGAGGCCGGAACGGTCATCGGCGTGCGCATCCTCGACACTGAGGAAGGCCACGAGCTGCCCCCGGGTGTGAACCAGGTGGTGCGGGTCTACGTCGCCCAGAAGCGTAAGATCACCGACGGTGACAAGCTCGCCGGACGGCACGGTAACAAGGGCGTGATTTCCCGCATCCTGCCGGTGGAAGACATGCCGTTCCTGCCGGATGGAACCCCTGTCGACGTCGTGCTCAACCCCATGGGTGTGCCCGGTCGTATGAACATCGGACAGGTCATGGAGCTGCACTTAGGCTGGGCTGCTGCTAACGGCTGGACCATCGAGGGCAACCCCGAGTGGCTGCAGAATCTGCCGCATCTGCCCAAGGAGACCGGCCCCACCAAGGTGGCCACCCCGGTCTTCGACGGTGCTGAGACCTACGAGATCACCGGCCTGCTCGGTTCGGTCAACCCCACCCGCGACGGTGAGCGACTGGTGGGCACCGACGGCAAGGCCACCCTGTTCGACGGCCGCTCCGGCGAGCCGTTCCCGGACCCGGTCTCGGTCGGCTACATGTACATCTTGAAGCTCCACCACCTGGTGGACGACAAGATCCACGCCCGCTCCACCGGCCCGTACTCGATGATTACCCAGCAGCCGCTGGGTGGTAAGGCACAGTTCGGCGGTCAGCGCTTCGGTGAGATGGAGGTCTGGGCCCTGGAGGCTTACGGCTCCGCTTACACCCTGCAGGAGCTGCTGACCATCAAGTCCGATGACATCCACGGCCGTGTGAAGGTCTATGAGGCCATCGTCAAGGGCGAGGACATCCCCGAGCCGGGCGTTCCCGAGTCATTCAAGGTGCTCATCAAGGAAATGCAGTCGCTGTGCCTGAACGTCGAGGTCCTCAACTCCGAGGGCAAGGCCTTCGAGATGCGCGACGCCGACAGTGAGGACTCCGGCTTCACCGCCGCCGAAGAGCTCGGCATCGACCTCTCCCGCGCCGAGCCCAGCTCGGTCGAAGAGGTCTGAAGCCCCTCTGACCCGCTCGCTTGAGGCTGCGGCGTCGTCGTGATCCATCCGACGACGTCGCCCTCGGTGAAGCAGACACAGAACTTGCGTTGACGAACTTTTGCTAGAGAAAAGAGAGATACGGACTATGTCCACTGAATCCTCATTCGGCACGATGCGCATCGGCCTGGCCACCACCGACGAGATCCTGAAGTGGTCCCACGGCGAGGTGAAGAAGCCCGAGACCATCAACTACCGCACCCTGAAGCCAGAGAAGGACGGGCTCTTCTGCGAGAAGATCTTCGGCCCCTCCCGTGACTGGGAGTGCTACTGCGGTAAGTACAAGCGCGTGCGCTTCAAGGGCATCACCTGTGAGCGCTGCGGTGTGGAGGTCACCCGTTCCAAGGTTCGCCGTGAACGGATGGGCCACATCGAACTGGCCGCCCCGGTGACCCACATCTGGTACTTCAAGGGTGTTCCCTCCCGTCTGGGGTACCTGCTGGACCTGGCGCCGAAGGACCTGGAGAAGGTCATCTACTTCGCCGCCTACATGATTACCGAGGTGGACGAGGACCGCCGGCACGAGGATCTGCCGAACCTCGAAGCCGAGGTCACCCAGGAGGTCAACCACCTGACCTCCCAGCGGGACGCCGACATCGCCGCGATCTCCAAGGAGCTCGAGGACGGCCTGGCTGAACTCGAGTCCGAAGGTGCCAAGGCTGCGGAGAAGAAGAAGTTCCGCGAGACCAAAGAGAAGCAGATGGCCCAGGTGCGTAAGCGCGCCGACGCTGAGATCGAGCAGATCCAGAACGTCTGGGACCGTTTCAAGAACATCAAGGTGGGCGACCTCGAGGGTGATGAGACCCTGTTCCGTGAGATGCGGGCCAAGTACGGTGAGTACTTCGAGGGCCACATGGGTGCTGAGGCGATCCGTCGTCGTCTGGCTACCTTCGACATGGAGTCTGAGGCCGCCTCTCTGCGCGAGACCATTGCCACCGGTAAGGGGCAGCGCAAGACCCGCGCCCTGAAACGGTTGAAGGTCCTCAATGCCTTCCTGGTCAACGGCAACTCGCCCACCGGGATGGTGCTGGAGGCTGTGCCGGTGATCCCCCCGGAGATCCGGCCTATGGTGCAGCTCGACGGTGGCCGTTTCGCCACCAGCGACCTCAACGACCTTTACCGCCGCGTCATCAACCGGAACAACCGGCTCAAGCGGCTGCTGGACCTCGGCGCGCCCGAGATCATCATCAACAACGAGAAGCGCATGCTGCAGGAGTCGGTGGACTCCCTGTTTGACAACGGTCGCCGCGGTCGGCCGGTCACCGGACCGGGTAACCGTCCGCTGAAGTCGCTGTCCGACATGCTCAAGGGTAAGCAGGGCCGCTTCCGCCAGAACCTGCTGGGTAAGCGTGTGGACTACTCGGGCCGTTCGGTCATCGTGGTGGGTCCGCAGCTGAAGCTGCACGAATGTGGCCTGCCTAAACAGATGGCCCTGGAGCTGTTCAAGCCGTTTGTAATGAAGCGGCTGGTGGACCTCAACCACGCTCAGAACATCAAGTCCGCCAAGCGGATGGTGGAGCGTCAGCGTTCCCAGGTGTGGGACGTGCTGGAGGAAGTCATCACCGAGCACCCGGTGCTGCTCAACCGTGCTCCCACCCTGCACCGTCTGGGTATCCAGGCCTTCGAACCGCAGCTGGTCGAAGGGAAGGCCTTGCAGCTGCACCCGCTGGTCTGCACCGCCTTCAACGCCGACTTCGACGGTGACCAGATGGCTGTGCACCTGCCCCTGGGGCCGGAGGCACAGGCCGAGGCGCGCATCCTGATGCTCTCCTCGAACAACATCCTCAAGCCCTCCGACGGTCGCCCGGTGGCACTGCCCACCCAGGACATGATTATTGGGCTGCACCACCTCACCACGGTCCGCGAGGACGAGTCGGGTGCCGGGCGGGTGTTCTCCTCTGTGGGGGAGGCCTACATGGCCTTCGACCTGAAGGAGCTGCACCTCAACGCCCCGGTGAAGATCGCCGTCGACGGTTTCGTGCCCTCGGAGCAGGTGCCCGCACCCGAGGGGTGGACTGAGGGTGAGCCTGCGCTCATCGACACCACCCTGGGCAAGGTCATCTTCAACGAACTGCTGCCCGAGGACTACCCCTGGCAGGACAAGCAGGCTGATAAGAAGCAGCTCGGGGTGCTTATCAACGACCTCTCCGAGCGGTACTCCACCGTCCAGGTCGCCCAGACTCTGGACAACCTCAAAGACGCCGGCTTCTACTGGTCCACTCGTTCCGGGGTCACCGTGGCGATCTCTGACATCACCTCCGACTTCGACAAACAGTCGATGATGGAGAACTACGAGGCGCAGGTGGCCAAGATCGAGGACGACTACGGTCTGGGTCTCATCGGTAAGGAAGAACGCACCACAGAGCTCCAAGAGATCTGGCGTCAGGCCACCGAAGAGATCGAGTCCAAGATGAAAGCGGGGATGGATGAGCTCAACACCATCAACCGCATGGTGTCCTCCGGAGCCCGTGGTAACTGGAACCAGGTCCGGCAGATCGCCGGTATCCGTGGTTTGGTGACCAACCCGAAGGGTGAGATTATCCCCCGGCCCATCAAGGCCTCCTACCGTGAGGGCTTGACCGTGCTGGAGTACTTCATCGCCACCCACGGTGCCCGTAAGGGTCTGGCCGACACCGCGCTGAAGACTGCGAACTCCGGGTACCTCACCCGGCGTCTGGTCGACGTCTCCCAGGACGTCATCATCCGCAGCGAGGACGACGGCAGCACCCGCGGCATCACCGTGCCGATCGCTCAGCCGGTGGGTTACCGTCACGACGCCCAGGGCGCCGATGACGTGCTCATCAAGTCCGGGCGCAAGCTCATCACCGATAACCCGGACGTCACCGACTGGGAACTGCACGAGATGGTCGAGACCTCCGCTTACGCGCGGACCCTGGCTGCCGACGTCGTCGACGAAAACGGCGAGGTGCTCGCCACTGCCGGTGACGAGGTCGACGACCAGATGATCAAGCGGATCTTTGCCGCCGGGATTAAGACCATCAAGGTTCGCTCCGTGCTGACCGATGAGTCCCCGGTGGGTGTCTCCGCAGCCTCCTACGGGCGGTCCATGGCCTCTGGCCAGCGGGTCGACGTCGGCGAGGCCGTCGGGATCATCGCCGCACAGTCCATCGGTGAGCCGGGAACCCAGCTGACCATGCGTACCTTCCACTCTGGTGGTGTCGCCTCCGCCGATGACATCACCCAGGGTCTGCCGCGTATCCAGGAACTCTTCGAGGCCCGCACTCCGAAGGGTGTGGCACCCATCGCCGAGTCCTCCGGACGGCTGCGCTACGAGGAGGACGAGAAACAGTCCCGCCTGGTGCTCACTCCCGACGACGGCTCCGAGGAGCAGGTTTACCCGATCCTGCGCCGGGCCAAGCTGCTCGTCGACCTGGGGGAGAACCTGGATAAGACTGTTCACGTCGAGGTCGGCACCCAGCTGACCCACGGCTCCGTGGACCCCAAGCAGGTACTGCGGGTGCTCGGTCCCCGGGCTGCCCAGCGGTTCCTCGTCGCCGAGGTCCAGGAGGTCTACCAGACCCAGGGTGTGGCCATCCACGACAAGCACGTGGAGGTCATCGTCCGGCAGATGCTGCGCCGGGTCACCGTCATCGAATCCGGTGACACCGACCTGCTGCCCGGTGAGCTGGCCGACCGGTTCCGCTTCCAGCAGGCCAATAAGGCTGCCTTTGAGCAGGGCAAGCGCCCGGCCTCCGGGCGTGACGAGCTCATGGGAATCACCAAGGCCTCCCTGGCCACCGATTCCTGGCTCTCGGCAGCCTCCTTCCAGGAGACCACCCGGGTGCTCACCCAGGCGGCTATGGAAGGCAAGTCGGATCCGCTGCTGGGTCTGAAGGAGAACGTCATCATCGGTAAGCTCATCCCGGCCGGTACCGGCCTGGACCGCTACGTCAACACCGAGGTGGAGCCCACCGAGGAGGCCAAGGCGAACCTGTTCACCGGTCCCAGCCTCTACGGGTCCAGCTTCGACTACGCCGGTGCCGAGGGAGACGGTGAATTCCACGCCGTTCCCCTCGACGACTACGACACCGGTGTCGACTTCCGGTGATGTCACCGCAGTGACGCCGTCTCAGGGGCACTGACTGCCCTGACGGGTACCGTATAGAGGCCCGGATCCCCGTATGAGGGGGTCCGGGCCTCTGTCGTAGCCGCTTACTCCCAGCGATGACCAGCCCCGTTGCTAGGATGAAATGCACTCGTATTCGGTGAAGAACGTGTAGCTGTGGGGCGCACACTCAAGGGGGGGATTGCTGTGTCAGAGCAACGTCGGCGCGACGCGGACGGTCACTGGCGTGATGACTCCGACGAGGCTCTCGCGGCAGCCACCCCCCTGCCCATCAGCGAGGTGATCCTCCCCGAACGCCTCACCGAGGGCACCGCTGTTACCGTCACCGGCCGGATCACCGGTTTCGAGCTCGCCACTGACCACCCGCCGCGTGGAGCCGTGGACCTCATGTCCGAGGGTGCCACCGTACGGGTTGTCGTCAGGGGGTCGCTCTACGCCTCTGTCTTTCCCCGTCTACACCGCGGTGATACCGCTGAGGTGACCGGGCGCACCCTGCATTTCGATCAGGCAGTGTGGATTACCGCCGAGGAGATTACTGTCCCAGACCGGCAGAGCACTGAAACAGCCACTGAGCGGACAGAAACGGACGAAACGCACACTGAGCAAACGCCCACGAGCGAAACAGGCCCGAGCGAAACGTACCTTAGCGCAACACGCACAGACGTCACGGCCACTGAGGGCGCTTCCGAAAGGGAACAACCCCCGCGCGCGGAGGAGACCACGGCCGCGCGCATCACAGCTGATGACGGACCGGCCCACGATGAGGCAGTGACCCTCTCCGGCATGGTGGCCAGCTTCACGCACCGCACCTCAGCCCGGGGAAACCAGTACGGGATCCTCACCTTGGAGGATGCAAGTGGAAGGGTCGAGGTGGTGGCCAGAGAGAAGGTCTATCGGGCCGTTTCGTCCCGCGCCGGCGAAGGCGCCCGCCTCACCGTCCACGGCACAGTCAGCCGCCGGGATGCCGGAAGCTATCCGCCGCAGGTGATGGCGACCTTCATCTCCGTGGAGAAAGAAGGGCGCGTCCAGGAGTCTGCGGACCACCCTTCCCACTCGTCCTCTGGCGTGGGCAACCGGAAGAATACGACGTCGAAGGCCCCTCCCACAGGTCCCATCCGGGAGCAGGACCCTCTACGGCTGCTAGGTATTGATGCCCTGGAGCGGTTGAAGATTCCGCTTCAGCAACTTTCCTGGCTGCCGATCGCCGAACTGCAGAACAAAAAGCTGAAGGACAGTGGAGAACCCGTCCGGGTCAATCGTTCGGTGTTTGAAGATGGCCTGAGCATCGTAACGAAACTGCGTCTGGTGTTGCTGACACTGGTGGGGTTCTGGCTGGCGACCTACCTGGTGCGGATGGTCCTCGCCTGGGACCTGCCGGCGCAGACCGAGGGTGCCAGCGCCTGGGCGGGTGCTCTGTGGTCGGTGCCCGTGGCCCCGGCACTTGCCCTGTGGATGGGGCGCAGAACGTATCAGCTGCGGGCCGGCCGGGGTGCGCTGAACTGGGCCGGTTGGACGAAGTACGTGCTGTACCTGCTCTTCGCCGAGGTCGTGCTCTTCCAGGCGGGTATCCCGGTGCTGAGCTCGGTGTTGTTCATCGCTTTGACCGAGGTTGGACGTCAGTACCGGGAGAAGCTGTGGCGGTGGCGGAAACTCAATGAGCGGTCCACGGCGAACGAACCGCGACGCTCCCTGAGCCTGGCCGAGGAGAAGAAGCGTGCCATCCTCCCGGCGGAGGAGATCCGTCGGGAGAGGGAGTGGGGGACCCCGGGAGGCAATGTCGCCGACAGCGAGAAGACCTTCGGTGCCGATGCAACCACCATGGGTGTCAAAGGTGAACGCATGACGAAGCAACTGATGGACGTCTTCCTCGGCTTACCGGGGGAGAGTCCCGGCATTCCCGGCGTCCGGGTCATCCACAGTCTGGGTGTGCCGGGTACGGATAAAGCCGATATCGACCACGCGATTCTTTGCGGAGATCGCCTGGTCCTCGTCGACGCCAAGCTCTACGCCCCCGGTGACTATTTCTGGCTCGACGGGAAGGTGCACCGGCGTCGCGCCGACGGCGGAGCCGAGGTGCGGGGCGAACCCATGGTGTATGCCCTTCAGCGATTTGCAGACCTCTTCCCGCACCTTCAGATTCGCCCTGTGGTGGTGCTGCACTGTGGTGACGAGACCGGTGAGATCCGCACCAATAACGTGGAGGCCAAGAAACGCGGTCTGCCCGAATTGATGACCCCTGAAGAGTTCCTCGAAGAGATTGGTAGTTGGCTGGTCCCCGTCGGCGACGAACCGATCCGGGCCAAGACCCTGACCCGCCTGACCAGGATGGCCGTCTAGAGGAAGAAAGGCTTGCTCGTTATGGAGTTGACTCAAACCTTATTCATCGCTTTACAGGGTGTGGCCACGGGCCTGGCTGTGCTGGTAGCCGCGATTGCCTACATGAAGGATCGTGAACGCATCCACGATGACCGGCTCGAACGCCGGCGCCGGCATGAACAAGATTCCATGGAGCAGGCGACCAAGCTCTCCGCCTGGATGGGGCAGGAGATCGCCGCCGGGGGACTGGAGTCTGCACGGGCACAGATCTCCCCGAAATCCCGAGGACTGCTGCTCTCCAATGACTCCGAGGGATCCTTCTACAACCTGGAGATCGACGTCACCTTCGGGGAGGAGAGCAAAGCCGTTACTGTCTCCCCGCAGGTCAAAGTCCTCCCACCCGGGCGCTATTACTCCGCCGGGCCGCAGGTAGGTTCTCCGAACTGGCACTTTCCCCAGGCGGTGGAGGCCCTGCAAACCACATTCACGCCCTACGCCGGTACAGATAGGTTCAAAGTGCTTTCGGTGAAGTTCACCGACTCGTTCAACCAGCGGTGGCATATGAACCACGCCGGGGTGCTCACCTATTTAGAAGACGTCGCCAGTCACGGGCAGGGCATCGCCCCGCTGCGTAAGAAGCAGAAATAGCCGCGGCAGAGACCCGCTGGTGGTGCCCCTCAGCTTCCGGTCTGCTGTGAGGTTGCGAAGGAGGAGCCGCTCCGGCTCGGCTGCCACCTCAGGCGGCGGAGTTTCGCCCGGCCCAGGCGGAACGCTTCCGTCGCGATCCACAACGCAATCATCACCAGGGTGTAGATCCACCACCCGTGACTATTCCACCGGACGATGCCCGGTTCCGTGGAACTGAGCCATCCGCCCGAGGCCAACGGGGCAAGGACCACGGCGCCGATGATGACCACCGTGAGCGAACACCCTCCAACATCACGAGCGAAGACCCGGTAGAGGGCTGCAGGTAGGAATACCAGCAGGGAGGGAGCCAAGAAGAACAGCAGAAGGGCGAACACCTGCAACCACATCACCGGCCCGTACTCATCCGGGTAATCCTCGCGGGCCATCTCCAGTGCGGGAGCGGCCATCCAGGTCAGCAGAGCCCCGGCCGCTACGAGGGCCACAGCACCGAGGACCAACCGGGTGGTTGCCTCCTTGCGCACTTGTCGCTTCCAGGCGGGCATGCCGGACTCTCCGCCGTTACCGCGGGCTGCATTGCCATACCCTGAGCCAGTCGCCGTCGAGTGATCCCCAGCGAGGTGGGCAATGAACCAGCCGAGGGCGAAGATCACCGCCGCAGCGGCTTGCAGCATCCACGTGTCAATGTCTGCCAGGAATTCCACGGCGTACTCCCCTCATCAGTGCGACCTAGCCCTCACTCTATCGAGAGGTGACTATCGCAGAGCCCGATGCCACCGCCCGCTATATTGATGAGTGACGGAGGCAACTTTTCCGCTGCGGGCTACGACTCACAGGTGTCACCACAGTGGTGGCTGTGAACGGATCACGCTGCAAGGAGCGAACGGATGAGCACCCTGACCCCTGACACCCCGCCCTCAGGTACGTCCTTTCGAGGTCGCTGCCCGACACCTACTCAGTCCGCTGAGATCCTCACCCGCGCTCGCCGAAGAGGCCACCGGCGCCTGGTCGCCGGCCTGGGGCTGAGCGCCGCCCTGGGGCTCACCGCCTGTTTTCCGGAGGGGCAGGCGGAGTTCGAGGATGTCGACTCCGGCGAAGACACTCAGACCACAGAAGAGCCCGACGACGCCGAGGAGGGGAACCAGACCCAGGCCGCCACCGAGCAGACTGACCAGGACAATTCCCCCGCGGACGCCGACGCTGGGGTCACTGTCGAGAAGACATTCGTCCACAAGGGTGTCCTTGGCTCCGGTGAGGAGATCACCATGGAGCTGACCGCCGGACCCATCGTTGCCGAGGGTGACCTGGCCGCAGTCCCCTTGCACCTGGAATTCGTCACCGGGGAGGGAACTGTCATGCCGCGTGATCTCTTCCACGGTCTGGTGGGGATCACCGACGCAGAATCTGCCGGAGGTCAGGTCCGTCTCATCGATCACGAGGCGATGACCGTTGCAGAACTGGCCCGTCGTGACGGTGGAGAGGGGCAGATCGCCTCATATTGCGACGCCACCGGAGACAGCTTCCAATGCGCCACCGAGCCCGGGGAGACGATGTCCTGGACCGGAGTGTTTGCCGCTCCAGAGGGGGAGACCGCTAGTGTGCTGCTGCCACACTTCGGACTGGTCACCGGGGTCCCCGTAGTGGAGGGTGACCTCCATGACGCCCACCCCACCGGGAGCTCGGAGAACTACGGGGATATGGTCGGCGAAGCCTATGACCTGGTGACCTGGCGGCAGTCTCCGCATTACTCCGTGGACGTCGAGGGGGAGGAGACCACCGTCAGTCTGCCCTCCGATGTGCTCTTCGACGTCGACTCCGCTGATCTCTCCGACGAGGCAGATGAAGCTCTGCAAGCCGCCGCCGAGGAGATGGAAGGCACCGAAGGTGGCCAGTTGCAGATCATCGGACACACGGACAACGTCCTCGACGAGGAGTACAACCAGGTGCTCTCCGAGGAGCGGGCGGAGGCCGTCCACGCTCGGCTCGAGGAACTCACTGATCTGGATGCCTTCGACGAGGTCGCCGTCTCAGGGGAATCATTCCGTGAACCGATTGCCGACAACACCTCGGAAGAGGGCCGTGCCCTCAACCGCCGGGTGGAGCTGCACTTCACCACGGTGACCCCGGACGAGGAGATCGAAGTCACCGGTGAGCTGCCCGAGCCTTACGGTCCGGTCGCCTCAGCGGATGAGACCCTGCGTCTGGTCAACGGCGGCCACGGTCCCAACGCCGGAGAGGAGTTGGACCTAGAGGTGGACAGTGTCCAACGTGCTGACGGGCTCGTCGTCGTCGGTCTGCGTGTCACCGCCGTGGAGGATGACCAGTTTCTGGACTGGCCGCTGGAGACCGGCATCAGCACCATCCATGGAGGGATGGCGCAACTGGGTGCGGTGGACCTGCCGTACTTGGCAGCCGGTGACCAGTGGGTCGAGCCGCTGCGCTACTTCCCCGGAGACATCGAACTCGACGAGCAAGCTCCCGAAGAGACTGACCTGCACCGCCGGGACTACCGCCTGCTGACGGATGCGCTCTTCGCCTTCGCCAAGACGTACGACGCCGGTGAATCTGCAGTCGCTTATCTCGTCTATCCCGATCTCGGCGTCGACGAGGTGACCCTCGAAGCACCGGGCGAGGATGAGGACACCAGCCAACTGCAGCGCGGATTCGGGGTGAACCCCTTCCGATTCGAAGACGTCCCCGTCACCGATATCGACAGCAACACTGACCGGGCGGAGGACGGCGACCCGGAAGACGATGAGGCTGAAGACTCAGACGAATGAGGGACAGATCAGCTATGCGTTGCAATTGCGAATTTGCTGTGGCATGCTGGGGCGTATCGCGAGACCTCCGCACCGCCCCGAAGTGGAGCCTAAGCATCGAGGAGTAGAGCAATGCGCAGCACGGATCCCACACCCCGCGAGGCCCTGATGAGTTTGCCGCAGAAAACACTCGTCCGCCGTGGTGGACCGGCGGCCGCTCCGCTGACCGGGTTCTGTCTGCTCGCACTGCTGACCAGCTCCTGCGCCATCCTGGACTTCCCCCAGGGTGGCGGCTCCACTGAAGAGACCCCGCCTGTGGAGGAAACTCCCGAAGAAACGGACTCCCCGGATGAGACCCCGGAGGCGGGGGAGGATGCCACCCAGGCGCCCGGTTCCGATGAGGTCCTCACTGCTGAGGTCGACGAGCCCATCACTCTCCAGGAATGTGAAGAGGCCGAGGAAGATGACGACGTCGCCCGCGTGACCTGGCTCGATGACGTCACCATGGAGGAGCAAGAGTACAGCGGCACCGAGGATGAAGTGATCGAGATCAACGGTCAGCAGATCGAGCTTCCCGGCGCACCGGCGGTCATTATCCCCGAGCGGGTGGGGCAAGCCGGTTGCATCATCGAATACCAGGCCCCCGGTGCCTGTTTGCCCCGAGTGGAGATCTCCCGGGGCTACCTGCCCGGAGTCACTCTGCCCGAGCGCAGTATCCCGCAGGTTGACTTGCCTGATGGCACCATCTTGGAGGAAGTCGCTCAGGAGGAGATCGTGATCGACGCGATCGAGGTTGATGGTGTCGTCGCTGAGGAAGTCTGCCAAGAGGAAGACGACGACCTGGAAGAGGGCGATGTGGTCTGGGGTGTCACGCGCTGGTCAGAGACGCGCTGGTCAGAAACCCAGTGGTCAGAGACCCAGTGGTCAGAGACGCGCTGGTCAGAACGGCTCGACGACGTCACCGCCCCCACGATGTCCCTGCAGAGCATCTCAGCAAGTAGTCTCAGTCTGCCTACGGTGACGATCCCGACCGAGAGGCTGGAAACCTACCGGCTCGACGGCAGTGACCACACCGAGCGCACTGATGACGACGATGCGGTCTCTTATATCACCGAAGGTGATGTCCTCTTCGACAGTGATGAGTACGAACTGCGCTCAGATGCCGAAAGTGAGCTTGAGGCGATCGCCGAAGACATCGCCGCACGCGACGACGACTTTGTCATCGTCGTCGAAGGGCATACCGACAACCTGCCCACCGAGGTCTACGACGACAATGATGAACTCTCCGAACTGCGCGCGGAGTCGGTTGTTGAATGGCTGGTGACCAACGCCGACGTCGACGTCGATGTCATCACAGCCATTGGCCGCGGGGAGGACTATCCCCGGGCGGATAACGACACCGAGGAAGGCCGAGCGGAGAACCGCCGCGTCGTCATCACGGTGTACCCCGAAGACGCCGAGGATGAAATCGACTATGACCTCGAGGATGAGTAGCCTGGCGCGAGCGTCCTCCCATGGT
The DNA here is from genome assembly GCF_000421745.1 of Nesterenkonia alba DSM 19423. Classification (GTDB taxonomy): domain Bacteria; phylum Actinomycetota; class Actinomycetes; order Actinomycetales; family Micrococcaceae; genus Nesterenkonia; species Nesterenkonia alba. Next base: position 66,683 of record NZ_ATXP01000001.1, read on the forward strand.
TTCGCTTGAGTCGAGATGACCTGGTATCGTTGACTTGATTGTTTCTGTGTGGCAAAGGACTCGGTCCGGGTTGCGGGGTTAGTGCGCAACGAATGCCACCTTTTTGCGCGTCTGAATGACATCGGCCGTGCGCAGGGAGCCCGCAAGGGCATCCGGCGAGAAAGGGTGGCGCCGCCCCCGCCGCAGAGACTGCCCGGCCGAGCAGCGGCCTCAAGACCTGAACAACGATGGAGAACGCATAGTGCCTACTATTCAACAGCTGGTGCGCAAGGGGCGTAACCCCAAGCGCAGCAAGAACAACACCCCTGCCCTGCAGGGGTCCCCGATGCGCCGCGGCGTCTGCACCCGCGTCTACACCACCACCCCGAAGAAACCGAACTCCGCACTGCGTAAGGTCGCCCGTGTGCGCCTCGGTGGCGGCGTCGAAGTCACCGCCTACATTCCCGGTGAAGGCCACAACCTGCAGGAGCACTCCATCGTGCTCGTGCGCGGCGGTCGTGTGAAGGACCTCCCCGGTGTGCGCTACAAGATCGTCCGCGGCGCCCTCGACACCCAGGGTGTCAAGGGTCGCGGCCAGGCCCGCAGCCGCTACGGCGCGAAGAAGGAGAAGAAGTAATGCCTCGTAAGGGACCCGCACCCAAGCGCCCGCTCGTTCAGGACCCCGTCCACGGCTCCCCGCTGGTCACCCAGCTGATTAACAAGGTGCTCGTCGATGGTAAGAAATCCACTGCTGAGCGCATCGTCTACGGCGCTCTCGACGGTGTCGCCCAGAAGACCGGCGAAGACTCCGTCGCGGTGCTGAAGAAAGCCATGGATAACGTCCGCCCGGCTCTGGAGGTCCGCTCCCGCCGCGTCGGCGGTGCCACCTACCAGGTGCCCGTTGAGGTCAAGCCCGGCCGTGCGACTGCCCTGGCCCTGCGCTGGCTGGTCGGTTACGCCAAGGATCGCCGCGAGAAGACGATGACCGAGCGGCTGATGAACGAGATTCTCGACGCCTCCAACGGCCTCGGCGCCGCAGTGAAGCGCCGTGAAGACACCCACAAGATGGCTGAGGCCAACAAGGCCTTCGCTCACTACCGCTGGTAAGACCTCCCACACCTGAAGCAACCACTTAAAGGGGAAAACACCGTGGCACAACAAGAGGTGCTCACTGACCTGAAGAAGGTCCGCAACATCGGCATCATGGCCCACATCGATGCCGGGAAGACCACCACCACTGAACGCATCCTGTTCTACACCGGGCTCAACCACAAGATCGGTGAGACCCACGATGGTGCTTCCACCACGGACTGGATGGAACAGGAGAAGGAGCGCGGCATCACCATCACCTCCGCCGCGGTGACCTGCTTCTGGGAGAACAACCAGATCAACATCATCGACACCCCCGGTCACGTCGACTTCACCGTCGAGGTGGAGCGCGCACTGCGCGTGCTCGACGGTGCCGTTGCCGTTTTCGATGGTAAAGAAGGTGTCGAGCCGCAGTCGGAGACCGTGTGGCGTCAGGCGGATAAGTACAACGTGCCGCGCATCTGCTTCGTCAACAAGATGGACAAGCTCGGTGCCGACTTCTACTTCACCGTGGACACCATCAAGTCCCGCCTGGGCGCCAAGCCGCTGGTGATGCAGCTGCCCATTGGTGCGGAGAACGACTTTGTCGGCGTCGTCGACCTGCTTTCCATGAAGGCGCTGGTCTGGCCTGGCGACGCTAAGGGCGATGTCACCATGGGTGCCGAGTACGAGACCCGTGAGATCCCCGATGACCTCAAAGAGCGTGCCGAGGAGTACCGCAACGAGCTCATCGAGAACGTGGCCGAGGCCGACGAAGAGCTCATGGAGAAGTACCTCGAAGGCGAAGAGCTCACCATCGATGAGCTGAAGTCCGGTATCCGTAAGATCACCATCGCCGGTGAGGCCTATCCGGTCTTCTGTGGTTCGGCGTTCAAGAACCGCGGTGTCCAGCCGATGCTCGACGCCGTCGTCGACTTCCTGCCTTCCCCGGCAGATGTCGAGGCCATGGAGGGGCACAAGCCCGGTGATGAAGAGACCGCGCTGACCCGTAAGCCCGCCAAGGACGAGCCGTTCTCCGCCCTGGCGTTCAAGATCGCAGCCCACCCGTTCTTCGGGCAGCTGACTTACATTCGCGTCTACTCCGGCAAGCTGTCCTCCGGTGCCCAGGTGCTGAACTCCACCAAGGGCAAGAAGGAGCGCATCGGCAAGCTCTTCCAGATGCACGCCAACAAGGAGAACCCGGTCGAGGAGATCCAGGCCGGGCACATCTACGCGGTCATTGGCCTGAAGGACACCACCACCGGTGACACGCTGTGTGACCCCAACGACCCCATCGTTCTGGAGTCCATGACGTTCCCCGAGCCGGTGATCTCGGTGGCCATCGAGCCGAAGTCCAAGGGTGACCAGGAGAAGCTCTCCACGGCCATCCAGAAGCTCGCCGCCGAGGACCCCACCTTCACCGTGCACCAGAACGACGAGACCGGCCAGACCGAGATTGGCGGAATGGGCGAGCTCCACCTCGACATCCTGGTTGACCGGATGAAGCGCGAGTTCAAGGTCGAGGCCAATGTCGGCAAGCCGCAGGTGGCCTACCGCGAGACCATCAAGAAGAAGGTCGAAAAGGTCGAGTACACCCACAAGAAGCAGACCGGTGGCTCCGGCCAGTTCGCCAAGGTGCTCGTGGACTTCGAACCCCTGGACACCACTGACGGCGAGCTCTACGAGTTCGAGAACGCCGTCACCGGTGGTCGCATCCCGCGTGAGTACATCCCATCGGTGGACGCCGGCATCCAGGACGCCATGCAGCTGGGTATCCTCGCCGGTTACCCGGTGGTCGGCGTCAAGGCCACCCTGCGTGACGGTCAGTACCACGATGTTGACTCCTCGGAAATGGCGTTCAAGCTCGCCGGCTCCCAGGTCTTCAAAGAAGGCGCCCGCCGTGCCAACCCGGTGCTGTTGGAGCCCATGATGTCTGTGGAGGTCCGCACCCCCGAGGAGTACATGGGCGATGTCATTGGTGATCTGAACTCCCGCCGCGGTCAGATCCAGTCCATGGACGATGCCGCAGGAGTCAAAGTGGTCAAGGCCCTGGTGCCGCTGAGCGAAATGTTCGGCTACATCGGGGAACTGCGCTCCCGCACCCAGGGGCGCGCCGTGTTCACCATGCACTTCGACTCCTACGCCGAGGTCCCCAAGGCTGTGGCCGAGGAGATCATCGAGAAGAACCGCGGGGAATAATCCTCCGCCCACCTCTTCACCGCTCGGTCCGCAGTGAGCTCCGGAACACTGCGGACCGGGCGAAGCTCGTCATAAACCCGGAGAATTTCCCGAAAACACCTGTGCTTAGTAGACTTACGAGAGTTTCAGCGTAGGACACCCCTGTGCCTGAAGTGAGTCTTCTGACCTGACACGTTCTATAGGAGGAACCTGTGGCCAAGGCAAAGTTCGAGCGGACTAAGCCGCACCTCAACATCGGCACCATCGGTCACGTCGACCACGGTAAGACGACGCTGACCGCTGCGATCTCCAAGGTGCTTGCAGACAAGTACCCGGACCTCAACGAGGCCAAGGACTTCGCCGGTATCGACAACGCTCCCGAGGAGCGCGAGCGCGGCATCACCATCAACGTTTCCCACGTTGAGTACCAGACCGAGAAGCGGCACTACGCCCACGTCGACGCCCCTGGCCACGCCGACTACGTGAAGAACATGATCACCGGTGCTGCTCAGATGGACGGTGCGATCCTCGTGGTTGCCGCCACCGACGGTCCGATGGCGCAGACCCGTGAGCACGTCCTGCTCGCCAAGCAGGTCGGTGTTCCCGCCCTGCTGGTCGCCCTGAACAAGGCTGACATGGTCGATGACGAAGAGCTCCTCGACCTCGTCGAGATGGAAGTCCGCGAGCTGCTCTCCGACCAGGAGTTCGACGGCGACAACGCTCCCGTTGTCCGCACCTCCGGCCTGAAGGCCCTCGAAGGCGATGCCGAGTGGGTCAAGACCGTCGAAGAGCTGATGGACGCCGTTGATGAGTACATCCCCGAGCCGGAGCGTGACAAGGACAAGCCGTTCTTGATGCCCATCGAGGACGTCTTCACCATCACCGGTCGCGGTACTGTGGTCACCGGTCGCGCCGAGCGCGGCACCCTGGCCATCAACTCCGAGGTCGAGATCATCGGTCTGCGGGAGAAGCAGAAGACCACCGTTACCGGTATCGAGATGTTCCACAAGCAGCTCGACGAGGCCTGGGCCGGCGAGAACTGCGGTCTGCTGCTGCGTGGTCTCAAGCGTGACGACGTCGAGCGTGGCCAGGTCGTGGCTGCCCCCGGCTCCATCACTCCGCACACCAAGTTCGAGGCCAACGTCTACATCCTCTCCAAGGATGAAGGCGGCCGGCACAACCCCTTCTACACCAACTACCGTCCGCAGTTCTACTTCCGGACCACGGACGTCACTGGTGTCATCGAGCTGCCGGAGGGCACTGAGATGGTCATGCCTGGTGACAACACCGAGATGACCGTTGAGCTCATCCAGCCCATCGCGATGGAAGAGGGCCTCGGCTTCGCCATCCGTGAGGGTGGCCGCACCGTCGGCTCCGGACGTGTCACCAAGATCATCGAGTGACATTCTTCAGCTGATGCAGGTCACCTTGCCGGTGGCCCCGGGCTTCCCCGGATAACACCGGCAGCACTGGCCGAATACTGGCTGAAGAGCACAGCATGAAAGCCCCCGGCTCCCGCTTGAGGTGAGAGCACGGGGGCTTTCGTGTGCCCGGCGGGGTAGTCACGACCTAGACCAGCTGCGGGGCATACACTGTGCCCGCCAGGTGCATCACTGACTCAAGGAGGCCGCGCAGCATGGAATGGGTCGCTCTGGCACTCTTCGTCCTGGCGATTCTCTTCGCCATCCCCTTCGGTATCGGTATGGCCGTGGGATACCCGCTCGGCAAACGAAAGGGACGTCGCGAAACCCAGAACGAGACAGTAGTCACCCCATCGACAAGACCATCGGTCCCGCCAAGGGGATCTCTGCCGTACGGAGGACCACAGGACGCTGGGCCTCAACAGGGCCAACCATGGGGTGGCGCACCTGGGCCCGATCCCTCCTGGCAACGAGGCGGCACACCGTCTGCGGCCCCTTCGGTGGCGTCGGACCGTCTCTCCACTGAGAGTCGAGTCATCAATGTAGCCCTCTATATCGGCGGACTGCTCATCACCGCTGCGGCCCTGTCCTTCGTTGCCGTGGTGCAGAACGCCGCCGTGACGGCCATTGCTCTGTTGGCTGCTTTTCTCCTCTTCGCCGCCGCCGGATACCTCCTGGCCGTGGCCGTGCCCATGCTCAAGCCGGCTGGACTCGCCCTATTCGGCACATCTCTCGCGCTGTTCGCCGTCGCCGCCGTCCCCGTGAATCAGGCGTTCATTGGATTCGGGCAGCTCACCTGGTTGATCTTCAGTCTGGGGGGACTGGTGATCTACGGTGCCGCCGCGGTGCACTTGGATAGCCGGCTTCTTGGCTACCTGGTGATCCCCTTCCTCTACTCGGCCCTGTTTTCCAGCACCGCGGTGATCCAACCGGCGCTGGTCGTCACACTGACGGCCATCATCCTGCTGTGCACACTTGTCCAGACGGCGATCCTTGCTCTGGGAGAACGGGTCCCGACTGTGTTGCGTCGTCCCTTCGGGCACCTACACTGGGCGGTTATCCCCGGGGTGATCCTCGCCTGCGTCCTCATCGGCGATGAACTCGGCAGCTTCGACTACACCATCATCTTCACCGCCGCCACGTTCTACTACACCGTCAGTGCGGTGCGCCCGCCTGCGGCGGGCTTCACGGGAACGCTGCGGATCGTCTACGCCATGGCCGCTCGGGCTGCGGCCACTGCCGCGCTTATCAGTCTGATGAGTGGGTTCGACGCCGACCTGCAGCTTGCAGTGCTCATGCTGAGTCTGTGGTGTCTGCTGGTGCATCTATCCGTGGTGTACGGACCGGAGCGGAGTCGTAACGGCCAGGGAGTCGTGAGCCAGGTCGCGCGGTCAGCCAGTCTGGGCACGGCCCTGTTCCTCATCGCCGGTGGACACTTCCTGCTGCACATCGAGCTGTCCTCGAGAAGCGAATCGGGACTCTACGAGCATCTCTGGGTCATCGCGGTGATGCTCGTCGCCTTGCTCATCTGCTTCCATGAGCTGCTCCATCACCGTCCTGAGCGGGCTCGGCGGTGGGTTCTACGCGCCTTCTTTGGTGCAGCTGTGCTGGGTTCTGTCTTCTTCACACCGCTCTACGCAGTGGCCTGGATGATTCTCTGGATGCTCACCGAACTGCTGCTTTCCCGGCGCGAGGTCTTACTGGTCACCCAGCGGATCCTCGCAGTGGGTTTGGCTGCTGTCGTCGGCTGGGCCGTGGTGGATGCCACCGAGGATGTCGGCGTGTTCTCCGCAGTGCTGTTGATCGTCCTGCTGCTGACCTTAACCAATGAGGCTCTGACCCCGGCCGCCAGCCGCTCACCAGCGGTCTCCCTGGCTCATGCCATCAGTGCTGGGGTCTTAGCCAGCGTGCTGGCATTGATCGCGATCTTCTCCGATGGGCTCATCGTCCAGGTGGCGCCGCTGGCCGGGGCCGTGGCGATGATCGTCTTCGGCATGATCCGGGGGAGTCGGACTGGAGCCTACTGGGGTGCAGTTATCATTGTGCTCAGTGTGCTGTGGTCGCTACGCGACACTGCATGGGCCGTCATTGCGGTGCTTGGCCTGTTGCTCATCTCGGCCGGAGTCTGGCGTCTGATCGTCATCCAACGCCGTGGAGTTGCACGGCACCACAGTTCGTGACACTATAGACAAGTTGCTCAGGGACAGATGCGTCCCGGCGTGCCCTCGGGGCCCGCTTCGAGCGAGAAAGCCCCACAAACAAGACCGGAACCTGCGGGTGCCGCTGTGCGCTCATCTCGAGTGTATTCAAAGCGACACGCCCGACCGCGGGGGACGGAGGCCGGCCGGCTGAGGAACCCGCATACCGCGGATTCAGTCGGACCGGAGCGCCCATCAGGCCCCAAGGTCTGATATACGGGCGGCCGCAACTGCAGAAGGTGTTGAAGATCTTTCTGGGACTTCCGCGTCCTGACCGCAGTGAGCAGGCCTGCCCGCGACGAACGATGTGAAAGCTGACCAGAAAGAGGCTCAACGCCATGGCGGGACAGAAAATCCGCATCCGGCTGAAGTCGTATGACCACGAGGTCATCGACACCTCGGCCCGGAAGATCGTCGACACGGTCACGCGCGCAGGCGCCACGGTGGTCGGTCCCGTGCCGCTGCCGACTGAGAAGAACGTCTACGCCGTGATCCGTTCTCCTCACAAGTACAAGGACTCCCGCGAGCACTTCGAGATGCGCACACATAAGCGCCTCATCGACATCGTGGACCCCACACCGAAGGCTGTCGACTCCCTGATGCGTCTCGACCTGCCTGCAGACGTCAACATCGAGATCAAGCTCTAAGGGAGGTGCGCCAGAGACGATGACTAACATTTCCCGCACTGAACTGCCTGTGAAGGGACTGCTGGGCACCAAGCTCGGCATGACCCAGGTCTGGGACGAGGACAACAACATCGTTCCCGTCACCGTCATCCAGGCTGACTCCAATGTCGTCACCCAGGTCCGCACTGAGGACACCGACGGCTACAACGCGGTGCAGATCGGCTACGGCCAGATCGACCCGCGCAAGGTGACCAAGCCCCTGGCTGGCCACTTCGAGAAGGCCGGGGTGACCCCCCGCCGCCACGTGGTCGAGGTCCGCACCTCCGACGCCGGCGACTATGAGCTTGGCCAGGACCTCTCCGTCGAGGTCTTCGAGTCCGGTCAGAAGGTCGACGTCATCGGTAAAACCAAGGGCAAGGGCTTCGCCGGTGTGATGAAGCGCCACGGCTTCGCCGGCGTGGGTGCCTCCCACGGCCAGCACAAGAACCACCGCAAGCCTGGCTCCATCGGTGGTGCCGCCACCCCGGGCCGTGTCTTCAAGGGCCAGCGGATGGCCGGCCGGATGGGCAACGCCCGCCACACCACGCACAACCTCACCGTCCACGCCGTGGACGCCGAGAAGAACCTGCTGCTCGTCAAGGGTGCCGTTCCCGGCCCCAAGGGCGGGGTCATCCTGGTCCGCACGGCAGTGAAGGGAGCATGACCACTATGGCTACCAAGGTATCCGTCGACCTCCCCGCTGAGGTCTTCGACGTCCCCACCAATAACGCCCTGATTCACCAGGTCGTCGTCGCCCAGCAGGCTGCTGCCCGCCAGGGGACACACAAGACCAAGACCCGCTCCGAGGTCTCCGGCACGACGGCCAAGCCGTTCCGCCAGAAGGGGACCGGCCGGGCTCGCCAGGGTTCGATGATCGCCCCGCACATGGTTGGCGGTGGCATCGTCCACGGCCCAACCCCGCGCAACTACGCCCAGCGCACGCCGAAGAAGATGAAGGCCGCTGCCCTGCGCGGTGCCCTCTCTGACCGGGCTCGCAACGGCCGGGTGCACGTGGTGGACTCCATCGCCGCGGAGAAGCCCTCCACTAAGGCAGCCAAAGAGGCTCTGGCCTCCATTGGCGGTCAGGGCCGGAACTGGCTGGTTGTTATTGGCCGCGACGAGGACAACACCGCGCTGTCGGTGCGCAACCTCCCCGAGGTGCACACCCTCTACGCCGACCAACTGAACACCTATGACGTGCTCGTCGCCGACGACGTCGTGTTCACTCAGGCCGGTTATGACGCGTTCATCGCCCAGGCCACCGGAGCGAAGAAGGAGGACACCAAGTGAGCGTCCTGACTGAAAAGGACCCCCGCGACGTCGTGATCGCCCCGGTGATCTCGGAGAAGTCCTACAACAACATCGACGAGGGCAAGTACACCTTCCTCGTCGCGACCTCGGCCACTAAGCCGGAGATCAAGTACGCCGTGGAGAAGATCTTCGGCGTCAAGGTCGACAAGGTCAACACGATCAACCGCCAGGGCAAGCGCCGCCGCACCCGCTTCGGGTGGGGTAAGCGCAATGACACCAAGCGTGCGGTCGTCACCCTCAAAGAGGGCTACGCAATTGACATCTTCGGAGGAGCCGCGGCCTAGGTCGTGCGCGCCACTTGATCGAAGGAAGAGAACATGGCTATCCGTAACCTCAAGCCGACCACACCGGGCCAGCGCGGCTCGTCCGTGGCCGACTTCGCAGAGATCACCCGGGACACCCCGGAGAAGTCCCTGCTGCGCCCGCTGACCAAGACCGGCGGCCGTAACGGCCAGGGCAAGATCACCACCCGCCACAAGGGGGGTGGCCACAAGCGCCAGTACCGCGTGATCGATTTCCGCCGCTCCGATAAGGACGGTGTCCCCGCCAAGGTCGCCCACATCGAATACGACCCGAACCGCACAGCGCGCATCGCCCTGCTGCACTACGCTGACGGCACTAAGCGCTACATCCTGGCCCCGGCCCGGCTGAAGCAGGGTGACGCCATCGAGTCCGGACCCAACGCGGACATCAAGCCTGGCAATAACCTGCCGCTGCGCCACATCCCGCTGGGTACTGTCATCCACGCGGTGGAGCTGCGTCCCGGCGGTGGCGCCAAACTGGGCCGCTCGGCCGGTGCCGGTATCCAACTGGTTGCCCGCGAAGGCAAATACGCCCAGCTGCGTCTGCCCTCTGGAGAAGTCCGCAACGTCGATGTGCGCTGCCGCGCCACTGTCGGCCAGGTGGGCAACGCCGAACAGTCCAACATCAGCTGGGGCAAGGCCGGACGGATGCGCTGGAAGGGCGTGCGCCCCACTGTCCGTGGTGTGGTCATGAACCCCGTCGACCACCCGCACGGTGGTGGTGAGGGTAAGACCTCCGGCGGTCGCCACCCGGTCAACCCCAACGGTAAGCCCGAGGGCCGCACCCGCCGCCCGAACAAGGAGAGCGACAAGCTCATCGTGCGTCGCCGTCGTAAGAAGAACAAGCGATAGGAGCCTGGAAACATGCCACGCAGCTTGAAGAAGGGCCCCTTCGTTGATCAGCACCTGTACCTCAAAGTCCAGGCTGAGAACGAAAAGGGCACCAAGAACGTCATCAAGACCTGGTCCCGCCGTTCCATGATCATCCCTGACATGCTCGGCCACACCATTGCCGTGCACGACGGCCGCAAGCACATCCCCGTGTTCATCACCGAGTCGATGGTCGGGCACAAGCTCGGCGAGTTCGCTCCGACCCGGACTTTCCGCGGACATGTGAAGGACGACAAGAAGGGCAAGCGCCGCTAAGCGCTGTCCCTCTGACGAGAGACGAGAGAAGGAAAGCAATGGAAGCCAAGGCAATTGCGCGCTACCTGCGTGTGACGCCTATGAAGGCCCGGCGCGTCGTCGACCTTGTCCGCGGCAAGCAGGCCAATGAGGCGCTGGCGATCCTCCAGTTCGCCCCCCAGGGTGCCTCTGAGCCGGTGTACAAGGTCGTCGCCTCCGCTATGGCCAACGCCCGGCAGCACGCCGACCGTGCAGGAGTCGCCTTCAACGAGGACGACTACTACATCACCGAGGCGCGCGTCGACGAAGGCCCCACCATGAAGCGGTTCCGTCCCCGTGCGCAGGGACGTGCCTACCGCATCAACAAGCGCACCAGCCACGTGACCATCGTGGTCGGCACAGAAGAGAAAGGTGGAGATCAGTAGTGGGACAGAAGATCAACCCCAATGGTTTCCGTCTGGGCATCACCACTGACCACGTCTCCCACTGGTACGCCGACTCCACCAAACCGGGTCAGCGCTACATGGACTACGTGAAGGAAGATGTCCAGATTCGCGAGCTGCTGGCCAAGTCCGTGGAACGGGCCGGTATCTCCAAGGTCGAGATCGAACGCACCCGTGACCGGGTGCGCGTCGACATCCACACCGCACGGCCGGGTATCGTCATCGGTCGCCGCGGTGCGGAAGCCGACCGGATTCGCGCCGAGCTGGAGAAGCTCACCAAAAAGCAGATCCAGCTCAACATTCTCGAGGTGAAGAACCCCGAGACCGACGCTCAGCTCATCGCCCAGGGAGTCGCCGAGCAGCTCGCTGCTCGTGTGGCCTTCCGGCGTGCTATGAAGAAGGCGATCTCCTCGGCCATGCGTGCCGGTGCCAAGGGCATCCGGATCCAGTGCTCCGGGCGTCTCGGCGGGGCTGAGATGTCGCGTTCGGAGTTCTACCGCGAAGGCCGTGTTCCCCTGCACACTTTGCGGGCCAACATCGACTTCGGTAAGCACGAGGCGAAGACCACCTTCGGTCGTATCGGCGTGAAGGTTTGGGTCTACAAGGGTGACCTCACTGATAAGGAACTCGCCGCTCAGCAGGCCTCCCAGCCTTCGGGTCGGGGCCGCGGCGGACGCAGCGGTGGTGGCGAACGCCGTCGCCGCGGCGGAGGACGTCGTGAAGGCGCCGGCGCAGCAGCCGGTGCCGCACCTGCCGCAGAAGGAGGGCAGAACTGATGCTGATGCCCAAGCGCGTCAAGTACCGCAAGCCACACAAGCCTAAGCGCGGTGGCCAGGCCAAGGGCGGCACCGAGCTGGCCTTCGGCGAGTACGGCATCCAGGCGCTGAGCCCGGCCTATGTGACCAACCGTCAGATCGAGTCGGCTCGTATTGCCATGACCCGTCACATCAAGCGTGGTGGCAAGGTCTGGATCAACATCTACCCCGACCACCCGCTCACGAAGAAGCCAGCCGAAGTCCGTATGGGTTCCGGTAAGGGTTCCCCGGAGTGGTGGGTCGCCAACGTCAAGCCCGGACGCGTGATGTTCGAGCTGTCCGGTGTCAGCGACGAGGTGGCCAAGGAGGCCCTCCGCCTGGCAATCCACAAGCTGCCGTTGAAGGCACGCGTGATCAGCCGAGAGAGTGGTGAGTGACATGGCAGTCGGTTCCAAAGACCTGACGGTGGACAAGCTCGCAACGATGACCCAGGATGAGCTCGCTGAGCGTCTCCGCGGCGCAAAGGAAGAGCTGTTCAACCTCCGGTTCCAGGCCGCCACCGGTCAGCTGGAGAACTCCGCCCGGCTCAAGGCCGTCAAGCGGGATATCGCCCGCATTTACACCATCCTGCGCGAGCGTGAGCTCGGTATCCGGGAAGCCGTGGATGCACCCGCCGAGGCAGCTGACTCGGATGAGAGTGAAGAGGACTGAGTATGACTGAGCAGAACACAACCACCGCCGCCCCGACCAACGCGGCACAGAGCGACGCCGCCTCGGAGCGTAACTACCGTAAGAACCTCCGTGGAGTGGTGGTCTCCGACAAGATGGACAAGACGATTGTCGTCGAAGTCGAAGACCGCAAAAAGCACTCCCTGTACGGCAAGGTCATGAAGCGGCACAAGAAGTTCAAGGCCCACGACGAGAACGAAGAAGCCGGCATCGGCGATATCGTTCAGATCTCTGAGACCCGCCCCCTCTCCGCCACCAAGCGGTGGCGCCTGGTGCGGATCGTAGAGAAGGCGAAGTAGGACTTCTTCCCACCGCGCAGTACGTCGGGGCTCGGCTCGCTCATCACGGCGAGTTGGGCCCCGACGTCGTTGTGCGCTATGATATTGAAGTTGTGCGCCCGTGTGCGTTGGTTTCGTGAAGAATCCGCCGCGGACAGCGCACGTCCCCCAAGGTCGCCTCGGCCATCCGCCACATAGGGTGCTCATCATGAGCCATGGCGTGTGGGTAAGCGGCGGGGGAGCGATGACACATCAATTGAAGTTCCACCAGGCTCGCCGGTCCGTTGAAGGGCCCACCAGTGTGCGAGGACCAGTGCGACGACAGGAGAAACCACGTGATTCAGCAGGAATCGCGGCTGAAGATCGCCGATAACACCGGTGCCAAGGAAATCCTTGTCATCCGCGTGCTCGGCGGATCCGGACGCCGCTACGCAGGTATTGGCGATACGTTCGTCGCCACCGTCAAGGACGCCATCCCCGGCGGCAACGTCAAGAAGGGCGACGTCGTCAAGGGTGTGCTCGTGCGCTCGAAGAAGAAGACCCGCCGCAGCGACGGCTCCTACATCTCCTTCGACGAGAACGCCGCCGTCATCCTCAAGGGCGACACCCCTGAGCCACGCGGGACCCGTATCTTCGGGCCCGTGGGTCGTGAACTGCGTGACAAGCGGTTCATGAAGATCGTCTCGCTCGCTCCGGAGGTGCTCTGAGTCATGGCCAAGATCAAAAAAGATGACCTCGTCCAGGTGCTCACCGGCAAGGACAAGGGCAAGCAGGGCAAAGTGCTCGAGGTGATCCCTAAGCGCGACCGCGTCGTCGTCGAGGGCATCAACCGGGTCAAGCGCCACCTGCGCGCCGGCCAGTTCGGCAACACCGAAGGCGGCATCGTGGAGTCCGAGGCTCCCATCCACATCTCCAACGTCGCCGTCGTCGACCCGGAGACCGGCAAGCCGACGCGCGTGGGCTACCGCTTCGAAGAGGTCGACGGTGAGACCAAGAAGGTCCGCTACGCCAAGGCCTCCGGGAAGGAGCTGTCATGACCGAGACGATTGAAACCCCGGTGAAGATCACCCCCCGCCTGAAGTCCAAGTACCGCGAGGAAATCCGCCAGGCGCTGCAGAACGAGTTCGGCTACGACAACGTGATGCAGGTTCCTGGCCTGGTCAAGGTCGTGGTGAACATGGGTGTGGGCGAGGCAGCCCGCGATTCCAAGCTCATCACCGGTGCCGTCGAAGACCTCACCGCCATCACCGGTCAGAAGCCCAAGGTCACCCGCGCTAAGAAGTCCATCGCCCAGTTCAAACTGCGCGAAGGCCAGCCCATCGGTGCCCACACCACGCTGCGTGGGGACCGGATGTGGGAGTTCCTCGACCGCCTCATCACCTTCGCGCTGCCGCGCATCCGCGACTTCCGCGGCCTGAGCGATAAGCAGTTCGACGGTAACGGTAACTACACCTTCGGTCTGACCGAGCAGTCGGTCTTCCACGAAATCGACCAGGACAAGATCGACCGTCCTCGCGGTATGGACATCACTGTGGTGACCACCGCAACTACCGACGACGAAGGCCGGGCGCTGCTACGCGCACTGGGCTTCCCGTTCAAGAGCGAGTAAAACCCGTACGACGCCGACAGGTCCCTTCACCAGAGCCCCTCACTGTCAAGCAGGGGAGTTCCGGAGATGAGGAAACCGCGGCAGAAAGGGCATAAGCCCCTATGACCATGACCGATCCCGTCGCAGACATGCTGACGCGTCTGCGCAACGCCAACTCGGCCTATCACGACCAGGTCTCCATGCCCAGCTCCAAGCTGAAGACCCGTGTGGCTGACATCCTCAAGGCCGAGGGCTACATCACCGACTGGCGTGAAGAAGAGGCCGAGGTCGGCAAAACGCTGATCATCGACCTGAAGTTCGGCCCGAACCGTGAGCGTTCGATCGCCGGCCTGCGCCGTATCTCCAAGCCCGGTCTCCGGGTCTATGCCAAGTCCGACAACCTGCCCCACGTGCTGGGCGGCCTCGGCATTGCCATCCTGTCCACCTCCTCCGGTCTGCTCACCGACCGGCAGGCAGCCAAGAAGGGTGTGGGCGGGGAAGTCCTCGCCTACGTCTGGTAACCGGAAGGAGTCGAAGCACTATGTCACGCATCGGTCGTCTTCCGATCACCATCCCCTCCGGCGTCGAGGTCACTCTCGATGGCCGCGACATCACCGTCAAGGGATCTAAGGGCGAACTGTCCCGCACCCTGCCAGCCGGTATCGGCGTCGAGATCGAAGACGGTGTCCTCACCGTCACCCGTCCCGACGACGAGCGGGAGTCCCGCTCCCTGCACGGTCTGAGCCGCAGCCTCATTAACAACATGATCATCGGGGTCACCGAGGGCTTCACCAAGAAGCTCGAGATCGTCGGCACCGGTTACCGTGTGCAGGCCAAGGGCTCCGACCTCGAATTCGCGCTCGGCTACTCCCACCCGGTTCCGGTGAAAGCCCCGCAGGGGATCACCTTCGCCGTGGAGGGCAACAACAAGCTGGCCGTCTCCGGCATCGACAAGCAGCAGGTCGGCGAGGTCGCCGCGAACATCCGCAAGCTGCGCAAGCCTGACCCGTACAAGGGCAAAGGCGTGCGCTACGAGGGCGAGCAGATTCGCCGCAAGGCCGGAAAGGCAGGTAAGTAACCCATGGCTATCGGTATCAAGGGCAAGTCCAAGTCCGCTGCCCGCAGCCGGCGCCACCTGCGCCTGCGCAAAAAGGTCCACGGCACCGCTGAGCGTCCGCGCCTGGTGGTCACTCGCTCCTCGCGCCACATGGTCGCCCAGGTCGTCAACGACCAGGAGTCCCGCACACTGGTCTCGGCCACCACCATGGAAGCCGACCTGCGCAGCTACGACGGCGATAAAACCGCCAAGGCCAAGAAGGTCGGTGAGCTGATCGCCGAGCGCGCCAAGGCCGCCGGTATCGAAGCTGTCGTCTTCGACCGCGGGGGCAATAAGTACCACGGCCGTGTGGCCGCCGTCGCCGACGGCGCCCGGGAAGGTGGTCTGAAGCTGTGAGTGAGAACACCAATGAGAAGGACGTTCAGGTGACTGAGGCCAACGAGAACGCCGAGGCTGCTCAGGAGCAGCCGCAGGCTGAGAAGACCGAGTCCGACCGTTCGGGCCGGGGCTCGCGCGGCGGAGACTCCCGCGGCTCGGGCCGTGGCCGCCGGGAAGGCGGACGCCGCGGCGGGCGCGACGACGACCGTGACAAGTTCCTCGAGCGCGTGGTGACCATCAACCGCGTCTCCAAGGTCGTCAAGGGTGGTCGGCGCTTCAGCTTCACCGCACTGGTCGTCGTCGGCGATGGCGACGGCACCGTGGGTGTGGGCTACGGCAAAGCCAAAGAGGTTCCGGCCGCCATCCAAAAGGGTGTGGAAGAGGCCAAGAAGAACTTCTTCCGCGTCCCGCGCGTGGGCTCCACCATCCCGCACCTGGTCAAGGGTGAGGATGCTGCCGGCGTCGTGCTCCTGCGTCCGGCATCCCCCGGTACCGGTGTGATCGCCGGTGGTCCGGTCCGTGCCGTGCTGGAGTGCGCTGGTATCCACGACGTGCTGACCAAGTCCATGGGCTCGGTGAATGCCATCAACATCGTTCACGGCACCATCGACGCCCTCAAGCAGCTCGAGGAGCCCGAGTCCGTGGCAGCACGCCGCGGCAAGGCCCTCGACGAGGTTGCTCCGGCCCCCATGCTCCGCACGCTGGCTGCGGACCGTGAGGCACGGACCCAGAAGGCAGGTGCGTAACAGTGGCACAGAAGGTTCAGTACAACACCGCCCGCGATCTGCAGCCCTCCGACACCAAGCTGGAGATCACCCAGATCAAGTCCACGATCGGCACCAAGCCCAAGCACCGGGACACCATCCGGTCCCTGGGTCTGAAGCGCATCGGCCACACTGTGGTCCGCGACGCCGACGCCGTCACCGTGGGCATGCTCAACACTGTCAAGCATCTCGTTCACGTTGAGGAGGCCAAGTGATGGCTGAGAACACTCCCGGAGAATCGGAGGTCCTCAAGCTTCATGACCTGAAGCCGGCCCCCGGTTCCAAGAAGTCCCGCATCCGCGTGGGTCGCGGTGAGTCCGGCCGTCGCGGCAAGACCGCCGGCCGTGGCACGAAGGGCACCAAGGCCCGTTACCAGGTGCGCCCCGGATTCGAAGGTGGGCAGCTGCCGCTGCACATGCGCCTGCCGAAGCTGCGTGGTTTCACCAGCCCCTTCCGGGTCGAATACTCCCCGGTCAACCTCGCCAAGCTCGCCGAGCTCTACCCCGAAGGTGGGGAGGTCACTGCAGCTGACCTCGTGGCTAAAGGTGTGGCTCGCAAGGGCAAGCCGGTGAAGATCCTCGGTACCGGTGAGATCTCCGTGGCGGTGACGGTGAAGGCTCACGCTTTCTCCGGCAGCGCCAAAGAGAAGATCGCCGCAGCCGGAGGAACGGTGGAGGAAATCCCGCTCAAGGGCGGTTCCACTCCAGCGTGATCTGGTCTGATGCATGCTCAGCGCCCCGACGGCACACGTCGGGGCGCTGCGTGCACCCAGGCACCGATTCTTCCCCTCGCCGCCCCCGCGTTAGGATGACTGACTGTGTGGTCGCCAGGCCCCTAGAGGAGGACGCTTGTTCAGCGCAATAGCCAGGGTGTTCGCGTCACCCGACCTGCGCATGAAGATCCTGTTTACGCTCGGGATCATCACGATCTATCGGATCGGCGCATTTATCCCCGCCCCCGGCGTGGACTACAACGGCGTGCAGCAGTGCCTGGAGCTGGGCAATACCGAAGGCGGGCTCTACGCCTTCGTCAACATGTTCTCCGGCGGAGCGATGCTGCAGGTCTCCATCTTCGCTCTCGGCGTGATGCCTTACATCACTGCGGCGATCATCACCCAGTTGCTGCGTGTGGTGATTCCCCGATTCGAAGCCCTGCAGCGCGAAGGTGCTCAGGGCCAGGCCAAGCTGACCCAGTACACCCGGTACCTCACCCTGGGCATCGGCACACTGAACGCCACCACTCTGGTCACCATGGCCAATACCGGGGCACTGCTCGGCTGCGAACCCGGCATGATCATCCCCGATGGCAACATCCTCATTCTGCTGCTGATGATCCTCTCCATGGTCACCGGTGTGGCCATGATCATGTGGCTCGGTGAGCAGATCACCGAACGCGGTGTGGGTAATGGGATGTCCATCCTCATCTTCGTGGCGATCGCCGCAGGATTCCCCGGTTCGATGCGGGACATCTTCACCGTGCAGGGCTGGCAGGTCTTCACCGTGGTCTGCATCATCGGTTTGATCCTCATCACCGCGATCGTCTTCGTGGAGCAGTCTCAACGACGAGTGCCGGTGCAGTACGCCAAGAAACAGGTCGGCCGCCGGACCGTGGGTGGGACCAGCACGTACATTCCCATCAAGGTCAACATGGCCGGTGTGATCCCGGTGATCTTCTCCTCCTCGGTGCTGATGCTGCCCAGTGTCTGGATGCAGTTCAATCAGCCCGCCGCCGGTGAAGAGCCCGGCCCGGTGACCCAGTTCGTCTCCCAGTACTTCGGTCAGGGTGACCACCCGGTGTACATGGCGGTCTTCTTCTTGATGACGATGGGTTTCACGTACTTCTACGTGACCATCACGTTCAACCCGAACGAGGTCGCCGAAAACATGCGTAAATACGGTGGCTTCATCCCCGGTATTCGGGCTGGTAAGCCCACCGAGTCCTATCTGGGTTACGTCATCAGCCGTATTACCTTCCCCGGTGCTCTCTACCTCGGGTTCATCGCGCTGATCCCGCTGATTGCCTTCGTGCTCATCGGTGCCGATCAGAACTTCCCGTTCGGCGGCACCTCTATTCTGATTATGGTTGGTGTGGGCCTGACCACAGTGAAGCAGATTAGTGCCCAACTGGAACAGCACAACTACGAAGGATTGTTGCGATGACGCGATTGTTGATCGTCGGCCCCCCAGGGGCCGGTAAGGGAACCCAGTCGACTCTGATCTCCGAGGAGCTTGGCATCGTGGCCATCTCCACCGGAGACATCTTCCGGGCGAATATCAAAGGCCAGACCGAACTGGGCAAAGAGGCCCAAAAGTACGTCGACGCCGGTGAACTCGTCCCCGACTCGGTGACCAACCGCATGGTGGAGGATCGGCTCACCTGGGAGGACGCCAAAGACGGCTTCCTGCTGGATGGCTACCCCCGCAACCGCACTCAGGTGAGCGCAATGGACGAAATCCTCGCCCGCCTAGGTGTGGAACTCGACGTCGTGCTTGAGCTCACTGCCGATCGCGAAGAGCTGATCTCCCGGCTGGTGAAGCGCGCCGAAACGGACGGCCGCACCGATGACAATGAAGACGTCATCCGCCACCGACTGGAGGTCTTCGACTCGGAGACCGCCCCGATGATCGAGGAATACCGTCAGCGGGGACTACTCAAGCAGGTCGATGGCCTGGGCTCCGTGGAGGACGTCAACGCCCGAATCATGCAAGCCATCAAGAGCAGCTGAATCTGACCACAGCATGTTCAACCGCTCACGCATTGAGCTGAAAACTCCCGGGCAGCTGCGCTCTATGGACGCCGCCGGCACAGTGTTGTGCCAGGCGCTTGACGCGGTCATCGGCGCAGCCCGCCCGGGAGTCACCACCGGTGAGCTGGACGCGGTGTTCGCTAAGTTCATCGCTGAACGAGGTGCCCAGCCGAACTTCCTTAACTACCACGGTTTTCCGGGGCATATTTGCACCTCCGTGAATGAAGAAGTCGTCCACGGGATCCCAGGGGACCGGGTTCTTGCCGAAGGGGATGTCCTCACTGTCGATGCCGGCTGCATCATCGACGGTTGGCACTCCGACTCGGCCCGCACCGTGATCCTCGGCTCATCCGACGAGGGCACCGCCGATCCGGCCGACGAGCGGCTTTCCGATGTGACACGCGGCGCCCTGTGGGCCGGTATCGCTGCCTTCGCTGAAGCCAAGCACGTCGGGGAGATCGGTGAGGCCATCGAAGACTACGTCACCTCCCAGCCGGGTGAGCCGCTGGGGATCCTCGAAGACTACGTGGGCCACGGCATCGGCTCGGCCATGCACCTTCCCCCGGACGTGTTCAACTACGCCACCGGGATGAAGGGCGCCAAGATTAAACCGGGTATGGCCTTAGCGATCGAGCCCATGCTGGTCCGCGGCAGCATCGAAACCCGCGTGCTCGACGACGACTGGACTGTCGTCACCGCCGATGGTGCCCGGTCTTGCCAGTGGGAACATTCGGTCTGCCGGCACGAGGACGGTATCTGGGTGCTCACCGCCGCCGACGGCGGAGCCGCCGACCTCGCGCCGCACGGGATCACCCCGGTGCCCATTCCCTAGCTGGAAAGGCTACGGTCAGACCGTGGCAGAGTTCACCAGAAGTTCATCCGAGCTCTGTCCGGCAACTCTTCCCCCTCGGGTAGATGCAGGCGCACAATGAGCGCACCTACCCACTGAGTATGGAAGGCCCACCATGGCACTCGGTTTCACCCCGTATCTGATGTTCAACGGAACCGCTCGCGAAGCGATGACGTACTATGCCGAGGTCTTCGGCGGTGAACTCGACCTTCTCACCTACGGAGAGGGGATGGGTGTCGATGACGACTCTCAAGACCGCATCATGCACAGCTCCCTGTACTTGGAGCGTGGCGCCCACATTATGGGTGCTGATCTATTCCCCGGCCAGGTGGCCAATGGGCTGGGCACCATCTCGCTGACCTCGAGTGACGAAACCGCAGACGACAATGCGCGGATCGCGCAGTGGTGGGAGCGTTTCGCGCCGGAGGCCGAGATCTCCATCCCGTTAGAAGCAGCACCGTGGAACCCTGAGGACCGATTCGGCCAGCTGAAGGACAAGTTCGGCGTCGAATGGATGTTCATCCTCGGCAGCCAGTAGCGCACCACCCAGCGGCCGAGGCTGACCTACCATGTAAGTGGCGGTGTCGCGAATTCTCAGGTAGAGTTGACTGCTGGTTGTCTCTGTGGGTGAGCCGTGCCCGCGCGTCGTCGTGCGAAACGGTCATCTGCAGGGCGTATCAGGCAGAAGTCCAGATTCCCTCTGACGTTCACCGTCGGCCCACAGCTTAGCGGGTCGATGCGTGCGCTGACGGGGATCGCGATCGGTGTGTGGAGAGTATGGGCAAAAAAGAAGGCGTCATCGAGGTCGAGGGTCAGGTTGTCGAAGCCCTGCCGAATGCCATGTTCCGGGTGAAGCTGGAGAACGACCACGTCGTTTTGGCCACGATCTCGGGCAAGATGCGTCAGCACTACATCCGGATCCTCCCCGAGGACCGGGTCGTCGTCGAGATGAGCCCCTACGACCTCAACCGCGGCCGCATCGTCTACCGCTACAAGTAAGAAGGAACCCACCACTATGAAGGTTCAGCCGAGCGTCAAGCAGATCTGCAGCGACTGCAAGCTGATCCGCCGCAACGGCGTGGTCCGCGTGATCTGCAAGAACCCGCGCCACAAGCAGCGCCAGGGCTAAATGCTCTTGCTGCGCCGGGGTGCCGCATCCCGGGGCAGGTCCCGGCAGTGTTACCCGCCTTTTACGGTGAGGAACACCGCCAACAACTCAATACAGCTCACAGATATGGCAGTGCAGCTTGCGCGAGCTGGCAAGCACACCTCCGGTTGCCGAAGGCCGGAGACCCGCAGCTGCGGCGTCACCTCCGACGTCGCGGACTCACCACGGTGACGCGGGGTCGCGCTGCTGAAGACCTTCGGACACATACAAGGAGGAAACTGCACAGATGGCACGTCTGGCAGGTGTCGACATTCCGCGCGAAAAGCGCGCGGTCATCGGACTCACCTATATCTACGGCGTCGGACGCAACCGCGCCGAACAGGCACTCGAGGCCACCGGAGTGGACCCCAACACCCGGGTGAAGGACCTCACCGACGATCAGCTGGTCGCCCTGCGCGACTACATCGAAGGCAACTTCACCGTCGAGGGTGACCTTCGCCGCGAAGTCGCCTCAGACATTCGCCGCAAGGTCGAAATCGGCTCCTACCAGGGTCTGCGCCACCGCCGCGGGCTCCCGGTGCGCGGCCAGAAGACCCAGAACAACGCCCGCACCCGCAAGGGCCCCAAGAAGACCGTCGCAGGCAAAAAGAAGTAGTCGAGCAGGAGAACCATGCCCCCCAAGACTCGAGCCGCCGCGCGCAAGCCGCGCCGCCGCGCATCAAAGAACATCACCCAGGGTCAGGCTCACATCAAGTCGACCTTCAACAACACCATCGTCTCCATCACCGACCCCACCGGCGCCGTGGTCTCCTGGGCCTCCTCCGGCGAGGTCGGCTTCAAGGGATCCCGTAAGTCGACTCCGTTCGCCGCGCAGATGGCTGCCGAGCAGGCCGCCAAGCGCGCCCAGGAGCACGGGATGAAGAAGGTGGACGTCTTCGTCAAGGGTCCGGGCTCCGGCCGGGAGACCGCCATCCGTTCGCTGCAGGCCGCTGGCCTGGAGGTCGGCTCCATCCAGGACGTGACCCCGAGCGCGCACAACGGCTGCCGGCCGCCTAAGCGCCGCCGCGTCTGACCCGCCACGCCGCAGACAGCTGACTTCAGCCGGCGTCGGCGGTTACCCGCCAACCCGCCGTCGCCGGCGACCGCCTCATCCCTCCAGTCGACGAAAGAGTGCGTCATATAGCGGACGGACTCTGAAAGGAACCACCAGTGCTCATTGCACAGCGCCCCACGCTGACCGAAGAAGTCGTCAACGACACTCGCGCCCGCTTCACCATCGAGCCGTTAGAGCCCGGCTTCGGTTACACCCTCGGCAACTCCCTGCGCCGGACCCTGCTGTCCTCCATCCCCGGTGCGGCGGTGACCAGCATCCGCATCGACGGCGTGCTGCACGAGTTCAGCACTATCGCCGGAGCTAAAGAAGACGTCACCGAACTGGTGCTCAACGTCAAGAAACTCTCGGTCTCATCCGAGCACGACGAGCCCGTCGTCGCCTACCTCCGTAAGGAAGGTCCCGGCCCGGTGACTGCTGCCGACATCACCCCTCCGGCCGGTGTGGAATTCCACAATCCGGACCTGCAGCTTCTGACCCTCAACGAGGACGGCAAGCTGGATCTTGAGCTGACCATCGAGCGTGGGCGTGGCTACGTCTCCGCTGCGATGAACAAGCTTGAGGACTCCGAGATTGGTCGGATCCCGGTGGACTCCATCTACTCCCCGGTGCTGAAGGTCAGCTACAAGGTCGAAGCCACTCGTGTGGAGCAGCGCACTGACTTCGACAAACTCACCATCGACGTCGAGACCAAGCCCTCCCTCTCCCCGCGGGATGCACTGGCCTCGGCCGGCTCCACCCTCGTGGAGCTCTTCGGCCTGGCCAAGGAGCTCAACATCTCCGCCGAAGGCATTGAGATGGGCCCCTCGCCGACCGACGCCGCCCTCGCCGCCGACATGGCGCTGCCCATTGAGGACCTCGACCTCACGGTGCGGTCCTACAACTGCCTCAAGCGCGAAGGCATCCACACGATCGGTGAGCTGACCGCCCGCTCCGAGGCCGACCTGATGGACATCCGGAACTTCGGAGCCAAGTCCATCGACGAGGTCAAGGAGAAGCTGGCCGAATACAACCTCCAGCTGAAGGACTCCCCGGAGGGCTTTGACCCGACGGCCGCTCGCTTCGCCGCAGAAGAGGACGAGTACGACGACGAGGCCGACGCTCAGTTCTCCAACTGAGCCTCACCGACGTCGCCCCCTAGAGAACATCGTGCTCGCCCCGGGCGAGCAGACCAACAGGAGTAAGAGACCATGCCAACCCCCACCAAGGGAGCACGCCTGGGCGGCAGCCCGGCGCACGAGAAGCAGATGCTGGCCAACTTGGCGGTCAGTCTCTTCGAGCACCGCTCCATCACCACCACTGTCACCAAGGCCAAGCGCCTGCGCCCCTATGCCGAGCGGCTCATCACCCACGCCAAGAAGGGTGACCTGGCCGCCCGGCGTCGTGTGGTCGCTGAGATCAGCGCCTCCAACGCCACGAACCAGGGCGTGGTGCACGAGCTGTTCACCGTCATCGCTCCGGCCATGGCCGAACGTCCTGGTGGCTACACCCGGATCACCAAGATCGGTAACCGTAAGGGTGACAACGCCCCCATGGCCGTGATCGAGCTGGTGATGGAACCGGTCAGCCCCAAGCAGAAGGTGGTCCGCGACGCCGAGGCGGCCACCGCCGCAGCTGCGCCGGCTGAGGACACCGCGGCTGAAGAGACCGAGCAGGTTGACGAGGTCGCCGCGGAGACCGCCGACGCCCCGGATGCCGAAGCCTCTGATGACGCGGCCGCTGAGACCCCAGCGGACACCGAGACCGACGAGGCGGCCGCAGAAGCCGCTGCAGAAGACGGCGATCCCGAAGCTGAGAAGTAAGCGGGCTGGGCAGTAAACCGGCCCTGTCGCATACAGCCTGGTGCCCCGGACCTGACCAAGAGGTCCGGGGCACTGCTGTGTCTGCCGCCTGCACCGAAGCAGTCCTGCATAACCCTATGAACTCTGCATAGGGTTATAGCGTGATGCAGAGTTCATAGGGTTATGCAGGAACGGGTGTTCAGTAGGCTGGGACCATGCCCCGCATCCGCCTGGATCTCGCCTATGACGGCAACGCGTACAAGGGCTGGGCGCACCAGCCCGGCCTGCGCACCGTCGAAGGAGCCCTGCGGGAGGCGCTCGTCACCATCATCCGCCGCGAGGTGCCGGTCGTGGTCGCTGGACGGACCGATGCCGGCGTGCATGCGCGAGGGCAGGTCGTCCACCTCGACCTCGAGACCGCCGAGTGGCAGCGCCTGGCCCGTGATCGGCAGCTGACCGCCGCTGAGGCGATGGCCCGCCGACTCAACGCCGTACTCGCCAACGAAGCAGGCGCCGTCGTCGTCTACCGTGCCGCAGAAGTTCCCGAGACATTCGACGCCCGGTTCTCGGCACTGAGCCGCACCTACACCTACCGGATCGCCGACCAGCGCGAGTTGTGGGACCCGCTGCGCCGGCACCACACTGCCTGGCTGCGCACGCGGTTGGATGAAACCCTCATGCATACCGAAGCCATCACTGCCACGGGTCTGCGTGACTTCGGCAGCTTTTGTCGGCCCCGAGAGCACTCCACCACCATCCGGGAGCTCCTCGCCTTCGACATCACCCGGGGGGACGACGGCGTCATCACCGCGGCACTGACAGCCGATGCCTTCTGTCACCATATGGTCCGGGCGCTCATCGGGGCCTGCATCGACGTCGGCTCCGGGCGCCGAGCCCCCGGATGGGTCACCACCCGGTTAGCGGACCCCCAGTGGGACGAACGCGTGCGCCTCGCCCCGCCGCAGGGACTCGTGCTCGAACGCGTCGACTACCCTGCGCCGGACCAACTGGCTAGCCGTGCCGCCCAGACCCGCGCAATGCGCCCCACCCAGGGCACCACGTAAGCGGTGCGGGTCACCTTTTGTTGCACGGACCGACTCAAACAGGCATACTCTCTGAGGCTCACCGCGCCTTACGTGCCGGTAACCTCCCAACACGTCCCTCACCTAAGGACACCTGACCTATGACTACACAGACTCGCTCTGGCGAGCCCGCCGTTGGCGCTGTCGCCTGGGTCGTGCTCGTCGCCGCCTTCGGCGGATTCCTCTTCGGCTTCGACACCGCCGTCATCAACGGGGCCGTAGGCCCCATCGCTGAGGAGTTTGACCTCGGCGCCGGGATGAGCGGCTTCAGCGTCTCCTCCGCCCTGCTGGGGTGTGTGATCGGCGCTTTCACCGGTGGAAAGATCTCGGACATGCTCGGCCGGCAGAAAGCCATGTTGGTAGCCGCCGGACTGTTCTTCCTGTCGGCGATCGGCACGGGGCTAGTCTTCGGAGTCACCGACCTCATCGCCTGGCGTGTGATCGGCGGGATCGGCGTCGGGATGGCTTCTGTCATTGCCCCGGCGTACATCGCCGAAGTCTCTCCGGCTGCCTGGCGAGGCCGTCTCGGATCGCTGTTCCAGCTGGCCATCGTCGTGGGTATCTTCATGGCGGCCTTCTCCAACTGGATCTTCGCTGAGGTGGCCGGTGGCGCCTCCGAAGAGCTGTGGTTCGGGCTGGAGGCCTGGCGTTGGATGTTCCTCTCCGAGGCCGCCCCGGCGCTCATCTACGGCCTGCTGGCGTTGTCCATCCCCGAATCCCCCCGCTACCTGGTCTCCCGCGGACGCAACGACGACGCCGAAAAGGTCCTCACCGAGGTAGTCGGCATCCAGGGCAAGGACGATCTCGCTCAGAAGATCGAGGACATCCGCGCCACCATCAACCTTGAGGCCCGGCAGAAACTTAAAGACCTGTTCCTCGGTGGGAAACTGATGCCGATCGTGTGGGTGGGTATCGGTCTAGCGGTGTTCCAGCAGTTCGTCGGCATCAACGTGATCTTCTATTACTCGACCTCCCTGTGGACCGCCGTTGGTATCGCTGAGGAGCAGGCCATGTTGGTCCAGGTCATCACCACCAGTGTGAACATCATCGCCACGATCGTCGGGATCCTCATCGTGGACAAGGTCGGCCGGCGTATCCCGTTGGCTGTCGGGTCGGCAGTCATGGCCGTGGGGTTGGGAACTATGGCCATTGCGTTCTCCCAGGCTGAACTCGTCGAAGTGGTCAACGAGTTCGGGGAGATCGAGACCGAACCGAACCTCGTCGGTATGTGGGGTCCGATCGCCCTGGTGGCGGCCAATGTCTTCGTGGTCGGTTTCGGTGCCACGTGGGGTCCGTTCATGTGGCTGATGCTCGGGGAGATGTTCCCCAACCGGGTCCGGGCCGTGGCCCTGGGAGTGTGCTCGGCCTTCAACTGGCTGGCCAACTTCGCTATCTCTTCCAGCTTCCCCTCCATGGCGGAGCTCTCCCTGGTCTTCTCCTACGGGTTCTACGCGATCTCCGCGCTGATCAGCTTGTTCTTCGTGCTGAAGTTCGTCCCGGAAACTAAGGGTCGGGAGATCGAAGAGATGCAGGAGACTGCCCACCGCCGGAGCTGATTTCACCTCTGTCAGTTCTGTCACTGGCAGCGGGCCCTGAGCGTCATGCCACGTTCGGGGCCCGCTGCGATCTCCGGGCTGCGTGCTACGTTAAGGAACAGCTCAGCATGCAGTGAGGGGGAACCAAGGTGACGGGGGAGCCGACGTGGACATCGCCAGCCGGCGGTGACACCTTGCGCTTCTCCTCGCCCTCAGTCGGCAGCTCCGCGAAGCAGTGGCCTGTGGTCGCGGTCTTTGTGCTGAGTCTGGTCGGCGTCGTGATGGCTGTGCTCACCTCCCACCTGGTCTACGACCTGCCGGGCCTGGCGCTGGCCTCCTACCTGGTGGTGCTGCTAGGCGGATGCGCGCTCATCGGCTATCGCCGCTACGAGGCGATCCGGGCGACCCGCACCGGGGGAGGGTTCGCGGACCTCAGTGTCCAGCCGTTGGAGAAACTGGCCATCATCACACTTGCGCTGGCGTGCCTCGCCCATGGGGCGGTGCTGGCCTATGAGGCGGCGGGGTGGTCGGTGTGGTTCTGAAGTGGATCTCCCGCCTGGGCGTAGCATTTTCGGCTGCGGCCCTGGCGACCGCCGGGGGTCTGTTGCCTGCCTCCGCCACTCAAGAGAACGCGCCCGACGACGCCCTGGCCACCAATGCTTCCCAGATCGCCACATGCTTGCAGTCGGCTCGTAGTATCAGCGGGCTGTTCCTCTTCGACCAGTCCGGCAGTCTCAGCAGCAACGACCCCGATGAGGTCCGGTACGAGGGTTTGGAGACCGCACTGCTGAGCCTGTCGAGGCTGCAGCACGCCTCCGAGGCCACCGGGGACTCCCTGGACATTGAAGTGGCTGTGTCCGCCTTCGACGGCGATTACTACCCCGCTCGCGATGTGGTCGGTTGGACACAGCTCAATGATGGGGAAGACGCCGACCGGGGCGAGATCATCGATCAGATCGTTACCACCACCGCCGAACGCACCCAGCCTGAGGGCGGGACGAACTTCGAGGCCGCATTAGAAGGTGCCGCCGAGGATCTGGCAGATCGCGGCACCCGAGGCAATTGCCGGGTGCTGTTCTGGTTCACCGACGGGGAGTTCGAACGTGCCGAGGACTCGGTGGAGGCGGCTCGGGAGCGGATGTGCCGCGAAGACGGTCTGCTCGATGAGATGCGTGCCGCCGGCATCACCATCATCGGGCTGCAGCTGAATATGGAGGACCTCGACTCCGATGACCTGCTCTCCATGGCCACCGGATCCAGCGGCACCCAGGACTGCGGAACTGTCCCGGTGCCCTCTGACTGGGCCAATGGCGCATTCCTCCACGCTGACGACACCGCCGGGTTGCGCCGGCTTTTCGGCTCCCTGGGCAACATCATCGAAGGCTGCACCCCGCAGGGCGAACGCGGGGCAGAGATCGACCCCGGAGTCGGCCGACTCAACGTGACCCTGGAGACTCTCGAGCAGACCGAGCAGGTCGAGCTCACCGCCCCGGACGGTACGGTCATCACCGCCGGACCGGACGGCACCGTCACGGAGTCCGGTTACACCGCCGTGGCGCATTCGGATGAGTCCTACCACTCGGTCACAGTTACCCTCCCGCCCGGTGCTGCTTCGGGCACGTGGAGCGTGTCTTCTGTTCCGGAGACTGAGGAGGAGTTCACCGATTGGTGCGTCTACCCGGGGGTCAGCCTCCAGCACGCCGGCGGTGACGAGCCCACAGCGGGACAGACCGCGCATATCGCCTTCGACGTCGTCGACACCCACGGCGGACAGGCCAGCTTCGCCGACTACGAGGATGTCACCCTCACTGCCGCTGCCCACGGTGAGGATGGTCACCCGCGGGAGGCGACAGCGGAGATGACCGACGACGGCGTCGTCGTCGCCGTGGACACCGAGGATACCGACGCCCGCATCCAAGTGCGGGTCTCCGCCCAGCCCACCACCATTTCCGGGCTGCATCTGACCCCCGTCGGGGCGGAGGAGGGCATCGCCCTGGCACTGAGCAGTGTGTTCCCCTCGGTGCGACCGCTGGATGAACTCGACCTCGGCAGCGCAGTGCGCCAGGACCCTGCCACCGCTGAGCTGACCCTGAGCGGATCCCCCGACGGGCCCACCGAGGTGTGCCTGGGTGAGCCCGAGACCCTCACCGTCCCGGAAGAAGTCAGTGGCGACCAGCTGACTGTGGAGACCGGCTGCATCGGGCTGGATACCGGCGAAACCCGCACTGTGGAGGTCTCGGTGACCCCCGGTGCGCCCACTGTGGGTAACGGGGAAGCCGACTTGCCGGTTCGCCTCAGTGCCGCCGAAGGGTCCGAAGCCGCTGGCACCTCAGTGGATGTGGATCTGCCGGTCATCTGGCGCTATGAGGACCCCCGCGACGTCGGCGCGTTCTTCACCGTGCTCACCGGGCTGATGCTGCTCTCCGTGCTGCCGCTCTATCTCATCCTCGTGGCGGTCAAAGCTGCCACCGCCAAGTACACCACCGCCCGACTGCAGGGGGAGACCATCGAGCTGGTCATCGGCCCGGACGGTCCCCGCCGAGAACCGGCGGCTCCCAATGGACTGCTGCTCGATGACAGCCGGCTGGTGCCGGTGCCCGCCGATCCCGGAGGTTTCACCCACAACGGAGTCCGCCTCGGCGTGGAGAAGAAGCTGCTGAACCCGTTCAGCATGCCGGAGTTCTACGCCGAACCGGCCGCGACCGGGCAGCGCATCCTCACCAGTGAACAGCCGCCCACCGCCGACGGTTCCCGCGGCCGGGCCACCCCCGGGCTCGGGTTCTTCGCTGCGGTGCTCATCGATGAGCACACCTTGGCCGGTGATGAGGACGAGATCCGCGCCACTGCGGTGGTCTTGGTCACTGACACCCATTTGTGGTCGGCCGACCTCGACCGCCTCCTGCGGGACACCGTGCCCTGGAGCACCATCGCCCAGTGGCGCAGTCAAGCCAAGCAGTCCGCGACACCGGCGGCAGCCGCCAGCTACACAGCCGGTTCCACACCACCCGACGACGCCGGCCCCTCCCCGGGAGCCTCCCTCACCTGGCGGGGATAGACCCGGTGGGACACCATCACCGCACGGAGCCCCACAGCACGCAGAACCCCCACAGGGAAACCCACAGCCCGACGACCCCTGAAGGCCGAAGCACACACGAAAGGCACACACTATGGCAGACCAGCCCACTCCCGTCCGGCCGTTCATCTTCGTTGGCGTCGGCGGCACTGGGGGCAAGACGCTCGGCATCGTGCGGAAAACCGTCTCCGATGCGTTGGAACGCGCCGGGTGGGACGGCGGCTGGCCCGCGGCCTGGCAGTTCGTGCAGATCGACGTGCCCGCAGCCCCGGACACCGGCGCCGCCGACCCCGCCTTCGCCCTGCCCCGCAGTGTCTACGTGCCGTTGAGCTCGGCCAAGAGCACCTATGCCGGCTACCACCAATCCATCAGCCAACAGCTGCAGCGCACCTCCGCTGATGCCGTCTCCCGTTACCTCGCCTGGGATAGCTGGCACCCCGAACCGCCCGAAAGCGTGCGGGTCGACATCACCCAGGGGGCCGGTCAATACCGGGCTGTGGGTCGGGTCGCGGCCCTGCACGCGCTGAAGGACATCGACTCCGCCCTCAAACGCGCCCGCGACGCAGCCGTGGACTCCGAGGCCAACGCCCAGTTACGCCGGGCCTTGCAGGAGGTCACCGGTCAGCGGTTCACCGGAGCTGACGGCGCTGATGATCCGGTGGTCTTCGTCGTCGGATCCGTGGCCGGAGGCTCCGGTTCGGGAATGTTCTTAGACGTCTGCGATGTACTGCGCGCCCACGGGCATAGCAACCTCAACAGCATCCTGTTCACCCCCGAGGTGTTCCAGCGACCCACCGGGGCCATCGACCCCGGCGTCGCGCCGAATACCTTCCTCGCACTGACAGAGGCCTCGAACTCCCTGTGGATCACCTCCGCCGAGGATGCTCCGGTCTCCCGCACCCTGCATTTTGCCCGCGCCGGGGTCAGCGAACCCACAGGTCATGACACCTCGACCACATTCCTGCTGGTGGGCCGGCGTAACTCCACGGTGGCCTTCGACTCCGCCGATGACGTGTTCAAGATCGTGGGCCGCTCTGTCGGTGAACTGGTCCTGGACCCCGCGCTGACGGCGAACATCGTCGCCTATGACATGGCTAACTCTCAGGCGGTAGCGGAAGGCGGCACCGACAACCTGGGGCTTTCGGCCTCGGCCACGCGCCGGGATATCGCGCCCTTCCGCTCCATGGGGTTTGCCCGCATGACCGTGGGCCGGGACTTCTTCGACCGCTACGCCACTGACCGGATCCTCAAGCAGGCCGGTACCCGGCTGCTCGAAGGCCACCTGGAACGTCGCCGGCCCGACGATCTCTCCAGCGACGAGGAGCTCAAAGACCAAGCCGTTGATGAAGCCTGGCCCGGGTTCCTCGATGACATCGGCCTTGATGTCGATACCATCGATCGTCGCCTCAACGTCTGGGACGACGACGGCTTCGCCGCCACCCGCCAGCGCTTCACCTCCGCCCTGCAGAACGAGATCTCCACCCTGGGCCAGCAACACCGGCGACGCATCCCCACCCCTGAGGCCCGCCAAGCGCTGGTCAACCGGCTGCAGGTCGCCACCCGGGAGGACAATGAGTACTCCGCCGACGTCGCCACCGTCTTCGGTCGGCTGGTCACCCGGCTCGCCGCGGCGGCCCAAGAGGATGTTCGCCGTGTGGTCCTGCACGCCGCGGCCTCCTACGGTCTGCCGGTGACCATTGACCTCATTGCCCGGCTCATCGAGTCCAGTCGCGGTGCCGCCGCTGAGCTGCGCCAACGCGCGGCCACCGACCGAAAGCACCTCACCGACCGGCTGGCAGTGCTCAGCCGCGGAGTCAGCGGGGAACCCAACGACTTCACCCGGGACAACTCTGACTTCAGCGGGTTCCTCGTCTCATCGACCACTGAAGGCCTCCAGTGGCACGTCAGTGCTCAGCGGCGCGCCCAGGGAGCCGATGTGCTCGAAGACCTCACCGACAATCTGCTGGTGCCGTGGCGGGATGCCCTGCGCGACGCCGCCGGACTCCTCCGCATGGACCTCTACCCGGAGCTCGGAGCCAGTCCCCTGGACATCTGGCCCGGCGAGCACGGGGTGCCCGACTACCTGCAGCCCTCCAAAGTCGAATTCCTGCTCGATGACACCGACACCTTCGCCGACCAGTTCGTCCACGTCATCGAACGTTCCCTCAGCGGAGCTCAAGGCCGGGCGGCTGTGGCCCGGGCAGTCGAGGACATCATCCAGGGCCGCCAGCTGGGACTCAACGCCCGCGGCGGTGAGGTCGCCCGCACCGAACGTCCCTGGGTGCCGGAATTGCGGCAGGCCCGGCCTGCCGGGCAGAACCGCTCCACCGCGCAGATCCACCTGGCCTTTGGGGTGGAGGACATCGCCACCCGCACCCACGCCTGGCTGCACGACCGGGAGAAGTTCGTCGGTAAGTTCCTCAGCCAGTCGCTGGCTGACTATCTCACTGACCCCATGGTGGACGCAGCGGAACGACGTCGGCGTGAAGACGGCGTCGTCGGCGCCTTCGACTCCATGGTCCGTTCCTCCCGCCCGCTGGTCGCCCTGGACCCGGCGCTGACCAACCTCATCCACGGCTCGGCCGAGGCCCCTTACCGTCCGCACGCTTCAGCGCTGAACATCCCCAGTGAAGCCACGGACCTACGCCAACGGCTTCAAGACTCGGCGGCCTCCCTGCTCGGTGACCCCTCCGCAGTGCGGTTCACCACCGATCCGCGCAGCGACGCGATGATGATGACCCTGCTGCGCGAGCCCTACCACTTAGTGGAGATCGCCAGCATTATGGCTCCCATCGTCGAACAGTGGCAACAGAGCACCTCCACCCGGATGTGGAACTTCCGCCGGGCCCGACCGCTCCCCGAATGGGTGCCACTGTCTCCGGCGGCCCGCCGCGCCCTCATCACCGGGTGGTTCGCCGAACGGTTGCTGGGCCGGGCCACGATCACTGTGGAGGGCAATAAACCGGTCCTCTCCGTGGAGGTGGACAGCACCCGGCACCAGCTGCCCCAGCGCGGAGTGCGGGAAGCCACCCCACAGGATCACGTGGGGCTGCTGCTTGAGGGGCTCTTCGCCGCTTTCGTGGAGGTTTACCGCACTAAGACCTTGGACGCCTTGGTGCCCTATCAGCACCTCATCGGTGTGGGGGCCTCCGTGCCGCAGGCGAGCAACGACGTCGTCTCCTGGGTCGCCGGAAGCGTGCAGGCCCCCGGGGCTGCTGATCTGCAGGATCCCGAAGCCCGCGACCTCTCCCGCCAGGACGCCGCACATTGGCTCATCGCCGAATGGCGCACCGGCTACGAGGCCATCGGCGGCCGGCTGCACAACCACGCCGCAGCCCAGGCTCACGCCACCTACGAGGTGATCCACGACGTGCTCGAGGCCCTCACCACGCTCGATGCCTGTGTGGAGCGTGGCACCGGGTCCAACCTGCCGGGCCGCCTGTGAGCTGGTGGGAAGATGGCAGCCAGGTGACGGAGGTGGACAGGTGACGGTCGGCGTCGTCGTGGTCTGTCCTCCGGTGATCCTTGAGCAGGCCACCGAGTGGGGCCGGGCCGGGCTCATTGCTGACAGCCTGTGGATCAGCAGTGAGCAGGTCGACAGCATCGACCCGGATGAGCCCAACAGCATCACTGCCCGCCGTATCCGTCCCCACCGGATCGATGACGGCGTCCGCCTGGCCAAATCCCTCTCTGCCCTCGGGTCGCTGGATGAGGCCCGCATTGGATGGATCCGTACCCCTGCCGAGGATGCCACCCGACCCATCGCCGAGCTGGAGGCACTGCTGCGTCAGTTGCTGCCGGAGGATACGTACCGGTGGTTCGATATCGTCATCCCGCAGCGGCGCACCGACGCGGAACTCGCCCCGCTGCCCGGACGATGGGTGCGCCTGCGGGTGCTCCCCGAAGACCGGGCCACTCCTGATGTCACTGACGCCGGATGGGACCTGGACCTGCACGTGCCGCTGCACGCCTCCCTGGCCGCCATCGGCATTCTCGGAGGAGTGTTCACCCAGACACCCTGGGGCGCGGCAGAGGCCAACCGGCACTACGAGTTCCGGGCGTTTAGCCGACTGGTGCTGGGCCGAACGGTGGCCCGCTCAGCGGCTGAACGCTACTTGGCCGAAGATCTCCCGGCGCTGGCCGCCGGAGAAGCCCACCCGCGGCGTTACCTCACCGTGGAGGGTGCCGAGGCCGAGCAGGTGCTCGACTCCGCGGTGCATCACGTGCTGGCCGAGGGGGACGCCGCCCTGAGCTACACCCCGTTACCGCCCAGTGGGTTCGAACCCCCGCAGAAAGTCAGCCTGCTTCAGCACCTGCGGCAGATGGTCTCAGTGCTGCTGACCGGGCTGCTGGCTCTGCTGGGGCGGCGCATGGTGCCTGAGGCGCTGCTGCCGGACCGTTTCGACTTTACCGATCTGGGGTACTCGGTGGAGCGGTACTCGCTGAACCTCGGCTGGGGGCTGCGGATCCGCGACTACAACGCCGACGACGCCGCAGCCGCCTCGGCGGCGCGTCGTGACCTCACTGCCGAACGGGAGAAGCTACGCAGCCGTTCTCACCCGGTACCGCCCGGGGTGTGGCGGACTGTCGCTGGAACCGCCACCGCACTGGTCGACGGAGCAGAGCAGGTGACCAGCTGGCGGCCGCCGCAACGTGAGAACCGCACGGTGACGATCCCACCGGAGGTGGTCATCCCGGAGACCGCAGCCCCGCAGACACCGAACCCGGAGGCACCGAACCCGCAGGCACCGGCCCCGGAGGTTGACCAGAGCCTCGGCGTCTTCGCCGAGGAGGGATCCGCCGCCGCCACGGTCGCACTGGCAACGCTACATGCCCGGCGCCCGGCACCGGTCACCGCCTGGGTCACCGAAGAACAGGTCTCAGCCACCGTCTCCGCCAGCGCTGAGGAATTCGCCCGCCACGGAGCCGCCCGTGATGCCGAGGCACTCAATGCCCAGCTCAGCGACTACCCGCAGGCCACCGGGCAGGTGGGTGGGCAGGTCGCACGGGGGTACTTTGAGAGGCTCCGCGGTGCCGTAGCCGGGGCCGCTGTGCGTGCTGACCTCGACGCCGACCGGTGGATGGACATCGCCGCCGATGAGACGCTCACTGAGGCCCAGGACTGGCAGGAACACGAACGCTCTTTCCGCCGCCGCAGTTGGCTGGGCTTGGGTATCTTCGCAGCCCTGGCCGCCGGATGGTGGTACTTCGCCGCCGACCTGCTGACCGTTTTGCCCGCCTGGTTCAGCGTTCCACTAGGCTTCGTCATCCTCGCTGTGTTCGCCGTGGCCCACCTGGTCGGTACCTTCACCGGATTGTTCCGGGCCTATCAGTCCTATAACGAACGCGGACGACGTCGGCTCGAATATCGGCAGATGTTCTACCGCCATAGCCTGCACGCCGCACAGGAAGCAGTCCGCCTGCACTCCGCGCGTCGGGTGCTGGGCCGGTGGGCGGTGATCCTCACTGGGATCTTCCCGCGGGTCGAGAACCCGCACGAGGAGCCCGAGCAGAGCACTGTGCCTGAGCGGAGCCCGAAAGGTACCGCCTTCGCCCAACCCACATATCAGCGCCGCGAACTGACCCTCTGGTTGGCCGATGAGGCCGCCGAGCCCGGGTGGCGGCACCGCGCCCTGGCCTGGGCTGCCCGCGCCGATCAAGGGGTGGACGCCGAAGCGGACGCCTTCGCTGAACTCTGCACCGACGATGGCTTCACCGGAGGACTCCTGGCCCGGCTCGCCGAAGACATCAGCCACCTCTGGCGCGACTACGAGCGCAGCCTGCGCACCGAGATCGCCGACTCCCTGGCCAGTCGGCTCGTCGAAGACGGCACCCGCGCGCTGGAGATCATCACCCCCGAGCACCGTGCTGCCGCCATTGCCGCAGGGGAGCGTCCCGCCCCACAGCTCGAGGACTTTCTGGCCGAACCCTGGCCACAAGACGACGACGCCGACCGCTGGCAGCGCGACTACCGGCTCGCTGGCACTCGTGGCGGCTCCGGTGAGCCCCGTGCCGGTGCCGCCAGCAGCGGCCAGGAGCGCATCGAAGAGCTGGTACCCGATGTGCTGGCACTGACCGTGCGGCTACAGCACCGCGAACTGGAGACCTTCGAGGAGGTTACCGCCCCCGCCGAGTCCTCTCCGGATGCCGGGCAGGACTACCACCCCACCCGTGGCCGACTCTGACCCCGGGTGCGCGGAGACGGGCGCGCCTGGCACCCAGCTGGGGCACGGAAGCGCGTGAGGGCGTACCGGTGCGGTGGCGTCGTCGTGCGCCCTCCGGTATAGTGATGGGTTGTTGTGCGTGTCCACCCCTGCGCGGACTCGTGTCGAGGCGGCTTCCGTTGCATAGCCGAAACAGCCTCCACCGACCGCAGGGACCCCACGGGCCCGGCACCGTTCCAGCCCTCACCTGGAGCGCCGGAAGCGCACTCGCAAGACTGACAGTGCATCAGGCACTGGTCCGGCGTGCATCTCACACGCGCCCGGCCCACGTGCGCTGAACCGTAAACCGACCGTAAGGCAAACACACCGTGCGTACGTACACTCCCAAGCAAGGCGACAATGACGCCCAGTGGCACGTCATCGACGCCACCGACGTCGTGCTCGGCCGGCTCGCCAGCCACGCAGCGACCCTGCTGCGCGGCAAGCACAAGCCGACCTTCGCCCCCCACATGGACTCCGGCGACTTCGTCATCATCATCAACGCGGAGAAGGTCGCCGTCACTGGTGACAAAGCCAGCAAGAAGCGTTACTGGCGGCACTCCGGCTTCCCCGGCGGCATCAAGTCGCAGAGCTTCGAGGAGCTCATCCAGCGTCACCCCACCCGCGTGGTGGAGCAGGCGGTCAAGGGCATGCTGCCCAAGAACAAGCTCGGCCGTGCTCAGCTGACCAAGCTGCGCGTCTACGCCGGCAGCGAGCACCCGCACACCGCCCAGCAGCCCAAGCCCTACGAGATTACCCAGGTCGCCCAGTAATCCGGGCCCGACTCGACAGACCTACAGAGGAGAACCGTGGCTCAGAACACTGAAGAGCTCACTGAGACCGAGGGGCTGACCAGCTACACCTCGGAGTCCGCCCCCAGCACCAGCACCGAGGAGCCCGCCGCCGAGCGTGCTCCGCTGACCGTGCCCGGTGCCGCCATCGGCCGCCGCAAGCGCGCCCGCGCCCGGGTCCGGATCATCCCCGGCTCCGGCCAGTGGACCATCAACGGCCGCAGCCTGGAAGACTACTTCCCCAACAAGCTGCACCAGCAGGAAGTCAACGACCCCTTCACCCTGCTCGGGCTTGAAGGCGCCTACGACGTCATCGCCCGTATCGACGGTGGCGGACCCTCCGGTCAGGCCGGTGCACTGCGTCTGGGGATCTCCCGGGCGCTCAACGGCATCGACCGGGACCACAACCGTCCGGCGCTGAAGAAGGCCGGCTTCCTCACCCGCGACGCGCGCGCGGTGGAGCGGAAGAAGGCCGGACTCAAGAAGGCCCGCAAAGCCCCGCAGTACTCCAAGCGGTGATGCTCACCGTGTGTGGTTCCTCCCAGCGCTGATTGCGGAAGAACCTCACAGCTTCATATCGAAAGTGCCCCGTCCGGTCCCCGGGCGGGGCACTTTCGCGTTCCCGGCGTTAGACTCAGCTTCAATATGACCAGACTCTTCGGAACCGATGGTGTGCGCGGGGTGGCTAATGGGCTGCTGACTGCGGACTTAGCTCTTCGTCTTTCTCAAGCTGCTGCGGTGGTGTTGGGTCATCAGCGTGTTGGTGACCGACGTCGTCCGGTGGCGGTGGTGGCTCGTGATCCGCGGGTCTCGGGGGAATTTTTGTCCTCTGCAGTGGAAGCGGGGTTGGCTTCTTCTGGGGTGGATGTTTTTGATGCGGGGGTGTTGCCGACTCCGGCGGCGGCGTTCTTGGTGGCTGATATTGATGCGGATTTCGGGGTGATGATCTCGGCGTCGCATAATCCGGCTCCGGATAACGGGATTAAGTTCCTCGGTGCCGGGGGGCATAAGCTCGATGACGCGGTCGAAGATGCGATTGAGGCGCAGATGGGGGCTGAGCCGTTGGCACCCACGGGGGCTGATGTGGGTCGGATCCGTCGGTTCTCCGATGCGGAGGACCGGTATGTGGTCCACCTGTTGCAGTCTTTAGGTGGGGTGAGCCTGGCAGGGCTGAAGATCGTGATCGATTGTGCTCATGGCGCCGCTAGTGGGTGTTCGCCGGAGGCTTTCGCTGCAGCTGGCGCTCAAGTGGTGGTCATCGGGGCGGAGCCCGATGGGATGAACATCAACTCCGGGTATGGATCCACTCATTTGGGGGCCCTGCAGGAGGCAGTGGTGGCTCAAGGGGCTGATCTGGGGGTGGCCCATGATGGGGATGCTGATCGGTGTCTGGCGGTGGATCACACCGGGGCCGTGATTGACGGGGATCAGATTATGGGGATCCTGGCCCTGGGGCTCAAAGAGGCCGGCACTCTCGTGGAGGACACCTTGGTTACCACGGTGATGAGTAATCTGGGGTTGAAACTGGGGATGGCTGAGGCGGGGATCCGGCTGGTGCAGACTCAAGTGGGGGATCGGTATGTGCTCGAAGGCATGCGTGCTGGGGGATATTCCCTGGGTGGGGAACAGTCCGGGCATTTGATCTTCGCTGACTACGCGACCACCGGGGATGGGGTGCTGACTGGGTTGCAGCTGGCTGCACGGGTGGCTGCTACTGGTAAGACTCTGCACACTCTGGCGGCGGAGGCGATGACTCGTTTGCCACAGGTACTCATCAATGTCACCGGGGTGGATAAGGCCAAAGTGAAGACCGATCGGGTGGTTCTTCAAGCGGTGGCTGAGGTTGAGGCCCGCCTGGGAGACACTGGCCGAGTGCTCTTACGCCCTTCTGGAACCGAACCGGTGGTCCGGGTCATGGTTGAAGCCGAGACCGCCGCCGCTGCTGAAGCAGAATCTAAACACCTCGCCGAGATCGTCGGTACCCACCTCGCCCTATAGAGTTTGCAGCACCCCCGCAGGCGTGCTGCAAACCGGCGTACTTCTCGTCGAACTGTCCGAACTCATCCAGCACCGCGCTGGCGTGCTGCGAACCACATGCGTGAACATATTTCCTTGTGTGACACGTTGAGTCGAGTTGTGTTCAAGTATCCCCTAAGCTGAGTCCACACCCCATCACGAGCGGCTGAGAGATCTGGCTCGATGACGCCGCAGCAACCCGGGAGTGCAGGAGTGATGTTCCTGTGCATCGCAGGCCGGGTGCTACCGCCAGGACCGATGGAATCGATCAGTGAGGAACCGCACCATGGCGCAGCTCTCGCCAAAATATGTTCATAGTTTTGTTCGTCCTGCTGTGGCGGGACTGGCGCTCATCGGGCTGCTGACTGCCTGCTCTGAAGTCGGCGCCGCCGGAGAAGGCCAGGATCACGACGACGCCGGTCCCTTGAGTTTTGATGATCCGCTCCCCGAGGAGGTCCCGGAAGGAACTGAACTGGTCATCGGAGATCCCGCCACCCAACGGGCACTGGAACTCTCCGGGGAGATCGACGAGCTCTCCTTCGACGTCGAATGGGCCAACTTCAGTGGCGGGCCCCGTACCTCGGAGGCTTTCCGGGCCGGGGCATTGGACGCCGGAGCGGTCGCCGAAATCCCCGCCCTGCACGCCTACTGGACTGACCTGCCGACCCGGACGATCACCGCCAGCCGCAAAGTCGACCACCTCGAGCACCCGGTCTATGAGATCGGCATCGCCCCCGGGGTTGCCGATGAGGTCGAGACCCTCGAAGACCTAGAAGGCTTGCGGATCGCTTACAGTCCCGGCCAAGCCCAGGGCGCTCTGGTGCTTCGGGTGCTCGACGACGTCGGACTCACCACAGACGACGTCGAACTCGTCGAACTGGCCAGTACAGATGACACCTACCCCAATGCGCTCAGCAGCAACCAGGTCGACGCCGCCCCGTTGGGCATCCAGTCGGCCATCCGCTACGCCGATCAGTACGGCGAGGATGGTGCCATCACCTTAGAGCACGGACTCCGGGATGACCGCGGGGGGATCTACGTCCACGCAGAGAGTCTCGAGGACCCGGCCAAGGCGGCAGCACTGGTCGAATACGCCCACTACTGGGGCCGGGCACGGGCCTGGATCGACGCCCATCCGGAGATCTGGGCTGAACAGTGGTACGTCGAACACCAGGGCCTGACTCCCGAGCAGGCCGAGGAACTCCTCGAGTTGGAGGGCGACCGTGAGGTGCCCAGTTCCTGGGAGGAGATCATCGCCCAAGACCAGGAGACCGCAGACATCCTGCTGCAGGAGCAGGACCGCGCTGAGCCGATCGATGTGGAGAATGAGATCTTCGATCTGCGGTTCGAGTCCATCGCCGGGGAAGCCTGGGAAGAAGCGAGGGATGAATATGCCGATCAGTGACGTCACAGAGGCCCGGCCCACTGCACAGCGACCGACGACGCCGGCTTCACCCGCTCCCGCCGAGGCCGCCTCCGCTGCCACGGCACCTGCCGTCACGGTCCCGGGCCCATCCAGTACCCGGCTGGGTCCGGTGAGTATCCGGCCGCTGGGACTGGGTCGGAAGTATCCCTTCGGCTGGTCCTACGGGATTGTGGCGCTGTTGCTCATCTGGTCAGTCGGCAGCATCCTGGGGATCATCGATCCCCGCACTCTGCCGGCGCCCTGGGTCATTGTCGAGACACTGTGGTACCAGCTGGTCGAAGGGCGATTGCCCGAACATATGCAGGCCTCGGTGGTCCGAGCTGCACTGGGGTTCTCCGCAGGATTCGCTGTCGGGCTGGTGCTAGCGGTCATTTCCGGGCTCAGTCGTCTCGGTGAGGGATTCATCGATGGTCCGGTGCAGATCAACCGCGCCACCCCGGGTCTGGCCATGATGCCACTGCTGATCCTGTGGTTCGGCATTGGGGAAGACATGAAGATCATTACCATTGCCCTGAGCGTGATGATCCCCATCTACATGCACACCCACAACGGGTTGCGCGGCATTGACAAGCGTTACATCGAACTGGCCGAAACACAGAAGGTCAGCCGGTGGACGTTCATCCGGCACGTCATCTTCCCCGGCTCCCTGCCAGGACTGTTCCTCGGGCTGCGCTTTGCGGTCTTAAGCTCGTGGCTTTCGCTCATCGTGGTCGAGCAGTACAACGCCACCGAAGGGATCGGTTACATGATGACCCTGGCCTCCACCTACGGTCAGACCGATGTCATCATCGCCGGGCTGGTCGTCTACGCGGCTCTCGGTCTGGCCCTGGACAGCGGCGTGAAGGCCCTGCAGCGATTTGCTCTGCGGTGGCGGAAGACGATCGAAGGGTAGGCGACCATGACTGCAACTGATCTGCTGGCCGCCCGGGTCACCGCACTGAGCCGACGGTTCGGGGATAAGACCATCCTCGATGACATATCCCTGGACGTACTCTCGGAGGAGTTCATCGCCCTGATTGGTAAATCCGGCTCGGGAAAGTCCACCCTGCTGCGAGCCATCGCCGGTCTCGACCACGGAGTCGCTGGCAGTGGAGACATCGCGGTGCCGCGGCGGGTCTCCTTTGCGTTCCAAGATTCCCGGCTGCTGCCGTGGAAGCGCGTCCTCGACAACGTCATCTTCGGGCTCGAGGCCCCAGACGCCGTCGAACGGGGTCGAACCCTACTTCAGGAGGTCGGCCTGGCTGGACGGGAACGCTCCTGGCCCTATGAGCTCTCCGGCGGGGAGCAACAGCGGGTCGCCTTGGCCCGATCCCTGGCCGGAGAACCGGAACTATTGCTCATGGATGAACCCTTCGGTGCTCTGGATGCCCTGACACGGCGCAGAATGCACAAACTGCTGCTGCGGCTCAAAGACATCCATCGTCCGGCGATCATCTTGGTGACCCACGACGTCGAAGAGGCTGTGACCCTCGCCGACCGTGTCCTCGTCCTCAAAGACGGCCAGATCGCCGAGGACCTCCCCGTCGTCGCAGACCGTCCCCGCGACGTCGAAGACCCCGAACTCATCACGATCCGCAAGACTCTGCTGCAGCACCTCGGCGTCTGAACCGTACGCTCAGCCGCCCGAGATGCCGGATAAGGAGCACACCATGACCAGACGAGACGACGCACCCCTACACCTCAACGCCTTTCTGATGAGCGTGGGACACCATGAGGCTGCCTGGCGGCTCCCGGAGAGCCCACTGCACCGGGAAACCCAGGTGGACCATTACATCAGCCTGGCGCAGACCGCCGAGCGGGGGAAGTT
Source organism: Nesterenkonia alba DSM 19423 (assembly GCF_000421745.1). Lineage (GTDB taxonomy): Bacteria > Actinomycetota > Actinomycetes > Actinomycetales > Micrococcaceae > Nesterenkonia > Nesterenkonia alba. The sequence continues at coordinate 108,451 of NZ_ATXP01000001.1, forward strand.
CGATTCCATCTTCTTCGCCGACAGTCCCCAGCTCTACACCGATATTGGGCGGCGTCCCGCCGGAGGTCTCGAACCCCTGACACTGCTATCAGCTATCGCGGTTCACACCGAACGGATCGGGCTGATCGCCACCGCCTCCACCTCGTACAACAGCCCGTACAACCTGGCCCGTCGGTTCGCCTCGATCGATCACATCAGTCGGGGACGGGCCGGGTGGAATATTGTCACCACCGCCGGGCCGAACGCCGCTCGAAACTTCGGGCTCGAGGACCAACCCAGCCACCGGGAACGCTATGAACGGGCCGCCGAGTTCCTCCAGGTCGCCCAGGCACTCTGGCAAGGATGGGAGCCCGAGGCGGTGCTGGCTGATAAAGCCACTGGCATATGGGGCGACAACAGCAAGGTCCACCCCGCCGACCACCATGGGCGGTTCTACTCTGTGGCCGGTCCGCTCAACGTCCAGCGGACACCTCAGGTGTATCCGCTGCTGGTGCAGGCTGGCTCCTCTGAGGACGGGAAGAACCTCGCGGCACAGTACGCCGAGGCGATCTTCACCGCCCACCAGCGCATTGAAGATGCTGTTGCCTTCTACGACGACGTCAAAGCGCGAGCGGCCCGCCACGGACGGGATCCGCACCAGGTCAAAGTTCTCCCTGGCATCGTGCCGATCATCGGGGCCACCGAATCCGAGGCGCGCTCCAAGGAAGTGCAGCTGAACCGGCTGATCCGCCCGGAATACGCTCTGCAGCAACTCACCCAGACCCTCAGGTTGGAACCCGGGGAGCTGAGCCTCGACCAACCATTGCCGGAATATCTTCCCGACGAGGACGAGATCGAAGGCTCGAAGTCCCGGTACAGTCTCATCGTTAGTCTCGCCCGTCGGGAGAACCTCACTGTGAGGGAACTCATCGGACGTCTCGGTGGCGGGCGTGGACATTTCACCTTCGCCGGCACCCCAGAACAGGTTGCCGATGTCATCGAACAGTGGTTCACCCACGGAGCCGCCGATGGGTTCAACATCATGCCACCGGCCTTGCCCTCGGGGCTCGAAGAGTTCGTCGACACCGTGGTTCCCATCCTTCAAGAACGGGGACTGTTCCGCAGCGATTACACGGCCACCACACTGCGCGGCCACTACGGGTTACCGGTTCCACCGTTCACCCGGCCACAGGAGCTCAGCCGACCTCGAGCCGCCCTGGCCATCGAGAGCACCAGGGAAGGACACTGACCATGACGAGTCGATACCTCTGGTACGTGCCGAACCAGACTGTTCCCGGGCACCGGGGTGATGAGATCCGCCCCGACCACAACTCTCTGGAGACCCTCACGGAGCATGCCCGCGCGGTAGAGCGTCACGGCTGGGAAGGTGCGCTCATCGGTACCGGGTGGTCCCGGCCGGACACCTTCACAGTGGGGGCCACTCTGGCCGCCCGGACCGAAACGTTCAAGCCGTTGATTGCCGCCCGTCCCGGGTACTGGCACCCGGCGAACTTCGCGGCCGCAACCTCCACGCTGGACCACTTAACCGGCGGACGGGTTCTGGTGAACATCGTCACCGGCACCGATGATCCCGATGCCTACGGAGACACCCTCACCGACCGGGCGGGCCGCTATGCTCGGACCGCGGAGTTCCTCCACGTGGTGCGGCGACTGTGGACCGAGACCTCGGTGACTCACCACGGCCGGTACTACCAGCTCGACGACGCCACCCTCGGCATCGCTCCGAGGGGCACCGAACAGCGGGGGCACCCCACACTGTACTTCGGTGGAGCCTCTGAAGAGGCGGAACGGGTCGCCGCCGCCGAAGCCGATGTGCAGTTGTTCTGGGGTGAGACCTACGCGGCCATCCACGAACGCATCCAACGGTTGAAGGCGCTCTCCGAAGAGCTCGACCGCCAGCATCCGCCACTGGAGTTCGGCCTGCGTACCACCGTGGTGGTTCGAGACACCAGTGAAGAAGCGTGGGAGGATGCCCGCGCTCGGGTCGCCACCATGGCACGCAACGACGCCGGACACTGGCGGCGCACCCGCGAAAAGGGCCGGGGTCAACTCGGTTCTGTCGGGCAAGAACGCCTCGAGGCCCTCGGTGCGGAGGACGAGGTCCTCGATGATGTTCTCTACACCGCGCCTTCCCGGGTCGGCGGCGGAGGAGCTGGCACCACGTGGCTGGTCGGCTCCTACCAGGAAGTCGCCAACGCCTTGGAGAAATACCGGAGCCTGGGAATTACTCACTTCGTGCTCTCCGACACCCCCTATCTCCGGGAGATTCCCCGGGTTGGGGACCACGTACTGCCTCTGCTTCGGGCCGCAGAATCCGCCCAGGCTGCAGAACACCACAGCACCACAGAGAACACCACCGTGCACAGCCCCACTCTCGTCCAAGGCACGCTCTGATCGATCCCACCGTGACAAGGAGACAGACATGACCGCCGTATCCCTCAGCCCAGCTGTGGCCACACCACAGGCCGATCTCACCGACCCCGCCGCTTTGCGCACCATCTACGCCCAGTTCCCCCAGGGAGTTGTGGTGATCTCTGCGGAGATCAACGGTGTCCCCGATGGACTGGTGGCCGCGACCTTCACCGTGGGGGTGAGTCTTCAACCACCCTTGGTGAGCTTCGCGGTACAGAAGAGTTCCCGCACTTGGCCTCGACTGCGGGCGGTCACCGACCACATCGGTGTCTCCGTGCTGGGCCCTGAGCAATCCCACCTGGTGCGGCAGATTGGCTCCAAAGACCCGGCAGGCCGGTTCGCCGGCGTCGGGACCCGCCACCATCCTGGAGGGGCGCTCACCCTGGAGCCCACCCCATTGTGGTTCGCCACGCGGGTGTACAACGAGTTCCCCGCCGGGGATCACGACGTTGTCGTCCTCGAAGTGCTGAACTACGGGGTGGAACACAACGCCGGGGCCCTGGTGTTCCACCAGAGTGAACTCAAACAGCTCAGCCGACTGTCTCATTGAGAGGCCAGCCAGGCTGGGCCAGTGTTCAGGCCCGACATCGAGATCTGACCCCGGAGGTTTCATGACCGTCCAGTCCACCACCGCCCAGCCCACGACTGCTCAGCCTGAGGGTGTCGATGCCGCCGAGAGTGCCACCGGTCACCAGCGGTTGCGACAGCGGTATGGCGCTGAACAGCACTGGCAGCCACCGGCGTGGAATCAGACGTTGGATGTCCTGCTGCGTCACCGCTCGGTCCGCCAGTGGCGGGATGAACCGGTTGACGACGCCACGCTGCGGACCCTCATCGCCGCCGGGCAGTCGGGTTCGACCTCCTCGAATCAGCAGATCGTCAGTGTGGTCGCCGTCCGGGACCCGGAGCGCAAGCAGGCCCTGGCAGAGGTCGGTGGTCCGCGCCAGGCTGGGCACATCAGCACTGCCCCGGTGGTGCTGGTCTGGCTCATCGACTACTCCCATGCCCGCCGGTTGGCCGAGCAGGCCGGGGCGCAGATCCCCGGGCAGGAGTACCTCGATGCGGTGCTCGTGGCAGCCACTGACATCGGCATCGCCGGGCAGAACACGGTCGTCGCCGCCGAATCCCTCGGGTTGGGTGCAGTGTTCCTCGGTTCCCTACGGAACGACGTCGACCGGGTCGCCGAGATTCTCAACCTGCCGGAGGGAGTCGTGGCTTTCCTCGGCCTAGAGATCGGTCACCCGGACCCCGAGGAGCCGGCCGGGATCAAACCCCGTCTGCCCCAGGAGGCGGTGTTGCACTTCGAGGAGTACGACGCCGACCGGGCCGCCGCCGCCTATGCCGGCTACGACGACACCCTGGCGGAGTATTACGCCGGTTATGGGCAACAGCACGTATGGAGCCGGCAGCTGCTCAAACGACTTTCAGAGAAGGCGACGACCTCCACCCAACGGCACCTGCTGCGCCGGGCCTTTGAGAAGGCCCAGCTGAAGCTGCGCTGAGCTCAGGGGATCTTCGGCACTGTATTGGTGGCTGCTTCCCGCAGCTCACCCGGGGTGACATCGGCTCCGCGCTGGAGTTCATCGATCTGGCGGAAGGTGGTCTTCACCGCCTCCAGCAGTACCTGGCGCAGCCGCGGCAGAACTGCAGCGATGTGCTCACGGGTGGGCAGTTGATCCTTCCCTGCGGCGAAAATCCCGATGGTGGCGATCAGCCCGGTCCCGTCCGTGGTGGCCAACAGCTTGGCCCCCTTCATCCGTTCGGTGCGCTCCCGTAAGATCTCGGCCAGCTTGTCATCCGGGACGCCTTCCGGGCGGCTGAAGAGGCAGAAGAGATCCAGGTACTCGGGATCCCCTGCGGCGGTGTCGTTGATGAAGAAACGGTACTCGCCGTCGTCGAGCTTCAAATCGCCGTCGCCGTCTACCTCGAACCCCCAGCCGAGGTCCTCAACAACTGCTTCCTTGTACCGCTGTGCCCAGTGTTCGTGCAGTGCCATGGTGCCTAGTTCCCTTCCGTTGATGTCATCGGTTCCGGTGCGAGGCTGGTGGTGAGCGCCTCACGAACACCACGCTAAGGCAGGGGTCGGACATCGTTGTCCTCCAGGGTCAGTCCGCCGGTCAGTCCTTACCCCAGACGATGGTTTTGGCTCGACCGAGCAGACCGGATTTCGCCTCGGCCTCTTCCTTGGCTTGCTGTTCCTCTTCGGCTTTCTTCTCCGCCTCGACTAGGGATTGGATGAACGCCGGGTTGGTCACCTCAGTTTGGGCCTTGAGCTGGTCGCGGATCTCGCGCAGCAGCACGATGTTCTCCTCCGGGGCCTCCTCCGGCTCCCCGAGGGCGGCATTGCGAGCCTCGATCATCTTGTTCATCGGCATCACGATGACAAAGTAGATCGCCGCGGCGATGAGCAAGAAGTTCACCACCTGGGTCAGCAGTATGCCGAAACGCATCGGCGGACCATCCAGACCCGGGAGCACCAGGGTGAAGAGATTGTCGAAGTCGGGATCCTGGGCGAAGAGCTGCCCGATCAGCGGCATCAGCACGTGCTCGACCAAGGCATTGACGACCGCGCCGAAGGCTGCACCGAGGACCACCGCGACGGCGAGATCGACGACGTTGCCCTGTTTAATGAAGTTCAGAAATCCCTTGAGCATGCGTTCAGTCTAAGCGGCTCGGAGATCGCAGGGCAGCCGGTGGTCTCAGCTATGCAGATGGGGATCAGTCGCGTAGTCGTGTTCGTAGTCCGGAGCAGGCGGTTGCTCCCAGTACTCCTCAAGGGTCACTCCCGCCTGGACCACCTCCGTGGCAGTTTCCACACCCAGGTACCGCAGATGCCAGGGTTCGTAGAAGTACCCGGTGATCTCCTGGGCTTCAGCCCCGTCCGGGTAGCGGATGATGAACCCGAACTCGTGGGCGTGCTCAGCGACCCACATGCCCTCGGGGGTCTCCCCGAAGCACTGCCCCAGCTGGCATTCGGGGTTCTCGATGCTCGCTAAATCCACCGCCAGACCAGTCTGATGTTCGGAGTAGCCCGGCCGGGCCGTGGACTCATCAGTGGCCTGCTGGCCCCGCTCGGCATACCGGGTCTCATAGAGACTGCGCTGATGCTCAAACCCCCGGTAGGCGGTACTTACCGCCAGGGCGAGTCCCTCGGCTGCGGCCGCGGCGAAGAGGTCCTCACAGGCCTCGGCGGCCTCAGCGCGCATCATCTGCGGTGTTTCATAGACACCCCGCAGATCAAGCACACGCAGGTCATCGGGTTCGTAGTTGGCCGGCTCCAACGGGTTGCGCTTGTTGACCAACACGTAGCGGGAATCTGCATCCCAACTGGGATCCGAGGCCCGTGTTGGGGTCGGACTCGGAGTGTCCGTCTCAGCAGGGGTCTCAGCGGATGGGGTGGAGGTCTCCGCAGGCTGCGTATCAGCCGGTGAGGGTGCAGCCGAGCCCGAGGGTGTCGTCTGCCCCGGGGAGATCGGCTCACCGGCGCAGGCGCTGAGCCCTAGAGTCGCCGCGGCTGCCAACAGCACCCGGCGGGAGAGCAGCCCCTCCGGCGTCGTCGTCGGCTGTGTCATCTGACCTTCGCGTGGCATTCTGCCTCAGACCTTGCGCAACAACACTCGGGAGACGCTGTGGTCGGCATCCTTGACCATGACCAGCTTGGCTCGGGAACGGGTCGGGGCGATGTTCTCCCGCAGGTTCGGACCGTTAATCCGCTGCCAGATATCTGTGGAGCGGGCCACTGCCTGCTCATCGGTGAGGGTGCTGTAGCGGTGGAAGTAACTGTTCGGATCAGCGAAGGCCCCGTGACGCAACCGCATGAACCGTTCTACGTACCAGCGTTCGATATCCTCGGCCCGGGCGTCCACGTAGACGGAGAAGTCGAAGAAATCACTCAGCGCCAAGCCGGTGGTGCCATCGTCACGGACCCGGGCCGGCTGGAGCACATTGAGTCCTTCGAGAATCAGCACATCCGGGCGGCGGACAACGACCTCTTCGCCCGGAACGATGTCGTAGTGCAGGTGCGAGTACTTCGGAGCCCGCACCTCCGGTTGCCCGGACTTCACCTGAGCGACGAACCGCAGCAGCGCCCGGCGGTTATACGCCTCCGGGAAGCCCTTACGGTCCATCAACCCCCGGCGCTGAAGCTCCGCATTGGGGTAGAGGAACCCATCGGTGGTGACCAACTCCACCTGAGGTGTGGACGGCCAGCGACGTAGCAGTTCCTGAAGCACGCGTGAGGTAGTCGACTTCCCCACGGCCACCGAACCGGCTACCCCGATGACAAACGGCGTCCGCCGGTGCTCCTCACGCAGGAACTCATTGGTCCGTTCCCGCAGGTGGGCGTTGGCCTCAACGTAGATGGACAGCAGGCGGCTCAGCGGCAGGTAGATTTGCTCCACCTCATTGAGGGAGAGGTGCTCGCCGATACCGCGGAGCCGGTCGACATCGTGCTGATTCAGTGGCTGCTCGATCGACTCGGCAAGCCGACCCCAGGTCTCCCGGTCCAGCTCCGCGAACGGAGAATACGACGACGCCGGCTCGGCCGCGGGAGACCCCGCCCACGGTGCGGTGTTGTGAAAGTTCGGCACGGGGGTCACAGGGGGTACGGCGCGGCCCGGCGGCTGAGGGTCAGGCTGGGCGGTCACCCTGAGAGGATACTCTTCCGCCGGCAGGGCCCGCGTTCTGGTGACACCTCTTCGACAGATCGGAGGATGAGATCGGAGCAGGCCCAGCGCCTCCCCACTGCGCTCAGTTTCCCGCGTTAAGGTGACCCCTATGTGTGGAATCGTGGGTTATGTGGGCTCTGCGGCGTCGTCGTCGGTCTCTGGTGCTGCTGGTGGTCGAGTGGCGTTGGATGTGTTGTTAGAGGGTCTGCGTCGGTTGGAGTATCGAGGGTACGACTCTGCAGGTGTGGCCACGATGAGTCAGGGGCAGCTTTCGGTGCGGAAGAAGGCGGGGAAGCTGTCGAATGTGCTGGCTGAGATTCAGGCCGACCCGATGGTTCCGGGTGTGGTGGGGATTGGGCATACCCGGTGGGCAACTCATGGTGGTCCTACGGACGTGAATGCGCATCCGCATCTGGATGCTGCGGGGAAGTTGGCGGTGATCCATAACGGGATTATTGAGAACTTCTCCTCGTTGCGGGCCCGGTTGGTGGCTGAGGGCGTGGTGTTTGAGTCTCAGACTGATACTGAGGTGGCGGCGAAGTTGCTGGGCCGGGTCTTTGAGACCTCTGCTGGTGGGGATCTGACCGAGGCGATGCGGCAGGTGGTCAACCAGTTAGAGGGTGCGTTTACGTTGTTGGCGGTGCATGTCGATCAGCCTGACCGGGTGGTGGCGGCTCGGCGGAACAGTCCTTTGGTGGTGGGCCTGGGTGATGGGGAGAATTTCCTGGGTAGTGACGTTTCAGCGTTTATTGATTTCACCAGGGATGCGGTGGAGTTGGAGCAGGATCAGATTGTGACGATCACTGCTGATGAGGTGGCGATCATCGGGTTTGATGGGGTTGCTGCTCAGGGCAGGCAGTTCTATGTGGATTGGGATGCCTCGGCTGCGGAGAAGGGCGGGTTCGCCACGTTCATGGAGAAAGAGATCCATGACCAGCCCAAGGCGGTGGAGGATACGTTGCTGGGCCGGACTGATGAGTCGGGTCGGTTGCAATTGGATGAGTTGCGGATTCCGGTGGCGGAGTTAAAGGCAGTGAGCAAGATTATTGTGATCGCCTGTGGGACCGCTGCTTATGCAGGGATGGTGGCGAAGTACGCTATTGAGCATTGGTGCCGGATTCCAGTGGAGGTGGAATTGGCCCATGAGTTCCGGTATCGGGATCCGATTATTGATGACACCACCTTGATTGTTTCAGTCTCTCAGTCGGGAGAGACGATGGATACGCTGATGGCGGTCCGGTATGCCAAGGAGCAAGGTGCCAGGACGGTGTCGATTTGTAATACCAATGGGTCCACGATTCCGCGGGAGTCTGATGCGGTGTTGTATACCCATGCCGGCCCGGAGATCGCGGTGGCCTCGACCAAAGCGTTTCTGGCTCAGATCACCGCGGCGTATTTACTGGGGTTGTATTTAGCGCAGTTGCGCGGGCAGATGTTCACCGAGCAGATCCGTGACATTTTGGCGGATTTGCATAAGATCCCGCAGAAGATCACTGAGATTTTGGCTGGCGCTGAGCAGGTGAAGTCTTTGGCCAGGTCGATGAAGGATTCGCCTTCGGTGTTGTTCTTGGGTCGGCATGTGGGTTACCCGGTGGCATTGGAAGGGGCGTTGAAGCTTAAAGAGCTGGCTTATATTCATGCTGAGGGTTTCGCGGCCGGGGAGTTGAAGCATGGGCCGATCGCGTTGATTGAAGAGGGTCAACCGGTGTTTGTGGTGGTGCCTTCTCCGCACGGGAGGCACTCGCTGCATTCGAAGGTGGTCTCTAATATTCAGGAGGTCCGCGCCCGGGGTGCCAAGACCATCACTGTGGCCGAGGCCGGTGATGATGATGTGCGTGAGTACTCCGAGGAGGTGTTCTTCGTTCCGGAGACGCCTCCGATGTTGATGCCGCTGTTGGCTACGGTGCCGCTGCAGATCTTTGCCTGCACGTTGGCCTCGGAGAAAGGCTACGACGTCGACCAGCCCCGCAACCTCGCGAAATCCGTCACCGTGGAGTAGGCCTCCGCCACGTCTCGCCCGACCGGTTTTCCTCGCAACATTGTGGTGTGACATTCCGCGGGGAGGAGGCACTATGGCTGGGAAGAATGGAAGGAGAGGGGCATGATCGTAGGGATCGGTGTCGACGTCGTTCAGGTCAGCCGTTTCGAAGACCAGCTGATGCGGACCCCGGCGTTGCGACAACGGCTCTTCGCTCCGGCTGAACGGCACTTGGGTATCCGGTCCTTGGCTGCCCGATTCGCCGCTAAGGAGGCGGTCGCCAAAGCCCTGGGTGCCCCTGCCGGCATGAACTGGCAGGACTGCCAAGTGGTGCTCACTCCCGCCGGTGTGCCGCAGGTGCTCACCGAGGGGACAGTGGCTGAAGTGGCCCAGAGCAAAGGGGTGGCCCGCTGGCACCTGAGTTTGAGTCACGACGGCGACGTCGCCACCGCTATGGTCATCGCCGAAGCCTGAATCATGAATACGGCAGAGCAAACGCAACCGGCGTGGACAGTGCAACCAGCCTGGACCGGCGATCAGATTCGCCAGGCCGAGCAGCCCCTGCTTGAGGCTGGTGAGGGGCCCGGGCTCATGCGTCGGGCCGCCTACGGGCTGGCCCAGCACCTGAGTGAGCTGTTGCAGCCGGGAGTCTACGGGCGGAAAGTGGCCGGGCTCATCGGTTCCGGGAACAACGGCGGTGACGGGCTGTACGCCCTGGCATGGTTGCGCCGCCGCGGTGTGGAGGTCCAGGCGGTACTGACTCGCGGCCGCGCCCATGAGCAGGCGCTGGCTGCTTTCACGGCGGCCGGCGGCAAGATCACCGAAGAGATCGACGACGACGTCGACATCGTCGTCGACGCGGTCCTCGGCACCGGGTTCACTGGGGACTACCAGGCACCCCAGTTGCCGGTGGCCCCGCTGGTGGTCGCCTGTGATGTGCCCTCCGGGGTCGATGCCAGTACCGGGGCAGTGCGGGGTACAGCGATCCGTGCCGACCACACCGTAACCTTCGGCGGGATGAAGACTGGCCTGTTGGCGGGGGAGGGCGGGTACCACAGCGGACGGATCCACACTGTGGACATCGGTGTGAGTGCCCACCTTCCGGAGGCGGCCGCATTCTGGCTCCAACCGCAGGAAGCAGTTCAGCGCTCTGCTCCGGCCACCGACACCGGTGTGACCTTGGGCAGGCGTGGCCCGGATCCGGCGATGCACAAGTACTCTCGAGGCACAGTCCACCTGGTGGCCGGGTCAGCCCAGTACCCCGGTGCTGCACAGTTGACTGCGGCGGCTGCGGTGACCACCGGGGTGGGCATGGTGACTCTCTGCGCCCCAGAATCCGTCCGTGCCCAGGTGCTGAGCCGCTGTCCTGAAGTGGTGGGTGGGTCTGCGGCGCACGGCTCTACCACTGAAGGGGAGCAGGATCTCGTCGGTGAGTTTCTGGCCCGTGCTGCTGCCGTCGTCGTCGGCCCCGGTATCGGTGAGGATTTAGAACAGCTCCGCGCCGCCACGGAGGCGATCCGGCATGCGGGCCACACGGGCACACCCTGTGTGGTCGACGCCTCAGCTGTGCAACTGGTGGCCGGGCCATTGAGGGAGCAGCGTTCCCTGGGGCCGCATGTGGTCCTGACCCCTCACCTGGGGGAGATGCGTCGCGTCCTGGAGGAGACCGGGCAGCACTCGCTCCGTGAGGCGCTGAGTACGGATCCGGTGCGCACCACCCAGCAGGCCGCGGAGACCTGGGGTGTGACCGTGCTGCTTAAAGGTGCCACCACTGTGCTGGCGGCACCGGGATGTACGCCGATACTGCACCGGGCGCAGACTCCCGGGCTGGCCACTGCCGGAAGTGGGGACGTGCTTGCTGGGATGCTCGGCAGCCTGCTGGCCACCCAGATGGAACTGCCCGGCAAAGAAGACAAAGAAGACAAAGAAGCGGCCCAGGCGGATACGACCCAGACGGAGGCGACTCAGCAGATACAGCGGGTGGCTGCGCTCGCAGTGGCGCTGCACGCTGAGACCGCCCGGCGGCTGGATCCGCACGGTAGCGGATGTTTTGGTGCCTCGGCCCTGACCCACACCGCCCTGACCCACACCGAACTGAGCTGTGCGGCACCGACCCGCACACCCGTGAGCCGGCCAGGTGGCGGCGTCGTGGGTTTCGGCAGTGTGGCACGGAGAGATCCCACCCGGTCGATAGAGTTGAATCCATGAGTTATCCCGCCGGCGCCGTCGACGCCGAACGGGTGGCGCTCATTGACGCCAGCGCCATCCAGCACAATGTCCGCACCATCGGTGAGTACGTGCGTCCTGCCAAGATCATGGTCGCGGTCAAAGCCGACGGGTACGGGCATGGTGCGCTCACCGCAGCCCAGGCAGCCTTGGCCGGTGGGGCGGACTGGCTGGGTACCGCACACGTCGCGGAGGCCGCCGCGCTGCGTCAGGCGGGGATTGAAGCGCCGATCCTGGCGTGGCTACACACCCGCGGTACTGATTTCGCCCACGCTATTGAGCAGCACATCGACTTAGGCGTCTCCGGTTGGGAGATCGAGGCGATCGCCGAGGCCGCCGAGTCGTTGCAGACCCCGGCGCGCGTACACTTGAAAATCGACACCGGGCTGGGACGTAATGGTGCCGCCCGGGCCGACTGGCCGCAGCTGCTGCGCCGCACCGTCGAGCACCGGGAACGGGGGCTTCTCAGCGTCGAAGGTATCTTCACCCACCTGGCTGTCGCCGATGAGCCAGACCGGAGGGAGACCGACGAACAGCTCGCCGCGTTCCGTGAAGCACTTGAGATCGCCGCCGAGCACGGCATCACCCCGGATCTACGGCACGCGGCTAACACTCCCGCGGCGTTGTCCCGGCCGGATGCGCACTTCGACATGGTGCGCGTAGGGGTGGGGGTCTACGGGCAGAGTCCCTTTGCCGACCGCACCCCGGAGGACCTGGGCCTGAAACCCACGATGGAGCTGCGCACCACCGTGGCCAATGTGAAACGCGTCCCCGCCGGGCAGGGGATCAGCTACGGCCTGACCCACCGGGTGGACCGACCGACCGCCTTGGCGCTCATCCCCTTGGGTTACGCCGATGGCATCCCCCGGATCGCGGTCCACGGGCCGGTGCTCATCAACGGGCGGATCTACCATTCGGCCGGACGGGTGGCGATGGATCAGTTTGTGGTGGATCTTCAGGACCCGGACACGGAGGTTCAGGTGGGCGACGACGTCGTCGTCTTCGGTGGGGACTCCGGCATCTCCGCGGCAGATTGGGGTGCTGCCGCCCAGACCATCAACTACGAGATCATCACGCGCATCGGTGCCCGGGTGCCCCGGGAGGTCATCGGGTGAGCGAGCACATGTCTGGTTCCACCTTCAGTACACCCCCGCCTCCTGGCGCACAGTGGACTCGTCAGTTCCGGCTGGAGAATCTCGAGTCGACCGCCGAGCTGGCCAGAGCGTTGGCATCAGTCCTGCGTGCTGGCGACCTGCTGGTCTTAAGCGGCGGGCTCGGGGCGGGCAAGACCACCTTGACCCGCGGGTTGGCTGAGCATCTGGGGGTGGCCGGAGCGGTCACCTCCCCCACGTTCGTGCTGGCCCGAGTCCACCCCAGCCTCTGCGATGGTCCCGATCTGGTCCACGTGGACGCCTACCGCACCGACGCCGCCGGAGTTCAGACCCTGGATCTTGCGGCGACGTTGCCGGATGCGGTGACCGTGGTGGAGTGGGGGCGCGGCCTCGTCGAAGAATTGCTGCTAGGCCCCGGGGGTTCCTGGCTGGATGTGGAACTCTCCGCCGCGGACTGGACGGCGGCATCGCAGCCTGAGCCCGACGACGCCGTGGAGCCTCAGTCAGTCATCCGCACCGATTTCTCCGCTGAGGAGGAGACCGGTTCGGCTCGCACTGCGGTGGTGCGCGGTTACGGCCCCCGGTGGGCGGAGGTCCCGCACGGATTGATGCTGGTGGAGGAGACCGGATGAAGGCAACTCGCGTGGGTGTGGTGCTCGCCGGTGTGGTGCTCTGTGCCTCCGGGTGCAGCAACCCCTTCGACCCCCCGGAGGCAGGCACTCCTGCCGGTGACAGTGCCACGGAGGCAACGGCGGAACCAGAGGACACCGACCCCGGTGAGGGCGGGGATTCCGACGACGCCGATGAGGACTGGGACGAGACCTTCACCATCGTCTCGACGGGGGATGTTCTCATCCACACCAACGTCATCGACTCGGCCGAGACCGGTGATGGGTATGACTTCGCCCCGCTCATGGAGCCGGTCGCCGAGTGGATTTCCGGGGCGGATCTGGCGCTGTGCAGCCTGGAGGTGCCGATCAAGCCTGCCGGTGAGGAGCCGGTCGGGTACCCGGTATTCGGTGCCCCGCCGGAGTTGATCCCCAGCCTGGCGGAGGTCGGGTTCCACGGGTGCAACACCGCGACGAACCATTCCCTGGACTCCGGGGTCGAGGGGCTGGAGCGCACCTTGGACACCTTCGACGAGCACGGTATGGGGCATGTGGGGACCGCCCGTACGGAGGCCGAGGCCGCCAGCCCCCAGCTGTACACCTTGCAGCGTGGGGACAGGGAGATCACTGTGGCGCACCTGTCCACCACTGAGCTACACAATGATCCGTTCTACCCACCGCAGGATGCCCCGTGGATGGTCACCGACGATGATCCCGAGGTGCTCACTGATATGGCGGCTCAGGCGCGTGAGGAGGGGGCCGACGTCGTCGTCGCCTCTGTGCACTGGGGTGAGGAGTATGTCCACGAACCGGGGCCTGAGCAGATCCAGTACGCCGAGGCGTTGGCTGCCGGTGGCGAGATCGACCTGATCTACGGCAACCATTCGCACACTCCGCAGCCCATCGAACAGCTCGATGGTGGCCCCGGGGATGAGGGCGTGTGGGTGGTGTGGTCGATGGGGAATTTCCTCTCCAACCAGGATGAGCAGTGCTGCGTGATGGAGACCGCCACCGGGACAATGGCCGTGGCGACGGTAGAGGCACCTGAAGGGGAGCCGGCTCGGGTCACGGCACTGGAGTGGGCGCCGGTGACAGTGGACCGCGGCCCCGAGGATGAGGACGGCCACCGCGGCATCTGGCCGCTGCTGGACCTCTACGAGGACGGTGCTCCGGAGCCGGTGGAACTTGACGAGGCAACCATCCAACGGCGGTGGGAACGCATCGCTGAGGTGATGGGGGAGGATTCGTTGCGCACAGACCCCCCGGAGCCCACCGGTGAGGACCCCGAGGTCATCCCCCGCACCCAGGACTGATGCACTGATCCTGCCTGCGGGGTCAGCGCGTCAGGGTGGGGTCTTGGCGTGACTTATGGGGAGCGCAGTGTTCACGTGGCGTTCACCGTATAGACAACCTCTTGTCTGAAACGATTCACGCTGGCTCGTTTGAGTAGTACTGGTACGCCGGTGGAGTGCGTCCAGCCCCGCCGCGTCAGAATCACTGCCTGCTGAATCACACCACTGGAGGAGAAGCACGTGACGCTGCGCAAGACCGCCGAGACCACCGAAACCGTTCGCTTTCAGCCGCTGTCCCGCCTGGCCGTCGCCGGTTTCGCCGCACTGTTTGCGCTGACTGCCTGTGGGGAAGCCGCCGATGACGGCAACGGGGCCGACAACGACACCGATGTCGAAGACACCAACGGTGACGACGCCGACGCCGGTGATGACAACGGGGACGCCAGCGATGAGGGCCCGATCCGCCTCACCGGGGTGCCCGCCGAAGAAGCCACCCACCTGGAGGCCGGTTTTGAACTGCTGATGGAAGTCATCGAAGGCGAAACCGGTCGCGAAGTCGAGTTCAGCCACTCCACCGACTACAACGCCGTCATTGAGGCCATGGTTGCAGGCCAGGCTGATATGGGCATCGGCTCCCCGTTTACCTATGTGCGGGCCGGTGATGCCGGAGCCAACGTTGATGTGCTTGGCGGCCGCATTGAGGAAGAGGGCGAAGAAGCCGGTTACCACTCCTACGCTCTGACCCGCCCGGACACCGGCATCGAGAGCCTCGAGGACGCCGAAGGCGAAAGTGTCTGCTACGTCGAACAGGGCTCCACCTCCGGGTTCCTCTACCCCTCGGCCGGCATGTTGGAGGCCGGCCTTGACCCCGAAGAGGACGTCGATGCCCAGTTCCCCGGCTCTCACGACGGCGCTATCTTGGCCCTGCTTGATGGCCAGTGCGATGTCGCCTTCGCCTATGACTCCATGGTTGAGGTGCTGATGCCCAACCGCGGGGAACTCTCTGAAGAGGACTACGAGATCATCTGGGAGTCCCCGCTGATCCCCGCCTCCCCGATCTTCATGAACCGGGACACTCTCGATGAGGAGACCCAGCAGACCCTGGAGAGCATCTTCGAGGAGAACCTCATCAACGTGGACAACCTCGTGGACGCCGGGTACTGCGACTCCGCCGACGAGTGCTCCCTGCCCGAGGAGTCCTACGAATACACCCCCGTCGACGACGACATTTACGACGGTATCCGCGAAGTTTGCGAAATCACCGAGGCCGAAGCCTGCGACTGATGTCCGCTATTACCCTGCAGAACGTCACCAAGAAGTTCCCGCCATCGACGGTGGCCGCTGATGACATCAGCCTGAGCATCGACGCTGGCACCTTCACCGTGCTGCTGGGCCTTTCCGGATCCGGTAAGTCCACCCTTCTGCGGCTCATCAACGGCTTGCACACGCCCACCTCCGGCTCAGTCACCGTGCTGGGCACGGAGGTGGGCACCGCCCGCCGGTCCCAACTGCGGCAGGTGCGTCGCGATATCGGCATGGTCTTCCAGCAGTTCCACCTGGTGGGTTCGATGTCCACCCTGGAAAACGTCTGCACCGGGGCCCTCGGATCGCTGCGTGGACCGCGGATCGGACTGTTCAGTTACCCGAAAGCTGTCCGGCAGCGGGCCCTAGAGCAACTGGATCGCGTGGGACTGGCTGACCAGCGGTTCCAGCGCGCCGATACCCTCTCCGGGGGCCAGCAGCAGCGGGTAGCTGTTGCCCGGGCACTGGTCCAGCAGCCCAAGGTCCTGTTGGCTGATGAACCTGTCGCCTCCCTGGACCCGGAGTCCTCCCATCAGGTGATGAGCCTGATCGCCCAGATCGCCCGCGAAGACCAGCTGACCGTGGTGTGCAGCTTGCATCAGGTGGAGCTGGCCATGCACTGGGGTGACCGGATCATCGGTTTGCGGCAGGGCAAGAAAGTCATGGACGAGCCCGCCGCGAACGTCACCTCGGAGGACGCGATGAGTATCTACGGCTCTATGGCCTCTGCCCGGCCGGCACCACCGGAGACCGCTGCAGTATGACCACCTTGACCCGGGAACGTGCCGATACCCGTGCGGTGCCCGCGGGTGGGGGTGCCCGGCCTCAACTCACCGATCGGCGAACACTGCGGCCTCCCTCCGCCCGAGCACTGCTGGGCTTGGCCATCATGGGGTCTTTCGTTGCCGGTGGCATCTGGTCGCTGATCGAGCTGCGCGTCAATATCGCCTCGCTCATCGTCGGTTACGAGAACGCGGTGAACTTCTTCACCAATCGGGTGGGGGCCCTGCAACTGCCCCCGCTGGGAGAACTGGCCCAGATGACGGTGATGACCCTGGCGATCGTCATCTGTGCCACTGCTCTGGGTATGGTCCTCTCCCTCATCCTGGGACTGCTTGCGGCAACAAACACCTGCCGACACGCCCCCGTGCGGGCGGTGGCCCGGGTGATTGTCATCGTCATGCGGGCGGTTCCAGAGCTCATCATGGCGATCATCTTCATTCGGGTGTTCGGCTTCGGAGCCGCCGCGGTCGCCGGAATTCTCGCTCTCGGACTCAACTCCATCGGCATGCTCGGCAAGTTCTACACCGAGGCGATCGAAGACCACGACGACGGTCCTCGGCAAGCACTGGAGACCGGCGGTTCCGTGCGCCTGCAGCAGATCTTCGGAGCGACCCTTCCGGGCATCATGCCCGCTGTGGTTGCCCACGGCCTGCACCGTTTCGATATCAACCTGCGTGCCTCGGTCATCCTCGGTTATGTGGGGCTGCCCGGGCTTGGCATGGAGCTCTCCAGCGCCTTGGGTGTGGGGAACTATTCCCTGGGTATCGGTCTGGCTTTGGTGATTCTGGGTATCTGCATCGCCGCCGAGTTGCTTTCCGGGTTCCTTCGCATGAAGCTGCTCGGTCGCTCTGAGCCCAGCCGCTTTGGGTTCTTCTGGCTGGTGGGAAAGATGCGGCGCCGCTACGACGCCAACCGGCTCGAGGCTCCCTCTGGTGCGCGTCCCGCCGCCTGGGGTGAGCGCACCACCCCGCCGTGGAACGGGGAGCGGACTTCCCGGTTCACCTACATCGGGCTCTTCGGTCTGGTCATCCTCGCCTCTGTCTGGCTGGCCGACATCGACTGGATCGCCTTCTTCCACGGCCTGTTATCCATCCCCGCGGTCGCGGGTCAGTTCATCCCACCCAGTGATGGTGGCATCGCCGAACGTCTGTGGACCACGTTGCTGGAGACCATTCAGATGGGCCTGGCCGCGACCTTCCTGGGCGCCCTGCTGGCCCTGCCGGTGGGCGTGCTGGCCGCCCGCAATGTGGCCCCCAACCGGGCAGTGGTGCAGTTCTTCCGGACTCTCATCGTGGTCACCCGGGGGGTGCCGGAGCTGATCCTGGCGATCATCCTCATCGTCATCATGGGGATGGGTGCTGTGGCGGGTGTGCTAGCCCTGGCGGTGGGTGCGATGGGGCTGCTGTCGAAGCTGGTGGCCGACTCCATTGAGGAGACCGACATCCGTGTCCAGCAGGCCATTGCCACCGGCGGTGCGGCCCGCACGCAGGTGTTTTTCGCCTCGACGGTGCGGCAGGCGGCTCCGGCGATTGTCGCTCACCTGTTCTACCAGCTGGACGTCAATATCCGAGCTGCGACCCTGCTAGGCATCGTGGGGGCTGGCGGTGTGGGCTATTACCTGCTCAACGCCAACCGGGTGCTGCAGTTCGAGGTGGTCACCTATATCTGCCTGATGATCGTCGGGGTCATCCTGCTGCTGGAGTTCATCACCAGTGTGATGCGCCGACTGCTGCGCTGAGACGCATCGGTTAGCCGGTGGCCACCAGCCCGATGCCGATGGCGACGACGCCGGCTCCCAGGATCCGGCGCACCGGATCGGGTTCACGGAACAGCCACCACGCCATCAGTGAGCCGATCACAATAGAGGACTCCCTCACCGGGGCCACCAGGGCCACTGATGTGGTCTGCAGCGCATAGAGCACTAGCAGGTAAGCCGCCGGTGAGAGGACCGCAACGGCGGCGACCTGCCGGCGGTTGGTCCGCAGCGTGAGTGCCAGCTGTGCCCTGCGGTGCACCACCCACGGCAGCATCACCAGTGACTGGGCAACACAGCCGAGTCCGTAGTAGATCAACGGTGGGATCGCCAGCGTTGTGACGGAGAGGTCGTCCCACAGGGTGTAGCCGGCGATGGCTGTCCCCGTCGCCAGCCCATAGAACAGCCCAGTGCTCAATCCCGACGTTCGTCGGAAGAGCCTGGCTCCGGTGACCACCAGAATCCCGCCGATGATGATGATTCCACCGGTCAACGCCACAGAAGAGGGGCGCTCCCCGAGCAGGGCGACGGCGGCAAGTACAGCCAGCAGTGGTCCGGTGCCACGAGCTATTGGATAGACGATCCCGAGGTCAGCTTGTCGATAGCCCACCTGCAGTAGCACTGAATAGGCAATGTGCAGGATCGCGGTCACCACCGGAGCGTAGAGCAGCTCCCAACCGAAACTGTGGTTCTGGATGATGATCTGCACCAGGGCTAACGGGAGCAGCAGGCAGGCTTTCGCTGTGAAGTAGAGCCACACGAAGACCACCGGATCTCCGCGGACCCCCTTCGCAGCCAGATTCCACAAGGCATGTAGCACCGCGGCGGTAAGCACCATAGTCAGTGCGGCAGTGCTCATCCCGGAAGGTCCAACACCAAGGCAGTGTGGAGCACATCGATAACTGCAAGGTGGGCGATCCGGCTCGAGGACTCAACCAGGTGCCCGGCGGCCGCGCTTCCTACGGCGACCAGCGGCACCTCCGCTGTGCGGGCGAGTGTGGACTGTGAGTAGCTAGTCACCGCCACGGTCCGGGCTCCGGCCGCGCGGGCCGCCTCGACCACGTCGAGGGTCTGACGAGTCTCCCCCGAGTGGCTCACCGCCAGTACCGTATCCGCGGCATCGAGCTGGCCGGCTAGCAGAATGGCCGTATAGGTGTCTGCGGAGTGCTGGGTGGTGACCCCACTCATGGTGAGGCGGTAGGCGGCGTCTTCAGCGATCGGCAGGGATGTTCCCGAGGCGGTCACCAGTACCCGACCGGCCCTGCGGAGCAGGCCCACCGCCTCCGCCAATGCTGTGGAATCCACCGTGCCGCGGGCGATGGTGAGGCTTTCGGCATGACTGGCGGTGACGACGTCGATGAGGTCAGCCACACTGTGGGCCTGGCTCAGCTGTGGGCGGGTGGTGCCCGATCCCTCGGGGCTGCCTGCGGCTCGGGCCAGGACCAGCTTCAACTCGGGCAGTCCACTGAAACCAGCGGTGCGAACAGCCCGTACCACTGTCGCCGCGGAGACTCCCGCCCGGTCAGCGATCTGCTGGGCGGTTGCAGCAGTGATGAATTCTGGATCCTCGAGCACCACATCTACCACGCGGGCATGCGCCCCTTGCAGTCCGGGCCGCAGTGACCGCAGCCGTGCCGCCAACACCGCCAGTCCACCAGAAGATGAAATCATATTTCATAAATTAGCACATGGATGAAATGAGCTGGTGGCCTACCATGGTCGGGTGCTGCTGCTTGCTCTCGATACCTCGGCTGGCGCCTCTGCGGCGCTGGTCAGTCTGTCCCCGAGGAGCTCCAGCAGCCCGGGTGCCTCGCAATCCCCGGCAGGCCCAGAACCCCCAGGCCACGCAGAGCCTGTCGGGCCGCAGGTGCTCGCTGCCGAGCAAACCCCGGCCACCACCGCTCACGCCGAGTGGCTCGTGCCGGCCGCTCAGCGAGTCCTGGCGGCGAGTGAGGTCGCTGCCGAGGAGATCACCGGCGTCGTCGTCGGCGTCGGTCCCGGACCTTTCACAGGACTTCGGGTCGGGTTGGCCGCCGCGCATGGACTGGCCCTGGGGTGGCGGGTCCCCGTGCACGGGGTCTGCAGTCTCGATGCCCTCGCTCTGCGCACAGTGGAGAGCACTACGGTGCGCGGAGAGTTCCTCGTGGCCACCGACGCGCGCCGCCGAGAGGTGTACTGGGCCGAATACGTCACCGACGACGACGGCTCGCGCCTCATCCAGGGACCTTTCGTCTCATCCCCCGCTGAGCTGCCGGATCTGCCCGCCGTGGGAGCCGGCGTCGGGCTCTACCCCGAAGTGCTGCAGCTGGCTGAGCAGGCTCCCGCTGAAGCCGCCGAATGGACCCCACACGCGGCAGAACTGGGGTGCCTGGCTGCCTCCGCGTTGAGCGGCGACCTCTTCGGCGTGCTCTGTGAGCCCCGACCTCTGTACCTGAGGGAATCTGACGCCCAGGTGCCCGCACAGATGAGGAAAGCTGGGTGAAGCTGCCATGACTGAGCTCATCGCCCGTGCCATGCGGACAGCGGATATCCCCGCCGTGCTCGCTTTGGAGCGCCAGCTCTTCCCGCACGATGCCTGGCCCGAAGAGTTCTTCCGTCAGGAACTCGCCCAAGCCGATGAGCGCTTGCCGGCAAACCAGCGCACCCGCCGATTCTGGGTGGTGGAGGAGGCCGGGCGCATCATCGGATACGCCGGGATGATGTGCGTTCTGCCGCTGGCTGATGTGCAGACTGTGGCTGTCGATCCCGCCTACCAGGGTCGCGGGCTGGGTAGTTGGCTGATGGGGCTCATCGAGGATGAAGCCCGGCGGCGCGGGGCTGATGACCTGCTGCTGGAAGTCCGGGCCGATAACCCCGGCGCCCAGCGGCTCTACCGACGGCTGGGTTTCGAGCAGATCCATCTCCGCCGCTCGTACTACCCCGACGGCGGAGATGCGCTCGTGATGCGCAAGTCACTTGAGCACACCGCGACGGCGCCTGCCGCACCGGCCAAGGTGGGACCGGTCGGCAGTGAGCTGGCCAGCAGCGACACCGGCCGGGAGACGTGGCCGAGCAAGGAAGACCGCCGATGAGTGCCTACACCACCGGTCCGAGCACCCCAGCCTCCGTGGAGACTGCCGTATCCGCTGCCGGTGAACCATTGGTCCTGGGGATCGAGACCTCCTGTGATGAGACCGGTATCGGTATCGTGCGGGGCCGGCAGTTGCTGGCCCACGAGGTCGCCTCCTCCATGGAGGAGCATGTGCGCTTCGGCGGGGTGATCCCCGAAATCGCCGCCCGCGCCCATGTAGAGGCCTTCGGTCCCACACTGCAGCGCGCCCTGGACACCGCGGAGGTGGACCTTCACGACCTTGATGCGATCGCAGTGACCGCCGGCCCCGGGTTGGCCGGGGCACTGATGGTCGGGCTCTCCGCGGCCAAGGGTCTTGCCATGGCGCTGAATAAACCGCTCTACGGGGTCAATCATCTGGTGGCCCACGTCGCCGTCGGCATCCTGGAGACTGCACGCCCCGGCGACCGGGAAAACCCCATCGGCAGTGGCCACCCGAAGCAGGAGAGCACTGGACTGCAGACCAACACGGGGTTGCAGATGAACCCGGGACCGCAGGCGAATACCGGGCCACATGGGTTGCCGGGTCAGACCGTGCTGCCGGAGAATACCGGAGCTCTGCTGGTCTCCGGTGGGCACACCGAGATACTGCGTATCGGTTCGCTGACCCACGACGTCGAACTGATCGGCTCAACGATCGACGACGCCGCCGGGGAAGCATACGACAAAACGGCCCGTCTGCTAGGTCTCGGCTACCCCGGTGGACCGAAGATCGACGCCGCCGCGGCCCAGGGCGACCCGGCAGCCTTCCGTTTCCCGCGCGGGCTGACCATGCCTAAGTTCGAGGGCAGTGCGGCGAACCCCGGCAAGCATCGGCATAACTGGTCCTTCTCCGGACTGAAGACCGCCGTGGCCCGGGCCGCCGAGCAGTTCGAGGCCGCGGGCAAGCCGGTCCCGACGGCGGATATCGCGGCCAGCTTCCAGGAGGCTGTGGTGGATGTGCTGACCTCCAAGGCGGTGCGCGCCTGCCGAGAGCGCGGCCTCGAGCATCTGCTGCTCGGTGGGGGAGTGGCCGCCAACCGGCGCCTACGCGAGGTGTTGGCCACGCGATGTGCTGAAGCGGGGATCACCCTGGTGGTGCCACCGGTCAGTCTGTGTACGGATAACGGGGCCATGGTCGCCGCGCTGGGTGCCCAGCTCGTCGCCGCCGGAGAGTCGCCGTCGTCCCTGGCGATCCCTGCGAGCTCCTCGCTGCCGCCCAGCACCATCCAGGTTGAGGAGCCTCGCGCGCAGGGCCACGCCGGCGAAACATCACCCGTTGATACTGGTGCGGGTACGGGCTGCGGAGTCCAGCACCACCTGACGTAAGTCGCCGTCGTGGGTTTCAGCGACCTTCTTCTGCCGCTGGTACCCGGCCTGTTTCATCATCGTCTCCACGAACCGCAGCTGCTCGGCGCAGCCGAGCTCTTCGGCCAGCGGTTCCAACCGGTCCAGCTCCTTGGCGAGGTGCTCGGTGACCAGTTCCTCGTCACCAGCGGAGTTCAGAATGATGATGGCATCCAGCCCGTACCGTGCCGCCCGCCACTTGTTCTCCTGCACGTACCACGGCGGCATGGAGGTCACGCGGCCGCCGGAGTCAAGGGTGCGTAGCGTGTCGATGACAATGCACTGAGTCAGCGCGGCAATCGCGCCGATCTCATCGAGGGTGGCCACCCCGTCGCAGACCCGCAGCTCCACGGTGCCCAGGCGTGGCACGGCCCGCACATCCCAGCGAACCTCGGTCTCGTCTTCAATCACTCCGGTGTGTTTGAGGTCCCCGACGCAGTGTTCAAACCCGGACCAGTCCTCGAACTGGAAACTGGTGCCGGCAGTAGGCAGTTGCTGGAACATCAATGCTCGGTTCGAAGCGTAGCCGGTGTCCTCCCCGGACCAGTAGGGAGATGAGGCACTCAACGCCTGAAAATGGGCGTTGTAGTTGCACAGCGCGTTCACCGCGGGCATGGCGTATTTCACGTCGTCGAGCCCCACATGGACGTGGACCCCGTAAATGACCATCTGTCGGCCCCACCACTGGGTGCGGCGGATCAGCTCGTTGTACCGTTCCTTATCGGTCACCGGCTGCTTGGTCGGCGGTGCGAAGGGGTGACTGCCCTGGCTGTAGAGGTCGACGTCGAGCGGCTCACAGAGCTTCATCACGTTCCGGGCTGTACTGCGCAGCTGCTCGACCCCCTGGTCGACGGTGTCGCACACATCGGTGACCAACTCGATGGTGTTCAGCAGCAGCTCCTGCTTCACATAGGGGTGCTCGTCCTCCCCGGAGAGTTCAGGAAGTTCTGCCCGGGACTGTTCGAGGATCCGTTCGGCCACACTGCGCAGGTCTCCGGTCTGCCGGTCGACCAGTGCCAACTCCCACTCCAGACCGAGGGTCCCGCGTTCCGATTTCGCAAAGGGCAGTTCCACGTGAACTCCTTGAAACGTCGAGGGTGCAACGGCTCAACCCTATCTGCCCAGCTGAGGGCAGGCTCAGCATCGGCTGGACGTTGACCTGCGACGCTGCGGTCGGGACCGTACCCTGGTGCTGTGCCGTCCTGCCCACACCGTCTGTCCGCCACTGCCCTGGCTGCCGCGCTGCTGCTGAGTTCCTGTTCGCCAGAGCCCGACGCCGGTGACTCCCCAGAGAGCCCCGGGCTCACCGCTGAAGAACAGGCCGCTGAAGAGCTCGCCGAGCGGGCCGAAGAAATCACCGCGGCTGAAGAACGCATCAACCAGGCCTTGGCCGGCCCGGATGAGAACCACCGTGATGCCGCCGCGGAGATCGTCTCCGAACTCAGTCTGGACCAGATGGCCGGTCAGGTCATTGTGGGGGAGTATCACACCACCGATTCCTCGGAGGCCGCCGAACTGGTCGAACAACTGCACCTAGCTGGCATGATCGTCATGGGTGAGAACGTGCCCACCGGGGAGGATGGCGCAGATCTCGAGCAACTCGCCACCGAGTTGGAGCGTATCCAGCAGGCGGCCGAGCCCCGTGGCTACCCGGCGCTGATTTCGGTGGACCAGGAGGGCGGCCTGGTGACCCGGATCGGTCAGCCGCTGACCGAATGGCCCGCGCCCATGGCTGCCGGTGCCGCTTACCTCAGTGAGTCAGATGCCGGTCCGGCCGCCCAGGCCCACCGGTTCATGGCCCAGGATCTGCGCGAACTGGGTTTCACCGCCACCTTCGCCCCACCAGGGGATGTCACCGTCGGTGCCGCTGATCCCACGATCGGCTCCCGAGCGTTCGGCGCAGACCCGGAGGCGGTCTCCATGTTGGCGGTTCAGGCGGCTCGGGGGCTAGCCGATGCCGGGCTGGCCGGTTCGGTCAAACACTTTCCCGGCCACGGGTCAGTCACCGAGGACTCCCACCACACCTTGCCGGTGCAGGACGCGGACTTAGAAGAACTGCAATCCCGCGATTGGGTGCCCTTCGCCCAGTCCGCCGAGGCGGGGGTGCCCATGGTGATGATGGGTCACATTGAGGTCCCGGCCCTGCAGGCTGGGGTGCCCTCCTCGCTGTCCCCGGCTGCCTACCAGGCGTTACGCGATCTGGGGCACGACGGCGTCGTCGTCACCGATGCGATGAACATGGCCGCAGTACTGCAGCACACTGGGGAGACTCACGCTGCAGTGCAGGCCTTAGCAGCTGGGGCGGACCTCATCCTCATGCCCGCGGACATCCAGGCAGCGCACGCCGGAATCCTCGAGGCCGTGGAGGCAGGCGACCTTGAGCACCAGCGGCTGACTGAGGCCGCCGAGCGCGTGGTGGCCCTCATGCTCTGGCAGCAAGACTTAGCCGCCGGGGACCTGCACGCCGGACCGGGAGTCGAGCCGCCGGCAGAACTGATCGACCCGGGGGCAGAGTTCTTCAGCCCACCACCGTGGACTTACCCCGCCCCGGGGAACTGGACCGAACTCGCCGAGGCATCCGAGGCCGCCGAGACCCCCACCGGGCAGGACCTGACCCGAGGTGAGCTGACCGCAGAGGAGGTTACCGCCCGGCTCGCCAGCGCTTCGGTGACTCTGGTCACCGGGGAGTGCGGGGCGGACCTCACCGATGAGGGAATCCAGATCCTGGGGGGCACGGAGCAGGATCGAGCCCGCCTGGCAGCCGCGGCTGAAGCCGCCGGTGTACCGGTGGGCTCCGGGACGGTGGTGACCCTGCTGGGTGGCTCCACCCCGGGCTCGGGAGACGTCGTCGTCGCTCTCGACCGCCCGGAGGTGCTGGCTGAGGCATCCGCCGAGACCCGTATCGCGCTCTACGGGCGGACCGAGGAGTCCTTCGCCGCGCTCATCGAGGTGCTCACCGGAGCAGAAGCCCCCGGGATGCTACCGGTTGAGGTGGGAGACCACCCGCTGGGTCACTCCGCCTGTTGAAACGCCTATCGCCTGCGGGATTAGATCACGTCATCATCGTGTTACACGGTAAGCCTGGTCTTATTCGAGTTATCAGGGTGTTGAAAGGACGTGATTCCCATGCCGGAGATCACCTCCACTGAAGTCGGCCAGCTGGCCCGGTTCGTCCACCAGGCCGACTACCGCACCATGAGCGACCCCGCGCTGGAACAACTCAAGATCCGCATCCTAGACACCATCGGGGTCGCCATCGGCGCACTGGAGGCCGAACCCACCACCGCCATCCGGGATCTGCTCGCTGACCTCGATCCCGAGACGCCACACGGCCCCTTGCAGGCCACGCTCATCGGCGGTGGCCATGCTCCCGCTGACCGTGCCGCGTTCTACAACTCCGCGCTGAGCCGCTACCTGGACTTCATGGACTCCTACCTGGCCCCAGGGGAGACCAACCACCCCTCCGATAACCTCGGGGCCGTCCTCGCCGCTGCGGAGGTCAGCCGAGCCAGCGGAGCCGATCTGCTCACCGCCTTGGCCGTGGCCTACCAAGTTCACACCCGGCTGGCTGATGTGGCTCCCGTGCGGTCCAAAGGCTTCGACCACACCACCCAAGGGACCTACGCCGCCGCAGCCGGAGCCGCCAAAGCGCTGGGGCTCAGCCTGGAACAGACCGCCCACGCCATGGCCATCGCCGGTACTGCGAACAACGCTCTGCGGGTCACCCGCACCGGGGACCTCTCCCACTGGAAAGGTCTGGCCTACCCGCATGTGGCCAAGGAGGGTACCTGGGCAGCGCTGCTGGCCCAACGCGGAATCACCGGACCACCGGAGGTCTTCGAAGGCAACAAAGGGTTCAAAGAATCCATCGCCGGGGACTTCCAGATCGACTGGTCCGCTGAAGACTTAGAGCAGGTCACCCGCACCATCATCAAAAAGCACAATGCGGAGATCCACTCCCAATCCGCCCTCGACGCCGCCCAACAGGTCCGGGTCGCACTGCATGCCGAAGGTGCCGACGCCGGCGACATCCAGAACATCCTCCTGCGCACCTTTGACGTGGCGTACCACATCATCGGCGGTGGAGAAGAAGGCGATAAGCGGCACATCCGCACCAAGGAGGAGGCCGACCACTCCCTGCCCTGGATGCTGGCCGCCGTGCTACTCGACGGCGAACTCACCCCACAGCAGTACCAGCCCGAGCGCATCACCGCCCCGGATGTCCAAACGCTGATGAGCCGTGTTGAGATCATCCCGGACCCGGAACTCAGCCGCCGCTTCCCCGACTCCATGCCGGCAGACCTGGAAGTCATCCTCAGTGACGGGCGGAGCTTCCGGGCACACCTGGACTCCTACGAAGGATTCCACGACAACCCGCTCGGCTGGGATGAGGCCCGGCGGAAATTCGACGCACTGGCGACCCCCTACACCACTGCGTCTGAGCGCGAGAAGATCGCCGATGTCGTCGCCCACCTCGAAGACCATCGGGTCACCGACCTCACGGGGCTGCTCGCGCACATCCGTCGTGAACCGGCCCACCGGGACCCAGACTGAGCCCCGGCGCTACTGCCCATCCCCGGCACCACTGCCCGGCACCACTGCCCAGCACCGGTGCCTGAGCCATCCCCCATCGAACCCACCCATCGAATAGTCAAAATCCACCCCCGAGTAGTGAAAGGAGGACCACTGATGAGCACCACCGCCCACACCGTGTCCTTCGACTTCGTCCCCCGGGCCCACCGGCCCGCCAAACCCCGCAGCCACGGACTCACCGAGATCCGAGCTCCGTACTACACCACCTTCGGCACCCGACACCTGCAGGATGTCTTCGACGTCGCCGGCCAGTGGATCGACGGCATCAAATGGGCCGGCGGATCCTTCGCTCTGCTGCCCACCGAGCAGGTCCGGGCCTTCTCTGAGATCGCCCACGCCCACGACGCCTACGTCTCCTCCGGCGGGTGGATCGAAACCGTGTTGCGCTACGGAGACGACGCCGTCGACCACTACCTCAAAGAGGCCAAGGAAGTCGGGTTCGACGTCATCGAGATCTCCACCGGGTTCATCATGCTGCCGGCCTCCGGGCTGGAACGGCTCGTGGAGAAAGTCACCCGAGCCGGGCTGAAAGCCAAGCCCGAACTCGGCATCCAGATCGGCTCCGGAGGAGACTCCACAGAAGAGGAACTCGCCGCCGAAGGAGCCAAGGACATCGGAGACCTCATCGACCGCGGCAAGCGAGCCCTGGACGCTGGTGCGGAGATCATCATGATCGAGTCCGAGGGCATCACTGAGAACGTGCGCGAATGGAACACCGGGGCCGCTGCGGCCATCATGAACGGGCTCGGGATTGAGAACGTGATGTTCGAGGCCGCGGATCCGCCGGTCTTCGAGTGGTACATCAAGAACTACGGCAATGAGGTCAACCTCTTTGTGGACCACTCCCAGGTGCTGCAACTGGAAGGTCTGCGGCAAAACATCTGGGGTAATAAGTCCACCTGGGGTCGGGTTATCAACCCCGCCGCCTGAGCCCCTTCACCGCTGAGCTTGGCCTTGAGGCGCAGGCTGCATGCCCCCGTGCAGCCTGCGCCGGAAGCTTTCTACACCCTGTAGAATCCGGGACATGTCAGCCTCCGCGGTCTCCGGTGCAGCGCGTGTGCTGCGGGGTGGGCTCACCGCCTCGGCCGCAGTGGGTTCAGCGGCCTTGGCACATACCGCAGCGGGCCACCATAGCCCCCATGGCGTCGTCGTACTCTTGGCGTTGCTGGTGGCCGTGCCGATCAGTACTGCCTTGTCCTCGGTCCGCCTCAGCCGCAGGCGCCTGGCCGCAGCCGTGGTGGCCAGCCAGGCACTGCTGCACGGATTGTTCGCCCTCTTCCCCGCCGCAACGGCTTCCTCTGTGCAGGTCAGTTCACCGGCAGCCGGACACGCCCACCACGAAAGCCTCAGCCTGGTGTCGGCAGCTGGGGGCCCCACCGGGGCAGCCGAACACCTCGCCCATTCCAGTGATGCGACCATGCTCGCTGCTCACGTGCTGGCCGCCGCGGTGACCTACGCGGTATTGCGCCATGGCGAAGTGCTGCTGGCCGCATTGGCCGATGCACTCGGTGTCAGCCCCGCGGTCCTGGAGGTACCGGACAAAGCTCCTACACCGAGCCCACGGCTGCCCCAGTGGCCCGCGGTGGTTCCCCTGCGTGATGAACTCTGGTTGGGCCGCAGTCCCCGTACTCTGCGCGGTCCACCGGTCTGGTGAGGACCCCACCCTCCCGTGCGGCTTTCAGGTACCGCCTGAGCCGCAGAACCATCACCAGACCAAAGGACACACCAATGACCATCACCTACAACACCCCTGCCCGCATGCCCGCACTCCTGACACTGAGTGCAGGTGCGGCCCTAGCCCTCGGTGGGCTGAGCATCACCCCCGCCTACGCCCATGACACGCTCATCGCCTCCACCCCGGAAGAGGGTGAGGTCCTGGAGGAATCCCCCGATGAGGTGGTGCTGGAATTCTCCGGTGCCGGCCTCACCGTGGGGGATGCCGTCACCAATGACATCTGGGTTCTCGACACCGACGGGGAGAACTGGGCCTCCGAGGATCCCGCTGAGGTCGACGGCAACATCATGAGCACCGATATCCCCGAACCATTACCGGACGGGGAGTATGAGGTCCTCTACCGGGTGGTTTACTCCGACGGGCACGACGAAGAGCTCAGCTTCAGCTTCGAGGTCGAGGCCGGGGAGGAAGACGCCACCGAGGAAGACGAGCAGGACGAGGCCACCGAGGAGGAGACCTCCGAAGCGGCCACCGAAGAGGAGACCGACACCGCGGAGGAGGACACTCCCGCAGAAGAGGAAACCGAGTCCCCTCAGACCGAACAGACCGCTGAGGAGTCCGAGACCTCAGCGTGGATCCCGTTGGCGATCGGTGCCGGTGTGCTGGGCCTTCTCGCCGTGGTCGGCGTGCTCATCCGCCACAAGATGAAGGGCACCACCGAGGACTGAGGCCAACGGCCTCCATTCCATGAGCTGACCCGCTGCATGCGGTGTCCTGAATGCGGTGCCCTGAGTGCGGCGGTTGAGTGGCGTGTTGTGCTCGCCGCCGCACTCAGACCGGTTCCACCACAGCGGCGAAACGCTCCGGGCCGATGCGTACCAGAATGAAGACAGCGTGGCGGGGTTCCCTGCCCCGCCGCTTCTTCGGCAGAATGGTGGACCGCAGCTGTTCGGGTACGACGTCGACCCCCCGCTTTTTGATCTCCACACTGGTGATCTGATGTTCTGCGCACCAGCGGGCCAGCCGCTTGGGGGAGTAGGGCATCACCTCCAGGATCCGGTAGCCGCGCGCCAAGGGAGCTTCCCCTGCCGGCGCCGAGGTGTGGGGGAGGCTGAAGTAGGCGATGTGCTCATCCAGTAGTCGCCCTCCCCAGGTTTCGGCGAGGTCAGCGACGAGACCGGCACGGATGACCGCCGGATCCGGTTCGTAGAGCACACCGGTAAGCCCGTCGGGGCCGGCCGGGGCAGGCTCGGGGCCGGAACCGAAGTCCTCGGTCGAGGTCAGCTCGGCACTGTGGTGGGTATTCGGCTGCTGGATGTTCGGCCCAGGCTGTTTCTCACGCGGTGTAGTGGTTCGGCTAGTCAGCACCGTAGCGGCCCGACGGATGAGCCGACTAGTGTCTTCGGGCTCCGCGGAGTGTTCAGAGTCTGCTGCGGGCGCGGAGCCTGCTGTATGGCGGGGCAGAGTTCTCCGTCGGCAGAGAGCATTGAACCACAGGACGACCTCCACCAGCTCACCATCGATGCTGACCCATTCGGCCTCGCAGTCAGCGGGGATCACCTCGTGGGGGATCCCGGGACCCAGCTTGACCCCCAGGGGTACACCGTTGGCCGCCACGGCGGTGATGAAACTCAGCGGCGGGGAGAATTCCTCGGGATTCCATAGGCGTGAGCGCCGGTTCCGGCGCGCCGGGTCGAGCCACACACCCCACGGGGCCTGAGCCTGCTCCTGACGCGGTACGGGATCCGTCTGGCGCACCAGCCCATGCGCGGCCGCCCACTGCTCGGCTGTGGTGTGCAGTACCTCCGCCTGCGGGAAGGGGGCCAGGTTATGGGCGGCAATCCACGCCGTGTGTGCATCGGCCTCCACGGCTGTGACCTCCAGTCCAGCCTCGGCCAGTGCCATGGCATCGGCCCCGAGCCCACACCCTAAATCCGCCACACGAGGGACCCCGGCTGTGGCGAACCGTTCAGCATGTCGCAGTGCTACAGGCCAGCGGGTGGCCTGCTCCAATCCGGTGGGAGTGAAAAGCATGCGCTCGGCCCGGTCACCGAACTTGCCGCGGGCATCCCGGCGCAGCCGGGCTTGGGTGAGCACGGCGGCGACCGTCTGTGGATCCCACCCCTGTTTCCGCAGTGTGATGTTTGTCTCGTCAGCGGCGTCCTCGGTGTATTCCTCCAGTGAATCCAGAAGCTGCAGTGCCTGGTCAGAGAGGGCGGGATGGTGCGGATCGCCGGTATCAACCACGGCCTCAGGGTATCGCGGGGTGATGCCGCGCCGGCGATGTCACGGAACGACATCGACCTTGCAGCCTCATTAGGGAAGAGCTAGGGTTCTATTCAGCTTAGGACAGGCTAAGTCGAATAATGACCAAGGAAGGTACCCTTCGATGAGCATGACCACTGCACCCGCTGAGGAGAAGAACCGTTTCCTCCAGCTTCTCTCCGTGGTCGCTATTGGAACTCTGGCGCTGAGCGCCTGCGGTGACAATGGCGACGACGACGCCGACGAGGACACCGACACAGAAGTCACCGATGCTGACAGCAACGGTGATGACAACGACGCCGAGGACAATGGTGACGACGCCGAAGCTGGCGGCCTCACCATCGAGGATGACCACGGCACCCACGAGATTCCGGAGACCCCGGAGTCCATCGGAGCCTTTGACAACCGTTCCTTCCGCACGCTGGAAGCCTTCGGTGTGGAGCTCAGTGTGGCCGCCCGTTCCCTGATGGATGAGCAGACCCACGGTTACGCCACCGATGAGGACATCCTCGACACCGGTAACCACCGCGAACCGGACCTCGAGCAGATCATCGCCGCTGAGCCCGACCTCATCATCAACGGCCAGCGCTACAGCCAGTACTACGAGGACATCATCGATGTCACAGAATCCGCCGGCTACGACACCGTGGTCCTGGAGTTCGATGAAGCCGTCAACGACCCGGACACCTTCATCGAGGGGCTCATCGAGAAGACGGAGAAGCTCGGCGAGGTCTTCGGCGAGCAGGAGACCGCCCAGGAGATCATCGACGAGTTCGAAGCCGAGGTGGACCGTGTCACCGAACTCTACGACGGAGAGTCCACAGTGATGGGTCTGATGACCTCCGGTGGTGACATCCAGTACCTGGCTCCAGGTACCGGACGGACCATCGGCCCACTGTTCAACGCCTTTGACCTGGTGCCCGCCCTGGAACAGGACGCCGAAGATGAGGCCCACGGTGATGACATCTCCGTAGAAGCCATCGCCGACGCTAACCCAGACTGGCTGCTGGTGACCGACCGCGATGCCCGACTGGACTCCGACGACCCCGACTACCAGCCGGCTGATGAACTGCTCGCCGAATCCCCGGCCCTGCAGGAAGTCACCGCTGTCCAGGAGGGCAACATCGTCTACACCCCGGATGACATGTACCTCACCGAGGACATCCAGGCCTACACCGAGTTCCTCCGCGACTTCGCTGACGCCCTGGAGGACGCCCAGTAAGACGCCGAGGCCGGTGCCTTGATCACGGTGCCCCGTTCCCTCACCTGAGCGAGCGGGGCACCGGCATGAAGGCAGCGCATTCGACGCGTGTGGCAGAACACCCATAGCATTGCCTTACCTTCGTTTCATCACTCGCCCGTTGCCGATCGAGACCCGGAAGCCCCTATGACTACCACCCTGCGGCAGGACGTCTCCCAGACCAGCCGCGACGTCCTCGTCGATGACGGGCGACGGCACCGCCGACGCCGGCTGTGGACTCCCGCATTCCTCGTCGCCATCCTCGTCACCCTGGTCTTGCTGGTGCTATCCCTGCTGACCGGGCAGTTCGATGTCTTCGGTGGCGAAGACTGGGAAAACTTCTGGATGTTCGGGATCACCCGGATTCCACGCACTGTGGCGCTGGTGCTGGCCGGGGCCTCCATGGCGATGTGCGGGGTCATCATGCAGCTGCTGACCCAGAACCGTTTCGTCGAACCCACCACCACCGGAACGACCGAGTGGGCCGGACTGGGACTGATCCTGGTGATGTGGCTCTTCCCCGGGGCGAGCCTCTTTGCCCGGAT
The DNA here is from genome assembly GCF_000421745.1 of Nesterenkonia alba DSM 19423. Lineage (GTDB taxonomy): Bacteria > Actinomycetota > Actinomycetes > Actinomycetales > Micrococcaceae > Nesterenkonia > Nesterenkonia alba. Next base: position 141,337 of record NZ_ATXP01000001.1, read on the forward strand.
GTCGGGTGCCACCTTCATGGCGTTCATCGGCACCATGGTCTTCTTTATGTTCTTACGCCGGGTGTCGCTGAAGTCCAGCCTCATCGTGCCGATCATCGGCATCATGCTCGGTGCGGTCGTCTCCTCCTTCACCACGTACCTGGCGCTGATGACCGACCATTTACAGACCCTAGGTATCTGGTTCGCCGGATCCTTCACCGGGGTCATCCAGGGCCGCTACGAACTGATGTGGATCGTGCTGGCGGTCACCGTGCTGGTGTTCATCGTCGCGGACCAGTTCACCGTGGCCGGGCTCGGCAAAGACATGGCCACCAATGTGGGACTGAACTACGCCTTCGTGCTGTTCATGGGCACCGCCATGGTCGCGGTCGCCACCGGGGTCACCGCCACTGTGGTGGGAACCCTGCCGTTCTTGGGGCTGGTCGTGCCCAATATTGTCGCCCTCTTCCGCGGTGATGACCTGCGCAGTAACCTCCCCTGGGTGTGTCTAGTGGGCATCTGCGTGGTCACCGTCTGCGACCTCATCGGCCGGACCATCCGAGCCCCCTTCGAGATCCCCGTCGGGCTGGTACTCGGACTGGTCGGCGGCGTCGTCTTCGTCGGACTGCTGCTGCGGCAGCGCCGAAAGGGAGGGCTGGCCAGTTGAGTGAGCAGATACCTGCCGGGTCTCCAGGATCCCGCGAGGAGACGAGTCAACGATGATGTTTAAGACCGCTGAGCAGCAGGCACCACAGCAGCGCCACTCCAAGCCGATCACCGACCGCAAGCACATGCGTAACTATGTGCTGATGATGATCCTGCTCGGGGTGCTCTCCGTCGGGTTCACCATCGGCATCATGGGCTACAACAATCCCGCGGAGTTTGGCTCTGATGGATGGTGGGTCATCGCCGATATGCGACGTGACTCCCTGCTGACCATCGGTGTGGTGGCCCTCTGCCACGCCATGGCGACCATCGCCTTCCAGACCGCAGTGAACAACCGGATCATCACTCCCGGAATCATGGGCTTCGGGTCCCTCTACACGGCGATCCAGACGATGTTCGTCTACGTCTTCGGCATGGCCGGGGTGACGATGCTCGTCGGGGTGCCGCAGTTCTTCCTGCAGATGGCCATGATGATGCTGCTGGCCACTGCGCTCTACACCTGGCTGCTCAGCGGGAAGTTCTCCAATGTGCACATCATGCTGCTGGTCGGTGTGGTCATCGGCGGAACCCTGGGGTCACTGTCGAACTTCATGCAGCGGATGCTCACCCCCAGTGAGTTCGATGTACTCACCGCCCGGCTTTTCGGCAACATCTCCAACGCCCGTGCCGAGTACCTGCCGTATGCGATTCCCATCGCCCTGCTGGTCACCGGGTTCCTGTGGGTGCGGGCGCATAAGCTCAATGTCATCGCCCTGGGGAAATCCACCGCGCTGAACCTCGGGGTGAACTACAAACGCGAGCTGATCCTCATCCTGGCCCTGGTCTCGGTGCTGATCTCCATGGCCACTGCCCTGGTGGGCCCGATGATGTTCCTCGGCTTCCTCACCGCGATCCTGGCCTACCAGTTCGCCGACACCTACTCCCACCGCCTGCTGTTCCCCATGGGGTTCCTCTTCGGCTACGCGATCCTCTCCGGTAGCTACTTCATCCTCCGGCACGTCTGGGACGCCGGGGGAGCGGTGACCGTGATCGTCGAGCTCATCGGCGGCACCGTGTTCCTCATTTTCATCCTGCGAAAGGGCCGCCTGTGATTACTCTCACCGACGTCCAGAAGGACTACAGCGACTCCGTCCAGATCGGACCGGTCACCACCGAGATCGAATCAGGTGGCATCACCGCCCTAGTGGGCCCCAATGGGGCGGGTAAGTCGACCATCCTCACCATGATTGGCCGCCTGCTGGACATCGACCAGGGCCAGATCACCGTGGCCGGGCACGACGTCGTCAACACCCCGTCAAAAGCGATCGCGAAAATCCTCTCGGTGTTGCGTCAGGAAAACCACTTCGTCACCCGGTTGACCGTCCGGCAACTGGTCGGCTTTGGCCGCTTCCCCCATTCCGGAGGCCGACTGACTCTGGGGGATGAGAAGTACATCTCCGAGGCGATCGACTTCCTCAACCTCACCGAACTGGAGAACCGCTACCTCGACCAGCTCTCCGGGGGGCAGCGGCAACGCGCCTATGTGGCCATGGTGTTGGCCCAGCAGACCGACTACGTGCTGTTGGATGAACCACTGAACAACCTGGACATGCAGCATGCCGTGCAGATGATGAAGCAGCTGCGCCGTGCCGCCGACGAATTGGGTCGCACGATCGTCATCGTGCTGCACGACATCAACTTCGCTGCCCACTACTCGGACAAGATCCTCGCGATGAAGCACGGTCAGGTCGTCAAGCACGGCACCCCAGAAGAGATCATGCGCAATGAGGTCTTAAGCGAGATCTTCAACACCGAAGTCAACGTCATTGACGGGCCCAACGGCCCCCTGGCGGTCTACTACTGAACTGTCCCCTTCTTCAGCCGGCTACCCCTCAACCACCGGGGTCAGCCCGCCGACGGCGTAGCATGGCCGGGATGCATCCGCCCCACGACCCCGAACCTGACCATTCCGTCAGCAAACGTTCTCCCAGCGACCGTGCCGAGGTCGAATCCCCCTGGGTAGCTGCCGCGCGCAACACCGCCCTGGTCCTGGTCGTGCTGGGAATGGTGTGGCTGGTCTTCAACGTCGACCTGCCCCCAGCCGAGGAACTGCAGACCACCATCGACGGGTTCGGCTGGGCCGCCTGGTTCATCTTCGTCGGACTCTACGCGCTGGTGGCCACCACACCCATCCCGGTGACCATCATGGCGATGACCGGTGGATTCCTCTTCGGCACAGTGCTGGGCAGTGTGCTCTCGGTCGCCGGAGCCTTCCTGGGCTGCTGGGCAGCGTACTGGCTGGCCCGGGCCCTGGGTGAACCCACGGTCAAACGCATGCTGGGCCGCTACCGGGCCCGGGTGGAACACCACCTCACCAGCGCAGGCTTTGAGGCAGTCTGCACGCTACGACTGATGCCCGGGGTGCCGTACTGGCCGGTGAATTACGGCAGCGGAGCCTTCGGGGTCCCGCACCATGTCTACCTACCGGCGACGTTCCTGTCCATCATTCCGGGTCAGATCTCCCTCGTGGCTCTGGGGGGATTCGTCGCAGAACCGGGGGTGATGACCGGCGCCGTAGTCGTCATCGCCTGGGCGGTGGTCCTCACACTGACCCTCTTGGCCTACCGGCGTTGGCGCACCGCCCACCACAATGGGGGACGGGTTTAGCTTTCGATAGTCGCCAGGGTCTCACCGGCCTTCACCCCGGTGCCAGGTGACACCTTCAGCCCCTTGAGTTTGCCCGCCTTATGCGCGGTGATGGGCTGTTCCATCTTCATCGCCTCCAGGACGACGACGAGGTCCCCCTCAGCGACCTTCGCACCGTCCTTGGCGGCGACCTTCACCACCGTGCCCTGCATAGGGGAGGTGAGCGCATCGCCGTCGGTGGCTGCAGCTGAGGTGGCACGACGGCGCCGCTTCTTCTTCGACGGTGCCGCACCAGAGAGCTTCCCGGCAGCCAGGGTGGCGGGAACATTGACCGCGACCCGTTTGCCGTTGACCTCCACGACGACTTCCTCACGGGCCTGCGGGCCGGAGGCATCCGGCCGGGCAGTCAACGTGTTGTACGGCTCGATGACACCGTCGAACTCCGTCTCAATCCACCGGGTATGCACACTGAACCGGGAAGCCTTCGGATTGCGCAACTCCGGTGCGAACGCCGGGTGCTCCACCACCTGCCGGTGAAACGGCAACACCGTGGGGATCCCCTCGATGCGGGTCTCATCCAGTACCCGTGCGGCCCGCTGCAGCGCCTGCCGCCGATCCGCCCCGGTGACAATCAGCTTGGCCACCATGGAGTCGAAAGCCCCTGAGATCGTCTCCCCGGCCCGGACCCCCGAATCCACCCGAACACCGGGACCCTGTGGCATCTCACACTGCTGGAGCACACCAGGGGCGGGCATGAAGTTCCGCCCGGCATCCTCTCCATTGATACGGAACTCAATGCTGTGCCCGCGGACCTCCGGGTCGTCGTAGCCGAGCTTCTCCCCCCGGGCGATGCGGAACTGCTCGCGCACCAGGTCGATCCCGGTGACCTCTTCGGTCACCGGGTGCTCCACCTGCAGGCGTGTGTTGACCTCCAGGAAACTGATGGTCCCGTCCTGACCGATGAGGAACTCACAAGTCCCCGCACCGGTGTAACCAGCCTCCTTCAGCAGCGCCTTCGAGGACCGGTAGAGCTGCCGGTTCTGCGACCGGGTCAAAAACGGGGCCGGAGCCTCCTCCACGAGCTTCTGGTTGCGCCGCTGCAGGGAGCAATCCCGGGTGGAGACCACCACCACGTTGCCATGCGCATCAGCCAGGCACTGGGTTTCCACATGGCGTGGCTTATCCAGAAACTTCTCGATGAAACACTCGCCCCGCCCGAAGGCGGCGGTCGCCTCACGGACCGCTGATTCGTAGAGTTCGACGATCTCATCGCGTTCACGCACCACCTTGATGCCGCGTCCGCCGCCACCGTGGGCAGCCTTGATCGCGATCGGCAGGCCCTGCTTCTCCGCGAACTTCAGCACCTCTTTGGCCGAACTGACCGGCTCCTTGGTGCCCGGGGCCAGGGGAGCACCGACCTTCTCCGCCAGTTGACGGGCCGAGACCTTATCCCCCAGAGTCTCGATCGCCTCCGGGGAGGGCCCGATCCACACCAGTCCGGCCTGCTGCACCGCCCGGGCGAACTCCGCGTTCTCGGACAGAAACCCATAACCGGGGTGGACGGCATCAGCACCGGTGGCCCGGGCCGCCTCCAGCACCTTCTCCGCCACCAGATAAGACTCCGCAGCCGACTCCCCACCCAAGGCGAAGGCCTCATCGGCTAAGTGAACATGCACGGCGTCGCGGTCCGGCTCGGCATAGACCGCCACAGTGGACAGCCCCTCATCGCGGGCGGCACGGATCACCCGCACCGCGATCTCCCCACGGTTGGCGATGAGTACTTTGCTGAACGTGTTGGTCATGCTCATCCTTCGCTTCTCAGTTCGGTCATGCTGTGCCCCAGCTGTTCGGCCAGCCGGTGCAAGGCCGCCGGAGAGACCCCGATGACCGCCTCGCGGTCGCCGTCGACCCGATCAATAAACTCCGCAGCCCCGCCCTCCAGAGTGAACGCGCCGGCACAGTAGAGCGGCTCCCCGGTGGCCACATAGGTCCGGATCTGCTCATCAGTGGGGTGACCGAAGACCACATCGGAAGAAACCGTCTCCCACGCGGCGCGGAACTGACCAGTCCCACCGGGGACCGAGCCCAGCAGCACCTCCATTCCCGCACCGGCCCAGTGCGTGGCCTCGGTACCAGTGGGTGCGGCCTCCACCAACCAATGACCGGTGTGCAACGTTCCGGTATGCCCCCGCATCCGCTGCCACCGGGCGATAGCGACCTCCGGTTCGATCGGCTTACCGTAGGCGAGACCATCGAGCTCGAACACCGAATCACAGCCGAGCACCAACGCTCCGCGAGCCTCCGGACGGGACGCGACATCCTCAGCCTTGGCCTGGGCGAGCAACAATGCCTCATCGGCCGGCGACAACGGTCCCGAGGCTTCCGCCGCCTGCTGCACCACTGTCGGTTCGTCCACATCCGAGACGACGACGTCGAAGGCGATCCCCGCCTGCTGCAGAATCATCTTCCGCGAGGGGGAAGCTGAGGCGAGGATCAGCCGCGCTGGACGATCCCCAGCACGCTGGCGTGCAGCACTCATCGCAGACCCCCCGCCGCCTGAGTCCAGGACCCCGGACCGGGCCGACCCCACAGCCCGTGGGCATTGGCGTGGAGCCGGTGACGCCGCTGGGTGGTGCGGTCAGTGGGACCGGTGGTGCCGGCGTCGTCGTCCCCACCTCCATCGGCCGAGGCCAGACGAGCGATGACCGCCACCACGGCGGCAGTCTCCTCGGTGCTCAACTCCGGCCCGCGGATATCCAGCAAGGCAGTCTCCGAGGTAGTCAGTTGGTGTGCCATTACAGAGGGATATTTCCGTGTTGCGGTGCTGGTCCCGGCGGCGGGCAGAGCCCGCGCGCCTCTCGGCCGGCTGCGGCGGCGCCGGCCTTCACACCTAAAGGGGCAGGGGTCATGTGGTGTGCCATTACAGGGGGATATTTCCGTGTTTCTTAGCGGGCAGGGATTCGCGTTTGTGGTAAGTGGCGCGGAGGGCTTTGGTGACCTGCCAGCGGGTTTCGGCCGGTTCGACGACGGCGTCGATGAACCCCAGTTCAGCTGCCTGGTACGGGTTGAGCAGCTCCGCCTCATACCGGTCGATGAGCTCGGCCCGTTTGGCCTCCACGTCTCCGCCTTCGGCCTCCACAGCAGCCAGGTCACGGCGGTAGAGAATATTGACCGCACCCTGAGCGCCCATCACCCCGATCTGAGCGGTGGGCCAGGCAAGATTCACATCCGCACCGAGCTTCTTAGACCCCATGACGATGTAAGCCCCACCGAACGCCTTACGGGTGATGACGGTGACCTTCGGCACAGTGGCCTCCGCGTAGGCATAGAGCAGCTTGGCCCCGCGCCGAATGATGCCGCCGAACTCCTGGTCCGTACCAGGTAAGAACCCGGGCACATCCACCAGCGTAAGGATCGGGATGTTGAACGCATCGCAGAACCGGACAAACCGAGCCGCCTTCTCACTAGCGGCGATGTCAAGGGTCCCGGCGAACTGGCTGGGCTGATTGGCCACCACCCCCACGCTGCGGCCCTCAATGCGCCCGAACCCGATGATGATGTTCGGTGCATACAGGCTCTGCAACTGCAGGAAGTAGCCGTCATCGACCAGCTGCTCGATCAGCACGGTCATGTCATAGGGCGCGGAGGCCGAATCGGGGATGAGCTCATTGAGCGACTGATCCTCCGGTTCGATTTTAGGGCGCTCCTCCGCAGCCTCCACCGGAGCCTCGGCCAGGTTGTTCAGCGGCAAGAACTCCAGCAGCTCCTTGGCGAACTCGATGGCGTCTTCTTCATCCTGGGCCATGTAGGTAGCCGTGCCGGTGGTGGTCGCATGTGAACGCGCCCCACCGAGGGTCTCCATATCCACGTCCTCGCCCGTGACCGACTTGATGACATCGGGCCCGGTGATGAACATATGGGAGGTCTTATCCACCATGATGATGAAGTCGTTCAGCGCCGGAGAGTAAGCCGCCCCGCCAGCCGCCGGGCCCATAATGAGGGTGATCTGCGGCACCACCCCGGAGGAGTGGACGTTGTTACGGAAGATATCGGCGAACATCGCCAGAGACTCCACACCCTCCTGGATGCGAGCACCGCCGCCGTCGTTGATGCCGATCACCGGGCAGCCGTTGCGGGCTGCGAACTCCTGAACCTTGACGATCTTCTTGCCGTTGACCGCCGACAGTGACCCGCCGAAGACGGTGAAATCCTGGGCGTAAACAGCCACCAGCCGGCCCTCGATGGTGCCGTACCCGGAGACCAACCCATCACCGACCAGCTTCTTCTTCTCCATACCGAAGGCCGTGGAGCGGTGCACCGCCAGAGCGTCGAACTCCACAAAGGAGTCCTCATCCAGCAGCATCTCGATCCGCTCCCGGGCGGTGAGCTTACCCCGGTTGTGCTGTTTCTCCACCGCGGCGGCGCCGGCTGGAACCAAGGACTGATCGCGACGACGCCGGAACTCGGCGAGCTTGCCGGCGGTGCTGTTCAGATCAGGCGCGTCGCTCATGGGGCCTTTCGCTTCTCGGCGTCGTGATGGAAACTCTACAAATCAGCCGCCAGTTTAAGCACAGCGTCACCGGAAGCCGTTGTGGAACCCCTACAACATCGCAGACTGGCTCTGAAGTAGGTTGCAGCTATGACGGATAACCCCACGCCACTTCAGGTGCAGCGGCTGCAGCGTGAGCTCATGGACACCGGGGTCATCTCCCGGCTGGAGGTCACAGAGACGACGACATCGACCAATCATGAGCTGCTCACCGACGCCACCCAGCCCGGTTTCGTGAACCGGTGGCCGCACTTCAGTGTGCTGACCGCCGAGGAGCAGACCGCCGGACGGGGCCGGCTCGGCAGGGGGTGGTCTTCCCCCCGGGGAGCCTCCCTGTCCACCTCCGTGGTGCTGCGTTCATCTCTTCCGCAGGCTCAACGACCGTGGTTCACCCTGGTGGCCGGCTACGCGCTGGTCACCATATTGCGTGAGGAACACGGTCTGGCTGCCGGGTTGAAATGGCCCAACGATGTGCTCATCGACGGTCGCAAAATCGCCGGATTGCTGGCGGTCCTCCCCGCAGAGGACTCCGGTGCGGTCATCCTCGGCTGCGGCATCAACGTCCTTCAGGGGGCCGATGAACTGCCCACCGAACACTCCACCTCCCTACGGGCGGAACTGGCCGCCTCTGGGCAACAGACCCCGAAGGCACACAGCACAGAGGCAGCGGCCCTGCGTACTGACCTGCTCGTGGCCTGGTTGAGCCGATTCCGCCACCTGCACGAGACCGCCGAGGCCACCGGTGGTATCGCTGCGCTGCGGGCAGATATCGTCACCGCCATCAGTACCCTTGGCACTCGGGTGCGGGTGGAGTTGCCGGACCAGACCGCCGCCCGCGGAACCGCAGTGGGAGTCGACGACGACGGCGGGCTCATCGTCGAGGTCACCGAACGTCGTCGTACCCGGTTAGACCCCGAAGCCGGAGGCGGGCCCCAGGACCTCTGGGAGCCTGTGCCGGCGGCTGTCCAGCACTTCACCGCCGCCGATGTCATCCACCTGCGCTCCTCACGAGCGCACAGCTGATCGGCGGTGCCGAAGCCACGTAGAATCGGGCGGAAGAGAGATGGTCACACCAGAGTCCCCGGCGGGATAGCCCGGGCTCGTGAGGTCAAGGAGGTGCGTCGGTGCCGCTGAAACTCGTCGACGGCGAGCAGGTCATCGTGCGCACCCGTGCCCACTGGCGGGCCCTGATCCCCGCCGCAGCCAACCTGCTGGTCACCGTGGCGGTGATGATGTTCCTGTTGGGTTACATCACCCGCCCCACCCAGCCGGCGTTCATCGTTCACTACAGCCACATCGGGGTCTTCGCCGTCTGGGCCATCGGTTTGCTCGTGGTGGCCTTCGGCACCGTCAAACCCGCGCTGGCCTGGTTGAATCGGATCACCTACCTCACCAGCCACCGGGTGGTACAGAAAAACATGATCGGCGCCGCGCAAGCGGTGGTGGTCCCCCTGGGTCTGTTGACTCAAGTGGACTGGCGGCAATCCCGAGCCCAGGGGGTGGTCGAAGCCGGTGACATCATCCTCATCCACGGGATCGGTAACCAGTACCAGCGCACCACATTGCGGGATATGCCCGACGCCGCCCGGTTTCACACCCTCATCGCCCAAGAACTCGCCGAGTACCGGCGTCGTGCTAACGCCCACTATTGGGCGCAGATGAACAGCCCCGCCCACCCCGGTCCTGCCCATGGATACGGGGATGTTCCGCACGCCTCCTTCGGCGGAGCCTATGGCTGAAGAACATCAGGACTCCGGACGGGAAGCCTGGGAGCGGGCCACCCGCCGCGGCTTCGGAGCCCCAGCGGACTACATGGCCGGTGAGACCGCCGAATTCGCCGCCGTCGAGCCCCATGACTACACCGCTGACGAACTCGCCGCAGCCCGAGCCGACTGGTCCGATTTCCCGGCGCGCGGGGTCACCACCGCCCGGGTCGACTCCTCCGCCCCTAGTGCCGCCACCCCGGTAGAGACCGTGGAAGCCCAGGCATTCAGCGGATCTGTGGATGAGACCTATGAGCGGAACCCGGAGACTGCAGCCATCCCGGTGCCGACTTTCCAACAGCGCGAGTGGCACCGCTCCATTCGGGAGTTGGAACACCGCCTTCTGGGGGCTGAACGGACCCTGACCTACCGTCAGATGGCCGCCCGTATGGGGGTCTCCACCCACTCGGCCCGCCGGTTGTGGCGCGCCCTGGGGTTCCCCAACCTGGATGACGACGTCAAAGCCTTCACAGAGGCGGACGCCGAGGCGCTGACCACGATGGTTGAACTCGTCCGCGAAGGCCACCTCAACCAGGAGACTGCCATCTCGCTGACCCGCTCGGTGGGGCAGATGACTGATCGGATGGTCGTGTGGCAGATCGAGGCGCTGGTAGAGGACAAAATCGCCAACGAGCAGCTCTCCGACGCCGAAGCTCGTAGTCACGTGGTCGAAACCCTGCCCCGGCTCATCGAGCCGATCCAGCAGCTGATGGGCTACGCCTGGCGCAGGCAGCTTTCTGCCGCCCTGCAACGGCTGACCGTGCGGGTTGAATCTGGTCTGGCCTCTCTGGGGCGGGAGGACGACGACGATTCCCCCCTTCCCCTGGCCCGAGCCGTCGGGTTCGCCGACCTGGTCTCCTATACCTCTTTGTCCCGGCAAATGAGTGAACGCACCCTGGCCCAGATGGTGCAACGGTTCGAATCCAAATGCGCCGAGATCATCAGCATCGGTGGTGGCCGGCTGGTCAAGACCGTCGGTGACGAGGTGCTCTTCAATGCCGAAACTCCTGAGGCCGGTGCGGAGATCGCCCTGGCGCTTTCTGAGGCGATCGCCGCCGATGATGTGCTGCCCCAGGCCCGGGTCTCGGTGGTGTGGGGGCGGGTGCTCTCCCGGATGGGGGACATCTACGGACCAGTGGTTAACCTCGCCGCGCGGCTGACGGCCCTGGCTGATCCCGGCACAGTGCTCGTCGACGCGGCCACCGCCGAGGCTCTCGAAGGCCGCGACGACTACCTCCTGGTACCCCAGCCGCCCCGGGTGGTGCGCGGCTTCGGGGAAGTCGCCCCCGCGATGCTGTTACGCACCGGGGCCTCCAGCATCGTCTTGGAGAGCGCTCCTGACGAACCCACCGCCTAGCAGGGGGATGGGCGATGGGCATACGCACATCACGATGAGGTAAAAAATGACACGTCGCGGATCACAGGAAGGCAACGATCCGTGACAAGATGGGGGAGTGACAATGAGCGCGAACAGTCCTGACACCCTCCAGGAGCCCTACGTCGACTACGGTTGCGGTTCCCACGTGGGACTGCGCCGTGAGCTCAACGAAGACTCCTACGTCGTGGCCGATAACCTCTTCGCCGTTGCTGACGGTATGGGCGGCCACGAAGCTGGGGAGGTGGCTTCCCGTCTGGCGGTCGAGGCCCTCGCTGAAGGGTGGGAGCGCGCACAGGGGCGAGTCACCGAAGCAGACATCCAGCATTTCCTCGACGACGCCGATGCCCGCATCCGTCAGGCCACCGACTCCAAAGCCGGGACGACGCTCTCCGGGGCGGTCGTGGTGGAGACGGAGAACCAGTGGCAGTGGCTGGTGTTCAACATCGGCGACTCGCGCACCTACCTTCTCCACGACGGCGCCTTCATCCGCCTCACCCGGGATCACTCTCAGGTCCAAGACCTCGTCGACTCCGGGATGATCACCGCCGATGAGGTCCAGACCCACCCGCAGCGCAATGTCATCACCCGGGCTCTAGGTGCCGGGGACTTCTTCGAAGCGGACTTCTCCACCGCCACGGTCACCCCGGGGCAGCGGCTATTGATCTGCTCCGACGGGCTGACCGGAGAACTCACCGACGCGCAGATCGCCCAGATTCTCAACGCCGGGCGCAGTGCCCAGGACACCGTCGACTGGTTGATTCACGCGTCGCTGAAAGCAGGGGGACGTGACAACGTCACCGTCATCCTTGTCGACGTCGTCTCCGGCGACCACTGATCGTTAGCGCCTGTGCCCGGTTCCCGATGGGGGCGGAGCAAACCTCGGAGGATTCCTTGTGGGAGCGGCTTAACCTTACCGAGCTACGCTTTCGCAGCTCGGCAAGGTGAAGCGCGAGTAAAGGAGGAGAGGTTTGCGGAGTCCCCAGCGGGCACCGGAAGGCTCACCGTAGGCCGATAGGATGAGCGGCAGACGTTTCCACGAATCTGAAACTACTCAAGGGAGCTGCATGTCTGAGATCTCGCGTGCCGACGTCGAGCATCTTGCCAGATTGGCCCATATCGCCATGACCGAGGAAGAGCTGGACAAGACCGTTGAAGAGCTCGGCGAAATCGTCGACGCCGTCAAGACCGTGCAGGAGGCCGCTGGTGAGGACGTCCCCGCCACCTCCCACCCCCTGCCGCTGACCAACGTCTTCCGCGAGGACGTCATCGGCCACACCTTCACCCCGGAGCAGTCCCTGGCGAACGCTCCTGACGCTGACGCCGGACGGTTCAAGGTCCCGGCGATCCTGGACGAGGAGGCCTAAGCATGGACCCCATGATTCAACTCACCGCGGCCCAGATGGCCGCTAAACTCCGCGCCGGGGAGATCACCTCCGTGGAGCTGACTCAGGCGCATCTGCGCCGCATCGAGCAGGTCGAGCCCACGATCAACGCGTTCCTCCACGTCAATGCAGAGGAAGCACTAGAAACCGCCGCCGGGGTGGATAAGATCCGTGCCGCCGGGGGAGCTGAGGCGGAGAAACTGCACCCGCTGGCCGGGGTGCCCATCGCCATTAAGGACCTCATCGTCACCAAGGGTCAGCCCACCACAGCGGCGTCGAAGATGCTCGAAGGGTGGATGAGTCCCTACGACGCCACGGTGGTGGAGAAAATCCGGGCCGCACGGCTGCCGATCCTGGGTAAGACCAACCTCGATGAGTTCGCCATGGGCTCTTCCACTGAGCACTCCGCATACGGGGTGACGCGCAACCCCTGGGACACCGAACGCATCCCGGGCGGTTCCGGGGGAGGCTCGGCCGCGGCCGTTGCCGCCTTCGAGGCACCTCTGGCGCTGGGCACTGATACCGGTGGTTCCATCCGGGAGCCAGCGGCCTTTACCGGTACCGTCGGCACCAAGCCCACCTATGGCGGAGTCTCCCGTTACGGTGCGATCGCCATGGCCTCATCTTTAGATCAAATCGGTCCCTGTGCCCGCACAGTGGAGGACGCCGCACTGCTGCACGAGCTCATCGGTGGCCACGACCCCAAGGACTCCACCTCCCTGCCGGACCCCGTGCCGGCTTTCGCCCGGGCCGCCGCCGAGCACGACGTCGCCGGTAAGAAGATCGGGGTCATCAAGCAGCTCTCCCACGGAGAGGGATACCAGCAGGGCGTGCTCGATGCCTTCCACTCGTCCTTGGAGTCGCTGAAAGAGGCCGGGGCTGAGATCGTCGAAGTCGACTGTCCCAGCTTCGACTACGCGCTGGGGGCCTACTACCTCATCATGCCCTCGGAGGCCTCCTCCAACCTGGCCCGCTACGACGGGGTCCGCTACGGCAAACGAGTACTACCCGATGACGGGCCATTGACCATCGAACGGGTCATGGCCGCCACCCGTGCCGCCGGATTCGGTCCTGAGGTCAAGCGCCGCATTGTGCTGGGCACCTACGCGCTCTCCGCCGGGTACTACGACGCCTACTACGGCTCCGCTCAGAAGATCCGCACCCTCATCCAACGGGACTTCGACCGCGCCTTCGAGCAGGCCGAGGTGCTGATCTGCCCCACCGCCCCCACAGTGCCGTTCAAACTCGGGGAGAAGTTAGACGACCCGCTGAAGATGTACCTCAACGACATCGCGACGATCCCTGCCAACCTGGCGGGGATCCCCGGGATCAACGTGCCCGGCGGGCTATCCGAGGGGCTGCCGGTGGGCATCCAGTTCCTCGCCCCGGCCCGTGAGGACATCCGCGCCTACCACGCTGCTGGAGCCCTGGAGCACCTGCTCGGTGAAAAGGGTGAGGCCATCTGGCAGCAGATCCCCGAACTCGAGGAGGTCCACTGATGAATGAGACGTTGACAGACCCCCAGCCACTGAGCTTCGAGGAAGCGCTTAAGAAGTATGAGCCGGTCCTCGGCTTCGAGGTCCACGTGGAGCTCAACACTGTCTCGAAGATGTTCTCCTCGGCCCCCAACGCTTTCGGGGATGAACCCAACAGCAACGTCAACGAGGTTGACCTCGGGCTACCCGGCACGCTGCCGGTGGTCAACGGACGTGCGGTGGAGTCGGCCATCAAACTCGGGTTGGCACTGAACTGCTCTATCGCCGAGTCCTGCCGGTTCGCCCGTAAACAGTACTTCTACCCGGACACCCCCAAGAACTGGCAGACCAGCCAGTACGACGAGCCCATCGCCTATGACGGCTGGCTCGACGTCGAACTCGACGACGGGGAGATCTTCCGGGTGGAGATCGAACGCGCGCATATGGAGGAAGACGCCGGCAAACTCACCCACGCCGGAACCTCCGGACGTATCCAAGGTGCGGACTACTCTCTGGTGGACTACAACCGGGCCGGGGTGCCGTTGATCGAGATCGTCACCAAACCGATCACCGGTGCCGGTGAACGCGCCCCGGAAGTGGCCCGGGCCTACGTCTCGGCGATCCGGGACATCGTTAAAGCTTTGAAGATCTCCGATGCCCGCATGGAGCGGGGCAACGTCCGCTGTGACGCCAACGTCTCTTTGATGCCCAAGGGTGCATCACGATTCGGGACCCGTTCGGAAACCAAGAACGTCAACTCCCTGCGGGCTGTCGAACACGCGGTGACCTACGAAATCCGCCGCCACGCCGGCGTGCTCGCCGCTGGCGGCAGTATCGTCCAGGAGACCCGCCACTGGCAGGAAACCTCCCGGACCACCAGCCCGGGACGGATCAAGTCCGACGCGGATGACTACCGGTACTTCCCCGAACCGGATCTGGTTCCCATCGTCACCACCGAAGAGTGGATCGAGACCCTGCGGGCTGAGTTGCCCGAGCCGCCAGCCGAGCGGCGCCGTCGGCTCCGTGAAGCCTGGGGCTACTCGGATGCTGAATTCCGTGATGTCGTCGCTGCTGGCCTCCTCGATGAGATCGAACAGACCGTTGAACAGGGGGCCAGTCCCGCTGTGGCCCGCAAATGGTGGATGGGAGAGCTCTCCCGACTGGCCAATGCGCGGGAGACCGCTCCGGCTGAACTCGGGGTGGAGCCGGCCACGATCGTTGAGCTCAACCAGCTCATCGAGGACGGGAAGATCAACGACAAGATCGCCCGGCAGGTCCTCGAATACCACCTTGATGGGGAAGGCAGCCCGGGGCAGATTGTTGCCCAGCGTGGGCTCGAGGTCGTCTCCGACGACGGTGCGCTCACTGCGGCCGTGGAAAAAGCCATGGCGGAGAATCCCGACGTCGTCGAGAAAGTCAAAGGCGGCAAACTCAAAGCCATTGGTGCGCTCATTGGTCCGGTCATGAAGGAGACCAAAGGCCAGGCCGATGCCGGAAAGGTCCGCCAGATCGTGCTGGAGAAACTGGGGATCGAGGGCTGAGCTCCGCCGCTTGAGCGCCCGGTGCCCCGACGGATCAGCAGAACAGGCACCTATGTAACACATTCGTGATCTGAGAGGTTCACGAGAAACATAATGTTTACATCTGTGCGTGTTCTGCAAAGCATCCGAAACAGAGTGGGAGTATATTGCTGACATTCTGGGAGTGAAATACTCCTTCAGGAGTGTTGGATCACGTACCTCGTTACTCTGACCTGAGGGGATGAACACCATGGGTGCACAAGGGCTGCTGATGGCAGCAGATAATGATGTCGAGGGGGGACACTCGAATCTGCGGGGCGCCCCCTGCCGACCCTGACGAAAGCGCGGTACAGAACGCCGCCGACGTCGTCGACGCGTGTTTCGGGCAGGCCACCGAATTCTTCGTGAACCTGGTTTTCGGGACCGAAGTCCAGGTTCCGCTAGGAAACCCGTTCCCCGAGGACAGCATGCTCTGGGACGGACCGCTGGTGGTGCTGTGGGCGATCATCGCCGCCATCGGCTTCACCATCTATTTCAAAGCCGTGCAGTTCCGCGGCTTCGGCGCCGCCCTCGAGGCGGTCCGCGGTAAGTGGACCCGCAAGGACGACCCCGGTGAGGTCACCCACTTCCAAGCACTGACCGCAGCGGTCTCCGGAACAGTGGGGCTTGGCAACATCGCCGGTGTGGCCGCCGCGATCTCCCTGGGAGGTCCCGGTGCCACCTTCTGGATGGTGCTGGCCGGACTGTTCGGAATGTGTACCAAGTTCGTGGAATGCACCCTGGGGGTGCGGTACCGCACCATCGATGAGAACGGTGAAGTCCGCGGTGGACCCTTCCGGTACCTGCCGATCGCCTTCCGCCGGCTCGGCCGGCTGCCGGTGGCAATCATCACCGGTGTCTTCGCTATCTCGGTGATGCTCTTCGGCATCATCGGTGGTGGGATGTTCCAGGCCAACCAGACCTACGGTGCTGTACAGTCCGCCGGTGCCACCATCGACGAGATGCAGCTCAGCGACGAGGAGCGCGAAGCTCTCGAAGCCGAAGGCATCAGCGTCTACGAGCTCGAAGGCGGCCCGAACACCTTCGAGTTCCTCGAGTCTGAGCTGACTGCACTGATCTTCGGCATCATCTTTGCCGCACTGGTGGCCCTGGTCATCATCGGTGGGATCAAGCGCATCGGGTCGGCCACCGCCAAGATCGTGCCCATCATGGCCGCTATCTACGTGCTGGCCTGCCTGGTGGTCATCCTGGCCAACATCACCAATATCGGGGACGCTCTCTCGGCGATCTTCGTTGGCGCCTTCTCCCCGGAGGGTATTACCGGTGGTGTCATCGGTGTCATCATCATCGGTGTTCAGCGTGCGGCCTTCTCCAACGAAGCCGGCATTGGCTCGGCTCCGATCGCCCACTCCGCGGTGAAGACCCGCCGGCCGGTTTCGGAGGGCTTCGTGGCCTCCCTGGAGCCGTTCATCGACACGGTGGTGGTCTGCACCATGACCGCTCTGGTCATCATCTTCGCCTGGCCTGCCGACTACGAGGCCTCCATCGGTGAAGGTCACGACAACCCGGTGGGTCTGACGGCCAACGCCTTCGACACCTTCTTGCCGGGCTTCTCGGTGCTGCTGGCCATCTGTGTGGCGCTGTTCGCCTTCTCCACGCTCATCACGTGGAGCTACTACGGCATCCAGGCCTGGCGGCACCTGTTCGGCAAGTCCGAGGTGGGGGACACGATCTTCCGGCTCATCGTCTGCGTGATGATCGTGGTGGGCTGCATCGTGTCCTTCGCCAACATCATCGACTTCGCCGACTCGGCCCTCTTCCTGTGCATCTTCATCAATGTCATCGGTCTGGTCGTGCTGGCCCCGGTGGTGAAACGGGAGATGGAACAGTACTTCGCCGATCGCAAGGCTGGCCGCCTGATGGAGGACCCGGAGTACATCCCCGGCCCGGAGGACACCGCCGCGGTGACCACCTGGGAGCTGCGCGGGGAGCCCGGTCCCTCCGTGGGTACCGGTTACAAGGACGCCGACGATGTCTCCGGCCCGGCCACCAACCCGGTCGACACCGTCAGCGGGGACACTGAGGCCAAGAGCTAACCCCCGTCCTTTCCGGGCAGCTTCGGCTGACCCCAGTCACGGCAGGCCCGCTGGTGTACGCACCGGTGGGCCTGCCGTGTGTCTGGCTGCCTGAAGCAGAGGACTCTTCACCGGAAGAACGCGCACCGAAACAGTGAGGGGTTCCGGAGTTCTCGGTGCTGTACGTCAGTGCTCCTCAGTAGACTGTGCGACGTGACTGAACAGCCCGACGACGCCGTCTCCACCCCTGAGGCGGGACTGCGCGAGGAGTACGCCGAACTCGTCGAACAGGTACGCACCCACCAGGTGGCCTACCACCAGAAAGACGCTCCGCTGATCTCTGATGCGGAGTATGACCAGCTCATCCGGCGGTTGCGGCAGATCGAGGCCGCCCACCCGGAGCTGGTCACCTCCGACTCCCCGACCCAGCAGATCGGTGCTGACCCGTCGTCGGCCTTCGCCCCGGTCGAGCACCTGCAGCGGATGTACTCCTTGGAAGATCTCTTCTCACGGGATGAGCTGCGCACCTGGTACGACCGTACCGTCGCCTCCCTGGAGAGGATGCGTCCCGGTCAACCACCGCGCTGGTTGGTCGAAGTCAAGATCGACGGGCTGGCCATCAGCCTGCTGTACCGGTACGGCAGGCTGGTGCGGGCCGCCACGCGCGGAGACGGCACCACCGGTGAAGACGTCACTCACAATGTCCGCACCATTGAGGACATCCCCCACCAGCTCACCGGGGATAACCACCCTGAGGAGATCGAAGTCCGCGGGGAGATCTTCATGCCCACCGCCGACTTTGAGGCCTTCAATGAGAAGCTCGTCGCCGCTGGTAAAGCCCCGCTGGCTAACCCCCGCAACGCTGCCGCCGGGTCACTGCGGCAGAAGGATCCGGCCAAGACGGCCGAACGCCCGCTGAGTATGTTCGTTCACGGGGTGGGGGCCCGCTCATCCCTGGTGCTGACCTCCCAGCACGAAACCTACGATCAACTCGCCGCTTGGGGGCTGCCGGTCAGTCCCTACACCCGCGTCCTGGACAGCCTCGAGGAGATTGAGGCCTACCTGGATGAGTTCCTCGAGAAGCGACACGACCTCGTCCACGAGATTGACGGCGTCGTCATTAAAGTCGACGACTTCGAACAACAGCGCGCCCTGGGGCACACCTCCCGGGTGCCGCGCTGGGCGGCAGCGTATAAGTACCCGCCCGAAGAGGTCACCACTCGCCTGCTGGATATCCGCGAGCAGGTCGGGCGCACCGGACGGGTCACCCCCTTTGCCGTGTTGAAACCCGTGCCGGTGGCCGGATCCGTGGTCTCCAAGGCGACCCTGCACAACCAGGAGATCGTGAAAAAGAAAGGGGTGCTCATTGGCGACGACGTCTTCGTCCGCAAAGCCGGCGATGTCATCCCCGAAGTCCTCGGACCGGTCCTCCCTGCCCGGGAAGGTCGAGAAGATGAACTCCGTGAATACGTCTTCCCCGAACACTGCCCGGCGTGCGGCACCCTCTTGGCTCCCGGCAAAGAAGGTGATGTGGACTACCGGTGCCCCAATGCGGAATCCTGCCCGGCCCAACTGAGCGAGCGGGTCATCCACATCGGCTCGCGGGGAGCCCTGGACATCGAAGGCTTGGGTGAAGAGTCAGGGCTGGCGTTGACCAACCCGGACTACCGCCGTCCGGGCCCGGAACTCATCAACCGGCAGGCAGTCACCGAGACCGGAGCACCTGTGGTCTTCGACGACGACGGCGCCCCCACACCTCAGCAGCCGGTGCTCACCAATGAGGCCGGCCTCTTTGACCTCACCCATGCCGACCTCAAAGACATCTACGTCTGGCGGGAAGAACGCATCTACGAGGCAGAGACCCGCAGCTGGTCCCGCACCGGACTGTGGACGGTCGAGCGCTACTTCGCCAAACAGGACGGCACCCCCAACGACCGTGCCGAGACGCTGTTGCGTGAACTCGGCAAAGCCAAACAGCAGCCGTTGTGGCGGGTCCTGGTGGCTCTGTCGATCCGCCATGTGGGGCCCACCGCCTCCCGAGCCCTGGCTTCGGCATATGGTTCCATGGACAAAATCCGTGCTGCCGATGAAGAAGAACTCGCTGGTATCGACGGGGTCGGCCCGGTCATTGCCGCCTCCATCCGTGAATGGTTCGCTGTGGATTGGCACTGCCGCCTGGTCGAGCGGTGGGCGCAAGCCGGGGTGCGGATGGAAGACGACGTCGATGAGTCCACTCCCCGTACCTTGGAAGGGCTCACCGTGGTGGTCACCGGCTCGTTGGAGAACTACTCCCGGGACGAATCCAAGGAGGCCATCATCGCCCGGGGAGGCCGGGCCTCCGGCTCAGTGTCCAAGAAGACCGATTATGTTGTCGCCGGGGAGAACGCCGGCTCCAAACTGACGAAAGCTGAATCCCTCGGTGTCCCGGTGCTGACCGAGGATCAGTTCACCGACCTGCTCACCCACGGACCCGAAGGGCTAACCACATGAGCCAGATGCCCACGCAGAGCACACTGCAGAGTCTGCTCACGATCGCCACTGAGGCCACCGCCGCCGGGGCCCAGGTGCTCAGCCGCCGTGCGCAGATCGCCCCCACAGGGATCGCTTTAAGCCACGCGGACACTGGTATCGAGACAAAATCCTCCGCCTCTGACCTCGTCACGGACTTCGACAAGCGAGCCGAAGACGCCGTGAGGGAGGTCATCGCCGCATACAGACCCCACGACGTCATCTCCGGGGAGGAGTATGGCACCACCGAGGTGAGCGAACCCACCGGGTACCGGTGGAGCATCGATCCACTCGACGGGACAACGAATTTTGTGCGTGGTGTGGTCTACTACGGCACGTCAGTGGGACTGCAAGCCCCCAGTGGGGAGTGGATCATCGGAGTGGTGGAGGCCCCCGTGCTGCGCCGCAGATGGTGGGCCATTCGTGGGCAGGGCGCCTACACGGCTCACGATGACCACCCCGAGCAGATCCGGTTGCGCGGTCCCCGCGGTGTGGCCCGGGAGGGGCTGCTGGCCACTGGTTTCGGCTACGACGCTGAGCGGCGGCAAGACCAGGCCCAGGCCGTAGCAGCCATGCTCGAGACATTCGGCAACCTGCGCCGACTCGGTGCCGCCGCCCTCGATATGTGCATGGTCGCCGACGGCACCTTGGATGCCTACGCGGAGTACGGCATCCAAGAGCACGATTGGGCTGCCGGGGCCCTCATCGCCGAGGAAGCCGGACTGCAGGTCTACCGCCCGGCTTTCCCCGACGGTAACGCCGACCCCGACTGGTGTGTGGTCGGGGAGCTCGGCATCGAGCTGAACCGGCTCAGCCCGCCGCCACGTGCCTTCTGACCGTGCCTGTGATTTCTCTCGGCACTGCGTGCAGACTGGCCGAGTGAGGCGGGAGGGTGCCTAGGCTGCTGCCTGGGTCTCCATCTGATCCACCGGAGCCTCATACCGCAGAATCGCTGCGGCATGGTCGGCGACATCGGCTCCCACCAGTGCCACAGAGGCGTCGACTTCTGCGGCGGCACGCAGGAGTTCGTCCTCGTCTTCAGCGCGTGCGGTGTAACGCAGCAGCAGCGTTTCCACCGCGCCCAGCTGCGCGGCCCGGCGAATGTCCTCTGCACCTTCGACCGCGCGGCCGTTGGCCTTGGCATCACCGAAGCGTTCGGTGACCTCCTTGGCCCGTTCAATGGTTAACCGCCGACCCAGCGAGGAGAGCTCCTCTTCGACAGCGGCGATGGCGCCGTCGTCGGCGGAATCATTGGGGATCCCACCGCCGGCTTCCAGCTCATGGGCCCGCTGAGCTAAGTCTGTCGGAAGCTCACCGAGGAGCCGCTTGCGGCCTTGGACCTCCCCGGCCACCACCACAACATCGGGGCGCCAGCGGTCGGCAGCCTTGCGTACCTCCTCAGTGATATCGCGGATGTTCAGTGCAGCGGCCTCATCGGCGCGCTGCTGCATCCGCCGGTGATGCTCTCCGCCTTCACGGGGCTTATTGACCGTCTCTGTCGCTGACCCCTCTACACGGGTCTCCGGCCCGGTTTCCAGGGTCTCGGAGGAGGTGAAGACCCGCCGTTGGAGGGTGGCGCGCTCCTGGTCGACCAGGACCACCAGGGCGTGGACGGAGCGGGCCCGCTCACGGATGTAGTCACCCAGTTGTGCAGGTTCACCGAAGACGGCCCGGTCCCCGGCGGACCCGGTGGCGTCACACGCTTCATTGAGCAGCAGACCACTCCGGTTGGCTACCAGGACCCGCCCTTCGGTGTGGACGGCGACCGGATCGGAGGTCACGGCTGTGTCCAGGGCGGCCAGGGTCTGATCGTGCGCTCCAGCGTCGGCGAGCTCGTCGCGCAGCGCTTGCCACCGCAGACTCAGCTCATGCTCCGCTTCAGCAGAGGGATCCGAAGCCTGCAGATAGACGGTCGCGAACGGAGGCTCAGCCTCATATATCGAGCGAAGTGCGGCCAACTGCATCGGTCGTTCACCTTCCTTATGACCCATCGCGTGCTGTTCCGGGGTGACCGGAACCTCATGGGATCAACGTAGAAACCGCAGGTCAGCGCTGGCGTAAAGGCAGCTGGAAAGTGGCTTGACGCCAATGGTGCCCAGGGCTCAGGCGCGGCGCAACTGCAGGTGGGCCACTGCGGGGAGACGCTCGACGCTGAACTCCCCGGGCCGGTGGTGGCGGCAGAACCCGCCTTCGGGGACCTGCTGCAGGTAGGCGGCCATCTGTGCCAGCTCCGCCGCGGAGAACTCCTCAGCCTTGCGCCGCTGGGCGCGTGTGGGCCGCTGCGATTCCACAGCCGATTCCACCCGCAGCCCGAAGAGGGTCTCCAGTGCGGAGACATAATCCTCGGCCCGCCCTTCGGCGGCCAGCTCCCGGGCCCGCACCGTGGGGGTGTGGAGGAGCTTCCGGACGATCCGGCGGGTGGCGAATTCGACCTCTTCGGAGGCGGCGGTGCACCCGTGTTGGCCGCGGACCTTCTCCATCTCCGCGTCCATGAGCTGCTGAACATGTTTGCGGAGGGTGACGATGGCGTCGTCGGCGGTGCGTTCCCGCCGCTCGGTGAGGTAAGCCTCCGCCTGGGAACGGACCACATCGCGGGCTTCCTCCACGGCGTCCCGGGTCTCCTGCGGCGCCGCCAGCTTCACTGATTCCAGGGTGATGAGTTCGACGCCTTCGAGGTCAGCCACCTCGGGTGCAAAATCGTGAGAGAGGGCCAAATCGATCAGCAGCAAAGGGGTGTGGCGCTGTTCCAATCCGGCCAACGATTCGATCTCCCCGGCGGTGATCTGCCGATTGCCACCCGAACAGCCGATGATGACGTCGGCACGGCGGAACGCCTCCGGTAATTCCTCCATGGCCAGTGGGCGGGCTCGCCCACCCCGGGCGGCCAGAATGTCAGCACGTTCAGCTAAGAACTGCTCGGCTCGCCCGGAGCCGGAGAAGACGGCCACATCGCCGGTGTGCCGCTCAGCCAACTGCGCCAGCGAGGTGCCCGCATAGGCGCCGGTGCCGATGAGGACCGCGTTGGCTTGCGGATAGAACTGCTCGGAGCCACCGCGCATATCCCCGGCGATATCCAGTGCCACGGAGACGATCGACCGACCCGTACTGCCCAGGGAGGTGCGAGTACCGACCTCCTTGGCGGTGCGGGTGGCGGTCTCGAACAACTTGGTCAGATTCCCGGAGACAGTCCCGGCAGCCTGCGCCTCGGCCAGGGACCGACGGACCTGCCCGGCGACTTCGCGTTCCCCGATGACGGCCGAATCCAGACCCGCGCCCACCTCGAACAGATGGGTCACGGCCTCGTCCTCCACCAGGGTTTTAAAGGACTCGGCGACCACGTCACGATCCAGACCGCTGGAGTCGGCCACAGCGTCGATGAGTGTCTGTTTGGCGGCCTCGAGATCTTCTTCACGGTCCGAAGGGGTCTCGGCGTAGATCTCCAGACGGTTGCACGTGGCCAGCGTGACGGCAGGCAGGGACACAGAAGCGGCGACGTCGGCCGCTCCTGTGGACAGGGTCCCGACCGTCTCCAAATCGAGGTCGGAGTGGGATGCGACAAGTGAAAAGAGAACCACGGCGTAGGATATTCTACCGTCTTCTACGTCATGTCGAAGTCGCCGTCGGCACAATGTTCGCTCAGAGGACACAATGGGGGTATGACGACCACGCCTGAGGCCATGACCTCCCACCCGCTGCACACTGGAGTCACCGCCGACGCCCCGCTCATCACCGAGTATCTGGGGGGTAAGACCTTCACCGGGGAGGCAGTCCGCCCGGCACGGCGGCCGGTGTGGTTCATGCGGCAGGCCGGGCGTTCCCTGCCGGAGTACCGGGCGCTGCGGGAAGGGACCACCATGCTCGAGGCCTGCCTGAAACCAGACATGGTGGCAGAAATCACTCTGCAACCGGTACGTCGGCACGACGTCGACGCCGCCATCTTCTTCTCCGACATTGTCGTCCCCCTGCGCCTGGCCGGGGTGGACGTGGAGATCGAGCCCGGGGTGGGGCCGGTGTTGAAGAACCCGGTCCGCAGCGCCGCCGACGTCGCCGCGTTACCGGATCTCGATCTGAAGGATTTCGAGGTCATCAGTGAAGCGGCCGCCCAGTGCGTGAGTCTGCTGGGCCCCCGACCGTTGATCGGTTTTGCCGGGGCACCCTTCACCCTGGCTGCCTATATGGTCGAAGGCCGGCCAAGCCGGGACCATCTGGGTCCGCGCACTATGATGCACGCCGACCCGCAGACCTGGCACGCCTTAGCGGAGTGGACCGCCCGGGCTTCCGGACTGTTCATGCGTGCCCAGGTGCTGGCCGGTGCCTCCGCCGTTCAGCTCTTCGACTCCTGGGCCGGTTCACTGGGCCGGGCCGACTACGCCGAACGGGTCATGCAGCATTCCGCGGCCGCCTTCGCCGAAGTGGCCGACCTCGGGGTTCCCGCAGTGCACTTCGGCACCGGTACCGGGGAGATCCTCGACCTGATGCAACGGGCCGGGGCGGATGTCATCGGTGTGGACTACCGGCTCGACCTCGCCGAGGTGGCTACTCGGCTGCCCGGAACCCCCCTCCAGGGCAATATTGACCCGGCCTTGCTCACAGCCCCCTGGGAGGTGCTCGAAGCCCATGTGCATACGGTCATTGAGGCCGGCTCCCGAGCCCCTGGCCACGTGGTCAACCTCGGTCACGGAGTGCCCCCGGAGACCGACCCCGATGTGCTGACCCGCGTGGTGGAGTTGGTGCACTCACAGCCCGTGAACTAGCTCATTGGCCGAATCCCGGTCCAGCACCAGCACGCTCACCAGTGAGGCGGCAAGTGCCCCGCGCACCGCGGTGACCTTATGCGGCCCGTTGACCACTCCGATCCGGTGGGGGATCCGCCGCAGTTCATCGGGAAGCATGCCCGTGGATCGGCGGTTGAGCTCCACATCCCGCCAGGAGCCGTCGCCGCGGAAGAAGACGGTGCACACATCGCCGACCACACCCTCGGCGGTCAGGCCGTTGAGATCCTCTCGGTTCAGGTACCCCTGAGCGTAGACCTGGGACACCGGGCTGCTGTGGAACGTGCCGATACCGAAGATCGCCGCAGTGCAGCGCCGCTGCAGGTCCAGCATGCGGCGGATGGTGCGCTCCTGCCACATCGCGGCCTTGGTGCTGGCATGGTCGAAGAACGGTGGCACCGGCAGCAGCTCCGCCGCACCGGAGTAGGCCGCGGCAATCTCCTCGGCGGCGGTGCGATATCCACCGCGTTCCCGGGTGCCTAGCGGGTCCGGGTGAATGGCGCCGTTGAGCCCCACCACGGTGAGGTCCTCGACCTCCCGGTGGGGAAGCCGCTCGGCTACCGCCGTCATCGTGTTTCCCCAGCAGGTGCCGATGACCGCCCCCGGGGTGATGAGCTCATCGAGCGCTTGGGCGGCCAAGGCCGCCACCGAGGCCGTGGTGACCGCCGGGTCCCGTCGCCGGGGCGGTTCAGCGACTAACGCCCGGACCCCGTACATCTCGTGCAGTCGATGCTCTAGTGCGCGGGAGCGGTCAGTGGGTGGATGAACACTCACTCGGACGATGCCCCGGTTGCGAGCTTCCTGCAACAGCCGCGAGACCGTGGCCCGTGAGACCCCCAATTCTCGGGAGATCGCCTCCATCGTGCGGTCCCGCTCGTAGTACAGCTGTGCAGCCCGGAACTCCAGTCCCTCGCGGAAACTCGGTGTCACTGCGTTCATTGATCCCAGTATCAACGCCTCAGTGAACGTCCGTCCAAAAACGTGGCCCCCGCCACGGGGCCGCCGGTGAGATGGACCGTGTCGAGCACACCCGCTTGTGAGGAGAGGAACCGCAGCATGGTCGCCGTTGCCGTGGAACTGGCTGAACGTGAGAACGCCCTCCAGCACCTGGAGGACACGATCCCCGCCGAGCCGGTGGACCTGCTGGTCCTTGGCGATGGGGAGACCGAGACGACATTGGCTTACGACGCCGCCGCAGTCGGCTTGCGCGTGGGCCTGATCGCCTCAGGTGCCTGCATCCGGATGCCGCGGCCCTGGCCTCGGCTGGTGGGCCGGGCTCACCGGGGCGCGGCACCCTATGTGGCGACTGAAACCGACGTCGTGGGGCAGCTAACCCGCGGAGACGACGTCGTCGGCGTCATCATCCGGGATCCGCGCCGCGGCAGCCTCGCCAATGTCTTCGCCACTCGGGTGGTCTCCACCGAAGACATTCCCACGCACACCGCACTGACCACACCCATCACCTGACATTCGCCCCTACTCAACTATCGAGGAGCTGCCGCATATGGCAACTATTTTCCTGTTCGAAACGATGGGCACCGCCTTCCTGGTGCTGCTCGGCCTGGGTACCATCGCCAACGCGATGCTCCGGGGCACCAAAGGCCAGGGGGTCGGGCTGACCTGGCTGATGATTCCCTTCGGCCTGGGTCTGGCGGTCTTCACCGGTGTGCACGTCGCCCACGCCACCGGCGGGCACATCAACCCCGCGGTCACCATCGGCATCATGATCTCCGGGGCCGAGGAGTTCGCCCCCGGGATTGAAGCGACCTTCCCGCACCTGCTGGCCTACCTGGCTGCCCAATTCCTCGGCGCGATGATCGGCGCTGTCTGGGTGTGGCTGGCCTATAAGAACCACTTTGACGAAGAAGAGGACCCCGCCAAGATCCTGGGGGTCTTCTCCACCGGACCCGAGCGGCGCAACCTGACCTGGAACACAGTGACCGAGATGATCGGCACCTACGTCCTGGTGCTGCTGGTGCTGCTGCTCGGCGAGACTCCCGCGGCCCTCGGGCCGCTGTCGGTGGCCCTGGTCGTGGTGGTCATCGGTATCGGTCTCGGTGGTCCCACCGGCTTCTCCATCAACCCGGCCCGTGACTTCGGGCCCCGCATCATCCACGCCATCCTGCCCATCCCCAATAAAGGCTCCAGCGACTGGGGATACTCCTGGGTCCCGGTGGTGGGTCCCGTGCTCGGCGGAGTCTTCGCCGGCATCAGCGTCCAGATTCTCCCCCTCCTGGGCGGCTGATAGCCCGGCGTCCCTGCCCCAGGATTCCGCCGCTGAGGGCGGCTGCACCCTTGA
Source organism: Nesterenkonia alba DSM 19423 (assembly GCF_000421745.1). Taxonomy (GTDB): domain Bacteria; phylum Actinomycetota; class Actinomycetes; order Actinomycetales; family Micrococcaceae; genus Nesterenkonia; species Nesterenkonia alba. The sequence continues at coordinate 168,328 of NZ_ATXP01000001.1, forward strand.
TACGGTGCGGCCGCCCTCTTTTCTGTGTGCTTTCTCTTGGTGCGTTGCTCGGCACAGTCCCAGGGTCCCGGCGGATCCAGGGCGGAGGATCTGGCCTTGTGCCCTCAGAGGGGGCGGCATGAGGGTCTGCGGCGCCGGCGGCCGGTGAGAAGATGTTCACTCCCGCTGCCGGAGCGCGATCACCTCAGGGCAGAATGGTGGCCATGAGCATTGCTGTGATCGGTGGAGGGGTCGCTGGCCTCGTCGCCGCCTGGGAGTTGGCCTCCGCCGGAGCCGAGGTCGAAGTCTTCGAGGCCGAGGACCACCTCGGTGGAGCCGTCTGTGCTCTGCCGATGGCCTCCGGCCGCATCACCCTCGACGCCGGTGCCGAGGCCTTCGCCACACGCAGCCCCGAGGTGCCGCGGCTGCTAGAAGACCTGGGCCTCTCCGCTGAGATCGTCCCCCCGCACCCCGGCCCGGCCTGGCTGCAGCTGCCTGATATCGCCGGGCCCTTGCCGGCGGCCGGCGTTCTGGGGATCCCGGTGGATCCCCAAGCTGAGGATGTCATCCGGCTCATCGGCCCCGAGGCCGCAGCCCGAGCTGCCGAGGATCTGACCGCCATGATGACCTGGGGTGCCGAAGATTCCCCCACCCTGGGGGCAGTGGTCCGTGATCGGATGGGCGACGACGTCGCTGAGAAACTCGTCGCCCCGATCGCTTCTGGCGTGTACTCCACCGATCCCGATGATCTGGACCTGGCCACCGCCGCTCCGGGGCTCTATGCCGCCATGTTGTCCCACGGGTCCCTGGCCCGGGCAGCAGCGGCCATCCGCGCTGAATCCCCGTCCGGGTCCGCGGTGGCCTCCCTGCGCGGGGGTATGCACCGGCTGCCCGCCGCCCTGGAATCCCGGCTGCGGGCCCTGGGGGTCCGGCTCCACCTCAACACGCCGATGGACTCGTTGACCGACCTGGATGCACAGAAGGTGCTGCTGGCCCTGGACGGTCCGGCAGCCTCCGCACTCGCCGCCGGCACCGTGCAGGTTCCACAGCTGACCCCCCGGCCAGAGGACGACGGGGCCGAACGGGGAGTGGCCCTGGTGACGCTGGTGCTACACGCCCCAGAACTCGATGCCCGTCCGCGTGGAACAGGGATGCTTGTGGCTCGTGACGCCCCACATATCGGGGCCAAGGCGATGACCCACATCACCGCCAAATGGGAATGGGCCTCCCGTCATCTCCATACCGCCCTGGGTGAGGGCCACCATGCCGTGCGACTGTCCTACGGGCGGATCAGTGACACCGATGGTCAGGGTCTGGGATTCTCCAGCACTGATGAGCAACTGCTTCAGGCGGCCGCTGGTGATGTGAGCGCGCTGTTCAGCGTCGACATCTCCCCAGAGTGCATCGTTGACTCCGCAGTGGTCAGATGGCAGCGCGCCCTGCCGCCCTCGGCCGCCGGACACCGCCGCCGGGTCCAGTCCTTCCGCGGGGCACTGGCCGCACAGCGGGCCGGGTCCGGTCCGCAGCTGTGGACCGCCGGTGCGTGGTTTGCCGGCACCGGTCTGGCGCGTGTGATCCCCGACGCCCGGGAAACAGCCCGGGAGATCCTGACTTCTACATGATGTAGAAGTTGTGCCTGCCGCGCGGTAGGCTACGTATTATGAATAGTTCAGAAAACGGAGGCTTCACATGAGCTACGGCCGGAACCAACAGCGCACCCCTGAGGAAGTCAACGCCTCGGGCAAGGATTGGTACACCCTCTTCACCGTTTTTCGCCGGGCGGGCACCGACATCAAGCGCTTCATTCCCGGTGACGGGCTGACCGGCAGCGATCGCCTCGCCCGGACGGTGACCGACTTCTTCACCGACGCCTCAGCGGTCAGCAGCGACTTCGACGAAACCGTCGCCGAACTAACCGCAGGTGGACTCTCCACTGACGACGACGCCGTCGAATTGCGTGGGGTCTACGATGTCTCAGGATTCCGGGCCGAGGCTGATGTGATGCTCTGGCTGACCGGGCACAAAGCGGAGAAGATCCAGGCCGCCCTGCGCCGCCTGCACCGCACCCGGTTGCTGAACACCACTGAGATCGCCTTCTCCGCGATGGGAGTTCACCGCACCGCCGAGTTCGCCAAGTCCCACGTACCGGCCTTCGCCCGCGGAGTCGAGGCCGAGGACTGGCTCGTGGTCTATCCGTTCAACCGGTCCTACGACTGGTACCTCATGGACCCGGCCAAGCGAGGAAAGATGCTGCGCGAGCACGGCATGCTCGGCCAAGAGTTCCCCTCCGTGCTGGCCAACACCACCTCCGCCTTCGCCCTCAACGACTGGGAATGGTTGCTGGCCCTGGAATCCCCCCAGCTGACCGACCTCGTCGATATGATGCGCAAGCTCCGTGAGTCCGAGACCCGTTACCACGTCCGGGACGAGACCCCCTTCTACACCGGACGCCGCCTGACCGACACCACCGAGATCATCGAGGTTCTTTCCTGATATGAGCCAGACTGCACCCGCTGCCAAGACCCTGCCCGCTGAATACATCGCCCAGCAGCCCACCGAGGCCGAACGCACCAGCTACGATGCCATCCTGCTGGCCAGCTTCGGTGGCCCCGAAGGCCAGGAGGATGTCATTCCCTTCCTGCGCAACGTCACCCGGGGGAAGAACATCCCCGACGAGCGGCTGGAGGAAGTCGCCACCCACTACCGGGCCAACGGTGGGGTCAGTCCCATCAACCAGCAGAACCGGGACTTAAAAGCCGCGTTGGAGGCCGAACTCGCCGCCCGGCAGATCGATCTGCCCATGTACTGGGGTAATCGCAACTGGGACCCCTACTTTGCTGATGTCTTCCAGCAGATGCACGCTGACGGCCACCGGAAAATTCTGGTGCTGGTCACCTCCGCCTATGCCGGGTACTCCTCCAACGACCAGTACCTGGAGGACTTCGAACGTGACCTGCAGGCCAGCGGCCTTCAGGGGGAGCTGCAACTGGTCAAGGTGCGGCAGTTCTTCTATGACAAGGCCTTCACCCGCCCCAACGAGGAGTTCCTCGCCACTGGGGTGCAGGATGTGCGCGCGCAGCTTGAGGCTGCTGGGAAACCTCAGGGTCGCATCAAGGTGCTCTTTGTCACCCACTCGATCCCCACCGCAGTGGCCGAACGCCAGGGGCCAGCACGGATCAAGGAGGTCTACGGGACCGACGTCTACACCGCCCAGCACCAGGCGGTGGCCGACTACCTCATGGACGCGGTGGAGCCAGCCCGCGGACTCGACTACCAGGTGGTCTTCCAGTCCCGGTCCGGTGACCCGCGCACCCCGTGGTTGGAACCGGATATTAACGATCAGATCACTGACGATGCTGAGGCCGGGTATGCCGGCGTCGTCGTCGTTCCTTTCGGGTTCGTCTCCGACCACATGGAGGTTATCTGGGACCTGGATACCGAGGCGAAGGAAACCGCTGAGGAGAAGGGACTGGCCTTCTACCGCGCGGCAACCACCGGCACACACCAGGAGTTCGTCTCCGGGCTGGTCGACATCATGGGCGAGTACATCACCGGTGCTGACGGTCAGCCGCTGGCCGCCGGGGAGCAGACCGTGCCCGGCGACTGGTCTGACCTGACCACCGAGGGTGGCTGGTGTACTCCCCTGAAGAGTTGAGCTGACGCATTGAACCGAAGAACGTCAGCACTGTGCTGAACACTTCGGCGGCATGGTGGCGCCCGCGTGCTGTCTGAGAGGCTAGAGGTATGAGCACTATTACTGTCGGCACACGCGGGTCCCGCCTGGCCCTGACCCAGACCTCTGCGGTGGCTGAGGCGCTGACTGAGATCTCCGGATTGCAGACCCAGCTGGTCACCATCACCTCGGAGGGTGATGTGCTCACCGGGCCGCTGAGCCAGCTCGGCGGAACCGGGGTCTTCGCCGCCGCTTTACGTCAGGCGCTCTTCTCCGCTGAGTGCGATGTCGCAGTGCACTCTTTGAAGGACTTGCCGGCCAAGGACCTCGAGGGTCTCAGTATTGCGGCGGTGCCCGAGCGAGCCGATGTGCGTGATGCCCTGTGCTCGGCCGATGACGCAACATTGCATCAGTTACCCGAAGGGGCGAAGGTCGGCACGGGCTCGCCGCGGCGGGCCGCTCAGCTGCTGGCTGCCCGCCCGGATCTGCAGATCGTGGACATCCGGGGCAACGTGGGCACCCGTCTGGCCCGGGTCCGCGGGCGCGAAGACCTCGCGGAGACCTCCAGCCAGGCTCCGGGTGCCGCCCGGGGCGACCTCGACGCCGTCGTGCTCGCCGGAGCGGGTCTGGCGCGGCTGGGACTACAGGACCAGATCAGCGAACTCCTCGACCCCCAGGTGATGCTGCCGGCCCCCGGCCAGGGGGCCCTCGCCGTAGAGGTCCGCACTGAAGACGCGAGCACCGCCCAGCCGCTGGGGATCGGGCTGGCTCAGCTCGATGAGCTTGACGCTCGCTTGGAAACCACGGCTGAGCGGGCCATGCTGGCCCGGCTCAACGCCGGCTGTGCCGCTCCGCTGGGCGGACTGGCGCGGTGCACCGACGAACCCGATGGCGGGGTGAAGCTCCGCCTGGACGCCGCGGTGTGTGCCCCCGACGGTTCAGCGGTCCAGCGGGCCGGAGCAGAGATAACGCTGGAGGCCGGTGCCGAGCGGGATGAGGCCCTCGACCAGGCGGCCCAGCTCGGTATTGATGTTGCTCAGACCCTTGTGGCGGAGGACACCGGACTCCTCGCCCACGTTGTCGACAGCTGAGGAATAACCGAATGGGCCATTCCCCGTGGTGTACTGCCGTGGATACCTCGCTTTTCTCCCGCTGTCGTCGGTCGGCGCTGTGTGAGCGGGAACAACGGCGGGTGGGAGAGGGTTTGGCGTGCGGATAATTCTCACACGTTCGGCTTCCCAGGCCGGTGGCCTGGAAGAGGGCCTGCGCGAGGCCGGGTTCGAGCTGGCACACCTGCCGTTAACCCGACAGGTGCTGCCTCAGGAGACCACTGAGATCACCGCGGCATTGAGCGCTCTGGGCAGTGGAGCGTTCAGCTGGATTCTGCTGACCAGCGGCAACACGGTCCGCTTTCTCAGGCAGGCCGGCTGGGACTCCACAGTGCCCCCACAGACCCACATCGGCGTCGTCGGCCCCGGAACCGCCCGGGTCTTAGCAGAGGTGACTGGTCTGCGCCCCACCTGGATGCCTCAGGATCACAGCGCAGCCGGTATCCTCGCCGAACTTCCCGCCCCGGCTGCTGGGCAAAGACTGCTGTTGCCCCAATCGGCTCGGGCGGAGCCCACCTTGGCCCACCGGTTGCGCCAGCAGGGCTGGGAGGTAACCCGGGTGAGCGTCTACGACACGGTCGACCTAGCCCACCCCGATACCAGCCTGCTCAGAGCTGGTGATGTGGTCCTTATCACTAGCTCCAGCGCCGCGGAAGTATGGGCACGGCTGCAGCCACCCGAGGTGACCGTGTTGGCCATCGGCGAACCCACCGCTGACACCCTGAGCCGACGGGGCCATCCTGCAACGGCGGTGCTGCCCGAGCCGACCGCAGCCGGGGTGCTGGCGGCTCTGCGGGGCGACTGAAGGCAGCCGCTGTGGCCGGTAGGCTGGAGGTATGGCTTTTCCCGCCGATCGTCCGCGCCGGCTCCGCCGCACTCCGGCCCTGCGCCGACTCGTCGCCGAGACCCGCTTGCACCCGGCTGATTTCATCCTCCCGGTGTTCGTCCGTGAAGGGTTGCACGAGCCCGCCCCCATCCGCTCCATGCCGGGAGTCGTCCAGCACACTGAAGAAACCCTGCTGCAGGCCGCTGCTGAGGCCCGTGACCTCGGCCTGGGTGGGATCATGCTGTTTGGTATCCCTGCGCAGCGGGATGCCGAAGGCTCTGCTGGGCTGGATCCCGACGGCATCCTCAACCGGTCCATCCGGGCGGTCAAGACCGAAGTCGGTGACCAACTGCCGGTGATGAGCGATCTCTGCCTCGATGAATTCACCGACCACGGGCATTGCGGCCTGCTCGATGACACCGGCGCGGTGGACAATGACGCCACCCTGGAGGTCTACGCCCGTATGGCGGTGGTGCAGGCGGCAGCCGGAGCGGATGTGGTCGCACCCTCAGGGATGATGGACGGTCAAGTGGGAGTCATCCGCTCAGCGCTCGACGACGCCGGCCACCACAACGTGCCGATTCTCGCCTATGCCGCGAAATACGCTTCAGCGTTCTATGGGCCCTTCCGGGAGGCTGTGGACTCCCAGCTCACTGGGGATCGTCGGCAGTATCAGATGGACGCCCCCAACCGCACTGAAGCTCTCCGCGAGGTCGAACTGGATCTGGCCGAAGGGGCCGATATGGTCATGGTCAAACCCGCCAGCGCCTATCTGGACATCGTCTCCGACGTCGCCGGAATCAGTGACGTGCCCGTCGTCGCGTACCACGTCAGTGGGGAATACGCGATGATCGAAGCAGCGGCGGCCAGTGGGTGGGTGGACCGCCGCGGTGTCATTGTGGAGACCCTGACTGCGATCCGCCGGGCCGGGGCCAGCAGCGTGCTCACCTACTACGCGGTGGAAGCAGCCCGCTGGTTGCGCGAAGACACCATCCCGGTACCGCCGGTGGCCGCGCACCGTTCATCGATTGACCCGGAGCATCTGCGGATTCAGGACCGACGTGATGACTCCGACTACCCGCCTGTGAGCTGAAAGGACCTGATGACCACCAACCAGCAGCTGTTCGACACTGCCTCTGAGCTGATGCCCGGGGGAGTGAACTCCCCGGTACGTGCCTTCGGATCGGTCGGCGGAACCCCGGTGTCCATGGTCTCGGGGGAGGGCGCCTACCTCACTGATGTGGAAGGCACCGAGTACGTCGACCTGGTCGGGTCCTGGGGACCTGCGCTGCTGGGGCACAGTCACCCGCAGGTCATCGAGGCCGTCCAACGGGCAGCCGGGGCAGGACTGGGCTTTGGAACCTCCCATCCCTCCGAGGTCCGTCTGGCCGAGCTGGTCCGCCAGCGGGTCCCCGGTGCGGAGCAGATCCGCATGGTCTCCACCGGCACAGAAGCCACGATGACCGCCATTCGGTTGGCCCGCGGGGCCACCGGCAGACGGATTGTGGTGAAGTTCGCCGGCTGCTACCACGGTCATTCCGATGGGTTGCTCGCCGCAGCGGGCTCCGGTGTGGCCACTCTGGGGCTCCCCGGCTCGGCAGGAGTGACTGAGCTGCAGACCAAAGAGACGGTGGTCATCGAATACAACGATCGCCCGGCGGTCGAGGAGGTCTTCGCCACCTACGGTGACGACGTCGCCGCGATCATCACCGAAGCCACCCCCGCCAATATGGGGGTGGTTCCGCCCGAACCGGGGTTCAACCAGTTTCTGCGGGAGATCACCACCCGGCACGGGGCGTTGATGATCTTCGACGAGGTGATGACGGGGTTCCGGATCACCGAGGCCGGCTACTGGGGGGCTTCCGGGCGGGAAGAAGGCTGGACCCCGGATCTGTTTACGTTCGGCAAAGTGATCGGCGGGGGCCTGCCCACGGCCGCGGTGGCGGGACGGCAGGACATCATGGAACACCTGGCGCCTACCGGACCGGTTTACCACGCCGGGACGCTGAGCGGGAACCCGGTGGCCATGGCCGCCGGGATTGCCACCCTGGAGCACGCCGGGGCCGAGGTCTACCGGCACATCGATACCCAAGCCCAGCGGGTAGCTGACGAACTCAGTGCCGCCCTGGTGCGCGCGGGGGTCGACCACAGCATCCAGAAGGTGGGAAACCTGTTCTCCGTAGCCTTCGGGACCTCAACCACCGGGGTGCGCAACTACAGTGCAGCCCAGGCTCAGGAAGCCTTCCGGTACGGCCCATTCTTCCACGCCATGCTCGCCCAGGGGGTCTACCTCCCGCCGAGCGTCTTCGAAGCCTGGTTCCTCTCCGCAGCACACGACGACGCCGCGGTGGAGCGGATCATTGCCGCTCTGCCTCGGGCCGCTGAAGCCGCCGCCCAGGCGAGCCCGCAGACGTAAGGCCTAGTTGCCGTCGTCGTCGGCATTCCAGAAGTTGCGCAACCCGTCGATCTGGTCGTTGAGGTCGAAGTCTTCCCAGCGGTTCTGCAACTGATCCCACTGCTCCTGGGTCCAGTCCCCGGCGCCGCGGGCGGCGTCCTCAATCCCGCTGCGTAGGTCGTTACTCAGCACGACCACCGGGGTGTCCCCGGTGGTGTTGACCTCCGCCACTGACCAATTCGCCTCCCGGTAGATGTCTCCAGCATCAGTGCGGAGGTGGTAGTCGGTGCCGTTGTCCAGACCGGCTGCGGTAAGCTCAGCCTCCGCTTCAGGCCAGCTCATCCCCTCCAGACCCAGTGACTCCACCAGCTGAGCCACGTCCGGGCTTAAGTGAACAGAGACCTGCTCGTCACCGTGGACCTGGACACGGTCCACCACCAGGTCGATGCCTTCGTGGCCGGAAGACGGTTCGATGACCTCGTACTCGTTGTCACTGATACCGGCCTCGCGCAGCTGATCCTGCGCGGCGGGCCATTGCTCCCCGGTGATCTCAACGGTCTCGAACCGTTCGGCCACGCTGGGGCCCGGGTCGAAGAAAGGCCGCAACAGGAAGAACACCACGATCAGGGCGAAGACCCCCAGCCCCGCGGCGAGGAGTACGGCAGGTCGGCGGCGGCCGGGTTCTTCCTCCGGAGCCCACTCCGGGGAGACCCCGTGGCCAGGGGCGTGTGGACCGGTCTCTGTACCATCCAGAGGTTCGCGAGGTATCCCCGTCTCTGACTCAGCCAGAGGGTAATGGGGCACCGTGGGCCGGTGGCCTGCGCTGCCCGGGGGCTCTGCGGCAGTCCGAGACAGCGGCAGCGTCCGGGTCGGTGGTGTGCTCATCGGTGCCTCATCCTCCCATCAGCCCGACAGTGCCCGCGGTGCTTACTACCTTAGAGGATGGGTCAGATATCGCAGAGTGGCGCGGCCAGATTGACCCTCACCAGCGCGGGAACCACGAGCCCGGCCTCGGCTGCGCCGAACCCGGAAGAATAGTCCACGAAGTTGCCGCGGACCTCGCGGATCAGGAAGAACAGCACCACGAAGATCACGATCGCGATGATGACCACTGCAGTGGGCATCCCTCCCCGTGCGTTACGGGGAATCCCATCGCCGTGCTCATCGCCGGCGGGGCGTTCATTGTCCGGTGGATGCTGGCTCACGGCGTCACCGGTGAGTCCTGCGATGGTGAAGATTCCGGGACGGCTGAGGCCAGCGGCCAGGAGCCGTCGATCACCGCCTCCGGATTGCGGCGCCGGAGAAACTGCTGAAAATCCGCCGCCTGGTCGGCTTTCCAACCCACCTGTAAATCGTGGAGTTCTTCGGCCGGAAGCTGTAGCTGGGGGTAGTGCTCAGCCAAGCAGAGCGCCACTTCCACCGCGGCCAGGGCATCGGCGCCGGCGGTGTGGGCCTCATCGAGAACCACGTGGTACACCCCGCACAGATCGGTCAGGGTGCGTTTGCCGGGGCGGTACTTATCGACCTGCTTGTCGATGACCAACGGGTCGATGACCGGCCGGGGCTCGGGCATCCCCACCCCGTGGCGGGCTGCCTCGTGCTGTAAGACAGTGAAGTCATACGGGGCGTTCATCGCCACTACCGCTGAACCGGCATCAAACTCCTTGCCCAGCTCCACGGCGATCTGCCGGACCGCTTCGGAGGCATCTTGGCCCTCGGCCACCGCCAGTGCTGTGGAGATGCCGTGAATCGCCGTGGTTTCCTCCGGGATCGGCATCCCCGGATTCACCAGCCATTCCCGTACCCGGGGGCCGGCAGGGTCACCGGGGTCGACGACGACCAGTGCCGCCGAGACGATCCGGGCCTGGCTGGGGTACCGGGAGGTGGTCTCCACATCGAAGCCCACCACGCGTCCGGTATGCCAGGACCCTTCAGCGGCCGGGATGTCGAACAGTGCCTCCGTCATGGGCAGAACATTACCGCGCGGGGAGGACACCTGCGGTGTCCCGGGCGCGGGACTACTCGCCGCCGGCGGTGGTGACTTGCTCGCGGATGGCTGACATCTGGTCAGCCGTCAGCGGGAACTGGTGGTCGGTCCCGGGGTCGATGACGATGCCGGCGTCGGTGACGGATTGCAGGATGGCGATCCCCGAGACGACCGCCACATGCGGAGCGCGTTCTTTGTAGTCGGCGGGGATTTCCTCCGGACTGCTGAACAGCGGCAGCACGGGGTTTTCGTTCTGATCCTGCAGCATCAAGGGGCTGACGGAACCGTCTTCACCCGGCTGCTGGGGGGAGGGCAGGTAGATCTCCGACTGCAGGAACGCGTTGACCACGCCCACCAGCTCATCGGTGCTCGCTTCGCCCTCGGCCGCGGTGGCCAGGGCCTGCTTGAGGTCGGGGGTCTGCGGTGCTTCTTCAGTCATCTCTTTACCTTCTTCATCTGATGGGGATCAACAGCGCGTGGAGTCTGCCCGGCTGAGCGTCCCACGCTACCGAGTCTGCGCCCGGTGTGTGAAGGGGCGGCTGTGTGAAGCGGCACTGAGGCATGTCACCGGGCACCGTTACGGTGGACTCAGCATGGAGCACCAGGAGGGCATAGATGAGTACAGTGCAGCAGGCAGCCGAGCTGCCGACCAGCCGGGTGGACTGGGACGCCGAGCAACGGCGGGTTCGCAGCCTGCCGGGCTCCGGCACCGGCCCGGCCTTGGTCTACGGTGGGCCCGGTTCCGGCAAGACCTGGCTGACGGTGCGTCTGGCCGCGGATTTCATTACCGCCGGACATGACGCCTCCCGGCTGCTGGTGCTGTCTCCGACCCGCACCTCGGCGGCCCGTCTACGGCGGGGACTGGAACGTACTCTGGCCGCCGAAGACGGCGATCACACCCATTTCACTGCTCAGCCGTCCCGGTCGTTTTCCGCATGGGCGTTCTGGATCCTCAATCAGGCTCGCGAATTCCAGGTGGAACAGGCGACCCTGGCTCCTCGCCTGCTTTCCGGGGCCGAACAGGACCGAGTGATCTCCGAGGTGCTCGCTTCCCTGGCAGACACCGTGGATCTTGACTCCGAAGAATGGGCCCCCTTGGCCGGTGCGCTGGAAGCCCCCCGGGCGTTGCGCAAACAGATCCGTACCTTCATCGACCGGTGCCGGGAGTACCAGGTGACTGCCGAGCAGTTACAGCGCCACGGCCTGGACCCCCAGGCGCTGCCTGGTGTCCACCGCCCGGAATGGCGGGCACTAGGAACGGTGCTCACCGCCTATGAGACTTACCTGGCTGAACAGATGCCGGGGGTCTATGACTCCACAGCCCTGCTGGCCGAGGCCGAACGGTTGCTTCAGCTCCCTGCTGCTGTGCCACAGGCTGGGGACACCGGCCAGCAGCCTTTGGTGGACATTCTACGTCAGCGGCTAGATCTCATCCTCGTCGACGACCTCCAGGAGGCCCCGCCCTCGGTGTACCGACTGCTGGCTCAGCTGGGTGCCGGGGGTCCGGTCATTGCCTTCGCCAACCCCAGTGTCACCGTCCAGGGTTTCCGTGGTGCCAGGCCGGATAAGCTCGCCAACTGGACAAAGCAGGTTGCTGATCCCTCCAGCCCTGACGCGGTCGGGAGCATGGTTGCCAGGCCCGAGACAGGGCTGCCACAACCGGTGGTGCTCAGCCTGCCGCGCAGTTATCGCATGGCTGGAGACGCCGCAGACCTCTACACCGCTACGGTGGCCCGCACCGGGGCGGTGGTCTCCCTGCAGGCTTCAGGGGCCCCTTCGTTTCCTGACCACGAAGAACACTCCGGTACCCGGATCACCACAGACACCTGCCCGACTGAGGTTGCCGCGACAGTACTGAGTTCACAGCACCTCGCCGATCGGAAGATCCTCCAAGAGGTGCTCCAGGCCCGTGCCGCCGGGGCTGGGTGGGATCAGATTGCCGTTATTGTCCGGGGCACTGAGCGTATTGACCGGCTCCATCGGCTCTTCACCCAGCACTCAGTAGAGGTCACCCGGGAACTCAGCGACCTGGTGTTGCACCGGGAAGAAGCAGTGTGGCCGCTGCTGAGTCTGATGGCTGCCGGCTCCGGTGAACCACACCGGGTGCTTTCGTTGCAGCAGGCACTGGACCTGCTCGCCAGTGTCTACGCTGGAGCTGAGGCACGTCGGGTCCGCGGGATCCGTCAGGCGCTGCTGCAGATCACCCGGCGCTTGGAGACCGAGGGCACTGTGGTAGACCCAGAACCCCTTCCGGGCCCGGAGGAACACAGCCGCTCGGACCACTTACTGGTGGCCGCGCTGCGGCTTGATCCGGGTGTGGAACCGGTCTTCGAACGCATCGCCGAAACCCAGCCTGCCTCGGTGCTCGACAAGGCTGAGCGCCTCTGGCGCGGCACTCTGGAGCCGTTGTTGCGGCTGCGCCGGATGCTGCGTGCCGCGGTGGAAGCCCAGCAGGTGTCACACGGCGCCTCAGCCGAAGAGGTCCTATGGGCGGTGTGGGAGGCCGCCGACGTCGCGGAGGACTGGCAGCAGATCGCCCTCAGTGACCATGAAGACGCCCAGCGTGCCGATGCGAACCTTGATGCCGTGATGGCTGCCTTTCAAACGGCACGTCGTTTCCTCGGCCAGCAGCAGGGCAACGAGGCCCTGGCTTTCGTCGACTACGTCGAAGAACTCGAGCTGCCCATGGACGGGCTGGTCGACGCCGGCACCGCCCACACCGGTGTGGAGATCCTCACGCCCGCCACCGCTGCGGGCCGGCAGTTCCACACCGCGATCCTCACCGACCTCCAAGACGGCACCTGGCCGCTGGTCAGACCCCAAGGTGAACTATTGGGTTCCTCAGACCTGGTGGCCGTGGTCGAAGCCGCCGGGGACCGGCCCATGACCGATGTGCTCTCCAAACGTCAAGAGGCGTTGATCGATGAGTATCGAGTCTTCGCCTCCGCAGTCTCCCGGGCCACCCACCGTGTCGCCCTCGTTGCGGTGCAATCTGATGACCAGGTTCCGAGCTCTCTCTATGACCTGCACCATCCCCCGGTGACAGAAGGCCCAGCGGGCGAACGGGTCGAACGTGTGCCACAGGTCCGGGTGCCCCAGCTCGTGGAAGGTCGGGCCCTGGCCGCCGGATTGCGCACCCGCTTAGAACGTGAACTCCTCCGGGAGAATCCCGATCCCGGCACCGTGGAGTCCGTGGCCCGGGAGTTAGCGGTCCTGGCCCAAAGTGGAATCCCCGGGGCGCACCCGGACAGCTGGTGGGGCGTACGCGAGCTCAGTAGCACCGCGGCGGTTTTCGATCCCGACGACGTCGTGCCCATCTCTCCCTCATCTGTCGCCGATGCCCGGGATCAGCCGTTGAAGTGGTTCACCTCCGCCGCTGGGGGCACGCCTCCCAGCCCATATGCCGCGGATCTGGGAACTTTCATCCACATGATCGCCGAGAAGTACCCGGAGGCCAGTACCGCGGAGCTGTTGGACGCCCTCGACACCGAATGGGAAGCCTTCAGGGCCGGCGACACCTGGGCTGATGAGCAGAATAAAGCAGAAGCCGCCGAACTGCTCGAAGTTCTCGGTGGTTACTACGACCGGCTCAAAGGTCTTCACACACCCAATCCGGAAGACCTGTTGCCCCGTAAGGCCTGGATTGACGAACAGTTCCTCAGGCTCCAGATCCCGGTGCAGATCGCAGGGACCGAACGTCTGGTGGAATTGCGCGGCAAGGCCGATCGGATTGAGATTCTCGACGACGGCCGCGTCTACGTGGTCGACATCAAGACGACCAAGCGCATCCCCAGCAACGATGAGGTGCGCACCGAATACCCCCAAATCGGTCTCTACCAGCTCATGCTTGCTGCCGGGGCCCTGGAATCCACGCTGCGCCGGATGGTCGAAGACCTCACCGCCCGACTGGAGGAGGGCACCGTGGAGGAGCCTCAGCGTGAGCAGCTCAGCCGGCGTCGTGCGCAGGCCCTTGACCGGCTGCACCGGATCGGAGCCGACATCAGCGACCTCGACCCCTCCGGCGAGTTCACGGCGCACCTGAGCAGTCGCGCAGAGAAACCCATTGACCCCACGCGGGTCGCCGGGGCTGCCCTGTTGCAGCTGCGCCGCAAGTGGCCAGAGAAAGTGACCGGCCGGACCAAGAACTTCCCCACCCAACCGCAGGCGCCCTTGCCGGTCCCCGAGCAGCCACACACCGAGACACCCGGAGAGGAATGGTGGCGGAGCACCTGGGCGATGCACCACGTCGAGGCCGCTGCACAGGCCATGACCGGCACCAGCTTCCGCGCCCAGCACGAACCGGGAACCGGCGGGCCTTTCAGTACCTGCTACGTGGGCGTGCTCTGCCCGCTCTGTGCTGAGAACACCCCCGTGGTCCAGCGGGAATGGGAGGAAACCGCATGAACACCACCAGCAGCGCTCGGTTCACCGAACGGTTCAGCCCGGCCCACCTGGCTGAGGTCCTGGGCACCAACACCCCCACCGCTGAGCAACAGAGTGTGATCCGCGGTGGCACACTCATCGACGGGGAAGTCCACCGGGGTCTGGATCCGATGCTCGTCATCGCCGGGGCCGGGTCGGGGAAAACTCAGACAATGGCCGACCGGGTCGTGTACCTGGTGGCCAACCTCGCGGTCCGCCCCGACCAGATCCTCGGTGTGACCTTCACCCGCAAAGCCGCCGCGGAACTCAAACAGCGCGTTACCGGGCAGCTCGGCCAGCTGGTTCGCCGTGGAGTGGTTTCCGTTGAAGAGATCCTCAGTGGCCGGCCTGACCCCGAAGATCTCGCTGAGCAGCGGCGTCGCCGGTGGGCCACCGACGGGCTTGAGGACCTGCTCGCACCCTCGGTCTCCACTTACCACTCCTACGCCAGCAGCCTGGTGCGCAGCTACGGCACCCATATCGGTATCGAACCAGAAGCCGTGCAATTGACGGAGGCCCACGCTTGGCAGCTGGCCCACGGGCTCATCACCACCCTGCATACCGGAGAGGATGTCCCCGAGCATCTCCACCAGCTGGCCGCTCGGTTAGCGGAGGCCGAGAGGTCCGCCTCCGCCCTCACCGATGCGGTACTGAACCTCACCGGAGAGCTGGCTGAGCATCTGGTCACCGCCGAAGAACTCCAGGCCTGGATCGCCGACCGGCTGCACGGCTACCACCGGGAGTACGGAGAGAAACCCACCACACCGAAGAAACTCGCCGAAGCCGTTGACGGTCTGCTAGAGAAGCTCAGCTTCCGTCCGGTGGTGGCGGCTCTGGCTGAGGAATACCAGAAGATCAAACGGGACAAAAACTTCCTGGATTTCGGTGACCTGCTGCTACGCGCCGAAGAGATCACCCGCCGTTCTCCCGCCGCTGTGGCCGCCGAACGGGATCGGTACCGGGTGGTCCTGCTCGACGAGTTTCAGGACACCTCACACGCTCAACTGCAGCTGTTTCACCATCTCTACGGGCAAGGACACTCGGTGACCGCCGTAGGTGACCCCAACCAGTCGATCTACGGCTTCCGTGGAGCCTCTGCCGGCCAGCTGTTCACCTTCCCCACCACGTTCACCACCGCTGAGGGCAACCCGGCCGCCCAGCATGTGCTGACCATCGCCTGGCGGAACGCCCCCACCATCCTTTCGGTGGCCAACCGCCTCATCGACCCCTTCCGCTACGCCCCCACGTCCTCAGAAGAAGACCACACCTCCCCCCAGAACCATCGGGAGACCACAGCCCACGGTGGGGACCCAGACCACGACGACGCCGAGCACCACACCCCCACGGAACCCCCGGGTGCGTACCTCACTCGGGACTGGAACCGCCAGATGCGGCTGCAACTGCGGCGGGTCACCGGTGAGCTCGCAGCTGAGGATGACGCCATCGCCAGCGATGGGATCCGGCTGCGCCCCAACCCGTATCTCACACGGGAGGACGAGCCCGGTCGCATCGCACTGCACTGGGCCGGTGACGCCGCTGAGGAAGCCCGCGCCATCGCCGATGAGCTGGAAGCCGCCTATCTGCGGCAGAACCGGGCTAAAGGTCACCGAGGGGACATCCGGCACCCCGATCCCTCGGTCCATCCGGACAAGCGGGTGCGTGCTGCGGTGCTGGCCCGCAAACGCGACCAACTGTTGGTCCTCCAACAGGAACTGCGCGCCCGGAACATCCCCTGCGAACTCACCGGTCTGGCCGGACTGCTCAGCACCCCAGAGATCCAGGAGGTCTGCACCTACCTCACCGTGCTGGCCGATCCCTCCCGCAACGACATGGTGTTCAAGATTCTCGCCGGCCCCCGGTTCCGCCTCGGCGCCCGGGACCTGCACCGGCTGGGACAGTTCGCCGCTGAGCAGAACCGTCCCAGCCGGGATGGAGAGGCCGAAGAACAGGTCACTCTGCTCGATGCGGTTCTGCGCACAGTCCACCGGCACCGAGCCCGCGCCCGCGGCCAGCAGCCCCGCCTGCCGGATGTCTCTGAGGCGGCCTTGATCCGCCTCGAGGAATTCGCTGACCTGACCGAAGCCCTCGACGGGGTCGCCGCGCAGGGGCCGGTGGCACTGATCGAACACGTGATGCACACCATCGGGCTCACTGTGGAACTCGACGTCAAATACGCTGGCGGCAGTCGGGCGGTACAGCGGTTGGCCGAGTTCACCGCGTGGGCGGAGTCCTTTGAATCCGACCATGAGGAACGCAGCCTGCAGGCCTTCCTCGAGTGGCTTGAGGTCGCCGAGTCCCAGGAAGGCGGTTTCGCTATCCCGGAAGTGGAGCCCAATCCGGATGCGGTCCAGCTGATGACCATCCACGCCGCCAAAGGGCTCGAGTGGACCATCGTCGCGGTGATGGGCCTTCAGCAGGACAGTCTGCCGAACCTCGGAGCCTCCGCCATCAAAGACCGGTGGACCGCCAAAGATGGCGCCTTACCGGGTCCACTGCGCGGTGATGCGGCATCCATCCCGGCCTGGAACGACACCGGTCAAGGCAGTTGGGAAGGATGGGTCGACGCCGCCGAGGACTACAAAGAAAACGCCCGCACCTTCACCGAGGAAGAGGAACGCCGACTGGCCTACGTGGCCATTACTCGCGCTGAAGAAGAACTGATTCTCACCGGCACACAGTTCTTCAGTGCCCGGAAAAGGCCCGTAGGGCCTTCGAGCTACTTCTACGCGGCGGCTGAGCAGCTTGGCCGCAGCAGCGAGGTCGAACAGCTCGTGGCCCAGGCGCAGGAACGGGTTACCTCGAACGCAGCGGCGCACACCTATTTCACCGCCGAGTGGCCTTTCGAACCACTCGATGGACCGGCCGTGGAACGCACTGTCTACGACGATGACGGTGAACGCGTCGAAGGTCCTGTGCTCATCACCCCGCACCGGGAGCCGAAGCCGAGCCAGCTGGTCCGCCAGGCCGCCGAGTACGTCACCGCCCAGCTGGGGCAGGAGAACCTCCCTGGTCTTGACGAGTTGGACGAACACACCCGATTCGTGCTCTCCACCGCCCAGGCGAAGGCTGCAAGTGCCCGGCTGCCAGATCAGATCACCGCCACGCACATGGTGGGCTTCGCCGAAGCCCCTGAACGGCTCGCCCAACAACTCCAACGACCCATTCCGCAGAAACCAGCGGTGGCACTGCGGCGCGGAACAGCCGTGCATGCCTGGCTGGAACAGCACTTCGACAGCATCGAAACCACCCTGCCCGGTTTCGAAGACCTCGGCCTCGATGACTCCTTGGTGCAGAAGTTCCAGCTTGAGCAGGTCCGCAGCACCTTCGAACAAAGCGACTGGGCCAATCGGCGAGCCTTCGACGTCGAACTTCCCTTTGCTCTGGCCCTGGCCGGCACCACGGTGCGTGGGCAGATCGACGCGATCTTCGGCGTCGGCGACGACGGCCGCGAACTCACCGTCCGGGACCGCAAGTTCTGGTACGGGCTTCCCACCGCCGAACGCAATGCCCATATGCAGTCAGCGCGGCACTGGCACCTGGTCGATTGGAAGACCGGCGCGGTCCCCGCCGATCGGGACACCCTGCAGCACCGGTTGTTGCAGCTGGCGGTGTATAAACACGCTTTCGCCGAAACCTTCGGGGTAGACCGGGAGAACATCACCGTCTCCTTCTACTACGTCGAACACGGGGTGACGAAGACCCACCCCAGTGAGGAGATGGACGGCATTGACTTCCCCGACTCCCGGCAGGCCTTAGAGGAGACTCTGCGGGCCAATATCCGCGCAGCCCTGTGACAGCGACCGCAGCGAGATCACCCATCGGTGCGGTAGCCCGATGAAGCGAGGCTGTGAAGAGACCCTGATGAGGATGTCAGCCCCGAGCGGTACCGTGAGAGCACAGCTGCTAACGGGAGGTCGACATGGCGAGCAAACAAGCGTGGATCCGGCGGTACACCGACACTCTGACCCGGCACTTCGGCTGGGAGGTGGAGGCCGATAACACCGGGGACTTACTGGTCACCACTCCGGATTGGAAGTACGTGGTAACCAACTACGCCGAATCCGACCCGGAGTACATGGAACTCAATATCTACCTGCGCATCACCCCGGGGGATCGAGACACCTTGGAGGCCATCGCCTCCAAGATCACCAAACAGATCAAGGCCGTGAAAGTCATTGTGCTCGACGACGACCGGACCCGATTCGTCGTCGGCATGGTGCTTGCACCCCAGGACACACTGCCGCTGCCGCGGACCATCATCGACATTCTGCCCCGGGCCCGGAAGCTGCTCGGCTCCGCGGTGCGGGACTTCACCACCGAGTCCGAACTGGCCGGTATCGCAGCGGCCTCCCAACAGGAGGACCTCGAGGACAGGCCCGCGCCACCCACCGAGGACGGCCAAGAGGACGAAAGCATCCGCCACCCGGAGAACGGCCACGCCGGAGCGGCGCGCGGCTCCATGACCCCGGAGGAGACCGAAGCCGCCGCACAGCAGAGCCCCGAGGCTGTCGGAGAGCCGGAGGAATCCGACCAGCTGCCCGATGAGGACCCCGCCTCGGAAGACTCCAGTACCGCCGAAGACGCCAGTTCCGAAGCCCCGGATTCCGACGACCAGCGTTCTCCAGACTCCAGTGCAGAAGGCCACGGTTCTGAGGACCCCAGCTCGGAGGATCCCGGCCGCTGAGACCCCGGTGCCCTGCGCTGCCCTACCCCTATACGGGCAGCCCGCGCCGCTTGGTCAGCCAGATGGCGTACAGGCAGATGGCGATCCCCAGCCCGGCGGCGATGGCACCGGCGTAGGCGGGGGCCCGCAGGCCGAACCCGGCGTCGATGACTACCCCGCCGAGGATCGCGCCGATCGCATTGGCACTGTTGAACGCCGAGTGTTGGAAGCTCGCGGCCAGTTGCGGTGCCCGTGGCGCGGTGTCAATCAGGTGGGTTTGCATCGCCGGCCCCAAGGCACCGGCGGCCGCGCCGATGAGGAACAGCAGCACCACCATCACAGGTCCCAGTTGGGCCAGCAGCCCGAACAGCGTCATGAACGTGGCCACCAAGACCGTGGCCACCAGCACGGTGCCGAGCACGGACTTATCAGAGAACCACCCTCCGGCGAAGTTGCCGATGACATTGCCCAACCCGAACATCAGCACCACGAACCACAGCCAGCGTTCGCCGATGCCAGCGACATCGACGGCAATGTGGGAGATATATGAGTAGATGGCGAACATCCCGGAGAAGCCCACAATGACCAGAGCGATGCCCACCCAGAGCCGCTGATTGGCCAGGCCCTTGAGCTCCCCGCGGATCGAGGAGCCCTCCGGCGGTTGCATCCGGGGCGCACAGTAGGCCACCGCCACCATGGTGATAATCGCCAGCACGGCAGTGATGAGGAACATCAACCGCCAGCCGAACTGCTGCCCAGCCCAGGTCACCGCCGGTACCCCCATCAGGTTGGCGATTGCGATTCCGGACAGCACCACCGCAATCGCCCGAGCCCGCTTAGTGGGGCCGGCCATTTGCGCGGCCATCAGTGCCGCAGTGGCGAAGTAGGCCCCATGCGGTAGGCCAGAGAGGAACCGACCGAACAGCAATGCCTCAAAGGTGGGTGCGAAGTAGCTGAACACATGGGCGAAGGCGAAGATCCCCAGCAGGAACAACCCGTAGGTTTTCCGTTCCCGTTTGGCACCCATCAAGGAGAGAATCGGCGCGCCAATGACCACCCCGGCGGCATAAAAGGTGATGAGCAGCCCGCCCTCGGAGTAACTGGTCAGCGCCAACTCCTGGACCGCCTCACGCTGCAGCCCCATAATGGCGAACTCAGTCACCCCAATGGCGAACCCGCCCAGGGACAGGGCCAAGATCGCCACCGCCACCTGCCGTGGTGAGTACTGCGGCTGCTGGTGATCCGCACTGACGGCACGCATCGTGCCGGTCACCACCGGGATCGAGCCGCTGAGCACCTGGATGGGGCTGGTCATCGGCCCGATGGGGGAAGAGGTTGCCTCCTCGTAGTCGGGGACGCGGTCAGTCTTCTGGCTCATGGCTGAAGCCTCCTCACACGCAGTTGACCTCCTATGCTCCACGGTGCAGATGAACCGAATGTGACAGACGGTGGTGATGGGGCGTCGTCGTGCGCTCTTCGGCGGCGGTTCAGACCTTCAAGCCTCGCCGCCGAGTCAGCCAGACCGCGTAGAGAGCGATCAGCACCCCGCACCCGGCAGCGATGGCACCAGCGAAGGCCGGGGCCCGCAGTCCGAATCCGGCTGCGATCACCCACCCGCCCATCATCGCGCCCAGTGCATTGGCGGCATTGAACGCCGAATGATGGAAGCTCGCCGCCAGCTGTGGGGCCTTCGGCGCCGTGTCGATCAGATGGGTCTGCATCGACGGGCCCAGGGTGGAGGCCGACACCCCAACGAAGAACAACAGCACGATCATCGGCACCAAGAGATGAGCCAGAGCACCGAAAGCCGCCATGAACACCGAGACCATCGCCATGGCCCCCACCACGGTACCCAGCACCGACTTGTCGGAGAGCCAGCCGCCCAAGAAGTTGCCGAGTACCATCCCCACACCGAAGACGAACACCACCAGCCACAACCACGACTCCTCGATCCCTGCAACCTCCACGGCAATATGCGAGATGTAGGAATAGATGGCGAACATACCGGAGAACCCCACGACAGCCAGCGCTATTCCAACCCACAACCGTTGGTTGGCCAGGCCCTTCAGTTCCCCGCCCATCGAGGTGCCAGCCGGAGGGTGTTGCCGTGGAGCGCACAGCGCCACCGCCACCATGGTGACCACCGCCAGCGCCGCGACGACGGCGTACATCCACCGCCAGCCGAACTGCTGTCCCAGCCACGTCACCGCTGGCACCCCGGTCACATTGGCGATGGCCAACCCCGAGAGCACCACGGAGATCGCCCGGGCCCGTTTGGCCGGGCCCGCCATCTGCGCGGCCATCAGGGCAGCCACTGCGAAGTAGGCCCCATGGGGCAGCCCGGAGAGGAACCGGGTGACCAGCATCGTTTCGAAGGTCGGAGCGAAGAAGCTGAGCACATGGGCCACCGCAAAGATGCCCAGCAGCACCAGCCCGTAGGTTTTCCGTTCCCGTTTGGCTCCCAGCAGGGAGAGGATCGGCGCCCCGACCACCACACCGAGCGCGTAGAAGGTCACCAGCTGCCCGCCCTGTGGCACCGTGATATCCAGGTCTGCAACGGCCTCCCGCTGCAGCCCCATGACCGCGAATTCTGTCACCCCCACGGCGAACCCACCCAGGGAGAGCGCGAGAATCGCCACTGCGATCTGCCGCCGAGAGTACTCCGGGGCGGGATTGTCCACCAGGGGGACACCGCCGGTGGCGGGATGGCTGGTCTGTGGCCCGGTGACGGGCTTTCCTGGGCTGCTCACAGGCGCCTCAACTCACGGCTCTGGCAGTTCATTCCCACTGAGGCGTTTTAAGCTGACCGGAAGGGCAGATGGTAGCAGGTAGCAGGCGACCGGGCCTGACTCAGCGGCCCGGTGGACGCAGACCCGGGTGCCGGTCGTAGATGGAGCTCCCCGATGAGGACGACGACGCCGGTTTGGCCCCTGAATTGCGCCCGCTCGTCTGAGCGGGGCGCTCAGCAGGGCTCTGAGCGGAACCGGTGGAGGAACCCGCCGGCGAGGGGGCTGAGGGTGCCGAGGATCCAGAGGGCGCCGACTGCGCTGAGCGAGCAGACCCTGCTGAGCGAGCAGACTGTGCGGATTGAGCAGACTGTGCGGATTGAGCAGATTGGGCCGACTCCGCGGAGCGAGCCGAGGACGCTGAGGCGGGGAAGAAGTGCTTCTGCTTGGCCCGCTGCTCACTTTCACTGGTGGGCTGGATGGGAAGTTCCCCGGTGCTGGGAACAGGTTCCGAGCCGACGTCGAACTCCCGGTCGTCATCGACAAACGCTGGCAGATCCGCCGAACCGGCGGTCCTGCCAGACGGTGATGGGCTACCGGTGGGCACCTGAGCCGGCTGCCGTGGCCTCAGGGGAGTGACCTTCCCGGTGGGATCATCATCCGCCGGCACAGGCGCGGGGACCTCCCCGGTGAGTTCTTCACCGTCGAGGTCGTCGTCGATGTCATCGCCCTGACCGAGGTCATCCTCAGCGAAGGGACCGGCCGAGTGCGTCTGCCCGACGGCGCCTGCTGTCTGTGGGGTCCCCGGCTGAGGGGAGGAGGCTGCCGCGGAGGCGTCGGTGATGACCGCCGGCTCGCCGTCGTCGTCGGGTTCATCCCATCCCACCACTTGGGCGGCGGCACCGGCACGGATGACCGGCTTGGAGTCCTGATCCCCAGCGGGGGTGCGGACTTGCTCACCCTCCATAGGGGTCACCGAAATGTCCCGGCCCCCGTAGGTCTCGATATCCGACGCGAGCTGGCTCAGCAGTCCTTTGGCTTCGGTGACCATCTGGTGGTTCTCCGAGGCATGGCCGCGCACCAGCCACTGGGCCAGCGCGAACTCAGCGGCCAATGCGGCTCGGCGCAGAATGTGCTCATCGGCTTCGGTGGTGCGATGCCGGCGGTAGGCGGCGACGACGGCGTCGGCGAACCCCTGCCGCGGGGAACTGACCAGCCAGGCCAGGTCATCGGCCGGATCGCCCAGATGTAGATCCGTCCAGCCGGTCACCGCCACCACACGGTCCCCGTCGATGAGCAGGTTGTCCTCATGCAGGTCTCCGTGCACCACGGTGGGGGAGAACTCCCAGAGCTGTTTGTCCTCCATGGCGTGTTCCCACCGGCGCAGCAGGAGTGGGGGG
Organism: Nesterenkonia alba DSM 19423; assembly: GCF_000421745.1. Taxonomy (GTDB): domain Bacteria; phylum Actinomycetota; class Actinomycetes; order Actinomycetales; family Micrococcaceae; genus Nesterenkonia; species Nesterenkonia alba. The sequence continues at coordinate 191,508 of NZ_ATXP01000001.1, forward strand.
ATCTGGCCGGTGGCCGCCGCTGCATCCAGCTCGTTGAGACGGCGCTGACGCAGCCGCTCGGCACTGTAACGGGGCAGCTCAGCATGATCGACCACGGACTCGGCCAGGTCGTGAACCGCGGCGATGGTGCGGCCGATGTCATCGATGAGTTCGGCAGAAGCTCCGGGGGTCTCCTCCGTACCGGCCAATTCCTCCAGCGGCAGCCCGGCGCCGGGAAGGTGGTTGTAGACGAAGACCCGCATCTCCTCGACCCGGGTTGCTCCAGCCACGCTGGGCACGCGGAAGGGAAGCTCCGCGCGGATCGCAGTGGAGAAACCTCGCAGCACCTGGACCTCGGTCTCCAAGCGCATGGCGGCCTGGGAGTGCTGGGGTGCGCGGACCCGCCACCGGTTCCCGGCGCCGTCGACGACCACCGCGGAGGTGAAGTCCCGGGCGTCATCGGCGGCCGCGGCCACCGCCGTGGGGGACAAGCCCGGCACAGCACGGGTGGCCAGAGCCGCCAGTTCCATCGAAGTCCATCGCACGCAGCTCAGCCTAGAATCCGAGCGGCAGTGTGCCCCGCTGAAACGCGGGGATGGACCCAACCCGTGTGCCGGCTGTGGAAAACGCCTGCGGGGTTCTCACCACCGGCGGCTACCGTAGAGACCATGAACGACGCCGCCGAGACGGTCCTCGAAGGGCTCGACGCCGAGCAGCGCGCCGCCGCTGCCACCCTGACCGGGCCGCTGTGTATCCTCGCCGGGGCCGGTACCGGAAAGACCCGGGCCATCACTCACCGGATCGCCTACGGGGTCCGTGCCGGGGTCTATGATCCCCACCGGGTGTTGGCGGTGACGTTCACCGCCCGCGCCGCCGCAGAGATGCGCTCCCGGTTGACCTCCTTAGGAGCTCCCGGAGTGCAGGCGCGAACATTCCACGCCGCGGCCTTACGGCAGTTGCAGTACTTCTGGCCGGTGTCCGTGGGTGGTCAGATGCCCACGATTGTGCAGAACAAGATCCGGCTGATCGCCGAGGCGGCTAAGCGCCTGCGGCTGACGACCGACCGGGCCTCCTTGCGGGACTTCGCCTCAGAGATCGAATGGGCCAAAGTCTCCACCATCACTGCCGCCGACTACCCCGCCCGAGCCGCCGGACGCCCGGCCCCGGCGGGGGTGGAACACACCAGTTTCGCCAAGCTGTATGAGGCCTATGAGGACTTAAAGACCGATCGGCATGAGATGGACTTCGAGGACGTACTGCTCTTCACCGCTGGGATGCTCACCGAAGATGAGAAGGTCGCCGCTCAGGTCCGGCAGCAGTACCGGCACTTTGTGGTCGACGAATACCAGGACGTCTCCCCCCTGCAACAGCGGCTGCTGGACCTCTGGCTCGGCGGGCGTGAGGAGATCTGCGTCGTCGGTGATGCCGCCCAGACCATCTACTCCTTCACCGGGGCCAGGCCTGACTACTTACTTCAGTTCCGCAGCCGCTACCGGCACGCCGAGGTCATCAAACTGGTCCGCGACTACCGTTCCACCCCCGAGGTAGTGCGTCTGGCCAACTCTCTGCTGGCTGACCGCACCGCCGAAGACGAACAGATCGCCCGCCGGGCTGCAGCCCGCAAGCGTGCCGGGGAGAACACCGACACTCAACCTCCCCCGTGGCCGGCACCGCTGACGCTGATCTCCCAACGGGACCACGGCCCGGTCCCACAGCTGACTCAGCACCCCGACGACGACGCCGAAGCCGACTGGATCGCCGAAACCATCAGTCAGCTCGCCTCCAGTGGAGTGGCACTGAGTGAGATCGCAGTGCTCTACCGCACCAACGGCCAGTCTCAGACGTTCGAGCAGGCGCTGAGCTCCCGCGGAATCTCCTACCAGCTACGCGGCTCCGAACGGTTCTTCTCCCGCCGCGAGGTCCGGGAGGCTATCGCGGCACTGCGCACCTCATCCCTGGTGCAGACCGAAGAACCGGTCCCCGAGGCCGTGCGAGCTGTGTTGTCCTCGATCGGTTGGTCCCGCACCGCCCCCGAATCCACCGGGGCTGTGCGGGAACGATGGGAGTCCCTGGCCGCCCTGGTCTCCTTGGCCGACCAACTTGCCGCCGAACGACCGGGGCTCACCGTGCGTCAGTTCCTCGCCGAGCTGGAAGAGCGCTCCGCAGCTCAGCACGCACCCACAGTGGAAGGTGTCACCCTGGCCTCGCTGCACTCGGCCAAAGGCTTGGAATGGGATGCGGTCTTCCTCGCTGGGTTGTGCGAAGGGCTGATGCCCATCACCTTCGCTCGCACCCAACGGGAGATCGATGAGGAACGCCGCCTGCTCTACGTAGGGATCACCCGGGCCCGTACCCACCTCTACCTTTCCTCCGCTGCGGCACGGCACACCGGGGGACGTGGCCGGCGGAAACCCTCCCGGTTCCTCGCCCCCCTGCGCCGTGAACTGGGAATGGAAGAACCCGTACGGAGAATCGCACCGGGGTCAGGTAAGCCCAGTCCGAATGCCTCGTCCCGGCGCAGCACGGTGACCTGTGCGACCTGTGGGGCAGCGTTGACGGTGGCCAGCCACATTCGACGTCAGCGCTGTGAGAACTGCCCGCCGCGATATGATGCCGCCCTCTACGAGGCGCTGCGGACTTGGCGGCTCGATTACTCCAAACAACTGGGGAAACCGGCGTTCATGGTCTTCGCTGATGCCGAACTCGAAGTCCTCGCCGAGCGCAAACCAGCGCCGGTGGATGAGGAACTGCTCAAGATCCCCGGTATCGGGCAGAAGAAACTCCAAGCCCACGGGGAAGGGCTCAAACAGGTGCTCCGCGAACACAGCAGCTGACGGCGTCGGCCCGTGCTCCTGGCATTCCTGCCCGGGGTTTCGGCTCCTGCTCCAGGGGGTTTACTGCTCCGGTCGGCCGAAGAGTCGGCCCTTGAGCCAGTTCAGCGCGATGATGACCAGCGCGCAGATCCCGATGGCCCCGGCCATGGCCAGCAAGTGCAGCCACCACGGTGCTGGGTCCCCCTCGGGCTCGGAGTCAGCGACCACCACGGCGGTGGTCAACAGCAGCAACACAGTGGGGTGAGTCATCGCAGGCATCCTATCGGCTGATCTCGTTGCGGCTGTGCCTGTGGTGACCGGACTGATGCTTACAGGCCCTCGGATGCAGGCCCCCCGGGCGCCGGGCGGGGCAGTTGTCCGCCGTCGAGATGTTGTTCGGCCCAACTGACCCCCTCAAGGAAGGCATCAGCCTCTCGGGTTCGGGGGTAGCGGGCCACCAGCTGCTGAAACGCCGGACCGTGGCCGGGTTCGATCAGATGTGCTAGCTCGTGGACCAACACCGCATCCACCACCCAATCCGGCATGGTGCGCAGCCGGGCGGAGAGTCGGATGGTTCCGGTCGAGGAGGTCGCCGACCCCCAGCGGCGTAATTGTTGCTGGGACCACCGCACCGAGGTCGGCTGCGGTATCCCGTCGAGATACTGCGCGGATAACTGCTGGGCGCGGTGCTGAAGCTGGGCGTCCCCGCCGCCGGAGCGGGACTGGCGGGCCTGTAGTTTACGTCGGAAAGCCCGGGCGTGGCGGCGCACCTCCGCTTCGGGGAGCCGGGCAGGCACCTGGATACGAAGCATCCCACCGACCAGATCCGCGGTGACGGTACGGCGCCGACGGGCAGACCGGACCACGATGATCTCCTCACCGTCAACGTCCAGACGGTGTTCAGTGCGGGCAGCAGCCATGACCCTCGAGCTTACCTGTGGAAAACCACCACCGCCCGGGAGCGAATCCAGCCACAATGGAGATCAGCGTTCAGATCAGACGAGGACCGTCAGGAGGACCACCGATGCCCCCTTCTGCTGAGACTGCTGTGGCCGCAGCGCGGCGTCACCTGGCCACTGTACTGATCGACACCCTGAACCCGGTGGGCGTGCAGTTGGCCGAGCACCTGGCGCAGGCTCAGGTGGGCACGCTGTTGCTGCGTGATGAACGCGAAGTCTGTGAAGCCGACGTCGGACGCGGATTCCGGCGGCTCCACGTGGGGTTCAGCCGTGCTGAGGCGGTCCGCTCAGCGGTGATGAGTGCCGAAACCGGCACCACCGCCGCTGAGGTCCCTGCCGGAGCGGGAACCCGAGGGGTCGATGTCCACGTGCTCACCGGGGTCTGCGCAGCTGATCTGGACCTGGTGCGGCAGGCGGCAGAGACCGCCACGCGGACCCTGGTGGTGAGCATCACCGGCTCCGGTATTCGTCTGGGGCCGCTACTGGGGTCAGGGACTCCGCTCTGCGCGGAATGTTGTGTGGTGCTTGGTCTATTGCCTGAGCACCGGCAGGAACACACCGCACCGCAGCTGGAGGCCCTCGCCGCCGCGGCCGCGGCCCACCAAGTGCTAGCGCTCATCGACGCCGGTCAGCCGGTGTCCACTGAATCGGCGGTGCTCACCGCGCAGACCTCTGGAGTGATCCACGTAGAGCCGGTGAAGCCGGTGCCGGACTGTCGGTGCATCGCCGAGATGGGGCCAACCCCCAGCCACGCCCGATACCCTGGGGCACTATGAGCGACAACGGCGACCGCAGCGGCGAGAACCCGAACGAGCAGGACCCCGAAGAGATGCTTCGCAGACTCTTCGGGGAGGCCTTCGGGAACACGGACGACGACGCCGACCCCGAGGCAGACGACACCCCGGAGGAGGAGAAACCCTCCGCTTCCCGTGGCCCTTCCATGGGGTTCACCGGTGATCCTCGCTCCAGCTCGTCCTCCCAGGATGACGACTCCGGCCAGGCCGGCGGGTTCCCCGGCTTCCCGCCCGGCTTCGATCCCGGCATGCTCGGACCCCTGGGTGCAGACCCTCAAATGCTCCAGCAGATCATGGGCCAGGTCCAGGCGATGTTCTCCGCGATGCAGAGTGACGACGAGGGATCCGCGGTGAACTGGGATGTCACGATGTCGGCTGCCCTCTCAGCGGTCCAAGATGATGACCCCCCGATGACTCCCTCGGATCAGCACCACGTGGACTCTGCGCTGCGGTTGGCCGAAATGTGGCTCGACGAGGCCACCAGTTTCGACGCCCTGGGGCAGATCGGTCAGGCGCTGACCCGGCGGAAGTGGATCGAGCAGACTTTTGAATCGTGGAAGCAGCTGACTGAACCAGTCGCGGTCTCGGTGGGCAAGGCGATGGCTCAGGTGGTCCGCCAACAGCTCGAAGAGGGCGAAGGTGCCGGTATCCCCGAAGAACTCCGCGGCATGCTTCCCCCGGAAGCCATGGGACAGTTCGCCACCATGATGGAACGGATGGGCGGTGTTGCCTTCGGAGCCCAGATCGGCCAGGCGATCGGCGAACTGGCCAGTGAGGTGCACTCCGGATCAGATATCGGTTTACCGATGGCCGGGCAATCCTTGGCGCTGGTGCCGTCCAATATTCGTGACTTCGGTGACGGGCTGCAGGTGGAGGATGAAGAAGTCCTGCTCTACCTGGCCCTGCGGGAGGCTGCCCGTATTCGGTTGTTCGCCCACGCCCCGTGGCTGGATGATGACCTCTTCAACGCGGTCGCCCAGTACGCCGCGGGCATCCACATCAACATGGACCGGATTGAGGAAGCCGCAGCGAATATCAACCCCCAGGATCCGGAGGCGGTCGAGGCGCTCTTCGGGGAGGATCTCTTCACTGCGGACCGCACCCCCTTACAGGAAGCTGCCCTGCGGCGCATCGAGACCACACTGGCGCTGGTGGAAGGGTGGGTCGACGACGTCGTCTCCCAAGCGGCCGCGCATCTTCCCTCCCTGGAGCGGCTGCGGGAGACGATGAACCGGCGTCGTGCCACGGGCGGCCCGGCCGAGCAGGCCTTCGCTGCCCTGGTTGGCTTGGAGCTGCGGCCCCGCCGGCTGCGGGACGCTGCCGCGCTATGGAAGCACCTGCGGGAGACTCTCGGGGTATCCGGCCGCGATGAGGTGTGGTCTCACCCGGATGTTCAGCCCGATGAGGCCGATCTCGACGACCCGGAGGGCTTCCAGGCCCGCCGTAGTCAACGGGAACAGGCCTCTGCGGAGATGGACGATGAGCTGAAGAAGCTGCTCGACGGCGACTACGGCTCCACCGGGGAGGACAACGGCGGGGACGCCCGGTGAGCAGTCCTGGGCCGCTACGGCTGGCGGTTCAGCTGGTCTCCGGTGTGGTGGTACTCCTGGGGGCCTTCGGTGCGCTCTTTTTGCCCGCGCCCTATCTGATGGAGTCCCCGGGCCCGACTTTCGACACCACCGGGGAAATCGAACGTGAAGACGGCGAGGAACTACCGGTTATCACTGTCTCCGGGGCGGATACCTACCCCACTGAGGGCCAGTTGGCGCTGACCACGGTCTACGTCAGTGGGGCGCCGACGTCGACCGTCAGCGGCTTCGAAGCACTCTCGGGCTGGATCTCTCCGACCGTAGATCTGACCCCGCATGAGTTGGTCTACCCCTCGGGCACCACGGAGCAGGAGGTCCGAGAACGCAATGAGGCGGCGATGACCTCCTCACAGGAGCTGGCTTTCGCCGCGGCGCTGGACCAGCAAGGCATCGACTACGCGGTGACCCTTTTTGTGGCGGGCTTCACCGAGGAGGCCGAGGCCGCGGGGGTGGCCGATCAACTCCGCGTTGACGATCAGATCCTCGCCGCCGCAGGTGAGGAAATCACCGGTATCGAAGGGCTGCGTTCGGCGGTCAATGAAGCTGCCGGTGAACCGATAGAATTGACGGTGCTGCGTGACGGCGAAGAGCTCACCGTTGAGGTTCCCACTTACCAGGAAGCCGACGGCGAGTACTACGTCGGCATTCTGCTCGGCAGTGAGTTCGACTTCCCCTACGGCATCGATATCCGGCTCTCGGAGAACGTCGGCGGCCCCTCAGCGGGTCTGATGTTCGCCCTGGGCATCATCGACACGATGACAGAGGAGTCACTGACCGGCGGGGAGCACTGGGCCGGTACTGGCACCGTCGACCCGGATGGCACGGTCGGGCCAATCGGCGGGATTCCTCAGAAGATCGTCGGTGCGCGGGACGAAGGGGCAGAGTACTTTTTGGCCCCGCGGCAGAACTGTGGTGAGCTGGAGGGCAGACGTGTAGACGGACTTGACGTCTACGGAGTCGACGACGTCGACGAGGCGGTCAGCGTCGTCGAAGCCGTCCGGGACGGCGACACCGAATACCTTGAACAGCTGCCGGCCTGCGGCAGCTGAAGACCGCATAGAAGCGGTCGCCCCTTGATGAGTGACAAACAGAGATTAAGGACGAACGCGTGAGCTCCAACCCGGGATTCGGCTCCCAGAACCCCTTCGGCGGCGGGATCTTCGGCCCCGGCCCAGGCGGGCCCGGCGGCGATGACACCCCGCGCGGCCCCGGCGGGGGAGGAGGTCCCTCTGAACCCGCAGGGCCACGTCCCAGCGGTGGTTTCCGGCGGCCCTCAGCCCTGCTCATCACCATCATCATCATTGTGGCTCTGCTGGCGGCCTTCGTGGTCTTCTCCGGGTTCTACGCGGAGATCATGTGGTACTCCCACCTCGGTTTCTCAGAGGTGTTCTGGACCGAGCGCCTGACCCGGCTAGCCGTCTTCGCTGCGGCGTTTCTGGTCATGGGGCTGCTGGTCTTTACGAGTCTGTGGTTCGCCTTCCGTGCCCGACCCGAACGTGCCGGCCCGCAGCTGGATGACAATGTCGCCCGCTACCAGAAGTCGCTGACGTCCATGCGGCGCTTGCTGCTGTTCGGACTGCCGGTGCTGCTGGGATTGTTCGCTGGCACCGCCGCCCAGGCCAACTGGGACGGGGTGTTGATGTTCTTCCACCAGGAGCCCTTCGGCGACACCGACCCGGAGTTCGGCCTGGACTACGCCTTCTACGTCTTCACTCTGCCCTTTTTGGGCTTTATCACCGGCTTTTTGATCTCCGCGGTGCTTGTCGCTGGGATCGCAGGCATCCTCTGCCACTACCTGTTCGGCAATATCCGCATCGAATCCACTGGCAAGTTCGTCGTGGAGAAGGCGGCCCGTTGGCACATTGCGGTGGCCGCTGCGGTCTTCCTGCTGTTGCAGGGCATCAACTGGTGGCTTAACCGGTACGCCACTTTGCAGGACCAGGGCGGTAACTGGGCCGGTGCCATGTACACCGACGTCAATGCGGTCATCCCTGCGCAGACCATCTTGGCCATCGCCGCAGTCATCGTGGCCTTGGCATTTATTCTTACTGCGATTACGGCCCGCTGGCGGTTCTCGGTGATCGGAACGGCCATGCTGGTGGTCACTGCCGTCGTCGGTTCTGGGATCGTGCCGTTCCTGGTTCAGGAGTACCAGGTGGGACCCACCGAGCAGAGCCTCGAGCGGGACTACATCCAGCGCAATATGGAGCACACCAGTTACGCCTATGGGCTGAACGACATCGAGAAGCAGAACTACAACGCGGTGCCGCAGGCTGAAGAGGGTGCGCTGGCCGATGACACCCACAACATCGAGAACATCCGTCTGCTGGACCCCAACCTGGTCTCCGCTGCTTACCGGCAGTTCCAGCAGTTCCGTCCCTATTACCGGTTCCCGGACACCTTGAGCTTTGACCGCTACGAGATCGACGGCGAGACCCGCGACACCGTCATCGCTGCCCGTGAGGTCAACGCCCCGGAGGGCTCCTGGGTCAACGAGCACCTGATCTACACCCACGGGTACGGGTTGGTCGCTGCGAACGCGAATACTGTCACCCCGGAGGGCCGGCCCCAGTTCACTCTGCACGGCATGCCCACCACTGGTGAGCTGGCCAGTGACGAGGACTACGAGCCGCGGATCTACTTCGGTGAGAACTCCCCGCAGTACTCCATCGTTGGTGCGCCGGAAGGTGCCTCTCCCATGGAGCTGGACCGCCCGGCCACCCAGGTCACTGAAGACGACGAGGGCGATGGTGAGGCCGACGACGGCGAGGATGCTCAGTACACCTTCAGCGGTGACGGTGGCCCTTCCGTGGGCAACATGTTCAACCGACTGGTCTACGCTTTGCAGTTCCAGTCCCCCGAGATCCTCCTGTCCGGTGACATGAACGAGGAGTCCCAGATCCTCTACGACCGCCACCCTCGGGAGCGTGTGGAGAAGGTCGCACCTTTCCTGGAGGTCGACCAGAACATTTACCCGGCCATTGTTGACGGGCGGGTGAAATGGATCGTAGAGGGTTACACGACCTCCAACGCTTTCCCCTACTCCACTCAGCAGCAGCTGGAGTCGGCAACCACTGACGCGCTGACCCAAGGTGGTCCCCAGCTGACTGGGCAGGTCAACTACATCCGCAACTCGGTCAAAGCCACTGTGGATGCCTACGACGGTTCGGTAGACCTCTACGCCTGGGATGATGAAGACCCCATCCTGAAGACCTGGGAGAACGTCTTCCCGGAGTCATTGCAGTCTTATGAGGAGATGAGCGCCGAACTGCTGGACCATGTCCGCTATCCCGAGGACATGTTCCGAGTCCAACGTGAGCTGCTGACCGAGTACCACGTCGACGACGCCGGCACGTTCTATGAGGGCAATGACGCGTGGTCTGTGCCCTCTGACCCCACCAGTGGGGACGGCGTGGCTCAGCCGCCGTACTACATGACCCTGCAGATGCCCGAGCAGGAGGAGGCCACCTTCCAGTTGACCTCCACGTTCATCCCCGCCACTGAGGCTGACGGGCAGCAGCGCAACGTACTCTACGGTTTCCTTGCCGCCAGCGGTGACGCCGGCACCGGTGAGGACGGAGTGAAGAACGAGGACTACGGTCAGATGCGGTTGCTTGAGCTGCCGCGTGACACCGCGATCCCCGGCCCGGGCCAGACTCAGGCGAACTTCGACGCTCACTCCCAGGTCGCCCAGCAGCTCAATGTGCTGGAGATCGGTGGGTCGAATGTGATCCGAGGCAATATGCTCTCGATCCCCGCCGGCGACGGCATCCTCAACGTCCAGCCGGTGTATGTGCAGTCGGCCGGTACTGACGCCGCCTATCCGGCCCTGCGGATGGTGCTGGTCGCCTTCGGTGAGGAAGTCGGCTACGGGGACACCCTGCAGGAAGCGCTCGATATGATCTTCGACGGTGACGCCGGTGTTGAGGCGGCCGAAGGGGCTGGGGTTGATGCCGAAGCCGTCGAGGACGAGGTCGACATCGACCCGGACGAGACCGAAGAAGCCACGGTCGAGGACGAGGAAGACGACGAACCGGAAGAGACCGAGGAGGCCGAGGCCCCGACTCCGGCTCCCACCGAGTTCGACGGTGATCTCTACGAGTTGGCTCAGCAGGCCCGCGAGCTGATGAATGAAGCTCAGCAGGCTCTGGAAGATGGCGACTGGGCCGCTTATGGCGAGGCTCAGGAAGAGCTTGACGCCGTGCTGGAGCAGATGGTCGAGCTCCAGGAGGAGCAGGAGGACTGAGGTTTTCTGCGGCACGTGGTCGCCCGGTGCGCTGGGCGACCACGTGACCGTGATTTTGTCCGCCGTTCACCTGCATGTAAGATAGACAAGGCCCGGAAACGGGCAGAGGGCATTGTTGCCCAACGGCGCGGGGTGGAGCAGTTCGGTAGCTCGCCGGGCTCATAACCCGGAGGTCGCAAGTTCAAATCTTGCCCCCGCAACGATGAAGGGCCGCTGACGAGGAGTTTTTCTCCAGTCGGCGGCCCTTTCCCTTTCCCTTTCCCTCAGACCCCCTGACACAGACCCCGGGTTAGGGTTATCGGAACAAATGTGTGTATGGTCCGGGCGTGTCATCCCCGTCCTGCCCAGCCTGAACGGGCCCAGAGTCCTTCTTCAGCGGTAGCTTCGGTGCCGTAGGTCTCCGGGCCAAGTGGTTCCTCCTCGACCCTCTTCGGACGTGCTGTTCTCTGCGCCTGTTTCAGGTGTCGCTGTGCCAGGGTCCATGGGTCGTGTGGATGTTCTGTGAGGCTGTTCAGCAGCCAGTCGACTGCCTTGCGGGCGTGGTCCTCGGTCATGCCCCGGTGGTGGCGTAGCAGGTGCTTGATCGCGTTATTGGGCCCACCCTCCAGCCGTGAGGTCACTCGTTCCACGGTGCGGGCCGCACCGTCGCAGTAGTCCTCCCCCAGCCAGGTAAACAGGGAGTCATCCCTGATGAGTTGCCGGTAGAGGCCCTGGACTCTGCGCAGCCGGATATGGGTGTACCACCACTGTTGGTTCGGTTTGGCCCAGGCGGGCCGCTCCAGTCCTTTCTTGGCGTAGGTGCGTTGTTTCAGGAAGGACTCCCATTTCGCTTCCCAAGAGGCGTAGGCACCCATCCACTTCGCAGCGGCATCAAGGTCCCATACCTGCATAAGGCCCTTGGTCAGCTCAAGGATCTCTTGGCCTGCCTCCAGCCGGGGGTTCAAGGTGGTGTGCTTACGAACGGCTGCTCGGATATGGAAGTAACACCGCTGAATCCTCGTTGCCGGCCAGTGCTGGTCCATCGCAGCACGTAGTCCTCGACCACCATCGGTGACCACCACATCAGGGGCGGGGAATCGCTTCAGTGTGGGGTGATTCCGGGGATTAGTCACTGAACATGCTTTCAAAGCATGTTCAGCCCTCTACTTCCCTGCTATATCAACGATCCCCAGCCGTTCTGTACACACATTTTGGCCTATAACCCCCAACAGTGGGGAGGTGACCGGTCGGTCACCGAAAGGCATGGGGGAGAACACGCCTCCACCAGGGAGGGGACGATGCTTCACGGGCGGGCGCCCTGCGGTTTGAATCCGTAGTTGTCGGCAGGGGAGCTGTCTTCCGAAACACCAGGTCACACGGTGTTTAGGCACGGCTAACATGAGTAACAAGTCTGCTTTTGATGTGGGGTAACTCACCTGAGACAGCAGTAGTTCGATCGCCGTAGTAGAGCGGATAGAGACTGAAGCGCGTGCGACATGGTGACTGGAGCCGACCGAGTTCACATTCGGGTCCCGATTTGCCCCGGTCGTGTTCACGAAACATAGCCGTCGTTATGGTGTTCACAACTCAGTGTTCAGCGTGCATTAAGGGTCATCCGCCGGAGAGGAGCATTAGATGATCTTCATCGCCCCCCTCGTGGGTTACCTGTCGCTGGCTGGGTTCACCTTGTTCATGCGTACAGCGGTGCAACGAAATTGGATGACTCCGCAGATGCGGATGGGGCTGGCCACAGAGGAGACCACGCGTACAGACCAGGTATGGCGGGCAAGCCACGCCCACGTAGATGGCCATCTACGAGCGGTAGTGGTGATCGGTCTCCTATGGGCGGCAGCTTTGGCTCTTGGCATGTGGGTGAACTTTCCCCGCACCGCTATGGATCTGATCGCCGTATCCGGTCTGGTGCTCATCGGGGTGCTTATGCACCGGGCCCGGGCCCGAGCTCATGCCTTTGCTCAAAAATTCAATGTCCACCATCACCTGATAGAGGAGGAAACGAAATGAAGAAGATCCTTGCGAGGTGATGGTGTAGACACACATTTGTTCCTATAACCCCTCCTGATACAGACCCCGGGTTATAGGGGTTATCGGCCCAGGCGGTTGGGCTCTTGCGGGGGTCAGCGGCCCTGCTGTTGGTGGCTGCGGGCCAGGACCGCCGCCTGCATCCGTGAACTCAGGTGCAACTTGGCCAGCACACTGGAGACATGCGACTTCACGGTTGCTTCAGTGATGAACAGTTCCGCGGCGATCTGCGCATTACTCAACCCCCGTCCTAAAGCGGTGAGTACTTCACGTTCCCGTGGAGTCAGTTCGGCCAGGTCTCCCTCAGGGGTGAGGGTCTGGTCGGGTTGCTGTGCAGATGTGTCTCTGACGAAGGTATCCAACACCTTACGGGTCACTTCAGGAGTCACGACGCTGTCCCCGGCAGCTACCCGACGGATGGCAGTAATCAGGTCACCGGGTTCAGCGGACTTCAGCAGGAACCCGGCAGCTCCGGCGCGCAGCGCACCGAAGACCACCTCGTCCAGGTCAAACGTGGTCAGCATGAGCACCTGCGTTTCTCCCGCTGAGACGATGCGCCGAGTCGCGACGATTCCATCGGTGCCTGGCATCCGGGCGTCCATCAGCACCACATCGGGTTGCAGGGCCATCACCTGATGCACAGCAGCCTGCCCATCTGCGGCCTCACCGATCACCTCAATACCTGCCGCTGTCTCCAGGAGCAGCCGCAGGCCCGCCCGCACACTGGAATGGTCATCGGCGAGCAACACCGTAATGGGCGCCGCCGCTGCCGCGTCGTCCGGCTTGCAGTTCACTCTGAATCCTTCTGAGGTGTCTGGCTGGTGCGGGCCAGCGGGATCTCGGCTTGAACCCGCCACAGCCCCTGATGTGCTCTCGCTGTCACTGTTCCGTTGAGGCTTCGCGCTCTCTCCTGCATGGCGATGATCCCGGTCCCGCTCCCTGTCACCGTGGGTTCTTCCGCATCTTCTCTGGGTGGTGAGTCGACCGTCAGTTCCAGCTTTCGCGGCGTGGCTCTGAGGCGAACCTCCGCTGTGTTTGCGCCGTGACGGTGGGCGTTGGTCAGCGCTTCCTGCAGAATGCGCAGCACTACTCCGCGTTCTGTTGGAGTCAGGTCTGCAGGGGGGTGGCCATGAACGTCTACATCCAAACCGCCGTTTCTGGCCCGCTGAAGTACCTGATCCCAGGTGGTTTCGGTGAGGAGGCCCGTGGCGTCGTCGTCGTCCTGTCCTTGACCCCGCAGCACTTGAACCATCTGGCGCAGCTCATCCATGGCGCTGAGACTGGTCTCGCGGATCGTGCGCAGTGCTCGTCGGTCACGCTCGGCATCCGGTTCGGCATTCAACACCGCACCGGAGGTCAGGGCAATGGATGCCACGTGGGAGGAGACCACGTCATGAAGTTCTCGGGCCATCCGGCGTCGTTCCCGATCCACGGCGCTTCTGCGCCTGCGTTCCTGCTGTGCGACCACCTCCGCATGCTGCTCCTGTTCCAACCGCTGCCTGATGCGGTCCTCCACGAATGAGGGATAGCCACGCCGCACCTCACCGGCCCACCAGGCCGGAACCATGAGCACTGCAAGAGCCAACAGCCCGACATTCACTGCGGTGAACAGCGAGTCGATGAGCACCGCCCCACCTGCGAGCAGAAGAACAACGCCGCCGAGGAGTCTTTCAGACGCCTTAGCCCGGTCAGCCGGTGCTCGGATTCCGTGGTTGTAGATGAGATCCGTCAAACAGATCAGAATTCCCACGCTGAAGCCGAAACTGAGGTCCATCAGGACACACAGACCACCGAGCAGGAGGGCGAAGGTGGGGCGCTGGACCTTCAATAGCATTGCCGCACCCATGGCACCCAAGGTCACCACGTGCCACCAAGGCTGGGGGTCCCCGGGAAGCCACTGCCACCAGGGCAGATCAGTAGGGCCGGCCCAGCCCACCAGAACTGCTGCTACACCCAAGGCCAGGTAGGCGGCAGTCTGCAGATGAGCGCGGTAGTTGCGGTCCACACCGCTATTCGACCACAGTCTTGGTGGTGACAGCCTCCGTCGAAAGAGGGAGGACGAGCCAGAATCGTCTGATGGTTTCCATCCTTTAGCCGATGCGCACACCTCGTGCAGGCGCCAGGATCGAGTCCATGACGGAACTGGACATCACCGCACTGCTCGGTGACGGCGCAGACGGTCCCTGGGCTCTGCTGGGAATCCTGGCAGTGCTGGCGTTGATCGACTCCACCAGCTTCGGGACCCTGCTGATCCCGGTGTGGCTGCTGATGGCGCCAGGCCGGCTGCGGGCGGCACGACTTGTGATGTATCTGGGTGTGGTCGCGGGAGCGTATGCGGTGATCGGCGTGGTGCTGCTGGCCGGACTGCTGCTCTATGGGGACCAGGTGCTCTCTTCGGTCAGCGCTGCACAACAGTCCCAGCCGTTCCTCATCGGTCAGGCTGCTCTGGCCGCAGTACTGATCTGGTACAGCATGCGGTTGGACCCCTGGACAGAGGCAGGCAAAGAGAAGAAACGTCGGCGCGAGGCAGCCCGGGGCACTGCGGACCGGGTGGGTCGGTTCCGCAACCGAGCTGTAGGTGAGGGCGCCCAAGGTGGTTTAGGGGCCCTGTTGGCGTTGGCTTTGGCGGCAGTGGGCCTGGAGATTGCCACACTGATTCCGTATCTGGCGGGCATCGGACTGGTCTCGACTGCTGCGCCGGAACTTCCCGGATCCGTGCTGATGATCTTGTTCTACTGCGCGGTGATGATCTCCCCGGCGCTGGTGTTGCTACTCGGCCGGGTGGTTGCTCACCGCCTGCTGGAGCGTCCTCTAGCCGCGCTGGAAAGCTTCTTGAGTCGGCACGCCAATGGCACTATTGCTCTGATTCTGTTCCTGCTGGGGCTCTTCCTGGGACTTAACGCCCTAGAGGGTCTGCAGGACCCCGGTCTCTGACCCCACCGGCTCTGCGAGCGCCCCTTCACCGCCGGCATCGAACCTCACATCACAACGCTGGACGCCATCCACCTCGCCGCAGCGAAACTCTCAGGCCTTCCGCTGACCATAGTCACGCACGACGCCACCATGAAAACCGTGGCCCAACACCTCGGCCTAACGACCTGTGACCCCCTGGCGCCTTAAGCGCTTGCCCACTCAGCTCTGACGAATGACCCGTCAGTGATGATCCCGGCCAATAGTGCCGAGGTGAGTGTGACGGAAGGGGCCCAGCTTCAGTCCGTAGCCCAGGGCACGGTCCACCGCCACGTGGAAAGCCCAGCATGCTGCCACCAGCGCCAGCCATCCGGCCTCGATCTCGACCAGCCGCAGCCCCGCCCAGATGGTCAGCAGCATCGCTGGTGCCGTGTAGTTGTGCACCAGGTTGTAACAGAAGGCCCCGGCCCGCTGGCCGAGCAGATACCCCAGTGCCGAGAGGTCAAACGCGAGGAATGCTGCGAACAGCACCCACCACAGCTCGCCTAAGGCGATGACTACCAGCAGGATCCCCACGGCGAGCGCCGTATTCTCGATCCGCTGCCAGATGAAGGCCTGGCGTTCCCCAAGGGGTTCTGTAGTCATGGGCGTGGGCCTTCCAATTCAGCGGAGTGTGTACCCCGTGACACTACGGACCTGACATCTTCACCGAATCCCCCTTGGGGATGATCTAGGACGCTGACCCACTGACAGGAGCTGTCCAGGCGGAATGCATAGGCTGGTCAGGACCGCGAGACAAGAGAGGAACTTGTCATGAGTCAGGACCCCGACCGCACCGAACCGGAGCCCGCCGAGGACGCCGGACTGCGTGAACCAGCTGCTGAACCCGGCCCGCAGAACTACCCGGAGACCCCTGCACAACCCACTGGGCCCGCAGGCCAGGCCTCCCATGATCCTGGCGTCGACGGGATGTCCACCCCGCCCGGACCAGCTGGCAATGCCCCAGCAGGCCGAGGTGCTAACACCTCATCCATCGTGGGGATCGTTGCCGTGGTGCTTGCTGCGATCCTCGGAATCGTGCTGCTGGTGAGCTTCTTCTTCGTGTGACACCAGCGGCTGCAGCTAATCCCAGCTGTAGAGGTCGTACTCCCCACGGGAGATGTGGAAACCATCCCCGTGTTCGGTCGACCAGCACTCGGTGCCGGTGAACTGTGACACACAGGCGAAGTCGCCTTCTGTGGCTGCTTCGTCATAGTCCAGCACTGTGCCCTGCTGACTGACCTCCGCCCCACAGGTCATCTCGGTGGCCCCGGAGGCATCCACATGCAGGGTCACCGGGTCATCGCAGCCATCCGGTCCATCGAAGTCATAGTCCTCGATGGTGCAGCTGACCGTGCCGCCGCCGAACTGGCAGTGAATATTGCCCGTGGGAGTGGAGAACCCACCGATCTGGCGGGCATCATCCGGGGCGGGGCGGGCCTCGCCGTCCTCCTCCTCGTCCTCAGGAGAGGGCTCGGGGGAATCTTCCGGCTGCTGGTCTTCTTCGGCCTCATCCTGGGGCTCTTCGACTTCCTCGGGTACCGGTGCCGGCTCGGGCTCGTCGTCACCGCCGCCGAGGAGCAGGAAATACACCGCGGCCAGCCCTGCGGCCAGCAGCAGCACAAGCATCAGGAGGATGACGCAGAATCCCGCTGCCCCGCCGCCGCGGCGCTCCGAGCGCTCTGGTTCGGTCTGCACCCACTGCTGCTGCGGATACTCGGCCACCGGAGGGGGTGCGGGGTAGTAGCCCTCATCAGCCGGCTGCTGCGGCGTGGGCTGGTGGGGGCCCGCCGAGTAGACCCGATCGAAGAAGTCCGAGGAGTCCTGCCCCTGCCGTACCGCGCCGAATTCCTGCTCCCGTTGTGCGGCCGAGAGCGGACGAGTGGGATTGTCGCCCGGGGGAGGCTGTGGGGGAATAAACGCGGTGGGCTCGTCGGTGTCACCGGTGCCGTGACGGCGTGCCAGTGCGGCATCAACCCGCGGATCTCCCTGCTTGGCCAGCCAGTCAAGCAGGCCCTGGTAGGTATTCGGGTTCTCCGCAATGAGCGGGCGCACCTCCGGGTGGTCCGCTGCCAGCAGGTAGAGCTCTCGCTGAGACGTGGCGGGGTCCGCCGCGCGGCGCCGGAGTTCGTCCTCGCTTGGTCCCTGAGTCATGGTTCCCCTATGGGTCGGTGCTGTGCCGAAGGCTTATCGGCACCACATCATGCCAGAGAAACGTCCCTCAGCGGGCAAGTTCGGTGAACAATTGGTGTAAACGAGCATCTCTGGTGAGCTCAGAGTGGAAGCTGGCGCCCAAGATCCGGCCCTGCCGGACGGCCACCGGATGCCCCGCCGCCTCGGCAAGTACCTCGACGCCGTCAAGGACCTCCTCGATGATCGGAGCTCGGATGAACACCGCCGGAAGCGGTTCGGCGAGTCCGGCGACGTCGAGATCCGTGGTGAAGGAATCCAGTTGGCTGCCATAGGCGTTCCGCCGCACAACGACATCGAGTCCGCCAATGCGGTCATACCCCTGAAGGGCCTCAGCGTCAGAGACGGTATTCGCGGTGAGGATGAGCCCGGCGCAGGTGCCGAAGAGGGCCATGCCTTCCTCGTGGCGGGCGCGAATCGCGGGCATCAGACCCACCGGTGCCGCTAGCCGGGCCATGGCGGTGGACTCCCCGCCGGGGATGACCAGCCCATCGAGACCCTCCAGCTCCGCAGGGCGGCGGACCGTACGGACCTGCGCCCCCACTGAGCGCAGTGACCGTTCGTGCTCGGCGACCGCGCCCTGCAGTGCGAGCACACCGATCTGTGGCGCGGCGGTCACCAGCCGCGTTCAGCCAGCCGGTGCGGAGCCGGCACATCAGCGACGTTGAGACCCACCATCGCCTCGCCGAGACCCCGCGAAACTTCAGCGATGACAGCTGGGTCGTCGTAATACGTCGTGGCCTTCACGATGGCCTCGGCACGTGCGGCCGGATTGCCAGACTTGAAGATGCCAGAGCCGACGAAAACGCCGTCAGCACCCATTTGCATCATCATCGCCGCATCGGCCGGCGTGGCTACTCCACCGGCAACGAACAGCACCACAGGCAGGCGGCCGTCCTTGGCGACCTGCTTGACCAGGTCATAGGGGGCCTGCAGTTCCTTGGCCGCCACATAGAGTTCGTCCTCATTGAGCGCGCTCAGACGAGCGATCTCCGCATTGATGGTGCGGATGTGCTTCATCGCCTCGGAGACATCGCCGGTACCGGCCTCACCCTTGGAGCGAATCATGGAGGCGCCTTCGGTGATCCGCCGCAGCGCTTCACCCAGGTTCGTGGCCCCGCACACAAACGGCACTTTGAACTTCGACTTGTCGATGTGGTGGACATAATCAGCCGGGGAGAGGACCTCGGACTCGTCGATGTAGTCCACTTTCAGGTGCTCGAGCACCTGTGCCTCCACGAAGTGGCCGATCCGGGCCTTGGCCATCACGGGAATAGAGACGGCATCGATGATTCCGGCGATCAAATCCGGGTCGCTCATCCGGGCGACACCTCCGGTGGCCCGGATATCAGCGGGAACGCGCTCAAGTGCCATGACTGCCACCGCACCGGCCTGCTCAGCGATCTTCGCCTGGTCGGGGGTCACCACGTCCATGATGACCCCGCCCTTGAGCATGTGGGCCAGGCCGGTGTTGACTGCCGTGGCACCGGTTTCCGGGGTGCCGTTGGAGTGCTGGGTCGTGGTCACAGGTGGAGTCTCCTCGTTGCAAATGCGTTGGGTACAGATAATGGGGAGCTGAACAGTTCAGCTCCCCATTATCTCAGATTTCCGGCGGGGGCTACAGGCCCGCTGGAAGGCGGATCACACTGCGGTGTAACCGCCATCAACCAGGTGGTAAGACCCGGTGATGAAAGAGGCCTCATCCGAGAGCAGGAACCGGGTCAGGGAAGCAACTTCTTCCGAGGTCCCCAGCCTGCCCAGCGGGTGCTTGGTCTTCAGCACCTCGATGGTCTGCTCGTCCAGGTTGTTCTCCAGCAGCGGGGTCCAGATGTAACCAGGGCCGATGGAGTTGATGCGCAGCCCCTGCGCGCCGTACTCCGCCGCTGCGTTCTTGGTCAGCCCCACCACTCCGTGTTTGGATGCGGTGTAGGCTCCGTTGCCGGGGGCGGCCACCGAGCCGTGGATGGAGGCCATGTTGACAATGGCGCTTTCGGAGGCACCGGCCTGCAGCATGGCCGGGATCTGATACCGCATTCCGTAGAGCACGCCGTTGAGGTTGATGTTGATAACCCGCAGCCAGTCGTCTAAGTCCACTTCCCCGGCGGGGGCCGGGTTGCCGCCGATACCGGCGTTGTTCACCGCATAGTTCAGCTTGCCGTAGGTCTCCACGGCGAAATTCACGGCACCTTCGTTACCCTCCGGAGTGGAGCTGTCCGCCACGAAGGACGCCGCCTCACCACCGGCGGCAGTGATCTCCTCGACCACATGCTGAGCCGAATCAGCGGAAATGTCTGAAACGACCACTTTGGCTCCGCGAGAAGCGAGATCCTTGGCGCAGGCGGCACCGATGCCGGATCCGGCACCGGTGATGAGGGCTACTCGTCCTTCAAATGACACGACAGTCTCCTTTGACTTTCAACTTTTATCTTTTTCGGTTTCTAGGTTGGCGAAGTCAGCCTCAGTTACTCCGGAGGAGGACTCGCTCCCGGTGCCAATGGCTGCAGGCTCGGAGGCCCCGCCACGCAGGGCAGCCAGCCGGGCTTCGACCTCAGCCTGTTCGCCGAGGTCCTCAAGCTGCTCGAACTGAGAGTCCAGGGAGGAGGCGGCCAGTTCGTTCTGTCCCCGGACCCGGGCCTCCTCCCGGCGGATCTTCTCCTCAAAGCGACCCACCTCCGAGGTGGGGTCCATGATGTCAATGGCTTTGACGGCGTCGTGCACCTGAGACTGGGCGTGAGCCGCCTTGGAGCGGGCCACTAGCTCATCCCGTTTGGAGATCAGTTGCTGACGCTTGGTCTTCATCTGCTCCAAACCGGTGCGCAGCCGCTCGACGATCTCCCGCTGGGACTGAATGGTTGGCTCAGCGTTCTTCGCGGAGTTCTCCGCATCGATCTGACGCTGAATGGCAACCTTGGCGAGATTGTCGAATTTCTGAGCATCCTGCTCATGACCCTCGGCCCGGAACTCATCGGCCTTGCGGGATGCCGCCAGTGCCTTCTGCCCCCAGGAACGGGCGGTGTCCAGATCCTCTTTGTAGTCGTCCTCCATCATCCGCAGATTGCCGATGGTTTGGGCGACTGCCTCTTCTGCTTCACGGATGTTGTTGGTGAAGTCCCGGATCATCTGATCCAGCATCTTCTCCGGGTCTTCGGCACGGTCCAGCATCGCGTTGACATTGGCGCGAATCAACTGGGACATCCGTCCGAAAATGGACTGCTTCGTCACGGTGATCACCTTTCCTTACAGGGGCGTCGACGGCGTACGGACGATCACCCCTCCGATACTAGTCACTGAGGTGGACATCGCATCAGTCCCTAGGGGGAGATTTCCTCCTGCTGTGACAGCATGCACGGATTAGAACCGCCGTCCGCGGTGTGCCATCCGGCCCATCCGCATGCCGGTACGGGCGGCCCGACCCATGCCGTAGCCACCGGGACGGCGCCCATAGCCATACCCGTATCCCATCCCACCGAAGCCACCACCGGTGCCGTAGTGGCCACCGCCGATGACGACCTGCCCACCGTGCGCCAGATTGCCCTCGGCGATTTCCCGCTGGGCGATCTGGGCCGCCTGGGCGGCCAACTGACCGGCCTGCTGGGCGTAGTCCAGGGCACGGGCAGGTTCACCCTCTGCCCGCTCGTGGGCCTCGGCCAGGCAGCGTTGCGCCTCGGCCATCCGGGTCCGGGCGGTGGCGGAGATCCCGTACCGGCGGGCTCGCAGATAGTCGGCAGCGGATTCGACCTGATTGCGGGCGGAGACGAGCTCGTGGTCGAGCACCTCCCGGGCGCGGCGGTCCTTGGCCTGCTGATCCCGGATGGCGTTCAGCGGTTCGTCCAACTCCCGGTGGGCGATCTCCAGAGAATGCAGCACGCGTAAGGGGTCGATGCGTTCCTGGGTCTGCAGGACATCGCGCACCTGGGCGACGGCCTGCTCGGCCGCGGCGATCGGGCCGGCCAACTCCTCCCGATGGGTACCGGTGCGCAGCGCCTTGGCTTGGGCGATGTCCTGCTCGGTCTGGGTGATCCCGATCTCGATGTTCTTCCGTGCCTGGGCCAGCCGGTCTTCGGTCTGCTCCATGGACTCCACCAGCCGCTGGACATCGGCGGCGGCCTGCTCCCCGGAATGCAGCGCCACCACCGCCGCGGCAGTATCGCCGGCCTGCACCGCCTCGGCGGCACGACGATGTTCCTGCTCAGCGGATTCAAGGGCCCGCTGAGATTGGGTGAGATTGTCCCGATACTGGGCGAGGGCGTCGTCGTCGTACTTCTGCGCCATGGTCTCCAGCGCGTCCTCAGCGGTACGACGACGCCGGCTGAACTCATCGATCCGGGTCTGCAACTGTTCCAGGGCCGGAGTGGGATCCCGCTCCAGGCTGCGCAGCCCCTCGAATTCCTCCTGATGCGCAGTCAGCGTCTGATCGAGTTGCTCACAGTGGTGGATGATGCGCTTGTAGAGATCACGGATCTCATCCTGTTGGTCTTGTGGGGTCTGGTCAGCCTGTTGCTGGAGGGAAAACGACTGGCGCAGGTGGCGTGTGGCTTCTTCGAGATCCTGCTGGAAGGGTTTGATCCGCTCCTCACCGTAGGAGGCCTGGGCGAAGAGCAACTCCTGCTCCGAGGAGGAGACCGCATTATCTGCGGCCACGAGAACCGAACCGGCCCGCAGACGCAGCTCATCGGTGCTCAGCTCATCCAGCGGATCCCGTTCCGCCTCGGGCTGTTGGGCGGCTTCCACCTGCTGCCGCTGCCAGCCGGCGCGGATCCGTGCTGAGCGTCGCTGGCCTCCGGCGAGCCAGACTGCCCCGGCCCCTACGAGGGCGAGCACCGCCGCAGCGATGATGAGCGGGCCCACGATCGAGGCCCCCAGCAAGAGCACAGCCACCTCTGGCACCATGGTGCGAGTCTAATACGCAGTACCCGTCCCTCACGCCGAGCAAGGAGCTTCAAGGACGTCATGGCACAGGACGATAACGGCGAGCAGCACCGGCACGATCACGACGACGCCACCCGCCCCCTTCCCCCGCACCAGCAGCAGCCTCAGCAGCCCGAACGGGGTCAGCCGCAGACCGGAGATGAGCCGCCGCGCCAGCCGGAGCAGCACCGGCCTGAGCCGCGTCAGCCCCAGCCCGGGGAACCGACCCCGGGGTGGGGTAGCCGACCGCCGGTACCGCCGTCGTTCCCCGGGGCCGGCTCCCAGCCGGGTCAGTACCGTCCCGGCGGGGACTCCCATCAGCCGCAGCGGCCAGGGCAGTATTCCCAGCCTGGTTCCCACCGTTCCCCATCCGCCCACCCGGCTGGACCCTCGTTGTCAGCTGGGCAGTCACCATTCGCTCAGCCTGGGGCAGGCGGCCACTCCGGTGGGGGGTACGGCGGGACTCCGCAGCCTTCTCCACAGCCCGACCGGCAACCCAATCAGTGGACCAACCCTCCGGAACCGGCGCAGCGGCAGCGTCGGCGCGGTGTCGGCATCGGGGTGTTGCTGGTGTGCATGGTGCTTGCTGGACTGCTCGGCGGGGGTGTGGCTGCCGGTGCCCTGACCCTGGCCAACTGGGCCACCGGGCCGCAGGCGGGGGAGGTGGAGGAGACCATCGATGAGCCCGGCGACGGGGTGGAAGTCAACGACCCGGACAGCGCGACAGTGGTCACCGCTGCGGCCGCAGAGGCCTCGCCGTCGGTGGTGACTCTGGCCGTGGGCGCTGAGGACGGCGCCGGTTCAGGCTCGGGCATCATCCTGGATGAGGAGGGGCACGTGCTGACCAATACTCACGTGGTGACCCTCGGTGGAGCCACCGCTGAACCAGAGATCTACGCCCGCCTGGCCGATGGCCGGACCTCCTCGGCTCAGATCGTGGGCCTGGACCCGCTCAGTGACCTGGCGGTCATCCGACTCGATGACGCCGAAGACCTCACCCCGGCCGAACTGGGCAGTTCCTCCGACCTCAATGTGGGGGACCGGGCGATCGCCATCGGCTCCCCCTTAGGTCTCTCCGGCACTGTGACCGACGGGATCATCTCCACCCTGGACCGGACCATCCAGGTGGCCTCTGCCGCCGTGGAGGATGAACCCGGCATCGAACAGCCCGAAGAGGACGACGGCGGGGAAGGCTTCGAGTTCTACTTCCCCGACCAGGAGGAAACCCCGCAGACCCAGGGGCAGATCTACCTCAACGTCATTCAGACTGATGCCGCCATCAACCAGGGCAACTCCGGTGGGGCGCTGGTCGACTCCGAAGGCCGGGTGATCGGCGTCAACGTGGCCATCGCCTCCACCGGGGGCATGTTCGGTGAAGGAGCCGGCAACATCGGGGTGGGGTTCTCCATCCCGATCGACTACGCGCAGCGGGTCGCCCAGGAGCTCATCGAACACGGGGAGGCCAGCCACGGACTACTCGGGGTCACCGCCACCACGGCGACCCCCGACCCGGAGCTCAATGAGGAGATCCTCGAGGCTTTCCTCAATGAGGACCCCGATGTGCCCATGCCTGAAGGATTCCCCGCCGGGGCCCTGGTCACCCAGGTCTCCGATGAGGCCCCCGCGGCGGAGGGCGGGATTCAGCCCGGAGACGTCATTACCGAGGTGGAAGGCCGCCATGTGGAGGACCAGATCGCACTGACTGCGATCATCCGTGAGTACGCCGCCGGAGAGACTGTCACCATCACCGTGCAGCGGGATGGCGAGGAGTACTCCACCGAGGTCACCCTCAGCGGGATGTGATGAGAGCCCCGGTGACACGGCACGCCCCGGTCAGAGAGTCCACCCCGGCAGAGCTCATCGACCAGCTCGGTATCCGACGGGTGCTGGCATTCGCTGCCCATCCCGACGACGTCGACTTCGGCGCCTCCGCCACCCTGGCCGCTCTCAGCGACCACGGTGTGGAGGTCACCCTCTGCTTGCTCACCGCCGGGGACGCGGGAGGCTTCGATCCTGCCCGCTCCCCGGAGGAGACCGCGCGAATCCGAGCTGAGGAGCAGCGAGCCGCCGCTGAGGTCGTGGGGATCTCCGAGGTGGTGCTGCTCACCGAGCGGGACGGGTTCGTCGCCCCGACCTATGAGCTGATCGGTGAGGTGGTGCGGCAGATGCGCAGGGTGCGCCCCGACGTCGTGCTCTCATCCCACCCAGAACGGGCCTGGGACCGGCTGCAGAAGTCCCACCCCGACCACCTCGCCTGCGGGGAGGCTGTGGTGCGCGCCGCCTACCCGGCAGTGGAGAACCCCTTCGCCTACCCGGAGCTGACCGGCCAGGGGCTCGAGGCGTTCAAAGTCCGGCACCTGTTGCTCATGGGCGCGCCCGCCGAGCGGGTGAACCTCACCGTGGATGTTGGCGGCTTCGAACAACGCAAGCTTGAGGCCCTGGATCGGCATTTCACGCAGCACCGCGACGCCGAACGGATGCGCGGATTCGTCCTGGACCAGTTGCGCACCACGCACGCCTCAGGCGGATACGCCGAGGCGTTTCACCATGTGGTGGTCAATGACGAGGACACCATCTCCGGCTTCTGAGTCAGGCGTCGTCGGGATCCTCGGGGAGCCCTTCTTGTAACGGCAGGTCAGCTACGGATTCGCCGGTGGGACGTTCCTCACCGCGGATCTGCTCCACGGTGACCTGCAGGTACTGGTACTGGGCGATGTTGTGGATATCCACGCCCTCTTCTTCGAGCTCTTCGGGTGTGAAATTCCCCAGGGAGGAGGGGAGGGAATCGTCCACAGGCAGCAGCCACAGCTGGTAGGTGGCGTTTTCGTTCTCCAGATCCGGCACATCGCTGAACTCCACGAAGGCGACGTCCTCTTCGGCGGAGATGACCGCGTGGATCTCACCGCCCTCATGCATGGGGTGCCCTTCGATGACCACGGCGTTCTCATCCGCCTCGGCAATGGCCTGGGTGTCCTGCCCGCGGCTGATGCCCCAGATGACCACCGCGCCGATGGCAACGACGGCCAGGAACCCGGCCACCAGCATCCATCGTTTGGCCTTGGGCTTCTGCCGTTCGGTCTCCTCGGTCTCGGCACCGAAGCTTTCGACCATGCTCATACCAACTTCCTGCTGGCTCTCGGCGACCGTGCCGAGGATTTCATCGAGCAGGCCCGAAGGCGGGGGCACCGGGTGGGCGGCGAAGATCTCAGCGAGGGTACGGCGGGCCGCTAAGACGCGGGTATCCCACTGCTGGGCCTGGTCGGCAGAGGCCGTCAGCGCGGCTTCCTCCAATAAGGCGCGTTCGCGGTCATCGATGGCGTCCAAGGCGTAGAGCTCAGCCAGCTCGGTGAGGAGTCCCTTGTCCAGGTCCGCTGCAATCTCCGGGGTGAAGTTGCGGTTGACTCCGCTGCCGCGGGTGACGTCATCCTTAGTCACCGCCGCCCGCAGGATCGGATCGGGCTCGGCTTCACGTTCGGTCCGGGCCGCGTGCAGCCGGGCCATGGCATCGCGCAACCGGGACTTCACCGACGGGATCGCAGCACCGACGGTCTCAGCCACCTGCTGGTGAGTCTGACCGGTCAGGTACGTCAGGGCCAGTGCCTGGACCTGCGAGTCAGACAGGGGGATGAGATCTTCGATGACCTCTTCGGGCAGACCGGCCACCCCGCCGCCCTGATTCTGCGGAACAGGGGAGAGCGGGATGGGCTCGGCGAGGCCTTCGCGGAAGCGTTCGACGACGATCCGATGGACTAAGGGAACCAACCATTCCAGCACGAGCTCGTACTCATTGGGTCGGTAGCTGGCATCTTCACCGGCAGTCTGATCCGCAGCCGAGGGGTCCGCTGGGGAGGCATCCTGCGCCTGGGTGGTCTGCGGGCCCGGACCGGCGAACTCATCAGTGAGCAGCTGGGAGGTTTGGGTCTGCACGCGCAGGTCCCGGGCTCGGGCATCGGCCTGGTCCCACAGGTGCTGGTAGACCGCTGTGGTGGCAGCAGCGGCACCTTCGGCGGTGGCGTGCATCAGCAGGGTCAGCCCATAGACGACATCCGAGGTCGCCTCGTAGAACGCGGAGAAGCTCGCCGAGTGGCCACGGGCGGTGCCGGTGAGCAGATCCGCCAGGGTGGGGTTCTCCGGCAGCGCGGCGAGGTCCGGGGCTTCACCCTCAGCCTCATCGTCTTCTGTTTCTGTAGGTTCGGTGCTGTCCGGGTCGCCGGCGACGTCATCGGCCTCGGGGTACTCCCCGGATGCGTGCTGTAAGTCAGCATGCTCCCAGCCAGTCGCCTCCGGCTCTACGGGCTCGGGGGCGTCGTCGGGGGAGTCCTCAGGGTGGCGTCCGCCGGCGGGGGTCGTCATAGGCTCGAGTCTACTGATCGGCCGTGGTGCAACGGGGGAACCGCTGCGGCCTGTCACGCTGCACCGTGGAAGTCCTGTTGCCGCCAGGCCTCGTAGACGGCAACCGAGACCGCGTTAGCCAGGTTGAGGCTACGCCGAGCTGGCAACATCGGGATACGCACCTGCTCGGTGATCCGAGGGTCGTTTTTGACGGTGTCATCCAGCCCGGTGGACTCCCGCCCGAAGAGCAGCACATCACCGTCGGCATAGCTGATCTCGGTGTGGGTGCGGCTGCCCTCAGCGGTGAACGCGAAGATACGCTGAGGCCGCAGGTGAGTATAGGCGGCCTCCAGGCTGGTGTGTTCGGTCATCACCGCCAGGTCGTGGTAGTCGAGTCCAGCGCGTTTGAGCCGGGCGTCGGAAAACTCGAAGAGCGTCGGTCCGGCGATGTGCAGCCGGAAACCGGCTACTGCCGCCAGGCGGATGATGTTACCGGTATTGCCGGGGATCTCCGGCTGGTCGAGCACCACGTGCAGGTTCAGGCTCATCTCAGCTGGCCTCCGGTGCGGCGAGCTGGGTACGCAGAGCGGCCATGAGATGCCGGTCGACCAGGTTGGCCCGCTCAGAACTGCTCAGGGCGTTAGCGATATGCCCCACAGCCCGCCCGGCGGCCAGCGGCGGGTCGGCGTAGCGCCCCTGCCCCTGGGTCTCCACCACGGGGTGGAACAGGTCACCATCTGCGGCATGGAGGATGAGCTGGGAACTGACCTTCACACCCGCACCAGCGGGGGATCCTTCTGGCAGCAACCCCGCCAATGTGGTGCGGAGCTTGGCGGCCTGAGCGGCGAGATTCGGCGGGGTGATGCGCCGGCCGGCCACCCGCAGGGCCCGTCCGTCCCAGGCCGCTGCGGTGGCGGGGACTTCCAAGGCGGCCACCACGACCAGCGAGGTCCCTGCGATGACCACATGCTCAGCGCGTTCGCCCCCCTTGGGGTGCTGCAACCGACCTTTGCGGTCACGCCCCGGGGGACCGAGATGAACGTCGTTGAACAGCCGGGCAGCCGGAAGCTGCTCGAGCAGATGCCGTTGCAGCAGTTCCACGGTCCGTGTGTGCAGCCGCTGGCTTCGGCCTGCGCCGAAGAGCCCGCTGCGCCGGAACTCGCCGTGGACTTTCTGGCTGGTCAGGGTCAGCGACAGCGGCTGCGGTTCAGACAACGGGGGCTGGTAGACCGGTGGCTGGTCAGCTGCTGCGGAGCGGCGCTGCTTGCGATCACCGGTGCGTGGGGCCGGCCGGCGGGTGGCGGTACTGCGCGAGTAGGTAAAACCTGAGCCTTCCTCCGTGGGAGCTGAGGGCGACTCCTCAGAGGTGCCGCTGCGGCGTCGTCGGTCGTATTCAGCCCGGGTGCTCTCCTCGCCGAGGACTTCCCAGGCGGCTTGGACGTGGTGGAACTCCTCGGCCGAACCGCCATGGTCGGGGTGAGTCTGGCGGGCACGACGCCGGTAGGCAGCGCGAAGGGTCGCAGCATCGGCATCGGCGGGCACACCGAGGATGGCGTAGAGGTCATCACTCATCAGAGGCCCCAGCTTACCGAGACATCCCCGGCGTAGAATCGCCTGCCGTGAGCACACGCTACTTTGACCACGCCGCCACCACCCCAGTGAAACCCACAGCAGTGCGCGTCCTCACTGAGCAGATGCCGGCGATGGCTAATCCTTCGTCGCTGCACAGCGCGGGACGGCGGGCCCGCTTGGCGGTGGATTCGGCCCGTGAACAGGTGGCCACCAGTGTGGGGGCACACCCCTCGGAGGTGATCTTCACCTCAGGGGGAACTGAGGCAGACAATCTAGCGGTCAAAGGGCTGTATTGGCAGCGCCGGGCCGAGGACCCCGCTCGGCGTCACGTGCTGCTGCCGGGGATTGAGCACCATGCGGTCTTGGACACGGCCGAGTGGCTCGAGGCCCACGAGGGTGCGGAACTCATCATCATTCCGGTCAATGCCGACGGCGTGGTGGATACGGTGGCCTTCCACCAGTTGCTCCAGCAGTATGCGGCCACCACCGCGCTGGTGACGGTGATGTGGGCCAATAATGAGACCGGCGCGGTCCAACCGGTGGCTGAGATCGCTGCGCAGTGCACCGCCGCAGGTGTGCCTTTCCACACCGATGCGGTGCAGGCCTTCGGGGCCCTTGAGGTGGACTTCGCTGCCTCGGGGGCCTCCACGATGGCGATCAGTGGACACAAGATCGGCGCACCGGTGGGGATCGGTGCACTGCTGGTCCGTCGGGATGTGAAGCTGACCCCCACCCAGCACGGCGGTGGACAGGAGCGCGATATCCGCTCCGGGACCCTGGATGTGGCGGGGATCTGCGCTTTTGCTGCGGTAGCTGAGGAAGTGATCGCCCAGCGGGAGGAAGAATCCGCCCGACTGGCGCGGCTGCGCAATGAGCTGCTGGAGGCCGTCGACGGGCTGGAGGGTGTGCACCTGCGGGGACCCGACCCGCGGGTCACCCCGGAACAGCGACTGCCGAATAACCTGCACATCACCGTCGATGGTGCTGAAGGTGATTCGCTGTTGTTCATGTTGGATATGGCCGGCTTCGACACCGCGACCGGCTCAGCGTGTACCGCGGGGGTGCCGCGGCCTTCTCACGTACTGCTGGCCATGGGGCTCTCTGAGGCGCAGGCCCGCGGGGCGCAGCGATTCAGCCTGGGATGGACCACCACCGACGACGACGTCGCCGCCCTGGCTGAAGCGCTTCCAGGAGTCATTGCCCAGGCCCGCTCAGCCGGTCTAGCCGCCGACCGACGCTGAGCGCCTGGCGCTATGGCTGTCACTCTTGAAGCGGGTTAGTCTTTCGAGGCCCAGTCGAAGGGCGCATTCGGGTCCCGGGGTTCAGCGGAGGTGGAGTCATTGATCGCCTGGTGGTGGCGAATCACCTCTTCGATGATGAAATTGAGGAACTTCTCGGCGAACTCGGGGTCCAGCTGGGCCTCCTCGGCGAGACGCTTCAACCGGGCGATCTGGTTCTTCTCCCGCTGGGGATCCGCCGGCGGCAGCTTGTGCTTGGCTTTGAGAACCCCCACCCGCTGGGTGGCTTTGAACCGTTCAGCCAGCAGATGCACCAAAGCGGCGTCAATGTTGTCGATGCTTGAACGCATAGACAACAGTTCATCGAGGATCTCAGGGTCTACGTAGTTCGCCGCCTCACCGGCCCGCGGGTCCGTGCTCATGGGACGAGTCTAGAGTCTTGCGGGCTGGTTCGGACAGCATGTCACCGGTGGAGTCATCATGGCCTCGGAGGCTTCTGGCTCCTCGGCGCGATGCGGTGACGCGCCGGTTATGCGCCGGTTATGCGGGCTGGTAGTGCCGTGAGCGGGCGGTGTCGATGGTGGCCTGGCCCAGTACGCGGGTGCCCTGATACATCACCGCGGTCTGTCCCGGGGCGACCCCCTGGAGAGGTTCCTCCAACTCGACAACCAGACGGGCGTCGTCGTGCTCAGTGTGGTCCTTCTGCACCCGGGCGCGGGCCGGAACGGGGTCGGCGTGCGCCCGGATCTGCAAGTCGATGCCGAACCACTCACCTGTAGCTTCTTCGGCGACGGGTGCCCCGGCCCAAGACAACCGGATCCCGGTGATGTCATCAACCGCTAAGAGTTCGCGTGGACCCGCCACCACAGTGTTCTCCTTGGGGCGGATTTCCAACACGAATCGGGGCTTACCATCTGCGGCCGGGCGACCCAGCTTCAGCCCGCGGCGCTGCCCCACTGTGTAGGCCTGAGCTCCGTCATGTTCACCCAGCTGTTCACCGTCGGGGCCCACGATCGGCCCGGATTCCATCTCGATCTGTTCGGCCAACCAGCCGCGGGTGTCCCCGTCGGGGATGAAACAGATGTCATGAGAGTCAGGTTTTTGCGCCACGGAAAGACCCCGCTCAGCGGCCTCAGCGCGCACCAGATCCTTCGAGGGCGTATCCCCTAAGGGGAAGTAGCAATGGGCGAGCTGCTCGGCGGTGAGCACCCCGAGCACATAGGACTGGTCCTTTGTCCAGGTGGCCGCCCGGTGCAACTCGCGTCCACCGGGCCCGTCGATGATCTTGGCGTAGTGACCGGTGGCCACGGCATCGAACCCCAGACTGATCGCCTTATCCAACAGGGCTTCGAATTTGATCTTCTCGTTGCAGCGCATACACGGGTTCGGTGTGCGGCCGGCGGCGTACTCACTGATGAAATCGTCGACGACGTCGGCTTTGAATCGCTCCGAAAAATCCCACACGTAGAACGGGATGCCCAGCTTCTCACAGGCCCGCCACGCGTCTGAGGAATCCTCAATAGTGCAGCAGCCCCGGGAACCAGTCCGCAGGGTTCCGGGCATGCGGGACAGCGCCAGATGCACCCCGACCACATCGTGACCGGCGTCCACGGCGCGTGCTGCGGCGACGGCGGAATCCACTCCGCCGGACATAGCTGCTAAGACTTTCACAGTGCTACCAGCGTACGCGGCAGCGCTGATATTCCGCCAGGGACGTCTCGCGGCAGGGGATGCCTAGAGGCGGCCCAAGGCCTTGAGGTGGATGTAGGCGTCAGCCAGTGCGGCCGGTAACTGGTGGGGTCCCGCTTCGACGACCTCTACGCCCACGGTGGCCAGTTCAGCCTTCAGCACCGCCGATTCCAGCAGCGAACGTTCGGCCGCTGCTGCGGAGTACACCTCACCGACCGTGCTGCGGGCCCGGGCCAACTGTTCCAGGTGTGGATCCTGTACGGAGGCCAGCAGGACGGTGTGCCGGCTGGTCAGTGCCGGCAGCACCGGCAGCAGTCCTTCCAGGACTGAAGCCGACTCCAAGGAGGTCAGCAGCACTACCAGGCTGCGCTGCGAGGTGATCCGGCTGAGTTCAGTCGGCAGTCGAGAGAAATCGGCCTCCACCAGGGCGGGCTCCACGGCGGTGAGCCGCTCACCGAGCAAGTGGGTGAAGTCCCCTTTCTCTGCGGAGGAGACCCGTGCAACGGTGTGGCGATGGAAGGCGAGGAAGTCCGTTCTGTCCCCGGCCGAAGCGGCCAAGGAACCCAGCAGCAGGGCGGCCTCGATCCCGGTCTCTAAGCGAGGCTCGCCGTCGTCGTCGTCACCAATCCGCGCCGCCGAGGTGCGCGAAGCGTCCAGGCAGAGGATGACCCGCCGGTCGCGTTCTGGTCGCCAAGTACGGACCACCAGGTGCTGACGCCGGGCAGTGCCGCGCCAGTCAATGGAGCGGGCGTCATCGCCGTGGACGTAGTCCCGCAGGGAGTCGAATTCCGTCCCCGCACCCCGGGTCTGTACCGCGGAGGCGCCATCGAGTTCCCGTAGCCGTTGTTTCTTCGACGGCAGATGCTTGCGGGAACGGAACGGTGGCATGACCCGCTGGGTGTGTTCCACCCGATGGGTGACCTGCCGTCCGGCAACCCCCAGGACTCCCAGGCTGCGGACGCTCAGATGTGCGCTGCGCAGGGCACCACGGCGGCGAGGTGTGAGCTGGACTTCGATGCGCTGGGCTGACGCTGGCCGGATGCGCACCGGCTGTAGCGGATTCGCGGCACCGGCTGAAGGCTGCCACCCGTCCCGGACGGTACCCCGCAGCGTGCGGGATCCCAGATTGTGCACCACAGAGGCCACAGTGGTGGTGGTCTCCAGGCGCACCGGACGGGTCGGCTCCCGTTCGATCCGCACTCGCCGCGGGGACGCAGCGGTGAGCAGATCGACGACGACGAGAACCACCACCAGCCCCGCCCACCAGCCGATGAGCTCAGGGGCGAGTACCACACCGGCGGCAAGCACCAGCGCCACCCACAGCAGCCGCCAGGTCAGCACCATTGCAGCAGCGCCTCAGCGGGGGACCGGTGTGGAGGCCAGCACCCCGGTGAGGACATCATCCGGGCTGACTCCGTCCATGGCGGCCTCGGCGGTCAGCGAGACGCGGTGGCGCAGCACCGGCAGGGCCAGGGCCTTGACGTCATCGGGGGTGACGAAGTCCCGTCCGGTCAGCCAGGCCCAGGCCTTGGCCGCGTTGAGCAGTGCCGTGGCTCCACGCGGGGATGCCCCCAGCTGGAAGCTAGGGGACTGGCGGGTGGCCCGGGCTAAGTCCACGATGTAGCCGGCCACCTCATCGGAAAGAGTCACCGTGGACACTGCGTGACGGGCCGCGATGATGTCCTCAGCTGTGGCCACCGCTGAGACCCCCGCCGCAGCAAGGTCGGAAGGATTGAACCCCTCGGCGTGCCGGCGGATCACTTCGATCTCGTCGTCGCGTTCGGGCAGATCCAGGTTGACCTTGACCAGGAAACGGTCCAACTGGGCTTCCGGCAGAGGGTAGGTGCCCTCGTACTCCACCGGGTTCTGCGTGGCGGCGACGAGGAACGGGTCGGGCAGCTTCCGGCCCAGCCCGTCCACGCTGACCTGACGTTCCTCCATCGCCTCCAGTAGCGAGGCCTGGGTCTTCGGTGGAGTGCGGTTGACCTCATCGGCCAGCAACAAGTTGGTGAACACCGGGCCCTCCCGGAAGGCGAAGTCCGAGGTGTGGGAGTCATACACCAGCGAGCCGGTGACATCCCCGGGCATCAGATCCGGGGTGAACTGCACCCGCTTGGCCTGCAGGCTCAATGAGGCCGAGACTGCCCGCACCAGCAAGGTCTTGGCGACCCCGGGGACTCCTTCTAGAAGCACATGCCCGCGTACCAGCAAGGCGATGACAATACTGGAGACCGCACTGTCTTGGCCGACGACGGCTTTGCCCACCTCATCGCGGACGGCGGAGAGTTTCTCCCGTAGCTCATCGGCTGCCGGTGCGGGGTGTTCGTCCGTCACTGGTGTTCCTCCCGGTTGCGGTCTGTGCTGGTCATGCCGGCGCCGGTGACGCTGCGCCGGAGATCTTCTTCAAGCTCCTGCAGCCTGCGAGCATACGACACGAGCTCTGCGTTGGTCCTGACACGCGGTGTGGAAAGCAGTTGGCTCAGCTGGTGCCGGTCGGTGCCGGTCTGCCGGTGTGCCGCCTCGATGACCGCTTCAGGGTCAGGCCGTTGGCCGAGTCGGAGGATCCCGGCCACACGCAGCACAGTGGCGCTGCGCAGGGTTCGGGCGGCAGTGTCACTGGCGTTGGCGTGCTGGTAGAGCCGGCCGCGACCCAGCGCCACTTCCCCGGAGGGCACCTGCACCGGCAGGGGCTCAGTCACCACCGGGCCCGTTCTGCGGCCCGCCACCAGACAGGCGATCAGACCACAGGCCAGTAACCACCAGCCCAGCGGCACCATCCAGTCGGAGAGCAACTCCACCGGGTCAGCCCAGGCTTGATCCTCGACGACGTCGCCAGGGGTGGGGGAGTACCAGATGATCTCCTCAGTGCCTCCGGTGGTGAGAAGATTCAACGCCAGGGAGGCGTTGCCTGCGGAGGTGATGTGCCGGTTCGTGAAGGCCTCCGGCGCACTGAAGACAGTGCCCGCCTCCGTGGAGACCAACGGGTAACTGTCCCCGCCGACGGGGAAGCATCCGGACTCGGCGATGAGTGTCTCCCCGGGGGCCTGGAGGGTCTGCGCCGCGGCCCCGGAGTCCAACTGGCAGTCATCGGCCTGCAGAGTCATCGCAGTCCCTGCCGCACCTTCGGGGATGGAGTAGCCCGGTTCAACGTCGTCGAGTAGCCCTGCGAGCAGTTCCGCTTCTGGCGAGATCCAGATGACCTCCCGGTCGGTCTGCGCCAGGTGATCGAGGAAATCCGGTTCCGGCTCCCAGGGGTCGATCATGATGACCACCGTGGCGTCGTCGTGCTCTTCGGTCAGCTGGCGAGCCTGCTCAGCGGAGGCCGTACGGTGCAGGGTGACCCCCTCATCCTGGAGTACTTCGGCCAGGGCCGCGTACCCGGAGAGATCCGTGTTGCCCAGACCGTAGCGTTCGGCCTCGCTGTCATCGAGCAGGTGCATCGCCACAGCGGTGACCAGGCACACCACTGCCAACGCGAACCAGAAGGAACCCCGGCGCAGGGCCGAGCGGCCCATATCCGCTGCACTTGTCGCTGTGGGGGTGTGCTGTTCAACAGTGGCGGTGCTGGTGCTCATCGCGGTGCCACCAGCCTCGCAGTGCCGGTGGTGGTCTCGTGTGTCGGCGGAGTCTGGGTCAGCTGTTCGTCGAGTAAACAGATATCGGTGTAGTCCTGTTCACTCAGGGCACCGCCGCCGTAGAGGGAGAGATTGAACAGGTCCGCGCAACGGCGCAGCTCGGTTGCGTGCCCAGTGAACTGCCGCCCCAAGGCCAGGGCGATTTCGGTGGCGGTCCCGCCGGCTTGAGTCCGCAGCACCCCGCGCTCCTCTGCCGCCCGGGTCAGTGCCCGGAACATGTCCCGGAAGGCCTCGTCCGTTTCACCGGCGGCAGCGTGTCGGCCTGCTCGTTGCCGCAGTGCTGCTGAGGTGATGTCCCGTTCGATGCGCACCGGATCCTCGGCGCGCCGGGCACGTTGCAACCGCGGACGCACAATGAGCAGACAGGCCACCAACGCGGCAACGAGCAGCAGCAGGATAATGACCGGTCCGAAGGGGACATCCACCGGGCCGGTGCCGGTGACCTGGCCATCCAACCAGGAGAGGAACCGGTCGATGGCTTCTCGGATCGGTCCGGTGAACTCCCGCTGGTAGCGGGGATCCTCCAGCTCGTCTTCGAGCAATCGGCGGGCGGGATCAGGTGCGTACACGCTGACCTCCAGCGAAGGGGGCGGCAGGCACAGCGGCCTGTGGGGAACGTGCCTCGGAGAAATACGCGGCGGTGTGCTGCGGAGACCCGGGTACCAGGTCACCGGCATCATCACTGGAGTAGGGCTTATCCGCAGCGGCTTCCAGCACGGTATCCAAGGCTTCCTGACGGAACCGGGCGTTGAGATAGAGCACGGAGATCACCACACCCATCAGCGCCAGGATCAGCGCGGTGAGCACACTATCGGTCAGTTGCACGCCGATCAGCAGCGAGGTGGTCAGCCAGGTGGCGTCCTCCGGGAGTCCATCGACCGTTCCGGCACTGATCCCGAGCAGTGCCCCCAGCGGCAACATGGTGGCGAGCATCACGATGAGCCCAACCACGAACAACACGCCCACGGCCACCATATGTTTTACCCACAGGCCCTTATTCAGCTGGAACGACCGGCCCACTGCGGTAATGGCGTCCCGACCTTCGACCACAATCACCACCGGGGCGTGCATCAGCGCCACAGTGGTCCACAACAGCCCCAGCAGCATGGCGGGTACCACCACAAAGACCCCCACCAGCAGGGTGAACGCCACGATGAGCGCAGCGATGAGCATCACCACGGAGAACACGGTTGAGAGCACCACGAGTACTAACACCACGTGCAACACCAGCCACCCGAGCCGCTTACGAGTGATCTGTAGGGTCTGCCACGGCCCGGTACCCAACCCGTAGACCGCACGCAGGGTAGCCACCGGGATCAGCGCTGCCGCAACGTAGAGCAAGACCCAGCTGAGGAAACTCGTCACCGACATCAGCAGCAGCACCCACAGGTCGGAGAACGCCGCCAAGGCGACTTCATCGTCTTCGAAGGCTGCCGGCTGGGTGTACAACCGCAGGAAAGTATCCGTCGGGGCAATCAGCATCAACCCGGTGGTGAGCACAAAGTTGACCGCCGAGGCGATCACCGGCAGACCGATCACCGCTCGCGGAGCGTGGCGCAGCACCGCCAAGGCCGAGGAGAAAACCTCATCCTGGTTCATTGGGCGTAGCGGGAAGACCGAACCGGCACGTGAGGGCGCCGGTGCAGCAGCCCCGCTGACACGGCTGTCCATCGGCTTGCCCTCCATACACCCTTGACGTTGGCCCGCGCCCACCTTACCGCTCTCATATATCCTGGGCATTCAGTACAGAGTGCGGCCCGCCGAGGAAGGATCTCCCCCACCGATGAAAGCCAGGATTCTGGTTGTTGACGATGACGAGGCCCTCGCCGAGATGATCGGCATCGTGCTGCGCAACGACGGCTTCGAGCCGACGTTCTGCGCCACCGGCGACGGCGCCCTGGAGGCATTCCGTGCCTCCGACCCGGACCTGGTGCTGCTGGATCTGATGCTGCCGGGTAAAGACGGCATTGAAGTGTGCCGCGAGATCCGTGAGGAAGCCGATACCCCGGTCATCATGCTCACCGCCAAGTCGGATACCGCCGACGTCGTCCGGGGACTCGAAGCAGGCGCCGATGACTATGTGCCCAAGCCCTTCAAGCCCGCTGAACTGGTGGCCCGCGTCCGGGCCCGCCTGCGGCCCAGCGACACCTCCGGCAAACAGGACTCCGGCACCCTGACCATCGGGGATCTGACCATCGACGTCGCCGGTCATGAAGTCCGCCGTGGCGACACCAAGATTCCGCTGACCCCCCTGGAATTCGATCTGCTGACCACCTTGGCGAAGAAGCCAGCCCAGGTCTGGCAGCGCGAACAGCTCCTTGAGGAGGTCTGGGGGTACCGTCACCAGGCCGACACCCGGCTGGTCAATGTCCACGTCCAGCGCCTGCGCTCCAAAGTTGAACGCGACCCCGAAAACCCGGAGATCGTCCAGACGGTCCGCGGTGTGGGGTATAAGGCCGGAGGATAGGAGCGCCGACCATTCCGGCAGACGACAAACAGCGGAAGGGCTTCCAACTCCACCGAGTGTGGTCCCGTTCGCTGATGTTCCGGGCGGTGTTCTTCACCGGCCTGCTCACCGTGCTCGGCACCGGGTTGATCTCCTATTTCCTGGTCACCCAGGTCACCAGCGGGCTGTACCAAGAACGCTTCGACCAGGTGGAGATCGAGGCCACCAGCGGGCTCTCCCAGGGCCGCCAGGAGCTGCAGAACATCCCGTCCGGTGAACGTTCGGAGGTGGAGGCCGCCGTGCGTGAGCAGATGCAGCAGATCGCCGAAGGCGGCAACCCCCAGGAACGTGACGAGCTGTTGGTGCCCCTAGAGGACGGCGACAATATCTTCATCACCGATCGGGGTGGCCGGTTCATCGAAGACACCGACGAGGTCCTCAGTGATGAGCTGCTCGAGGCGGTGCGCTCGGGCTCAGGGCAGTACTACCAGCCGGTGAGTTTTACGAACGCCCAGGGCGACGTCGTCCCCGGTGTGGTCTTCGGAGTGCGGGTCTCCACCCTGCCGCCGGGGTATAACTATGGGCTGTTCTTCGTCTATGACTTCTCCTCGGTGCAGGACAACGTCGACTTCGTGTTCCAAGCGTTCCTGGTCGCCTCGGCGGTCATCTTGTTGATGAACATCCTCATCGCCGCCTGGGTCACCCGGACCGTGGTCCGGCCGGTCTCCCAGGCCGCTGAAGTCTCCGAACGCATTGCCGACGGTCAGCTCGACCAGCGTCTGGCCGTCGTCGGGGAGGATGAGATCGCCCGGCTGGGCCAGTCCTTCAACCGGATGGCCTCCACCCTCCAGGATCAGATCACCCAGTTGGCCAATCTGTCGAAGATGCAACAGCGGTTCGTCTCCGATGTCTCCCACGAGCTGCGCACCCCGCTGAGCACGGTTCGCATCGCCGCCGATGTGCTCCACGAGTCCAAGGACGACTTCGACCCGGTCAGCCAACGCTCCGCAGAGATCCTCCACCACCAGGTGGAACGGTTCCAGGCGTTGCTCTCTGACCTGCTGGAGATGTCCCGGTTCGACGCCGGCGCCGCCGAACTGGCCTTAAGCGAGGTCGACCTGCTGGAACTGTCCAAAGAGGTGCTGGCCACCGCCAAACCCTTAGCCGACCGCAACGGCACCCCGCTGTACTTGGTTGTCCAGGGTCAAGCGGACCAACCAGGCGGGTTCACCGCGGAGGTGGACCGCCGGCGCATCGACCGGATTCTGCGTAACCTGGTCAATAACGCCATCGAACACTCCGAATCCCGACCTGTCGACGTCGTCATCGCTTCCAGTCCCACAGCGATCGCGATCGCGGTGCGTGACCACGGGGTGGGGATGGATCCGGCGGAGGTCGCCCACGTCTTCGACCGGTTCTGGCGCGCTGATCCGGCCAGGGCGCGGACCACCGGCGGTTCTGGGCTGGGGCTGTCCATCGCCACCGAGGACACCCGCCTGCACTCCGGCAGCCTGGACGCTTGGGGACAGAAGGGCCAGGGGGCCTGCTTCCGTGTGGTGTTGCCGCGGCGGCAGGCTGAGCCCTACCGGGCCTCCCCGCTGGCGTTGCCGCCCACGTATAACCCTGAAGACCGGCAGTCGATCACCGAGGACGATCTGCTGCCCGGCCACGAGGTCGCCTACGATCGTGTGCACGAACAGGCGCTCTACCGGAAGGAGAGCAGCTGATGACTCGAGGAACCGGCCTGGCCGCTGCCGCCGCCTGCGCTGCGGTGTTGTTAACCGCCTGCGCACCCAGCGTGCCCGATGACGGTCCCGTGGGGGTCTCCGAGGTTCAGCCCGAGGAGGAATACACCTACGTGGCCAACCCTGATCCGCCCCAGCCGGGAGCCGAACCGGAGGAGATCATCCAGGGCTTCCTCGCCGCTGGGGTCGGGGTCCAAGACGATTACGCCGTGGCCCGCGAATACCTCACCGACGAGGCCTCTCAGGCGTGGGTGCCGGAGCAGACCACCTGGATCCACACTCAGGAACCGGAGATCACCGCCCGAGGCGAGGACGCCTTCGATATGTCTGTGGTCGTCGACTCCCGGGTTGACGAATCCGGCACAATGACCCGACCGGAGGCTGTAGAGAGCTTCGTTTTCGAACTTGAGCAGCAGGACGGTCAGTGGAGGATCGCCACCCCACCCGAGGGCACAGTACTCAGTGAGGACGCGTTCAATAACGCCTACCAGGACCTCACGTTGTACTTCTTCGACCCGGAGCTGCGTTACGCAGTGCCAGATGCCCGGTGGTTCGTCAACCAGCCGGGGCTGCCGGCCGAGATCGTCAACGAACTGGTCGCCGGCCCTGCCCAGTGGCTCTCCGAGGCGGTGGTCTCCGCGTTCCCCGAGGACCCTGAGCTCACCGTCTCCACCGATGTTGACACCGAGACCCAGACCGCCCAAGTGGACCTGGACCCGGTGATGGCTAGTGGGCTCGACGACGCCGAATTGCTCCTCATCGAAGAGCAGCTCACCTTGGTGCTCACCCAGTTGCAGGGGGTCACCAGTGTGGAGATCACCGCCGGGTCTGTAGAACTAGACATCCCAGACGAGGATGAGGTACCTACCGAGGACCGTCCGGACATCGAAGTCAATCCGGTGACCTCGGACACCCAAGTGGGCATCCTCGAGGGTGAACTCGCCCGGCAGCAGGGCACCACGACCTTCGCCGCCGAAGGGGTACCTGAACTCAATGAGTACAACCCGCGTCTGCCGGCCACCCCGGCGGCCGCCGAGGGGGAGGTCTTCGCCTTCGTGGGGGACAACGAGGACGGCGAGGAAGCGCTCTTCCACGTCAGGCCCGAAGACGAGGCCCCCGATGAGGTCGTCGAAGCCCCCGGTATGACCCGCCCCTCGATGGATAACTTCGGGTGGACCTGGGTTGCCG
This sequence comes from Nesterenkonia alba DSM 19423, assembly GCF_000421745.1. Lineage (GTDB taxonomy): Bacteria > Actinomycetota > Actinomycetes > Actinomycetales > Micrococcaceae > Nesterenkonia > Nesterenkonia alba. The sequence goes on from NZ_ATXP01000001.1 coordinate 231,799, forward strand.
CGGATAACGGCGACGACCAGGTCATCCATGCGGTGCCCTATGACGACTCCGCCGGTTCGGCCACCCAAGTCAGTGCCGAATGGCTCGAAGGCCGCACAGTCACCTCGATGCGGATCGCCCAGGACGGAACCCGGGCAGCCCTGGTGGTCGATGACGCCGGGGAGCGAATGGTCGTCATCGCGCCGGTGATCCGGAACTCAGAAGGAGTCCCGCGGCTGCTCGGACCGCCTCTGCTGCTGGAGGACAGCGGCTCCATGGACGAGGTGCGCTGGTCGGAGAACGACGCCGTCATCACCTGGCAGCGCCAAGACCCCGATGAGCCGGTGGAAGTGATGAGCATCCGAGAGATCCAACTCTCTGGAGAAATTGAGGAATACACCTCGGTGGCCGGACTGCTCAACGTTTCCGCCGGCGAAGGGCAGGACGCCATCTACGCGGAGAACCCCGATTCGGCTTATTACCAACTCATCGGGGACAGCTGGCAGCCCAATGCCAATGTCGATGACCACCAGATCGAGATCCGCGACTACGCCTACCCGGGGTGATGTCCATCCAGGGTGGTTTCCACAGACCGGCGATCCCCGGTGGTCAGGTGCCATCGGGCGCGGCAGCATAGAAGCATGCTGGAGAGGACACGGCTACACAGAACCCCAGACCCGCAGGGCCAGGCGACTCGAGGCCCGCGGACCCTGCCAGACGTCCTGGACTGGATGTGGTTCTCCTCCACCGGCAGGCACCTGCGGCACGGGCTTCAGGCTGCTGCTGATCTGATGGCACCCAGCTGGTGTGTGGGGTGCGGTGCCGAGGGCACCGATCTGTGCCCGGAGTGCACTGACGACCTGCGGTTGTTGACTCGGCGTCCTGTCGCTGCGGAAGCCGGTGCCGATGCCCTGCCGGTGATCGATGTGACCGACGACGACCTGCGTGTGCTGCCAGTCTTCGCAGCGGGGTGGTACCGCACCCTGGTGGCTGATGTCGTGGTCGCTTTCAAGGAACACGAACGGGTCGGCCTGCGCAGAGTTCTCGCTCCGGCCCTGCGGCGGGCGATGACCACCGCCGCCGATCACCTCGTACCGGCCGGGGTGCCGGTGGTGCTGCTCAGACCCCCGCCAAGCCTGGCCGCCCACGTGCGCCGCGGACGTGACCCCCTCGATGAGCTCCTACAGGGGGCACTGCCCGTCGAGGGTTTCACCCGAGGTGACCACCTCATCACTCGCCGTCCAGTCACCGAGGTGGCAACCGCCGTCGTCGGCGGTGCCAGCCAGAAAACCCGCGGCAGTGCAGCCCGCCGGCAGGCCCACGAGCAGCTGCAGCTGGCCGCCGGTGCGCAGGCGCAGCTGGCCACCACCGAGGTGCTACTGGTCGACGATGTCCTCACCACCGGCTCCACACTGCGTCGGCTCTACGAACTGGCCTCCGCCGCCGGTGCCCACGTCTGCGGTGCCGCTGTTGTGGCGGCCACACCCCGGGGTGATACCCCAGGTCAGCGCTGAATCGTCGAGGCGACTTCACGCCGGGCTGTCATGTGGCATAGGCTGAAGTATGGGTACCTGATAAAGAGTCCCATCGCAGCAGCGGTGGACTCTGAAGACGTCCACCGGAAGCTGTGCGTACGCTACGGACTGAAGGAGGACGCATGACCCTGCAGGTCACCTACACCGGCCGCAACATCACGATCCCCGACGCCTTCAAAGAGCACGTGGAGGCCAAAAGCGAGAAGGCTGAGGCCCTCGCCGATAAGGGGCAGCGGCTCGAGGTCAAAGTCTCCAGCCAGCACGGCCACCGAGCCGCCGAAACCACGATCACCGTGGAGCTCACCGTGGTGGGTCGCGGGAAGGTCATCCGCTCCGAGGCCCAGTCCGATGACAAATTCGCCGCCTTCGAAATTGCCTGGGACAAACTGTGTGAACGGCTCCGCCGGGCTCGCGATAAGAAGAAGTCGCGCGCTCGGGCCAACGGCAACGCTCAGGCCCCGGCCTCACTGGGCCAGGCACTGGCCGGATTGACCCCGGTGGACCCGGACACCCCCCTGTACGAGCAGGTGCTTGACGCCGAGGCGGCCGATGACGTTCCCCCGGCTGAGGATGAGTGGACCGAGCCGATCAAGATCCGCCGCAAAGTCTTCCCCGCTGAGCCGATGAGTGTCGACGCCGCCGTCGACGCCATGGAACTGCTCGGCCACGACTTCTACCTCTACCTCGACGCCGAGACCGGCCAGCCTTCGGCGGTCTACCGGCGCCGCGGATGGACCTACGGAGTGATCTCCTTGGACACCGAAGCCGGGGAAGGCCCCCAGACCGAGGAGCGGGACTATCGCCCGGATAACGGAGCAACGTTGAACACTCTGGGCTCCCGCCAACAGGCGGCCTGAGTCCTCAGCACCCACCATCATCCGCCGGTTCCCGCGTGCAGCGCCGCCGCGGGAGCCGGCGTAGGTGTGGCCGCAGACGGTCAGGAGCCTTACACTGACAAGTTGACGCTGTTGATAACCCCACGGAGATGCTAGCTGTGCCCACTTTGCTCGAAAAAGTCCTCAAAACCGGGGACAAGAAGATCCTCAAGCGGCTGCGCGGATACGCCGACGCCGTCAATCTGCTCGAGGACGAGTTCAAAGAGCTCTCCGACGCTGAACTGCGTGCCGAGACGGACCGCTTCAAGGAGCGGCTCGAGGAGGGCGAATCCCTCGACTCGTTGCTGCCGGAAGCTTTCGCCGCTGTCCGGGAAGCCGCTGACCGCACCCTGGGTCAGCGCCACTACGACGTGCAGATCATGGGTGGGGCCGCCCTGCACTTGGGCAATATCGCGGAGATGGGCACTGGTGAGGGGAAGACACTGGTGGCCACCGCCCCGGCCTATCTCAATGCCTTGACCGGCAAGGGTGTGCACGTGGTCACTGTCAATGACTACCTGGCCAAGTACCAGTCAGACCTCATGGGCCGTGTCTATCGGTTCCTGGGACTCAGCGTGGGAACGATCACCAATCAGATGAAGCCGGCCGCGCGCCGGGAGGCCTACGCCGCGGACATCACCTACGGAACCAACAACGAATTCGGCTTCGACTGGTTGCGCGACAATATGGCCCAGTCTCTCGATGACCTGGTCCAGCGGGGCCACCACTACGCGATCATCGATGAGATCGACTCCATTCTCATCGACGAGGCCCGCACCCCGCTCATCATCTCCGGGCAGGCCTCTGGGGATATCTCTCGGTGGTATGCCGACTTCGCCACCCTGGTCAAGCACCTCAAGCGGGATGAGGACTACGAAGTCGACGAGAAGAAGAAGACCGTCGGGGTGCTGGAATCCGGCATCGACAAGGTGGAGGACTATCTGGGTATCGAGAACCTCTACGAGACCCAAAACACCACGCTGATTCAGTACCTCAACAATGCCATCCGAGCCAAGGAACTGTATAAAAAGGACACTGATTACGTCGTCGTCGACGGCGAAGTCCACATCGTCGATGAGCACACCGGCCGTATTCTCAAGGGGCGTCGGTACAACGAAGGCCTCCACCAGGCGATTGAGGCCAAAGAGGGTGTGCGGATCAAACCGGAGAACCAGACGCGAGCTTCGGTGACGTTGCAGAACTACTTCCGCGGCTACGAGAAGATCTCCGGGATGACCGGTACCGCTGAAACCGAGGCGGCCGAGTTCATGTCCACCTACAAACTCGGTGTGGTGCCCATACCGCCGAATAAGCCTCGCCAGCGGATCGACCACAACGACCTGGTCTACAAGAACGAAGTCATTAAGTTTGACGCCGTGGTCAAGGACATCGTGGAACGGCATAAGAAGGGCCAGCCGATCCTGGTGGGTACCGAATCGGTAGAGAAGTCCGAGTACCTGTCGAAACTGCTCGCCAAAAAGGGCATCCGCCATGAGGTGCTCAACGCGAAAAACCACGAACGTGAGGCGGCGATCGTTGCCCAGGCCGGACGTAAGGGTGCGGTCACGGTGGCGACGAATATGGCCGGACGTGGTACTGACATCATGCTCGGCGGTAACGCCGAGTTCAACGCCGTCCGGGAGATGGAAAAACTCGGCCTGGACCCGGTCGAAGACGCCGAAGAGTACGAAGCGAAGTGGGACGAGGTCTTCACCAAGGCCAAAGAAGAGGCGGAGGCCGAGGCTGAGGAGGTCCGTGCACTCGGCGGTCTCTGCGTGCTGGGCACTGAACGGCACCAGTCTCGACGAATCGACAACCAGCTGCGTGGTCGGTCCGGACGTCAGGGTGACCCCGGTGAGTCCCGGTTCTACATCTCCTTGACCGATGACCTGATGCGTCTGTTCAACCAGGGTGCCGCACAACGGATCATGAACTCCTCGGCCATGGATGACGAGATTCCCGTGGAGCACAAATTCGTCTCCTCGGCCATCGCCAACGCTCAGCAGCAACGGGAATCGCAGAACACCGAACAGCGCAAGAACGTGCTGAAATACGACGACGTGATGAACCGGCAGCGCGAGGCCATCTACTCGGATCGTCGTCGGATCCTCGAAGGTGACGATGTCCATGAGAAGGTCCAGCACTTCATCGAAGACGCCATCGGGTTGATGATCGATGAGAAGACGGTGGCTTCTTCACCTGAGGACTGGGATCTCGAAGGGCTGTGGGAGGAACTGCGTCAGCTCTACCCCATCAGTCTGGACATCGAGGAGCTCGTCGAAGACGCCGGGGGTATTGACCAGCTCACCACCAAGAAGCTCAAGCGCGAGATCGTCTCTGACGCGAAGATCGCCTACGAGAACAAGGAAGAAGAGGTCGGTTCTGAGCCGCTCCGCGAGCTGGAACGGCGTGTGCTGCTTTCGGTCATCGACGAAAAGTGGCAGGAACACCTCTACGAGATGGACTACCTGAAGTCCGGTATCGGTCTGCGCTCCATGGCTCAGCGTGACCCCCTGGTGGAGTATCAGCGAGAAGGCTACCTCCTCTTCCAGGCCATGGCCGAGAGCATCCGTGAGGAATCCGTCCGTAAGCTCTTCGCCGCCGAGATAAAGTCCGTGCGCCCGGCGAAGCCGGCAGAAGACGCCGACGACGCCGGCAGCGACGAGGACACCAAGGGCACCGAACCGAAGGAAGCCTCCTTGAGCTCCTAACCGAGCTCCATGGCCACCACCTGCCACCGGCGACGGTGCGCCTGCAGCCGCAGCGCACAGGCCCTGGCCCGGTGTCCGTCGGTGAAGACCAGTGCCACCTCCCACACCGTCGCGCGCACCCGGTCTGCCCGAACGCTGAGGAATGTCACCCGCTGGGGTTGAGCCCGACCCCCGACGGTGTGGTGAACCAGTTCGGCACGCTGGGCGATCTTCTGCTGAATGGCCGGTGCGCACCAGCGCTGCATCTGATGAGCCGGGCGCAGACCGGCCAAGGTCTCCAGTGCCGCCTGACAGACCACGCGGCTCACCGCGACAATCTGCCGCCGCTCCTCGGCGAAACCGGCCAATTCCACCGGACGCTGCCGGTCGGTGTCCTCGCTGGCTTCAGCGGCGAGTTCCGGATGTCCCATCCGCCGCAGCATCCGGGGCACCTCCGCCTCCCGGTGGAGCCGGAAAGGCCTACCGGGTGCGGGTGCAGAAGACTGTTCCACAGTGGGAGCTTCAACGGTGGCGGTCATTGGCTTATCTCCTCTCCTCGGGCGGTGTCAGTATGGTTCCAGGCTGCAGGAGCGCAGGGTCATCACCGATGACGGTCCGGTTGGCCTCATACCACCGGGGCCAGTGACGGGCTATCTCCCAGTCGGTGGCTTGGGGTCCCAGATGCTCGGCGGCGATCGTCCACAACGAATCCCCGGGTTTGACCGTCACCTGTGTGCTCTCCTGGCTTTCCCGCTGGGGGAGCTGCAGGTGGCGCTCGGCGCTGGGTGAAGGAATGTGCGGGGTGAACAGGGGGCCTTTCACCGTCTCCTCCTGGAGGGTTTCTGATGAGTTCTCGGATGCGGTGGCAGTGAAGACAGGTGCCTCGATCCTTTCAGCGGGGTAGGGGGATGTGTCGGCCGCTGCAGGTGTCGCCGAGGCCGCCAGGCCGATGCCGAGCACCAGGGCGGCGGTGCGCCGCATGAATCCAGGGGCCAGGTGTGGCAGCCGGCCTCGGCGTCGGGGACTGCGATGCTCGAGCACGACGCTGAGGCAGGTCACGGCAGCGCAGAGGCACCACCACAGGCTCAGGGCCGCTCCAGTGCCGGCGGCAAGGAGCCCGACGCCGTACTCGGCGGCCCGAGCATCGTGGCTTTCTAAGGTGTGCAGGATCCCGGCGCTCGGAACACCGCCGAGCAGGTGACTGGCGCAGAAAAGCAATACGGGGCCAGCAGCGGTGAAGATCCCGGTGAGGACCAGGTCCTGAACACGGTGAGCGACTCTCATCTCACGAGCACCTCAAGAGTCAAACGTTTCATTTGATGTCATTTGGTGATCTGTGATCGATCTGAAGAGTACACGATCTCATTCGATGTGTGAAGTGTGCAGCGGTTGATCCCAGAGGCAGGGTGCGAAGAGTGCATGACCAGACATAATGGATCCGTGCTCTTACCCCGAGAGAGATGAGTGTCTGTTCTCAGAACGACCCAGGAGGCCCTCGTGCGCTGGGATGCGCTCTTTGCCGATATGGAAGCCCAACTCGCCGCCGAGCGGCAGGGTGAGTTCCGAGCTGAGGTTGCTGAAGCCTCTGCGGTGGAGCGATCCAGGCTCCAGCTGGCGGATCGGCTGCGTGTCCACATCGGAGAACTGGTCACTGTCCACTTGCTCTCCGAAGGGCCGGTGCAGCTGAGGCTGCAGGCGCTCGGGGCGGACTGGATGGCCGGCTACGCTGCCGGTCGTGGAGTGCTGATCCCGTTGGCGGCGGTTCTGGGGGTAGATGATGTAGCCCCCAAAGGGCAAGCGGAGTCATCGGTGACCCGGCAGCGCCTGGGTATCGCTGCAGTGATCCGCCGCCTCGCCCAGCAGCGTGCAGAGGTGACCGTCCATGCGGCCGGTCGGCAGGTGGCTGGCGGAATCGTGCTCGGAGCCGGAGCTGACCACTTCGACCTCGGGGTACGCGGTGAGCGGGCTCGGCGTCGGAGCGTCCTGTTTTCCTCGGTGGAGCTGATCCGCAGCCGCGATCCGATCCAGTTCTGACCCCAGGACTCCATGGACTCAATGTGAACGCAGGCCTTCAGAGGGTTTGGGGGGCAGCCGAGCCGGATGAAGGGTTAGCTGCCCTGCTCTTCGCGTGCGCGGGCTGCACGGGCCTCGCGCTGCACGGCGTACTGACGTTCGATGAACTCGTCGAGTTTGGCCTCTTCGACGCGCCATTGACCCCGCCCGCCGATCTGAATGCCTTCGAGTTCTCCACTGCGGATCAGCGCGCGCGTCTGGGACATCGAGATATTGAGGGCTTCAGCAACGTCGGGGAGTGTGTAGAACCGGCGCATCACTCAACTCCTCGTCGTTTGATGTCATTTGGTTCTATTCTTGCATGTCTCATAGTGAAAGCTCCACATCAGTGTGCGAAGTCGCTCACCGGTGGGCTAATCTATGCTCCGTCGCGCACCACCGCGCTCCATTCTCTTCACAACAGTGTGACGCAGGAGGGGACGTATGGCAGTGAAAGTGCCCACGACAGTAGCGGAACCCGGACAACGCCCGCCGGATCACCATGAGCCAGCCGCCCGGCTGCGCAGGCCTTCGTGGCGGGACCCCAGGCTTCTGGCCGGGGTGCTCCTGGTGCTGGTCTCGGTGACTGGCACTGTGGCGCTGGTGGCCTCCCAGGACCAGACCACCCCGGTCTATACCGCAGCGCGCAGCCTCACACCGGGGGAGCAGATCACCCCGGAGGATCTCACCGTCACCCAGGTGAGGATCGACGACGCCGTAGACACCTACCTCAGTCCGGAGTCCTCCCTGCCGGAGCGTGCTCAGGTGGTCACCCGTATCGAAGAGGGGGAGCTGCTGCCGGTTCGAGCCGTGGCCGAGGCAGATCCAGCTGGACGGCAAGCGATTACGGTAGAGATCCACCACGAGCTGGCCCGTGCCGTTTCTCCTGGCAGCGCCGTGGACGTCTGGGCCGCCCACGCACCGGGACCTGAAGAGGATGCCGAGGTGGACCGGCTCGTGCTCGCCGCCGAAGTTGCCGACGTCCGGGAGTCGGAATCGGCCTTCGGTGCACATTCTGCCCGGACCGTCGAACTGCTGGTGGACCCCGAGGAGGTCTCCGGGCTGCTCTCCGCCACCGGTACGGGAGCTGAGCTCTCGGTCTTGCCAGCGGGGGAGACCCCGTGAACCGGTGCTCGGTCATCACTACCGGCCAGCTGAGCACCGATCACATCGCCGGGCTGGAAGGTCTGCAGGGTCCGGTGACGGTGGATCGGCGCTGCACAGATCTCGTCGAGTTGCTCACCGCTGCTCGCCACGGTCGAGCCGATGCGGCACTCATCATCGGTGAAACCGCGGATCTCACCGCCAGTGTGCTCTCCGAGCTCACCGCTGAGAGCCTCACTGTGGTGGTGATCTCCGATGTTCCCGCTGAACGGGAGCGGCTCACCGCACTGGGGGCAGTCTGCTTTCCCGACGACGTCGCCGCCGGTACGCTCGCCGCCGCACTGCAGAACATCAGTGCCTCTCCGGCGGAGAACACCGACGCCGAGTTCAGCTCCCTGCTGCAAGCCAACGGGCTTGACCTTGACGACCACAGACGCGTTGAGCAGCACAGACCGACCGAGCAGCACAGACCGACCGAGCAGTACAGCTCAGTTAAGCAGTCTAGCCCAGTCAAGCAGCACAGCCCCGTTGAGAGGGGAGCTGAGCAGGACACGATCGGTGAGCCCACTGACGAGGAGTCCGCTGACGGGCCGGGCGATGCGGGAGGGCTCATCGCGGTGTGGGGCACTGCCGGGGCGCCCGGGCGGACCACCACGGCGGTTAACCTCGCCGCCGAATTGGCGATCTCTGGGGCACAGGTGCTCCTCATCGACGCCGACACCACAGCGGCCAGCGCCGCAGTGCATCTCGGGTTGCTCGAGGAATCGGCCGGCATCGCTCAGGCTTGCCGTGCCGCCGATTATGGCACCCTGGATGCTGCCGCCCTACGCCGGGCCGTGGTGACCGTGGAAACCCGCGGAACCACGTGGCATGTGCTCACCGGATTGCCCCGGGCTGATCGCTGGGCCGAGCTCCGTCCTCAGGCGGTGCAGACCGTGCTTGACTGTGCCACTGAAGCCTACGACCACGTCGTCGTCGATCTGGCCAGCGGGCTTGACCCGGCCGATGACCTCAGCTTCGAGCACATCCCCCAGCGCAGTGACACTGCGGCCACTGTGCTGCAGGCCGCCGACACCGCCCTGGTGTTGGGAACAGCCGACCCGGTGGGATTCTCCCGGCTCATCAAGACCGTGGAGGACTATCGCAGCATCCTGCCCGAGGCGGTGGCACCTACGGTGGTCGTCACGCAGGTGCGCCGTGACGTCGTCGGACGCTCTCCTCGTCGCCAGCTCGACGACGCCTGGAACCATTACAGCACCGGGCAGTCGATCAGCGCCTTCCTTCCCGATGACCGGCCCAGCTGCGATACCGCCCTGCGGCGGGGCGAGGTGCTGGCCGAGGCGGCACCCCAGAGTCCCCTGCGGCTCAGCATTGCCGGCCTTGTGGGGGTAGAGCTGGCACCACGGTCGCCGCGGCTGCGCTCGCGCAGACAGAAGACCTCCCGGGCGATAGGCTGAAGAACGAGTCTCAACCCACCCGGAACCGCGAGGATGCGATGGCCCAGCAGAAGACCCTCTACACCCGAGACGACCCGCAGCTGGACCGCCTCAGCCAGGCCTATTACGCCCATATTGCCGAAGAGGACCTCGCCCAGGTCAGCGCTGAACAGCAGCGTGAACGGCTCACCGCCCACCTGAAACTGGCCGAGGCTCGTACCCGCGGCGAAGCGGCTATCGATGTCACCACGGTGGGTCGGCGCAGCATCGTCATGGTAGTCACCGACGATATGCCCTATCTGGTGGACTCCGTCACCGCGGAAATCACCCGGCAGCGCCACGCCATCGCCTTGGTGGTCCACCCCATCCTGCTGACCTCCCGCAGTAGCGACGGCACCCTGAAATCCGTCAAATCCTTACCCACGCAGGGGCGCTCGCTCTCCTCTGGAGATACTCAGGCGATTCCCTCCTTGTCGGCACTCATCGACGCCGATGACCGGGCCGGAGTGGAGTCCTGGATCGCGGTAGAACTCACCTCCGCGGTCACCGATGAGCAGGCCGAACAGCTACGCTGCGGGCTGCGGAGCATCCTCGGCGATGTCGAAGCCTCCCAACGGGACCAGGACGCCATGGTCGCCGAGGCCTACCAAGCGGCCACCGACGTTCGTCGTCTCGATGATGTGCCCGAACGTAACGAGACTGCCGAGCTGCTCGAATGGATGGGCTCGGGGCACTTCCTCTTCCTGGGGTACCGGGAGTACGCCCTTGAGGAGGACACCGGCTCGGCCCAGCTGCGTCCGATTCCCGGCACCGGACTGGGCATCCTCGCCGATGTGGACGGCACACCCATCGATGCGCGAGCCTCTGAGCTTTCCCCACCGGCCGAAGACGCGTCCCCGAAGCCACGGTTGCTGGTCATCACCAAAGCCGACACCCGCTCCACAGTGCGGCGGCGCACCTATATGGACTACGTGGCGGTGAAGACCTTCGACGCCGCCGGTCGTCCGAGGGGGGAACGTCGGTTCCTGGGGCTGTTCAGTCAGCGGGCCTACACCCAGTCGATCACCACCATCCCGCTGTTGCGCTCCCGGGCCAAGCAGCTGCTGGCGCGCTCCGGGTTCAGCCCGGATTCCCATTCCGGGGCGGACTTGATGCAGATCCTGGAGACCTATCCGCGCAATGAGCTGCTGCAGATGGATATCGAGGAGATCGAAGACGTCGCCTGGCAGATTCTGCAGTTACAGGAGCGCCGGCGGGTCAAACTCTTTCTCCGCCGCGACCACCACAGCCGGTTCATGACGGCGCTGCTGTTCTTGCCCCGCGACCGGTACAACACCGCGGTGCGGCAGCGGGTGGAGCAGGAGCTCATGGCCCACATCGACGCCGAATCCATCGACTTCAACGTCCGTCTCTCCGACTCGGTCCTGGCCCGTGTGTTCTTCCGCCTGCGGCTGAAGCCTGAGGCCGAACCCTTACGCATCAGCGCCACTGAACTGCAGGAGAAACTCGCCCGGGCAGTGCGTTCCTGGGCTGAGGGAATCGCCGAAGAAGCCGCCGTCCGCTACACCGCCGAGCGAGCTGAACGGATCGGCCAGCGGTGGGGGGAGGCCTTCCCCGCCGACTACCGGGTGCTCTACGAAGTCACCGACGCGCTCGACGACGCCGCCCAGTTCGAGACACTTCAGGCCGAACCGGAGGCCGGTCCGCGGATCTCCTTCTACCCCCCGGGCCCAGGTGACGATGCTCACCTGCGTCTCAAGCTCTACTTACGCGACCCCAAAACACTCACCGACACCCTGCCGATCATTGACGACTTCGGTCTGGCCGTGCTCGACGAGCGGGCCTACACCGTGCGGCCTGAGAGCACCGAACACGGCGCTGAGCCGGCCTCCTACTACCTTTACGACCTGGGCCTCTGCTACCCGGCGGGAGTGGATCCCCAGGCCAGTATCGAGCTGTTCAAGGAGGCCTATCACCAGGTCCTCACCGGGCGGGTGGAATCCGATGTCTTCTCCCGGCTGGTGCTCCACCATCGGTTGAGCATCCGGCAGGTGACTGTCCTGCGGGCCTATGCGAAGTACATGCGTCAGCTCGGCAGCGCGCACTCCTACGACTTCCTCGCCGAGGCGCTGTTGGAGAATCCCGACGTGACGGCGTCGTTGATTGCCTACTTCACTGCCAAATTCGACCCCGAGATCGAACAGGCCCGCACTGAGGCCATCCGCGCCTGCCGCGAGAGTGTGACCACAGCCCTGGACACGGTGACCACTCTCGACGCCGACCGGGTACTCTCCGGCTTCCTCACCCTGATTGATGCCACCGACCGCACCAACCTCTACCAGGGGCACGAGTGGGTGTCGATGAAACTGCGTCCGGGAGATATCGACGCCGCCCCAGAGCCCCGTCCCGCCCACGAAATCTGGGTCTACTCGCCGCAGGTGGAAGGCACCCACCTGCGGTTCGACACTATCGCCCGCGGCGGATTGCGCTGGTCCGACCGGCAGGAGGACTTCCGCACCGAGGTGCTGGGCCTGGTCAAAGCGCAGATGGTCAAAAACGCCGTCATCGTGCCCTCCGGGGCCAAGGGCGGGTTCTACCCCAAACAGCTACCCGATCCGCAGCACGACCGCAGTGCCTGGTTCGAAGCCGGCCGGGAAGCATACAAGACCTTCATCCGTGGCCTCCTTGATGTCACCGACCGGCAAATTCCCGGTGACGACGCCGGCGGGGCCGAACCGCAGATCGTTCCCCGGGAGAACATCGTCCGTCACGACGGCGATGACGCCTACCTAGTGGTCGCTGCGGATAAGGGCACTGCAACGTTCTCCGACACCGCCAATGAGATCAGCGCCGAGTACGGCCACTGGCTCGGTGACGCGTTCGCCTCTGGCGGGTCGGCTGGTTATGACCACAAGGAGATGGGCATCACTGCTCGGGGGGCCTGGGAGTCGGTGAAGTCCCACTTCAAAACCCTGGGAGTCGACACCCAAAGCGAGGACTTCACCGTAGTGGGTATCGGGGATATGGGTGGTGACGTCTTCGGTAATGGGATGTTGCTCTCCGAGCACATTCGGCTGGTGGCCGCCTTCAACCACCTGCACATCTTTATCGACCCGGATCCCGACCCGGCAGCCTCCTTCACTGAACGAAAGCGACTCTTCACCGCGGAGAAACGCGGCTGGGATGCCTACAACACCGACCTCATCTCAGCCGGCGGTGGGGTCTTCTCCCGCGAGGCTCGCAGCATCCCCATCAGCGAGCAGATGCGCGACGTCTTCGACATCGACCCTGATGTGAAGACCATGACCCCGCCGCAGCTGCTCCACACTCTGCTCACCGCACCGGTGGACCTGCTGTACAACGGCGGTATCGGCACCTACGTGAAGGCCAGCACGGAGACCCATGAACAGGTCGGCGACCGGGCGAATAACGCGCTGCGCGCTGATGGCCGGCAGTTGCGGGCCAAAGTCGTCGCCGAGGGCGGCAATCTGGGCCTGACTCAGGCCGGACGGATCGAGGCCGCCCAGCAGGGCGTGCTTCTGAACACCGACGCCATCGACAACTCCGCCGGTGTGGACTGCTCCGATCATGAGGTCAACATCAAGATCCTGCTGGATCAGCTCATCGACTCTGGCATGCTGCAGGCCGAAGAACGCAACGAGCTGCTGGCCGAGATGACCGAGGACGTCGCCCAGCTGGTGCTACGCACCAATGAAGACCAGAACGTGCTCCTTCTGACCGATCGGCAGCGGCTGACCGAATGGTCTCCCAGCTTCGGGCGGCTCATCAGCTTCCTTGAAGAGACTGCCGGCCTGGACCGGGACCTGGAAGTGTTGCCCTCGGCCGAAGAGCTTGTCACCCGGACAGAGAATGGCATTGCCCCGTTGACCGCGCCGGAACTGGCGGTCTTGGTGGCCTACGCCAAGATCCAGCTGAAATCGGCCTTGGCTGACTCCGACCTGCCCGCTGACCCGTGGTTCCGCGGCACCTTGGAGGAATACTTCCCCGAACAGATCACCTCCCGGTACGCCGACGAGCTAGCACGGCATCCGCTGGCCGAGGAAATCATCGCTAACGACGTCGCCAATGACGCCATCAATATGGGTGGGGCCACTTTCGTCTTCCGCACCATGGAGGAGACTTTCGCTTCAGAGGAGCAGGTCGTCCGGGCATTCGTGGTCGTGCGTGAACTCTTCGAGCTCGACGCGTTCGACGCAGCCATGCGCCGGTTGCCGGCCAGCTTCCCCACGGAACTGTGGGCCCCGGTGTACGTGGATATGCGCCGGCTGCTGGATCGGGCGGTGCGGTGGTTCGTCAACCACGGGGGCCCGGCGTTGTCCATCTCCGAGGAGATCACCGCCTACGCGGAACATATCGGACCCCTCTACCGCCGGGTGTTTGACGTGTTGGGAGAGAAGGACCGGGCCCGGGTCGCCGCCCGACGTGAAGACGCGATCGGCTACGGCATGTACGAGGAACTCGCCGGCTGGTACGCCGAACTGTTCGAGTCCTTCTCTCTGCTCGATATTGCTGAACTCGCCCGGCAGCTGGAGTTGGATTCCCGCGAAGTTGCCGGGGTCTACTATCAGGTCTACGCGGAGTTCGACGTCGACGACCTGCTCGAGAAAATCACCACCTTGCCGCGGACTGATAAATGGCAGGCCCTGGCCCGGGGTGCTCAGCGCGACGAGCTGTACTTCGCGGTGCGGGAAATCACCGAATCGGTGCTCACCACCACCGAGCCCGACGACGCCGCCGCGCGGCTTGACCAGTGGAAGCAGGAACACACCACCAAGCTGGCGCGCACCGAGCGGCTCTTCGCCGAACTCGACGACGGAGATAAGACCATGGCTTCGCTGACCGTGCTGCTGCGCCACCTGCGCGGCCTGATCGGAACATAATCCGCGCCGCCGTGCTGACCGACCGCCTCGACACCAACTGCCACCTGCGCCCTGATGACATCGAGTGGCTCCACGCTCTGGTGGGGGACTGGCAACTGCTCTCCGACCTGGCTTTCTCTGACCTGGTGCTGTGGTTCCCGCATACCGCCGACGGTGTGGTCTCCGCGCAGGGACGGTCCTTCGTCGCTCTGGCCCAGGCACGGCCCTCCACGACCCAGACCATCATCCACCGCGACGTCGTCGGCGACCGGATCCGAGCCGATCTCAAACCCATGGTGGAACGCGCCTGGGAGCACCAGGTGGAGACGAACTCCTCCGATCAGGGGCAACCCTCACCGGCCCGGATGCGGGTCACCGCAGTGCCGCTGGTGCGCTCCGGACGTACCGTGGGGGTCATCACCATGCATTTCGCGGTCTCTGCCCTACGGGCCCCCTCCACCCTGGAGCTGACCTACCGGCGCTGCGCTACCGACTTACTGGAAATGGTCTCAGCCGGTCAGTGGCCGGATCCGGCTCAGGAGTTCACCGGCTACTCCGGTGCCCCCCGGGTGGGTGATGGGCTGCTGCGGCTCGATGCCACCGGCAAGATCACTTTTGCCAGCCCGAACGCCGTCTCGGCCCTGCTGCGCCTAGGAGTCAACGAGACTCTGGAAGGTCGGTCCCTGGCCGGTATCGGCGCGGAGCTACAGCGGGCCACCGGGGTGGCCGTGGACGAATCTCAACCGATGATGCTCACCGGCCGCCGTGCTCAGCGTAGCGAACTCGAAGCCCACGGAGCCACGGTGACCCTACGTTCTATTCCGCTGTACCGTGACGGCGAACGCTTCGCCGCACTGGTGCTCTGCCGGGACGTCACAGAGCTGCGCCGCCGGGAGAAGCAGCTCATGAGTAAAGATGCCACCATCAAGGAGATTCACCACCGGGTGAAGAACAATCTTCAGACAGTCTCGGCACTGCTGCGGATGCAGGCCCGCCGGATGGACTCCGAAGAGGGTCGCTCGGGACTCACCCGGGCCATGCGGCGAGTGGAAACTATCGCCATGGTCCACGACTCGTTATCTGCCGGACTCGATGAAACCGTTGACGTCGACGAACTCATGAGACGTCAGCTGCACCTGGCCGCTGAGATGGCCGAATCCGAAGGCTCTGCGGTGACCCGACTCGAGGGCAGCTTCGGCCACCTTCCCACCGGGATGGTGACACCACTGGCCTTGGTGGTCACCGAGGTGGTCGCTAACGCCGTAGAGCACGGGTTGAAGCCCCTGACGAACCAGCAGGAGGAAGCCGCCCACCTTACCGTGGTGATGAGTGTGCAGCGACACGTCGACGCCGCCGGCCGCCAACGCCTCGACGTGGACATCACCGACGACGGGGTCGGACTACCAGAAGGTCACTGGGAACCCGGTCTTGGGTTGCAGATTGTGCGCACCTTGGTGCGCGGAGAACTGCACGGCTCTATCGAATGGGGACCCGGCGAAGGTGGGCGCGGCACACGGGTGAGGCTGCGGGCACCCATCCTGGGGTAGAAAGAGCAAAGCCATTGCTTTGCAGGGAACCCGGCTCAGTCGCTGACGACGAGCGCCGGCGTTTTACGATGCTCGCCGCGCACGCGCGGCTCGCCGTTTGAGGGCCCGGCGCTCGTCTTCGCTCATGCCGCCCCAGACGCCGGCGTCCTGGCCGGTGTCCAGCGCCCACTGCAGACAGGTGTCCATCACCGGGCACCGGCGGCAGACACTCTTGGCTTCCTCGATCTGCAACAGGGCAGGACCGGTGTTGCCGACGGGGAAGAACAGCTCCGGATCCTTGTCCAGGCAGGCTGCTCGGCTGCGCCAATCCATGGCGATCACTACTCCTTGGGTGGCCTCCGCCCGGAATGTGCATCACAGTGCAGGGGCCACTATGCTCGGGTGCGTGCGGGAACACGTCAGAGCCTTCTCCCGCTGCGGCGTGTGGTGCGAATGACAGGCGCTGCTCAGGCGCTTCAGCCGCGGGGAGAAAGGCCTCTTGCCCCGCCTTACTACACATTCAAGACTGACATGTGACGCAGAGGTTAACAAGACCTTACGTGTCGCAAATTCGGCGATAAGATGTGTTATTCATCACATTACATTGTGTGTCGTCGTCGCTACCCATGTTTGAATATGGGACATGTCCGCATCCCCTGGCCCCGGCCCTGCTCGCCCCTTTTCCGTGTGGCTGCTCTACCTGATTCACTTTGTTCAGGGGGCGGCCGTGATCTTCGCGACGGTCTCGGAGGTACTGCTCTCCGATGCCGAAGTACTTGACACTGCCGGCCAGATCGCGTTGTTAGTGCTTTACCTGCTGGCCGGTGTCGTTCTCATTCTGCTGGGGTTTCGGCTTTTCTTAGGTTCCGCTGCAGCGCGCACCCCAGCCATGGTGCTGCAATTGCTCATGGTGGTGCTGTCCTTCAGCTTCTTCGCCGGGGGAGTGTGGGTCGTCGGGCTGACCTTCCTCGTCCCGGCAGCCGTTGCCCTCGTGTTGCTGTTCATCCGGCCCACCCAGCAGTGGCTGGAGGGCACCGCCGAACCGGACCAGCAGTCGGCTTAAGCTAATTCACCGGGCCAGTCCACTTCTCCCCGGGGCCCTTGCCCGGTGGGTCGGGAATGATTGATTCTTCACGGAATGCCAGCTGCAAAGAACGCAGTCCGTCGCGTAGCGGGGCAGCGTGGGTGGAGCCGACTTCCGGGGCTGCGGCAGTGACCAGTCCCGCTAAAGCGGAGATGAGTTTGCGGGCCTCATCCAGATCTTTTAAGTCCTCGGCGTCGGGCCCCTCGGCGAGCCCGGTTTTCACGGCAGCGGCACTCATGAGGTGCACCGCCACGGTATTGATGAGTTCCACTGCTGGCACTTCGGCGATATCGCGTGCCTGGGCGGCCGCTGCAGCGGCGGCATCTTCGGGATGTGGGGTGTTCTGCGCAGAGTCCATGCTGGTAAGCTTGTCACAGTCTCAACTGGCCGCAATGCTGCGTGCCGGCAGACACATCATCAGACCATTGCCGTCGAAGCAGGAGCAGGACAGATCAGCGAACCACGCATCAACAACCGTATCCGTGTGCCGGAAGTCCGCCTGGTGGGTCCCCAGGGGGAACAGGTGGGAATCGTGCGTATTGAAGACGCACTGAGACTGGCATCGGAGGCTGATCTGGATCTGGTGGAAGTGGCCCCACAGGCTAAGCCTCCGGTCTGCAAGCTGATGGATTACGGCAAGTGGAAATACGAGGCCGCCGTTAAAGCCCGCGAGTCGCGGAAGAATCAGGCCACCACCACGCTGAAGGAAGTCCGCTTCCGCCTGAAGATCGATGACCATGACTACGAGACCAAGGTCGGCCACGCCCGCCGGTTCCTCGAAGCCGGGGACAAGGTCAAAGCAATGATCCAGTTCCGTGGCCGCGAGCAGCAGCGGCCGGAAATGGGTGTGCGCCTGTTGCAGCGATTCAGCGAGGATGTCGCTGATCTTGGCCAAGTGGAATCTGCGCCCCGTCAGGACGGACGGCACATGGTCATGGTGGTGGGGCCCCTGCGCACTAAGGCCCAGCAGGCCAAGAGTGGGGACACCCCCTCGGATAACGAGGACAACAAGGCGCGTACGCGAGAGAAGAACGAACGCCGTGCGCGTAAGACGCAGCAGCGTCAGGAGAAGGTCTCCACGAGCCCTAAGGACGCCAAGCCACTGAGCAACTCCATGGCGGACTACCTGCCGGACGAGCTCAAGAACCTCTGATTCGCCCTTCAGTTGCCCATCCCGTAAGATGGATAGCTGGGTCTGCGTGCCTGTGCCCGCTCCTGTGGAGCACGGCATCGCGTTGACCCAGTGACAAGGGGTGACCGGTTCGCAGAATCAGGTGGCCCACCTCTGCACCGCGTCCAGTGCGTAACCCGCACGGACTTCAAGGTGCTGTAGGTCCGCTCAACACGAAGGAGTACGGCATTATGCCGAAGAACAAGACGCACTCCGGAGCCAAGAAGCGCTTTAAGCTCACTGGTTCCGGGAAGATCAAGCGCCAGCAGGCCAACCGTCGCCATTACCTGGAGCACAAGTCTTCCCGCCTGACCCGTCGCCTGGCCAAAGACCAGATCGTGACCAAGGCTGACGAGGGCCGCATCAAGAAGATGCTCGGCAAGTAATTCCCCTTCCCGGGATGCCGACGCAGAAGACCACAGACTTTTAAGACTTCAGGAGATATCTCATGGCACGAGTGAAGCGCGCAGTCAATGCGCAGAAGAAGCGCCGCAAGGTCCTTGAGGACGCTTCCGGCTATCGCGGCCAGCGCTCCCGCCTCTACCGCAAGGCCAAAGAGCAGCTGCTGCACAGCTACACCTACAACTACCAGCACCGTAAAAAGCGCAAGGGTGACTTCCGTCGCCTGTGGATCCAGCGTATTAACGCTGCCGCACGCGCCCACGGCCTGACGTACAACCGGTTCATTCAGGGTCTGAAGGCCGCTGAGGTGGAGGTCGACCGTCGCATGCTGGCTGAACTGGCCGTGAACGACCCGGCTGCTTTCGAAGCACTCGTCGAGCAGGCCAAGAAGGCACTGCCGGAGGACGTCAACGCCCCCCAGGCAGACGCAGCCTCACGCTGAATCGCTCAACCCTTCACACGAGGACGCCCGTCTCACCTGGCACCAGGGAGGCGGGCGTCGTCGTGTGTCGGTGGGATGAGTGTGTCTTTACCGCTCCCGGTCTTGAGACAATGACCCGGTGAGTAGTGAATTCGTGCTGGATAATCCCGGGGCCGAGCGGGTCAAAAATGTTGCCGCTTTAGCGACCCGTGCCGCGCGGCGGAAACAGGGCGCCTTTCTCGCGGAGGGCCCACAATCAGTCCGTGAGGCGCTCACCCTGTGGCTGCGCAGATGGGAACCGGAGGCCGACGACGTCGCTGGTTCACAGACCGCGCAACGCACCGGGGTCGATGACGCCGGAGAACACCGGATCCAAGCCAGTAAGCCACCCGAAGACTACCTTCCCGCTCTCGACGCCCTGTACTTCACGCCGGAAGCGTTGGCCCAGCATCCCGATGTAGAGGCACTGCTCGACAGGGCCAGGGGTGTCCTGTTCGATCCCGGTCGGAACCTACCCCGCGAGGCTCGGTTCTTCTTGCGGGAAGCGACAGCAGAGGTGCTTGCCGCCATGAGTGATGCGGAGACCTCCCAAGGCCTGCTGGCAGTGTGCCGTCCGCCAGCGATTGCCTTCGAAGGTCTCGACTCGCTGCTGGTGGGCATGAGCGAGACTTTCGTCCGGTTGGCAGCAGATGGAACAACATCCTCCGGGCTCACAGTCGACTACGCCCCCGTCCGGTTGGCTCCGGTCCTGGTGGGTCTGCAGGATCCCGGCAACGTGGGCACGGTGATTCGTACTGCGGATGCTGTTGGTGCCGGCGTCGTCGTGCTCACCCCCGGCAGCGCGGATCCGTGGGCTCCTAAAGTGGTACGGGCAGCCGCTGGGTCGCACTTCCACGTGCCGATTGCCACCGGAATTGACCCCGGTGAGTTGACCACGTTTCTGCGAGACAACCAGGTGCAGGTGCTGGCTGCCGATGGTCACGCCGAGATCACGCTGGATCAGCTGCAGACCGCAGATGCGGCGGGGGTGCGCCTGGACGCCCCCACCGTGTGGTTACTGGGTCATGAGGCCCACGGTCTGACCGAAGACCACCAAGCTATGGCGGATGCCCGCATCGCCCTGCCGTTGTATGGCCAAGCAGAGTCGCTCAACGTGGCAGTGGCGGGGGCAGTGTGTCTCTACGCCTCAGCGATGGCCCAGCACAGCGGCGCCTCTGGCGCCCGGGGGAGATAAGTCGGTGAGCTACGCTCCCACCAGCCGCGAGCAGGAGAATACTGGCTTTAGGTGTGCGCACTGTGGTCGGGAGGTCCCAGCCCATCCTGGCGGTAGTTACCGCAACCACTGTCCGTATTGCCTGTGGTCGGTGCATGTGGATATCGCGCCGGGGGACCGGGCCGCCGACTGCCAAGCTCCCATGCGCCCGGAAGCAGTGGACCACTCGGGCAAGAAGGGGTACATCCTCATTCACCGGTGCACCGTGTGCGGCGCAGTGGACCGCAATAAACTCGCCCCTGACGATGACCTCGACGTCCTCATCAGCCTCCAGCGTCCTGCGTAGTACGTGCGCACCTGTCAGTGGAGAGAGGCGCGGCCACAGTCGGGGAGTGCGCGATCGGCGAGTGCGCGAAACGTCTGCACCTTAAGCCGGTAGGACGCCCTAGGCGTGGGTGTGGGTTTCCTCCGCGGCGAGGTCGCGGGTCTCCAGCTGGAAGGTGGAGTGCTCCACAGCGACATCGAAATGCTCAGCCACACAGGCGCGTAGTTCGGCGAGTTTCTGCGGGGCGCAACCATGCCGAAAACAGTCCTCATGCACCACCACGTGAGCAGAAATGACCGGCAACCCCGTAGCGATCGTCGAAGCGTGAAGATCGTGAACCTCTTCGACATGCTCCACCTCCAGCATGTGGCGGCGCACCTGTTCAAGGTCGAGGCCCCGGGGCGCGAACTCCAGCAGAATCCGCACGGTCTCCCGCAACAGCAAGGCAGCCCGCGGAATAATGACTGCGGCGATGAGCAGAGCCGCCACAGCATCAGCCTGCTGCCAGCCGGTCGACCAGATGACCACTGCAGCCACCATGACCCCCAGCGAACCCAGCGCATCCGCCAGTACCTCAAGGAAGGCTGCTCGCATGTTGAAGTTCGCCCGCCGCCCCGACGACAGCACCACCAGGGAGGCGATATTGCCTGCCAACCCCACGGCACCGAAGATCAGCAACTCCACATGCAACACATCGTGGGGCTCCCGCAGTCGCTGAATCCCCTCCACCAGGGCGTAGACGCCGATGCCCAACAACAGTGCAGACTGCAGCAGCGCAGCGAGAATCTCCACGCGCCGGAAACCCCAGGTGCGCCGCGGGCTCGCGGCACGGAACATCAGACTCGCCGCCACCACGGCCATCACCAGCCCAATGCTGTCGGTCAGCGAGTGCACCGCATCGGTCAGCAGCGCCAGCGACCCGGTGACCCACGCTCCGAGCCCCTGCGCGGCCACGATGCCGAAGGTGATGCAGCAGGCGATGACCAGCCGCCGCCGATGCCCTGACGCCGCAGCCGCTGCATGCTGCTCGCCACCGTGATGGTGGTCGTGTCCGAAACCCATACCTTCACAGTAAGCCCCACTATTGAGAATCGCCTAAGGTGCGAACCCTAGTCAGTCCGGTTCGCAACAGGGCCCGACGCCGGCGTCGTCCGTTATCCATCCCCCATACCGGTTGAACCCGTGCTCAGCACGTACAAGACTGAACGTGTGAGCACCCACTCTCTGCCCCCAGGACCCCGCACCCCTGCCGCTGTGCAGACTCTGCAGTTCTACTCCCGGAGGCAATCGGCCTTTCCGGCCTTTCACACCCGCTATGGAGACACCTTCACCCTGCGCGCCTATCCCGGCCCGGTGACCTACGTGATGTTCACCCGGCCGGAGGACATCAAAGAGATCTTCGCTGGAGACTCGTGGGAGTTCTCTGGAGCCGGTGGTAACGAAGTCCTCCGCGCGGCTGTGGGGGACAACTCGGTGATGCTCAACGACGGCGCGGCCCATCGCCGCATGCGCAAGTACCTGATGCCCGCCTTCTCCCCACGGGCGGTACGCGCCTACCGTCCCAGGGTGGAGGAGATCGTCACCCACCAGGTGTCCACGTGGCGACCCGGAGAGAAGGTCACAACCCTCCAGGCGATGAGCGGAATCACCCTAGAAGTCATGCTCCAGCTGGTCTTCGGGCTCACCACGGGAGAGCGCATGACCCAGCTCAGACCCCGGCTGCTGAAGCTGGTCGACGTCGACCCGCTGTTGGCCCTGGGGTGGATGTATCCGAGGACCCTGACCCGCATCCCGCCCTGGCGCGGCCCCCAGAAGAACCTCGAAGCCATTGATGAGCTCATCTACGCTGAGATCGCCGAACGCCGGGCCTCCGGCGGCACCGGGCAGGACATGCTCTCCCACCTGCTTCAGGTCACCGACGACGCCGAAGCGCCTCTGAGCGAGCAGGAGATCCGCGATCAACTGGTCACCTTGGTGCTGGCCGGGTATGAGACCACAGCCTCCGCGTTGAGCTGGACTCTGCACGAACTGGCCCGCCACCCGCAGATCCAGCAGCGGGCCGCAGACGCCGCCGCCGAGGGGGACGAAGACTACCTGGAGGCCTGCCTCAAAGAGGGAATGCGCCTGCATCCGATCATCGACTTCGTGGTGAAGATTCTGCGCAGTGAACAGACCATCGGCGGGTGGACTCTGCCGGCTGGCACCGGGGTGGTGCCGGCGATCATGCTCACCCACCACGATGAGACACACCACGACGACGCCGCTTCCTTCCGTCCCGAACGCTTCCTGGGGGAGAACACTCCGGCGGCGAATACGTGGATCCCGTTCGGTGGGGGCGTGCGCCGCTGCGTGGGGGCGGCCTTCGCCACGATGGAAGGAGTGGTCAGCCTCAAGGAAATCCTCACTCGATTCCGACTCAGCGCAGAGAAACCCGCGCCCACCACACTGCGCAACATCACCAATGTGCCCGGGGACGGGGCACCGGTGAGACTGCAGGCACGGTGAACCGGTGACGCGTCGGTGACTTCCGGCATCCTCGCTGACGTCTCACGTTCGGGGTCTTAAGCGCTCGGGTCTCAGCGGGCGGTGAGCCGCGCTGACCGGGGCGGCACATCGGCGGGAACACCAGCGCGGAAGAACGCCACCGGGACCACCTCCGGGGCAGGTCCGGTCTGTTCGCCGTGCTCATCGGTGGGGGTGAGCACAGAAGTGACCCACCTGCTGGCTGCCCGGCGGGTGGTGGCCTCGTCGACCACCTCACTGACCGGGTGAACCGCCAGTCCGCGGCGGTGTAACTGCAACCAGAACCGCTGCAGCACCCGCCCAGCCTCGATGAGGCCAGCCGGATCGAGGTGGGCCGTTCCCTCCGACTCAGGTGCGGTGACGAACAGCACGACGGCGTTTCCGCGCCCATCATCGGGGACTTCTGTCAGCCGGGCCGCACCGCGGACCGCACCCAGGGGCACCCCACGAACCGCTTTGCTGATGCGGGAGAGTATCCGCTTCTGCCGCGATGGGTAGAACGCCCGTTCTGAGGCGGCGCGCTCGGCCCGCTGCAGTGCCGATTCGTTCGCATCCGGGGTCATCCGGGCGATGATCCCCGCTGCCGCCGGAGTGATCCGTCGGGCAGGGGCACTGCGCAGCACCCCTCCGGCCAGCGTTTGAGCCATCAGCCCTGCCGAACTGCGGGTGGTTCTGTTCTCCGGGAGCAGGCAGTTAAGACTCAACCCGTCGCGATGGTAGTCGGGGTGCTGCGGGTCTATTCGCAGCCACTGAAGCAGCTCGGTCATCAGCTGTCCGGAAGCGGTGAAGTGCCGGGCCGCAACCCGTTCCCAGGCGGCAGCCAGCACCGGATCCACCGCTACGGCCTCCACTGACTTTGGTGCGCCAGTTGCTGTGGCCTCCCCACCTTCAGCCGGCTCTGCCGCCAGGTCCACCAGGCCGGCAAGGCTGCTCAGCCCGGCCGCGTGGCCAGCCTCCACCAAGGCCTCCCAGTTCCTCTGCAGTGTCCCGCGGTACACCCGCCGGGTCAGCACATCCTCGGCCTGTGCTGGCACCACGCCTGTGCGGGGAACGAAGCCCAGCTTCAGCTGCGTGTCTGTGCCGCTGCCGGTCACCGCGCGGATCTCAACCTCGACTCCAGCCTCGGCCGCTGCAGCGTCGAGTGACTCCACCCAAGCTCCCAGGCTTAAGTAGAGGTCCCGGAAGGTGGGGTCTCCCACGGGTAGCACTCGGTCCGGATGCACCCGGAGGCGGACGACGACGCCCTCGTCGTCTTCGATCACCTCAGGCGCCCACGGTTGAGTGTTGTGAGCACTCGGGGCCCGTCCGGCGATCTCCACCCAGGAGGCCACTGTCTGCACGGTCACCTCAGGCTGCGCACCCCCGCTCAGCTCTTTGCGGAAGAATGCCAGCCGGTGCAGTCGATACCCGCCGGCCCGGGCGAAGACCGCCGCTGAGGCCGGGTTCTCCTCCCCAATGAAGGTCACCCGCAGCTTCCGGTACCCGCCTTCGTAGAGTTGTGCGAAGAGTTCCCGGGAGACCAGGCTGAGCAGCCCGCGCCCCTGGAATCTCGGATGGGTGCCCTGAACGATGAGTACTGCGTCCTGCAGAGAATCCTGCCGCTGCCGGACCGGCGGCAACCGTCGGCGCAGCAGCCCCGGAAGCTCCTGCACACCCAGTCTGCCGCCGGTGCCCCGCAGGGCGTCGACCGGATCGGGGACCACCAACGCAAAGCTCGCCAGTGGCGGCTGCTCAGGATTGGTGCCGTCCTCACCGTGACCCGTCGCGGCCAGGGTGACGATGAGCCGCGGATCAGCGAGCAGCTCCAATCCCGCGGTCTGCTGGGTCATCTGGGCTCGGGAGATCTCCGTGTAGTAGGGCAACTGGGCGAAGGAGGCGTTGAGACCTGCGCGCAGTTGCTCCATGACGCCGCGCCGGCCACGGAATCGCCACCGTCGGACTGGGACCCGGCGAACCCCTGCGGCCCGGTACTCCTCTGCATGGGGCCGACGACGCCGGTCCGCTGGGATGCTCTGCACCGGCACCTCCCAGGTTGCGGCCGGGTACCACGGTTCGAAGCCGCGGGATGCCAGAATCTCCGGCAGTTCCGCGTCATTCCACGGGCTATCGAAGAATCCTGGGTGCTCGAAGCCACCGGTCACCGCTGCGCCGACTTGGTTCGGCAGCAGGCTCACCGGACCGAAGACCCCTCCGGCGCCAGTGCGGGCAGCCTCGGCTTCGATCCAATCCAGAGCGGCGTGTAACGCCTCGGTGTGTTCCCACTCCAGGGCGCCGAAATACAGCGCCCCCGTCCCGGTGGTGACCCCCGCCGCACGGAGCCGAGCATCCAGCAGTGCCGAACGGTGGACCACCATACGCGCCACGGCCCGCCCGGTCGCCGAATCCCGCACCAGGTGGAGGGTGGCGATATCGACCCCGGGATGTTCTCCCCGTGCCCAGGCGCGGATGTCATCGGCCATCAGCGGCACGTGGTGGCCCTGACACCGCCCCAGCCGACCGGCACTGCCTGTCCCGAGGTGGATGAACTCCTCCACCTCGGTCTGGGAGGTGACGGGCTCGATGAGCAGGCTCATCGGCGTCGTACCAGTGTGTCCCGTGCTGAGCCGGTCAGGGCGCGTCCCAGGGCTGCCACCTGCCCGGCGCCGCGGATGCCTGCCCGCAGCCGGGCCGGCAGGTTTCCGGGTGGCCGGTCAGCCGAGCGCTGAGACTCCCACCGTTCGATCATCCGCAGTTCGTCACGATCCGCCCGCCAGGTGCCATTGGCGTAGCCCACCTCATCGGCGGTGTAGGTGCGGATAAACCCGCCGAGCACCGGGGCGGAATCCGGGTCAGCCGGCCAGGTGCCCGAGTTCTCATCGGTGCCGACCAGCCAGTGCATGATGGCCTGATGCTCATCGGTCTTGGCGAACTCGTAGAGCTGCTCTCGGGTCTCAAAGGCCACCACCAGGCCGATCCGCAGCGGAAAACGGTAGTAGCTCAAGTGCCACAGGTATCCGGGTGCCTGCTTCAGCCGCCGGGCCAGCGGCGGCCAGAGGATCAGCTGCTGGAGGAACCCCTTGGGGGTGCGGTACTCGTTCTGGCCCAGGAACACCGCCCCGGCGCGAGCCTGAGGGGCCTTACATGCGGAGAAGTCGCGGGTGCGCACAGCGGATCAGCCTCCCTGATTGCGGGTGAGGTAGACGTTTTTGATCTTCTGGGGCGTCTCGGCGAAAGGGCCGGTGCCGTAATCGTGGATCTGAACCAGGATCTCCGCGGCACTGGGATCCTCCTGGAGTGATTCAGCCACATCGCGGGATACCGCAGCCAGGTGCTCCAATACTCCGGTGGCGCAGGTCTCGGCCAGCTGCTGGCGGGCGTCCTCGTCCAGTGCGGCCTCCGGGTGGGTCTGGGGGTCACGCAGCTGGATGTGCAGGGTGGGGCGGTGCTCGAACTCGCTGATCTCGGTCAACTCGATCTGGAAGGAGTCGATGAGTTTGGCGGTCTCCGGGTCCCGGTAGAGCCCGTTCTGCACATCGAGGGGGTAAATGTTTGCCCCCATGTAGGAGATCGTCGAATCGGACCGGCCGAACAGTAATAAAAACGGCAGTTTCATGCGCTGGTGTCGGTAGGCCTGCTTGAGCTTGACTGTCAGCTGGGGGAACTCCCGGGTGATCTCCACCATCTCCGGGAAGGAGAGAATGCGGGCTTCATCGCCGATGTTGTACCGCAGCCGGGGGCTCATCACCGCAGCGGAGTTAATGGTGACGACTAGTTCGTCGTCGTCGGTGGTCTCCATGTAGGTCTCTAAGGGGTTGTACTGGAAGATCATCGGAGTGCGGTGCTCATGGTCGCCGAGCAGACGACGTCGGAAGCTGGGGTTGGACTCCAGCTCTTTGCGCAGCGTCACCGAGAGATCAGTTTCCCCACCCATACCGATGGTCAGATCGCTGGCCCCGTAACCGGAGTAGACCCGGTCGAAGCGCCGCTGCAGGTAGTCGCGCAGCCCCTCGGTCATCGCTTCCCCGCCAACGAACCCGTTGAGCCGGTAGTCAGCGAACTCCTCACCGGCGGCGTCGAGCCGATCGACCAAGTGCTTGAGAAACGGCGGGTAAGCGGTGATGAGGTAGGTGAAGTCGGGACCGAAGTGCCGCAGGGTGTCGAGGATCTTCTCCAGATCCGGTCCGGTGTTCTTCACCATGGCGATCTTCGCCATTGCCTGACCGGTGTTGGTGCCGGTAGCCCAGGCACCCATGGAGAACGCGTTAATGCAGAACAAGTTCTCCGTGCCGAAGAGCATGGTCACGTAGCCGGCAACGTTTTTGTGGACGGTATCCAGCTCGGCGGCAGAACGCATCCAGTTGAACGGCCGGCCCGAGGAGCCGGAAGACTCATCGACCACTGTGCCGGGGACTTCGATCTCCCCGCCCCAACACCGAGCATCCTCTTCATAGCGGCGAACGTAGTCATCCTTAGAGGTCTCCGGGTAGGCGGAGATATCCCACCAGCGGAAGGTGAAGTCCCGGCGAGCCAGGTAGTCCTGGTAGGCGGGCACATCGAGGCTGGCGTGCTGGCAGATCATCCAGGCGTTGACGCGAGCGAAGCGCTCCAGACCGGGATGGTAATTCCGGGCGGTGAACCGCCACACCGAGGGGTCCGAGCGGTACAGCCCAAACAGGGCGGTCAGTCCCACATTCGCGGTGCGCAGAGTCAGCTGCCGGGCGATATTGACCGGACCGAGCCGGTGGGGGAGCCGCTTCAGGTGGGCGTGCTCAGCTTTGGGTCGCGCCGGCGTGAGCCGCAGCGCTTTCAGTGCCGAACTCCATGACGCCATGCCAGTCCCCCTTTGAGTGTTTTAGCGGATGAACGGAATCGCCCAGTACTTGAACTTCTTCCGGCGGTAGGCAGCCACTGAACCGAGGATGGAGAGCACCACGTTGATAGTCATCACCGCCATGAACGCCAGCAGTAGCATCATCCACACCAGGGCCATGCCACCGGCGACCACGCCCCCGGCACCCGGATCGGCACCGAGGATGAACGCAAACATGCCGAAGTAGCTGATGAAGAACAGGATGCTACCCACCACGTAGACCCCCACCAGGGTCAACTCCCAGTTCAGTGCGGTTTTGCCGTGGTCATCGATCAGCCGGGAACGACGCCGGAAGATCAGCCATATCACCAGCGGCACAATGAAGGAGAAGAACAGTCCGCCTAAGTGGATCCCGACCCCCCAGCCCTGTTCCTCCGAGGGGCTGAGCGGTTGTTCATCGGCATAGCGGGCCGCCTCATTGAAGGGGTAGTCCCCCGTCGGAGCGGAGGATGAGTGTTGATACCCGCCGTGCTGGTAGTCACCCTGCGGGTAGCCACTGTGTTGATAACCGCCGTGCTGATAACCGCCTTGCTGATACCCCGGGTGGGGATGGCCACTGGGCTGGTAACCCCCGGATTGTTCAGGGTCCTGCCCCTGCCAGCCGTGGTGGCCGTGCTGTTCCGTCACGTGTTTCCCTCCGTATGCCGCTGAAATAAAGGCAGTATGGCCACGATCTTAGGTGCTTTACTTCCCTCCGGGAAGCGCCGGTACCGTGGAGACTATGAAGGTGCTGACCACCATCGACGATGAGGTTTCCGCCTGGGCCCAGCGGGCCCGCCGCGTGGCCGTGCTCACCGGAGCGGGGATTTCCGCCGAATCTGGAGTCCCGACGTTCCGCGAAGTCCAAACCGGGCTGTGGGAACGGTTCTCCGCCGAAGATTTGGCCACTGAGGAGGCCTTCCACCTGGACCCGGCCCGGGTGTGGACCTGGTACCGCTGGCGGCAGTCCCTCATCCGCGAGGTTGCCCCCAACCCCGGGCACACAGCCATCGCCCAGTGGCAGCGGCATCTCACCGAGGCTGGCGGGCGGCTCGATGTCATCACCCAGAACGTCGACGACCTGCATGAACGCGCCGGAGCTGAGGTCCTGGCCCACCTGCACGGCAGCATCTTCGCCTTCCACTGCACCGCCTGCTCCGCACCGGCTGAGCTGCCCGAACCCGATTACGACGGCTTCACCCCGCCGGAACAGACCGAATCCCCACCCAGCTGCCCGGTCTGCGGGGAAGGAATGGTTCGCCCTTCTGTGGTGTGGTTCGGGGAGATGCTGCCGATGGATGCCTTTGACGCCGCCGCAGAGGCGGTCCGGGCCGCGGAACTGATTGTCGTGGCAGGAACCTCCGGTATTGTGCAGCCGGCAGCATCCCTGCCGCTGCTCGGCCTAGAGCGCGGCACCCCGCTGGTGGAGGTCAACCCCGAAGCCACCGAGCTATCCGAGGCCATGGACGTGTGCCTCCGTGGACCCTCCGGACAGCTGCTGCCACAGCTACTGCACGCCGCGACCTGGGGTGGCCAGCCAGGCCGCACCACCACTGCATAGGAAAGCTGGTTCCGATTGACACTCTGGGAAGCCCTGCTCCTGGGCGCCATTCAAGGGCTGTTCATGTTCATCCCGGTGAGCTCCTCGTCTCACCTGGTCATCGCTGAGCACTGGCTGGCCGACACCGGTTCACAGATCCCCGCACCGGACACCCCAGAGATGATCTTCTTCAACCTGGTGGTCCACCTGGGCACCATGGTCTCGGTCGTGGTGGTGATGTGGGGACCATTGAGCCGCCTGCTGGCCGGCACATGGCGGGAGATCGGGCTGCTGCGCCGCCGTGGAACCTTACGCCACCTCATCCACCTGAAACTCATGCTGTTGGGTGTCATCACTGTGGGTATCACAGGGGTACTGGGACTGCTGGTGCGTGAATTCGGCACCGAGGTCTTCGCCACCCCCTGGATCGTTGCGGTCTTGCTGCTCATCACCGCAGCCATCCTGTGGTGGACCGACTCTGTGAAGACCACGTGGCGGGGAGCGGCACAGATGACCATCTGGGTCGCCGTCGTCATCGGCTTAGCCCAGGCGATCGCCCTATTCCCGGGAATCTCCCGGTCGGGGATCACCATCGCCGCAGCTTTGGCCTTGGGCATGCACCGTCGGATCGCTGCCCAGTACAGCTTCTTTGTCGCGATCCCCACGATCGTTGCCGCCACAGGGGTGCAGTCATTGAGTCTGCTGGGGCACGAGGGCGGGTTCAGCATCAGCGCTGAGGCGTACTGGATGGCGTTTATTGTCTCCGCGGTGGTCGGGGCCGGTGCCCTGTGGCTGGTGCTTACTCTGCTCTACCGGGCCAGGTTCCGCATCTTTGCCGTCTATGTGGTGCTCTTCGCCGGTTTCATCCTCATCTTCCAACCTGACCTCTCTGACCCGCCCCCGGTGGACGAGATCCCGGTGGAGGAGGAGCAGCTCGACGTTGAGACCCGCGGTTACTGAACCGGGATGTTCGGGTACCGGGCTCGGTAAGCTGGGGTCATGATGTGGCTCTACCTCGTCGCGCTGGCCATTCTCGGACTCGTCGTGGTCGTGTTCATCGGGCGGTGGTCTGGGGCTGAGGCCCCTGCCGAGGAGAGCCCAGCCACTGCGGGTGATGACGTCGATCAGCTACTGGCCCGGGCTGAAGGCCACCTCACTGCCGAGGATGTGGACGCCGTTGAGTTCGACTCCGCGGCCCGCGGATACCGCATGGATCAAGTTGATAAGCTGCTCGCCGCACTGTCCGAGCAGTTGCGCGAGCGAAAGTGACCGGGATGACATCCCCAGAGTCTGAGGGATAATAGGGGCGTTAGCGTAGGACGACACTGAGAGGGATGTACCCGATGGCTGCAATGAAACCGCGTACTGGCGACGGTCCAATGGAGGTCACCCAGGAGGGACGCAGCCTCATTATGCGCGTGCCGATCGACGGCGGCGGGCGCCTGGTCCTGGAAATCAACAATGAAGAGGCCGAATCCCTCAAGCAGTGCCTCATCGAGGCGGTCGGAGAGTAGCACTGCCGCCCGCGGCCTCTTAAGCCGCCCGGCGCACACTGACGAACAGCCCAGCTCCGGTGGCCAGCAGCGTCGAATGCAGCCGCGGATCCTCCACCAGCCTGGTGTGCACTCCACGCATGCGTTGGGTGGTTTCCTCGCGCACCGCCGGACGGGGCACCCGATCCTGGTCGAGCGCATCGTGGAGGATGAGCAGCCCGCCGCCCCGCAATAGCCGAATCGCGTCCTCAGTGCATTGATCGGCAGTCTGCGCCCCGGCGTCGCAGAACACCAGATCATAGGAGCCTGCAGCCAGCCGCGGCAGCACCTGTTCGGCCTGTTGAGCGATGAGCCGGTGGCGGGTGCCGGTGGGTGCGTAGTGCCGCAAGGTC
Source organism: Nesterenkonia alba DSM 19423 (assembly GCF_000421745.1). Taxonomy (GTDB): domain Bacteria; phylum Actinomycetota; class Actinomycetes; order Actinomycetales; family Micrococcaceae; genus Nesterenkonia; species Nesterenkonia alba. The sequence goes on from NZ_ATXP01000001.1 coordinate 263,268, forward strand.
CGCCGTGCCTCTTCCGCGGAATCCGGGGCCGGGTCGATGCCGGTGAGCACAGCCTGGGGACTGGCTCCGCGAAGCAGTGCCGCAGCGGAGAGGCCCACTCCGGTGCCGACGTCGACGACCGCTTCGGCACGCACCGCTGAGGACAGCACGGTCAGGGTAGCCGCCACAGCGGGGGAGACGACCTCGACTCCCATCTCCGCGGCACGGTGACGCACCTCGGCGAACGGGTCAGCGCCCTCGGCCAGCTGCTCGGTGTATACCCAGCTGCTGTGCTTGGAGGCAGCAGGCCTCGCGCTCATCGTTCACCTTTCTCAGATTAAATTAAGCTTATTCTCAGTAATAGTTAGCATACTGGCCGGGATGTCCCCTGAGACGATGTCCCCTCGCGCCGGGTCCCGGCAGCTGCCCACCCGCCGGCTGCACGCCGGGTGGGTGCTTGCTGTCTTCATGACCTCGGTAGCCACGGTGGTGTGTTTCGTCGTCGCTGCTGCATGGGTGCTTGGGGGGCGTACCGCACCTTCTACGCCTTCAGTGCAGACCTTATTGCCGCCTGAGGATCAGCCAGAATCGACTGAGGATGGGCAGCCTTCACCCACGGGGACTGTGCCGACCACCGCTGCGGAGCAGCCCGAGACAGTCAGCGTCAACGGGGAGGTCGCGGTGGCACTGCCGGGGGCGCGGGGCGGTGCCGAGATCTTTGAAGTGCCGGTGGAAAGCCTGAGCTACTTAAAGCCCATCGGATGGGCTGTGCCCTATCTCTCCCGGCCGGGGTATGAACCAGTCCAGGCGGAGACCGGCACGATCGGCGGGGTGCGTACCATCCAGGTGCATCTGACCGATGGTGAGCACATTGTCAGTGTCTCGGAGACCCGTCCGGAAGAGGACGACGTCGAACTGGCTCCTTTGGAGGAGAAAATCGCCGACACCCTGGATGTCAGTTCAGCGGCGGTAGAGGATGTGCCACTGAGTACCGGGGATGAGGCTCGGGTCTACGTCGATGAGGAGACTGAGACCTGGACTGCGGGGATCCAGACGCACAATGTGCAGTACGTCATCACCTCGGATACCCCGGCTGAACGGGCTGGGGAGATTACCTCCTGGGTGATGATTACGGACCGTTCCCGGGTTCAGGTGGATCCTTCGACGGAACCGGCGGGGCCGACGGACCGGCTGGAACGCGGTTTCGATGAGCTGGTCTCCTGGTTCACTGACTGAGGTTTCGCCTCGCGGACGGCAGGCGCATCAGGTGCGGCGATCGGGCGGACTCAGTGCCCGCCTAGAGCGGTAAAGTGGATCCGTGTTCGGGATCAGCGGCTACCAGCTCCTCATTCTTATTGTGCTGGCCATTGTGCTCATCGGTCCCGAGCGTCTGCCTGATTACACCCGCACTCTGGCCGACTGGGTTCGTCAATTACGGCGCATGGCGGTGGATGCCAAGGTGCGGTTCCGCCAGGAGACAGGAACGGACTTCGACGATGTGGATTGGCACAAGTACGATCCCCGGCAGTATGACCCGCGCCGGATTATCCGCGAAGCCCTTGCCGAGGAGATCGACGATGTCCGTGGGGTGACGAACGAGGTACGGGCGGTGGGTCGCGATATCCGCTCCACGGGCCGGGGGGTGCGCCGTGAGGCCCAGAAGACAGTGGACCCTCGTGAACTGTTCAGCTCCGCAGCACCGAAGAAGACAGGCGGAGCGCTCGCTGCCGGGGTGGCCGGTTCAGCCACCACCGGGGCTGCCAGTAGTGGTGGTGTGTCGGCCTCAACAGACGAGGCCGATACACCCGGACCAGCCCCCTTTGACATCGACGCCACCTAACCCGCAGAGTCCTCAGCCCACAGTGTGTGGGCTCCGAAATCCCAGCCATCAGGCGAAGGCAATGATGAGAACTCATGGGACCAGAGGTCTCAGGTCACTGTGACGGGGAGGGATCGTCCGGCTAGGCTGCGGCCGCGAGCGGCCAGCCGGGAGGCGATCTGACGCAGCGCGGAGCCGGCTGCGGAATCGGGCGCTGACAGGACCACCGGCTCACCAGCGTCGCCGGCCTCCCGCAGAGCCGGATCCAGGGGCACCGAACCCAGCAGAGGGACGTCGGCATCCAACTGCTCGCTAAGACTCTGGGCCACTGTGGCCCCTCCACCGGAGCCGAAAAGGTCCAGTACGGTGCCATCGGGCAGAGTCATCGGTCCCATGTTCTCCACCACTCCGGCGATATGCTGCCCTGTCTGCTCGCTCAAGCTCCCGGCGCGTTCGGCAATCGCCGAGGCCGCCGCCTGCGGGGTGGTCACCACCAGCAGTTCCGAGCCGGGCAGTAACTGCGCCACGGAGATGGCGATATCGCCGGTGCCCGGGGGCAGGTCGAGGAGCAGGACGTCGAGGTCTCCGAAGTGCACATCGGTGAGGAACTGTTCCACAGCCCGGTGCAGCATGGGTCCCCGCCAGGCAACCGCCTGGTTGCCTTCCACGAACATGCCGATCGAGATCGTCTTCACCCCATAGGCCACCGGCGGCAGGATCATCTCATCGAGCCTGGTGGGTTTCATGGTGATCCCCATCAGTCCAGGAATGGAGAACCCGTGTACATCGGCGTCGATGATGCCGACCTTCAATCCAGATTCAGCCATCGCGCAGGCCAGATTCACTGTCACCGAGGACTTCCCGACCCCCCCTTTACCGGAGGCCACCGCGTAGACCCTGGTCAGGGAGTCCTCACGGGCGAAGGGATTGACCTTGCCGGCCTCGCCTCCGCGCAGCCGGTCTTTGAGTTCGGCGCGCTCCTCAGGGCTCATCACCGTCAGGTCCACCTCCGCGGTGCGTACCCCCTGGGCTCGTGCAGCCGCGGCAACAACATCGTCAACGATCCGGCTGCGCATGGGGCAGGCCTCAGTGGTGAGTTTGATCTGAACCTCAGCGGTCCCGTCGTCGTCGACGTCGATCTCCCCCACCATGCCAACCTGCGTAATGGGCAGTCGCAATTCGGGGTCCATCACCTGCTCGAGGTGACGGCGGATACTCTCCACGGTCTCAGTGTTCACACCCCTCAGTTTAGGAGCCTGTGCAATGCCTGCAGAGGTTTCAGACTGGCCTGGCAGAATAAGCAGTTATGAATGCACCGACGAACTCCTCCGGGCTGCCTACCGGGGAGCTGCTGGGACGCTACCGGACCTACGAGGAGGCCCAGCGGGTGGTCGATCACTTGGCCGGTGCCGAGGGTTTCGATGTCAAAGCCCTCAGCATTGTGGGCAATGACCTGCGCAGTGTGGAGCACATCCGCTCGCGCTTGTCCTACCCCCGGGTGGCGCTAGCCGGGGCGGCTCAAGGCTCACTGTTTGGCGGGTTCATCGCGTTCATCTTCTTCCTGTTTTCCCCGCAAGCTCCCTTAGTGGAGCTGGTCGCGATGATCTTCCTCGGTGCAGCGGTGTGGATGATCGCCGGGATCATCGGCTACGCCATCCGCCGTGGGCGCCGGGACTTCTCCTCCACCCAGCAGCTGATCGCCACCACCTATGACGTGGTCTGTGACTTCTCCCAGGTAGGGCGGGCCCGCCAGCTGGTCCGGGAATCCGGGGTGGTCAGCCTCAATGCGTCCAACGACCCGACCGGTCGGTCCACGAACCTCGCCGGCCCCCAGGCCCACCAGCCTCCCGCAGGTATGTCCGGACCCGCTGCGCCGTCCTCCGGGGCGCCTGCCTCAGCGGACAGGGGCGACGACGCCGGCACCTCAGCTGGGACCCCGGCCCGTACCGGCTATGAGACCCTGCCGGATGGGCGGCCCCGTTACGGTGCCCGCCGTGAGGACTACGAACACCCTCCCCGCGACTCCTCCCGCACCCAGGAAGATCCCCCAGCTCACCAGGAAACAGCGCCGCAGGAATCGGCGCAGGAGAAATCCGCGGCACCTACTGGATCCGCAGCGGGAGCCGAGGACCAGGACTCACACTCCGAGCGGCCACCACGCGGCGAGGAATAACGCCTGACAGCCACCGGCTCTGAGGTCAGTGTCGATCAGCCGAGCAAACGCTGAACCCACGCTTCGACGTCGTCGGGCTCGCGTGGCACGGCAGCGGAGAGGTTCTCCCCGCCGTCTTCGGTGACGAGGATGTCGTCTTCAATCCGAACACCAATGCCCCGGTACTCCTCCGGCACCGCGAGATCTTCCTTCTTGAAGTACAGCCCCGGTTCGATGGTGAAGATCATCCCCGGCTCCAGCTCCCCATCCAGGTAGAGCTCCCGTTTGGCTTGAGCGCAATCATGGACATCCAGGCCCAGGTGGTGGCTGGTGCCGTGGGGCATCCACCGGCGGTGATGCTGGCCCTCCGGCGAGAGCGCCTCATCCAAGCTCACCGGGAGTAGACCCCACTCATCGAGATGCTCAGCTAGTACCCGTACCGCCGTGGCGTGTAGCTCACGGAACTTCACGCCGGGCCGCACAATGCTCATCGCCGCGTTCTGGGCTGCCAAGACCGCCTCATAGATCCGCCGCTGGACAGGTGAATAGGTCCCGGAGACGGGGATGGTGCGGGTGATATCGCAGGTATAGAGGGAATCGACCTCGATGCCAGCATCCAGCAGCAGCAGTTCACCCGGTTCGATCCGCGCATTGTTCCGGATCCAGTGCAAAATCGTGGCGTTGTTGCCCGATGCGGCGATCGTGTCATAACCGAGGTCGTTGCCTTCCAGACGTGCCCGGGCGAAGAACGCACCTTCAACGATCCGCTCACCACGCTCGGTGCCCACCGCCCGGGGCAGGGCCCGGATGACATCCTCGAAACCAGCCTGTGTGGCTGCCACGGAGGAGCGCATCTGTTCGATCTCCCACGGATCCTTCACCAGACGCAGCTCGGAGAGGAATTCGGTGACTTTGCCGTCGGCTTCCACCGCGGACTCGAGTTCGACCCCGGCCTGGCTGCGGGCGGAGTCGATGAGCGCATCCACCTGGGGTGAGGAGTTACGCAGCAGCCGGATCTGGGTAGCCCCGGCGTCCTTGGTCACCGCTGGTTCGAACTCGTCGATGTCCTTAGTGCGCAGCCCCAAACGGGTCCGGAACTCCTCCAGCACCGGCCGGGGGCCGATCCAGAACTCCCCATGCCGAGCCGAGGCGTAGAACTCCTCGGTATCGCGGCCGGCCATAGGTTTGAAGTACAGGGTGGCCTCGTGATGGCCGCCGTCGTCGCCGGTTCCCTCATCCACCGGTTCCAGGATGAGCACTGCATCGGGCTCGTGGTCCACCCCCAGGCCGGTCAGGTGAGCGAAGGCTGAATGCGGCCGGAACCGGTAGTCGGTGTCATTGGAGCGGACTTTGAGCGGGCCTGCGGGAACCACCACGCGCTGGCCGCGAAACTCCTCAGAGACTCGCCGGCGCCGCTGAGCGGCATGGTCGGCGACCTCATCCCGGGTGTACTCCGGGGGCTGTGATGGCGCCCAGTGGGAGGCCATGAATTCCTTAAAAGCCTTCGACGTCGGCTTCTGGGAGCGGTTGGTATCCCGTTGTGTGGGCGTGTCCTCACCTGAGGGGGTGCCGGTGGGTTCTGTATCGGTCTGCGTGGTGTTCTCGCTCATGGCACCAGTCTTGCATGAGACCCCCTGTGCAATGTCACAGGGTCCAGGGTGTGTGAGTGACGCCGATCCGAACACACTTCGATGTCCCGCCCCGGGATTAGAGTTGGGGGCATGAGCTATGACCTGCACACCCACTCCGAGGTATCCGACGGAACGGAGCCGCCGGCGCAGGTGGTGGCTGCTGCCGCGCGTGCCGGGCTGCGGGGACTGGCGCTCACCGATCATGACACCACGGTGGGTTGGGAGCAGGCTCGCGCCGCTGCCAGAGAACACGGCCTGCTGTTCATCCCCGGTGCAGAAATTACGACTAAGACTTCTGCCGGTACCTCGGTGCACATGCTCAGTTATCTCCACGACCCCCAGCACCCGGGGTTGGCCGCGGCAAACTCCGCGGCCCGCAGTGGGCGGGTTCAGCGGGCCAAGCGCATTGTGGCTAACCTCGCCGAAGACTTCGAGATCAGTTGGGCCGATGTCCTCACCCACGTGGGTCCGGAGACCACCGTGGGCCGTCCACATATTGCTGATGCCCTGGTCACCACAGGGGTGGTCGCTGACCGCAGTGAGGCCTTCACCCATTACCTGCACAAGGGCAGTAAGTACTACGTACCCCAAGACACGATGACCCCAGTGGAAGCCATCACGCTCATCCGCCAGGCCGGAGGCGTGCCGGTCATCGCTCACGCCATGGCGTCACGCCGCGGCAGTACGGTCAGCCTCGCCGAACTAGAGGAGATGGTTCAGGCGGGTTTGGCGGGGGTTGAGGTCTATCACCGGGACAATACTGCCGAGGGCAAAGAGCTGTTGCTGGACCTGGCGCGGCGCCGAGATCTCATCGTCACCGGATCCTCTGACTACCACGGTACTGGCAAGCCCAATCGGCTGGGGGAGAACACCACGGATGCGGAGATGGTTTTACGGATCCTGCAGCAAGGAACCGGCACGGAAGCCCTCGGTGGCCCACCTGCCGTGTAACGTGCGCCACATCCTTTAGACTTTCTGGACATGACAGCCCAGGCCTCATCACCCAGCATCCGCGGTAAGCGCCTTCCTCGTCAGGAGCGTCGCCGTCAGCTGCTGGAGTGCGCTCTGGGAGTCTTTGTCGCCCAGGGGTATCACGCCGCGTCGATGGATGACATCGCCGAAGCTGCCGAAGTCTCCAAGCCGGTGCTGTATCAGCACTTTCCGGGCAAGCACGAGCTCTTCCTCGACTTACTGGATGCTCACTTGGAGCAGCTGACCGATGAGCTCACCGCAGCCCTGGCCAGTAGTAAGGAGAATCGTGAACGCGTCGCCGATACCGTCACTGCGTTCTATGAGTTCCTCTCTCGCAAGGATGAGGCCTATCGGCTGGTCTTCTCCGCGGGAATGGATAACGACGACGCCGTCTCCAGTCGGTTAGAGGACTTCTACTCCCGGATGGCCACCGCCATCGCGGACCTCATTATCGAGGACACCTCCCTGCCGGCGGCTGAAGCGCGCATGCTCGGCCACGGGTTAATCGGTATGGCCACCTCAGCGGCCCGGCATTGGGCCCAGCTCTCTGAGCGTCCAGAGATGACCACCTCCGCGGAGCTGACTGCCCGGCTGGCGTGGAAGGGAATCAGCGGGTTTCCCAAGGAAAGTGACTGACGAGCTGGACACCGGCGGTAGACTCGTGCCGTTGAGGCACACCGTGCCTGAAACCCGCGTGCCCTCGTGACTGATCTACTCTTTCGGGCGCGCAAGAATGACCCAGAATGGAGTGGCATGGAAGTACGCATCGGAGTTCAGAACGTCGCCCGCGAGATCGTCGTCGAAACGAACGCCTCCGTCGAAGAGGTGGAGAAGACCGTCGCTGAAGCTATCGAGGCATCCAAGCCGCTGCTGACGCTCACCGATCGTCGCGACAAGAAGATCGTGGTTCCCACCGCATCCCTTGGCTACGTCGAGATCGGATCCGACACCAAGCAGACTGTCGGCTTCGCCGCAGTCGCCGACTGAAAGAACGCATGACTGACACCACCGAAGAGACCACCCCCGCTGCTCCTGAGCAGCAGAAGACCTTCGCGGACTTCAACGTCCGCACTGAAATCGTAGAAGCCCTAGCCCAGAAGGGGATCATTCACCCTTTCCCGATTCAGGCAGAGACCTTGCCCATTGCCCTGGGTGGCAATGACATCATCGGCCAGGCCAAAACCGGAACCGGCAAGACGCTGGGCTTCGGTATCCCCGCGCTACAGCGTATTGCCCACCCCGGCACAGAGGCCTATGAACAATTGCCCAGCCCCGGGGCGCCGCAGGCGCTCATCATCGCGCCCACCCGGGAACTGGCGGTGCAGGTCGCCGGCGACATCACCACCGCCGGGGCCAAGCTGGGTGCCCGGATTGCCACCATCTACGGCGGCCGGGCCTACGAACCGCAGATCGAAGAACTACAGCGCGGCGTAGAGATCGTCGTGGGCACCCCCGGGCGACTCATCGACCTGCACCGGCAGAAGCACCTGAATTTGAAGAACGTGAAGATCGTGGTGCTCGACGAGGCCGATGAGATGCTGGACCTCGGGTTCCTGCCCGATGTGGAGAAGCTGCTCTCCTTTGTCCCGGAGGTGCGGCAGACCATGCTCTTCTCCGCCACGATGCCGGGCCCTGTGGTCTCCATGGCGCGACGGTTCATGACCAAGCCGACCCACATCAGCGCCGCCGATCCCTTCGACGAAGGCGTGACCAAAAAAGACATCCGGCAGGTCGTTTACCGGGCCCACGCCCTGGATAAGGACGAGATGATCGCCCGCATCCTTCAGGCGCAGGGGCGGGGTCGGACGATCATCTTCACCCGGACCAAGCGCCAGGCGGATAAGCTCTCCGCTGAGTTGCAGTCCCGGGGCTTCGCTGCAGGCGCCATCCACGGTGACCTCGGCCAGGGAGCCCGCGAACAGGCGCTGCGTGCCTTCCGCAATGACAAGGTCGATGTGCTGGTAGCCACCGACGTCGCCGCCCGCGGTATTGACGTCACTGATGTCACCCACGTCATCAACTACGTGTGCCCTGAGGACGAGTCCACCTACCTGCACCGCATTGGCCGCACCGGCCGAGCCGGGCAGAAGGGCACCGCGGTGACGTTCGTGGACTGGGAAGATGTTCCCCGCTGGAGCCTCATCAATAAGGCGATTGGGCTCGGTGTGCCCGAGCCAGTGGAGACCTACTCCTCCAGCCCGCACCTGTTTGAAGACCTCGACATCCCCAAGGGCACCAAAGGTCGCCTGCCCCGGCACAAGCGGTCCAAAGCCGGACTGGACGCCGAACAGCTTGAAGACCTCGGCGGCCCCGGCGACTCCGCACCCCGCGGAGGCCGCGGTGGTCGCGGCGGTCGGCCCTCCGGGGGCGAGCGCTCTCACGGCGGGGGTGGACGCAACCGCACCCGGCGGCGTTCCGGTGGTGAACGCTCCGGCGGCGGGGACAATGCTCCAGCCGGGCAGAACACCTCAGGTGAGGGTTCTGGATCGTCCTCGGGCCGGCGTCGTCGTCGGCGTCGGAAAAAGGTCACCGGCTCGGACAACAGCGACAGCTGAGCACCCCCATGGCCGAAACAACTATGGGGGCCACCGCGCCCGCCACCGAGCTGGTGATCCGCCCCGCCGAGCCACCAGACTTCCAGCGCATCGCGGACATCACCGTGCGGGCCTATATCGACGGGGGATTCCTCCGTGCACAGGACCCGTATCTGGAACACCTCACCGCGGTGGAGCATCGGGCCGAAAAGGCCCGCGTGCTGGTGGCCGAGGCCCAGGGGGCAGTGGCCGGGACGGTGACGGTGACCGACCACCACGGCGAGTACGCCGAAGTCTCCCGCCCCGGTGAGATGGAGTTCCGGATGCTCGCAGTGGCCCCGGAGTTCCAGGGTCGGGGGATCGGCCGGAGCTTGGTACGGCACATCGTCGCAGAAGCCCAGACCCGCCCGGAGATCACCGCAGTGACCCTGTGCAGTTTGCAGTCCATGACCGGTGCGCACGCGCTCTACCGGTCTGAAGGGTTTGTCGAGGACCCGCTGCGAGACTTCGTCCTCGCCGTCCCGGAAAAACAGGCCCGCTTCCCGTTCTTCATCCGGAAGGTCACCCATGGCTGAGCCATACACCATTCTGGCCGTGTGTACCGGCAATATCTGCCGCTCCCCGGCGATGGAACGTCTACTGGCGCAGGTCTTCGCCGACGACGCCGACGTGGAGGTCATCTCAGCGGGCACCTTCGCCCACCAAGGCTGGGATATGCAGGATCCCATGAAGGAACGAGTCGCCGCCTATGGGGCAGACACCGGCGGTTTCGTTGCCCAGCAGGTCACCGAGACGATGATCCGCGAGGCCGACCTCATCCTCACCGCCACAGGCGAGCACATCGCCGATATGGCCGCAGAGGTACCCGCTGCGCGGGAGAAGATGTTCACCCTGCCGGAGTTCGGACGGCTCATCGCCGAGACCGAGCCGGACCACCTGCCGCAAGGGCCGGCCTCGGAGCAGCTGGCAGCCCTGGTGGCTGTGGCCGGCAGGGCACGCACTGAAACGCCCAGTGCACAGGCCGATGACGACGTCGTCGACCCCTATATGCTGCCCGATGACGTCTACGACGCCTCCTTTGGTCAGATCCGCGAGCCCATCGAGACCCTCGCCCGCCTGCTGAACCGCGGGTGAGTTCCCTCTCCCGGCAGGAGGCGGTGACCTTCGCCTCGGCGTGATGGTCATGTTTCGCGCGATGGTGAGTCTGAGCCACTGGACTTAGCACTCTGCTTGATTGAGTGCTAAGCGGTGCATATAGTTTGTGTTAGCACTCAACGTCACCGTGTGCTAACCCGCTCGAGCCGTCAACTCAGCGGGGAACACAAGCCTGACGGGGCACCATCCGGCTCCCGCGACGACGGTTGGTCACTCCTAAGGCGAGCAACAGTCCAGAAGCAGTTTCACTGAGCAAAGGAGAGAGCTGACGTGTCAGTCTCCATCAAGCCCCTCGAGGATCGTATTGTTGTCCGCCCCCTGGAGGCCGAGCAGACCACCGCTTCCGGCCTGGTCATCCCGGACACCGCCAAAGAGAAGCCCCAGGAGGGTGAAGTCGTGGCAGTGGGCCCCGGCAAGTTCGACGACAAAGGGGAGCGCATCCCCGTCGACGTCGCTGAAGGCGATGTCGTGATCTACTCCAAGTTCGGCGGCACCGAGGTCAAGGTCGGCGGCGAAGAGTACCTGGTGCTCAACGCCCGCGACGTCCTCGCCAAGGTCGAGAAGTAATCCACTTTCCGCTCGACTCCACAGACGGACATAAGGAGTAAGAACCTATGGCAAAAGAGCTGCTCTACAGCGATGCTGCCCGCAAAGCACTGCAGGCCGGTATCGACAAGCTCGCCGACACGGTCAAAGTCACCCTGGGCCCCAAGGGCCGCAACGTCGTGCTCGACAAGTCCTGGGGCGCCCCGACCATCACCAACGATGGTGTGACCATCGCCCGGGACATCGAGGTCACCGACCCTTACGAAAACCTCGGTGCCCAGCTGGCCAAGGAAGTCGCCACCAAGACCAACGACGTCGCCGGTGACGGCACCACTACCGCCACTGTGCTCGCCCAGGCTCTGGTGGCCGAAGGGCTGCGCAATGTGGCCGCCGGTGCGGCTCCCGGTGAGATCAAGCGCGGTATCGAGGTCGCCGTAGACGCGGTGACCCGCCGGCTGCGGGAGAACGCCCGGGAGGTTGAAGGTCAGCAGACCGCCAACGTGGCGGCCATCTCCGCGCAGAACGACGAGGTCGGTGAGCTGATCGCCCGGGCCTTCCAGGCTGTGGGAACCGATGGTGTCATCACCATTGAAGAAGGTTCCACCACCCAGACCGAACTGGACATCACCGAGGGGATGCAGTTCGACAAGGGCTTCCTCTCCCCGCACTTCGTCACCGACGCAGAGCGCCAGGAAGCGGTGCTGGAGAACCCGTACATCCTCATCCACCAGGGCAAGATCTCCAATATGCAGGAGTTCCTGCCGGTGCTGGAGAAGGTGCTGCAGTCCAAGAAGCCGCTGTTCATCATCGCTGAGGACGTCGAGGGCGAGGCTCTGTCCACCCTGGTGGTGAACAAGCTGCGCGGAACTCTGCAGGCCGTGGCCGTGAAGGCCCCGGGCTTCGGCGATCGCCGCAAGGCAATGCTCGAGGACATCGCCGTGCTCACCGGCGGTACGGTCATCACCGAGGATCTGGGTCTGAAGCTGGACCAGGTCGGGCTCGAGGACCTCGGTACTGCCCGTCGAGTGACCGTCACCAAGGACGAGACCACCATCGTCGATGGTGCCGGTTCCAAGGAGGACGTCGAGGCTCGTGCCGCGCTCATCAAGTCTCAGGCCGACGCCTCGGACTCTGAGTGGGACCGGGAGAAGCTGCAGGAGCGGCTGGCCAAGCTGGCTGGCGGCGTCGGCGTTATCAAGGTCGGTGCAGCCACCGAGGTGGAGCTCAAAGAGCGCAAGCACCGCATCGAGGACGCCGTTTCCTCCACCCGCGCTGCCCTGGAAGAGGGCATCGTGGCCGGTGGTGGTACCGCGCTCATCAACGCCCTGTCCGTGCTCGATGAGGATGAGGAGGTCAAGGCTCTTGACGGCGATGCTGCCGCTGCTGTGGGCATCGTCCGCCGCGCTCTCATCCAGCCGCTGCGGTGGATCGCTGCCAACGCCGGTGCTGACGGGTTCGTGGTGGCCTCCAAGGTGGCCGAACTCGAGCCCAACCACGGCTTCAACGCCAAGACCGGCGAGTACGGCGACCTCATCGCCGATGGCGTCATCGACCCGGTGAAGGTGACCCGTTCTGCTCTGCAGAACGCCGCCTCCATCGCTGCGCTGGTGCTCACCACCGAGACCCTGGTGGTCGAGAAGAAGGACGACGAGGACGAGGACTGATCGTCTGACCCTTTCCTAACCGGTGGCCCGGTTCTGCGGCAATGCGTCCGCGGAACCGGGCCACCGCTGTTTCCCCCGCGGTGTGTCCATGCGGTGGTGGATACCTCATCCGGTGATCGCCCGATGAAACGTACACAGGGTGAGTAAAAACGCATAATGAGGGGTATGCGTACGACGCCGGAGATCGGCATACAGCCCCCACGGAGGTTTTACGCCTGGGAAGTGGGGATCATTTTGGCCCTGTCCCTGGGGCGGTCCGCGGTCTACGCGGTGCTGCAGTTGGCCGAGCGGCTGCAGGTTGCTCCCCTGACGGACCAGATCGCCACGGTGCAGCGGTCCCGCTCCCGTCATGAAATCTTCGACGCCGCCTATCAGTTCCTCGACGTGGTCTTCGGCTTAATGCCCGTGGCGCTGGTGCTCTACTTGCTCTTCCTCCACGGTGTGAATCCGTTGCGGCACTGGGGACTCGACCTACGCCGACCCGGTGCGGATGCACTCTTCGGAGTGGGACTCTTTACGCTGATCGGAGCCGGCACGTTGGTGGTCTACTCGGTCGGGCGCAGCCTGGGGGTGACAGCGCAGATTGTTCCGGCCGATGTCACCCAGTACTGGTGGACCCCGGTCGCTTTGCTCGCGGGGGCGGTGCACCACTCCCTGCTCGAGGAAGTCATCATGGTGGCTTATCTGTGTGATCGGGCCCGGCGCATCTGGCCACAGGTTGACGCCGGTTTCCGACAGGGGTGCCGTGGCCGCTGGTGGCCCGGATGGCCGGTCTGGCTGGTCATCGGGGCCTCAGCGCTCCTCCGGGGCACCTATCACCTCTATCAGGGCTTCGGGCCCGGGGTGGGAAACCTCATCATGGGTCTGATCTTCGGGTGGTTCTACTACCGGTACGGGCGGGTCATGCCGCTGGTGGTGGCTCATTTTTTGCTCGACGCCGTCGCTTTCCTCGCCTTTCCCCTGGTGCTGAGCACCTTTGGGCTCAGCGGGATATAAGCCGCGGCATCGGGCAGCGGATGTGGGGCCCGGCCAGGAGGGTGACAGCTCAGCGGGCTGGGAACACCCCGGGAGCAGCTTTGCGGTGCAGTCCGTACCGGAAGCCGATACCAGAGGCGACGACCACCGCGAGGCCGAAGACCCAGCCGGAGAGCGCAAAGGCTTGCGTGCCGGAGAGCATCACCCCGATGGTGCAGCCCAGCCCGATCATCGCGCCCCAGCCCAGCAGGATCCCGCCGACCAGGGCCGTGGCGGAGTTGAAGGTAGTGACCTTCTCAAGCCGAATCCGGCGACCGGGCAGGGCTGCGGCAAAGGACGCCAGCATGATGCCGATGATGAGCCACCCGTTGCTGGTGATGGTGTTGACCACCACGGCCACACAGCCGGCGAGGCGTTCATCGAGCCCGGCCATAAAACCCGGCAGCAAACCCATCTCCGTCATCCCCGTGCGGGTCAGCGATGAGATCTGCTGGGTGACACCCAGTGGCTGGTCTTTGTAGTAGGCGAGGACGGCCAGCAGCCCCACGGCCGCGCCAGTGGCCAGGGCTGGCCAGCGTTTGAAGAACACCAGGCGGCGGACCTCGGTAGCGTCGACGACGCGATCACCGCGGCCTTGAACTGGGGGGTTCCACTTCAGCAGCCACACGCCCAGGGCTATGAGCACCCCGAGTTGGACGAGGATCGCCAGGGTGTAGCCGCCACCGGCGGGCAGCCAGGGCACAGGTGCCCCCAGGATGAAACTGGAGTACATGAAGTCCCATGAGAGGAAACCGGCTCCGAAACCGAGGACCACTCCGGCCAGAGCGGGAATGGAGCGCAGGTGCCCTTCGGGTAACCGGTAGAGGTGCCCGGCGATGCAGCCACCGGAGATCACCATGCCGAGCCCGAACGCCAGCCCGGCGATGACCAGAGCGATGGAGACCGGGGCGATATGCGCATCGGAGGGCAGATTCCCGGAGGAGGGGTCGGAGACCCGGGTGGAGAAGATGACCGCGTAGCCGATCATCCCCACTGCAATGGAGACGAGGATGGCGTACATGCCTCGGGAATTCTTCTTCTCAAACATGTCCCGGAAGATGCAGAAGAAGCAGTACCGCCCGCGTTCAAAGAGAATGCCGAGGCCAGCGCCGACCAGCAGCATCAGGCCCGCGTTGGACCCGCCGAGGCCTTCCCCGCCGGTGGCGGTGAGGTAGCCAGCGGTGCCCAGTAGCAGAGCAGCCACCGCCACCGCGATGGACGTGCGGACCGTATCGGCTCTGGTCCAGCCGAGTTCCCGGTCGGCTTTGACTTCGACAGTCATCAGGTTCCTTTCACCACACGCGTAGAACCGGGCCCGCTGGTGCGGACCCGGTTCCTGACGCGTTAGCTGGAAATATTAGCGGTTCTCGTTACTCGCCCCAGATACCGCCGCGTTCACCGGTGTTGTTGGCCACCGGAACACCGACGGTGTTGCCCCACTCGGACCAGGAGCCGTCGTAGACCTTGACATCCTCACCCAGGATCTGGCTCAGGGCGTACCAGGTGTGGGAGGCGCGCTCGCCGATCCGGCAGTAGGCGATGATGTCCTTATCGAAGTCGACGCCGGCGTCTTCGTAGACCTCACGGATCTCATCCTCGGAGAGGAACTCACCGGTTTCACTGTCGACGATTTCGCCCCACGGAACGTTGATGGCCCCGGGGATGTGGCCCCAGATGGCAGCACCTTCCCCTTCGAAGAGGTCGGGGTCAGCGCCGACCTCGCCGTCGAACTCCTCCTGGAAGCGGATGTCGACGAGGTTGTACTCCCCAACGTTCTCCCCATCGGCGGCAGCATTGGCTTCAGCGACTTCCAGCACCTCAGGTTGGAAGGCACGGATGTCGTGGTTCTGCGGCTTGGCCTCGAAGCTGCCCTGTTCAACGTCGGGCTTCTCTTCGGTCAGCTCGCGGCCGTCGTAAGCCTCCCACTTGTGCAGACCACCGTCGAGCAGCTTGACGTCTTCGACTCCGTAGAGGTTGAAGACCCAGGCAGCGTAGGCGGCGAACCAGTTGTTGTTATCGCCGTAGATGACCACGGTGGTGTCATCGTTGATACCCAGGGACTGGGCCAGCTCGGTGAACTGATCCTGGTCAATGAACTCGCGGGTATTGGGCTGGGTGAACTCGGTGGTCCAGTTGACGTACTGGGCCTGGGGGATGTGGGCCTCGGAGTAAGGGGTCAGCTCGGAGCTGGCCAGCTCCTCGGAGACATCCAGCAGCACGATGCCCTGCTCGTAGAGGTCGCCCTCGTCGAGACGCTCGGCCAGCCAGTCCGTGGAGACCAGCGGTTCGTCGGTGTGGACATCGTCGAAGCCGCGGTTCTCACCGGGGATGTCGACCTCGGCCACGGTGCTGGCGGCCTCACCTGCGGTGGTCCCGCCGCCTGTGGTGGTGCCGGCGTCGTCGCCTCCGGTGGAGTTAGCCACCAGGAAGCCGGCGGTGCCAGCCAGAGCAGCCGCGGCAATAACGGCCACAGCGGTCTTGGCGGTACCGGAGCTCTTGGGCTGCTCGGTCTTCTCTGCAGGGGTGTTTTCTTCAGTCACGTTCTTACCCTCTCGTGAAACGCAGACACCAGATCAGGTGCCAGGTACGAATGTTCGACCCACCACTATGCCAGATATCTTCAGGTTTAGTTGAACATTGTTCACATTGCGTCATATTGTCGGGCCTCCCGGTGCCCGCGAGCGAGCCGAAGGGTGCTTGCGGGCGCGTAGACTGGTGGACCGAGTGCCCGCACGCCCGGACCGGGTACTCAAAACCGTGCTTGATTGAGAGGGACCGCCGTGAGCCAATTCCACACCGAGGGATCCGACCCCTTCGCCCTGGTCGGACTGACCTATGACGACGTGCTGCTGCTGCCCGGTGAGACTGACGTCATCCCCTCGGAGGCCGACACCTCCACCCAGGTGACCAGGAACATTCGGCTGAGCGCCCCGGTGGTCTCGGCCGCGATGGACACCGTCACCGAGGCCCCGATGGCTATCGCTCTGGCCCGGCTGGGCGGACTGGGCATCATCCACCGCAACCTTTCGATCGATGACCAGGCCCGGCACGTCGACAAGGTCAAGCGCTCCGAGTCCGGCATGATTACCGACCCGGTGACGATCACCCCCGATGCCACCATTGAAGACCTTGACCGTATCTGCGGGCACTACCGAATCTCCGGGTTGCCGGTGGTCGACCAGGACCGCACCCTGCTGGGCATCATCACCAACCGGGATATCCGTTTCCTGCCCCGGGAGGAATACCTCACCACCAAGGTCTACGAGAAGATGACCCCCCAGCCGCTCATCACCGCACAGGAAGGCATTTCCAATGCCGAGGTGCTGAACATCTTCAGCCAGCACCGCGTGGAGAAGCTGCCGCTGGTCGACGACGCCGGAAAACTCACCGGGCTCATCACCATCAAGGACTTCGATAAGGCCGATAAGTACCCCCAAGCCACCAAGGACCCGGAGGGCCGGCTGCGTGTCGGTGCCGCCGTCGGGTTCTTCGGTGAAGGGTTCGAACGGGCCATGACACTCATTGAGGCCGGAGTTGATGTGCTGGTGGTCGACACCGCCAACGGCCACACGCGCGGGGTTCTGGAGATGATCGCCAAGCTCAAGGCCGAACCGCGCGCTGCCGGGGTTGATGTCATCGGCGGACAGGCCGCCACGCGCGCTGGTGCCCAGGCGCTGGTGGACGCCGGTGCCGATGCCATCAAAGTCGGAGTGGGCCCAGGGTCGATCTGCACCACCCGGGTGGTCGCCGGCGTCGGGGTCCCCCAGATCACCGCGATCTACGAATCCGCCAAGGCCGCCGGTCCCGCAGGGGTTCCTGTCATCGCTGACGGCGGACTCCAACACCCCGGTGACATCGGCAAAGCTCTGGTGGCCGGAGCCGACTCCGTGATGCTTGGTTCCCTGCTGGCCGGAGCCGCCGAATCCCCCGGCGACCTGGTCTTCTACAACGGCAAACAGTTCAAGGCCTACCGTGGCATGGGTTCTCTGGGTGCCATGCAGACCCGTGGGAAGAACACCTCCTACTCCAAAGACCGGTATTTCCAAGCCGATGTGCCCGATGACGAGAAACTCATCCCCGAAGGCATCGAAGGTCAGGTGCCCTACCGGGGTCCGCTCTCGGCGGTGCTGCACCAGCTCACCGGCGGGCTGCGCCAGACGATGTTCTACGTGGGAGCCCACACCATCGGCGAGCTCAAAGCCAAGGGTCAGTTCGTGCGGATCACCTCCGCGGGGCTGAAGGAATCCCACCCCCACGATGTGATGATGACCGTCGAGGCCCCGAACTACAGGACGAGGTAGACCAGCGATATGAGCACAGAGATCCCTATCGGACTGGCGAAGAACGGCCGCCGCGCCTGGGCCCTGGACGATGTCTCCGTGGTCCCCTCCCGGCGGACCCGGTCACCTCAGGATGTCTCCCTCGACTGGCAGATCGATGCCTACACCTTCTCCATGCCGGTGATCGGCGCGCCCATGGACTCGGTGATGTCACCGGCCACTGCCATCGCTTTGGGCAAGCTCGGCGGGCTGGGGGTGCTCAACCTCGAAGGCTTGTGGACTCGGTATGAGGAACCCGAGCCGGTTTTCGAAGAGATCGCCGCACTCCAGGCCCAGGAGATCTCCCCGCAGAACACCCGCCGGATGCAGCAGCTCTACGCCGAGCCGATCAAACCCGAGCTCATCACCGCCCGACTGGCGGAGATTCGGGAAGCCGGCGTCGTCGTCTCCGGCTCGCTGACCCCCCAGCGGACTCAGGAGTTCTACCAGACGGTACTCGACGCCGGGGTGGATATGTTCGTCATCCGTGGCACCACCGTCTCCGCGGAGCACGTCTCCACCCAACAGAACCCGCTGAACCTCAAGGAGTTCATCTACGAACTCGACGTGCCGGTCATCGTCGGCGGGGCTGCCGGTTACACACCGGCGCTGCACCTGATGCGCACCGGGGCGGCAGGGGTCCTGGTCGGTTTCGGTGGGGGATCGGCGACGACGACGCACCGCGCCCTGGGAATTCGTGTTCCCATGGCCACTGCGATCAGTGACATCGCAGCCGCCCGGCGGGACTACCTCGACGAGTCCGGCGGCCGCTACGTCCATGTCATCGCTGATGGAGGGCTCGGTGCCAGCGGGGACATCGTGAAAGCACTAGCCATGGGAGCCGATGCGGTGATGCTCGGCACCACCCTGGCGCGGGCGGAGGAAGCCCCGGGACGCGGCTGGCACTGGGGTCTGGAAGCCGTCCACCCGGACTTCCCCCGCGGACACCGCACCCGAGTGGGGACTGTTGCCCCGCTGGAGGAGGTCCTCTGGGGACCGGGCCACCACACCGACGGCACCTCTAACCTCATGGGCGGGCTGCGCCACGCCATGGCCGCCACCGGCTACGTGGACCTGAAGTCTTTCCAGCGGGTGGACGCTACTGTTTCCCCCGTGTCTGCGAACCGGTAACCACTGACGCTGAGATGACTGTGGGCCCGGGGAGAACCCCGGGCCCACAGTGCGTTCACCTGACGGTGAGCACGTTGAGGTGCATCAGGCAGAGGTTCCGGCGCGGCGCCGGCGGTTGCGCATCACCAGGAAGATCCCGGCGCTGAGCAGCAGCAGCGCGCCGATGGCCACCCCAGCGATCGTGGCACCGGTGTCCGCCAGGCGGGGACCCTGTTTGGTGTCGTCGCCCCCAGCGGGTTCAGTCGGCTGCGGGGAGCTGGTCTCGGTGGAGTCCTCAGTCGGTTCCGCATCACCGGTGGGTGAGGGGGACTCGGTGGGCTCCTCGGTTTCGGTGGCGTCCTCAGTCGGGGAGGGTGAGGTGGTTCCATCCCCTTCGCCCGCGGTCACGGTGATTTCGGCTGAACCGGTGGCTCCGCTGTCTTCCCCGGTGGCGGTCAGCTCGTGTGGCCCTTCCTCGGTATCCTCGGGAATGGTGACCTCGGTGGCGATCTCGCCGTCGTCGTCGGCCTCTGTGGTGCCGAGCTCCGGGTTGAGTTCGATGCGCACCTGCTCGTCGGCGGCAAACCCACTCCCGGTCACCTCGACGGTGTCCCCGGGGGCGACCTCATCGGGGGAGACGCTCACCTCAGCCGGTGGAACGGTCTCACCGGGCTCACCGTTGTCCGGGTCGGCGTCATCGGCCCACAGGTCAAAGGCGATGTGGGCGACATTGGTGTTGTCCACGTAGGCTCCACGCACCGGGTCTTCACCCTGGATGTAGGAGTGGAACTGCTCGGCTCCGGCACCGTGGGCGAACAGCGGCACCAGGTGCTGGGTGTGGTCACCGGAGTACCAGCCGTCCACCGGAAGCTGACCCTGCTCGCCGGTCATCGTGGTCCACTCGGGGTCGCCATCGGGACCCTCCAGGTAGCCGGTCTCGTGGTCAGCGGTAACGATCACCAGGGTCTCATCCCAGGATGAGTTGGTCTCCACCCAGGTGTGGACGGTCTCCACGGCCTCGTTGAAAGCGATCATCTCTTCGATGTTGCCGGCAGTGGAGTTGGCGTGACCGGCCCAGTCGACCGCACCGGCTTCGATCATGGTGAAGAAGCCGTTCTCGTTCTGAGACAGCACGTTCAAAGCTGCCGAGGTCATATCCGCTAAGTCGACGACGTCGTTGCGCTCCGCTTCGAACGGCAGCGGAGACTGGCCCTCCTCCAGTGGAACCCCGTCCTCACGCCCGGCATCGCGCCGCGGTTCGGTCTCTTCCAAGCTGGAGCGGTTGTACTGCAGGGTGGAGGCCACTGGGGCCAGACCGAAGAACCGCTCGGGAACGTTCGCGCCCGAGGCAACATCGAGGATCCCGGCATTGTCTTCGGCGAAGCTAAAGCCGGTCTCCCCGTTCTGCAGGTCGGCGTAGTGCTCCTCGGTCATCCACTCCCAGTCGGCTTCCCGGGGCTGGGAGTCGTTGTCGTAGAGCGGGTGGCCGGCACCGATGATGACATCGAGGTCGCCGTAGATCATCTGCTCGGCGATCTCGTGATTGGCGCTACGGCTGGCCACATGCGCACCCCAGGAAGCCGGAGTGGCGTGACCGAAGGGTACATCGGAGACTACACCGGCAGCGCGCCCGGTCTCTTGGGCGAACTGGGCGACGTTCTGGATCGGGTTGCCGTCGGCATCGACGCCGAGGTACCCGTTGAGGGTCTTCTCACCGGTGGCCAGGGCGGTGCCGGAGGCGGCCGAGTCGGTGGGGTCCTCGCGCACCCAGTCGAAGTCGCCCCAGGCGGCTTCCCCGTCGTAGACCGGGCTGTTGAGCGAGTGGTGGGACATGCCTAGCTGCACGGAGTAGGTCTCGTAGACCTGGCTGGGAGTCTCCCCGTAGCCGTCCTGGTAGTCGATTTCCCCGGTCTCCGGGTCGACGTCGACCTGCCAGTTGCTCTGCCCGTGCTGGAACAGGCTGGCGGCGTCGACGTGGTTGTAGCCCATTCCGTCGGCGATCATCACGATGATGTTCTCCGGTCCGGCGGAGGCCTCATCGGCGGTGGCCGGGGCTGCAGCGAATGAGGTTGCGGCGAAGGTGCCGGCCACAGTAGCGGCCAGCCCTAAGCGTGCGGAACGCAAGAAGGTCATGTATTCAATGTCCTATCAGTACGACATGCTGTTGTGTGATGTGTCAGTTATCTGTCCAGCTGGGCAGACCGGTCCAGCCCATCGGGTGGAAGTGTCTACGGATCCACGACGTCGTAAACCCCGCGTGAACTCTCGGTGAAGGAGGCCTGAGTGCCCGGGGAGCTCACGAGCGCGTTCACCTGCAGGTCACTTCGGCTGGTTACGGTTCCGGCCATGCCTTCGTCCCGCCGCATACTCTGCAGTGCCCTGATCGGTGCCCTGCTGCTGGTCACCGCTTGCAGCACCGGATCCTCACCCCAGGAGCCGACGACGCCGGCACCGGGGTCGGCAACGCACACGCACCCCACTAGCCCGCACCATAATGATCAGCGGCAGGATTCCGACCGACCCGACACCGACGATGACGTGCTCAGCCGGGAGGTCCGAGGCGGGAACCCGCCTGCCCCGGCCCGAGGGCTCGAAGAGTACGCCGACCAGCAGCTGGACTGGCAGGCCTGCGAGGACTATGAGTGCGCAGCGCTTCAGGTGCCGGCCAGATACACCGAACCCGAAGGTGACAGGCTGCAACTCGACGTCGTGCGCCGCAGTGCTGATGGGGCCGCTGAAGGGGACAGTAGTCAGGGTCAGGGCGAAGAAGACGTGGCAGGAACAGGAACACCCGGGGGAGTGCTGGTGGTGCACTTCGGTAGTGGAGTGTCATCACCTCATCAGGCAGTGGCTCGCGCTGAGCAGATCATCAGCCCGGAGGTGCTTCAGCACTACGACCTGGTCGCCCTGCAGCGGCGTGGAGTCCTCAGTGCCCACCCCAGCAGCCCGGCAGCTGACAGTACTGACTCTGACAGTACTGACCCTGACAGTGCTGATTCTCACGGTATTGATTTTCACGGTGTTGATTTTCACAGTGCAGCGGACCAGGCAGCGGTCCCGCAGTGCCTGGACAGGCTGGACCCGGAGGAACTCATCGCCGCGGCGCGGACCCACCGGGAGGAGTCGGAGGAAGGAGACGAGGCCGAGACCCTCTCCTGTGCGGAGGAGGACCTACCCGCTGTCATCGACGCCTATGCCGCAGCCGACGACCTCGAGGTGCTGCGTGAGGCGCTCGAGGAGTTCCAACTGCACCACTACGGCCGGGCCGAGGGGTCATACCTGATGGCCCTGACAGCCGATGTGTACCCGACCTCAGTGCAGCGAATGGTCTTCGACGGCGGACTCAACCCATCGTTAAGCGGCGCCGAGATTCCGGTGGACCAAGCCGCGGAGTTCCAACGGACCCTCGAGAGCTTCGCCGAGCAGTGCCCCGAGATGACCGACTGCCCCGCCGAGGAGAGCCAGCAGGTGCTCGACCTCGTGGCAGAGGCTGTGGCGACCGCCGGAGAAGAGGATACTGAAGCGCTCGCGATCGCCGGGATCCTCGCAGCCCTGCAGGAACCGCAACGCTGGGCAGAGCTCACTGCTGCGCTGAACCTCCCCGCCGAGGCTCGAGCAGCGGGACTAGTGGACCTCACAGCCGATGCGCTCGGCACTGAGTCGGCTGATGCCACGGTGCCGGCTGATGCTGCGGCGCTGCGGAACCAGTGGAGTGTGCATTGCCTGGACCGGCCCCTGGCTGAGGAGCAGGAGCGAGCCGAGCTTCCCGAAGCGATCTGGGAGGCCTCGGAAGTGTTCGCCCCCTGGTTCCTGGCCCGCGAGAGACTGTGTGCGGCACTGACTGAAGAGGCCTCGGAGCCGATGCCGCGGTCCACTGAAGCCTCTGGCACCGGGCCACTGATGGTCTTACGCACCACGGGGGACCCTCTCACCCATCCGGGGTGGGGTCAGCGGTTAGCGGTTCACCTGCTCACCGGGCTGCCTGTGGTCTACGAGGGTGAAGGGCATGGTGCCTACGGCCGTGACGACTGCATCAACGCTCTGGTGGACGAATACCTGCTCGGCGGTCTTGTTCCCGCTCCCCAGACCACCTGCTGAAGCGTAGGGCCCTCAGCTGGTGTCAAGCGAGCGCCCTGGGCAGGGAACAGGCCCGCAGAGCAGCAGGGCCCCGGAATGTCCGACTCCGGGGCCCTGCCCGTTCCCTCTGTCCGCACTGAGGGGTTTCAGATACCGCAGTGACATTCGACGTCAGTGACAACGCCGCCTGCTGTGGGTGCTTCCCATCGCAATCCCGTGCAGTGCCTTCACAGTAGCAAACTTTGCGACTGAGAACAACTATGTTGCATTTGTTACGGTCTGGTGGTGCTGCGGGACCAGAAGCTCGCACCCTCCCGGTCCCGCAGTCCCTCGCGGCGAACGCCACAGTTCATCTGAGCAAGTCCGGGTAAACATCAGGTGACATCTAGGCAAACGGCCGGCGGCACGTTCAGTCGAAGAGATCAAGCTCCCTGCGGGTCAGCCGCAGTAGTGCCGCGCCCATGGCCAGCAGCACAAACGCACCCAGTGCGACGACGCCGACAGTGGCGCCAGTGCGTGCCAGGTCCCGTCGGTCATCGCTGGCCTCAGGTTGATCCCCAGCTGCGGGGTCCTCGGTGTCTTCAGGGGCGCCCGTCGGCGTGGGGGAGGGATCCGATGTGGGGGAGCCGGGGTCCTCGGTCTCCGTCGACTCAGGAGAAGGGGTCTGGGTGTCTTGATCGCCGGTGAGGACGATGTCAGCCACGATGGGGTCGTGATCGGAGGAACGCCACTGATCTGTACGGAAGAGATCGGAGGCGTTGCCGTTGTACCGGCTGTACTCCAGAGCAATAGGCTCCACCGCGTTAATCTGCCAGATCTCCGTGTGGGTGACCGTCTCCGCGGCACTGGGGGAGGAGATGAGGTGGTCCAGAGAGCCGACTTCGGCGTCGAACATGTACGAATGCTGCCCGGTTTCCGCAGAGAGGTTGGTGTACCCCTGCTCGAAGAACACCTGCAGCGGGTCTTCGAATTCGTAGGAGTTGAAGTCCCCCATGAGGTGGACGTTCTCCGTGCCGGTGTGCTCCACTAGCGCCTCGGCGAAGGCCTGGACCCCGCGGGCCTGATCGATCCGGTCGGCGTTCCAGGCGGACTGTCCATCGTTCTGGTCT
Organism: Nesterenkonia alba DSM 19423; assembly: GCF_000421745.1. Classification (GTDB taxonomy): domain Bacteria; phylum Actinomycetota; class Actinomycetes; order Actinomycetales; family Micrococcaceae; genus Nesterenkonia; species Nesterenkonia alba. The sequence goes on from NZ_ATXP01000001.1 coordinate 287,349, forward strand.
GCATTGGGGTCAGCGGCCGGGTCGACGTCGGCCATCTCCCCATCTGACTTGGACTTAAAGTGGTTGACTACCGCGATGAACCGGTCCTGTTCGGTGCCCTCGACCGGCTGGAACTCCACCGCATAGGGCTCGCGGGCGTTGGAGTAGATATCGGCCAACTCCCGGTCGAGGTCCTCGAACGCCGCTGTGGGTAACTCCTCGACTCCTTCGTCGAAGAGGATCCAGGAGTCGACGACCTCCACCGCCTCGGGCTTGTAGATATAGCCGTTGCGGATCACGTCCTCATCCTCCAAGGCAGGGACATCCTCGGGCTCGGCCACGTAGTCCCACGCCTGGTAACCCAGATCCTCGTTGAGCGCCTCCACCAGCCGCGCATGGGCGTAGTCCCGGTCAGCCTCGGGATGGAAATGCCCGGAGTTCTCCATCTCCTGCAGGGCCACCACATCAGCGTCCATCTCATTGATGGCGGCGACGATCTTGGCCTGCTGCCGTTCGAACGACTCCTGACTGTAAGCCCCGCGCACATCACACCAGTCAGTGGTGGTCGGGTTGCCATCCCGGTCGGCGAAATACTCGCACCCGGGTTCGTCCTCGCCTAAGTGGACGAAGTAGTTCAGCACGTTGAATCCGGCGATACGCAGATCCCCGGTGCGCTCAGCCGGTGTCTGGTGCGGCGGGCGCGTGTTCTCGAAGCTGGCCGGGGTGTGTTCATCCTCGGGGCCCTGAAGGGGAGCGACCGGTTGCAACCGGTATTCGCCGAAGTCGTAGTGGACGATGACCGGTTGGTGGAATTCAGCTTCGGCGCCCACACGCACCGGATCTTCGGCGGTGATGTAGGGCAGCTGGCTCTGATTCCCCGGTGACTGGGTGAAGTTCGTCGTCGCCCCGTCGTCGAGGTAGAAGAGCCGCTGACGATTCTCCTCCGCCAGGGCACGGGCGGGCTCGCCGGGTTCGACAACGCTGGTGGGGTTGTACAGCGGCTCATCGCCGAGCACCAGCCCGATCTCCCCGAACTGGTTCAGGGTGTAGTGGTCGGTGACGGTGTAGCTGCCCTGCGGTTCGATCAGCATGCCCAGCAGCGAGTCGCGGGCCTCAGGTGTTTCGGGGAAAGTCACCTGAGCTGGGGTGACGGGCTCGTGATCGTCATCGAGCACGCTCAGCTCGTGGTGCTCGGTCTCCTCCGATCCGGGGAAGAGGCTGATCTGGGGCTGGCCGTTGGCCGCGTAGACGGTGGCATCCCCGGTGAGTTCTACATAGTCACCGATGACGACGTCGGCGTCGTCCTCCTCTACGCTGGATGGGGAGTAGACGAAGATCGCCTCAGAGGTGGTGTGCTCATCGATCGAGAGGTCCCCGCCGGTGCCTTCGGTCTGGAGGTAGAAGCCGCCGAAGCTCTCCTCGTCGGGGTAGACGGCGGTGACGACTCCGCGGGTGGTCACGGCAGTGTCGCCGGTGTCCTCATGATCTTCCAGCAGCGTGTGAATCTCCGGGATGCTGAGCTCTTCGGCCGGGGGATCCTGCGTGGAATCGCCGGTGTCCTCGGCGTCGTCGCTCCCGGTGTCCTCGGTGGGCTCTTCAGCGGCTTCGGTGGACTGCTGGGTGGCTGTGGGTGCGTCAGTGGGTGTTTCATCGGCTTCCGTCGCCATCGCCGAGGGTGTGACCCCCAAGAGGCCAACGGTCAGCGCTGCGGTACCCAGACCTTTGAGGAGCCGGTTGGCGAGCAGGCGGGTGGGAGGTCGGGTGAGACGTGCCTCGTTAGTGATGGCCATGGAAGGGGTCCGTTCCTCATCCGTGTCATGAAGCGTGATGCGCACCGATTGCCGCTGTCGGAGCGTTCAAGCATAACGGTACCCACAGAAAGGTGAACGTCAGGCAAACCACAGCTGGGGTGTGTCCGAATATGGGAAAACTCCCGCACAGGTAGGCACCCGGCGGCGTGGCATTCTGCGTGAGAACCCCCGCCAGGGTGTCTCGTGGCGAGGGTTCTCACGTCGAACATGTGGCGGAGGATGGGGGATTTGAACCCCCGAGGGCGTGAACCCAACACGCGTTCCAAGCGTGCGCCATAGGCCGCTAGGCGAATCCTCCTGGTACTGCTTGCACGGACTCAACCCGGACAAGAGCAGAGACCATCGTAGCTCACAAGGTCCGGCCCGCGCACATCGACTCATCGTCTCTACCCCGATTGCCCCGCGCCCACGGGGTACTACTCGACGAGTTTGCCCCGCAGTTGCTCACTGATGGCGTCAGGATCGTCCTCGGTGGCAATGAGGTCGAGCACACCACCTTGTCCACCCAGTTCCTGGAGCATGGAGTCCATATTGTCCGCCGCAGCAGACAGCAGCGGATGGTTTGAGGCGAAGAACGTCGCGGCCCGGGCGGCATCTTCGTCGGCCGGGTGATCCTTCGCCTGAGCATAGGCGGCTCGCCGTAGCCGGGCGAAGATCGCCTCGGTATTCTCCTGGGTGGCCGCGTAGTCGGCAATGATGACCTCCCGCTCGGCACCGAGCACGCTGAGAATCACCGCAGCCAGGATTCCGGTCCGGTCTTTACCCGCCGCACAGTGGAAAAGCACACCGCCCTCACTGGCTGTCAGCAGCCGCAGCGCCTCCACAACCTCGTGACGGTGACTACGTACCAGTTCGGCGTACCAGCGCCCCACATCCCGCGGTGTGCGCATAGTGTGCGCAATGTTCACCAGGTTCAGCGGATGCACCGCAGCCTCCGCCAACGGTAAGTGGTGGTGGGCGATCCGGTGCCGCTGCGCAGCCGCCAGCGGTGAAACACGTCGTTCTCCGGTGGACCGCAGATCCAATACCGCGGTCAGCCCCTGGGAGGCCAGGGCCGCGATCTCTTGGGCCGGGGAGAGGGTGGGGTCGTCACCGCGCCATAGCGTGCGGGTCCGCAGCACCCCGCCATCGACCCGGGTGCCTCCCAAGTCCCGCAGATTCGCCAGCGGCTGGGCGGTACTTCCTGGTTGTCCACCCACGCCGGGGGACCCCTCGGGCTGGGCAGCACCGGGGGATCCCAGCCCAGAACGTTGCGTGGTCATCGGCGCCATCATAGGCGCTCAACCTGCTTACATCAGTAGGCAGTTCGCTCTCCGGTGGGGTTGCCGGATACCATGGAGTTCGCCCCACGCGTGGTGTCATCCTGCTGAACTCCCCCAGGACCGGAAGGTAGCAAGGGTAGGCGGGCTCTGGCAGGTGCGCGTGGGGCACTTCCATTCCGTGAGGGAACTTGGGTGATCGGCACATCCGGGAATGTATTGCCGGCACCGGCATGGACGCGGGCCCCTGCTGCTCAGGGCAGGGCGGGGATCTCCGGGTCACAGGGCAGATCCTCAGCGAAGACGCCGGCCCCGGCGGTCTGAGCCTCTTCCCATGCCTGAATGATCTCCGGCAGGAAACGCTCATTGGGTGGGAAGTAAATCGGTGCGCCGTATCCATCACGAGCCATCTGCTCGTTGATGAACAGGTCCTCACGGTGCACTGCCGCCAGCAACCGGCCGTAGTGGTCCCGCTGGTCGAGATCGAACTCCAAGCTCACCTGATCCCCGGGCTGAATGAGTTGCTCCAGGCGCAGGCTGGACTCCGGACCCAGGCACTCCACCGGCTGGTCGGGATGGACAGACTCGGGGGTGTCGATATTGAGCAGCCGGACGCGCTCTTCGACACCATCGACGTCGACGACGATCGTATCCCCATCGATGACGCGCACCAGCGTGGCCACCTGGCCATCGCGGTAGTCGCCCTCAGCCAGAGCCCGGTGCTGTTGCCACCAGCTAGCCGCAGCGGCGGCTACGCACACGACAACCAGCACTGCGGTCCAGACGATGAATCGATTCGGCACCTTCACGGCACCGGACTCTACCGCTGGAGTGGGTCACCGAGTGCCGGCTCTCCACAGGTGGAAAACCTCAACTTCCGGTCAGTTTCGCAGGTCAGCCGGGCCACCGAGGTGAGGACTCAAGCGTTCTGCTTCTTCCACCGCCGAGCGGCGAGGAAGCTGCGCACCCCCAGTGCCACGTAGATCACCAGCACCACCACGGAGATCAGTGCGGTGACCGCCGGGGCAGTGAAGTCGGCGATCCCGCTGATGATGGGGTGCAGCATCGCCAGGGCCCCGATGACCGCAAGAGCCAGGGCAATGTGGATACCGACCATGAGATTCTTCAGCGCAATACCGCCGCTGATGAGCAACAAGACCCCGATGATGGCCGGGATCAATGACGTCCACGAGTCGAACGACGTCACCACGGTAGCAATGAGCCCAATGGCCACGAGCACGCCACCGGTGGCGAAGGTCAGCTTGGGCATCGGGCTGGAGGTGTAGGCCTGCTCGGTCATGGCACTCCTGAAAGGTTCGGGGTCACAGCGTCACCCTCCAGTGTACTTCTACACCTCGTAGAACTGCCCAGGTGGCTGGGCACCTTGCTGAAGGTCCCCTGCCGACCTCGCCACCGGCGTCGTCGTCAGATCACAGCCGCTGGTAGGCCGGCAGAGTCAGGTAGTCCTCGTACTGCTCGGAGAGCACCAGCTGACGAACGATCTGAGCAGCCGGTTCAAAGTACCGGCTGAAGGTCTCGGCGTCGTTGATCTCCTCCTGCAGCCGGGCGGTCTCCTCATCCAGCAGCTTCTCCACCAGCTCGGTGGTCACTTTCTGGCCCGTATCAGCGGTGACGGTGCCGTTGTGAATCCACTGCCACACCTGGGACCGGGAGATTTCGGCGGTGGCAGCATCCTCCATGAGGTTGTGGATCGCCACCGCACCGTTGCCGGAGAGCCACACTGCGGTGTAGTAGATCGCCACGTAGAGGTTGGTGCGCACACCATTGGCGGTGACATCGCCTTCGGCGGCGCCGGTGTTGAGCAGGTCCTCGGCGGTGACGTTGACGTCCTGGCGCTGTCGGCTGATCTGATTGGGTGATTCCCCGAGCACTTTGGTGAACTCCTCGGCGCAGAGATCCACCAGGTCCGGGTGAGCAACCCAGGAACCGTCGAAACCATCAGAGGCCTCCCGGGCCTTGTCCTCGCGGACCTTCTCCATCGCCCGGGCGGTGACCTCGGGTTCCCGCCGGTTGGGGATGAACGCTGCCATCCCACCCATGGCGAAGGCTCCGCGCTTATGGCAGGTCGCCACCAACAGCTCGGTGTAGGCGCGCATAAACGGTTGGGTCATGCCCACTGCGGCGCGGTCGGGCAACACGAACTTCTCCCCGGAGGTGCGGAAGTACTTGATGAGGCTGAACAGGTAGTCCCATCGCCCGGCGTTGAGGCCAGAGGCGTGCTCGCGCAGCTCGTAGAGGATCTCGTCCATGTAGAAGGCCGCAGGAATCGTCTCGATGAGCACGGTGGCTTTGACCGTGCCGGCCGGCAGCCCGAACTGGTCCTCGGTGAAGCTGAAGATCTCGTTCCACAGCCGAGCCTCACGGTAGTGCTCCAATTTGGGCAGGTAGTAGAACGGGCCCTCACCAGCAGCGTGGAGCACGCTGGCGTTGTGGAAGAAGTGCAGTCCGAAGTCCACCAGCGCGCCGACGGCCGGCTCCCCGTCGATCTGCAGGTGTTTCTCCGGCAGGTGCCATCCCCGTGGCCGCATAATGACCGTGGGGAGGTCGACGTCCTCGCGCAGGGTGTACTGCTTGCCCTCCGGTGAGGTGAACTCCAAGGTGCGCCGGGCAGCCCGGTAGAGGTTGTACTGGGCTTCGATGAGGTTAGCCCAGGAGGGGGATAGGGCATCTTCTAAGCAGGCCAGCCAGACTTTTGCCCCCGAGTTCAAGGCGTTGATGGCCATCTTTGCCGGTGCCGCCGGTCCGGTGATCTCCACGCGCCGATCCGCCAACGACGCCGGATGCTCCCCCACCGTCCAGTCCGATTCCCGCACCTGCCGGGTCGCCGGATCGAATCCCAGGGTCCCGGTCTCGGCGGCCCGCTGTTGGGCGGTCTTGCGATCTTCGAGCAACTGGTTACGGGTCGGGGCGAACCTGCGGTGCAGCTCTTCAACGAACTGCAGCGCCTCCTCGGTGAGGATGGTCTCGGCTCCGGTGAGTTCTTCGGTCTCTGGTGCGGTCGTAATCGTCATCGTGGACGCTCCTTTGCATCACGGGGTGCTACGGCTCACTGTCCTTTCTACGGGATCAACCCGGACAGTGGGTGTGCGTTGCATCACGATATTCGAAGATTTTTCGTGATCGCGAAGAACTGCAGAATTTTTTCCCGAATCGGGTGGTGAAGAGGGTTGCGCGGGCCGTTGACTGGAGATACGCCCACCGGACAACGAGGTTCGGCCACGGGCACGGTCGACGATTCAAAGGAGACTCACGATGACCGAGACGCTAACCCGCGACTCCGCCGCCGCTGACGGCACCAGCTTCCAGCCCGAACCCCGGGACGTTTTCGAGGAGAAGGTCCAGGCGCTGCAGCGCAGCTGGGACACCGACCCACGCTGGGCGACCACCACCCGCGACTACTCCGCTGAAGATGTCGTCAAACTGCAGGGAACGGTCCAGGAGGCCTACACCCTGGCCGACCGCGGCGCCCGTAAGCTCTGGGAGCAGTTGACCGAGGAGCACGCCGCCGGTCAGTACACCAACAGCCTCGGGGCGCTCTCTGGAAACCAGGCAGTTCAGTACGTCAAAGCCGGTCTGCGCGCCATCTACCTCTCCGGCTGGCAGGTCGCCGGTGACGCCAACCTCTCCGGACACACTTACCCGGACCAGTCCCTCTACCCGGCGAACTCGGTGCCCAACGTCGTGCGCCGGATCAACAATGCGCTGCTGCGGGCGGATCAGATCGAGTACCTCGAAGGTGTGCGCACGGTGGAGGACTACCTGGTGCCTATCGTCGCCGACGCAGAGGCCGGTTTCGGTGGACCGCTGAACGCCTACGAGTTGATGAAGCAGATGATTGACGCCGGAGCAGCCGGTGTGCACTGGGAAGACCAGCTGGCCAGTGAAAAGAAATGCGGTCACCTGGGCGGGAAGGTGCTGGTGCCCACCAGTCAGCACATCCGCACTCTGCAGGCTGCCCGGCTGGCCGCCGATGTGCACAATGTGCCCAGCGTCATCGTTGCTCGAACTGACGCCGAAGCCGCCACTCTCATCACCTCCGATGTCGACGAGCGGGACAAACCCTTCATCACCGGGGAGCGTACCGCTGAAGGGTTCTACAAGGTGCGCAACGGCCTGGAGCCCTGTATCGCCCGGGCCAAGGCCTACGCCCCCTACTCCGACCTGATCTGGATGGAGACCGGCACTCCGGACCTCGAGCTGGCCAAACAGTTCGCCGAGGCCGTTAAGGCCGAATACCCGGACCAGATGCTGGCCTACAACTGCTCGCCGTCGTTCAACTGGAAGAAGCACCTCGACGACGAGACCATCGCCAAGTTCCAGAACGAACTGGGTCAGATGGGCTTCACCTTCCAGTTCATCACCCTGGCCGGATTCCACGCGCTGAACTACTCGGCCTTCGAGCTGGCCAAGGGCTACTCCGAGGAGCAGATGACCGCTTACGTGGCCCTGCAAGAGAAGGAATTCGCCGCCGAAGCGGATGGCTACACCTCCACCCGCCACCAGCGCGAAGTCGGCACCGGCTACTTCGACGCCATCTCCACCACCCTGAACCCCGAGTCCTCGACGGTGGCCCTGAAGGGCTCCACCGAAGAGGGCCAGTTCCACTAGGAGGCCACGATGCCCGCTGCAGAACACACGGGAATCGAACTCAACGGAAAACCCGTGCCCGCCGTCGGATCCCTCAACCTGCTCAGCTGCGCCCCTGAAGGGGATGAGCCCGTGGAGACGGTTCCGCGCCGCCCCTCGGCCTCGGCGCGCCGCCGGGTCGCATCAGCGGGCTGACTCAGACTGCAGGCGGCCGCTCTCCTCACTCGGCCCTCGAGGAGGCGGCCGCCTGCTCCTGTCTCACCCGTGGAGGCCATACGGTATGGTTCCTGATATGCGCTCAACGGAGAGTGCCCCCAGGCAGCCCTGGGCCGGAGGTGATGACCCGCACTCCGGCCCCGCCCGGTTGCGCGTGGTCGAAGAGCCCGACGACGCCGGCATCGACCTCATCGCCCTGGGTCGCCGTGTCAGACACCTGCGGAAGCAACGCGGTAAGACCCTAGAAGACCTCGCCGGCGAACTGGATACTGTCCCCAGTCAGCTCTCCCTGCTGGAGAACGGCAAACGTGAACCCAAGCTCTCCCAATTGCGCCAGCTCGCCAGCGCCCTGGGAGTCAGCACCGATGATCTGCTCGGAGCCGAACCGCCTTCACGCCGTGCCGCACTGGAGATCGAACTGGAGAAGACCCAGCGCGGACCCCTCTACGCGGCGTTGAATCTCCCTCCGGTACGGGTCTCATCCAGGCTGCCGATGGATGTGCTTGAGTCCATCGTTGCCTTACAGCGCCAGCTCAAAGCCCGGTTGGAGGAACAAGCCGCCACACCGGAGGAAGCTCGCCGGGCCAACACCGAGCTGCGCGAGGAGATGCGCGCAAAGAACAACTACTACCCGGAAATCGAAGCTGAAGCCGCCGCGATCCTGCAGGCAGTCGGGCACGACGCCGGTCCGTTGAGTCACCACATCGCTGCCGATATTGCCGAGTACCTCGGATACACGATCCGCTTTGTGCCCCGACTGCCGCATGAGACCCGCTCGGTCACCGATGCCAAGCACCGCATCGTCTACCTCACCCAGGGCAGCTCCCGGGACTGGGATGCCCGTAGTGTGCTCCTGCAGGCGCTGGGTCACCAGGTGCTCGGGCACGCCGAACCCGCCGACTACTCGGAATTTCTCCGGCAGCGGGTGTACACCAACTACTTCGCCGCGGCCCTGTTGATGCCGGAACGGACCGCGGTTGAATACTTGACCGCAGCGAAGCACGCCAAGGAACTGGCCATTGAGGACCTCCGCGACGCCTTCGCGGTCTCCTACGAATCGGCAGCCCACCGGTTCACCAACCTGGCCACCGAGCACCTGGGAATCACCTGCCATTTCCAGAAGGTCCACGAATCCGGAATCATCCACAAGGCCTATGAGAACGACGGCGTCAGTTTCCCCGCCGACCATTCCGGGGCCATCGAAGGCCAGACTGTCTGCCGGCGGTGGACATCCCGGGAGGTCTTCGACGTCGAGGACAAATTCCGGTCATTCAACCAATACACCGACACCCCTGCCGGGACCTACTGGTGTACCGCGCGCACCGAGGCCCACTCCTCAGGGCTGTACTCGCTATCCATCGGGGTGCCGTTTGACCACGCCAAGTGGTTCCGCGGCCGGGACACCACCGCTCGCTCCCAGTCCCGCTGCCCGGATGACCCCACCTGTTGCCGCCAACCCCCGCAGGACCTGGCCCGCAGTTGGGAGGGCTACGCTTGGCCGGCGGCTCGGGCCAATACGCACTTATTGGCGGCTATGCCACAGGGCGCCTTCCCCGGCGTGGACTCCACGGAGGTCTACGAGTTCCTCGCCGCCCACGCTCCGGTGGATGGTAGTGGCAACGGCAACGGCCGCCGCCCGGGAAACCCGGACGACGGCCGCCGCTGAAGAGATCAGTGAGGCCTTCAGCCTCCCTGTATCACGGTGGGATCACTCACCGATGAGTTCGTCGATGAGGTCCTGGTTGTTCTCGGCCCACTCGACAGCACCCTCGGGGCCGTCGTCGTACTCGTTGACCACCAGGTCCTCGAGCTCGGCGTACTCGTCATCGGTGAGCTCGAAGTTGCTCATCCACTCAGCCACCTCAGGGAACTGTGAGGAGAACTCAGAGTTTGCCACCAGGTTCAGAGTTTCCTCCTCACCGAAGTGACCTTCCGGGTCCTCCAGGTCCTTTAAGTCCCAGGAGCCGTAGGCCCAGAAGGGACGCCACAGGGTGACGACGATGTCTTCCTCGTTGCTGATGGCGTTGTCCAGCTCGGAGAGCATCGCAGCGGTGGAGGATTCGATCAGGTCGAACTCAGCATCCAGACCGTATTCGGGCATCACCGTGCCTTCAGTGGTCTCCATGTGGCCGGCACCGGCTTCGATGCCCACGATCTGGTTGTCGAAAGCGGCCGGGTCATCCAGCAGCTCTGGGATGGAGTCGATGTCGGTGTATTCCGGAACCGCCAGGGTCAACACGGCACCTTCGTAGTAAGCACCGAGGTCTTCGAGCTCATCGCCGTGCTGGTCCATGTAACTCTCGTGCGTGGCTGGCAGCCAGGCGGAGGGGTAGACGTCAATGTCGCCGTCGGCCAGGCCCTGGTACACCGGAGCGGCGTCGCCGAGGGCTTCGATTTCGACGTCGTAACCCTGCTCCTCCAGGATGTGCTGCCACAGGAAGGTCAGCGAGGAGCCATCGGTCCAACCCTCGATGTAACCCAGGGTGATGGTGCCCCCATCACCGTCAGCCTCGGCGTCGTCGTCCTCTTCGGCGTCAGTGTCCGTGTCGTCGGTGTCAGTGTCCTCGACGTCGGCGTCGTCGTCGGGCTCGTCACCGTTGTCATCGGCGCAGGCGGCCAGGGTCAGGCCGAGCATCGAGAAAATGGCGGCGGACTTCAGGAATTTCGATGTGGTCCTCATGATTCCTCTGTTCCTTCCTTCACTACTTGGGGTGTACTCATCAAGACCTGCCACCTAGGGCAGGTAAATCTCATCAGGCCGTTTTGGTGGCGGCCGCCTCGAGGTCGGCCTCTTGCTCGTTCTGCTGCTCCTGGTGCTGGCTGCTTGAGCGGCGGCGCCGGCGCAGACGCGCCAGAGTGCTGCCCTCAGCCGACCCCAGGGATGCGGTGACCCGGTCCAAGAACACCGCGAGCATCACCACGCAGAGCCCGGCCTCCAGGCCCCGAGCCAGGTCGAGCCGGTTGATGGCTCCGACCACGACCCCACCGAGCCCGCCGCCGCCGACGAAGCCGGCGAACACGGCCATCGACAGGGCTAGCATGATGACCTGGTTCACCCCGGCCATGATGGTCTTGGTCGCCAGGGGCAGCTGGATGCGGAAGAGGATCTGAGTGCTGGTGGAGCCGAAAGCATGGCCGGCCTCCACCACTTCGGAGTCCACCTGACGGATGGCCAGCTCCGTGAGCCGGACACCCGGGGGGAGCGCGAAAATAATGGTGGCCAGGATCCCGGCGGGCATGCCCAGACCAAACATGAACAGGGTGGGGATTAACCACACCAGTGCCGGCATGGTCTGCATCAGGTCCAGCACCGGCCGGACCGCCCGTGAGACCGCATGACTCTTCGCCGCCAGGATTCCCAGTGGAATGGCGATGATGAGCGCGACGACGACGGCGACCGCCACCATCGCCAAGGTCTCCAGGGACTCCTCCCAGAGGTCCACACTGACGATGAACAGCATCAACGGGATCGTCAGCAGGGAGAGTTTCCAGTCCCGTAGTAGCCAGGCAATTACTGCAAAGATCAGGGTGAGAATTAAAGCGTCCGGGGCGGCGAGGATCCCGGCCAGCCCTTCAGCGGAGGTTTCGAAGACCACATCCGCCCAGTCGATGAGCAGGCTGAAGGTGTCCTGGAACCAGTTGAACCCGTCTTCCAGCCACTGGCCCACTTCCAGCCGCGGAATGACAGTGCTTTCAGTCTCCTCGGTGGCGAGCAGTGCTGCAGAGCTCATACCTGCACCTCCTCAGGGATCGTCTGGAAATCTCCGGAGGAGGGGTCGGCCAGGGCGCTGAGCAGGGTCACCCGGGGGATCACGCCCTCCAGGCGTCCGTCACTATCCACCACGGCCACTCCGGCATCGTGCTCGGCGGCTGCGGTGAGGAGCTCGGCCAGCACAGTCTGCGGGGCTGTGGTCGGCATGGGCCGGATCAGCCCCTCCAAGGTGTCCTTGCCGGTGGCGACCCCTTCGGCGGCGTCGGTCTCATAGACCACACCCTGGAGCCGCTTGGCCTGGTCCACCACGCACAGGGCGCTGGTCTGGTGCTCACGCATGAGACGATGTGCGGCCCGCGGACCCTGTTCGGCCCCCAGCAGAGCCACCGGTGGTTCCTTGACGTCCCGTGCGGTGAGTACCCGGGTGCGGTCCACGTCCTGGATGAACTGGGCCACGTAGTCATTGGCGGGATCGTTGAGGATCTCCTCGGTGGTCCCGTTCTGCACAATCCGGCCGTCACGCATGACCGCGATCCGGTTGCCCAGGCGCATCGCCTCATTGAGATCGTGGGTGATGAAGACGATCGTCTTCCCCAGCTCTTGTTGTAGCTCCAGCAGCTGGTCCTGCATCTCCTTACGGATCAGCGGGTCCAAGGCAGAGAAGGCCTCGTCCATGAGCATCAGTTCGGTCTCGGCGGCTAAGGCTCGGGCCAGGCCGACGCGCTGGCGCATCCCGCCGGAGAGCTCGTGGGGGTAGTACCCGGCGTATCCGCCGAGCCCCACCAGCTGCAGGGCCTCTTCGGCCTTGGCTTCCCGGTCAGCACGGTTGATTCCGCGGACTTCCAGGGCGTAGGCGGCGTTCTGGCCCACCGTGCGGTGAGGCAACAGGGCGAAGTGTTGGAAGACCATGGAGATCTTCTCCCGCCGGATGGACCGCAACTGCCGAGGGTTAATTGCGGTGATGTCCTGGCCGAAAATTTCGACCGCACCCTCAGTGGGCGGTTGAATACCGTTCAGGGTGCGGATAAGCGTGGATTTCCCGGAGCCAGAAAGCCCCATTACCACGAAAATCTCCCCGGGAGCGACCTCGAAACTAGCGTCGATAACTGCCGCCATACCCTGGGATTTCAGCTCATCCCGGGATGCTCCCTCTTTGAGTTTCTTCACTACATGCTGGGGCCGCCGTCCGAATACTTTGTAAACGTTTCGGACGCTGACCGCAGACTCAGGCGTACTCCTGGACTCTGTCAACCCTATGGCTCCTCAGGTGCGTGTGTTGGCTCAATACATTACCAGAGCGCATAAATATGACTTAGACCACATCTATGCGAAAGATCTGAGCTGTCATCTGAGTACGATGTCGGCATGGCCACAATTGATCTCAACAGCGACGTCGGTGAGTCTTTCGGCAGTTGGCAGCTTCCTGATGAGCAGATGCTCGACGTCGTCTCCAGCGCCAATATCGCCTGCGGCTTCCACGCCGGGGATCCGGTGACAATGCACCGCACAGTGGCTCGCGCCGTCGAACAGGGCGTGGCCATCGGAGCCCACGTCGGATACCGCGACCTCCACGGCTTCGGGCGCCGGGCCATCGCCTACACCGCAGAGGATCTCACCGCCGAGGTGCTGTACCAGATTGCCGCCCTCGACGGCATAGCCCGTACAGCTGGGACGCGGGTCAGCTACGTCAAACCCCACGGGGCGCTGTACAACACCATCGTCACCGATGCTGAGCAGGCCCGAGCGGTGGTCGACGCCGTCGCCGCCTATGACCGCGAACTCAGCCTGTTGCTGCTGCCGGGCTCAGAAGCCATGCGGTATGCGCGCTCTGTGGGGTTGCCCGTGGTGGGGGAAGCCTTCGCCGACCGGGCGTATCACCCCGACGGCACCCTGGTGAGCCGGCGCGAACCCGGCGCGGTGCTCCACGATGTCGATCAGGTCGTGGCCAATATGCTGCGATTCTGCACCGACCGAGTTATCATCGCCCGCGACGGCACCGAGGTGCCCACCGAGGCGGCCTCCATCTGCACCCACGGCGACACCCCCGGTGCCGCGCAGATGGCCCAAGCGCTGCGGGAAGCGCTGACCGCTGCCGGGGTGAAGATTCGGCCCTTCGCCCTCGGCTAGTCGTTAGTCCTTGGTGACCTGAGGCATCATGCCGGTCTGCGGCGGTTGCTGGCCCTTACGTGGTCCACGGCGAGCCACTCCCTGGCGCACATTGTGCCGACCGTGCACCACCCAATACAGCACCAGGGTGATGAACACCAGCGCGGTGCAGCCGATGTACATCGCCTCATAACCGAAGTTCTCCACCACCGGCCCCAAGAAAAGCGGAGCAAAACCAAACCCGGAATCCATACAGATGAAGAACGTGGAGATCGCAATACTGATCCGGTGACTGGGCACTTTAAACGTGATGAGTGCCTGCAGAGCCGGCAACATCGAACCGAACCCCGCCCCGGCTAATGCCCCGGCCAGGATGATCGCCCAAGCCCCCGGACTCCAGGCCAGCAGGCTCATCGAGGCCAGGAACACCACTAGTGACGGTGCCAGAACAGCGTTGTCCCCGTAGCGGTCCTGGATCTTGCCGGTGAACAACCGGGTGGCCAACATGCACCCGGCATAGACCAGAAAATAAACACTGGCGGCGTCGAGCATTCCCATACTGCGGGCATACCCGTTGAGGAAGGTCATCACCGAGGCGAAAGACACCCCCACCAGAGAGGCCACCAGCGCGATGGCCAGCACCCGAGGTTCGATCATGTCCGAGGGCCGCAACCACAGCCGGTCGCGTAAGCGGGCACCCGGCTTCTTGATCTCCGGGGTGTCGATAAGGACCGCCAACAACAGGGCCACTGCGGAGATAATCGAGACCATCCAGAACATCGCATCGAAGCCATAACGCTCAGAGAGCTGAATGGCCGCCAGCGGTCCGATCGCCGGTGGCAACGAATTGGCCAGCAGGTAGTAACCGGAGCCCTCCCCGCGGCGGGACTTCGGAATGATGTCGAAAATCGAGGCGGTCAGCGCCGTCTGCCCGAACCCCAAGGCCATGCCGTGCAGGATGCGCAGCACAATCAACCCGGTGAAGGTATCGACCACCAGGTACCCCAGCCCCGCAGCGGTGAAGATCGCCAGGCAGGTCACCAGGGTCACCTTCCGGCCCAGAGTGTTGACGTACTTGCCGGCAAAGAGCCTCGCCGCCAGGGCCCCGACCACGAACGCGCTAGCGGCAAATCCCGCGGCGGTCTCCCCAGCACCGAACTCGGAGGCGGCGTAGACTGCCAGGCCGGTAACCAGCGTGAAGAATGTGGTGGTGATGATCAGGTTGATGCACGTGGCGAAGATGAAGTCTTTGGTCAGCAGCGGCTCCTTCCCGGGCTCGGGGCGTTTGCCGCTGTCGGCGCCCTCAGCATTCCGGGAAGTATCCTGATCCACGCATGTGATTGTGTCATGCACACATTGCCAGATCCTGGGAAGAGCGAGGACGGTGCCGTTGAGACCGCATAGACATCGCCCGATGCCCCCGGGAAGGATGCTGGGCTGATGGTCGACGCCGTCCGCTGGGTGGGCCAGCGCGCACTGTTGGCAGAGTTCACCGCCTTGAACGGGGTGCTCGCCCTGCACCACTACCTCAGTGAAGATCCGTTGCCCGGGCAGATCGAGGCGATTGCCGCCGCTCGCACGGTGTTGGTGAGGTTCCGTTCCCGCCGGGACGCTGTTGCCGCAGTCCGCCCCCTGAAACGCCTCAAACCCAAGGCCCCGGAGCTCTCCTCTGCGGAAGACGTGGAGATCCCTGTCCACTATGACGGCGAAGATCTCACCACCGCCGCCGAGCACTTGGGGATGAGTGCCGAGGCGCTCATCACCTGGCACACCGAAACCCAGTGGGTGGGGGCTTTCGGTGGGTTCGCCCCCGGTTTCACCTACTGTGTGCCCGCCGAACTTACCCACCGCAGACGTCCCCGCCGCGGTAGTCACCACAGCCTGCCCCGGCTAGAGTCTCCGCGCACCAGCGTGCCGGCCGGAGCCGTTGCCCTGGCGGGGGAGTTCTCCGCGGTCTACCCGCGCAGTTCCCCGGGTGGTTGGCAGCTCATCGGAACCACCGATGCGGTGATGTGGGATCTGGGGCGCCCCCGCCCGGCGCTCATCACTCCCGGAACGCCAGTGCGCTACCGCCCGGTGCCCGAACGCATCACCGTGCGGCAGAGCCCCCAGAGCAGCCAGCGGCCCCAGGGCGATCAGAACCCACAGAACACCCAGCGTACGACGACGACCGGCGGCGACGTCGTCGACATCCTCGCCTCCGGGCCGCGCACCCTCATCGAGGACCTCGGACGGGGAGGCTATGCCGATCTGGGTGTCCCTCGCTCCGGGGCGGCCGACCGTGCTGCTGCCCGGCAGGCCAACCAGCTCGTCGGTAATGACGAATCCGCCGCCGTCTTCGAAGTCCTCTCCGGTGGCCTGGAACTCACCGTCCAGCAGACCGCAGTCCTCGCCGTCACGGGGGCCGAGGCTGAGGTGGAAGTCATCACCCCGCGGCCGGTGGAACGGTCAAATATGGCCCTCAACGGCACCGGAGCTGCCGAAGAGCCCCTCACCGAGGACGACATCCGCACGATTCCGCTGCGGGCACCCTTCTGGCTCTACCCGGGGGAGCGGATGCGTCTGGCAACCCCCACGCGGGGGCTGCGCAACTACGTTGCCCTCTCCGGCGGGATCGCCGCCCCCAAGGTGCTCGGCAGTGCCTCAGCCGATACCCTCTCCGGGCTCGGTCCGCCCCCGGTGCAGGCTGGTGATACCTTCGGCCTGGTGGGAGCGATGAGTCGGTTTGTCGGGATTGCTGATGTCGCCCGCACCGCTCTGCCGGAGCCTGAGTCTCCCACCCGGTTGCGCATCGTGCCCGGCCCCCGAGACGACTGGTTCGCCGGACCGCGTGGACGCAACCCCGGGCTGGAGCGGCTGACCGGACAGACGTGGACCGTCAGCGACCGGGCCGATCGAGTCGGACTGCGACTGCTGATTGATGAGGCCGGCGGGCAGCCGGTGCCCCGGACCAGGGAGGGGGAGTTGCCCAGCGAACCGGTGATCCGCGGGGCAGTGCAGGTGCCACCCTCCGGGGAGCCGGTGATCTTCCTCGCCGACCATCCGGTGACAGGCGGATACCCGGTGATTGGCGTCGTCGTGCGGGAAGACCTGGGCCTGGCCGCCCAGCTGCCCCCGGGCACGGAGGTGCGTTTCACCGCCGTGGACCCTGAAACTCTGAGCCCGCTCAGCTGAGCAGAGTATCTTGCCTTTCCGAACTACAGTCCTCCATCCCTCTGTGAACGCCGTTGAGAAAAACTCCGTTCAGAAAGCAGGCCAGTGTGACCGACTCTGAGGCGCCAGAGCTGCGCAGGCGAACCTCCCTGCCGGGCAATGTGATCCGCGGGGCACTCATCGGCATCGTGGAAACAGTCCCGGGAGTCTCCGGAGGCACTGTGGCCCTCGTGGTGGGGATCTACCATCAGCTCATCGCCTCCGCTTCGGCGCTGGTCTCTGCTGGCCGTGCGCTCATCGCTCCCGGCCAGGGGCAGGGACGCAAAAACGCTGCGGCACACCACCTCAGCCAGGTGTACTGGCCAGTGGTGGTCCCGGTGCTGATCGGTATGCCGCTGGGACTCTTCGGTGCGGTGCAGTTCCTCGCCGACGCGGTGGAGAACCACCCGGAGCTCACCCGCGCGGCGTTCTTCGGCATGGTGGTGGCCTCCATCGCGGTGCCGGTGCGGATGGCCGGGGCCCTTGCGGCCCGGCATGTCATCGCAGGCCTGGCCGCCGCAGTGGTGACCTTCTGGTTGGTGTCCCTGCCGCCGGCGCATGTGGAGCCGCATTGGTGGCTGGTGCTGCCCGCTGCCGCCGTCGCGGTTTCCGCCCTGCTGCTGCCCGGACTCTCCGGATCCTTCCTGCTGCTGACCTTTGGGCTCTACGAGCCCACCATCGCCGCCGCCCGCGACCTCGACATCGCGTACTTGAGCATCTTCGCCGTGGGCATGCTCATCGGGGTGGTCAGCATCGTCAAAGGACTGAAGTGGCTGTTGGACCACCACCACCGGTTCACGCTCGTGGTGCTGGCCGGGGTGATGCTCGGTGCCCTGCGGACCCTATGGCCCTGGCAGGATGAAAGCCGGGCGCTGCTGGTCCCAGGTGAGAACCTCACCACCGCACTGATCCTCGCGGCAGTCGGGTTCGGCGTCGTCGTACTCTTAGTCATCATCGATGTGCGCATCGCCCGCCGCCAGGCATCTGGCACAATGGCTGATAACTGAATACAGGCTGTAGTCCCCTGCGCGGGAGAGCCCGGGCTGATGTGCCCGGCGCCGAAGGAGCAAGATTCTCCCCTGACGAATCTCTCAGGCCCCCGTACCGCGCCGGGGTGGCAACTCTGGAAAGCGGCGCCGAGGGCGTCCACCCAAGGTGCAAGCCGGTCCCAGTGGCCGGTGAATCTCTCAGGTCCGATACAGAGCAACAGGGGGAGACTATCCCGCTTCATGCCTGCCCCCCGGAAGGTTCCGCAATGGTTCGTCCTGACACCCCCCGCACCTACACGGCCGAGCACGGGTTCCCCGCCCGCCACATCGGCCCCGACACCGCAGCCACTGAGCAGATGCTGGCCACCCTCGGTTACGACTCGCTGGCGGATCTGGTCGACGCCGCCGTGCCGGAAACCATCCGCACCGACCGGCCCCTGCAGTTGGGGGACGCGTTGTCCGAAAGCCAAGTGCTGGCCGCGCTGAAGCTCTTCGCCTCCCACAATCGGCCCAAGAAGCAGATGATCGGGCAGGGGTTCTACGAGACAGAAACCCCGGCAGTGATCCGTCGCAACGTGCTGGAGAACCCCGCCTGGTACACCGCATACACCCCGTATCAGCCGGAGATCAGCCAGGGCCGGCTCGAGGCGCTACTGAACTTCCAGACCATGGTGGCCGATCTCACCGGGCTCGAGATCGCCAACGCATCTCTGCTCGATGAGGCCTCCGCCGTGGCCGAAGCGATCCTGCTGATGCGCCGGGCCAATAAGAAACACGCCGAAGCGCCGGTGATCGTGGACGCCGATATCTTCCCTCAGACTCGGGATGTCATCACCGGGCGGGCCGAAGCCGTGGGTATCCAGCTGCAGTTTGCCGATCTCAGCGCTGGACTGCCCGCCGGTGAAATCTGCGGCGTGGTGCTGCAGCAGCCGGGTAACTCCGGGGCCGTGATGGACCACCGTGCCGTGATCGCCGAGGCCAAGGATCGCGGGGCTATGGTGACGGTGGCCGCCGATCTGCTGGCCTGCGCACTCCTCACCCCTCCGGGGGAACAGGGTGCCGATATCGCGGTGGGCAACACCCAGCGGTTCGGGGTTCCGCTGTTCTTCGGGGGCCCGCATGCGGCGTACATGGCGGTGGGCCCCGGACTGCAACGGCAACTGCCCGGACGGCTCGTGGGGGTCTCTGTGGATGCTGAAGGCCGGCCCGCTTACCGGCTGGCGCTGCAAACCCGGGAGCAGCACATCCGACGGCAGAAGGCGACCTCGAACATCTGCACCGCCCAGGTGCTGCTGGCCGTGGCGGCCTCCATGTACGGGGTCTACCACGGGCCTGGGGGTCTGCGGCGCATCGCCGCGGAGGTTCATGCCCACGCCCAGGCGCTGGCCGCTGCCCTGCGTGCCGGGGGTTTCAGCCTGGTGTCCGAGTCTTTCTTCGACACCGTCCAGGTGCAGCTGGACACTGCAGAGGCAGCCGAGACCGTCATCTCCGGTGCCGAGGAGTCCGGTATCAACCTACGCCGGGTCACCGAGACCACCGTGGGCATCAGCTGTGATGAAACCACGACGCCGGAGCACTTGGCCGTGGTGCTACAGGCGTTCGGGGTGGCCGCCGCACCTGATGAGCAGCAACCCACTGGGCAGTACGCCTTCAGCTCTGAGCTAGTGCGCAGCAGCGAATTCATGACCCACCCTGTCTTTCACTCGGTGCGTTCCGAGACGCAGATGATGCGCTACCTGCGGAAGCTCTCCGACCGGGATCTGGCCCTGGACCGGACGATGATCCCGCTGGGTTCCTGCACGATGAAGCTCAACGCCGCCGCGGAGATGGAAGCGATCTCCTGGCCGGAGTTCGCCGGGATCCACCCCTTCGCCCCCGAACACCAGACCACCGGGTGGCGGGCACTCATCGAAGACCTCGAAGACAAGCTCGCCGAGATCACCGGATACGCCGCGGTCTCCGTCCAGCCCAACGCCGGATCCCAGGGGGAGTACGCCGGGCTCTTGGCCATCCGGCAGTACCACCTGGCCAACGGGGAGGCCGAGCGGGATATCTGTCTCATCCCCGCCTCCGCGCACGGGACCAACGCCGCCTCGGCGGTGCTCGCCGGACTGCAGGTGGTCGTTGTCGCCACTGCTGCCGACGGCACGATCGACATGGAAGACCTGCAGGCCAAGCTCAGCCAGAATCCCGACCGAATCGCCGGGATCATGATTACCTACCCTTCCACCCACGGGGTGTACGAATCCGATGTGCGCGAGGTTTGCGCTGCCGTGCATGACGCCGGCGGTCAGGTTTACATCGATGGGGCGAACCTCAACGCCTTGGTGGGCCTGGCCGAGCCGGGTCGGTTCGGCGGCGACGTCAGCCACCTCAACCTGCACAAGACGTTCTGTATCCCCCATGGTGGGGGAGGTCCCGGCGTCGGGCCGGTGGCAGTGGCGGAGCATCTGGTGGATTTCCTGCCCCGCCGTGGAGTGGGCGGAGCCTCCGGCAGTGCGGATGAAGCCGGTGCCGGCAGCTCAGCGCCGGTGACGGCCGCGCCCTATGGTTCCGCTGGAGTGTTGCCGATTAGCTGGGCCTATGTGGCGCTGATGGGCGGCGACGGGCTCACCGCGGCCACTGCGCACGCGCTGCTGACCGCCAACTATGTCGCAGCCCGGCTGAAGGACCATTACCCCACCCTCTACACCGGAGAGAACGGGTTGGTGGCCCACGAATGCATCCTTGACCTGCGTGAGTTGACCAAAGCCTCCGGGATCACCGCGGAGGATGTGTGTAAGCGGCTCATCGACTACGGCTTCCACGCGCCCACCCTGGCATTTCCTGTGGCGGGAACGCTCATGGTCGAACCCACCGAGTCGGAGGATCTGGGTGAAATCGAACGGTTCATCGAGGCCATGGTGGCCATCCGTGCGGAGATCCAACAGGTCATCGATGCCGAGCACGACGCCGCCGACTCCCCTTTGCGCCATGCTCCGCACCCTGCTGCGGTGGTCGCCTCGGAGACCTGGGACCGCGCGTATTCCCGTCAGCAGGCGGCCTTCCCGGTGCCGGGCCTGCGCGGGGAGGGCTTCGGCCCGGATAAGTATTTCCCGCCGGTGAGTCGAATCGACGGCGCCCACGGGGATCGTAATCTGGTGTGCTCCTGTCCGCCGCCTGAGGCCTTCGCCGCCAGCTGATGTCTTCGAATGCCAATCCCGCATAACCCTGTGAACCGTGCATCACGCTATAGCCCTATGCAGAGTTCATAGTGTTATGCAGAACGTGAGAGAGACCCCATGACTGACCTCAAAGAGACCGCGCTCACCGCTGAACATGAGGCCCTCGGTGCTTCCTTCACCGACTTCGGCGGGTGGCGCATGCCGCTGAAGTACTCCTCGGAGGTCGCCGAACACCAGGCAGTGCGCGAACGCGCCGGCATCTTCGACCTCTCCCACATGGGGGAGGTGCGGGTCATCGGTCCGGATGCGGCGGTCTTCCTCAACACCGCGCTGGTGGGCAATTTAGCCAAGGTCAGGCCCGGTCGGGCGAAGTACTCCCTCCTTTGCCAAGCCGACGGTGGCATCCTCGACGATCTCATCTCTTACCGGATCACGGAGACCGAGTACTTGGTCATCCCGAACGCCGCGAATCGTGAGACCGTGGTCCAGGCTCTGACACAGCGAGCCGAGGGTTTCGACGTGGAGATCTGGGACGAGTCTGAGGGAATTAGCTTGATTGCTCTGCAGGGGCCGGCCTCGGAGCACATCGTCTCCTCCGTGGTGCGCGCTTCGGAGACGTTTTTGGTTGAAGAGCTGCCCTATTACGCCCAGACGACGGTGACGATTGGTGGGGACGAGGTGTTGCTGGCCCGTACCGGGTATACCGGGGAGGACGGGTTCGAGCTTTACCTGCCGGAGGACCGGGCTGGGGCGCTGTGGCGAGCTTTGCTGGAGGCCGGATCAGATGTCCAGCTGACGCCCTGTGGACTGGCTAGCCGAGATTCGCTGCGACTGGAAGCCGGCATGCCCTTGTACGGCAACGAGCTGAGTACTTCTCGGTTGCCACAGGAGGCGGGACTTCCCGTGGTGGCGTTCTCCAAGGAGGAGGACTTCGTGGGACGGAAGGCTCTTCAAGAGGCCAAGGAAAGCGGGTTGGGGCGAACCCGTGGTCAGCGGCTGGTGGGACTTCAGGGTCGTAGCCGTCGTGCCGCCCGCTCTGGGTATGCAGTGCTCGACGCCGCCGGGAAACAGATCGGTGAAGTCACCTCAGGTGCCCCCAGCCCCACGCTGGGGACCGCGATCGCGATGGCTTATGTCGACGTCGCCTACCGCGATCCGGGCACGCAGGTACAGGTCGATGTCCGCGGTAAACCTCAGCCGTTCGACGTCGTCAACCTCCCCTTTTACCGACGCCGTTGAGTGAGCGGAGCGGGGAGCATCTAGGAGACGGGCTGGGGTCCTGCGGAAGGTGGGGCGCTTGAGTTCGCCGGGCGGGGAGGGGTGAGGCATCATGGTGGCATGTCATCCGTGCGTACTCCCGACCCGAACCCGGGCTGGCTCTCCGAGGAGGACCTCTACGAGGCCCGGCGTCGGCTTCCGATCGTCTACGTCGAAGCCCTTCCTGTGCGGCTGGATTCCCTGGGCTACGTCACCGAGATCGGGCTGCTCTACACCGCCGACGACGATGGCCGCTTCTACCGCAGCGTGGTCTCCGGACGTGTGATGTACCGCGAAACGGTTCGGGCCGCTCTCATCCGGCATATTGAGAAAGATCTCGGCTCGCTCGCCCTGCCGCAACTGCCTGCTTCCCCCACGCCATTCACCATCGCTGAATACTTCCCCTACCCCTCAGAGACCGGGCTGGTCGACGATCGTCAGCACGCCGTCTCCTTGGCCTATGTGGTGCCGGTCAACGGGGAATGCTCACCTCGGCAGGACGCCTTGGAAGTCAGCTGGCTCACCCCGGATCAGGCTCTCTCCCCGGAGATCCAAGCCGAGTTCATCGGAGGTCGGGAGAAACTGGTCCGCCAGGCCTTGGCGCACTTAGGACACACAGGTGGGTAAATGATGACGACGCCGGCACCAGAGAAAACCACAGGACGGCGGCGCAGTGCGCGTCACCACAAGCCCAAGCCCCGCTTGCGTCTGGGCTACACCGCTTGGCTGATCTCCTGGCTCGCCCCGACCCTGGTCATGGGGGTCATTCTGCTGAGCCTCGCCCTGGTCCCAGGCTGGGACACCGAGTTTCTCGCCCCACTCATCCCGCTGATCGGTGGCGCCGCAGTGGTCATTGGTCTACCGGGAACACTGTTTGTCACCTGGCTGCTGCGCCACCACACCAACCCGGTGGTGCACGTGCTGGGGTACGTCGTCGTCGGACTGCTTTATGGACCGGTGGTACTCCTTGAGGGTGCCGGCGGGCTGGTGCCCATGCTGATTCCCATTGTCGGGTTCCCTGCCGGTGTGCTGTTGGGGCTGGCCCGGTGGGCAGTGCAACCCATGGCGCAGGTCCTCGAACCGGAGGGATAACGCCCTTCAAGATGAGCGTGAGGGCGGGGCAGAGCGGGCAGTGGCTCGGGCGGCGCCGTTCTCACCGCCCGAGCCGCAGGCTGGACGAAGACCTCCTGAGCCGTTGCACCGAAACTCAGAATGCTCGAATCCGGTCTGATCGGTGAAGTGCACCGTTACTGCACTTGCAGCGCAGATTCTTCCCGCTGAAGACCCGGCGAACTAGTCCACTTTTGTCTAAAACGTTCTAACCGGGGGAGCTCGCTGGAGTTGCCGGACCGGCTTATGCGCGCTTCATTCCGGTGATCTCCACGCGCCAGTTCCCGTCAGCGTCGATTCCATGGGTGGCCTCTCCTCCGAAGGCAGACGCGCGGTCGCGCACACCGATAAGCCCGGCACCGGAACTCGACCACTGGGCCCCCACACGGTCCTCCACGATGGTGTTGGTCACTGTGAGGTCGACCTGCTCAGCAATACTGAGTTGTACCCGGCAGTGAGCACCTTCGCCCGCATATTTGGCGATATTGGTGGTGCACTCCTGCAGGATGCGGTACAGCGCCGCGTTGACGGACCGGGATAAGGAGTCGACGTCGCCAGTCACCTGCTGTTCCACGGCGATGCCGAGTTTTTCCAACCGCTGGCAGAACACGCGCAGTCCGTGGCGGACGTCGAGCTCGGTCGCTGACCCCGGTGACCCCAGGTCCTCTCCCTGGTCCGGGTTGAGCAGCGCCAGCATTCGGCGGAGATCCTGCAGTGCGGCCCGGGAGGAATCCCCGATGACGCGCACCGCTTCCCGGTAGGACTCCGGGGTGTTCTCCAGCTGAGCGGCCCGGGACTGCATGGCGATGATCGTCATGTCATGGGCGACGATGTCGTGTAGATCCCGTGCGATGGATTCCCGTTCAGCAGTGACCGACTCCCGGTGGCGTTCCTCGGCCTCTTCCAGGTCCTGCTTGGACTGCAGTCGAGCGTTGGTCGCATTGCGGAAAGCCCCGCCTAAGCCGTAGGCCCCCAGTAGTAGCACGCTGACCGCCACGAACGTACCTAACCCCGCTGAGGGCTGATCCATCCCGGCCCCGAGCAGTGCCGCCCACAGGACCATGATCCCCAGGGTGAC
Organism: Nesterenkonia alba DSM 19423; assembly: GCF_000421745.1. Taxonomy (GTDB): domain Bacteria; phylum Actinomycetota; class Actinomycetes; order Actinomycetales; family Micrococcaceae; genus Nesterenkonia; species Nesterenkonia alba. The sequence goes on from NZ_ATXP01000001.1 coordinate 311,830, forward strand.
GCGACGGAACGTACGGGTGGCCGTCATCGCTGTCAGCCCGGTTAACAACACCGCCAGCAACACCGAGTAGGCGATCCCGTCGACGAAGAGAGCCAGCACCAGGATCACCGCGCCGGCCGCCGCAGCGTAGGTGACACAGATCCACAGCAGGATCACACAGATCAGTGATAGCAGCCCGGCGACCCCCAGCGCCCAGGGGAATTCGGAGCTGGTGAGTAGTTCGTAGAGCACATCGGCGCCCAGGGCGATACCGAAGGCCAGAGTGACGATGACCAGCATCCACTTATTGAGCGTGCGGCAATGCCAGAAGCCTCCGTTCTCAAACTCATCGACCACGCTCGCCATGGGTAACACCCTAGTAAGAGACCTCAACGGATTCTGGAAGCACCCAGCAGACGTCCAGAATGCGGTGTGGTGAGTGCATAGGATGAACCCATGACCATTGACGATGAGCACCATGACACCTCGGGGCGATCCGGGGAGACGCGGGTGGTCATCGCTGACGACCACCCAGTGATGGCCACAGCCCTGCGCACCTATGTGGACTCCACCGACGGAATGCAGTGCGTGGGCCAAGCTCGCAACGGTCGTCAAGCTGCAGAGATGTGCGGGGAGCTGAGCCCCGACGTCGTGGTCATGGACCTGCACATGCCCCAGATGGACGGTATTGAAGCCACTCGGGCCATTCGCGCGATCTGCCCGCAGACAGCGGTCTTGGCGGTGACTACCTTCTCCACTGAGCGTTATGTCATTCCCGCCCTGCGTGCTGGGGCCGGGGGATACATCGTCAAGGATGCCGAACCAGAAGAGATCATCGAAGCGATCCGGCAGGTCCATGAGGGCTTAGCACCGTTCTCCCCGGCGGTGGCGCACCAGCTGATGGTCTCCGTACGCAACGACCCGGCCCAAGTGGCCAGTGCCCTGGAGCGTTTTCCCCACGCTCCGCATATCCCCGACCGGGAACTCGAAGGGTTGAAACACCTGGCGAGCGGGTGCTCGAATGCGGAGATCGCTCAGAAGATGATGGTTTCTGAGGCGACGATGAAGGTGTACATGGGACGGCTCATGCAGCGGCTTGAAGTCCGGGATAGGGTCCAGCTCCTCATCCGCGCTACTGAGCTGGGACTGGTGGATCCCTCACTGGACTGAACCCCTAGGGCCCAACGCCACGTGGGAGCTGAGTTGACTGCTCAGATGATGTCTTCCAACGGGCGGCCCATGGCGGCTCGGAGTTCGGCGTGGTTGATCCGGTGCCGCCGTGATTGGGTCGCCAGGATGACGATGAACGCGCTCATCGCCGCGCCGATGGCCACCCAGGGGCTGGATACCTCCCCGAAGACGCGCGGGAAAACCAGCCAGAACATCCCCCACCCCAGTCCGAGGGCGATGGTGACCCGGCCGCGTTCGGTCATCGAGTAGAACGCCGCGGTCCAGACGCACAGGAACAGGCCCAGACCCGCCCACAGCAGTGAGGGAATACCGGGGATGTCCCAGCCCCAGGACGTCAACCGCGCCGAGAGCGCCGAGGTCGCCTGCACCAGTGCGAAGCCGAAGAAGAGCCCGACGACGTCGTCAGTCAACTGGCGTTCCATACGGTTGCGTGCGGTGTAGTGGTTGAATTGGCGGATCGCCTCGAGCAGGGTAAGCGCCATCGCCACCGATGCCAGCGCCACGATGGTGATCCACCCGGCGTACAGCCCCGCGGTGACAACGAGCATGCCCAGTGCGGCCGATCCGACGAGCCAGCCCGAGCGGCGTTGCCGCGGGGTGGACTCCTGGCTGGGCTGCCACTGGAACACCGCGTGGGCGACGAGCCCGAGCGCGAGCACCGGCCAGAGCCAGTACACGTTGTGGTCCGGAGTCAGCAGGGCGTACTCCCCGGAGAACCACCCGCCGGAGTACTGCTCATTGAGGCCATTACCGGGCAGGATGGACGACTCGGTGCCGAACCATCCCAGCATCCACATCACCGAGGCCACAGCCGCTGCGGCACCGAGGGTGACGAAGATGCGCCGGGCCAAATCTGTGGTGGTCGGTTCTGGGTCGGGATCCCGGGAGGGGAGGTTGTACGGAGGGATGTAGGTGTAGAGGTCTTCCTCATCGTCAGCGGATTCGTAGCGCACCGGTTGTTGGTGCCCAGAGGTGGCGGCCTCAATGGCTGCGGCCTTCTGAGCGATGAGGTGACGTTGACGGTCGTCGTCGAGCTGCTGACGCGTCCGCGGTGGGGGCGGCAGAGCGACCCGGCCCTCGGCGGTCTCCGAGGGGTCGGACTCACCGGGGTGGTCCTCCTCCGGTACAGGCGGCAGAATCTGGGTGGCGTCCTCCCAGCCGGTGCTGACCTCAGCGCCGGTACCGGGTGCAGGCGGGCCGGGCTCTGACGGTGTGCTTGTCACACCTTCTGCGGTGGGCTGCGCTGCCCCTTCTGCTGGGGTGGTCTGCTGTTCGGTGGGCGGAGCGTTCTTCTGCGCACGCCGCTGTTGGCGTTGAGCCCACCAGCTCTTGAGTTTCTGGTCTAGGGAGTCGAAGAAATCCGGGGAGGACTCCTGGGCGGCAGAGGGGGACGACGCCGGCGCGGACGGTGCGGAGGAGGTGTGCGGCTCAGCGAGCACGACCTCCTCGGACGTACCAGAGGGTTCAGCCTCGTCCGAGGGGGATGAGGCAGACGAGTCCGGTGAATCGTCAGAGTCGGTGGGGGCCTCAGTCTCGGAGTGTTCGTCCTCGCTCACGGTGCCGGGGCCGGGTTGAGCACTGTCGGTGGAGGTGGCCCGGTCTTCGGCACGGGTGGAGCCGGCGTCGTCGGCCTGCTCCGGTGCGTGGTGCTCCGGTGCGTGGTGCTCCGGTGTGTCCTGGTCAGGTGTGTTCTCGTCTGGGGCATCGGTGTCCACACCCGCTGCGGCATGATCGCGAGACTGATCGGTCAACAAAGCCTCCCCGATTCGGTGCGGTGCATGGACATGCCGACGCTGCGGCCTGAGGCGCAAGCACCCCGGACGGACCGGAGGCGCTTGATGAGCCTCATTCGTCGGCAGACGATGCTTCCAGCCGAACCTGAGCAGAAGCACGACGCCGCCTGGTGTAGAACACGGCGATTGCCAACCCGACAAGGGTACCCACCCCAATGCCGATCAGAGTGCTCACCAGAGGGGGAGCGCCCGTAGTTGTTCCCGTAATGTAACCCAATCCCACCAGCCATAACGACCAGATCACCGCCCCGGGGATCGCCACCGACAGTGCCCGCCCCCAGGTGATACGCATCATCCCCGCGGTGGCCATCGAGGCTGCCCGCCCCCCGGGCACCCACCGAATGAGTAACAGCCCCACCAGAGTGTTCGCCTGACCGACCCGGATGGCGGTACGGAGCACCAGCCGATGCATCCGCCGACCCCATCGCCAGCGATAGAGCACCCGGAGGAGTTGATAGCGGAAAGTGGCGTAGAGGGCGACGTCGCCAGTGAAGCAGCCCAGAGTCGTCACCGCGATCACCGCACTGAGAGGAAGCCGACCGTCGGCGGCCAGCGCACCGGAGGCGATGACCATGATCTCGGAGGGGAACGGCGGAACGAACGCGGTCAGCGCCACGAGTAGAGCCTGCAGAGGCAGATACCACAGCCCCCACTCCTGCAGAAGCTCGAGCAGCTCGTTCACCGCCACCCCCTCGCCTGACCTGTTGACCCGTCCGGCCCGTTACTCGACGTGTTCTGTGAGTTACTGTCCCATCAGTGGCCTCAGCCGCGGTGGCCCTGCCCCGTTCAGCAGTCCCCTGCGCAGCACACCCTCACGATGGGCACCGTTGTGATGTGCACTCTACGGTGCTTCGCTCAGCTTACGCTCAGAAACGATGGTCCGCGTCACACCATCGGAGAGGGGGTCGGGGAATGTCAGGGTACGAGCCAATAATTGCAGCGGGGCGGAGAAGTCATCGGGGGTATCCGGCCACAGCTCCGGGTAGAACCGGTCGTGGAGGATCCCTAGGCCGAGCATCGCCATGTGGATCCGTAATTGGTGGGTCTTACCGGTCTGCGGGGTCAGGCGGAACAGGCCTACCGGATTTCCCTCGGAGTTGTTGCCGGTGGTGAGCAGCTCCACTCGGCTGGAGGCGTTGGCCCCGGGTACCGGGGTGGTGCGACGTCGACCCTTCTTCGGGGCTGTGCGTTCATGGGGGCGATGACCGGAATCGGCGACGTCGTAGGGTACCCGCTGACTGACCACTACGCCTTTGGTTTTGTGGATGCGACTGCGCACCGTGACTGGCAAACGGTCCGAAAGGCTCTGGGGGTCGACGCCGGGAGGCAGCGGGCTGACGCATTCGTAGGTTTTGTCGACCTGCCGGTTTTCGAAGAGCAGTTGGTAGGCACCCCGGGTTTGGGGGTTCTTGGAGAAGAGCACCACTCCCGCGGTGCCGCGGTCCAGCCGGTGGATGGGGACCAGCTCGTCGATTCCGGTCCGGCGGCGCAATCGCACCAGCAGGGACTCCTGCACGTACCGTCCGGCTGGTGTGGTGGGCAGAAAATGAGGTTTATCGACGGCGAGCAGGTGCTCGTCCTCATAGAGGATCGTCTCGGTGACGGGAAGCCGTGGTTCCTCAGCCACTGAACGGTAGTACCAGAGGAACTCCACCGCGCCCAGGGGAGTAGTGACCTTAAGGGGCTCTCCATGGGAATCGACCACTTCGCCGCCCAGGAACCGTTCGGTGATGCCCCCGTGGTCGATGTGCCCGAAGGTCTCAAGCACGTAGTCATGCACGGTGGCCCACGGCCCGGTCAGCGGCACGCGCAGCCGGGTGGCGTTGACCCCATCGCGTACCGGCAGGGGTGACTTCATCAGCCCCAGTGGGGTGGCTGCGCGCTGGCGGGGTCTTCGCCGGCGTCGCCGCCGGTCTCATCGCCTGCGGTATCAGCCTCAGGATCGGGTCGGTTCGCTGGTTGGTTGACCTGCCAGCTGACACCGAACTGGTCGGTGACCCAGGTGAAGTTCTTGGCGAATTCGTAATCGCCGGGTTCCATGAGGAACGTGCCACCGGCTGAGAGCTTCTCCACGATGCTGTGGAACTCTTCTTCGGTGTCGACGACGACCGCGATCGACACCGACGGGCTGAAGTCGAAGGGCTGCTTGACCAGGGCATCTTGGATCATGAGCATCTGCCCACCGATCCGCAGCTGGGCAGTAGCCACCAGGGTTTGCTCCAGGTTCACCACGGTTTCCATCGCGGCGGTGTCATCGCTGCCGGGTGCCTCGGTCTCTGCGGTGGCGGTGTTCTGTTCACCGGCGTGGGGGTCGTGGATCTGCGTGCCCTCGGGGTGGTGGATGATCTCGAGTAGTTCGGCGTCGGGAAAGGTCTCCAGGTAATAGTCGATAGCTTCCTGGGCGCGGCCCTGGAACATCACGAACGGCAGGCAGAGGATCATGGGAGAACTTTAACGCCAAGACCCCGAAACTGCCGCACCTGGGGGACACGTCTGCCCGAGGCACCGTTCAGGCGGAGAATCTCAGTCCTGAAGGGGAGGTGCGGAACCCAGCGGACTTCAGCGCCTCAGCGAAGGGGTGCTCCAGGGCGGACTGGGTGTTGATCCGCTCCACTGCGATCCGGGCGGAGCCGGCCTGCTGTAACCGGGTGACCAGCGCCTGGGCGGCAGCCTCCATGGTGCTGTGATCCTCGGTGTAGATCAGCACGGTTCGGCCCCCGCGTTCGACGTAGGCGACCAGCTCACCGGCGTGAAGGACGACGACGGCGCCAGCTTTGCGTCCCGGCCGGGCGCTGACCTCCTTCAGTTCCGGCCAGAGCAGGGCCGCGCCGTAGGGATTGGCAGGATCAGCAGCGGCCAGTGCGGTGGTGGGTGCCGAACGGGCGTCCTCCTGAGCCTCGGCGATCTCCCGCAGCCGGTCGACAGTACTGGAGGCGGCGAACTGGGCGGCTCCGAGGTGTTCGATGAAGTAGCCCCGGCGGACCCGCCCGGCCTCCTCCGCGGCATTGAGCACTTTGTATACCCCGGCGAACCCGCCGGGAACATCCTCCACCGCCACCGATCCCCGCGTGAGCACTCCGTAACGGTCGAGCAGGATCTCGGCCCGCAGGTGGGCGGCCTCAGTGGGATCAGGGTCAGTGTGGGGGATCAGCTGCCAGCGTGCGGCATCGGGAGTATCGAAGCTGCCACGGTGGGCTTCAACCGCTCGGCGTAGTGCCATCCGGCGCGAGGCGTGCCGGGTCCGGGAGGGCACTGGCCGCTTGCGGTGCGCGGTGCGCCCGGCAGCCAGGCGCGCCCGAATCGGGGCGAAACTGTCCACAGTGACCTCTGCTGCCCAGAACAACTCCCACAGAGTGTCCTTGACCGCCTCAACCCCCGGGGCGCTCAGCGGGGTGGTCACCGGGTCGCCGCCGGTGGAGACCTCACGGGTTAGCTCGTGGTGGAGGGCCTCGGGAAACCACGCGCCACCTCGCCGTAGAATGTTGAGGACCTCCTGTTGAAGCGGTGAATCCGCACCGTTGGAATGTGCAGTGATGAGTGCTTCGGCGTCGTGACGGGGGACTAGACGCACCCACCCGTCATGTCCGGAGAGGGCCCCGTGGCCGACCACGAGCACTTCCCCAGTGCGGATCAGCTCATCGAGCATCCCGGGCTGGTAGTCAGCCACCCGCGCGGGCAGGATGTAGCTCTCCACGCCACTGGCCGGGAGCGGAGCCCCGGAGAGGTGGCTCAACGCCTCAGCCAGACCCGCAAGACCGGTCAGCCCCGGCTGTGGAGCGGTGGACTGCCACTCGGTGAGGAACTGGGCATAGGCAGTCGGAGGTACCGGCTCCACAGCGGCACGCAAAGCTGCCAACGAGCGGCGCCGGATGCGCTGGAGCATCTCAGTAGAGCAGTATTCGCGGTCCACCGGTGTGATGCGATCCGGGCGGAACAAGCCTTCGACGATGAGCCGGTCCTGTACCAGCCGGTGCAGTGTCTGCTCCACAGCGGCGCGGGGCAGGTGCAGAGCGGAGGCCGCTTCTTCGGTCGTGAACGGGCCGTGGGTTCGTGCGTACCGGAAGACCAGGTCCCCCAGCGGGTCCTCCACCGGATCGAGGAAAACCTGCGGCAGGCCCACCGGGATGGGGGCGCCCAGCCCGTCCCGTAGCCGAGCGGCATCCTCCACCGCGGCATACCGGGTCTGCCCGTGCCAGGTGAAGGCAAAAGCACGCTGGTCGCCGACCAGTTCCTCCGCCCACCTCAGTGCGGTGTGCGGTTCGGCGGGTCGGGCCTCATCCTCGGGGTGCTGGAGGCGGGCAGCGAGCTCTTCGCCGGTTAACGGGCCCAGCAGTCGCAGCAGGTCGGCAACTCCTTCGACGCCGCGCAATCGTCGGGAGGGGCTGAGCCGTTGAACGTGGTGTTCCGCCTCAGCGATGACCTCGGCATCGAGTACTTCGCGCAGTTCGACCCGGCCCAGCAACTCATTGAGCAGCTGCGGGTCCACGCTCAGTGCCGCAGCCCGGCGCTCGGCCATCGGGGAGTCCCCTTCGTAGAGGTACTCGGCGATGTAGCCGAAGAGCAGACTTTGGGCGAAGGGAGACGGCGTCGTCGTGGTCGTCTCCACCATCACCATTCGGCGCTGGGCCAGATCCCGGGTCAGAGCCAGCAGTGCGGGCATATCGTAGACGTCCTGAAGGACCTCCCGCATGGTTTCCATGATGAGCGGAAAACTGGGGTAGCCGGAGGCGACTTCTAGTAACTGGGAGGCACGCTGCCGCTGTTGCCACAGGGGTGTGCGAGCCCCCGGGTTCTGCCGAGGCAACAGCAGGGCCCGTGCGGCGGTCTCCCGGAAGCGTGCGGCGAAGACCGCCGAGGCGCTCACCTGTGCGGTGACGATCTCTTCCAGCTCCTCAGGTTCGAACCGGAACAGCTCGGCCCCCGGAGGGTCCTCATCCATCATCGGCACCCGCAGGACGATCCCGTCGTCAGCGGCGAAGGCAGCCCCGTCCAGCCCATAGCGCTCGGTGAGCCGCTGCCCCACGGCCAAAGCCCAGGGCGAATGGACCCCCATGCCGAAGGGAGAGTGCAGAATGATCCGCCAGTCCCCGAGCTCGTCCCGGGTGCGTTCCACCACCAGGGTGCGGTCATCGGGCACCGCTCCGGCGGCCCGGTGCTGATCCTGAAGGTAAGCCAGCAGGTTGTCCCGGGCCCAGGTGTCCATTCCCAGGGCTTGCAGTCGGGATTCGTTCTCCTCTGCGGGGGCCTGACGCAGCTGACGGATGAACTCGCCCAGCCCGCGGCCCAGTTCTGCGGGGCGACCGAGTCCGTCACCGCGCCAGAACGGCAGGGACCCGGGCTGCCCGAATGCTGGAGAGACGAGCACCCGGTCGAAGGTGATTTCCTCGATCCGCCAGCTGGTTGCCCCCAGGGCGAAGACGTCTCCGACCCGGGATTCGTACACCATCTCCTCGTCGAGTTCACCCACCCGCCGTCCGGCGGTGCGTGAGTCCTCCCCACCCACCAGGTAGACCCCGAAGAGGCCACGGTCCGGGATCGTTCCACCGGAGGTGACTGCCAGTCGTTGAGCCCCGGGCCGGCCGGTGAGCGTGCCGGCGTCGCGGTCCCAGATCAGGCGCGGGCGCAGTTCGGCGAACCGATCGGAGGGATACTTCCCGGCGAGCAAATCGAGAGTGGATTCGTAGGCCGAGCGTGGCAGGGCGGTAAACGGCGCCGCACGGCGCAGCGTGTCATACCAGGCCTCCACATCAAGGGTCTCCATGGCCGCCGCGGCCACGGTCTGCTGGGCGAGGATGTCCAAGGGGTTGGCGGGGATCCGCAACGCCTCGATCTGCCCGGCGAGCATGCGTTCGACGACGACGGCGGTGCTCACCAGATCCCCACGATGCTTGGGGAAGAACCACCCCACTGAGACCTCCCCGACGTGGTGTCCGGCCCGCCCGATCCGCTGCAGCCCCGCTGAGACCGCCGGTGGAGCTTCCACCTGGATCACCAGGTCCACTGCCCCCATATCGATACCGAGCTCCAGGGAACTGGTGGCCACCACACAGCGCAGCCGCCCGGCTTTGAGGTCCTCTTCGATGAGGGCGCGCTGCTCCTTGGACACCGATCCGTGGTGGGAGCGGGCGAGGTCTTCACCGGTGACGCCGGAGGCCTCTTGCGGGCTTTCCCGCTGGGGTGTGGTGGTCTCTTGTGTGGGTTCCCCCGGAGCGGGTTCCTCCTGCCCGGACGCATCGTGTGTGTGCTCTGGGGCTGGCGCGTTTTTCTCCCGGTGGATCTCATTAATCCGCCCGGTCAGTTTCTCCGCCAAGCGACGGGAATTGACAAACACAATGGTGGATCGATTCTGGGTGATGAGTTCGACCACCTTGTGCTCCACATGTGGCCAGATGCTTGGCTGCAGCGGCTGTGACGCATCGGTCCCGCCGCCGGTATCCACCTCCGGTTCAGCCATGTCTGGCACGGGCACGGAGACGGTAATGTCCCACTGTTTCTCTGAGGCGGGGGCGACGACGTCGACCGCTTGGGTTCCGCCCAGGAAACGTGCGACCTCATTCTGCGGTTCAACAGTGGCTGAGAGTCCAATGCGTTGGGCCGGACGGTCCAGTAGCGCATCGAGCCGCTCCAGCGAGACCGCCAGGTGAGCGCCGCGTTTGGTGCCGGCGACGGCATGGACCTCATCGACGATGACAGTGTTCACCCCGGTGAGGGTGGCCCGCGCCTGAGAGGTCAGCATCAGATACAGGGACTCCGGGGTGGTGATGAGGATCTCCGGAGGGCGGCGCACCAGATCCCGGCGCTGCTTCGCCGTGGTATCCCCGGTCCGTACCCCCACGCTGATTTCCCGCGGTTCGGTCCCTAGCCGGCGGGCGGTGTGCCCAATGCCCACCAGCGGGCTGCGGAGGTTGCGTTCAATATCCACTCCCAGCGCCTTCAGCGGGGAGATGTAGAGGACTTCAGTGCCGGCAGGTGGTGACGAGCCGGCGTCGTCGGACTGTTCTGGGGTATTGCTGTCCGCGCCGGTACCGTCTTCGCTGCGACCGGCCATGAGCCGGTCGATCGCCCAGAGGAAGGCAGCCAGCGTCTTCCCGGACCCGGTAGGGGCCACCACCAGGGCGTTCTTCCCCTTCGACACCGCCTCCCACGCTCCAGCTTGGGCGGCAGTGGGTTCGCCGAAGGAGGCAGTGAACCACGTGCGCGTCGCCTCAGTGAACCGCTCCAGAGCCATGGGGACACTGTAAAGGCCGGCCCTGACACCCCAGCGCGCACCTTACTGGAGGGCACCGGAAGGGTCGGCTCAGCGAACGTGCTGCAGAATGTCAGCCCGGCGCAACAAGCGGCCAAAGAGCGGACCACCGGGTTCCATGAGCCGGCCAGCATCCAAGCTGCCGATGCTCACCGGGTCGAACCCGGCACGCACTAACAACCCCATTACGCGGGCGCGGGCTTCATCGTCATCGGTGGCAACAGCGGCGGCATACCGCTGAGCCAGGGGTGCTTGGTAGGCTGCGGCTTCTTCGATCTGCTGGTGGGAGAGGTGGTTGAGCGCTTTGACCGTGCGAGCGCCGCCGAACCGCCCGGCGATGGCCCTACTGGTGGGCAGTTGTTCATCCACCGCGGCTTGCAGCCAGCCTGGTAACGGTTCGGACTGCCAGGTATTGGTTGCGTCGATGAGGACTGTGCCGTTGACGGTCTCCGGGTCGACCTCGTCGAGCTCTTCCTGCGGTACGGCGAGGATGACCACGCCGGGGCCGTGCCTCAGGGTGCGTTCGGCGATCTGTTCCGGCCAGACGGCCTGCGCCCCCGGGGCGTAAATCTTCACGTGGTGACGCAGTGCCTTGGGCGGTCGGGTGGAGCACAGGTCGGTGTCCACACCGGCGGCCTGTAGCACGCGGGCAAAGGCGGTCCCGGCCCGACCGGCTCCCACGATGCCCACCACTGGACGGTCGTTATCCATCCGGTCAGCGTATCGGGCGGGGCAGACCGAGCGTGGTGATGCCTCAGCTGTGGTGGTAGGGACGCCCGGCGCTGATCTCTTGGGCGCGGTAGATCTGCTCGGCCAGTATGAGCCGTACCAGCTGATGGGGAAAGACCAGTTTGCTCAGGCTCCAGGTGAAGTCGGCTCGGGCGTGGATGTGACTGTTGACCCCGTAGGCCCCGCCGATGACCACGACGACGGACTCACCGGTATCGAATCGGCGTTGCAGCCGGGTAGCCAGCTGGGGTGAGGAGATGTTCGTGCCACGTTCATCGAGCAGGATCACGTGATCTCGAGGGGAGAGGGCACGCAGGATCCGTGTGGATTCCTCATCCCTTGCGGCGTCGTCGGACTGAACGGAGTGCGGCAGCAGCTTCCAGGTGAGGTCATAGGGTTTACGGAGCCGCTTGGTGTAGCGCTCGATCCCGTCGACGACCCAGGGCTCATGTTTTTTACCGACCGTCAGAGCCGTGATACTCACCGGGGTTCACGCTCCTCTGCCACCTCGGCGGAGGCCCCGCTGCGAGCCTGGTTCCGATCACCGGCTTCAGCGGGGCACTCCCCGTCAGTCATATCGCGGTGGAGGTGGGATTTGAACCCACGGTAGGGGTTACCTACACAGCATTTCGAGTGCTGCACCTTCGGCCGCTCGGACACTCCACCCGTGCGCGAAAACGCGCCTATCCATGCTACCAGCAACCCATGACGCCGGCAGAGCGTCGGTGCAGGTCTCTCGCCTGTGTGGTGCCCGGTGCTCATCCTGCTTGGAGTGCTACTCATCCTTGGGTCGGATCGGCACGGAACTGTTCGAAGAACCTCCGCAGCTGATCGGCGCACTCCTGTGCCCGCACCCCCGGGTGGACCTCCACCCAGTGATTGAGGCGTGGCTCGCGCAGGATGTCGAAGACACTGCCGGCGGCTCCAGCTTTCTCATCCCAGGCCCCGAAGATCACTGTGCCGATCCGGGACTGGGTGATGGCCCCGGCGCACATGGGGCAGGGCTCCAAGGTGACCGCCAGGGTGCACCCTTCCAGACGCCAGGTGCCCCGGGTGCTGGCGGCCTGGCGCAGGGCGTTGAGTTCAGCATGCCCGGTGGGGTCGGCGTCGCGTTCCCTGGTGTTGAATCCTTCCCCGAGCAGTTCACCGTTGTTGGAGACCACCACAGCACCCACCGGGACGTCACCGGCGGTAGCGGTGTGTTGGGCTACCTGCAGACACCGGCCGATGAGCTCAGCTTGGGTGGCCGAGGCGCGGGGGGAGAAGCTCATTGCTTCAGCCTAGAGCGCGGGATGAGCAGCGCAATGTCACTGTCATACGACGCTGATACTTTTAGTCTCATGCGCGTCCAGGTTGTCGAACACCCCCTCATTGCCCACAAGCTCACCGAGTTGCGTCGGCAGGAGACGACGTCGAATACATTCCGTGACCTCACCCGAGAGTTGGTCACCCTGCTCGCCTATGAGGCCAGCGGTTCCCTGCCCACCCAACCGGTGCGGATTACTACCCCGGTGGCGGAGATGACCGGGGATCAGCTCGCCGGGCCGAAGCCGCTGGTGGTACCGATTCTGCGGGCTGGGCTGGGGATGCTCGATGGCATGACAGCGATGATTCCTACCGCGGAGGTCGGTTTCCTGGGTATGGCACGCAATGAGCAGACTCTGGACATCGTCACCTACGCCGAACGGCTTCCCGAAGACCTCACTGGCCGACCAGTTTTTGTGCTGGATCCCATGCTGGCCACCGGAGGCACTCTGGTGGAGTCGATCCGTTTCCTGCAGAAGGCCGGTGCCGCGAAAATCACCTGTATTTGCCTCTTGGCGACCCCGGAGGGAATTGAGCGTCTGGAGAACGAAGTGGGGGGTCTCGACGTCGAGCTCTACACCGCAGCCATTGACGAAGGTCTCAATGAAAAGGCCTATATCGTTCCCGGCTTGGGGGATGCTGGCGACAGGCTTTACGGACTCGCAGAGTAAGGGTCTTCGGCGTCAGGGTGCCGCAGAGGCAGAGACCTGATGTCTCAGGATGTGGAATATCGGCGCTTTTGTTACTTGCATTTCGGAAATATTACGGCGATGCTGGGAGGGCACATCACCCGGCCCCTCGCCAGGAAGAGCTTGAGATTCATATGTCCGCACCGCTGAGCCAGGCCCAGAAGAACACGGGCTACATCCATCGCTCCGCGCGCAATGCAGCGCGACGGGCTCAAGCCGCTAAACGCCTGCGTAACGGGACTACCGGTGGGGCCAATGGCGCCGCCAACGGGGTAGCCAATGGTCACACTGCACCTATTCCCGTAGTGGCGGGCAATGGTTCTGCCATGGTGCATCCTGACGTCGTCGCTCGTGGTTTCGTCGTCTACGTCGGGCTGGATGAGGACGCCGCCACAGCCGCCGGCACCTCCCTGCACAAGCTAGCCGGGGAGATTCGTGACTACGTGGAGGATGTCGCTGAAGACGCCCAGGTGCACATCGCCCTGGCGATGGCTTCGGCAGCAGCGGAAGGCAGCGATCTTGAGGTGGTCCGTCAGGCGCTGGGTGACCCCACCGTGGCCAACCGGACCGTGGAGCCCACCCCGCAACCTGCCCAGCCAACCACCAGCACCGGGGTGCTCATCGACCTGGCGCGCCGGGAGGTCAAGCTGGATGGTGAGGATCTCAACCTCACCTATAAGGAGTTCGAGCTGCTGAACTACCTGGTGGATAACGCCACGCGGACGGTGGGCCGGCATGAGCTGCTGAAGACTCTCTGGCGGAACATCGATGAGGATCAGATGCCCAATGAGCGCACGATTGATGTGCATATCCGCCGGCTGCGCTCCAAGCTTGGCCGGCTGGCCAACACCGTCCGGACGGTGCGCGGCCAGGGATACCGGTTCTATGAGCACCCGGAAGTGACGATCTGGGCGGCCCCCGAGTACTCCATCTGAGTCGTGCCAAAGACGCTGCTGTTTCTGCGGCACGCTGAAGCCGGGCAGAGTTTCACCGGTGAGGACCACTCCCGCACGCTCTCCGGTCACGGTGAACAGCAGGCGCGGGCTGTGGGCCGTTGGCTCGTGGAATCCCGGTACTGGCCGGAGATGACGGTGGTCTCGGATGCGATGCGAACCCGGCAGACATGTATCTGGATCGGCAGTGTTCTGGGGGAGAAAGGTGCGACGCCGGGGCTGGAGTCCCGGTTATACCTCGCCTCGGCTCGGCAGATGCTTTCCGTTATCAATGAGACCCCGGAAACTGTGCAGACGCTGTTAGTGATCGCACATATGCCGGGGGTGCAGGATCTCTCCATGGAACTGGCCAGCGTGGATTCTGATGAAGAGACGGTGCTCTCTATGGCGGAGTTCTGGCCACCCGCCGGTTGTGCGGTGTTCGCGGTGGATAAGCCCTGGGTGGAGTTGGACGGCCGCGATGCTCGGTTGGTCGAATTCGTCTCCGCAGAGGTGTGAACGTCTCGTCGAGTTGTCGCAGATCGGCCGGGGGCTGTATAGTCGTCTAGGTCCGAAACGCGGTAAGGTGGCTGTTTCAGGACATGCGCCTATAGCTCAGCTGGATAGAGCGTCGGTCTACGGAACCGAAGGTCTGGGGTTCGAATCCCTATGGGCGCACCAACCGAATATCGAGCAAAACCCCTAGTTAGGACGGGATAACCGCCAGATCAGGGGTTTTCTCATGCCCGCTTGCTGCCATTCGCAGAGGGGTGGTAGGGAAAGAGTTCTCGAACGATACGCCCTGCGGATTTAGAGGACGCATGAGGAAACCCGGTCCCCGCCCAGAGATTTAGGCTCTCCGCGTCTTCCCCCTCAGCAGCCTTCTTCCGTAGTCCTGATGTCAGATAGTGAAGCTGCGGATAAAGGGCCGGAGCTGCGTCGGAGAGAGTGTCGGTGAACCGGTTGGAGATTGCCCGTGCAGGCCGCCCAGTGAAAGCTCTCGTGACAACGGTGTCCCGATCCTTAAGGTTACGAAGTGCCCAGCGATGAGTTTCTTTAGTTCCGGCCTCTTCCGCGTCAAGGAAGAGTGTGCCGACCTGGACGGCCGTTGCTCCAGCTCTCAAGACCTCCAGCACATCAGCTGAGGTGGCTATACCTCCACCGGCGAACACAGGTTTGTCTGAGATCGAGAGCGCGTATTCGATGAGGGAAACCAGAGGCTCCGCCGAGTCGTCGTCAACTCCGAAGACTGTCGCTCGGTGTCCACCGGCGTTCGCACCCTGAATTCCGATCACGTCCGCTCCCGACGCTGCGACCGCGTTTAGACCAGGTCGACTTGTGGCGTACAGAACAGCCAATTTTCCCGCAGCATGTACGCGTTCAATGACAGCGGCTGAGGGATGCCCAAAGGTAAAAGAGACGAATCGCGCCGAAGACTCCAGGGCAACGCCGAGCTTCGCTTCGAAATAGTCGTCCGACCAAACAGGCTCGGCTGGCAAGAGAGACTCTGGAATATCCAGTGTTGTTGCAATCTGCTGCCTGTAGCTCTCATAGGCGTCGCGGTCGCAGTCTTGGCCTTGGTGGTCCGGGACGAACAAGTTGATACCGTACGGCTTCGAGATCCTGCTCTCGAGTTCAACGATGTCTTCACCGAGCTTCTCAGGGCTCAGGTAGCCTGCAGCCAAGAAGGGGAGGCCTCCCGCTTCTGCCACTTCTGCTGCGAGGCGAGGCGTAGACGGCCCTCCCGCCATAGGTGCAAGCACCAGGGGTCGGGTTAGATTCAAGGCCATTTCCTCATCAGTCACGATGTCGTTCTTCCCAGTAAGTTCACAAGTGCCGACTGCATGGCGTGTGCCTGTGGTCACGCTAACATCTGTGACGAATCTCTCATCTTCGTTCACCGTGCTCGCTGCAATCGAACCAATCACCCTGGTCAGTCTCGAAATGCGGGGTCGAGACATCGAAGAACATCAGAGCATAAGGCCTCAAACCGGCCCGGCTCAAGTGGTGACGCTTACAGGCTATCTGATCCCACGACCGAGCCCCCACGTGCCACACTGTGGGACCTCTAGACGTCATGTGCGGTCTTTCTTTGGACTTTGACCTGTTCTGTTTTTTGCCTCCGTGCCGTCTCTGCGTTTACCTGTGGGGTCAACGTACAGCTGGCCTAATCCCACGGCGAGAACTCCTAGAGCGGTTAGACCCACCAATGCGGCCACCACGAAAATCACGAGTGAGGGGAGAAGGTTTTGGACTGCCATACCCCAAACGATCAGGGCATACAGCACCGCTCCGAGTATGCCGAGAAGGAGAATCAGCGCGGCAGCACTCGCGCCGTCGACACGCCTTACCG
This sequence comes from Nesterenkonia alba DSM 19423, assembly GCF_000421745.1. GTDB lineage: Bacteria > Actinomycetota > Actinomycetes > Actinomycetales > Micrococcaceae > Nesterenkonia > Nesterenkonia alba. The sequence goes on from NZ_ATXP01000001.1 coordinate 328,047, forward strand.
TTTTCCAGTGATGGGCCTCAATGCGGTGACTCAGAGTGCTAAGCAGAAGCTCACGATGCTTCAATTGGTCCGGCAAGCTCTGAATTAGATCACTTTCTCGTTGCATCACTCTAAGACGTTTAGAGGTGCCGTCACCGATGGTGGCAACTACGTACACCAAGTACGCGAATACATAGATGACAGGTGGAGCTGCCGCAACCAACTGGGGCCAGGTCTCTTCCATAGGCATAGTTTCACATGTCCTTGGCCGCTGGGTGATTCCGGGGATTAGTCGCTGAATATACTCCTAAAAGCATATAAAACTCTATAGTTTCCAGCTATTTAACACATGATAGTACGCACTGAAAATAGTCTCGTTTCGCTTACTGTGTTTGTTTCCATAATCTGTTTTCGCTGCCTCCAACTCCCCCCCCGCAGATGACAGGGGGATGGTGCTGGTTCCGGGGTCCTGCGTGGTCTCGGTGTGTCGGACGCGGCGCATAGCCATACGCCCGGCTCAGTCGTAGATGCTTCCGCTTCGGTGGCCGAGGTCCACGGCGACAATCATCAGAGCGTCACTTTGCACGTCCACCAGTACTCGCCAATCACCAACCCTCAGCCGGTATAAGCCCGCCAGCGGCCCGGAGAGAGGTTTCAGTCCATCAGTGGGGTCCTCTAGTTCTGTGAGCCGTTGAAGCTTTGACCGAATGCGTCTGGCTACCGACTTATCGAGCTTGCCCAGCGCCTTCGCTGCACGGGGACCATATCGAAGTTCCCACTTCGACATGCTTAGTCGTCAAGTCCCAGACGCCGCCCCACCTCTTCATCTGAAACCGTGGGGACCTCACCCTGCCGGATGGCTTCGACGTGTTCCCGTAGTTCGGCGGCCTCTTCAAGCTCTGCAACGTGGGAGGTCACCAATTCTCGGGCAAGCTCACTCTTCGACTGGCCGGTACGCGCAGCGATTCGCTCTAGACGTGCGTCAGTCTCAGGGTCGAAATCCAGGACGGTAGACATGTCAGGCTCCCGTGATTGTCAGGATCAGGTGTTCTCTAGTGTCCCACTACCAGAGGGGCCGCGCCACATGCACCCGTTGCGCTCCCCGCAGGTGACAGGGGGATGGCCGGACGGCATGACGAGGTTCACAGTGCTCGTTCACACGGCTGTCATCTGCGCACGTTACAGTTGAGACATCTGCTCAGGCGGGGATTCCCGCGCGCAGGACGAGGTCAACGCCACAGTGCCGTGGCGCACCGGGGGAAGCCTTCCGGATCTCGACCACGCTCGGCTCTGTCAGGGCAGGTGACACACAACCTGTACCCAATGGAGGGATGAACAGTGACCACCGTTGCAACGGCGCCCGGTGAGATAACAGCAGAGCGGATCGCCGCCACTGCCCCGACGACCCAGCAGAAGCTCCTCGACTTCGTTGTCGAGACCGCCCAACTGACCACTCCAGATGCCATCCACTGGGTGGACGGCAGTGAAGAAGAATACGACCGGCTCACTGAGGAACTCGTTCAAGCCGGCACCCTCACCCGACTCACGAGCCCGGACTTCCCGAACTCTTTTGCCGCTTTCTCCGATCCGGCTGACGTCGCCCGTGTGGAATCCCGGACCTTCATCTGCTCAGAGAATGAACGCGACGCCGGCTTCACCAATAACTGGATGGATCCCGGTCAGATGCGCGGTACTCTCAACCGGGTCTTCGACGGGGCCATGCGTGGGCGCACTATGTACGTCATCCCCTTTGTCATGGGACACCTCGACGCACAAGACCCCAAATTCGGCGTCGAAATCACCGACTCTGCCTATGTGGTGGCCAGTATGCGCATCATGGCGCGGATCGGTACTGATGTGCTGCGGCGCATGGAACATCTCGATGCCTTCTTTGTCCCGGCGGTGCACTCTGTGGGTGCACCCTTGGCTCCTGGCGAGCAGGATGTGCCCTGGCCGTGCAATGAGGAGAAGTACATTGTCCACTTCCCCGAAACCCGGGAGATCTGGTCCTACGGCTCCGGCTACGGTGGCAACGCCCTGCTGGGTAAGAAGTGCTACGCGCTGCGCATCGCCTCGGTCATGGCCCGCGATGAGGGCTGGCTCGCCGAGCACATGCTGATCCTCAAACTCACCAGCCCGCAGGGCAAGAGTTACCACATCTCCGCGGCGTTCCCCTCGGCCTGCGGGAAGACGAACCTCGCGCTGATCGACCCCTCCCTCGAAGGGTGGAAAGCCGAGACCCTCGGCGATGACATCACCTGGATTCGCCCTGGTCAAGACGGCGAATTCCGGGCGATCAACCCCGAAACTGGCTACTTCGGCGTCGCGCCCGGCACCGGATGGCACACCAACGCCAACGCCATGCGGGCCATCGCCAAAGGCAACAGCATCTTCACCAACTGCGCACTGACCGATGACGGCGGTGTGTGGTGGGAAGGAATGACCGAAGAACCACCGGCGCACCTGATCGACTGGCAGGGCAACGACTGGACTCCGGACGCCGACCGGCCCGCCGCACACCCCAACGCCCGGTTCTGCACGCCCATTGACCAGACCGACATGCTCGCTGATGAGTACTTCGACCCTGAAGGGGTGAAGCTTGACGCGATTCTCTTCGGCGGTCGCCGAAAGACCACCGTGCCACTGGTCACCCAGGCCCGCAGCTGGGAACACGGAATCTTCTTCGGCGCCACCCTGAGCTCAGAGACCACCGCCGCTGCCGAGGGGAAGGTCGGCACAGTGCGTCGGGACCCGATGGCGATGCTGCCATTTATCGGCTACGACGCCGGGGACTACCTCAAGCACTGGGTGGACGTCTCATCCCAGGCTGACCCGGACAAGCTGCCCAGTATCTTCCTGGTGAACTGGTTCCGACGCGGCCGCGACGGCAAGATCGCCTGGCCGGGCTTCGCGGAGAACACCCGTGTGCTGAAGTGGGTCATCGAACGGATCGAAGGCACCGCTGAGGCGCAAGAGACCGCTATTGGGTACACCCCCACACAGGACTCCATCGACACTGAGGGGCTGGAGATCACCCAAGAGCAGTTGGAAGACTCCCTTCGTGTGGATCCCGAAGAATGGAAAACGGAAATCCCAGACATCGAATCCTGGTTCGCCCGTTTCGGGGACTCCCTGCCCGAGTCCATCCGGGATGAACTCGAAGAACTCAAACGTCGCGTGGCCTAAACCGTAGCGACCCGACCGTCCGCGGAGCACTGGGGTGTCCTTCTTTTATCGAGGAGGGCACCCCAAGTGCGTTGGCATTCCACTCAACGGCACAGCAGCACGGAACGACGACGTCGTCGTGCTTGTTTCACGAAAAATGAAACTTAGGGTAGGCTCACTCCGTTAATATCACCTCACATCCTCTAATGGAGGTCCTCGATGAGCCCTGTCCTGACCACCCGATCCGCGCCCACCGCCGTCACGGGCCTTGTGACAGCCCTCGCGCTGGTGTTGACCGCCTGCGGCACCGAGTCGAACGCCGAACCCACCCTTGACGCCACCGAGGCTCCGGATGATGCCTTCACTCCCGTCACCATTGAGCACGCCCTGGGTGCAGCGGAGATCACCGAGCAACCTGAACGTGTGGTCACTCTCGGGCAGGGTTCGGCCGAGACCGCTATTGCCCTGGGAGTGACCCCGGTCGGGATCGAGGAGTACGCCTGGGGTGCCGATGACAGCGGATACCTGCCATGGATTTACGAAGAGGTCACCGACTTAGGCGAGGAGCTGCCCGAACAGTTCGACGGCGGCACGGAGCTCGACGTCGAAGCGATCCTTGAGCTCGACCCCGATGTGATCCTGGCCCCTTGGTCCGGCATCACCCAGGACCAGTACGACGTGCTAGCCGATATCGCACCTACGGTGGCTTACCCGGAACTGCCCTGGACCATCACATGGGAAGAGCAGATTCACACCGTAGCCACTGCGCTAGGGTATGAAGACCGCGCCGAGGACCTCATCACTGAGATCGAGGCAGAGTTCGACGACGCCGGGGACCCCTCCTGGGAAGAGATCACCTTCTCCTTCATCTACAACGACGGCCCCGGCACTCTGGGTGTGTTCTTCCCCGATGAGCAACGCGTGGCCATGGTGCGCAAAATCGGCTTAACGGTGGACCCCGTGGTCGAGGAACTCGACGAATATGAAGTCGAAGGCACTGATTCGGCCATGATCGGCCTTGAAAACGCAGACATGCTGGCCGACTCCGACCTCATCTTCACGTGGTATTCCGATGAGGCCAACCGGGAGGAGATCGAAGCCCAAGAGCTCTACGCCTCCATTCCTGCGATTGAGCGCGGTGCAGTGGTGGCCCCAGAGGACAATTCCTTGGTGACGGCGTCGTCGATCATCAACCCGCTGACCGTGCCGTGGGTCATCGAACGCTATGAGCCGCTCATCGAAGAGGCCATTGAGAACATCGAGTAGTCCTGCGGCTACCTCTGCAGGTTTCCGGCGCGCAGGGACGGGTTCACGTGTGCTGATGGTCGGCGCGGCTGTCGTGGTGCTGGCGTTGATGACTGTGGCCAGCCTGAGCCTGGGCAGTCGGGAGACTGATATCGCCCGCATGCTCGCTACCCTGACCGGGGACGAGGACCCTTTCATGCAGCAGGTGTTGGCCGCCCGGGTGCCGCGCACGGTGGTGGGAGCCACGGTGGGGGCGGCCTTGGCGGTGGCGGGGATGCTCATCCAGTCGGTGATGCGTAACCCCCTAGGAGAACCGGGCCTGCTTGGGGTCACCATGGGTGCCTCAGCCTCAGTGGTGACTGCTACGGCGTTCTTCGGGGTTAGCAGCGGGCTCGCGACGGTCCCGGCGGCCATCCCTGGGGCGGTGCTGGCGGTGACAGCGGTGCTGCTGCTGGGTCGGCAATCTGGCAGCACATCGGTGATTCCGCTGGTGCTGGCCGGTGCCGTGGTCTCCGCGGTGCTGGGCGCCTATGTGCAGGCGATGATCCTCACTCGCCCGGAGGTCTTCGACTCCTATCGTCACTGGATGGTCGGATCCTTGGCCGGTGTGCGGTTCGAGACTCTCTGGACGGTGCTGCCGGCACTGATCCTCGGTGCGGTGTTGGCCTGGGCCATGACGGGATCCCTCAACGCCGTGGCGCTGGGTGAAGAGGTCGCCACCGGGCTGGGGGTTCGCGTGCAGTGGGTTCGACTGGCCGCCCTGACAGCCGCCACCCTTCTGGCAGCGGCGGCTACTGCGGCCGTGGGGCCGATCGCCTTTGTGGGATTGGCCGTCCCGCACCTGGTGCGCGCTGCGGTGGGGACTGACCACCGGTGGCAATTGCCCATGGCCGTGCTGCTCGGGGCTGCATTACTACTGGGAGCCGACGTCGCAGCCCGGATCATCGCGCGCCCGCAGGAACTCATGGTCGGAGTGGTGACCGCTTTCGTGGGGGCGCCGTTTCTCCTAGCGGCTGTGCGCAGAGGCAGGGTGCGTGGATGAGCAGGGCACAGACGAGCAGGGCACAGATGACCAAGGGTGTGCCGATGACGCCGGAGAGACCGACGACGACGCCGGCACACCCCGGGGTGCGGATTCTAAGGGTGGGGGAGCGGCTCACCCTACCGTGGCGTCCCCGCACTGTTGTGGTCGTCGTCGTGCTCCTTGTACTGATGGGGATACTGGCAGTGCTGACCCTGGCCTGGGGGCCGATGGGAACATCCCCGCATGACCTCGCAGCAGCACTGCGGGGGGAGGCCGATGCCACCACCACGTTCGTCCTGGAGCGATTGCGCGGGCCCCGAATACTGACTGCCATCGGTGCCGGGATAGCTCTCGGGCTGGCGGGTGCCCTCTTCCAAAGTGTGACCCGGAACCCGTTGGGTAGTCCGGATGTCATCGGGCTGGGTGCTGGGGCAGGAGCCGGGGTCGCGGTGTCCACGCTGTGGTGGCCGGGGGTGTTCCCCGCACCGGTGGGAGCCGTCATCGGCGCCGGAGTCGCAGTGGGGATTGTCTGGTGGTCCACGGGTATGGGGTTCGGATCCCCTGCGCGGGTCATCATCACCGGCATCGGTGTCTTCGCCATGGCAACGGCGGTGACTCACTACGTGGTGGCCGTGGCGCTGCGGGACTCAGCTCATGATCTTGCCGCGTATCTGGTGGGGTCACTCGGCACCCGGAATATGCAGCATGTGGCGATCATCGGCGTCGGGCTCGTGGTGCTCATCCCGCTGGTGGTGATGCTCAGTCGGCGGCTCCTGGTGATGGACCTTGGTGATGATGTGGCCGAGACCCTGGGCGCGGGCGCCAGGACCACGCGCACCCAGGCGATTATCCTGGCGGTTTTACTGGCGGCGGCTGCAGTATCTGTTGCCGGTCCGGTGGCTTTCGTCGCCCTGACGGCACCGCATATCGCCCGGAAGTTGAGTCGAGCGCCGGGACCGAATCTCACCCTGGCGGCGGTGACCGGTGCGCTCATCCTGGTCAGTGCTGACCTGCTGGCTCAGCAGGCACCTGGGCTGGCTGGGTTGCCGGTGGGGATCGTCACCGCGGCTGCCGGTGGGGTGTACCTCGGCTATTTGCTCGTGCTCGAGTGGCGCCGCTGAACCACCTGGGCCTTGTGCTGCGCCCACCGCTCGGGCAGCCGCATGTGTTCGGTGATCCACTCCATGTAGGCATGCATGTACCGGAGGCGCTCGTGGGCCGGGCTGTTCTCGTCAACCGCTTGGAGCGCCTCAGCGGCCAGTTGACGCTGTGACTGCAGGTAGGCCTGGTGGTGGTGGAGGAACCCACCCCAGACGTCGGCGTCCATCACGTGGTAGTCGGTACGGTCCCCGGGTTTGCGGTACCGGCGGACGAAGCCGGCATCGACGAGTTTCCGCGTGTAGGTGGAGACCGCACCCCGGCTTAACCCCAGGGCTGCGGAGATCTCTCCGGCGGTGGCGCCGTCGGACTCATCAACCAGCAAGTAGGCGGCGATGAGCCCCTCCACGCGGGGGCCTCCTTCGGAGGTCCAATACTCGGCGAAGCGTTGGATGAATTGCTCGCGAAAGGGATCACCGTCCCGGCGGGGTGCTGCATCCTGATCTGACACGTCTGCGCCCACCGTGGTTCTTACTCGCCCCGAACAATGGCGAGCACCTCATCCCGGACTGCTTCCATCAGCTCGCGGGTGTGGGCCTCACCGTTGAAGCGCAGCAAGGGTTCGGTGTTCGAGGCCCGCAGGTTGAACCACCACGTGCCGTCTTCGGCACTGATGGTGATCCCGTCCATGGTCTCTACGGTGACATCAGCATCGGCCAGGGGGGAGCGGGGATCTTTCAGTTCGGTAGCGTCCACCACGCCGGAGGGTCCGGAGGTGGCGTTTTCGTCACCACCGGCGGCGAAGACCGCCAAGACCCGGTGCACTGCGGCCTCCTTGTTCGCCACCGTGGAGTTGATCTCCCCGGAGGCGAAGTACGGGTTGAACTCCCGGGCCAGCTCAGACAGCGGCTGGTCCTGTTCCCCCAGGGCGGCCAGCACGTGCATTGCTGCGAGCATCCCAGTGTCGGCGTTGAAGAAATCCCGGAAGTAGTAGTGGGCGGAGTGCTCCCCACCGAAGACCGCGGACTCCGCGGCCATCACCGCCTTGATATAGGAATGCCCCACACGGGTAACGACCGGGCGCCCGCCTTCGCGTTCGACCAGCTCCGGCACCGCCCGGGAGGTAATGAGGTTGTGGATGATGACCGGAGTCTTATCCCCGGCGGCCTTGGCGCGGGCGATCTCCCGACGGGCCACCAGTGCGGTCACCGCTGAAGGGGACACAGGCTCACCCCGCTCATCGATGACGAAGCAACGGTCGGCGTCGCCGTCGAACGCTAATCCAATATCCGCACCGTGTTCGCGCACTGCACGCTGCAGATCCTGCAGGTTCTCTGGCTCCAAGGGGTTGGCTGGGTGGTTGGGGAAGGTGCCGTCGAGTTCGAAGTACAGCGGCACCAGCTCCACCGGCAGAGTCTCGAGTACGGCATCACCGAGCACTGCGGGGGTGGTTTTGCCGGCCATGCCGTTGGCGGCGTCGACGACTACTTTCAGCGGGCGGATGCCGCGCAAGTCCACCAGGGAATGTAAGTACCGGGCATAGTCGGCCAGGAGGTTCTCGGCGGTCACCGTGGTCGGGGTGCCGGTGGAGGGGATCTCTCGGTTGTCCAGGTGAGCCTGAGCGACCACGCGGATATCGTCGAGACCGGTGTCGGCCGAGAGCGGCACCGCCCCGGGTTTGGACATCTTGATCCCGTTGTACTGGGCCGGGTTGTGGCTGGCGGTGAAGACCACCCCGGCAGCGTGCCGCGTGCCGGAGGCGAAGTACAGCATGTCGGTGGAGATCTCACCGAGCTGGGTGACATTGGCTCCCCGGGCGGTCGCACCCTCCGTGAAGGCTTCGATGAATTCGGCTGAGGAGGGACGCATGTCCCCACCGACGAGGACCTGCTGGCCGGTCAGGCGCAGCACATCGACGAAGGCTGCCCCCACTGCTCGCACGGATTCGGCGGTGATGGTCTCCCCGACGACCCCGCGGACATCGTAGGCCTTGAAGGATTCGCTCAGATCAATGGTCACAGGTTCATCCTATGGGAGCCCGCCGGTGCTCTCCCGTAGACTGGCCCTCATGGTCGAGATCCTCCTGGTGGTCGCCCTCGGCGTCGGGCTGTTCTTGGGGCTGCGCGCGCTCGCGCAGCGGCAGGGCCGTAAGGTCCATGAACGCCTGCGGGCCGAAGTCACCCCGGAGATGGCCCGCAAAGCGGTGCTTGCCCTCGACGATGAGCAGCACAAGGCGGTCTACCAGCACATTGCCGCAGGCCGAGGGCGTGAAGCCATGGTGACGTTCAAGGAGGCCACCGGGGCACCGCTGCGGGACTGCGTGCTAGCCATTCAGGCGCTGAATGAGTATCCGCAGCCTTCGCCGTCGCAGATTCGGTTTGAGCAGGACTTCGACTTGCACCGCGGTGAGGATGAGGTGGACGACGAGTACGTTGAGGACCTGGTCGATGAGGTCCGCGACGACGCCGATGACGCCCCGCTGGCGGATGAACCGGTTGCTGAGGCGGATCCGAACACCGGTGAGATCCTGGGGGAGAACACGGAGAACATCCCGGACATCCCTGGGGGAGAGAAGCCGGGAGCAGACGACGACGTCGACGCCAAGGCTGAGGAGCTGATGCGCGCCTCCGGGTTCGATCCGGATGCCGAGCTGACGATTCCTGAAGAGTGGGCTGCTGAGGATGAGGAACCCGCCGGGTTCCACCTGGAGGTCCAGCGCGGGGAGGAGAAAATCACCCTCTCCCACGAGGACCTCGAACCCTGGGTGCACGACCAGCTCTATGCCCTGCTGCGCGACGACCACGTCGATGAGGCGTCCCAGCTGTTGGCAGACCACTCCCCGCTGACTCGGGAAGAAGCCCACCGCTTCCTCGTGGTTTTCAAGAACCAGAGCTAACAAAACGAAACATGCGGCGGTGCGGGTGGGATTCGAACCCACGGTAGGGGTTGCCTACAACGGTTTTCAAGACCGTCACCTTCGGCCGCTCGGTCACCGCACCAGGAGCCGACGACGCCGGCAGCGGCGCCTTCAGTTCCGGCACTCCACTATACGTGAGGTCAGGTCAACGTACCCACGCCCGGTAGACTTCCTCCACTATGGGGATCGTCACGGAACTGTTCGGACGGCGCAGACGCGCCCGCCGGAAGGAGAAAGACCTCGGCACCGGACTCTGGCGCCAAGCCCACGACCGGTACGAGCGTGGCCTCGACCGCTACCACCAGATTCTCGAAGGTGTCGCCGAAAACGACATACACAACCAACTGGTGGCCATCGGTGACCAGCTGGCCGAACAACTGCCCACCGTCTACGACCTCTGCAAAGCCGCCCACCAGCGCTTCCCCGCCGAGGGCATGAACATCCCCGGGGCAGCGCGGGAACTACACTCCTGCCTCACACGTGCGGCCAACCACCTAGCCACCACCGCCGAGGCCGAAGCCATGGTCCGGCTGCACCACTCCGAGGTGCCTGCTGTGCGGCGTCGTGCCGATCAAGTGCTGGCCTGCCTCCAGGACGCCGAACGAGCCCTCGCCGAAGCGCAGACCACACAACACACCGACTGATCCCGCGCTACCCGCACCCCGGTGCGAGCAGCCACCATCCAGGTCAGGACTGCTGGGCACGCCGCTGGGCCAACAGCTCCGCCAAGTGCATGGCCCGCACCCCGGCAAGATCGTCGAGCTGAACCTTGCAGCTCATCCCATCGGCCAGCACCACCGCCTCCGGGTTCTGCCGTACCGCCGGCATGAGGTGGGTCTCCGCCACCGCCACCGAGACCTCATAGTGCCCGGCCTCCACACCGAAGTTCCCCGCCAGGCCACAACACCCAGAGACCTTGGTCACCGTGGCACCAGCCTGCCGCAGCAGAGCTTCATCCACCTCCCAGCCGACGATCGAAGCCTGGTGGCAGTGTGGCTGAGCGACGACGTCGACCCCACTAAGATCCGGCAGGCCCACCCGCCCCTCATCAACGAGCCGGTTGACCAACTCGGCAAAGCTGAGCACCCCATCCGCCACAGTCCGGGCCTCAGGTTTGGCGGACAATTCCACGGCATCTGAACGTAATGTGGCCAGACAGCTCGGCTCCACGGCAATGACCGGGGTGCCGGATTCCACATACTCCGCGAGAGTGGTGACCGTAGAATCCATCAAAGCCCTCGCCTGATCCAGCTGCCCGGTGGTAATCCACGGCAACCCACAACAGCCCGGGCGGTCGATCACCCGAACATCGAGGCCCTGGTCGCGTAGGAACTGCAGTGCAGCGGTCCCTGACCCAGGGAAGAAATGATTGGTGAACGAATCCGCCCACACCCACACATCCGGCTGATCGGGCAACTGGCCGGTGACTCCCTCACGCCGGGCCGTGCGTGTCAAGGTGCGATGGGCGAACCGTGGCACCCCGCGGCGCTGATCGATGCCGGCCACCCACTTCGCCACAGCCGCCACCGGCGGCAGTTTCATCGACAGGTTCGCCACCGGTGCAAACGGGGCGGCGAGCTTCGCCCAGAACGGCAGCCGCCCCAGAATGTAGTGACTGCGTGGTCTCAGACGCTTGGCAGGCCGGCCCTCAGCGTCACGGTCGTAGGTCTGGTGCAGGGCCTCGGCCTTATAGGTGGCCATATCGACCCCGGCCGGGCAATCGCTGGCACAGCCCTTGCACGCCAAACAGAGATCAAGAGCCTCATGGACAGCCGGGTCAGCCAGTCCCTTCACCAGGGTGCCGTCCATCGCCTCCTGCAGGATGCGCCCGCGCCCACGGGTGGAGTCTTTCTCATCCTTGGTGGCCAGGTAACTGGGGCACATCACGCCATTGGTCTTCGGTGCCACACAACGGCCCACTCCTGAACAGCGATGCACGGCGGCCCCGAAGTCGCCGTCGTCGTGGGTCATGCGCAACCCCGGAAACGGCAGGTCATGTTTGGGCTGGGTGGGGCGGATGTTCTCGGTGATCGGTACCGGTTCGGCGATGATGCCCGGGTTGAGCAGGTTCTGCGGGTCGCAGATCCGTTTGACCTCGTTGAACAGCGCGATGGAGGTCTCGTCATACATGGTGGGCAGCAGCTCGGACCGCACCCGCCCGTCCCCGTGCTCCCCGGAGAGCGATCCGCCGTAACGGGTCAACCGGTCCGCGCAGGCAAGCATGAACTCACGGAAAACCCCCGTGGAGCTCGGGTCCCCATGCTGGAAGGGGAAATCGATCCGGCAGTGGATACACCCATCGCCGAAGTGCCCGTAGGGGTAACCCTGCAGCCCGTAGTCGCGCATCAAAGACTCGAACTCACGCATCCAGTCACCCAAGTGCTCTGGAGGGACGGCCGCGTCCTCCCAGCCGGAGTGGGCCGGAGTGGGCAGACTGATCCCGGCCAGACCGGCACCGTCCTCGCGGATCTTCCACAGGGCGGCGGCCTCGGCGGGGTCTTCGATGAGTCGGGTACCCACCGGTTGCCCAGCGGTCTTGACGGCGTCGAGCACCCCAGGGGCGTCTTCTCCCGCGGCTTCTACAAACAGCCAGGACTCACCCTCCGGCAGGGGCGGTACGCGCTTACCGGCCCCGCGGACCAGGGCCACCAGTCGGGAATCCATCCCCTCACAGGCGATGAGCCGACCCCCACCGGCGTCCAGAATGCGCGGGACCGCATCGGCGGCTTCAGCGACCTCCCGATACCCCAACACCAGCAGACGCCGACCGGGTTCATCAGCCACCAGGTTGACCTCCGCCTCGAGCAATATCCCCAAGGTGCCCTCCGTGCCGGCGAGGAAGCGTTCGATGCGCCCGCGATTCTCCGGCAGCAGGTGTTCCAGGCTGTAACCGGAGATCTGCCGGCCGAACCGGCCGAAGCTGGTGCGAATATGCGCCAAATGGTTCTGCGCCACGCTGAGCAGCTGGTCAGCGGTCGACGACGACCCGGTCACCTCACCATGGCGGATCGTGGCCTCATCACCGGTGCCGAAGAGCACGCGCACTGCCTCGACATTATCGGAGGTGCGCCCGTAGCCCAGAGCCCGGGAGCCGCAGGCATTGTTGCCGATCATCCCGCCGATAGTGCACCGGGAGTGCGTCGAAGGATCGGGCCCAAACCGCAGTCCGTGCGGGGCAGCGGCGCGCTGCAGGTCAGCGTGGACCACACCGGGCTGGACCCGGGCGGTGGCGGATTCTGGGTCAATGCTGACCACCCGGTTCAGATCCCGGGTATCGACCACAATGCCCGCCCCGACGGCATTCCCCGCAATGGAGGTTCCCGCCCCGCGCATCGTCACCGGAACACCAAGCCGTTGAGCGGTCTGATGGATAGCGTAGAGCTCATCGACCTGCTGCGGTCGCGCGACGACCTCCGGCACCACGCGGTAGAGGGAGGCATCCGAGGAGTACATTCCACGGGCCAGAACGGAATCCTCCACCCGGGAAACCCCTGCTCGCCGCAGTTCCGCGGCGAGCTCGGCGGTACCAGCCTGATCTGGTGTGACAGTCGTGGTCGTCATGTCACGAGGTTACGTGGAGCCACCTACCGGATTCGAACCGGTGACCTTTCCATTACGAGTGGAATGCTCTACCAGCTGAGCTAAGGTGGCCGGCGCGCACACGACACGGGCGCGCGCGGAGAGAAAGTCTACCCCACGCGCGCCCGGCGATCTCACAGCGAACGCAACTGCTGCAGCTCTGGATGCAGAGCTTCCGGCGACGTCGCCGGTTGCAGTCAGGTGCCGAAGTGCGGCTCGTCGCGCAGTCGCTCATCCTCCAGGCGGGGCACCACCATCACCGGGCCATCGGCGGTCAACAGCACGCCCCGGGAGGTGGAGCCCAGCAGCACAGAGGCCAGCCCCCCGCGGCCGCGCGTTCCGACCACTGTCAACTGGGAGAACGACGTCGCCGCGCTGAGTACCTCTGAGGACTCACCGGTCTCCACCGAGGTGAGAACCTCCACGTCGGGGAAGTGATTGCGCAGCCAGGCGCGCTCGGCGTCGAGCTTGGCTTCGAGTTCCTTACGGCGGGCTTCGACGTGAGCATCCTCCCGGGGACCCAGCTCCGGGTACCACAACAGCGCCCCGTCAATCGGGGGCAGGGCGATGATCATGCGAAGGGTGACACCACGATCGGCTGCCGCCTGGGCGGCGTGCAGGGCGGCCACCCGGGAATGGCTGGAACCGTCGATACCGACGGTGACAGGACGGTCGTCTTCGACGGGGGCGAAACTTCCCCCACCGCTGGCCTCGGGGTCATAGGCCCGGGGAACCACGACCGTGGGGCAGGTGGCATGCCCCGGTAGGGCCGAGGCGACGGAACCGAGCACCCGGCCGAGGAACCCGCCACGTCCGCGTCCGCCGACGACTGCCAGCTCAGCCGCCTGAGAGAGGTGAACCAGGACCCCGGCCGCATCGCCTTCTTCTAGGCGGTAGGTGACCTCGCCGGGGTAGTCCTTGAGGTAGGCGCGGGCCTTGTCGAGGATTTCCTCGCCGCCCTGGCGCTGCAGGGAATCGACGCTGACATCGGGAACCTGCTCGATGTAGCCGCTGATATACGGAGGCACGGTGAAGGCGTGAACCACGGTGAGGGTGGTGCCGCGCCGCTGGGCGGCACGAGCCGCGTAGTGCAAAGCCAAGGTTCCCTGCTCGGAGGCGTCGTAACCGACGATCACGCCGAGGTTGCGCTCCGTGGAGACGAAGGGAATGGGGCTGGTGTGGGTGTGGATTTCGTGGTTCTTCAACTCCGCCTCCTCATTGAGGGCTCAAAACATTCGTCAAGGTCGGCGGGATCACCACGGGAAGAGGGCCCACCGCCTCAACAACTGTAGTATACATCACTCTTCTACACGATGTAGAAAATGAGCGGGGAGTCTCACAGTGGTCTTCAGCAGTCAGTGCGGCCCTCTGGGAGCTCACCACTGAGCAGGTACTCATCGACGACGTCGGTCACACAGGTATTGCCTGGACGGTAGGCGATATGCCCTTCGGCGTCGTCGACGATGAGCGCCGAGGCCGGTACCAGCTGGTGCATGCTCTCCGCCCATTGAACCGGTGTCGCGGGATCGCCAGTGGTGGCCAAGAACAGCATGGGTGGTAAGTCCTCATCCGGAGTCCAGGGCTCACCGACCGGCTCGTGCTCCCAGGCGTGACACAGCAACCCTTGGTGGCCCATATAGGGGCCGAAGGTCGGAGCTTCCTCACTGATCGCCTCGACTTCCTGTTCCATCTCTTCTGCGGAGTCAGGCCAGTCGTAGTCCAGGCACATCACCGCGTTGAAGGCCCAGGTGCTCATCCACTCGTAGCTGCCGTCGGCCTCTTGCCCGGCCTGCAGATCCGCCCAGTACTGGAAGGGATAGAACTCACCGGTCTCGACGGCGGCTACGAGCGCCTCGTGGAGGTACTGCCAGCCATCGGGGCTGTACATCGGGGCAATAAACCCACTGATGAGACCGGAGACCGTCAGCACCCGCCCGTCCTGGACTGTGACCGGTTCCTCGGCAACATCGGCGAAGAGCTGTTGGACAACACCGACGACGTCGTCGGGCGTCTCCGCGATGCAGTTCGGCTGGTCGGTCACACACCATTGAGCGAATCCGGTCAACGCGCTTTCAAACCCGGCGGTTTGAGTCACTGCGAGTTCGTGGGCATCGAGGGAGACATCCATCATCGAATCGAGGACGAACCGGCCCACCCGGTCGGGGAACTGCTCGGCGTAGGCCATCCCCAGTTTGGTGCCGTAGGAGAAGCCCACATAGTGCAGTTCGTCCTGGCCCAGGACGCCGCGGATAATGTCCATATCCCGAGCTGCGGAAAAAGTGTCCACGTGGCCGAGCAGTTCCCCCGTCCGGTCGGCGCATTCGGCGGCGATCTCTTCGGCCTGCTGTTGTGCTTCAGTGGTGTCTTCACTCTCCGACTGGCGGTACTGGTCGTAGTCCTCATCCTCCAAGCACTCCACTCCGGAGGAGCGGTCTACCCCACGGGGATCGAAACCGACGATGTTGAATTCCTCGGCGAGCTCATCGGTCACTGAACCGGAGAGCCGCTCGGCGACCAGACTGTACCCGGGCTCACCCGGTCCTCCAGGGTTGGTCAGCACATACTCGGCGCTCGGGTCGGTCCCATCGGCGATGACTGCCAAGGCGATAGTCTCTCCGGTGGGGTCGGTGTAGTCCACCGGTACGGTGATCTCGGTGCAGTGCATCCCGGCTTCGCAGTCTTCCCACTGCACATCCTGAGAGTAGAACTCCTCGAGCAGCTCGCGCTCGGGCTCCGGCACCACTGAGGGCCCCGGACGCTGAGGCTGCGTCAGCTCTGTGTCTTCCGTGGTACCCGGCTCTTCAGTAGGGTCCTCCCCGGCATCAGTGAGCCCACAACCGGTCAGCATCAGCACTGCCGCGGCCAGCACGGCCCAGAATCCGGCGCGGCTATCCATGGCTACTCCTGGTGGGCCGACCGTACCGGGGAGTACCGCCGCGAGGGATCAGCGATGCCATGAGTGCCTCCATGGCCAGTTTGGGTGGCACGTTCTGACCGATTCTCATCCGGGCGGCATTGATGGCATCCAGGCACCTCAGGGCCTGCTCGGCGCTGAGGTGCTCGGCCAGCTGCGTGAGCTCTCCGCGGAGGTGTTCGTTGATGAGCTCGACGCCGGCGGAGAGCTTCAGGCTCAACACGTCCCGGTAGACACCGGTGAGGTCAATGAGCGTGCGGTCTAAGGCATCGTGCACCGCGCGCTTGGTGCGACGTTCGCTTTCTTCTTCCAACCGTTTGAACTGGGCGCGCAGCTTGGCGGGAATCTTTTCCTCCGGGTCCAGGCCCAGGGTCCGGCGCAGTGCGGCGTGCTCCTCCGCCAGGCGGGCTTCGGACTCAGCTGCCGCGTCAGTCTGCGCCATGGAGACCAGGTCCTCGGCGGCGAGCACCGCCTGGGAGGCAGAGCGGACCTTCAGCGGCAAGGAGACAACGTCATTACGCCGTCGCATGGCCTCCGGGTCCCGGGCCAATCGGCGGGCCACTCCGATATGGCTCTGCGAGATCCGTGCCGCGAAGGCGGCATCCTCCCGGTTCAGTCCGTCACGGTGGACCAACAGATCGGTCACCGCCGCGACCGGGGGGATCCGCAAGGTGACGTGCCGGCAGCGGGACCGGATGGTGACCAGCACATCGGCCGGAGAGGGTGCGCAGAGCACCCAGATGGTCTGCGGTGGGGGCTCCTCGATGGCCTTGAGTAACACATTGGTGGTCCGCTCGGTCATGCGGTCGGCGTCTTCGACCACGATGACCCGCCACTGGGCGTTCTGCGGGCGGTCCTGTGCGGTGGTGACCAGCTCACGGACTTCTTTGATGTTGTAGGTGACGTTCTCGGTGGTGACCAACTGCACCGCCGGATGTGCTCCGGCGAGGATTTGTTCAGCCCGGCGGGCATCAGCCTGTGGGTCGGTGCCCTCCAGGTTCAGTGCGGCGGCAAAGGCTCGGGCCGCATTGGACCGTCCCGATCCGGGCGGACCGGTCAGCAGCCACGCGTGGGCAGGAGCCTGCGAACGGGCTGCGCTGACCAGCTGCTCCACCACCGGATCCTGACCAACCAGCTCGGCAAAGACTGTCTGTGGGGTCACACCAGACTGCTGGGACGTGTAGACCGTCATACTGTCTGAACCCCCTGATCGAGGTCGAGCAGCTTGGCTAAGCGAGTGCGGATCCGTTGTTGGATGCTCTGTGCGTCCACGGCGGCATCAAGCACCAGGTAACGCTCCGGTGCGGCTTCTGCCCGGTCCAGGAACGCCTGACGCAGGCGGCTGTGGAACGCGTTGTCGGCGGATTCGATACGGTCCCCGACTGCCCCGCCATCCCGGTGGGCACGACGACGCCGGGAGATCTCCGGATCCACATCCAGCACCACGGTCAGGTCTGGGGTGAGGCCTTCGGTGGCCCACCGATTGATCTGGGCGACCTCCTCGATGCCGAGACCACGGCCAACCCCCTGGTATGCCAGTGAGGAATCGACGTACCGGTCACACAGCACCACCTCACCGCGGGATAACGCCGGACGGATGAGCTGCCTGACGTGAGCGGCCCGAGAAGCGGCAAACAGCAACGCCTCGGTGCGCGGATCGACCTCCCCCTGGCCGTGGTCCAGCAGCAGTGGTCGGATGCGTTCACCGATAGCCGTACCACCGGGTTCCCGAGTGGTTACCACGTGCCGGCCGCAAGCCTGCAGCCACTTGCGAAGCAGGCCGATCTGGGTGGTCTTTCCCGTGGCCTCCCCACCCTCAAGGGCGACGAACAGCCCGGTGTGCTCCTCGCTGTGCTCTGCGGCGTTGTTCACCTGCCCCAGACTACCGGCCACCGGTGAGACACCCGATGTCCTCATACTGGAAGCCATGACCGGTGAGGACCGAGTGGTTGAGATCGCGGCGCTGCCTGACTGCAGTGCGCCCCGGTGGGCGCATAGGATGGTGCCATCATGGCTTCTCTCGCTGCTGACCTGACGACGATGACCACACTGTGGGCTTACGTCGACCTCACGGTATTCCTGCTCTACCGGCTCTTTGCGCTCATTTGTTTCGTCCTGGCGCTGGTGGCCTTCTTCAAGTGCCTGACGAAAAACCAAGAGCGTTTCATCGCCATGGACAAGCGCACCAAACAGTTCTGGCTTGGCATCACCGGTGGGGCCAGTGCCCTCGCTTTAGTGAGCATGCTCGGACTGGGCCCCTTTGTGCTGCTGATGTCCTCGGCCGCGGCCTGCATGGCTACCGTCTATCTCGTTGACGTCAACCCAGAAGTTTCCTAAGCGACCACAGAAGGGACCGCCACTATGGCCTATGACCTCATTCTGCTCCGGCACGGGCAGAGCGACTGGAACCAGAAGAACTTGTTCACCGGGTGGGTGGACGTCAAACTGACCGACCAAGGTCGAGCCGAAGCGGCCCGCGGCGGTGAGCTGCTCGCCGAGCACGAGTTACTGCCCGATATCGTCCACACCTCCCTGCTGCAGCGGGCCATCACCACCGCTCACCTGGCCCTGGAGACCGCCGACCGACTGTGGATCCCCGTCAAGCGCAGCTGGCGGCTCAACGAGCGGCACTACGGTGCCCTGCAGGGCAAGAACAAAGCGGAGATCCGTGAAGAATACGGTGAAGAACAGTTCATGACCTGGCGGCGTTCCTATGACACTCCGCCCCCGGAGATCGACGACGCCGATCCGTACAGTCAGGCCGGTGACCCGCGCTATGCCGATGTGCAGAACCCGCCGAAGACCGAATGCCTCGCTGACGTCGTCGCACGCTTCCTGCCGTACTGGGAGGCCGAGGTCGTTCCCGACCTCAAGGCCGGTCAGACCGTACTCCTGGCCGCTCACGGTAACTCCCTACGCGCCCTGGTGAAGTACCTCGACGGCATCGGCGATGAAGAGATTGCCGGGGTGAACATCCCCACCGGCATTCCGTTGCACTACCGACTGGATGAGAACCTCACACCCGTCACCCCCGGCGGGACCTACCTGGACCCAGAGGCCGCCAAAGAAGCCATCGAGGCTGTGGCCAACCAAGGCAAGAAGTAGCGCGGCACGGACAGCATCCTGAGGCCTGCGGAAAGGCCGGAGGAGCCCTTTCCGCAGGCCTCAGACACCTAGCGAATTACGCAGCCAGGCTGTCGATGATGGTGTTCAGTGTGGGGGAGGGGCGCATGACTTTCAGCGTCTTCTCCTCATCGGGGCGGTAGTAGCCTCCGATATCCGCCGGCTGACCCTGCACGGCCAGCAGCTCCTCGACGATGGTCGACTCATTGCTGCTGAGCTGCTCGGCCACCGTCTTAAAGGTTTCCGCCAGCTCGGCGTCCTCCTCCTGCTGAGCCAATTCCTGGGCCCAATACAGCGCCAGGTAGAAGTGGCTGCCGCGGTTGTCGATCGTGCCCAGCTTCCGGCCGGGGGAACGGTCCTCCATCAGGAAAGTCGCGGTAGCCCGGTCCAGAGCCGAGGCCAGGACCTTCGCCTTCGGTGTAGAGGCCTGCTCAGCGTACTTCTGCAGGGAAGGAACCAGAGCGAAGAACTCCCCCAGGGAGTCCCACCGCAGATAGTTCTCTTCGGTCAGTTGCTGCACGTGCTTAGGTGCCGAACCGCCGGCACCGGTCTCGTAGAGACCACCGCCGGCCATCAGCGGCACGATGGAGAGCATCTTGGCGCTGGTACCCAGTTCGAGGATGGGGAAGAGGTCGGTGAGGTAGTCACGCAGCACGTTTCCGGTCACCGAAATAGTGTCCTCCCCGGCGCGCAACCGCTCCACGGTGTAGTGGGTGGCGGCGACAGGATCGAGGATCTTGATCTCCAGGCCCTCGGTGTCATAGTCAGCCAGGTACCGGATGACCTTGGTGATGAGGTTCTTGTCATGAGCGCGGTTCTCATCCAGCCAGAACACCGCAGGTGCGCCGGTCTCCTTGGCCCGGGTGACAGCTAGCTTCACCCAATCGGAGACGGCGGCGTCCTTCGTCTGGCAGGCCCGCCAGATGTCACCGGGCTGAACCTGGTGCTCAATGAGCACATCCCCGGCTGAGTTGACGACCTGGACGGTGCCGGCGGACTCGATCTCGAAGGTCTTGTCGTGCGAGCCGTACTCCTCAGCCTTCTGCGCCATGAGCCCCACGTTGGGAACCGTCCCCATCGTGGTGGGGTCAAAGGCGCCGTTGGCTTTGCAGTCCTCAATGACGGCCTGGTACACCCCGGCGTAGCTGGAGTCCGGGATCACCGCGAGGGTGTCGTCTTTCTCCCCGGAGGGCCCCCACCCTTTACCGCCGTTGCGGATCACCGCGGGCATTGAGGCGTCGATGATGACATCGGAGGGTACATGCAGGTTCGTGATGCCCTTGGCGTCGTCGACCATGTACATCCGCGGCCCCTGCTCCAGGGCCTTTTTGTACTCGGAGACGATGGCCTGGCCGGTCTCACCGAGTTTCTCAGCACCGGAGAGAATGGACGCCAGACCATCATTGGGGGAGAGTCCGGCCTGAGCGAGTTCATCTCCGAACTTCTCGAAGATGGAGGGGAAGAAGGCCTTGACGATGTGTCCGAAGATGATGGGGTCGGAAACCTTCATCATGGTGGCCTTCAGGTGGGCGGAGAACAGCACATCGTTCTCCTTGGCCTTGGTGATGGCCTCGGCGAGGAAAGAGTCCAGCGCCTGGGCGGAGAGGAAGGTGCCGTCGAGGACCTCACCGGCTTCGACAGCCAGGTTCTCCTTCAACGGGGTGACTGTTCCGTCGACGGCCACGTGCTGGATGGTCACCGAGTCTGCGGCCTCGAAGATGACCGACTGTTCATTGGAGGCGAAGTCGTTCTCCCCCATGGTGGCGACTTCGGTCTTGGAGTCGCTGCTCCACTCGCCCATCCGGTGCGGGTTGGCGCGGACGTACTTCTTAATGGACTCCGGGGCGCGCCGGTCCGAGTTGCCTTCGCGCAGCACCGGGTTCACCGCAGAACCCTTCACCCGGTCGTAGCGGGCGCGGATCTCGCGCTCCTCATCTGTGGAGGGAGACTCCGGGTAGTCGGGCAGCTGATAGCCCTGGGACTGCAGTTCAGCGATGGCGGCCTTCAGCTGCGGTACCGAGGCGGAGATGTTCGGCAGCTTGATGATGTTCGCCTCGGGGGTCTTGGCGAGCTCGCCCAATTCGGCCAGGGCATCGGCCTCCGCCTTGTCCTCCCCGACGTACTCGGGGAACTGAGAGATGATGCGGCCGGCCAGGCTGATGTCCCGGGTCTCGACCTCGACCCCTGCCGTGGAGGCGAAGGCCTCCACAATCGGCTTGAGCGAGAAGGTCGCGAGCATCGGCGCTTCGTCAGTGTTCGTATAAATGATCTTTGCCATGCAGGGATCTCCCTCGAGGTCGTGGAATGTACTCCGTTGAGGTCTGTGAAGTTGTCGTCCCCCAACCTATCGCACGCCGGTGACAGATCAGCCGGTTCAGATGCCCAGAATGGCCCGGGCGATGAGGAAGTAGATGATGAGTCCGGTGGCATCGACGAAGGTGGCGATGAACGGATTGGCGAAGACCGCCGGGTCAGCCCCTAGAGCCTTGCCCAACAGCGGCATAAGCCCCCCGGCACTGGCAGCCAAAGTGCAGATCGCCAGCAAGGTTAAGCCGATCACCGCACCGATCTGCCAGCGGGAGATATCCCCGGGCCCCCACAGCGCCACCAGGGTGAAGCCCAGCACACCGAGGACCGAGCCGAGAGTGACCCCCACCCGCACCTCACGCCAGAGCACTTTGAACACGTCCCGGGGGCCGACATCCCCCAAGGCCAGGGCACGAGTGACGGTGGTCGCCGCCTGGTTACCGGTATTGCCTCCGGTGCCGATGAGCAACGGAACAAACAGGCTGAGCACAATGACCGATTCGAGGGTCTCTTCGAAGGTATCGAGCACCTGCACGGTGAGGGTCGCCCCCACTGCCAGCACCAGCAGCCACACGATACGCGAACGCATGATCGTCAGAACCGGGGTGGAGAGATACGGCCGGTGCAGCGGCTCGGCACCACCGTGGCGGGCGGCGTCCTCGCTTTCGGCGCGTTCCAGGATGTCCAAAGCGTCGTCGACGGTGAAGATGCCCACCACCCGATGCTCCGAGTCGGTCACCGGCATCGCCAGGTGCTTGCGATCCGCACAGCGGCGGGCGGCGTCCTCGGCGTCGTGATCGGCGTCGACGCTATCGGCATCGGTCATCAGCTCCGCGACCAGGGTCGAACCCGGGGAGCGCACCAGGTCGCGTAAGGAGATGACCCCCTTGAGCAGGCGTTGGTGGTCCACCACCGGCAAGGTGTAGAGGGTCTCAGCGTCATCCTCGGCAGCGCGGACCTTGGCCATCGCCTCATCCACGTTCCAGTGTTCCCGCACGGCGACGAACTCCGGGCTCATATGCCGGCCGATGGTGCCCTGGCTGTAGCCGAGCACAATATTGGTCAGCGAGCGTTCCTTGGGATCCAGGTGCCGCAGCATCTTCCGGGCCACCGAGGCTGGCATCTCATCCATGAGCCGGACTCGGTCATCAGGGTCCAGGGCTTCAAAGAAGTGCGCGGTCTCGGAGTCTTTCAGGCCCTCAATGATTTCGTGCTGCAGTGCCTGGTCCAACATGTCGAAGACTTCGACGGCGGTGTCTTTCGGCAGCAGCCGAAACGTGACCGCCCGGTCTTTGACTCCGAGGCGTTCAAGGAAGTCGACGATATCCCCGGTTGAGAGGGTGTCGAGGTGCTCCCGCAGCTCGCGCAGCCGCTCGTCGCGGATCAGGTCGGCCAGCTCGTCAAGCTGTTCGGTCATAGGACGCCACCCCCTTGGTCGAGGCCTTCACTCTGGTGGTCACAGCATGCCCTGCGGCACAGCGACCGGTGAGGGCCAGTGCCGCGGGGCTAGGTACTATGCGATGTGCGAGATCGACGCATGGTTTGAGTGTACTGAAAACCTCAGTGGAAGAAGTGCCGCGCGCCGGTGAAGTACATCGTCAGCCCGGCCTCTTCAGCGGCGGCGACGACCTCATCATCGCGTTTGGAGCCACCGGGTTGGACCACTGCCCGCACTCCGGCGGCAATGAGGATGCCCAGCCCATCAGCGAAGGGGAAGAAAGCGTCCGACGCCGCCACGGCCCCTCGTGCTCGCTCCACACCTTCTCCACCGAGCGTGTTCGCCCGCTGAACCGCCAGCCGGCAGGAGTCCAGTCGGTTGACCTGTCCCATCCCTACCCCGACAGCTGCCCGGTTCTTCGCCAGCAGGATCGCATTGGACTTCACCGAGCGCACTGCCCGCCAGGCGAAGGCCAGATCCGCCAGAGTTCCCTCATCGGCGGCAGGTCCGGCCGCCAGCTTCCACTTCCCAGGAGCATCACCTTCGGCTTGAAACACGTCCGAGGCCTGCAGCAGCATGCCCCCGGAGATCTGCTTGTACTCGGCGGTGTCGCGGCGATGGCCCGCGGCCAGCTGAAGCAGCCGGATGTTCTTCTTCTGGGTGAGGATCTGTAAGGCCTCGGGAGCGAAGGACGGTGCAACGACGACCTCTGTGAAGATCTCCGAGACCGTCTGGGCCATCTCGGCGGTGACTTCTCGGTTGGCGGCGATCACCCCACCGAAGGCCGAGAGCGGATCGCAGGCGTGGGCAGCGGCGTGAGCGGTGGCGACGTCGTCGGCCACTGCGACTCCACACGGGTTGGCGTGCTTGATGATCGCCACCGCCGGTTCCTCGAAGTCGTAGGCGGTGCGCGTGGCAGCATCGGCGTCGACGTAGTTGTTGAAGCTCATCTCCTTGCCGTGGAGGACCTGAGCCTGGGCAATCCCCTCGGATCCGCCGGATTCGGCGTAGAGCGCGGCCGGCTGGTGGGAGTTCTCCCCGTACCGCAGGGTGGTGACCCGCTCCAGGGCCAGCCCAGCATAGGGCGGGAAGTGGATCGTGGTGGCGTCCTTGGCCGGCGGTCGAGCCGGCAGAGAGGCGGAGTCGAGGTCGGCGTCGAATTCGGCGGAGGTCCAGCGCGCCACCGCCGTGTCATAGGCCGCTGTGTGAGCGAACGCCAGGGCCGCTAGGCGTTGACGTGCGGCCAGGGTGAATCCACCCGACTTTGCCGCCGAGACGGTCTCTGAGTAACGCAGCGGGTCAACGACGACGGCCACACTGTGGTGGTTCTTCGCTGCGGCGCGCACCATGGAGGGTCCGCCGATGTCGATCTTCTCCACGATCTCTTCTTCGGTCCCGCCGGCTGCGACCGTCTCGGCGAAGGGGTAGAGGTTCACCACCACAAGGTCGAAGGGTTCGACCTCTAGCTCGGAGAGCTGCTTGCGGTGATCTTCACGTCGACGGTCAGCCAGGATGCCCGCGTGGATCCGCGGATGCAGGGTTTTGACCCGCCCGTCGAGGCACTCCGGAAACCCGGTGATCTCCTCCACCGGGGTCACCGGTACACCGGCTTCGGCGATCCGCGCGGCGGTGGAACCGGTGGAGACCAGCTCGACGCCGGCGGCATGCAGTCCCCGGGCCAGATCCGCCAGTCCGGTCTTGTCATAGACGCTGATGAGCGCCCGCTTGATGGGCTGGGTGGTGGTGTCTGTGCTCATCGGCGCGCTCCCGTCGTCGTCCTGAAAATCAACCTCGTCAAGCCTAGCAACCAGACCTCACAGCCAGCGTCGGGAGCTTGAGGTGTGATGGTCGCGTCAGGCTTGCCCCCAGAGGGGGGCCGATCGAGGGCGCCGCTGGGCAGTACTGCCTAGCCGTCGAACTTGTAGCCCAAGCCGCGGACAGTGACCAGCAGTTTCGGTTTGGTGGGATCGGCTTCGATCTTCGAGCGCAGCCGTTTGACGTGCACGTCCAGGGTCTTGGTATCGCCCACGTAGTCCGAGCCCCAGACCCGGTCGATGATCTGCCCACGGGTCAACACCCGGCCGGCGTTGCGGATGAGGATCTCCAGCAGTTCGAACTCTTTCAGGGGGAGGTTGACCATCCGCCCGGCGACTTCGACGATATGGCGTTCGATGTCCATGCGCACTGGCCCGGCGACGATGGTGGAGGAGTCGTCGAACTCCGGTTCGACGTGCCGGCGCAACACCGCACGCACCCGTGCCAGTAGTTCCCGGGAGGAATACGGTTTGGTGACGTAGTCATCGGCACCCAGTTCCAGGCCCACCACTTTGTCGATCTCCGAATCCTTTGCGGTGAGCATGATGACCGGGACCTTGGAGCGCAGCCGGATCTGCCGGCACACCTCGGTGCCGGGCTGGCCCGGCAGCATGAGGTCGAGCAGCACCAGGTCGGCGCCCTCTTTGTCGAAGACGTCGACGGCCTCGTAACCATCGGCGGCGGTGACGACGTCGTAGCCCTCTTTCTGCAGGGTGTACGACAGCGCCTCCGAGAACGAGTCCTCGTCCTCGACGATGAGAATCCTGGTCACGGATGTCCTCCTTCACCGGCACGGGTGCGAGCAGTGTGCGCGGATTGAACGTTGTGGGCGGATGCGGACTGAGTAAGGTCGTCGGTGTTGTTGAGCTGGTCGGCGAGGTCGTCGTCGACGTCGCCGAGTCCGGTGAGAGAATCGAGGCCTTCGTCGATTTCCGGCAGCCGGACCGTGAAAGTCGAACCCCGTCCGGGCTGGGACCACAGGGCCACCTCGCCGCCGTGGTTGCCGATGACGTGCTTGACGATACTCAACCCCAACCCGGTGCCGCCGGTGGAACGGGAACGGGCGGAGTCCACCCGGTAGAAGCGTTCAAAGATGCGCTCCTGATTCTCCGGGGCGATGCCGATGCCCTGGTCGGTGATCGTCACCTGGGCCACCCCGTCCCGGCTGGCCAACCCGATGCCGACCCGGGTGTCCTCGGGGGAGTAGCGCAGGGCGTTATCAATGAGGTTGCGGAAGGCCATGGTGAGCTGTTCGGCATCACCGTGGACCCGGCGCGGAAGCCGGCCACCGACCTTAACCTCGATGTGCTTGGCCTCCGCGGGCATCCGGGAACGGTCCACCGCCTCGGAGATCACCTGGTTGAGGTCCACCGGACGGCCGGTGTGGACCACGTTCTTCCCCTGCACCCGGGAGAGCTCGATGATGTCCTGGACGAGGGCGGCCAAGCGGGTGGATTCTTTGTGCAGCCGTTGGGAGAACCGCGCCACGGCCTCCGGGTCCTCGGCAGCGTCCTCAATGGTCTCGGCCAGCAGGCTGATCGCCCCCACCGGTGTTTTCAGCTCGTGGGAGACATTGGCCACAAAGTCATTGCGCACCGCTTCAGTCCGGGAGACTTCGGTGCGGTCATCGGCCAGCACCAGGATGTACTCGTCACCCAATGGGGCCACGCGGAGGTTCACCACAATGTGGGTCTCGCCTTGTAACCCCCGGGGAAGTTCCATCTGCTGGTCGATGATGACACCGTCGCCACGGACCCGGGAGGTCAGACTGAGGACTTCATCGTGGACCACAGTGTGTCCGCGGACCAGCCCGAAGGCGTAAGCGGCCGGGTTGGCGCGGACCACGCCGTCGACGGTGTCCACCACGATGTAGGCCAGCCCTAAGGAGGCGAGCACCTCCGTGGCCCCTTGGGGCATGGCGGGTTCGTCGACGTCGACGTGCTCAGCACGCTGCCGCTCGCTGACCCGGAAGGCGTGCATCCCGGCGACTCCGAGACCAAGCCCCACGGCCAGAGAGGCAGCGGCGATGAGCAGTACGTCCACGACCACCTAGCTTAGGCCGCTGTTCACCGTGCCGTTGCCGAAATGTCCACCCTGGGTCAATCGTTCACCGGTTGTTCACCTGTGGTTTGCCCGCTGGGCCGTGTGCTGTTCACCTGCCGAGGTCACAGTGGGGAGCTGAACTGCGCTGCTGCATGGAAGCTGTATCAGCGCGTCGCACTGTGATGAGGCACTGTGCGCCAAGAGACCGCACTGTGTGAAGGGGAAAGGACATGCAGCCGATGCGCAAGCTCTTCCAGGAGGACCTGCACAATCTGGGTGACAAGCTCAGTGAGATGGCAGTTCTGGTCCACGAGGCGATGGAGAAGGCCTACACCGCCTTCGAAACCGCCGATGTGCAACTGGCCGAGGAGGTCATCGCCGCTGACGGGCGGATTGACGCTCTGCAGACCGACCTCGATGAAAAGGCCATTGAGCTGCTTTCTCTGCAGGGCCCGGTGGCTTCTGACCTGCGCCTGGTGGTCGGTGCCCTGCGGATGTCCGCCTCTCTGGAGCGGATGGGGGACTTAGCCCGGCATATCGCCCAGCTGGTGCGGCTGCGTTACCCCGACCATGTCGCCGTCGAGACCCTGAAACCGGCGTACCGGAAGATGGCGGCCAATGACATCGCCATCGCACGCAAACTCGTCGAACTGCTGGTGACCCGCGACCCGGAACTCATCACCGAGATCTACGCGCTCAACGAGCAGATCAACGAACTCCACGCCGGAGTCTTTACCGCCATTGCCGCCACGGACTGGAACGCCTCCCCGGCGGCGACCGCCGATGCCACGCTCACCAGCCGGTTCTTCGAACGCTTCGGTGACCACGGGGTCTCAATAGCGAAGAAGGTCGCCTACCTCAACACCGGGGAGTGGGAAGCCGAACCCGCCTGAACCGGCTCTGGGGCTGTTTCTCATCACCGCGGGCTCGGTGCATCCGGTGATCGCATCATCAGGTGGACACCCGGCAGGTCACGGAGCCGGTGCGGAGGGGACTTTTGAGTATCTGTCCAGAATCGTCGTCGTAGGCTTGTCTGACAAGGTGCGACGACGATTCATGGGTGATGCAGATGACATTAGTTGGGTTCCACTGTTCTCAGGAGCAGATCTCGCCGAAGCAGCTGCTGGCCGATGTCCAGCACGCCGAGGCGGCCGGGTTCGCCGCGGCCATGAGCTCGGATCACTTCTTCCCCTGGTCGGTTCGCCAGGGACACTCAGGTTTCACGTTCTCCTGGTTAGGTGCCGCTCTGGCCTCGACGTCGTTTCCGATGGGGTCGGTCTGTGCCCCAGGGCAGCGCTACCACCCCGCCCTGGTCGCCCAGGCCACCGCGACTCTGGGTCAGATGTTCAAAGACCGCTACTGGGTGGCGCTGGGTGCCGGGCAAAACATGAACGAGCACGTCACCGGGGACAAATGGCCAGCAGAAGAGGATCGACGACGCCGGCTTGAGGAGTGTGCCGATCTCATCGCTCGTCTTCACGCCGGGGAGTGGATCAGCCGGCACAGCGGCTACACCACTGTTGAAGATGCCTATCTCTTCGACCGGCCCGATGAGCCGGTGCCGCTGTATGCGGCCTGTATCACCGCCGATTCAGCCCGCAGGGCCGCCCGATGGGCGCAGGGAATGATCACCGTCAACCAGCCTGCAGCTGCCCACCGGGAGACCCTGCAGGCTTACCGGGAAGCCGGCGGGGAAGGTCCGGTGATGCTGCAGATCCACCTCAGTTGGGCACCGAGCCAGCAGCAGGCCGAGGAGATCGCCTACCACCAGTGGAAGACCCACACCTTCGGCCCGCCGCTGGATCAGGACCTGCCCACTCCGCAGCATTTCGACACCGCCGGTGAGCACGTGCCGCTGGAGTCGGTGCTCGAAGGGGCGTGGACGTCGTCGTCATTGGATGCCCACACCGAGTGGTTGGGTGCTGAAGCCGAGCACTTCGACGCGCTCTACCTCCACCACGTGGGGCAGGAACAGGCCCCGTTTATCGACGCCTTCGGCGAACACGTCCTTCCCGCCCTGGCATAAGAAGAAAGGGTCAGTCACCGTGCGTATTACCGACACTGCAGACCTCTGGTACAAGAACGCCGTCGTCTACTGCCTGGACCCGGAGGTGTATCTCGATTCCAACGGCGACGGTATCGGAGACCTGCACGGGCTTACCCAGCGCATCGACTACCTGCACGAGATTGGTGTCACCTGTATCTGGTTGATGCCTTTCTACCCCTCACCACGGCGGGACAACGGCTACGACATCTCTGATATGTACGGCGTCGACCCCCGCTACGGTGACCACGGGGACTTCGTGGAACTCATCCGGTTAGCCCACGACCGGGGCATCCGGGTCATCGTCGATCTCATCATCAATCACACCAGCGACCAGCACCCCTGGTTCCGCCGGTCCCGGGCTTCGAAGTCCAACCCGTTCCGGGACTTCTACGTCTGGCGTTCCGACACCCCGCCGGACACCTCCGATGAGACGATGTTCCCCGACCAAGAGGATGGGATTTGGACCTACGACGAACGCACCGGTGAGTGGTACCTGCATCACTTTTTACACACCCAGCCGGACCTCAACACCGCCAATCCGCTGGTGCGTGAGCAGATCGCCAAGACCATGGGCTTCTGGCTGCAGCTGGGTGTGGACGGTTTCCGGGTCGATGCGGTGCCCTTCGCCATCAACCAGACCACGTTGGCCGGGCGCGACGAGCACGAGTTCGCCGAACCGCACGACTACCTGCGCAGCCTGCGAGCTTTCTTGGCCCGCCGGTCCTCGGGGACCGGCTCAGCGATCATGCTGGGTGAGGTCAATATGCCTCATCAGCAGCAGCGGGCCTTCTTCGGTGGGGAAGACGGCGACCAGCTGACCATGCAGTTCGACTTCTTCACCAACCAGAAGGTCTTTTTGGCCTTCGCGCGGCAAGACGCCGAACCGATCAGGGAAGCACTGCGCTCCAGGCCTCAGGACATCGCCACTGAAGCCCAATACGCAAACTTTTTACGCAACCACGACGAGCTGACCTTAGACCTGCTCAGTGAGGAGGAACGCGAGGAGATCTTCGCCGCCTTCGGGCCACAACCGGAACACCAGTTCGGGGGTCGGGGGTTGCGCCGGCGACTGCCACCCATGGTCGACGGGGATCCGCGTCGGCTGAAAATGGCCTACAGCCTGCTCTTCGCGTTGCCCGGCACCCCGGTGCTCTACTACGGGGAAGAAATCGGCATGGGGGAGAACCTCGATGTCCCCGGCCGGGAGGCAGTCCGGACCCCCATGCAGTGGGACTCGGAGAAGAACGGCGGATTCTCCTCGGCTAAACCCTCCGCGGTGGCCCGAGCTGTCGTGGAGGGCCCGTTCGGTCCCGAACACATCAATGCCGCCGATGCGCGGCGGGACCAGGATTCTCTGTTGCACCACATCACGCGTCTGGCCAAGCGGTACCGGGAATCCCCGGAACTGGGGTGGGGTTCCTACCAGCTGCTGGAGACCCCCTACTCTGAGGTGTTGGCCCACCGAGTCAGGTGGGAGGACCGCACGATGGTGCTGTTGCACAACCTGGCGCCCCACCCGGTGGTCGTGCCCTTCCGGCTGGAGGATCACCGCCCCGGGACGGAGTTGGTGGATCTGATGAGCGAACAATGGTGCCGACTCGACGACGACGGCGGCGCCGAGATTCCCCTCGAGGGATACGGTTACCGCTGGTTGCGGCTGAAAACCGAAGACGACCCGCGGCTGGTCTGACCCGCTGCCGGGCCCGCAGCCCAGTACGCTGTCCTCACCGGTCATCCGGTCGAAGTCAAGCAGACGTTCAGAGTCTGGACGTATTCTCATCCAATGTCCGCACTCGAAGGAGGCTTCCCAGTGCAACGGATCTTCCCCGCCGTGACACTCACCGCCACAGGTGCTGTGCTGCTTGCCGGCTGCGGCCCCAATCCTTTTGACGCCTCCGACCTCGACGACGCCGCACCCCAGACCTCAGGCGTTCCAGTCTTCGGGGACATCCGTCAGGATGCCTTTGATGCGATGCTGGGCGCTGAGTCGGTGACGATCACCGGTGAGGTCGAAGCCGGTGAAGCCGATCTTGACGAACTCTTCGACGGGATCGACTCGGAAGAGACCGGGCAACTGGAGATCTCCGGGGCTTTAGACGGTTCGGACTCAGAAATGAGTTTCTCCGCCGGGGGGTCCAGCTTTGCCCAACGAGCGGTCGACGGTGAGGAGTACTTCGCCGGTGAGGATTTCGCCGCGCTGCTGATCTCCGAGCTGGACGATGAACTCGCCGAGGAGGTCTCCGAAGAGTTCATCGAGGACCTGGTGGCCGACCAGTGGGTGCAGTTCACCGACGGCGGCGATGGAAGTGTCTTCTCCGCGGAGGAGTTCCTCACCACGTGGCAGCAGGAGCTCGCCGAGGAGGACTATGCCGAGCTCACCGCCGAGACCGAGACCCGGGATGGTGAAGAGGTGTGGGTCTACGGCGCGGAGGAGATGGACATTGAGATCGTCCTCGCCGCGGATGAGCAGGCCCCATACCTGGTGGAGATCACTGATGAAGACTCCCACTACAGCTTCACCGAATGGAACGACTCCGCTCCGCCCGAGGAGCCGGAGGATGTCATCACACTGGATGAGATTTTTGAGGCCATCGCTGCTGAGCAGGGCTGGCCGACAGAGGACGTCGAAGGTGGCCAGGAGGACGCCAACGGCGCTGAAGCCTAAGACCAGGGAGGAAACACCATGGAGACGCTGTACAAGACCACCGGCCTTCTCGGCGTCGCGCTGCTGGCGCTGACCGCCTGCGGGGACACTGGGGAGGATCCCGACGGCCACCCCGAGGACGAAGGTGTCGAGGGTCAGGACCCCGACGGTGCCGAAGACCAAGGCGATGCCCCCGAGGAGATCGCCGGCGAGGACGACGGTGAGGGCAATGGTGCCGATCCCGACGACGACACCCAGGACGCCCCCGAACTGGCTGAGATTGAAGAGGACATCTGGGAGTCCAGTCTCGACGGGGACTCGGTGACCATCACCAGTGAGATTTCCGCAGCCGCTATGGGCGCTGATCAGATCGACCCAGACATTGATCCCACCGAGACCACGGAGATCACGATTGCCGGCGACGTCGAGGGCGACGGGTTCCTCTACGGGCTGCCCACTGGAGACTTTCTGGTCTTCGACGACGCCATCTACCAAAGCGTGGAGGACTTCGTCGAGACCTACGAGTCCTCCGCACCGGAGGGTGCTGAACTAGAGATCGACCCCGACCAGCTGCGCAGTGCCCTGGCCGCCGAAGGGGAATGGGTCGAGGTCACCACCGACTACGCCGACCACGTGCAGAGCCCCGCCGAGTTCATCGAGTACCTGCGGCAGAGCTTCGGTGACGACCTGGGTGAGGACGCCCCCGCTGGGGAGCTCGACACCCGGGACGGGGAGAACGTCTGGGTCTACGGGCAGGAGGATGAGGACATCAGTGCCGAGATCGTCGTGCACGCCGATGAATCCGAGCCGCTGCTGCACAGCCTCTCCGGAGCCCAGGGGGACGAAACCGTCGAGGTGACGTTCACCGACTGGGATGAGACAGACGAGCCGGAGCGTCCCGACGATGAGGAGATCATCGACGAGGCCGAATTTGAGCAGATCGCCGAATCCCTGCTCTGAGTCGGGTTGTTGAGCACAGCCGGATAACCTGGGGTTATGTCTCACTGGCTCTCCGGCCTGGGCCGGGTGTGTGCCCGGTTCGCCAAGAGCGTGGTGGCCCTGTGGTTACTGCTGGCAGCTGTGGCCGCAGCCGCCGCGGCAGTCTTCACTGAGGGCACGACCGCCTCCTACACGATTCCCGACGCCGAATACGAGCGTGTCCTCGATGACCTCGGCGAGGAGATCGAAGAGTTCTCCGGCGGCACTGTCCCGGTGGTGCTCAGCAGTACCGACGGTTTCACCACAGACCAGCAACAGGCAATCGCCGACCTCTCAGAGCACCTGGAGGCCCTGGATCACGTTGCCGCAGCCGAAGACCCCTTCGCCGTACAAGAGGACCTCGACGAAGCCGCCGACGAGATCACCGAAGGGCGGGACGAACTCGACGCCGCCGAAGGGGAACTCGATGACAGCGAGGCCGAACTCGCCGCTGCCGAAGAAGAACTCAGCCAAGCTCAGCAGGAACTAGACACCGCCGCGGAGGCTGGCCTAGATGTCAGCGCCGAGCAGGCGGAACTCGAAGCCCAGCAGGCAGAGATCGACGCCGGGTACGAGGAGATCACCGAAGGCCGCGAAGAGATCGCCGAGGAGCGTGAGACGCTTCGGCGAGCCGAGGACCACCTCGAGGTCACCGAGCAGCTACAGACCGTCTCTGAGGACGGCACCGTGGCCCTGCTGTCGGTGCGGTTCGTTGACGAGGCCTATAACCTCACCCCGGAAGAGCAGGACGCGGTGGTCACCGCGGTCGAAGACCAGCTACCCGCCGGGGTGGACGCTGACTACGGACTGGAACTGGTCCAGGATGTGACCGCCATCTTGGGGCCCAGCGAGATCATCGGTGTCGGGGTCGCTGCCCTGGTCCTGTTCATCACCTTAGGTACCGTGGTGGCCGCGGGACTGCCCGTGATGCTGGCACTGATCGGCGTCGGCGTCGGGGTCGCCGGCATCTATGCGGTCAGCCGCTGGGTGGAGATGACCGACACCGACCCGATCCTCGCGCTCATGCTGGGCCTGAGTCTGGGGATCGACTACACCCTGTTGCTGCTCTGGCGGCACCGCCGCCTCCTCGCCCAGGGGTACAGCGTGCACCAGGCCGCAGCCACCGCCTGTGCCCACGCCGGCCCGGCCATCTTCTTCGCCGGGGTGACCAATGTCATCGCCCTCGGAGCCCTGGCGGTCACCGGGATTCCCTTCCTCACCGTGATGGGATTGGCGGCCTCGGCTACCATCCTCATCGTTGTCGCTGCGGTGCTGACCTTGGCTCCGGCGTTGTTCAGCCTGCTGGGCCACCGGCTCATCCCCCAGCACCTGCGCGAAGAGGCTCGAGACGACGCCCTGGGTTCCCCACCACCAACCCCTGAGTCCAACCGGCTCTCCGAGGCGGAGCTAGCCCGTCTGGAGCCCGAGCACCGGCGCAGAGTCCTCGACACCGGATGGGGACGGTTCGTCACCCGGCACCGTTGGCTGGCGATCCTCGGACCGCTGCTCATCCTGGGGACCCTCGCACTGCCGGCGGCGGATCTGCGACTGGGACTTCCCGATGGCGCCTCCGAACCCGAAGACTCCACCGCCTACCAGGCCTATGACACCATCCGAGAGCAGTTCGGTCCCGGAGAGAACGGCCCGCTCATTGCCGCAGTGCAACTGCCCGGCGACCTCACCGAAGAAGAACAAGAAGACATCGTCTATGACCTCGCGACCGACCTCACCGACCGGGAGGGCATCAGCTACGCAGCACCGACCGCGGAGAATGATGAGGGCACTGTCCAGGTGCTGCAGGCGGTCCCGGAGACCGGCCCCAACGAGGAGGAAACCAACACTCTGGTGACCTCGCTGATCGAAGAAGCCGAGACACTGGCGACCGATTATGGGGCCGAAGAGATCGGGTTCACCGGCACCACGGTGGCCAATATCGAGATCTCCGAGCGGATCCTCGAGGCGATCCCGTTATATGTGGGAATCGTCGTCGTCCTCTGCCTGGTCATTCTCGCGGTGGTCTTCCGCTCCCTGGTCGCTCCGGTGCTGGCTGCCGCCGGGTACGTGCTTTCGCTGGCGGCTTCCCTGGGGGCAGTAACCGCCATCTACCAGTGGGGATGGCTCAATGAGATCTTCGGTGTCAGTGAGCCGGCCCCGATCCTGGCCTTCCTGCCGATCTTGATGTCCGGTCTGCTGTTCGGACTGGCTGTGGACTACCAACTGTTCATCATGTCTGGGGTCTATGAGGCCCACCGCCGTGGGGCAGACAACCGTCTGGCGGTACTGGAGGGGCTGCGGCTGGGCGGGCCGGTGGTCGCCGCCTGCGGGATCATTATGGTCTCGGTCTTCGCCGGGTTCGTCTTCGCGGATCTGACGATGATCCGGCCCATCGGTTTCGGCCTGGCCCTGGGTGTGCTGCTGGATGCCTTCCTTGTGCGTGCCACGCTCATTCCCGCCGCGACCAGCCTGCTGGGTCGTGTCGCCTGGTGGGGTGAGGGCTTCACACGGCGTTCTACCTGAACACCGCCTTAAGGTGCGTTGGTGCTGAGGAACGCAACCTGGATGTCTGCTAGGAGTTCACCCTGAGTTGTCCCCAAACCCCCCATTTGAGCTTTTCTCACTCCGGGATCTGTGGTCATGATGGAGTCAGATCACCTGGAGGGTGGCTCAGGCCACGGAAACGGATCCGGGTGAGAGGCGGAAATCCCGCCCAGCATCACAAGACAGATGCAGTCCAACACGGAGGTAACCAGAATGGCTACTACCGAGAACAAGCTTCGCACTCTGGCCGGCGTCGTGGGCATTGGCTCCATCGCTCTGTTCGGCGCAACCGCTTGCGACGACAACGGTGGCGCTGACGACGGTGTCGACGACGGCGTGGAGAACGGCGTCGACGACGGCGCTGAAGACGACGCCATCGACGACGGCGCTGAGGACGACGCTGCCGACGACGTTGAGGATGACGACGACGACGTGTGATCGTCGCCTGAGTCCCCTCACAGAGAGCGAGGCCCCCTCCTACGGGAGGGGGCCTCGCTTGTGTCTACGCTGCCGTGGGGTGAGTTGAAAAACAGAGGCGACAGCGGGGGTGAGTCAGGGGTAGCGGGGACGTGCGAGGGTGCGCGGTGTGGGGTGGGGTTACGCTGCGGCGCGGCGGGGGTGCTCCTGCGCCTGGGCCTGCTGGCAGTCGGCGCAGACCCCACGGAAGACGACGTCGGCGACGTCGATGCTCATCCCCAGCTCGGCCGGAGCCTCCAGGCACGGAGCCTCTCCGTGGACACAGTCAACATCCTCGATCTTCCCGCATACGGTGCATACCGCGTGGTGATGGTTATCCGCAGTGCGGGTTTCGTAGCAGGCCGCCCGGCCCGGCGGGTCGAACCGCCGCAACAGGTCATGCGAGGTCAAATCGTGGAGCACTGTGTATACCGACTGGATGGTGATGTCGCGCAGTTGCTCCGCCACGGCGGCGTGAACGGCTTCAGCCGGCTGATGGGGGTTGGCTGCCACGGCCTCCAGCACAGCAAGGCGCTGACGGGTCACGCGGAGCCCGCGTTCCCGCAGCTGAGTTGGCCAATCGTTCACAGTCATCCCCACTATTCTGCCAGCAGATCTGAATAGCTCACAATAAAGCCTGGTTTGAGGTCTGTCACGTCGGAGCAGCCAGCCCCGCCCGTGGAGGGTCAAGCTCCCCGGTAGACTCTGCCCGGAGCGTCACCACCGCCTGCTGAGGAGAACCGCGACTATGAGCACAGTCCCTGATATCAACACCCAGTCCCTAGCTGAGGTCGACCCGGAGATCGCCCAGGCGATCAGCGATGAGTTGGGCCGCCAGCGCGGCACCCTGGAGATGATCGCCTCCGAGAACTTCGTCCCGCGGGCTGTGCTCGAAGCTCAGGGCTCTGTGCTGACCAATAAGTACGCCGAAGGCTACCCCGGGCGGCGGTACTACGGCGGCTGCGAGTTCGTTGACGTGGCAGAGAACCTCGCCATCGAGCGGGCTAAAGCGCTCTTTGGGGCCGATCACGCCAATGTGCAGCCCCACGCCGGAGCCCAAGCGAACGTCGCCGTCCTGACCGCTTTCCTCAAGCCCGGCGACAAGCTCATGGGGCTATCCCTGGCCCACGGCGGCCACCTCACCCATGGCATGAAGCTGAACTACTCCGGGAAGTTCCACGAAGTGGCCGCCTACGAGGTCGACCCACAGACCGGCATCATCGACATGGAGGCGGTCCGACAGCAGGCGTTGGCAGAGAAGCCGGACATGATCGTCGCCGGCTGGTCGGCCTACCCCCGGCAGCTGGACTTCCCCGCCTTCCGTGAGATCGCCGATGAGGTGGGAGCCGTCCTGTGGGTGGATATGGCCCACTTCGCTGGTCTCGTCGCCGCTGGACTGCACCCCAACCCGGTGCCCTACGCCGATGTGGTGACCACCACCGTGCACAAGACCCTCGCCGGCCCGCGCTCCGGGATGATCCTCACCACCGAGGAACACAAGAAGAAGATCAACTCGGCTGTCTTCCCCGGGCAGCAGGGTGGGCCGCTGATGCACGCCATCGCCGCCAAAGCAGTGGCATTCAAGATCGCCGCCAGTGAGGAATTCGCCGAACGGCAGCGCCGCACGGTCGAAGGCGCCCAGTTGCTGGCCGAACGGCTCACCGGTTCCGATGTCGCCTCCGCGGGAGTCTCAGTGCTCACCGGCGGAACGGACGTCCACCTGGTGCTGGTGGACCTGCGGGACTCAGAACTCGATGGTAAGCAGGCCGAAGATCTTCTCCACGAGATTGGCATCACCGTGAACCGCAACGCGGTGCCCAATGACCCACGCCCGCCCATGGTGACCTCCGGGCTGCGGATCGGCACCCCGGCCTTGGCTTCACGCGGCTTCGGACCCGAGCAGTTCCGGGAGGTGGCCGACATCATCGCCGAGGCGCTCATCGCCGGTCAGGGGGCAGACCGTGAGGCTTTGAGCGCCCGCGTCGCTGCCCTGGCCGCAGACTTCCCCCTCTACGAGGGCCTCGAGGAGTGGTAACCCCGTGACCGCACAGATCCTCGACGGACGGGCCACTGCGAAAGCCATCAAGGCCGACCTCGCTGAACGCGTCGCCGCGCTGAAGGCCAAGGGCATCACCCCCGGACTCGGCACGGTGCTGGTGGGTGCTGATCCGGCCAGTCAGTCCTATGTACGCGGCAAACATCGCGACTGCGAGCAGGTCGGCATCACCTCGATTCAGGTGGAACTGCCTGCCAGCATCACCGAAGCTGACCTGTTGGCCGAACTCGACAGACTCAACAACGACGACGCCTGCACCGGTTATATCGTGCAGCTTCCGTTGCCCAAGCATTTGGACACCAACCGGATTCTGGAGGCGATCTCCCCAGAGAAAGATGCCGACGGGCTCCACCCGATGAACCTGGGGCGGCTGGTCGCCAACGTCAACGATGAGGTCACCACCCCGCTACCCTGCACCCCCGTGGGGTGTGTGGACCTGCTGGCCCATTACGGGCTCGACCTGCAGGGAAAACACGTCGTGGTGCTGGGGCGGGGTGTCACTATCGGCCGACCTATCGGACTGCTGCTGACGCGTCGGGCGATCAACGCCACGGTGACGCTGTGCCACACCGGCACCCGGGATGTTCACCAACACCTGGCCGCTGCCGACGTCGTCGTCGCCGCTGCTGGGGTGAAACACATGGTGGATCCGCAGGTGCTCAAGCCCGGGGTCATCGTGCTGGATGTCGGGGTCACCCGCGAAGTGGATCCTGACACCGGCAAGGCGACGATTTATGGCGACGTCGCCCCCGGCGTCGAGGACGTTGCCTCCTGGTACTCCCCGAACCCCGGGGGAGTGGGTCCCATGACCCGGGTGGAGCTGCTGCAGAACGTGGTCCGCACCGCCGAACAGCGTGCTGCCTGAGACCCTCTGCTGACTCGAGGCCTCCACGGGGTTTCGACAGCGGTTGAGTCGTTCAGGCTGGTTGACGCTCTTCGGGCTCGTCGGATTCTTCAGTGGATCTGTTCTCAGGCGGGCGTGGTGTGCAGTCCGGGGCAGTTTCTCAGCCCAGGTCCTCATGGCCTGGGCGGTCGATCCAGGCGCTGATGAGCCCAATACTGAAGGCCCCGGCGACCACGGCGGCGGTCATCAGTGTGCTCAGCTGCTCCGGAGGCGCCCCGGAGTAGATCGCGGTTAAGAGCAATTCGGTGGACACCTCCGCCATGGAGAAATAGATCACCGCTGACCACAGGGCGACCGGTGCGCGGGCCCAGGGCTCGGGTTCCCGGCGGAGCATACCGCTGACAATCAGTGCCGGTACCACAGCGATACTGCCGATGAGTACAGCGACGACCCCCACGGCCAGCGAAATCGCCACACCCAGGGAGGCTCCGGGTGAGTCATCCCCAGAGGCGGCGATGAGGACGGCACCCACCGGCAGGGCCACCACCCAGAGCGCGCCTGCGAAATAGCCGGGGATCCGCACCGCCATCCGGTGACCGGCTGAAGCGCCACAGCGGAACTGGCTGCTGACCGCGACCCCTCGGAACCGCCGAGCCGCAGGCAGGACATCCGGTAGCAGGACCGCCCCTGCGAAGACTGCAGCGTAGATGACAGAGACTCCCAGATCGGCGCTCAGCCAGGCGAGATCCCCACCGATCTGCAGCTGAACGGAGACCGCGGAGGCAATTCGTTGTGCCATCACCAGTGTGGCCACACCCGCCGCGATGAGCCACAGCCGGGCAGTGACGGTTCGCAACAGGGCTGCCAGGATTCCGCACTGTAGACCGGTGAGCAGGTTCAGCAAAATCGTATGCATGAACAACCCGGAGTCGATGGTCGCATCAGAGATCAGCAGCTCGATCACGCCCACCAGGGTCAATGCGACGGTGGCGGCCAGGGCAGCACCGATGCGCTGCCACATCACTACCGGCTGGTTCGTCATGCCCATCCGCATACTCGCATCTTAAACGGCACGTAGCTGCTGTTGCCCGGTGGAATACCTCCCCGCGGCAGGAGGTTGCCCTGACCATGAGCAAGAAGATTGGGTTTTTGAGTTTTGGGCACTGGACGCCGTCGCCGCATTCGCGGACTCAGAGTGGTCAGGACGCGCTGCTGCAGAGCATTGACTTAGCTGTCGCGGCGGAGGAGATAGGGGCCGACGGCGCTTACTTCCGAGTTCACCACTTCGCCCGTCAGCTTGCCTCACCGTATCCCTTACTGGCGGCCATCGGTGCCCGCACCGAGCGGATCGAGATCGGTACCGGGGTTATCGACATGCGCTACGAACCGCCGATGCGCTTTGCCGAGGACGCCGGAGCCGCTGATCTCATCGCCGAAGGGCGCCTGCAGCTGGGGATCTCCCGGGGCTCCCCAGAGCAGGTCATCGAAGGCTATAAATACTTCGGCTTCCACCCGGCGGAGGGTGAGACTGATGCGGATATGGCCCGGCGTCACACTCAGATCGCCCTGAAGGTCCTCGAAGGCCAAGGCTTCGCTGAGCCGAACCCGCGCCCGATGTTTCCCAACCCGCCTGGGTTGCTGCGGGTTGAACCGCACTCGGAGGGTCTACGGCAGCGCATCTGGTGGGGTGCCGGTTCCAACGCCACCGCCCGGTGGGCGGCGAAACTCGGAATGAACCTGATGAGCTCCACCCTGAAGGATGACGAATCCGGGGAGCCACTGCACATCCAGCAGGCCAAGCAGATCCAAGCATTCCGGCACGAGTGGGCCAACCACGACCACGGCTTCCAGCCACGAGTCTCGGTGAGCCGGTCGATCATCCCCATCGTCTCTGACCAGGACCGCGCGTACTTTCTGGGCCAGCGGGACAGTGAGGACAAGTTCGGCATGATCGATGAGAAGACCCGTGCGGTCTTCGGCCGTTCCTACACCGGTGAACCCGATCAGCTCGTCGAGGAACTCGCCGCCGACACCGCCATCCAGGAGGCCGACACCATCCTGGTCACCGTGCCCAATCAGCTCGGTGTGGACTACAACGCTCACCTGCTGGAGAGCATCATCACGCACGTCGCCACCCCGCTGGGATGGAAGTAAAGCCGGAACGTCGGCAGTACAGAGGCCGGTCGAGTAGGCCCGTGCAGGGTCCATACGGCAGAATCGGGGCTATGACATCCCCTTCTGATGTGCTTGGTCGTGCTGTGCCCACCCGGGATACAGCCCGGGGTGGCCGCCTGGTCGGATATGCCGCAGTGCTGTCCCTGCTGCTGGCCGGATGTTCCTTTGAGGCCGAGTCCACCTCTCCCAGTGCCGGTCCCACACTGCTCGATGGTGGAGAAGAAGTGCCACCCAGCGCGGACGACGACGCCAGCGCACCTGAACACAGCGTCGACTTCCCCCAGACCCCCGCCGGTGAGGCGACACAGGAGGTGGTGGAGACGCTCAACGCCTCAGCCGAGACCACCGCCGAGGATTGGGAAGATCGTCTCCACGAGGACGTCACCGCGGAGGTCTCCGCCGAAGACCTCGCCCAGACGTTGAACCTCAATATTCGTCCCGCCGGGCCCTGGCGAGCCGTCGACTATCAGGGTGAGGACTACGAGGCTGTCACGGTCATCGAGTCAGAAACCACCCAGCTGGAGCTGCACCTCCGCATCGATGAGGAAGACCAGCTCATCCAGACACTGTTCTTCGCTGATCCTCAGGCCGCTGCCGAACCGGCCGAAGGGTTTGAGGAGATCCACCAGCGCCTTGAAGACCTCCCTGGGGATGTCAGCGCCCTCGTCGTCGAAGATGGCGAACACTTGCTGCAGATCAACCCGGATGAGCCCGCGCCCTTGGCTTCGGTCTCCAAACTGTATGTCATGCTCGCCTTGGCCGATGCTGTCGAGGCCGGTGAGGCCGACTGGACCGACCCGATGGAGCTCACCGAGGAGCTGCGCAGCCTCCCCTCCGGCACACTGCAGGACCAACCGGAGGGTTACACCACGATCATCGCCGATGTGGCTCAGCGGATGATTGAGGTCAGCGATAACACCGGGACCGATATGCTCATCGACTACCTGGGCCGGGAGGCGGTGGAAGACGCCGTCGCAGAGGCCGGGCACCACAACCCCGAACTCATCCAGCCCTACCTCACCACCCGGGAGCTGTTCCAGCTGCGCTGGGGTCACCCGGAACTCGGGGAGGACTGGGAGGATCTGGAGGTCGATGAGCGCCGCGAGGTGCTCGCCGAACTCGAGGACGAGCCCTTAGAACTGGATTACCGGGACGTCAGCGGTGAGGACGTCGACCTCAGCATCGACTGGTTCGCCTCGGCCACCGATATCGCCGTATTGCTTGATGAACTCGAGGACCGCGCCGAAGACCAGCCGGAGCTGCACACCTACATGGGTGCCAACCCCGGACTCGTCAGCCCGGTGGAGGAACCCTGGTGGGAGAGCCTGGTGTTCAAGGGTGGGGGACTACCCGGTGTGGTCACCGGTGCCTGGCAAGCAGTAGACGCTGAGGGCGCCACCCGCACTGTGGTGATTCTCGCCCACCACGAGGACAGTGAACTCGGTGAGGAACGTGCCGAGATCTTCCAACTGGCCCAGGATGCGCTCATCATCGGCACCGAGAGTGAACAGGCCCAGCAGCAGGCCGAAGACGATGAGGACGACGACGCCGACACTCCCTGAGTGAGGGGTGCTGGCGTCGTCGTCGGCTCCTCTTTAGCGCAGGAAGAGCTTCTTCATCCGGTAGGTCGCCAGGGAGAGCCCCACGGCAATCATCACCGTGTAGTAGCCGATGTGTACCAGCGTCAGGGCGCTGAAGTCCCAGAAGGCGATATCGCGCATCAGCTCCACCCCGTGCCATAGCGGCAACGCCTGGATGAGCGCCTGCACTCCGGCAGGGTAGACGTCGATGGGGAACAACGTGGCCGAGAACAGGAACATCGGCATCAGGACCATCATGGTCCAGTCCATCTGCTGGAAACGGGACATGAACGTGGTCACCGCCATGCCCACCGAGGCGAAGCCCAAGGAGATGAACATGGCTGCCACCCACATCAACACCGCGTTGAGCGGGTCGGCCAATCCGGCGATGAGGACCACAGCCAGGAACCCGAAGGCGTACATCGTCCCGCGGAACAGGGCCAGACCGATCTCTCCGATGGAGATATCCAAAGGACCCAAGGAGGTGGCCATCATCGATTTGTACAGTTTGGTGATCTTCAGCTTGAAGAACACGTTCCACATCGAGTCGAAGATGGCCCCGTTCATCATCGCCACCGCCAGCAGAGCCGGGGCGATGAAGGCCGCGTAACTGACCGTCCCGCCGTCGGCGGCTTCCACCCCGGAGATCATCGGGGAGATACCCAGCCCGAAACTGGTCAAAAACAGTACCGGTTCTAAGAACCCGGAAACGAAGAGGATCCCCCGGTTATTGCGGATAGCCGCCAAGCCGCGTTGGAAAACGGCTCGGATATTCCCGGAGTACATATTGGCGGCGAATCCGGTGCGTGGCTGCGGAGCGGGTGTGGGTTTATCCGCGGTACGTGCGGCTTGCCGGGCGGCGTCTTTGGCGGCCAGGCGGGCTTCGCGCCGGGCGTCGGCGCGTTTTCCGGGGATCCGGCCACGCCACTCTTCGTAGCCCAGCCGGCGGATGAACACTCGACGCACGGCGAACCAGGCCACGGTGATGATGCACAGCAGGTATAGCACATGCACCGCCACCAGCCACCCGGCAGTGGGTTGACCGAAGGCCAGCACCCGCCCCAGCTCGTTGCCGTGGTAAATGGGGGAGACCCAGCCGATGATCTGCAGCGGCCCGGGCAGGTTCTCCAAGGGGTAGAAGGTCCCGGAGAACAAGAACATCGGCATCACAACGAAGCGCTGAATCAGCGCGGCATGCCCGCGTTCATCCCGCAGACTGGCCACATAGGCCATGATGGGCAGGCCGATGGCCAGACCGCCTGCGGCAGCGGTGAACACTTGCAGCAGCGCCAGCGGGGAGGTCGCCACCCCGAAGGCAAAGAGCACACCGATAAACACCAGGGAATGGACCAGGAACCGGCAGCACACCGCCAGGATGTGGCCGGCAGCGATCTGGCCCGGTGTCAGAGCAGTGGCCTGGGCCCCGTAGTAGAGCTTGCGCCACTTGAAGCCCTCCATCACCGGGAAAGTGAACTCGATCCCAGCGGACATCGCCACGGTGGAAGCCAGGATGGCCGGGGCGATGTACACCAGATAGCTGTCAGCCCCGTAGGCGGAGAAGTCGGTCTCCTGGCCGACGAGCACCCCGAGCCCCAGTCCCATGGCCAGGATGTACATGATGGGTTGGAAGATCGAGGAGGCCAGGATCACCCCGCCATAGGCGCGCATCGAGCGCAGGGTGCGTTCGGCCTGGAAGAGGACCCCGCGGGCTCCGGCCCGGGCGGCCAGCAGGTCCTTGTCCGCGGCAGGGGAGGGGCCGGCGGTGGTCTCGGCGTGGTGGGTCTGGGTGGGGTCGGTCACGGCGGCTTTGTTAGTCAATGAGGGTCCGTCCGGTCAGGCGCAGGAAGACATCTTCCAGCGAGGAACGGCGGATCAGGGAGGTCATCGGTTTCTGCCCGGAGGCGTGGATCTGCTCGAGGGCAGCTTCGGCGTCGTCGGCGTAGACCAGCAGCCGGTCCGGGAGCACCTCCACGTGGGAGAACCCCATGGCGGTCTCGGCCTCGCGGAGCATCTGCTCCAGTCCGGTGGCGATCTGCGGGTTGCGGTCCATGCCGAAGCGCAGCTCGAGCACCTCCCGGGTGGAGTGTTCCCGGATGAGCCCCTGCGGGGAGCCTTCGGCCATGATCTGACCGTGGTCGACGACGATGAGCCGCTCACACAGTTGCTCGGCCTCTTCCATGTGGTGGGTGGTCAACACCAAGGTGGTTCCCGATTCCCGGAGCCGGAAGAGCCGGTCCCAGAGGATGTGCCGGGCCTGAGGGTCCAGTCCCGTGGTGGGCTCATCGAGCAGCAGAATTTCTGGCTCGTTGACCAGGGCACGGGCGATCGTTAACCGGCGCTTCATACCCCCGGAGAGGTCCTCCACCCGGGCACGGGCCTTATTGGTCAGCTGGGCGAACTCCAAGAGCTCATCGGCCTTGGCCGTGAGGTACTTCCGGGGCAGCCCGAAGTACCGGCCGTACATGATGATGTTCTCCCGGACGGTGAGTTCCTCATCCAGATTGTCCTGCTGCGGGATGACTCCTAACCGGGCGCGCACTTGGGGACCCTGAGCCTCCGGGTCCAGTCCGGCCACCCGCATCTGCCCGGAGGTGCGGGCCGCCACGGCGGCGATCATCCGCATGGTGGTGGATTTCC
Organism: Nesterenkonia alba DSM 19423; assembly: GCF_000421745.1. Taxonomy (GTDB): domain Bacteria; phylum Actinomycetota; class Actinomycetes; order Actinomycetales; family Micrococcaceae; genus Nesterenkonia; species Nesterenkonia alba. Next base: position 372,649 of record NZ_ATXP01000001.1, read on the forward strand.
CCGCCCCGTTGGGGCCCAGCAGGCCGAAGGCCTCTCCCTGCGCTACGGAGAATGTGATGCCGTCAACGGCGGTGAAATCCCCGTACTTTTTGGTCAGGTCCACCGCCTCGATAGCTGCTGCGGCGGAAGCGTCAGAGGGCGCACTGGTGGTAGGGGCAGAGGAGATGGACATGACCGGTAGCCTACACCCGGCCTCTGAGGATGGTAGGGGTCGTTGACCCCCTGAAGTGAGGGGGCGTCGTCGTGCGTTGTATCGAGTGTGTACTCCCCAGGGTGCATCCTGCGGTTTCCCCCTGAAGGGTGATGTGCCCGGCCGGCTCATCCGGAAGACTGATCCTCGACACACAGCTCAACTCACTTTCGGAAAGGACCGCCATGTCCACTCCAGTCCTGGAGACGGAGAACCTGGTGAAGGTCTACGGGCGCGGAGCAGCACGCTTCGAAGCGCTCAAAGGCCTCACCATTCAGATCAATCGCGGCGAGACCGTGGCCATCGTCGGTAAATCCGGCTCCGGCAAATCCACCCTGATGCACCTGCTGGCGCTGCTGGACCAGCCCACCCACGGGGTGGTGGCCCTGGAGGAGAAGCCGGTCACCCAGATGAAGCCCACGAAGATCTCCAAGCTGCGCAACGAGACCTTCGGCTTCGTCTTCCAGCAGTTCTTCCTCAACGCCAACCAGACCGTGCTGGAGAACGTGACCCTGCCGTTGAAGATCGCCGGAGTGGGTAAGGCCGAGCGCAACCGCCGCGGCATGAAAGCCCTGGAACAGCTGGAGATGGCGGATAAGGCCAAGAACAAGGCCACTAACCTCTCTGGTGGCCAGAAGCAGCGGGTGTGTATTGCGCGGGCGCTCATCAACAACCCCAGTGTGATCTTCGCCGACGAGCCCACCGGCAACCTGGACTCCGCCACCTCGGAGACCGTTGAGGAGATCCTCTTCGGTCTGCACCGTGAGCACGGAATCACCCTGGTCATCGTCACCCACGACGAAGACCTGGCGGCTAAATGCCAGCGCCGCCTCATCATGCAAGACGGCGAGATCGTGCGCGAGGAGAACGGCGCACAGACAGCGGAGGGAACCCGATGAACAGCTTCGATGTGATCCGCACAGCCTTCGGCAACACCCTGCGCTCCAAAATGCGTACCGCTCTGACGGTGATTGCCATCGTCATCGGTGCCTTCACCCTGACCCTGACCTCCGGACTCGGGGCGGGGATCAACCAGACCGTGGACCGGATCATGGGCGGCTTCGGTGAAGACGACGCCCTCTACATCCAGTCCGTGGGCGCTACCGACGACCAGCAGCAAGACGATGGTGGCCCCCCGGAGTACGACCCGGAAGCCGCTGATGACCCCCTGGCCGGAATCGGCACTATCGGGGTTCTCACTGAGGATGACCTGGACACCATCCGGGATCTTGAGGGCATTACCTCGGTGGAGGGCACCCTGATGACTGACACCGACTACCTGGAGACCCCCGACGGCGACCAGTACGCCATGAGCCTGGACATCGCCGCCAATGATGTGCTGCTGGACCTCGCCGCTGGGGAACGGCCCGCCTCCGGGGAACTGGAGTTGACCATCCCGGAGGACTGGCTGGTCATCTTTGACACCGAGAATCCCGAGGATGTGATCGGCGAGACCATCACCATCGGCGCCAGTAATGCGGTAGGCCAGCAACAGACCATCGACGCCGAGATCTCCGGGGTCTCCCACGGCAGCCTCTCCGGAGTCGGCTTCCAGCCGGTGCCGTCTTTCTCCCTGATGGAGGAAGTCCACCAGATCAACCAGGACGGATATGAAGGCGCCCAGCAGGACGCCTACATCATGGCCACCGCGCAGGTGGAGAACCTTGAGGAGAACGAAGAGGACATCAAAGCAGCACTCAGCGATGAAGGCATGCTCGGGCTGACCATGGAGGATCAGATCTCCATGTTCCAGACGGTCATTGACGCAGTGACCTGGATCCTTTCCGGGTTCGCCCTCATCGCCCTGCTGGCAGCCAGCTTCGGCATCGTCAACACCCTGCTGATGAGCGTGCAGGAACGGACCCGAGAGATCGGACTGATGAAAGCTCTGGGCATGTCCTCGGGCAAGGTGTTCGGTCTGTTCTCCATGGAGGCGGTCGTCATCGGGATCATGGGCTCAGTCATCGGGGTGGTCGCCGGACTGGGGGTCGGCTTCGGTCTCGACGCCTGGCTGACCGCCGATGAAGGACCCCTGGGTGGATTCGCCGAACTGAGCCTCTTCGGCCTCAACCCGCTGGCCCTGGGTGGGATCCTGGCGCTGATTATCGTGATCGCCTTCCTCGCCGGAACCCTGCCCGCCATGCGAGCGGCCAAGAAGGATCCCATCGAAGCCCTGCGCTACGAGTAACCCACCGCTGGGGCGTGGGTCACACGCCCGCGTCCCAGCGATAAGCTCACAGCACGCCACAAAGGAGAATGAGATGACCACCACGCCCCCTGAGGAACCGCGCAGCACCGGCAGCAAATACGGCACGGAGGCTTATCAGCCTGGCGCCTACTCCGAGGACATCAGCCAACCCCCGCAGTATCGACAGCTGTTGCTGTGGACGCTGCTGTCCATGGGTTTCTATCTCGCGGTGCAGATCCTCGGCATGGTGCCGATCTTCACCGGAGAGATGCAGGACATCCTGCGTGAGGACATGGCGGAAGTCGGTACCGCTGAGGAAATCGACCAACTGATGGAGCTGTTCGCGCTCTTCGGCATCGGATGGTACGCCTTCCTGGCGGTTGCTGCGCTGATCCTCTACCTGGTGGTCTACTTCGGTCTGAAGAACAAGAAGAACTGGGCCCGCATCCTGGGGATCGTGCTGGCTCTGCTGGGGCTGGTCTTCACTCTGGGTGAGCTGCTGCTCGGAGTCGGTACCGCTTTCGCCTCCGCGACCCTCATCATCGGCAGCCTCATCACGCTGGTGTGGGCTTCAGTCACCGTGTTCTGGCTCATCCTGGCCTTCAACGGCCGGGTGGCCAAGTACATCCAGCAGTTCTCCGCCCCGCCGAAGAGCTGAGCGAATCTGCCGGGGGTACACCTCAACACGGCTGAACCTACGGTGAGTGCCTCTGTGAGGTGAGGTGCCCCGGGTACTGCGCTGCGGCGTCGTCGGACTCTTTCCGGCGGCGCCGCAGTTGTGTGCGTAAAGCAACTATACGGAGAGTAGAGTGTGGCAAGTGACCCAGCAGCAGACCCTCGCCGCCCCTAATCGCCGGGTCATGGTGGCACTGCTGCTGCCGATGTTCGCCTCCTTGCTGAGCATCTCATCGGTGATGGTGGCGCTGCCGGCCATTGAAGCCGGGCTCGGAGCCACATCCTCTGACCTGCAGTGGATACTCTCCGGTTATGCCTTGGCGTTCGGGGTCGGGATGGTCCTGTCCCGCGTCAAGTAGTTGGCAGGATTTCCTTGGTTTTGAATGTCGGGGTGGTGGGGTCGGCCAGGCCCAGGTGCACCTCCTTGGGCCGGTTCCATGAGATGGCCTCGTGGGGCCGGAGCTCGTTGTACTCGATCCGGTAGTCCTCGGCCCGCTCGGCGAGCACGATCGCG
>NZ_ATXP01000002.1 GCF_000421745.1 Nesterenkonia alba DSM 19423
CTCGGCCTCCAGCTGTTCCTCTCGGGAGGATGGTCCGGACCTGCCGGCCACCAGGGCGGTCTTGCCGGCTTCCAGGAACTCGGCCTTCCACCGTCCGATGGACTGCTCACTGACTTTCTCCTTGCGTGCCACTTCGGCGATGGACATCTCGCCGGCCAGCACGCTCAGCACTATCCGGGTCTTCTTCTCCGCCGGAATCGAGGGTGGTCTACCCATGACTGACTCTCCTTCAGGACCTACATAACGGCCCTGCCACTAAGTCTGACGCGCGACATCTACACCCGTGATTGGCCGGAGTATGCGCTGGCTGCACGGACCGTGAATGTGCCGACCATCGGTTGGATCCATAACTTTGCCGGCCGCCCCGTCTACGATCTTAAAGATCTGCACTCGTTAATGCAGCGGAACATGCACCTATTAGCGCGCCTTGTAGTGCTGTCCGCATTAGATGTCGCATTCTGGAAGCTGCGAGGTGTCCCGCACACCGTCTACCTCCCCAATCCCCCGTCGCCCATGCTGCTGGAGTCCTCACATTCCTCAAAACCTAAAACAGCACCGGAAGGGCCCGTGGAACTCATCTGGTGGGGCAGGCTGGAGCAGCACACTAAACGAGTTCTCCAGCTAATCGATGTCGCTGAGCAATTAAATAAGCTTGGTCTCGACTTTAATTTTAAAGTCATTGGGCCGGATTGGGGCGATATGACAACCAGTGTTTTCAACAGAGAGGCAAAGCGACGTGGCCTGGCTGACCGAATAGCAGCTATGGGGCCTCGCCACGGAAAGGACCTTACAGACGCTATTGATGCCGCGGATGCCTTTGTTAGCGTCAGTATTATTGAGGGGTACTTACTGACCCTCCCCGAGGCGCAAGCACGGGGACTACCGGTTTTCATGTATGAAATGCCATGGCTATATCTAGTCCAAGATAATGATGGAATTGTCGCAGTTCCTCAGGATGACGCAATCGGACTCGCAAAGAGGATCGTCGACGTCATGTCCTCACCGGAGCGCTATGAAGAAATGTCGAAAGCTGCACTTAACGCTGGGCAGAAAGCAATTGCTCATGATTTCTCCAAGCTCTGGCAACAGCTCATTACTGGAACACTGCCTGACAAATACTCACCAGAACCCACACTCGACGATGCTCAGCAACTGATCGACCTGTTGATCTTCTTCTCAGAACGTAACGCGGGCTTGCTGAAGCGGAAGTAACCGAACCATCGATGGAAGGAACACCGTGAGTAAGCCCATCTTTATCGGTCATACCCGATTCAGCGTCTATAGCTACGGCTCGAAAAGTTTCAACGCCACCCAAGACTCCCGGGGCAAAGGCGCACGTTTCAGCGAGCAAGAGTATGCGGACTGGCTCTATGGCGAAGAACGGCTTGCCCCGCGTGCGGAGATCTTCACTTCGTTAAGCTTGCCTCAATTGCACCAGGCCTCTCAAGATCATCATCTGGCACACTTCGTATCCTTTTCTCCCTCATTGCCGGATACATACAAGACTCTACTTTTCGAGGCTGCCGAGCGCTATGACTTTTTACACCTTAATGAAACCACCGAAGAAGCGACTACTCTTCCACCGGAAAAGCTCATCCGACGAGCCTTCGAGATTTTCGGAATAAATGGTGGCTTATTCGGCGCTTTTCGACTGGATGACGATGATCTGCTCTCTGTGAATTATTTCAATCGAATGGCTCCCTACCTCACCGCTGAACATGTGGGTTGGTGGGTATCCCCTGGACTTGGATTCGCGGCTGTCAGAGATGGAAGCAATCTCATTTACACACAGACGCACTATTACCCAAAGAGCGCCTTCGGACCGCTCTGCATTGGGAAGCTCAGCGAAACCGGAGCTATCGAGGGAATCACCACACCAAAACACACCAAGCTCGACCGACGAACACCGACAGTGCTCGATTCACGACGCCCGATGTTTTTCCACATTCGCCACCGGGGTCAGGACAGCTCGCTGGATGGAGAAGTTACTCCTTTCTTCGTCGAAACACTGAACCGGATGACACGGCGCAGCGAAGGGCGGGTGGAATTAAAGACCGTCTATGACGAGTTTCCAGCGCTCCAGGGTCACGTTAACACGACCCCCGGCACCCTCCAGTACGCTCAGACGTCCATTGCAGACCAGAAGTTAATAAGGGGAGGAAAGGAAGTTTCCTGGAGTACTCCTGGACCCGTTAGTCTCGAGCTCAGACTGACAGGTCAACGGCTTCGTTCCCGGGAATTGCGCCTACGAATATCGGTCGACGACTCTACACAGGGCAAGCGGCTTCCCGCCGAGCAGGAGAAAATTTTCTTAGAGAAGGCTCGCTTGAACCACACCCAAGGCAAGGGCGATTACTGGACCTGGATGCCTCCTCAAAAAGATGGTCGCAAGGAGGTAGTCCTAGCTCTAGAACCACCTCCTGGAATGCGCATAACGAGTGTTCGCTTGGAGAAAGCCAAGGAAAGAGACCTGAGAATCGAGAGCTTCACTCTTTACGCCCTGGAACAAGAGGCCCATACTTCTCTATCGGGCGAAGAAAGGACCGCGTGACCATGACACCTCGTTACGCAGTGATCTGCGCCTCACACGGTGGCAACTCTGGAATGTTTAGCGTAGACCGCGCGGCTGAGCATTTTTTCACGAGCCGAGGAGCTTCTTTCGACCGCATCGTCACCCAAGACGATGGTCGTGGAAACTTCAATGACTACAAACTAGTGCGGGATTTCCGCCAGCTAGATGAATATACCCACATCGTGTATTGGGGTGATTTTCTCACCAGCCCTAGCTACGGCACACGAAGCTTCCCGTGGCGAGAGCGGAAGTACGGAACGGACCTCAAAACAGAAGAAATCATCAACCTGTGGCGCACCCTCTTCGTACCTACTCGCGAGCAAAAACGCGGGCGCATGACAGTAAGCGTGAGCACTAACTTTCAGAACGATTTTGATGATCCGGAAAACAAGTACAGTCACTTCATTCGGGACACGCTTGCTCGATTTGAAGAATCTTATGATTATATATATCCGCGCGACGACTTCTCAACAAAGAACCTCAGCCGACACCTCAGCTACCAGGGCATCAGAAAAGTGACGACGGGGCTTGATGCCGCCTTTTTGCAACCGAGGTCAGCACCCATTCAAAACGTAAAGGGGGACTCATATTTCTTTTCTTACTTATTTGGCCGCAGTAAATTGGAAGGTACTGAAGCACTGGTGGAGTCAGTGGAGAAGGACACAGGCTGCACCGGAAATCTCCTCAGTCGTTGGTTTTCCCTACCCTCTGGGTCATGGGAGCAAAAGTTTGGACAGCTCCAGGAGCAACTACGCCGTTCACACTTCGTAGTAACGGACACTTACCACGTGGCTGTTAATGCCATGCAACTGGGAGTTCCTGTGATTGGCATCGGAAGAACTGCCCAGCGACAAGAGGGCACAGTCGGAGACTTCAAAAAACGCGAGCTCTTCACCATGTTCGGCCTTGAAGAGGCCTACATCGAAGTACAAGACCCTAACCTCGAAACCTCACTCGAGAGTCTCTCACAACGAATCGCAACCATCCTTGGCTCGTGGAGAGTCCAGAATGCGCCTAGAACAGTCAACAACAAAGAATCGACTCTGGGCTACAGGCTCCTTGACGCCAGGCGCTGGCAATACAGTCGAACTCTAGAACACACACTTGGACTGCCAGCACCTAAGCCAACTAATTAAATGGGCACCACCTAGTCAGACGGTATCCGAAATTACCGCGTGCACGCGCCGGGCCAGTTCATTTAACGATTCTCGCGAAGCCTTAACCGCCGGTGCTAAATATAACCGTGCTTCTTCTAACCCCTCTGCCCGTGAGGCAAACTCAGAATATTCGCCAGTAAGAGCGCCTAGCCCCGCAACGTCCAGCATGCGTTTGACCTTCTCCGGTTGAGCAGCTGTTCCAATCGGATACGCCCCTTCAGTAGCGCCGATGATGAGAGCGTGCGCACGGTCGCTAATAACTGCTAAAGAACGCGAGTAGACGTCACGGACATACTTCTCCAGGGTGGCATGGCTGAGGCTCGGCGGCTCGAGGTATTCCGCACCCAATTGCTTGGCCAAGCGCACTGCGTGGGGAGCATCCCGGCTAACCTGCGCGACTGTCACGATACGAGTTGAGGTTCGGGCAGCAAGTTCCCGGATTCCGTAAAACCAATCCTCGTCGGGCCACGGACGGTCAAAGCGGAGTGTAACCGCCAGGAGAGGGCGTGCGTGCACAGGTGTCCACTCTGAGATCGGAGTCCCCAACACGAAAGCCCAGTCTGGGGCGAAATCTCCAAATCCTGCCGCCTGCCGGGTAGCTTCATCGCGCCAGGACACCACCTGTGCACGCATAAGCACAGGGTCGATAACGACACGTGCCGCGTCGAAAGGACTTCGCACGCCCAGACCCGCTGCGATGACCACGCCTCCCTGGTCCAGAACGCTGTTCAACTCCGCTGTACGCCGGCGACCAGGAAACGTGTTGGGCTGCTGCAGAATCCACTCTCCCGGGTTGAAAATCCAGACTGGACGTTCCGTTGCTTTGCTGGCAGCGAGCCACTCTCCACGGGTCGGATACACAACATCCTCAGCCCCCAGTCGAAACCCTGCCTTGTAATCCGACGTCTGCCCTTCAAGCTGGAGGTGAAACCGGTATTCCTCACCCCGGATGGCGTCGATGAGAGCCGCCCTGAGCACAGAGTCACCGAGATTGTCGTCCTGCCCCTTTGGCTCAATGAAAACATTACGCACGGCGGTCAGTTTAGTATGGAGTGGTGTCCGAGTCCCCTGTGCCGCATCACGACGTCAGTGTTCCCGTGACCATTCACGAAGTCGGGCGGCGGCCCGGCGCATTTCTCCACTACTTCGACCAAGTAATTAACCGTGCAGAGGCGCACAACCTTACGTTCCGTTTCGTCGAAGGCCGCATGCGGCGCCTTGACGTCAACGTGCTCCACGTACGCGATTATCTCATTGACCGCCCCCTCGGCGCGGGACGGGTCACCCCGGAAGAGCGCCAGGAGAAACTGACCGAGTTCCTCGCCGAGCTACGAAAAAGGCGCATTCGTCTAGTCCAGACCATCAGTCAGTCGCAAAATGTGTCAGAAGATTCCGCCAACCGACCGGGACGTGATGAGATTGACGCCGCGACGAGCGCCTGGATTGTCTTCGATGAGAGCACACCCACACCGGATCCAGAACGCACCGTTGTAATCCCGCTCGCTCACTACCGTGACCGCTTCCTCGGCTACCCCCGCAGGAAGAGTATCCCTGGACGGGTCCTATTGTGTGTCACGCCGCAATCTTCTACAGCCACGGCGCGGCTGCTCGGAGTGACCAGAGTGACTCACATTGATGACCTGAATATGCGGATTGTCGGAGAGGCCTCTCCCGTTCTGGCCGCTGATCGAAACGCTGTCGCAACATCCTTTCGACTCGAGAAACTTTCCGACGCGTCACTGGTGCAGGAAGTCGGGGAGGCGGAACTAGTAGTCCAGCCGTGCTTGGACTCCTTTGAAGACTGGCAGACCGTACTACTCGCGCTTTCCCTGGAGCGTGCAGTGCTCCTTCCCGATACCGCGGCTGCCCGCCACCTGGCAGATGAGGTCGGTACCGGGTGGGTTCAGTTGAGCCCGGCTCCTCTCACCGCTGCCTCTATCGATACTGCTATCACTGCGCTGCGGAAAACTCCACCAGGAAGCACGCCACGCTTGGAACAACGTGATCCCATGACCGTTGGAGATGCGTACGCAGAATTCTTCCGGAACATAGTTGGCGCCGAGTCTTCCCCTAAAGCCTGAGGCGCTCGATGCTTGCCAATGAAGTCGCCGCAGGAGCGAATTCTTCTGAGCTTGTCCGCCTGCTAGTCAATTCAGTGCGCGCTTTAAGCGGCGTCCTGTGCGGAACTCTCGTCTGCAAGGAGAGTCTTCGCTTCGTCGAGCGACTGTGACAGCAACTGCTGCGAGACACGGATTCCCCGCAGTTCGGGGCGCAGACTTCGTACCTCTTGCGTAATTTTTGCCTCAGCACCGTGGTCCCGCTGACCTGATATTTCTCTCAAGGCCCTTAGATGCTTGACGACAGTGTCAAACTTGTTGTCTAGTTGCTTGACACGGTTAAGCATCACGTCAGACTTCGCACGAATGGCCTTCTGTTTCTTCCGGACAACGCTCAGCTCCTTCTCGATAGCACGCAGGTTTGCTCTGAGCTTTTTCCTGGCCGCACGGTTCGCCGCTGCGTTGAGCCTAGCTGTCACGACATAAACCGCAAGCATCACTCCGATCCCCGCAACTGCGGCATCAGACATCCCCGCCAGGGCCAGGACGCCGATCACGACAGCGCCGACAAAAAACACGCCCACCACGACGAGGTCCAATCCGTTCAACCGGGGCATCCAGTACTCCTTGAGTAGATCTATCGACTGATTTTATGCAGCCCGCTGCTATGGCAGCACACATCTCCTAAAGGCTATCCGAACTAGAGCACCCCGCCGAAAAGACACCACCGGCCAAAAGTGTGCAAGCAGTCGGTTAGGATCAACGCGGATGACTGCCGAGACCTAACCCGAAGACTGTGTACAGGCGACGCCATCCTCCTTATGCCCTGAACCTAAGTGAGATACGTCAAGAGTAACCATGGAACTCCAGAACGACATGTCCCCCAGTGGAACCGTCCCTGACGAGCCACGCACTGCCGAGCGGCCAGTGGTGAGTGTCATCATTCCCATGTTCAACGCCGAGAGGCACGTCATTGAAACTCTCGAAAGTCTCGCCGCGCAGACCCTTCTTGATATTGAGATCATCATCGTTGATGACGGCTCGACGGACCGCTCACCATCACTGGTTACCGATTATGTCTCCCGCGACCCACGATTTCGTCTGCTCGCTGGTCCTGCAACGGGCAGCGCAGGAACAGCGAGGAACAAAGGGCTAGACGTTGCCTCCGGCAAGTACCTCGCATTTCTCGACGCAGACGACCTTTTTGCCCCCAGCATGCTGCAGAAACTCGTCCGCAAGGCTGAGGAAGACGAAGCGGACGTCGTGATGACGGGGTTTCGCAGCTTCAAAGATGTGTCCCGGAAACTGGAGCCTCTGGGGCGACGCGGCCGCCTGCACGTGGACCTGCTGCCGAACTCCACGCCCTTCACACCCCAAGACATCGCTGAACATATCTTCTCTGCCCCGCACACCACAGTCTGGAACAAGATCTTCCGCCGTGATTTCATCACCGAGATTGGTCTCCGTTTCCAGGAAACCCGCCGTTCCAATGACGCATACTTCAACATGGTGGCACTGGCCACAGCCCGCCGACTGAGTTATGTGGACGAATTCCTGGTTCGCTACCGTGCCTCGAATAAAGACAGTCTCCAGGGTTCACAGTCGGATAATGATTGGGCCTGGATGGACGCTACTCGCGCCGCGACTCGAGAACTCCAGTCCAAAGGACTCTACGAGCCGTTTCGAGTCGCGATGATGCAGCGAGTTGCTACCCGCGCGCTCGACCGATTACGTAAGTGCACCACGTTGGAGTCATTCCACGAGACCTACGACAAAATCCTGAACGAGCTGTTTCCAGAGTATGGACTCGATGCGGAGACTGCCCGGACTCTGCCCAATGAAGAACTCGGCGCACGAGTGATCGAATTCCTCGGCACCCCCCGGCTCGAGTGGGCCTTCTACAACATGACACGAAATACCAGTGCCCCATCTTCGGGTAAGTCACAGCAAGCACCATCGAATGGTGTGGGCACCTCTGGAAAAAAATCTGACACTGAGGAAAGTGTCGAAGAAGAGGGTCCGGAAACACCTGATGTCTCAGTAGTACTAACAGTACACAACGCTGCGCAGTGGCTTCATGAAGCTTTACAGAGTGTACTCAGTCAAACCGGAGTTTCACTAGAGATCATTGCGGTCTATAACGGCGGCTCAGATGGCTCTCTTGAGATCTTGCGCGAGTACACGCTGGACGAGCCCAGACTCACGCTTCTTACTCAGCGAGGGACCCTCTCAGAAGCTCGCAACGCCGGCGCTGAAGCCGCCAACGGCCGGTATCTGATTTTCCTCGACGCCTCGGACTATTGGACTTCCGACTTTTTGGCCGGTGCCGTAAAGCGCGCCAACCGCGACGACCTCGATGTGCTGCTATTCGAAGCAGACTCGTTCGCCGATGTTTCTCTGGAGGAAAGAGGACTGCCGTCAGTTTCTTCTGACGCTTTCTCACGGGAATCCTCCCAGTTGCAGTCTGGAGCCGTGCTGGCTACAACGTTCGCTCATCACCGGCATCTGTGGCAGCACGTCGGGACCCTTCTTATACGTACTCGGCACTTCCGGAAGACCCGTCTGCGATTCAACCCCGCAATTACGCGTGAAACCGGCGCATTCGTCTTCTCTCTACTCCTCCGGACAGATCGTGCCGCCTACTTCCCGGTCCGTACTTACGCGCGGCGAGTCTCTACGAATGCTGCCATTCCATTAACCGCCCTAGATTCAGCACAGAGCGCATTTCTCACGTATGTGGACATGGTCCGCGAACTCGGCAGCCTGCGGCTGCCTGATGCAACCTCAAATGCCCTGGATGCCATGGTCTCCCATGCCTATTCCGCCGCGCTCAGCGAATTCGCAACACTCCCAGACGACCAACATCAGCACCTCCGGCAACTCGATTCATCGCCCGAAGCGCAAGCCACTTATCACGCCCTACGCAAGGCAAAGGCTCTAGAAGTCAGCATCACACGGCTCTGATACCCAAGTGACTTTGCTACATCAGTACTTGTGATGCTCACTTGGGGTAACACGCTTTTCAGTGGAGCCTACGTGAAGTTGGGCTCGGCGCACGGCGTCGACGTACTCTTTGAACTCGTCGGTCATCAGATCAACGGCTACGGCGTCGAAATGAGCCCATTCCGTATTGCCCAGCTTGACGTGCTTCTCCACCATCTGGGCCCCCGCCGCCACAGCCAAAGCTGAGGCCATCCAGCCGAAATCATGGCTCGAATAGCCCGGCACAATATGCGGGTGCTCCTCCGCCAGCTGGGCGTAATGACGCACCACTCCAATATTGGTGTGCTCATCCGGTGTGGGATACGCCGAATTGCAGTGCAACAAGTACAGCTTCTCCACCTGCTGGAACGTATCCAACACCCAGCGTTCGTAACTCTGATCCGTCATCCCCGTCGACAACACCAGCGAGCCCGTGTAGTTCTCCGCCACAAATTCCAGATAATCCCGCTTCTCCGAAATCGTCGAGGGCAGCTTAATCAGCGGAACATCCAGTTCCATCATGAACTCGAACGAAGGCCGGTCCAACACCGAAGCAAACCAGCCGATCCCCAAGTCACGGCACAACTCATCCAAAAACCGGAAATCATCCCGGCTCAGCTCCAACTGACGCCGATAATCCCCAAACGTGGTGCCGAAAGGCGACCGGTACGGCTTAGCCAACTGCTCAGGCGTGTAGAAGGTATCCACCTCACGCTTCTGCACCTTCACCCAATCCGCGCCGGCGTCGTGAGCCGCGCGCACCAAAGTCTCCAAACGATCCCGATCCCCGAAATGATTCGTGGTGATCTCCGCAGTCACCTCAACAGTGGGCAAATCAAGCTCCGCTGCGGCGTCGTCGTCCTTCTCCTGCACCGACACCCGGTAACGGCTATTGAGCTCCTCGGTACTCACACTCGAATAGGACTGAGCCCCCACATGGTGAACCTCAACATTGGTCCCCTCCAAGGCATACAGAGCATTGCGCAGCACATATTCCTGCAACTCCACCCCCGCGCGGCGACCCGTCGTCAACTTGGGTGCATACTCCGTGGTGGCAGCCCGAGCCGACCCCGAATCCGGAGTGAAATCAAACCCCACCATGTACACCGTCTGGGTCCGCCCCCGATGGTCAGCAAACATCCGGGCGATCTCCAACGCGGTGAGGAACTTCACCTCCTCCAAGGCGATCTCATGACGATCCTGGAACCGCAAGAGCATCTCGTCCTCAGCGTCATTAGCAATCGGGTAAAACGGCAGCCGAATCACCGTACGACCCGGGATCTCCACATCCTGGCTGGTCACATACGCCTGGGCGCGGAACCCATCATCCTGCAGAGAATCCGGCACCCAGTCCTCATGGAACAACGTGATATCCGCCGGATGGATACGCTCAGCATCATTGATCCCGATCACCACCGCATTGCGGAACACCCGGGAATGCACCGCATCCGCCGAAGGCCCCTTCCCGAGAATGACGATAGTGTCCGAAGAGTACCGGGAGGCGGTGTCAGCCACCAGATTCCAAATGGAATCCACTGCGGAAGTCGTCATCTGCTGGTTATCTCCAACCATGGGGAGGAAAGACGTAGTGCTGGGTCTAGATTACGCGGAGGCGGCACTGCTCTGCGGTTGCGAGAAATGACGCCCCAGCTGAGCGAACGTCCACCCGGCCTGCTCCCATTCCCGCGCCGACAAAACATTGCGAGCATCAATGAACTGGCGGCGAGCCACCAGACCCTCCAACGCCTGAGGAGTGAGCTGCTTGAACTCATTCCACTCGGTGGTCAACACCACCAAATCCGCGTCCGTGGCAGCCGACGTCAAGGAGTCCGCATACCCCAGGCGAGGGAACCGCTTAGCGGCGTTGGCATTGCCCTCCGGGTCATAGACGGCCACATCAGCACCCGAATTGAACAACCGGGCCGCAACATCCAACCCTGGGGAATCACGCACATCATCCGACAACGGCTTGAACGTAATACCCAGCACCGCGACCTTCTTACCGTTGAGATCCCCCAGGATCTGCTCGGCTAAGGAAACCACCCGTTCACGGCGACGCAGGTTGATCTGGTCCATCTCATCGAGGAAGCGCATTGTGTGATCCAGCCCCAGCTCCGAGACCCGGGTCTGCAAGGCACGAATATCCTTAGGCAGGCAACCGCCTCCGAAACCCACGCCGGCGTTGAGGAACTTCCGGCCGATGCGAGTATCAAAACCGATGGCATCCGCCAAGGTGGTGATATCTCCCCCGACCGTCTCGGTCACTTCACTGAACGCGTTGATGAAACTGATCTTGGTAGCCAGGAACGCATTGGCCGCCACCTTCACCAGTTCCGCCGTCTCAAAATCAGTGGAAATCCACGGCGTCTCCCGCTCCAAGGCCTCTGCATAGACCTCACGAAGCGTGGCCTCATCCTCCGGCTTACGGGTACCCACCACCAGCCGGTCAGGGCGCAGCGTGTCCTCCACCGCGAAACCCTCACGCAGGAACTCCGGGTTCCACGCCAAGGAAACTGTCAGATCCGGGTTCTTCTCCGCCTGAACCAGGTCATAGAGCCGGGCCGCGGTGCCCACCGGAACCGTGGACTTGCCCACAATAAGCGCGCCGTCCTTGGTGATGGCCCGAGCCAAAGAAGTCGTGGCGGCGTCAACGAAAGTCAGATCCGCCCCTGTGCCGCCCTGCTGCTGCGGTGTGCCCACGGCGATGAAATGCACATCACCCCAAGCGCCGACCTCGGCCATGTCTGTGGTGAACCGCAGCCGGCCCGAATCGACGTGCTTGCGGATCAGCTCCGGCAGGCCAGGTTCATGGAACGGCAGCTCCCCGCGGGAGAGCGCATCGATCTTCTCCGGGTCCACATCCACGCCGATGACGTCAAAGCCCAGCTCCGCCATGCACGCAGCGTGGGTAGCACCCAGGTACCCAGTACCGATCACAGAAATGTTGAGAGTCACGGGGACATCCTAAAGCCTGTGTGAGGCCTGAACACCATATGACAGTTCACCACGCCGCGAATGGAGTCTCGAAGAGTTTTTCACAAGTCCATTGATTCCAATTCCAAAAGGGCGTGTTTCCACAGAGCGAACTCTCACCGCAGCATGGATAATCACACCAAGGAGGCAACCGATGGGGAAGACCAAGAACGCGAGTGAGACGTATACGCCTGACACTGATCCAGTGAACCGGCAGGGCAAGACAGAGCGGGGTTGGCCTGCCCGGCTACACATGTTTGGTGGAGAGATCCATTACTACAAAACAGAATCGGCACGGAATAGAGCCGTCATTGCGGACAGAGGCTGGTTGCGAAGTCAAGAACGCATGAACTGGCCCTGGTGGAAACGTAAGTGGCACAACTTCAAGGTCACTTTCCTCGACTGAATGCTCACCTCACAGCCCGCTGGTGGCAAGGAGTACGCCCACGGATAACTACGTGCGCGCATTCAGCAGGTCTTGGCTAACCAGTCCCTAGCCTCACGGAGGAGCTGCAGCAGTTCTTTGTCTCTTTCTTCCATTACTCCTCCTACTAGTCTTCCGTCTCAGTACTCACTCAACCTTGGGGCCTATACACCCATACAAGCAAGGAATTGCATATCCTCTTGAGTACTCGCTGCATCTGATCTGAGGGGACGTAACCGATGCACAGCTCCACCTACCACCTGCGCAAAGCCATCGCCGCACTCATCGGAGCTGCACTGCTCCTCGGCTTCCTTCTCACACAGATTCCCGCCATCTGGGCCGGCTCTGGAGTCCGCGACCTCGGCTCGCGGATGCTAGTGATCTTCTCCGTGCCCGACATCGACAGCAGGCACGACCTCACCGTGCACCAAAGGGTCCAAGACAACGGGGACATGCACCTGAACTTCTACGTGGTCGACGCACCCGCCAGCGACGATGAAGACCACGAATGGCCCGGCGGCATCCCCGTGGACTACTCCATCACCTTCGCCCACCCCGAGCTCGACGACGTCATCCACTGCGGACCCGACGGTGAAACCACCACCCACGCACCCTTCGAAGACCTCAACCCCGGGACACAATCGGCCATCGGCACCGACCTCGCCGGAGGTGAGATCTCCGCACTGAACTTCCCCGAACCCGGAGCCGAAGAAGCCGACGTCGCACCCGATGACGACCCCACCCAGACGGAGCAGGACACACCCAGCGCACTGTCCTTCACCTACCAGCGGTACGAAGGCACCCTGCACCTATGGGACGAACGACCCACCGGACGAGACCGGCTCACCTCCCAGGAGAACGAAGACACCGTGTGGGTGGAACAGTGCACTATTCCCGCTGAGTACGTCTGGGAACACTCCAACGACACACTCTTCGAGGCCGAATCCCGCTCCACGCTCTTCCCCGCCCAAATCAACAAAGTCCGACCCGACGGTGAAGCCCTGACCAACAGCGCCGGAGTAAACACCGACGTGCGGGTCCTCTCCCGCGCCGGGCTCTCCGCCGTGCACGCCCACCCCGAGTTCGACACCACCGCCGCCGGATGGCACACCCCATGGTTGACCCGTGCCCGCACCACCGACGGCACCCTGGACTACATTGCCGACCAACCGGTACTGCTGGTCGAAGACCGCGACGCCGTAGAGCGTAAAGACCTGCTGCTGATGGTCTACGGGGCCGCCGCCGGCGCGGCGGGAACCTTCCTGGTTGTCGCTCTGTTCGCGTTCACCGACTACCGACGCAGCCGTCTAGGACTCCTCAGCTAAGACGCCCCCACTGGGCGGTAGTCGCTTTTTCCACAGCGGAAAGTGGGCCGAACCAGTATGAGGCGTGTTTCCACATTAATAGGGATCTTCAGTGATTCGCTCGCCCTGCCGTTCTATCTTTCTCGATGCCAATCGTCGTGAAAGGAGGAGGCGTTATCAATTGGGGCGCGCTGGTCGAACTGCTCGCCGGATTCGGGATCATCGGCGGTATGGTCGGTCTACTGTCCTGGCTACAGACCCGGAGTCAGGACGCACGCGTTGCGTGGTGGGAACGCACGAAATGGGCCATCGCTGAAGTGAAGTCAGACAACATTGAAGACCAAATTATGGGTGGAAGAGCACTCCGAGCCATCGCACGCGCCCGGATGACCCAAAAGGTTGATATGGAGCTCTTCCGCGTGATCTACGAACGAGCTGTCTTCCAGACAAAGGATACTCCAGGCATGACAGTCAAAGAGGATGAGAGCGATAATTGAGCTAAGGCTCAATGATGGAGGTGCCCAAGATGACCCAAATAGCAGACTTCCGGGAGTTCACTCCGGAGACTGACCCGGTAAACCGTGCCCCGCGTGAGCCCCGTGGCTATCCCGTGCGCATCCACTCGGACCAGGGCCGTATCGCCTACGTCGACAGCGACATGAGACGAGAAGTTATCGTCAACGCGGACGCTGGGCTTATCGAACTGCAAGAAATGCAGAACTGGCCCTGGTGGCGGAAAATCTGGCATCGGATGTTTGGACCGAGCTAAACAGAAGAGGGGGTTGGGGTGAGGAAGGACACGGGGACGGATCCGGTGCCAAAGTAGTCACTGACGGAGAATAGACCCGTGCCCGGTATTCACCACCCTTCCCCGCCGGCGTCGCACCCAGGTGTCTGGGCCGGCGCCGCAGCCGCATGCGTTCTGGTGCTGCTGATGGTCAGCGGATTCGTACTCGGTACCGAACCAGGTCAGCGAGTTGATTCCCTCATGCGGCTTAACGCCCTGCAGACCGACCACCCCCTCCCCGACCTGAACCCGGAGAACCGCTGGATCGCGGTCTTCGTACTCGCTCCACCACTGCTGATCGCCGCAGCACTGACCTGGCAACTACGAGCCTGGCGCGCAGGAATCACCGCCGCCGCGGTCATCGCCGGATCCAACATCACCACCCAGCTCATCAAACTCATCTGGACCGAGCGGCCCGAGCTCATCGACGAACCCCACGGATGGACAGGCAACTCCCTACCCAGTGGGCACACCACCATGGCCGCTTCCGCCGCCGTCGCGATCTTCCTTATCGCCCCACCGCGGCACCGCCCGGCAGCCGGAGTATTAGCCGCGGCATGGGCCGGCGGATGGGGAGCCTACATCTACATCGAAGCCTGGCACCGGCCCAGCGATATGGTCGCCGCATTCCTGGTAGTAGCCGCCTGGGCACTAGCCGGAGGATGGGTGATCCTACGCATCTCCCCACCACACCGCACCACCGAACCCGAAGTAGACGCCGACCACCACATTGGACCCTCCGCACTCTGCTGGGTGCTTGGTATCTTGGCCATCCTCGCCGCCGGAATGTGCTTCTCCGTCGCCGGGGGTTGGGCCGGACTCCACGAAGCCGCCGACGGGCAGCCCTGGAGATTTGCCGCCGGAATCCTGATCTCCAGTGGGCCGGCATTCCTCCTCGCCGGTGCAGCCATCACCCTGTTCGCCTCAGCCACACCGCGGACAGCCGGTCCACACCCCGCACCCGCCGCACAACCATCACACCATGAGTAATTCACTCGGCAGGGAACAGCAACCGGCACTAACGTTCTCCACGCCCTCCCATGGATAATGGAACTGAGAATCTGGAGGAAGGAACAGCACATGAACTCGAGGACAGAGAGTAAACTCCCCCAGCTCCCCGATAACCCGAAGCACTCCGTCGAGAAGACGAAGTGGGGGTACCCTCTTGCACTCGAGTCAAAGGGCGGGAAGGTCTACTACTACCGCACCCGCGAAGACTGGTACAGAGCACACGTAGCCGACGAAGGGTGGATGCTCAACCGCCGATACGAAGCGCTGCCCTGGTACAAGAAACTCTGGTACAAGGTCACCGGGCTACCCTTCCGCGGGTAAAAACAGGCACAAAGAAGCCGGGCCCGATCGATACACGCGGACCCGGCTTCTTCAGGTTCTCCAGGCGGTGACGATCACTCGTCGGCAGTAACCACCTGGTTCACGCTCTGCTTCTCATCAGCGGAGGAGTCCTCCTCATCAACCACCGGGGACAGGCTCAGCTTGCCGCGGTCATCGATCTTAGTGATCTCCACCTGAACCTTCTGGCCCACGCCCACAACGTCCTCGACGTCGTCGACTCGCTTGCCATCGTTGAGCTTGCGCAGCTCAGAGATGTGCAGCAACCCATCCTTACCCGGGGTCAAGGAAACAAAGGCACCGAAGCTGGTCAGCTTCACCACGGTACCCAGGTACCGCTCCCCCACCTCCGGGACCTGCGGGTTAGCGATCGCGTTGATCGCGCTGCGGGCCGCCTCAGCGGACTCACCATCAGTGGCGCCAATCAGCACGGTGCCGTCATCCTCGATGGAGATATCCGCGCCGGTGTCCTCCTGGATCTGGTTAATCATCTTGCCCTTGGGGCCAATGACCTCACCGATCTTGTCCACCGGGACCGTCACGCTGATAATCCGCGGGGCAGTCGGGGCCATCTCATCCGGGGCGTCAATCGCAGCGTTCAACACCGAAAGGATGTGCAGCCGAGCCTCACGGGCCTGGGTCAGCGCCGCGGAAAGCACACTGGCGGGAATGCCATCCAGCTTGGTGTCCAGCTGGATCGCGGTGACGAACTCATCAGTGCCAGCCACCTTGAAGTCCATGTCACCGAAAGCATCCTCAGCACCCAAGATGTCAGTCAGCGCGGCATAGCGAGTCTCGCCGTCGACCTCATCAGAGACCAGACCCATGGCGATACCGGCCACCGGGGCCCGCAGCGGCACACCCGCGTTGAGCAGGCTCAACGTGGAGGCACAGACCGAACCCATCGACGTCGACCCATTAGAACCCAGCGCCTCAGACACCTGGCGGATCGCGTAAGGGAACTCCTCACGGGAGGGCAGCACGGGCACCAGGGCCCGCTCAGCCAACGCACCGTGGCCAATCTCGCGGCGCTTGGGGCTGCCCACGCGGCCGGTCTCACCAGTGGAGTAGGGCGGGAAGTTGTAGTTGTGCATGTACCGCTTGGTGGTCTCCGGGGAGAGACTGTCGATGGTCTGCTCCATCTTCAGCATGTTCAGCGTGGTGATCCCCATGATCTGGGTCTCGCCGCGCTCGAAGATTGCCGAACCGTGCACACGCGGAATAACCTCCACCTCCGCGGTCAGCTGACGGATATCGGTCAATCCGCGGCCGTCAATACGCACCTGGTCCCGCAGGATCCGCTGACGGATGACGTCCTTGGTCACCGCCCCCAGGGCCTTGCCGACCTCTGACTCACGGCCCTCAAACGGCTTACCCTCACCGGCCAGCTCCTCCACCAGCTCCGCCTTCAGTTCGGCGTCAGCAGTCTCGCGAGCCTGCTTGTCAGCGATCTGGTAGATATTGGCCAGCTTGGCCTCGGCCTGGGCGCGGACCGCCTCGAGCACATCGTCCTCGTAGTCCTTAAAGATCGGCACCTCGACCGGCTCCTTGCCGGCACGGGCTGCCAGGTCCGCCTGAGCTTCACACAGCACCTTAATGAACGGCTTAGCGGCCTCAAGACCCTCAGCGACAACCTCCTCAGTGGGAGCCTGCTTGCCCTGGTTCTTAATGAGGTTCCAGGAATCGTCAGTGGCCTCGGCCTCAACCATCATCACAGCGACGTCGTCGCCGACCACCCGGCCAGCCACCACCATGTCAAACACCGCGGTCTGCAGCTGAGAGTGCTTGGGGAAAGCCACCCACTGGGCGCCGTTGCCGTCGTCAATCAGAGCGATGCGCACACCACCGATCGGCCCGGAGAACGGAAGCCCGCTGAGCTGGGTGGAAGCAGAAGCGGCGTTGATCGCCACGACGTCGTAAAGATCATCCGGGTTGATGGACAGGATGGTCTCCACCACCTGCACCTCATTCCGAATACCCTTGGTGAAAGCCGGACGCAGCGGCCGGTCAATCAGCCGGGCGGCGAGGATCGCATCCGTAGTAGGCCGGCCCTCACGGCGGAAGAAGCTGCCCGGGATACGGCCCGCGGCATACATCCGCTCCTCAACGTCCACCGTCAAGGGGAAGAAATCAAAACCCTCCCGCGGGTGCTTGCCCACGGTAGTGGCCGAAAGAATCGTGGTCTCCTCATCGAGGGTGACCAGAACCGAGCCAGCGGCCTGCTTAGCCAGCCGGCCAGTCTCAAAGCTGATAGTGGATGTGCCGTACTTGCCGTTGTCGATCACGGCTTCGGCGTAGTGGACTTCAGGTCCCTGCATAGGGTTCCTCTCCTCATTGCGTTGCATTGCTCACCACGTGCTGCGCCTACGGAAAGATTCCAGGCGCGCGGCACGCTGCGGCTACCTGCAGTGAGGAGAGTGCGGTATGACGGTCTTCGATCGAAGCCCACGGGCGCGGCGTTACTCACGCGATCCCGGAGGCCACTACCGAGGACCGGACCATACGCGTCAGACAGTCCTCACAGCACGAGCCGGACGTCGGCACGGTGCCGACGTATGCCCCTAGTCTGACACACAAAACGGGCGACGTCGTGCGCTCTGCACGATGCCGCCCGTTTCAGTGGGTCTGCGAACTCGCTTTAGCGGCGCAGGCCCAGACGCTTGATGAGCGCACGGTAACGCTCAATGTCAGTGCGCTCCAGGTACTTCAGCAGACGACGACGCCGACCCACCAGAATCATCAGGCCACGACGGGTGTGGTGGTCCTGCTTGTGCTCTTTGAGGTGCTCGGTGAGGTCGCTGATACGACGAGTCAGCACAGCCACCTGGACCTCCGGGGAACCGGTGTCACCTTCGTGGGTGGCGTACTCCTTGATGATCTCCTGCTTCACAGCGGGATCCAGAGCCATAGATCTACTCCTTGAGTGGTACCGCGTTCATAACAACGTGCCAGCCACCGCGGACTGCAGCATGGCAACTTCGCCACTATACGGCGTCGGGGGCACCCCTGGCGAATCGACCCAACCACCGCGGGAATGTACAACCACCGCGGGATATATGGTGCGGAGGTTCGACAATCCCGCGGTGGTTACGGCAAGAGCCAGGCTCAGCGCAGCATTCGCAGTGACCGGGCGGGCTACTCAACGGTGGTGATGAGAGAGGCCGGGCTCAGCGCAGCGGCGCAGTGTGGAGCACGGTGATATACGGCAGCTCGATCTGCTCGCCGGGGGCATGGCCTAAGTGCTCGTAGAGATACCAGGTGAGATTGTCCCTGCGCGTGGCGCGTTCGGCGTCGTCGGCTGCTAACCAACTACTCAACGTGGCCGCCAACCGGATGATCTCCTCCGGGGTGACCGGCCGACTCCACCGCTGTTCGTTCGTCTCCACCGGCCCGAAGTACCGCTGATCCAACGGCGGCTGCCACCCCGGACGGTACACATCCCCAGCCCGCAGGATCCGCGCCAAGCGGTGCACCCACTCGTGCTCGGTGTTCAGGAAGTTGCCCGCAATAGCCAGGGAGGCTCCCTCAGCGGCAATCCGGGCAACCTCCGGCTGCACCGTCTCCGGGTCAAACCAGTGCCACGCCTGCCCGGCGACCACCACGTCTGCGACACCATCCGGCAAACCGGTCTGCTCGGCAGACGTCCGGTGCAGGTGCAGCGTTCCCTTAAGCCCGGCAGCGGTCTCAGCAAGCACCGTACTCATCGGCTCAGACGGCTCCACAGCGTGCACTTCCGCCCCGCGGGCCAGCAACTCCCGGGTGAGGATGCCCGACCCAGCCCCGAGCTCCACCACCGTGGGTGGCCGGGTCTGCGTGAGCCCGAGAATCTGCTCCACCGTGGCCTCAGGGTAGCGGGGGCGCACGGCGTCGTACTCGCGGGCCTCGATCACCGACTGGTCCACTGCGAACGAAGCACCCAGACGACGCCGGCGCTGCGCATCCGTGATGATCGACTCAGCGTCAGTGCGCTGCTTGGGCCGATTCGGTGTCTCACTCATCGTCTCACCGCACTGTCTGCCAATACCTGGCGGGTCTGCTCCACATCCTGGTGCATCTGCTCCACCAGTTTCTCTGGGCCTTCATAAGCGACCATACCGCGCAGCCGGGTGAGGAACTCCACCCGCAGACGGCGGCCATACAGGTCAAAGTGCTCGGGGCTGGGGTCCTGGCGGTCAATGACATGAGCCTCCACCACACGTTCCACCCCGTGGAAGGTCGGGTTGGACCCCACGGAGATCGCAGCCGGCCACCGAGCAGCCTGTTCACTGACCGGCTGGCGCTCAGTCTCCAGGTCACTGACCCAACCGGCGTAGACACCATCGGCGGGAACCATGCCCTCGCTATCCTGGGCCAGGTTCGCAGTAGGGAAACCAAGGGCACGCCCGCGAGCCTCCCCGTGCACCACCTCCCCGGTGACACTGTGCGGGCGGCCGAGCATCTCAATGGCCGCCTCCACGTCCCCGTGCTCCAGGGCCATACGGATCGCGGTGGACGAACAACGCGCCCTCGCGGCGCCGCCGACCTCGTAGTCCTCCACACCGGTGACGTCGAACCCGAATCGCTCCCCCAGCTGCACCATGGTGGAGAAATCCCCGGAGTTATCCCGGCCAAAGCGCAGATCACGTCCGACCACGACCACAGCCGGGTTCAACGCGTCCACAAAATACGTAGAGACAAACTCTTCAGGCGTCATCGCGGCGAACTGGGGCGTGTAAGTGACCACGACGACGGCGTCGATCCCGGTGGCTTCCAACCGGCTGAGCTTCTCCTCAAGTCCGGTGAGCAGACCGGGTACGGCATCAGGCCGGTGGATGAACGCCGGGTGCGGGTCGAATGTCATGGCCACGGAGACGGCGTCGTACTCCTGAGCCTGACGGCGCAGCTGGGCGAGCACATGCTGGTGGCCTAAGTGCACGCCGTCGAAGTTCCCGATGGTCAACGCCGAAGGGTCAGGCCGTGCGGGAAGTTCCTCGAGACCGCGGTAGATCTTCACGGGCCTATCCTACGTTCTCCGAACCACCCGGTAGCGCGCCGCTCAACGGTGCTTGAGCAACCAGAAGAGCCCAATGAAGGGCAACAGCAGCGGGATGTAACCATAGTCCCGGCCGAACCCACCCCACACAGTGGCCACCTCGAACAGCTCCGGCTGCACCAGGGTCCAGAAACCAACCCCTATGACCCCGGCCATCTCCACCAGCACCGCGACGAACGCGACCCGCCAGGCCGTAGGCGAGGTACGCGCCAGAGCGAGCGTGGCGATGATGTAGACCACCGCGGCGAAAGCTGAAAGGCTCAGCGCCAAGGGCGCGTCGGCAAACTGGACCTTATCCTCTTGCGGGAACGGCACGATCTGGTAGAACGCTCGGGCGAAGGCGGAGACCGCGAAGACCCCATAAGCGGTGATGATGAGCATGCCGATACCACGGTTGCGTGGCGTGGCCCCCTCAAAACCGGGTTCGACGACGCCAGTACGGGGCTTCTTCCCACTGACCTTTTTCTCTGGGTTGCTGTTCACAGTGTTCCTGCCTGCAGTGCGTTTCCCCACCAGATTTCCTCCATCCGGTAGACCATCACGAAGACCACCAGCCCCACGAAACTCATCACCAGATTGGACCACCGGGTTTTATCCACCATCGCCCAGATCGCCACACCGACCGGCAGCAGCAAAGCGGTGATGATGTAGCCCCAGAACTCCCAAGCCTCACCGATGATCGCTGCTCCCATGGCTTGGCGGATGCCCGCGTAGACCCCGTAGACGATGAGGTAGAGCTCAATGGCGGCCAGACTGATAATGGACGAGTCCGCCGGGAAACTGCGCACTGCCGTCATGACCCAGCAGATGAGCGTGGACAACGCACAGATCACTGTCCCGGCGATAAACATCGCTGTCACGTGCGCCTCCCTGCTGAGTGCTGTCCACGGCTGGTGCCGTGGGGTGTGGGTCGCCCGGGCTGGTGCTCGGGCCGTGGGAATTCTACTCCTCGTAGAACGGCCACGGGGTGGAGGCGACCGCTAATCGGCTGGGGCGAAGACGAGCTCCGGTTTGGCCTGCAGCATCTCCGGACCGGCGACGGCGGCTTGAGCAGCATCAGGTGAGGAGGAGGCCCCGGGGATCGCCGGAATGTCTCGCAGCAGGGCGACGAGTTCACCATCCGGCCCGAAGGCGGCCGTGAGCCCTTCCCGCTGCGGAGAAAGCTCGGCTGCGCGTTCCCCCTGCGGGTGGAGGAGCTCGACGCCGGCAGAGGCCGTGATGCGCCGCCCGTGGCGCAGGTGCCCGGCCTCCTCGGCGGTGAGCTGCCGGGCCGGGAAGAGCTGCCCGGCCGCTTCAGCCAGGCCGATGTAACCGAAGTCCTCAGCCAGGGCCGCCAGGCTCAGGCATTGGTCTTCCCGGTAAGGGCCCACGGCGGTGCGCCGCAGTGCAGTCAGATGCCCACCAGTACCGAGCAGCTCACCGAGGTCACGGGCCAGGGCCCGAACATAGGTGCCGGAGGAGACCCGCACCTCAACGTCGAGGTCGATCAGCGCCCCGCCGTCGACGGGCCGGGCCCGGTGAACCGCAAAACGGTGCACCACCACACCGCGGGCCTGAAGTTCGACCTCCTCACCCTGGCGGGCGCGCTCATAGGCTCGACGGCCGGCGACTTTGATGGCACTGACCGTACTGGGCACCTGCATGATCTCCCCGGTCAGCCGGGTGATCGCCGCGGTGATGGCGCCGTCCTCAGCGGGCAGCACCTCACCTGCCGGACCTGGCGCCAGTTCAGTGGCCAGCTGATGAGCCGGCTGCCGGCTGAGCACCTCACCTTCGGCGTCGTCGGTGGTGGTGGACTCCCCCAGGCGGATCGTGGCCGTGTAGGTCTTATCCACCCCCACAATGTGGGTCAACAACCGGGTGGCCTTGTTCAGCCCCACCACGAGCACACCGGTGGCCATCGGGTCCAGTGTGCCGGCGTGGCCGACTTTGCGGGTCCCGGCGAGCTTACGGATACGCCCGACGACGTCATGGCTAGTCCACCCGGCCGGTTTGTCCACCAGGACGAGCCCGGAACCGACCTGAAGTTCCTCAGGCCGCTGCTTTTTCCCCACTACCGGTCTTCGGGTGAGGGGCGGTCCCCGGGGGCGTTGGCCTCACCGGCGTCAGCGTCAGTGCGGTAGGGGGACTCGTTGACCGGCTGGGCCCCTTCCCGCAGGGCTCGGACCTGTTCGTCCTGCTCACGAGCTTTGGCGAGCAGTTCCTCCACCTGGGCGGCGGTCTCCGGGATCTCATCGGGGACGAACTGCAAGGTGGGGGTCAGGCGAATGCTCAGTTGCCGGCCCATCTCCCGCCGGAGCAGACCCTGGTTGGCGCCGAGCATTTCCTCCACGCCGGCTTTGGTCTCCTCGTCGGGGGCCAGGACCGTGTAGTAGACCGTGGCGTGCTGCAGGTCGTTGGTGACCCGAGCGTCGGTGATGGTGATCATCTCTGCCCGGTCGTCCTTGACCCGGGATCGTAGGGCCTCGGCAATGATGACTTTGATGCGCTGGGCTAAACGTGCCGCGCGTGCCGGATCAGCCATGGTGGTGCTCCTCTCAGAACGTCTGTATTGAGCCTAAAACACGTCCGGGAACCGTTTAAAACGGTCCCCGGACGTTCTTCAGGTGTGAAGGCCAGCGTGAGCTGGCCGGGAACCACGAGGTCTGGGACCCGTGCAGCCGTCCCGCGGCTGTACGAGCCACCTCGTGGCGAGCGGAGCGGGACTGCGCCCGCCCGCGGGACCAGCACTGCTCAGCTGCGCGGGATTTCGCGCATCTCCCAGGTTTCGATGACATCGCCTTCGCGGATGTCGTTGAACGAGCCCAGGCCGATACCGCACTCGAAGCCCTCACGGACCTCGGTGGCGTCGTCCTTGAACCGTCGCAGCGACTCGATAGCGAGGTTGTCGGAGACCACATTGCCGTCGCGTACCAGCCGAGCCTTGGCGTTGCGGCGGATGAGGCCGGAACGCACGATACACCCGGCAATGTTGCCGAACTTCGACGAGCGGAAGACCTCGCGGACCTCCGCGGAGCCGAGTTCGACCTCTTCGTACTCCGGTTTGAGCATGCCCTTCAGTGCCTGCTCAATGTCATCGATGGCGGCGTAGATCACCGAGTAGAACCGCATGTCAACGCCTTCGCGTTCGGCCAGTTCGGTGACCCGTTCGGCAGGCCGAACGTTGAACCCGATGATGACGGCGTTGTCCACCGTCGCCAGGTTGACGTCGTTCTGGGTGATGGCACCCACACCGCGGTGGATGACCCGCAGCTGGACCTCATCGCCGACATCGATCTTCAGCAGCGCGTCTTCCAGGGCTTCCACGGCACCGGAGACATCGCCCTTGAGGATGAGGTTCAGGGTGTCGATCTTGCCCTCGGCGACCGCCTGGTCGAAGTCCTCCAGAGTGATGCGCTTGCGCCGCTTGGCCAGCATCGCGTTGCGTTCGGCGGCCTCACGCTTCTCCGCGATCTGCCGGGCGGTGCGGTCATCACCGGTGACCAGGAAGCTGTCGCCGGCCCGAGGAACCGTGGACAGACCCAGCACCTGGACCGGACGCGATGGTGTGGCTTCCTCAACCGACTCACCGTTCTCATCGAACATGGCGCGCACACGGCCGAAAGCGGTGCCGCAGACCATGTTGTCCCCGACCCGGAGCGTACCGGTCTGCACCAGCACAGTGGCCACAGGACCGCGACCCTTGTCCAGGTTGGCCTCGATGGCCACACCACGTGCCTCCTTGCTCGGGTTGGCACGCAGCTCCAGGGCAGCATCCGAGGTCAGCAGGACTGCCTCAAGCAGCTCGTCGATGTTCTGGTTGTTCCGCGCGGAGACGTCCACGAACATCGTGTCCCCGCCGTATTCCTCGGGGATGAGCTCGTACTCGGTGAGCTGGCCGCGGATCTTATCCGGGGCTGCGCCCTCCTTGTCGATCTTGTTGACCGCGACGACGACCGGAACACCGGCTGCCTTGGCGTGGTTAAGTGCCTCAATGGTCTGAGGCATCACGCCGTCGTCGGCGGCGACTACGAGCACTGCGATGTCGGTGACCTTGGCCCCACGGGCACGCATGGCGGTGAACGCCTCGTGACCGGGGGTGTCGATGAAGGTCAGCTTCCGGTTCTCCCCTTCGTGGGGGACCTCCACCTGGTAGGCACCGATGTGCTGGGTGATACCGCCGTGCTCACCTTCAGTGACATTGGAGTTGCGGATGGCGTCCAGCAGGCGCGTCTTACCGTGGTCGACGTGACCCATCACAGTCACCACCGGAGCACGGGGAGCGAGGTCCTCGTCTGCCTCGGCAGCCTCTTCCTCCTCCAAATTGATGTCGAAGGATTCGAGCAGCTCGCGGTCTTCGTCCTCGGGAGAGACGATCTCCACCTTGTAGCCGAGCTCTTCACCGAGCAGCTGGAAGGTCTCCTCGTCCAGGGACTGGTTGGCCGTGGCCATCTCCCCCAGCTTCATCAGCACGGTAATGAGCGCAGCCGGCTCAGCATTGATCTTCTCGGCGAAGTCACCCAGGGAGGAGCCGCGGCGCAGCCGCACCACCGTGCTGCCATCACCCTTGGGGACGCGCACACCACCGATCTCACGGGTGTGCTTCTGCTCCAGCTCCTGGCGCTTGGCGCGCTTGGACTTGCGGGCCTTGGACTTGGACCCGCCGCGGCCGAAAGCACCGGCGGCACCACCGCGACCACGGCCACCACGACCACGCGGCGGGCCGCCAGCCGGCGGAGCACCACCGGGACGTCCACGGCCGGGAGGGCCACCGGGTGCCGGGGTCTGCCCGGGCATCATCGAAGGTTTCGGCGCTCCTGGGCGCGGACCGGGACGGCCTGGCGCCGAGGCACCGGGACGCTGACCCGGGCGGGGTGCTGCCTGACCGCCACCGCGGGGACGCGGACCCCCACCGCGCTCACCGGAGCGCATACCCTGCTGCGGGGCGAAGGGGTTATTACCCGGCCGGGGACCGCCAGGGCGCGGAGCCGGACGGGGCGCGGGCTTGCCGCCGGAGACACCAAACGGGTTGTTGCCGCCGGAACGGGGCGCCGGGCGAGCCGCACCAGGCTTCGGAGCCGGTTTCGACGGCGGCTTAGCGTCACCGGAGTCCTGCTGGCTTGCCTTGTCGGCGGTGCCCTCCTGGGAGCCCTCAGCGTCCTGAGCAGCAGATGCCGGCTTCGACTCAGCGGAGGCCTGACCGGACGAGGTCGACTCAGCAGGACCCGGCTCAGCAGCCGAGTTGGTCTCTGGCGCAGCGGATTTCTCCGCCTGCGGGGCGGCAGGTTTCTTCGGTGCCGGCTTCGGCCCCGGCTTGGCCGGGGTCTTCTTCTGCGTGGTGGTCCCAGAGGCAGTGCCGTTACTAGATTCCTTCTGCTCCTGCTGCGGGAACGCGGCACGCAGCTTCTTCGCCACGGGCGGCTCTACCGTCGAGGAGGGGGATTTCACGAACTCGCCCATCTCCTGGAGCTTGGCGAGTGCTTCTTTCGAGGTGATGCCAATCTCTTTGGCAATCTCATGTACGCGGGCCTTGGCCACTTTTCTCCTTGTCTGGCCCGCACGATGCTCCGCTGAAGATCAGCGGAGCTGTCTTCAGCAGTTCATCGAACCAGGCCGTTGAACGTGCTTGGGTCCATGACGGATCTGCTCAGGTGTGTCATCGCTGGGCGCTCATCCGTCGGTGCTCATCGGGTGTTCATCTCTTTCCAACCCGCTTTCGTGTCGTGGACATGTGGGCGACGTCGTCGAAATCCAGCGCCTCGGTGCTGACCTGGCGGCGGAATGCCCGGTGAAAGGCCTTCCGCTTCAGGGCGGTCTCGAAGCACTCCCGCTCCGGGTGGAGCCAGGCTCCCCGGCCCGGCATGGACCGGCCGGCGTCGAGGCGAACCTCGTCACCGTCCAGAGCGAATCGGACGACGTCATCCTGCTCAGCCTGCCGGCGGCAGCCGATACAGGTCCGAATAGGGACCATACGAGTCTAGCAGTGCTGATCCCGGCAAGGGGTATACCCCACTCGCCTCGGGGACGCGACGGCCTCCGCGGCCCTGTCGCGGAGAGCTGAAGTCATCGTCTTTAACATCACGAGCCTCCGGCTTCAGCGGCGATGTCGATGCGCCAACCGGTCAGCTTCGCCGCCAACCGCGCGTTCTGCCCCTCTTTGCCGATCGCCAGGGAGAGCTGATACTCCGGGACCACCGCACGGGCGGAGCGCGTGTTCTCATCCAAGACGGTGACAGAACTCACCTTCGCCGGAGAGAGGGCGTTGCCAATGAAGACTGCCGGGTCGTCGTCGTGGTCAATGATGTCGATCTTCTCGTCATTGAGCTCGGTCATGACTGCCCGCACCCGGGACCCCATGGCCCCAATGCAGGCACCCTTGGCGTTGATGCCCGGCTGTGTGCCCCGCACCGCAATCTTGGTGCGGTGGCCGGCCTCACGCGCGATGGACGTGATCTCCACGGTGCCATCGGCGATCTCCGGGACTTCGTGGGCAAAGAGCTTCTTCACCAGCCCGGGGTGGGACCGGGACAGAGTGATCGAGGGCCCCTTAAAACCGCGGTGCACATCGACGACGAACGCCCGCAGCCGGGTGCCATGGGTGTAGCTCTCCCCCGGGACCTGCTCCTGCGGGGGCAGCACGGCTTCCACTCCCCCCACATCAACCTGGACCATCTCCGGGTGGCGACCCTGCTGGACGACTCCGGAGACCAGCTCCCCCTCTTTACCTTTGAACTCGCCGAGCACGGCGTCGTCCTCAGCGTCACGGATGCGCTGCATAATGACCTGCCGAGCCGTGGCAGCGGCCACCCGACCGAAATTCTTGGGCGTGTCGTCGAACTCACCGATGGGATTGCCCTCTTCGTCGAGTTCTTTGGCCCAGATGGTGACGTGACCGGAGTCAGGATCGATCTCTGCCCGCGCCTGCGGCAACGCGCCGGGGCTCTTGTGGTACGCCAGCACGAGGGCCTGCTCAATGGCAGGCATGAGTTTCTCCAGGGGGATGTCCCGCTCGTTGACGAGCATCCTCAGCGCGCTCATGTCGATATCCACTTGTGCCTCCGCAAATCCCGGCTCTGGGCTTCTGCCGCAGGTCAGCTGCGGCGGATGGTCCGGACGCGCAGGTGCACGCCCTCAATCGTTGTGGGAAAACTCTACCTGGACGCGCGCCCGAGCGATGGAATCAAAGCTGATGTGTGTGTCCGGCCCCACTTTGGGCTTCATTCCCTTCTTCGGCGGCGGCTTGACCTCCTGGACGGTGATACCTGTCTCATCCACGGCACGCAGGGTGGCGGTCAGCTCCGAGCCGGCCACCGGGGTCAGCTCCAGGGTGCGGCCCAGGTTGCGCCGAAAATGCCGCGGCTCAGTGAGCGGACGGGTAGCCCCAGGGGTGGAGACCTCCAGCTCGTAGGTGTCCAGCTGAGCCAGGGGTGGTTCCTCGGCGTGATTGTCCAGGGTGACGTTCAGTGCCTCGGAGAGCCCGCCGAGCGTATCGAGGCTGACGTTCTCCGTACCGGAGTAGTAGTCGACGACGACGCGCAGCACCGTACGTGCCCCACTAGTCTGGATCTGGATCTCCTCCAGAAAAAGCCCGTGGGCGGTCACCGTGGGTTCGACAAGCTCAGCGAGCTGCTCGGCTCGCGGGTCGGTGAAGCGTCGGTCAGAGGTCGCACGCGGTGGAACAGCCATGTTCCCATTATGACCGGCTGACCGGGGCGGATCGAGTCCGGCGATCTCCGGCAGAGTCAGGTCAGCGCACCAGCGTCACCGCAGTGTCAGCGCAGCGAGGCGACGCGTTCAGCGATCGGACCCACTGCGTTGCCGGCGTCGAGGTCGGTGACCTCCCCGCTCCGACGGTCCTTCAGCTCGATGCGACCCTCCGGCAGCCCCCGTCCGACGACGACGATACTCGGCACCCCCAGCAACTCGGCGTCACCGAACTTCACCCCCGGTGAGACCTTCGGCCGGTCGTCGTAGATCACGCTGACCCCGGCGGCTTCCAGCTCCGCGGCGAGACGATCGGCGTAGTCGTAGACCTCAGTGCCTTTACCGGTGGCCACCAGGTGCACATCCGCCGGCGCCACGTTACCGGGCCAGATGATCCCGCGGTCGTCGTGGTTGGCCTCCACCAGGGCCGCCAGGGCCCGGGTAATCCCGAAACCGTAGGACCCCATGGTGACGGTCTGCAGCGTGCCGTTGGCGTCAAGGACCTGCAAGCCCAGCGCCTCGGCGTACCGGGTTCCGAGCATGAAGATGTGGCCCATCTCAATGCCCCGCCGGGTCACCAACGGACCGGAGCCGTCCGGGGCGGGGTCGCCGTCGCGGACCACCACCGACTCGATGGTGTCATCCCAGGTGAAGTCACGCCCGGCCACGAGCCCGAAGACGTGGTGATCGGCCCGGTTGGCGCCGGTGATCCAGCGGGTACCCGGAACGATCCGCGGATCCACCAGGTAAGGAATCCCGGTGACAGATGCAACCTCACCGGTGGCGCCCAGTTGGGGCTCATCGAGCCGGAGACCGGGGCCAATGTACCCACGTACCAGACCGGGGTTGGCCTTGAGATCCTCCTCGGTGGCGGCTTCCAGCTGCAGTTCACCGGCCACCCCGATCTTCTCTCCGATCGTCGCCTCGGCCCGCTTGAGATCCACATCACGGTCCCCGGGTACGGCGATGACCGCCAGCTTCCGTTCTCCATCCGGAGTGGTGGCGGCGACGACCACGTTCTTCAGGGTGTCCGCGGCGGTCCAGAGACGGTCCTCACGCGGGTGGTCAGCGTTCGCCGCGGCGACAAGCGTCTCAATGGTGTCCGTACCAGGGGTGTGGTGGACTTCAGCGGCGGGGGCGTCGTCGTAGGGAATCGGCTCCGGCGGCGCAGTGGTGACCGCCTCCACATTGGCGCGATACCCCCCGGGAGATTCCACGAAGGTGTCTTCACCGACGTCGCTGGGGTGGAGGAACTCCTCAGAGGCGGAACCACCCATGGCTCCAGACTGAGCAGAGACCGGGACTGCCGGCAGCCCGAGGCGCTCGAAGATCCGCAGATAGGCCGCCCGGTGGGCATCGTAGGCGGCCTGCTGGTCCTCATCAGTGAGACAGAAGCTGTAGGAGTCCTTCATGATGAACTCGCGGCCGCGCAGCAGCCCGGCCCGGGGGCGAGCCTCATCCCGGTACTTAGTCTGAATCTGGTAGAGGTTCAGCGGCAGATCCTTGTAGCTACCGGCGATGTCCTTGACCAGCTGGGTGAAGGCCTCCTCGTGGGTGGGAGCCAACAGATAGTTCGGCACCCGGACCTGGCGGGTCTGGCCCTCTGCGTCGGTGTACTCGATGAGTTCAGCCTTGCGGTCGGGCACCCGGAAGATGTTGTCCCCGTATTCCTCCCAACGGCCTGTGGCCTGGTAGGGCTCCTTGGGCAGCAGGGCCGGGAAGTGGACCTCCTGTGCGCCGATGGCGTCCATCTCTTCACGCACGATGTGCTCGATGCGGCGCAGCACACGCAGACCCAATGGCAACCAGGAGTAGATACCGGCTGCAGCGGGGCGGATGTACCCGGCGCGGATGAGCAGCTGGTGACTGGCGACGTCGGCGTCGGCGGGGGCCTCACGGAGGGTGCGCAAAAAGAGGTGGGAGAGTCGAACGGTCATGAGGGTGAGTCTAGTCGGGACTACTCGGCGGCGTCGGCGTCGTCGTCTGCAGGCTCGTCGCTGTCCGACTCGTCTTCGGTGTTCGTATCGCCGTCGGCCTGGCTGTCTTCGTCGCTGCCGTCTTCACTGTCCGTGTCAGTGTCATCGGCGGCGTCGGCGTCGTCGTCGTTCTCCTCATCGTCCTCCGGTTCGGGCACGGTGATCTCCTCGCCGGTTAACTCACTGAGGATCGCCGCCGCTTGAACTTGAAGATCGACGACGACGTCGGCGGCCTCCTCATCGGAAAGACTCGCCTCTTGCTCCGCGATCACGGCCACGATCTGCGCGCCCTGGCGGAGCATCACCGCCACCGCGTACTCGCTGCCTTCGGTCTGGACTTCCCGCTGGAGCGCGATCCCCTGCTCCGCACCGGTGTGCAGTTCGACCTCTTCGATCTGCGTGGTCGAATCAGTCTGCTGCCCGTCAACATCACGGGTGACGGTGTACTCGCTGCAGGAGCCAAGCCCTTGCTCCTCATTGCGCAGATGCCCCTGGGCGGCCGAAGCATCAGGGAAGGTGTAGGCGTGGGTCTCAGTGGTCTCCGCCACGGCGAAGGCCGCCAGAGCGGAGGTGGGCACCGGTAACGCCGAGGAAACCACATGGTGTTTGCACTGCGGCGGGTCGACGCTGAGCCGCTGTAGCTCGGTGTTGAGCTCACGCTGGTGTTCCCAGTAGTCATCGGTGTCAGTGATGTCTCCGGAGGTATGGGACTCCAAGGCGCTGCGCAGTTCCTCGTGGCTCAGCTGCTCACCGGTGGGGTCCGGAGCGGTGACGGCCATGTCCTCAACCTGCCCAGCGGGGCCGCCGCTGATCTCCTCGGGTGCCTGCTGAGGTTCGGGGCCACAGGCGGTCAGCAACACGGCGGCGGTACAGCTGAGCACCAGGGCGGCACGGGAGGTTTTCATCCCCACCAGTATCGGGGCCGGATCTGCTGTGGCCGGGGTGCACTCGCCGGGTGAAGCGGAGTCGACCGTCACTCCGTGACACGGAAAGTGTGGGTGGTCTCCAGTTCGGTACCGTCAGGGGCCTGGCCGCGCAAAGTGATCTGAGCCTGCCCCGGTGCGCTCGGTGTGAGCGTGACATCCGGGTCCGTGGCGATGTAATCCCCGGTGGGCAGCACCCAGACCCAGGATTCGACGTCCTCGGTCTCCGCGGTGAACACAGCTTCCTCCCCTACGGTGAGCTCTTCCGGCCCATCGATGGAGACGCTGGCACCATCGGCCTGCTCCGGCGGGGAGCCCTGATCGGGGACGAACAATCCGGCGACCAACCCCACACTGAGAGCGAGAACGACGACGCCGGCGAGCACCACCACACGCAGCGCGCGGGACCTGGGGCGGGGCGGGTTGTGCGCTCCCCCGCCCGGTACGCTCCCAGCTGCTGCTCCTCCCCGCTGGGGTGAGGGGCCGGCTGCCCCGGGTGATGCGGTGTGGGCTGGGGTGCTGGCACCCGGGGTCGGCGGTGCTGCGGTGCGTGGAGGCGGTGGACTCAGGGCGTGGTCGATCTCCTGAAGCCAGGTGGCGGCGTCGGGCTGCCGCTGTCCAGGGTCCGGGTGCATACCGCGGGCGATCGCCGTGTGGAAGGCCTCAGGCACCTCAGCATCCCGCCCCGCCCAGCGCAACACCGCAGACATCGCCCAGATATCCGCTCGGGTATCGACCAGCCCAGGGGCGCTCTGCTCGGGGGGCCGGAAGCCCGCCGTACCACCAGAGACCGTCAGGCCCGAGTTCATGGCCAGGTCCTTGCACATGCCGAGGTCCGCCAGCAGCAGCCGTTCTCCGCGCCGGATGAGCCGCGGCTCCCCCAAGGTTCCCGTCTGGGGCGCGGGGGCGTCGTCGTACGCTGTGCTGCCGGGGGCGCGATCATCAGGATCGATACTGTCCCCTG
Organism: Nesterenkonia alba DSM 19423; assembly: GCF_000421745.1. GTDB lineage: Bacteria > Actinomycetota > Actinomycetes > Actinomycetales > Micrococcaceae > Nesterenkonia > Nesterenkonia alba. The sequence continues at coordinate 32,185 of NZ_ATXP01000002.1, forward strand.
GGCGCTGATGTGCTGGCCACTGGTGCTCAGCCGGTTGGTGCTCCCTCGATGGGTGCTCCGTTGTGCTGTCCAGGGCAGAAGCATCCGTAGTAAGTAACAGATTCCCCGGGCTGAGGTCCCGGTGTACGAGCTGAGCCCGATGCACGGCAGAGACCGCCTCGGCCAGCGGTCGGGCAAGTGCCAGCAGGTCTTCGGGCCGTGCACGCCACCCGCTGTCCCACAGGCGGCGAAGGCGCTCAGCGAGAGTGCCACGGTCGGCGTACTGCAGCACCAAGTAAGGCTGCTGGCGGTCCGATTCGCCGATGTCGTGGATGCTGACCACCCCGGGGCTGTCCACCCTGCGCAGCGTCCGACCCTCGGTGAGGAAACGTTCGCGGATCTCCGGGTTGAGGCTGTGATTCTCCGCGAGGATCTTGACGACCACCGTGTCATCGAGCACCTCGTCGACGGCCCGATGCACTGTGGCGAATGAGCCCACGCCGATGACCTCCTCGAGCCGGTACCGGCCCAGCTGCTCGGTCACGGGGTGATCCCACCCCGGCGTGTGGCGGGGCTGCTGGGCTGGGCGCTCCCGGGCGAAGGCGCATCAGGCATCCGACCGCGGCTGGCCTGGTCGTCGTCCACGGCATCCTCTCTCAGATGTGCGGCCACCATGGCCCTACCCCGGCTGATCTGGGCCTTCACGGTGCCCTGGGCGCGGCCGAGGCGTTCAGCGATCTCGGCGTAACTGCGGCCTTCCATGTCGCGGAGGACAACGGGCTCCCGGTACAACTCCGGCAAAGAGGCAAGCGCCTCCTGGACTGTGGCGCGGGTGGCGATCATCGAGCTCATGCGCACCGCCTCCCCCACATCCTCACTCAGCGGTGCGGTGGACCGCTGCCGGCGCAGATGATCCACCACCCGGCGCCGGACAATGCTGTGCACCCAGGTGGTGACTTTGCCGCGACCGTCATAGGAACTGATCGAGGAGGCGACGGAGATCAACGCGTCCTGGGCGACGTCGTCGACGGCTGCCTGATCCACCAGCGCCGCCCGGGCGAAACGGCGCACTACCCCGGAGGCATCCAGCGCTTCGATGAGCAACTCCGCGGCCCACGGCTGCTCAGGTGCGGATTGGGCAAGCAGGCGCAGGGCGTCGTCGTACTCCCCGGACTCAACCGTCTGCTGGGTGAGTCGGCGCGCCTGACGCTGGTCGCCAGCACGCAACGCCTGGTGCAGCGTCTCCTTCAGATCCTCAGACACTCTTGAAGTCTATACAGGCGCCGGAGACCCACCCACCCGCATGCTTTCGCGGGCACCGCGGACCTGAGGCGCCGCGGCCAGCGCGAACCGACCACCGTCCGGGCCCACCCGCCTTCCGCATACCTCTATGAACCGTGCATGACGCTATAGCCCTATGCAGGGTTCATAGAGGTATGCGGAATTGAACGGTGGTGGGGCTGTGGAAATCGCCTGCAGAACTTTCGGACCTTGTCCACGATAGGAGGCATGAGCGTTTCAGCTGGATCCGCGGCCCCAGAACTCATCCTGAGCCACCCCAGAGAAGACGGAACTCATACGGCTCACCGCCTAGGACGAGGCGTGCGCCAGGGCCACCTCATCCGGATCAGGCGCGGTGTCTATACGCAGACACAGTCGTGGATGCAGGCATATCCCATGCAACGCTTCGGGCTGACCGCAGAGGCTGTGGCGCAGAAGCTGCCCGAGGCAGTGTTGTGCCGCGAAACAGCCCTGTACGTCTGGGACCTCCCCCTGGTGAAGGTGCCACAGAATGTGCACGTACGCGCCAAAACCCGCGGACACGCCCGGACTGTCCCGCAGCCGCCCATGACCGGTGGTCTCAGTACCAGCGAGTTCACCAGGCAGGCTGCCGAGCGTGGAATTGAGTCGGTGACCGAGCACGCCCTTCGGGGGTTCGGCACCGAATACGTGGTGCTGGGTCGTGGAGCGGAATGGCCGTCGTCGTGCTCTGTGCACACGGCAAGCGGGGAGGTCATGGTGGAACCCCTGTGTTTTGCGCTGGCGGATACCGTGCCGCATATGGCGTTCACCGAAAGCGTGGTGGTGCTCGACGCCGCCCTGAGAGGCACAAGCCAACACCCTGCAGTCAGCCTTGAGGATCTGCGGTCAGCGGCTGAGCTGTTTCGCTGGAAGCGACCCTCCCGCTATCGGTGGGAGCAGGCTCTGGCGTTTGCGACCCCGGTCTCCGAATCGCCTGGCGAGTCTCTGGCGCGGGCGTTGTTTCATCAGTTGGGATTCACGGCTCCCCAGTTGCAGACCTCTCTGGAGGTGGACGGACGAAGGTACCGGTTGGATTTCGAGTGGGAGGAGGGGCGCATCGTCGGGGAGTTTGACGGTTGGGCCAAATACCAGGAGGGCGGGCGAGAGATGCTGCGCCAGGAAAAGCTCCGAGAGGACGATATCCGCAGCACCGGTCGGCGGGTGGTGAGGATGTACTGGGAGGATCTGCTGAAGCCGGACCGCCTGCGACGAAAGCTGGAGCGTGCCGGTGTGCCGCGCCGTGAGGCCGCCTCGCCCAGCCATGGGCCCCTCCCCGGCCGGAGCGTTTCTGCATAACCCCATGAACTCCGCATAGGGCTATAACCTCATGCGTAGTTCATACGGTTATGCAGGATAGGGACAGTCAGAACAGCACAGTGGCGTAGGTACCCACCTCACGGAACCCGACCCGCCGGTAGGTGCGCACCGCCGGGGTGTTGTAGCCGTTGACGTAGAGGCTCACGCACGGCGCCAACCCCAGTCCGTAGCGCACCACCGCAGCCATACCCGGCTCAGCGAGCCCCCGCCCCCGCCAGGCCGGCGGAACCCACACTCCCTGGACTTGCACCACCTGCTCGGTCACCGCACCGAACTCTGCTTTGAAGATGATCTGCCGAGTCTCAGGGTCCACGGCGATGAGCGCATGCCCATCCCGGATGAGGCGACGGATCCGGTCCCGGTACTGGGCGGTGCCCTGCGTGTAGGGGGAGAACCCGAGCTCTTCGGTGAACATCGCCGCACAAGCCTTCTCCACGGCAGGAAACTCAGCCTCCGTGGCGCGACGAACACCGGAGAGGGGTACGACGTCGGACGTTTGCTCCATGACCATCAGCGGCTGGTGATCCCGGATGTCGCGATAGCGCCGCCAGCCGGTGGCCTCGAACAGACTTAGCACCGGCTCCGCTCGCCCATAGATGGATGAAACTCTCCGCCGCAAGGCGCGCACCGCCTGCCCGTAAAGCCGCCCCGCCTCGGCGTCGGCTCCCAGCGGGATGATGTTGGAGCCCACCCAGCAGGCAGAGGCAAGGGACTCCCCGGCGTCGACTCCGAGGACTAAGGACCCGTTACGGCCACCGGCGGGCGCTGCCGTGCCGCGGGAGTTCACCGCTGCGGCGGCGGAGACATTGGCGACCGGGTCAGCGTCAAGGACCCGCTGCAGCGCCGGAGTGTCTTCGGCGGTGAGAATCCGCACCGCACCGTCAGTAGCGCGGGCAACTTTGGAGACGGGGTCAGCTGACGGAGACCACAGGGGCACCGGCGGGGGCGTCCTCTCCCTCGGGGTCGAGCCCCATCTCCTCGGCGAGCCGGTTGGCCTCATCGATGAGTGTTTCGACGATCTGATCCTCAGGCACCGTCTTGATGACCTCGCCCTTGACGAAGATCTGACCCTTTCCGTTGCCGGAGGCGACACCCAGGTCAGCGTCGCGCGCCTCCCCGGGTCCATTGACCACACAGCCCATGACGGCCACGCGCAGGGGGACTTCCATCCCTTCCAGCCCGGCGGTGACTTCCTCGGCCAGTGTGTAGACATCCACCTGAGCACGGCCACAGCTCGGGCAGGAGACAATCTCCAGCTTTCGCGGCCGCAGGTTCAGGGATTCGAGAAGCTGGTTGCCGACTTTGACTTCTTCGGCCGGTGGGGCCGAAAGGCTCACACGAATGGTGTCTCCGATGCCCTTAGACAGCAAGGCGCCGAAAGCGGTGGCGGACTTGATGGTGCCCTGGAACGCGGGGCCGGCCTCGGTCACCCCCAGGTGCAGAGGCCAGTCACCGCGTTCGGCGAGCATCTCATAGGCCTGAACCATGATGACCGGGTCGTGGTGCTTCACCGAAATCTTGAAGTCGTGGAAGTCGTGCTCTTCGAACAGTGACGCTTCCCACACGGCGGACTCCACCAGTGCCTCGGGGGTGGCTTTGCCGTATTTGTCCATCAGCCGCTTGTCCAGAGACCCTGCGTTGACCCCGATACGCAAGCTGACCCCGTGGTCGGAGGCCATTTTGGCGATCTCACCGACCTGGTCATCGAATTTGCGGATATTACCGGGGTTGACCCGGACCGCACCGCAGCCGGCCTCGATGGCGGCGTAGACGTATTTGGGCTGGAAGTGGATATCGGCGATCACCGGGATCTGGGACTTCTGCGCGATGATCGGCAACGCAGCGGCGTCTTTATCCGTGGGGCAGGCCACCCGGACGATGTCACAGCCGGAAGCTGTCAGCTCAGCAATCTGCTGCAGGGTGGCGTTGATGTCGTGGGTTTTGGTGGTGGTCATCGACTGCACCGAGATGGGGTGGTCGCTGCCGACGCCGACGTCACCAACGTAGAAGTTGCGGGTCTTACGCCGCGGGGCGAGCACCGGCGGCGGTTCCTTGACCGTGGGCATGCCGAGATCAATGGCAGTCATGCTCCCATGGTACGCCGCCGTGGCGGGCTATTCGAGCAGGCGTATCGGATTCACGATGTCGGCAAAGATGAGCATCACACCCATGCCGATCATCAGCACCGCCACCACATAGGTCAGCGGCAGCAGCTTGGAGATGTCCACGGGTCCGGGGTCCGGGCGGCCGAAGAGCTTGGCCAGACGGCGGCGCATACTCTCATACAGCGCCCCTGCCACGTGCCCACCGTCCAGCGGCAGCAGCGGAATGAGGTTAAACACCATCAGCGCCACATTGACTCCCGCCACCAGGGACATCAGCGTGGCGAAGCGCGACTCCAGCGGGATCTCCTCGTAAGCAGAGATCTCCCCGGCTACCCGGCCAACCCCCACCACGGACATGGGCCCTTCCGGGTCTCGTTCGGCTGAGGTAAACGTCGACACGGCCACGTCATACATCCGTGCCGGAAGGGTGACGACGACGCCGGCAACAGCCTTGGTCTGTTCCCACACCAGCGGGCCCGCCTCCCACGGAGGTTGACGCTGCAGTTCTTGATCCGCCCCCATACCGATGAACCCCACCGGCTCGGTGACGAGCTGCCCCTCGGCGTCGCGCTCAACGCGGCCCAGAGCATCAACCCGTGGACGTTCGGTCTCAATGGGAGTCAGGCTGGCGGTGTGCTCTTCCCCGTTGCGCAGGTACACCACTTCCGTGGGCTGTCCGGCGGAATCCCGGATCAGCTCGGTGAGCTCCTCCCAGTCATCCACCGGCTGCCCGGCGAAAGCGACAATCTCATCTCCGGGGCGCAGACCGGCTTGGTATGCGGGGCCGGCGGGGTCATCCTCAGTGCACTCCTCACGGCCGGCTTCGGCCTCCTCCACACTGATGACGCACTCGAAGACCTCGGCGACCCGGGTGGTGGTGGTGTTCATCCCGTGCACTGAGATCGTCCCTGCGGTGAGCAACAGGGCCAGCAGACCGTTCATCGCCGGACCACCGAGCATCACGATGATTTTCTTCCACGTGGCCAGCCGGTAGAACATCCGATCTTCGTCGCCAGGCTGCAGTTCCTCGGCGGCGACCTCGCGCGCCTCGGCCGACATCTGCTGAAAGATCCCCGTGGAGTGGGAGGCCACAGTCCGAGGCGAGCTGGCGGCGTCGTGCTTCCCTACTGTGGGGTCCTGAGCACCGGTGCGCTCCCCGGTATGCGAGTCCGGCGCGTATTGAGCCCCGATCTGCTGCAGGTACGGATCCTGCGGTGGTGCCTGTGGCTGCTCAGCCGAGGGGTCGGCGTCGTCGGCAGATTTCTCCTCCGGAGGTGGGTACATGCCGATCATGGCGATATACCCGCCCAGGGGAATCGCTTTGATCCCGTATTCCGTCTCCCCTTTGGTTTTGGACCACATCGTGGGGCCGAAGCCGACCATGTACTGAGTGACCCGCACTTTGAAGAGCTTGGCCGGCACCAGGTGACCGATCTCATGCAGCGCGATGGACACCGCAATTCCTACCGCGATGATGAGGATCCCCAGCAACGCCAGCACCGCGCCGGTCATGCGACCACCTGCTCGCCGGCCATGAGACGCTCGGCGGTGTTCCGCGCCCAGGTCTCGGCCTCCAGCACTGCCTCCAGGTTCGCCTGGTCCGCGGGCACCCCATTGTGGGCTCCCAGCACCTCTTCGATCAGCCGGAGGATCCCGGTGAAGGGCAGCCGGCCGGCGTGGAAGGCTTCCACGGCCTGCTCATTGGCGGCGTTGTAAACGGCCATATGGGTCGCTGACGAGGCTGCGGCCTCTTTGGCGAGCTGGACGGCGGGGAAGGCACTGTGGTCCAACGGTTCGAAGTCCCAGCTCATCGGGTGCGTCCAGTCGATCGGGGTGTCCACCGCCGGAAGCCGCTGCGGCCAAGACAAGCCCAGGGCGATGGGCACCAGCATCCGTGGGGGTCCGGCCTGAGCGATCGTCGAGCCGTCGTGGAACTCCACCAGCGAGTGGATGTACTGCTGCGGGTGGATCACCGTGTCGATATCGCGCAACGGCACATCGAACAGCAGGTGCGCCTCGATCACCTCCAGGGCCTTATTGACCAGGGTGGCCGAATTGGTCGTCACCATCAGCCCCATCGCGAAGTTCGGGTGTTTCAGCGCCTGTTCCGGGGTGACAGTGGCTAGCGCTTCTGACCCCCAGCCGCGGAACGGCCCCCCGGATGCGGTCAGGACCAGTCGGCGGACCTCACTGTGCCCGGTGAGTGTGGGGGCGCACAGTCCGCGCTCGTGCCGGCCGGAAGCCAGCGCCTGAGCCAGGGCCGAATGTTCAGAGTCCACTGGAACCACCTGCCCCGGACGCTGCGTGGCGGCGGCCACCAAGGCACCGCCGACCACCAGTGACTCTTTATTCGCCAGCGCGAGGGTGGCACCGGCACTCAGGGCCGCCAAAGTGGGTCTGAGCCCAATGGAACCGGTCATCGCATTGAGCACGACGTCGGCTCCCGACTCGGCAGCGATCCGCTCAGCAGCCTCATCTCCGGTGAAGAGGGCGACGTCGTCGGCGATGCGCTCGCGGAGAGTGGCTTCTGCGCCAGACTGGCGGATGCCGACCATCTGGGGGGTGAAGCGGCGGACCTGTTCGGCCAGCAGTGCGGCATTGCGGCCGGCGCAGAGCGCGACGACCTCGAACTGACCCGGGTGGGAGGCGATGACCTCCAGGGCCTGGGTGCCGATGGATCCGGTGGAACCCAGGATCGCCACGCGCCGCGGAGTCGTCTCAGCCATGGGCCCCATTATCCAGTCAACCGCGCTCGGCGGCGAACCCCGGCGGGAAAGCCTTTGCCACGTGACGCGGTACGCTGGAGACACAGCCCGAACACGTGCTGCAGAACACACCTCTGTACAGCACGGCGCAGCCGAGTAAGGAGCACCGATGAAGATCACGCTGCGGGATGTCACCGCCTCCGACCTGGACCAGTTCTTCCGGTTCCAGCAGGACGCCGATGCCGCCCACATGGCCGGTTTCGCTCCCACCAACCCCAAAGACCGCAGCATCTTCGATCACCACTGGGGGGAGATCCTCGGAGATGAGAACTCCCTGGTGCGCACCATCGACGTCGATGGCCAGCCGGCCGGTTCCATCGCCGTGTTCCGCGACGAGGACGCCCACGAGATCATGTTTTTCACCGATAAGCAGTTCTGGGGTCAGGGCATCACCACCACGGCGATCGACCAGTTCCTTGCCGAGTTCACCCCCCGTCCGCTGACCGCCCGGGTGGTCACCGATAACCTTGGCTCGTTGAAGATTCTGACCACCCGTGGATTCCGGGAGGTCGGAGAGGAACAAGTCTTCTCCAATGCCCGGGCTGAAGTCGTCACCGAAAAGATCCTCCGCTTAGATGGCGAGGCTGTTTCACCGGAGACCGCCTGAGCGCACCGGCCCACCGCACCACCGACCGCACCGCCCCTCTCCGACCGCACTGATCCACCAACTGCACCGGCCCCCGCGCCACCAGCCGGGCCGGCCCACCACCGCGGCTTTGGTGAATCACCGCGGGATATATGCCGCTGCGTTTCACCAAAGGCGCGGTGAACACAGTGCCGGGCCTATCTCTCCGGCAGGTGCAATCGCGCCAGGGTGACGGCAGTCCCGGCCGGAGGGTGACCGGCGCCGAACCGACTGACCAGCACCGCCGCGGCGAAGGCCAACGGCACACACCAGGCCGCCGGGTACAACAGCACCACCGAGCCGGGGCTCCCCTCCCCCAGCACGAGTCCGGCCGTCAGAGAGACCAACGACGCCGCCGCACCCGTGACCATACCCGCGAAAGCTCCCCGGGCGGTCACCTGAGCCCACCAGATGCCCAGCAGCAACAGCGGCGCCATCGCTGAGGCGGTGAAGGTAAACACCATGGCCACCGCACCGGCCAGTGCCACATGGGACGTGGCCATGGCGATCGCCAAGGGGAGCGCCACCGCCAACACCGCCCCAATCCGGAACCCCCGCACCGTGCCGCCGAAGAACTCCTGGGACAGCACCCCGGAGACTGACACCACCAGCCCAGAGGCGGTGGAGAGAAACGCCGCAAAGGCACCTCCTGCCACCACGGCGGTGAGCAGGTCGCCTGCTGCACCGTCGAAGAGCGCACCGGGCAGACGCAACAGCGCGGTATCCGGTGCGTGGGCCTCACGTTCGGCTCCGGTGAAGACCGCCCGGGCAATGACCCCCAGGGTCACCGGCAGCACGTAGAAGGCCGAGAGCAACCCCAACAGCAGAAAGGTGGTGCGGCGGGCGGCGTCGCCGTCGGGGTTGGTGTAGAAGCGCACCAGCACGTGGGGTAGGCCGATCGTGCCCAGCATCAGGGCCAGCACCAGGGAGACGGTGCGGTAGAAGTCGGTACCGTCGGCGCTGGTCTCCGTCCAGACCGCCGAGAAGTCCGGGGCTGCTGTGGGCTCCACGGTGCCCAGGCGCAACAGGATGAACACCAGCGGGATGAGCAGAGCGCAGAGTTTGATCCAGTACTGGATCGCCTGGGCCAGGGTGACCGAGCGCATCCCGCCGGGCAGCACCATGGCCAGGACCACCAGCACGACGGCGACTGGGCCCACCCATTCACCCAACCCTGCAGTGGTGCTCAGGGCCAGTGAGGCCCCGTGCAGCTGCGGCACAATGTAGAGCCAGCCGGTGAGGACCACAATCAGCACAGTCAGTACCCGCAAACGAGGCGATCCGAACCGTAGGGTGACGAAGTCCGGCACCGTGTACGCCCCGGAACGGCGCAGCGGTCCGGCAACGAACAACAGCATGGTCAAAAACCCTGCGGTGTAGCCCACAGGGAACCACAGTCCATAGGTGCCTTCCACCAGGATGAGTCCGGCCACTCCCAGGAAGCTCGCCGCAGAGATGTACTCTCCGGCCACAGCAGAGGCGTTCATCCGCGGGGAGACCCGGCGGGAGGCGACATAGAAGTCCCCCGTGCTGCGGGAGAGTCTCAGCCCGTAACTGCTGACCAGCAGGGTGGTCGCAGCCACGAGCACCACCGCCATGAGCACCGCACCGGCGCCGTTGTTCAGTGAGTCCCCCAGAGCCTGACGGATGCTTTCACCCACGGTGGTTGCCCCGTTGCTCGGCGTAACGACGGTCATAGGCGAGGATGCGGCGTAAGTAAAACCACCCGGCGGCGATCATCAGCGGGTAGAGCACCAGCCCCGGGATGATCCAGGTCCACGGTCCGCCCGTCAGGGTGAACGTCAAGGTGAAGTAGACCAGGATGACCAGGGCGAAGAACCCCGCCCCGATCCGCAAGGCCAGGCGCAGCTTCGCGGTGATGAGCCTCTGGATCCCCGGGTCCAGTTCCTCTGCTGCGCCCGCTCCGGGACGGATGAAACCTTCCCGCGGGTCCAGCAGTGCTTCCTCCCCACTGGGGGCGATCTGCGGGCCCCGCACCACCACCCGCTGCGCCGCCGGTGCGTGGGCCGGTTGTTTTTGCGACTGAGCTGACCGCTGCGGTGCTCCGGCGGCCTGACCCCCGTGTGGTTGGCCGCTCATGCCAGCCCCTTGCCCAGGTGGGCTTCAAGCCGTTCCCGAACGTGCGGCATCAGCCGCCGACTGACCGGCAGTTCGGTGTCCTTCAGCTGCAAGGTCATCCGCCCCTGCCGGGTCAACACGCGGCGAACGTGGTGCAGGTTGACCACGAAAGACCGGTGTACCCGCACGAACCCGTAGCTCTGCCACTGTTCCTCCAGCTCGGCCAGGGGGATCCTCAGCAAGTAGGAGTTCTCGGCGGTGTGCAGGCGGGCGTAATCCCCTTGAGCCTGTACCCAGCGGATGGTGGGGATCTCCACTAAGACGGCAACATCCCCGGTGAGCACGGAGACCCGCGGCGGCCCCTGGGGGACGCCCTCGCGCGGGATGACGTGCTCTGCCGCCCGCCGCAGCGCCTCGGCTAATCGGCTGGCGCGCACTGGTTTGAGCAGATAGTCCCGGGCCTGCAGTTCAAAGGCTTCCACTGCCGGCTGGGCGTCGGCGGTGATGAAGATAATCTGCGGCCCCCCGGCGCGTGTCCGGGCGGAGAGTTCACGGGCTAGTTCCAAACCGCTCTGCCGTGGCATGTGGATATCCAACAGCACGACGTCGATCGCTTCGGTGTCCAGCACATGTTTGGCCTGTGCCACATTCGCTGCGGTATGCACTCGTCGGGCCAGAGGTTCCTGGCTGAGTAGCCACTGCATCTGCGCGATGGCCGGCGGTTCGTCGTCGACAACGAGCACATCCACACCCTGCTGTGTCACGCGGCGCTCCTCTCTTGCTGGAACTTCGGCACCCGCATAGAAACCCGCATCCCGGCAGAGGGCGCGGTCTCAATGCGCAGCCCGTTCTGCGGTCCGTAGGCTTGGCGCAGGCGTAGATCGACATTCCGCAAGCCAATGTGGGAACTGGCCGCCGCGCCTGCCAGGACTCGTTCCATGTGCTCCGGATCCGCCCCGGGGCCTTCATCTTCCACCGCGATCACCGCATGGGTTCCCTCATCCCGAGCGGTCAGCCGCACCTGGGCGTAGCCGGAGTCTGAGTCGGCACCGTGGCGCACCGCGTTTTCCACCAGGGGTTGGACGGCCAGGAACGGGATCCGCAGGCTGAGCACCTCCGGGGCGATCTCCAACTGGACGTTGACCCGGTCTTCGAACCGGGCTTTCTCCAGCAGAACGTACCGTTCCACAGCGGCCAGTTCCTCCTCCAATGTGGTGAAATCCCCTTCGGCCCGCAGACTGTATCGGGTGAAGTCGGCGAAATCGATGACCAGCTCCCGAGCCCGCACCGGGTCGGCGGGGATCGTGGCGGCAATCGCGTTGAGACTGTTGTAGATGAAGTGCGGGGAGATCTGGGCCCGCAGGGTGCGCAGCTCAGCCTCTACCAGTTGCCGGCGTGTCTGCTCGGCTAACTGGCGGTAGTCGACGTCGTCGTCGCCTGTGGAGGAACTGGCCTGCCGGCTGACATGCTGTTGATCGTCATCCTGCCCGGCGCGCGGGGCACGTTGGAAGCCCACCAGCAGGACGATCCCGGTCAGCACGACGACGATCACCACCAGAACGACGACCGCCGGGCTGAGTTCCTCCATGCGTTCATCCTAGGCAGCGGAGCGTCTTACGAGCCCCCGGTGACCGTTCGGCGCATCCTTGGTACCACTTATCCCCATCGCCACGTGATCCACTCCACATTTCCCCGTGCCCTCAGGCAACGTGTTCTACGTCACGTCATATCCGCATCGATCGAGACTCGAATGGAGGAACCAATGAGTTCGACCGATACCGCGGCCGCACCGGTGGATTACCGCAGTGTCCAGGCCCGCGACGCATTCCGCACCCTGCGGCGGACACACCGCAGTTTTGTCTTCCCGATGACAGTTTTCTTCCTCATCTGGTACCTCACCTACGTGGTTCTGGGGGCATTCCGTCCAGACCTCTTCGCGATCCCGGTGCTGGGCAATATCAACCTCGGGGTCGCCTTCGGGCTCGCCCAGTTCGTGACCACCTTCGCCATCACCGGGCTGTATGTGTGGTTCACCAATAACCGGCTGGACCCCAAATCCTCGGTGATCCGTGAGGAACTCGAGGCTGCCGGCGTCGGACTTCCCGACGAGACCCCCGATGAGGTCGTCACTGCGCAGGCCCAGGCACAGCAGGAATCCGATGTGGAAACCAGTGCCGCCGCTAACCCCTACGTCGATGAGGCCGCTGAGGCGAAGGAGGCCGTGCGATGACCACTGCCGCTGTGATTCTGGCCGAGGAAGAAACCCTCTCCACTGAAGTGGGTAGCCCGTGGGCGAACATCGGGATCTTCCTGTTGTTCGTCTGCGTGACGCTGTACTTCGTCATCCGGGCATCCCGGAACACCAAGACCGCCGCGGATTTCTACGCCGGCGGCCGCGGGTTCTCCGGGACCCAGAACGGTACCGCCATCGCCGGGGACTTCCTGTCTGCGGCGAGCTTCTTAGGCGTGGTGGGAGCCATCGCCATCTATGGCTACGACGGGTTCCTCTACTCCATCGGATTCCTGGTGGGCTGGCTGGTAGCTCTGCTGCTGGTCGCCGAGCTGATGCGCAACACCGGCAAATTCACCATGGCCGATGTGCTCAGCTTCCGGTTGAAGCAACGGCCTGTGCGCATTGCCGCGGCCATCTCCACCCTCTGCGTCTGTGTGTTCTACCTCCTGCCGCAGATGTCCGGCGCTGGCGGTCTAGTGGCTCTGCTCATTGGCGTGGACTCGTGGATCGGGCAGTCACTGGTGATCGCCGTCGTCGGCTCTTTGATGATCGTCTACGTGTTCATCGGCGGGATGAAGGGCACCACCTGGGTGCAGATCATCAAAGCGACCATGCTCATCCTCGGTGCCGGGGCCATGACGGTGTGGGTGCTGGCCCTGTCCGGATTTAACTTCTCCGCCCTGCTCGGCGACGCCGCCGACCGGCACCCCGCTGGGGACGCTGTCCTCGAACCCGGTATGCAGTATGGTCTGGACTTCTACACCCAGATGGACTTCGTCTCCCTGGGGATCGCCCTGGTACTGGGTACTGCAGCCCTGCCGCACGTGCTCATTCGGTTCTACACGGTGCCCACCGCTAAGGACGCCCGGAAGTCCGTGGTGTTCGCCATTGTGCTCATCGGTGCGTTCTACCTCTTCACTCTGGTCCTGGGGTACGGGGCGGCAGCACTGTTGGATCAGGAGACCATCCTCAGCGCCCCGGGCGGACAGAACGCGGCGGCACCTCTGCTGGCCTACGAGCTGGGCGGGACTCTCCTGCTGGGAGTGATCGCTGCTGTGGCCTTCGCCACCATCTTGGCGGTGGTCGCCGGACTGACGATCACCGCCTCGGCCAGCTTCGCCCACGATGTCTACGGCGAGGTCATTAAGAAGGGCAAACTGGATTCCAAGGGCGAGATGCGTGCCGGCCGCTACACCGTGATCGTGGTGGGAATCCTGGCCATCCTCGGTGGCATCGGCGCCCAGGGGCAGAACGTGGCGTTCTTGGTGGCTCTGGCCTTCGCCGTGGCCGCTAGCGCGAACCTGCCGACAATCCTGTACTCGCTGTTCTGGCGCCGGTTCACCACCCGCGGAGCCCTGTGGTCGATGTACGGGGGACTGTCCTCAGCACTGCTGCTGATCTTCTTCTCCCCGGTGGTGTGGGGCAGCGAGGAGTCCTTCTTCCCCGATGTGGACCTTGCGCTCTACCCGCTGACCAACCCGGGTCTGGTCTCCATCCCGCTGGCGTTCTTGCTGGGCTGGTTGGGATCGATCACCTCAGCTGATGATGAGGACCCGGTCAAGCAGGCTGAGATGGAAGTCCGCTCGATGACTGGAGTGGGCGCGGAGAAACCCGTACAGCACTGAGCTGCCCCGGCAGCGGGACAACACGGTAGAAACAGTGAAGGGCCTCTCCAGCAGGAGGGGCCCTTCACTGTTTCCTCAGCGGTGTTCACAGCGGTGAGTGACCGCCGTGGTTAACCGACGGAGGCCATGATCTCGGTCATCCGATCCAGGAAGGCATCGACCTGGGCTTCGTCGTAGCCGCCGGAGCCTTTGACCGCGGGGAATGTGATGGTGCGGATCTCGTCCACGCTCATGGGGTTCTCCCCGTCGAGGTAGCGCTCGAGCTGCTGACACAGTGCATCGACGGTGTCTTTGCGGTAACCGACCATCCCGGGGCTGGGGGGCTCACGGAAGCGTTCCCCGTCGGGACGCTCGAGCCGGCGTCGCAGGGGTTCGGCGCGCTCGGCCAGCAGCTCATACCAGGCGTCTTCCCCGTGGCGGGCGATGTACTGGTCCCGCTCAGCAGCGGCGAAAGCGTCCTCGAGACGGTCGAGGGCGGCGTCGACCTCTGCCGGACTGTAGCCGCCAGGACCGAGGCTGAAGCTGGCCTGGCGGATCTCGGACAGTGGCATGCCGCGCCCGGAGTCGTAGGCGGCACGCGCCCGGGACATGAACTCGTCGACTTCATCACGGCTGTATCCCTGCTCGTCCTGGTCCAGCAGGGTGAACAGCGGGGTGGATGTGGTGGCCATGTGCCTACCCTAAGGGAATCCCGGGCGATTCCCCGGTAAGCGCCACGAGCAGGAAGTAGGCGGTCGGCATAGCGAAGACTAGAGAATCCAGCCGGTCCATGACCCCACCGTGGCCGGGCAGTGCTTGGGACATGTCCTTCAGCTCGAGTTCGCGCTTAACCATCGATTCACTAAAGTCCCCCGCGGTGGCAGCCACCACCACTGCCGCGGCGAGCAGGGCGCCGATGTAGAGCGGCTCATCGAAGATCAACCAGGACGTCAGCACTCCGACGACGACGGCGCCAGTCATCGACCCAGCGAAACCCTCCCAGGATTTCTTGGGGCTGACCCGAGGGGCCATGGGGTGTTTGCCGAAGAACACGCCCGCCACGTACCCGAAGGTGTCATTGGCGACCACCAGCAGCACCACCACCGCCAGGCGCCAGTTGCCCTCATCCAGGTGCAGCATGAGTACCGCGAAGGAGATGAGGAACGGCACCCAACAGGCGACGAAGATGCTCGCCATAATGGACCGGCCCGGATCCGGGGTGCCCAGGGCTGCGGCAATGAGAATCAGCAGCCCGGTCAGTAGCAGCGCCAGCGTGAGGGCCTCTACCCCACCGAAATAGGCGGCCAAGGGCATGGCCGCGGCCCCAATGTACAGCGGGATCTTCGGCACGACCAGCCCCCGGGTCTGTAGGGCTCGGGCCACCTCCCAGACCCCCAGGCAGAGGATCACGACCCAGAGGGCGATGAGCAGCGCTTCGAAGAAAATGATCCCCAGCACGGCGGGCACCAGCAGCGCGGCACCTGTGCCGATCGCTGCCGGCAGGTTCCGCCCGGCCCGGGGGGTCTTCTTCTCCGGGGGTGCCTGCTGTGTCTGCCGCGAGGACATCAGACCTCGAGAAGCTCTGCTTCCTTGTTCTTGGTCATCTCGTCAATACGGTCGGTGTACTTTTTGGTGAGCGCATCGAGCTCTTTGAGGCCGCGGTCGCCGTCGTCTTCACCGATCTCGCCGTCTTTGACCGCCTTGTCGATGGCTTCTTTGGCCTTGCGGCGGGCATTGCGGACCGAGACTTTGTGGTCTTCACCCTTGGACTTGACGAGCTTGACGTACTCTTTGCGGCGTTCTTCGGTCAGATCTGGCATCGTGATGCGGATCTGTTTGCCGTCGTTGGAGGGGTTGGCCCCGATTTCCGAGTCGGAGAGCGCCTTTTCGATCTCCCGCATGGCGGAGACATCGTAGGGGGTGATGAGGATAGTCCGGGCGTCCGGTGTGTTGAAGCTGGCTAACTGCTGCAGCGGTGTGGGGGACCCGTAGTAGTCGACCAGGACTTTGGAGTACAAGGCGGGGTTGGCCCGCCCGGTACGTACTGTGGCGAAGTCCTCGCTGGTGGCGTCCACGCTGCGTTTCATCTGTTCTTCGGCGTCTGCCAGAGTCTCGTCGATCACCGTGTCTCCTCGGGTTGAGTGGTCTGCGGTTTAGTCTATGTCAGCGGTGTCAGGCTCACGGAGTAACCCGCGTGCCGAGCGCTTCACCGAGCAGGGCGCGGGTGACGTTGCCTTCGCCTTCCATCCCGAAGACCCGCATGGGCAGCTTGTTGTCGTTGCACATGGTCATCGCGGTCTGGTCCATGACCCGGATATCGCGGCGCAGCGCCTCGTCGTAGGTGAGGTGGTCGAGTTTCTGTGCCGTGGGGTCTTTACGCGGGTCTGCGGTGTAGACGCCGTCGACGCCGGATTTGGCCATGAGGACTTCCTCCGCCCCGACTTCCAGGGCACGTTGAGCGCAGACGGTGTCGGTGGAGAAGAACGGCATACCGGCCCCGGCGCCGAAAACCACCACGCGGTTCTTCTCCATGTGCCGGATAGCCCGCAGGGGGATGTAGGGCTCAGCAACCTGCGCCATGGCGATGGCGGTCTGGACTCGAGTGGGTTGTCCGGATTGTTCCAGGAAGTCCTGCAGGGCTAGAGCGTTCATCACGGTACCGAGCATGCCCATGTAGTCGGCTCGTGCCCGGTCCATTCCGGCCTTGGATAGTTCCGCGCCGCGGAAGAAGTTGCCTCCACCGACGACGACGGCGACTTCCACCTCGGTACCGACTGCGGCGATTTGCTCAGCGATGCCTCGCACCGTGGCCGGGTCGACACCGACGGACCCTCCGCCGAACACCTCCCCGGAGAGTTTGAGGAGGACACGGCGTCGTTTCAGTGCGGTCTCGGGCATCGGGTTCCTCTCCTTTGGGGCATACGAAAGGGGGCGGCCATCCTGATGAAGATGGCCACCCCCTTGTCGCTGTCATGGACGCGTTGAGGTCAGTGTAACCCTCAGCTACCGACGCGGAAGCGAGCGAAGCCCACCGCGTTGGTGCCGCCTTGTTCGAGCACCTTGGCCACGGTGATCTTCGGGTCCTTGGCGAAGGGCTGGTCCAGCAGCACCTGCTCCTTGAAGAAGGCGTTGGTGCGGCCCTCGATGATCTTCGGCAGTGCCTGCTCGGGCTTGTTCTCCGCCCGTGCGGTCTCCTCGGCGATCCGGCGCTCGTTGGCGACAGTCTCCTCGGGGACCTCATCGCGGGTGAGGTAGGCCGGGGCGAAGGCTGCAGCGTGCACGGCGACATCGTGAGCCGCGGTCTTGGCATCTTCGGAGTCGGCGTCGACAGCAACGAGCACACCCACCTGAGCGGGCAGATCCTTGGAGGTCTTGTGCAGGTACGCGTCGACGTAGGCGCCGGTGACCTTGGCCAGACGCCGGACCACGACCTTCTCGCCGAGCACGGCGGCCTCTTCGGTGACGTAGTCGGAGAGCTTCTTACCTTCGACGTCGGCCTCCAACAGGGCCTCGACGGAGTCGTAGCCGCCGGCCACTGCGGTGTCCAAAACCTTCTCGGCCAGGGCGATGAACTTGTCGGACTTAGCGACAAAGTCAGTCTCCGCGTTGACTTCGAGCAGGTAACCGGCCTCACCGGTGACCTTGGCGGTCACCAGGCCTTCGGCAGCGGAACGGCCTTCGCGCTTGGCCGCACCCTTCAGACCCTTGATGCGGATGGCCTCAATGGCCTTGTCGACGTCGCCGTCGGCCTCATCGAGGGCTTTCTTCACGTCCATCATCCCGGCGCCGGTGCGCTCGCGCAGGGCCTTGATGTCGGCTGCGGTGTAGTTCGCCATCAGTGTGCGTTCCTCCCGGTAGGTAGGTTCAGGACTCGGACTTCTCAGCGGTGGCGGCGGCTTCCTCGGCATCAGCGTTGGCCGGTGCGGAGGATTCGTCGGCTCCGGTCTCAGACTCAGCGGCGGCGTCCCCTTCAGTGGTGGGGCTGGCCTGGGCCGGCTGATCGGCAGCTTCGGAGATCTCCGCGCCTTCACCCTGAGCGGCCTGCTCGGCGGCGTGCTGCTCGAGCAGCTCCCGCTCCCATTCGGCCATCGGCTCCGCTGCGCCAGAGGAGGAGCCCCCACCTTCGCGGGCGAGCAGACCCTCGGCGACGGCGTCGGCGACCACACGGGTCAGCAGGTCCACCGAGCGGATGGCGTCGTCGTTACCCGGGATGGGGTAGTCGACCTCATCGGGGTCACAGTTGGTGTCGAGGATGGCCACCACCGGGATGCCCAGCTTCTTGGCCTCATCGACGGCCAGGTGCTCCTTGTTGGTGTCCACCACCCACAGGGCGGAGGGAGTCTTGGTGAGGTTGCGGATACCACCCAGGTTGGCCTGCAGCTTCTCCAGCTCACGGCGCAGCAGCAGCAGTTCCTTCTTGGTGTACTGGGAGCCGGCGACGTCGTCGAAGTCGATCTCCTCGAGTTCCTTCATCCGCGCAACACGCTTGGAGACGGTCGCGAAGTTCGTCAGCATCCCACCGAGCCAGCGGTGGTTGACGTAGGGCTGACCGACACGCTGAGCCTGCTCAGCGATGGCCTCCTGGGCCTGCTTCTTGGTACCAACGAAGAGGATGGTGCCCCCGTGGGCCACCGTCTGCTTGACGAATTCGTAGGCGCGGTCGATGTAGGACAGCGACTGCTGCAGGTCGACGATGTAGATGCCGTTGCGCTCAGTGAAGATGTAGCGCTTCATCTTCGGGTTCCAGCGGCGGGTCTGGTGGCCGAAGTGGACTCCGGAGTCCAGCAGCTGGCGCATGGTGACGACGGGCATGTCATTTCCTTTCGGTGCCGGGCTTGAAACACGGGCATCCCGCGCAGCTCCGGCTGGTGTGTTCTCGGTTACTGTTCGGAAGCCGCCTGACCATGTCACTCTGGCGAACCAGAGCATCAAAGCGGCTCCTGTCACCCGGTTTTCCCGGGCTCCTAGCTGCGAACCGGTGTGTGGCCCCGATCCCGGACACACCGGCGGCTTGTGACCGTGTGGTGTGGACCGATGGGATCGACCCGTGTTCAGCGTGCGCGTCACACAGGGATTCGAACAGCGCGTAGTCAGCTCGGCGCGCAGGAGATAACCCCCACCCGTCAAACTGCTGGGCTCAGTCTAGCCGGTGCGGGCAGATTTCCCCAACTGCTGGAGAAGTACTCGCGGGCAGGCCACCACTGGTGGCTCCGCCCGGGTGCCCGTTGAGTTTTTCACAGCAGATGGCACCGGGTACGACGCGCCGGGGTTGTGCACATATTCTGCCGACTGACGAGCATCACTGTGGACGACGGCGCACCCTGTCACCCATGAGCGCATCACCGACCACCGTGCCGTTTCCCGCCACGGGCCGGCCGGTGCTCTCCCGCCCACCATGGGGTCTGCTGTTGCTCTTCGTGGTCTTAACGGTGGTACTGCTCGGCACACCGGGACCAGTCCGGGCCTCTGCCGTGGGCGAGCCTGGTGACCAGCATCCCTCGGATTGGGAGTCCCCGACACCGGGTCCGGAGGTTCTCCGGGAGTTCGCCGCTCCCCCGGCGCCCTGGGCGGCGGGGCATCGCGGGGTGAAGCTCGCTCTAGAACCCCACGGCGCAGTCCATGCCCCCGCAGATGGGGTGGTGAGCTTCTCCGGCGTCGTCGTGGATCGTGAGGTCCTCTCCATCGACCACGGTTCCGGCTACATCTCCAGCTTCGAACCGATCGAAACCGATCTTCAGCAGGGAGACACCGTCACCGCCGGTGAAGTCATCGGGCAGTTATCCACGTACGACGACGGCGGCTACGCCTGTGACCAGCCGTGCCTGCACTGGGGAGTCCGTCACCACGGCGAATACATCAACCCGATGCTTCTGCTGGGCCCCGTGGAACCCTCGGTCCTCCTACCGGTTCACAACGACTGATCTCTTCACCAAAGGCAAGATACCTTGTCTTCGCTGGACACAAGATATAGCATGAATAAGGGGAATGAACCGCATATAACACCATCAGCAAGGAAACATGGGTTTAACGATGAAGATATTCGACATGCTTTACGCAACTTCCTGATCCGGCATGTTGACCAGGGGGATCTCGAGCTGACCGTTTTCATCGGCCCAGCCCGTCAGGGAACCATCCTGGAAATCGGTGTCATTGAAGACGACAAGGAAACCCGAGTCGTCCACACCATGCGAGCACGTAGAAAGTATTGGCCCCCGGAAGGTACGTGAGAAGAATGGCAACCAAAGCACGCATCAGCGATGAAGCGGCCCTCCGGCGATTCGAGGAAGGCATCGACTTCGACCCCGCCACGTCCCGCAGACCGGCAGATACCGCCGAGATTCGCGCCGCTGCCATCATGCGCGAGTACGCTCAGAACCTCATCGATGAGAAAGTCATCGAGGCTCGGCGGCGCGGCGTCACCTGGTTGGAGATCGCACTCGCTCTCGACGTCTCACCCCAAGCCGTCCGCCAGAAGTATCGCGACCGCATTTGACCTCCTTATACAGCGCGAGGTGAGTTCAGATACGCCAGCACGGCGCGGACGCGCCGATTGGCGGCGCCGTTATGCTCGATCCCCAGCTTGGCGAAGATCGAGGTGGTGTACTTGCTGATGGCACCCTCACTGAGGAACAGCCTGCCAGCGATGGCCTGATTAGACAGCCCCTCGGCCATCAGACTGAGCACATCCTTTTCCCGATCAGTGAGCGAGGCCAAGGAAGAAGCAGGTTCAGCCCGCATCATCCGGCTGACCACTTCCGGGTCCAGTGCGGTTCCGCCAGCAGCCACACGCTCAACCGCCTCCATGAAAGTGGCAGCGTTGAAGACACGATCCTTCAGCAGATACCCCACCCCGGCAGCACCGTTGGCCAATAACTCCCGGGCATAGAGCTGCTCCAAGTGTTGGGACAGGATCAAAACCGAGGCCTCTGGACGTTCAGCGCGAATCTGCAGCGCCAACTGCAGGCCCTCATCCGAGTGTGTAGGGGGCATGCGGATATCCAGCACAGCAAGATCAGGGCGGTGCTGACGCAGGGCTCGCAGCGCTGAGTGCGCATCAGCGACGGCAGCCACCACGTGGTGTCCGTGGGATCGAATCAGATGTGTGAGTCCCTCCCGAAGCAGGTACTGATCCTCAGCCACCACTATGCGCATGGAACCTCCACTACAGCACGAGTGGGGCCTCCCCTGGGGCTGCTGATACGCAACGTGCCATCGAACCACCCCAGCCTCTCCTCGACCCCCGCCAGGCCGCTCCCCGACTGCGGGTTAGCACCCCCACGTCCGTCATCTTCAACCACCACGGTGAGCCTCCCACTGTCCTGCTCAAAGGTGACGCGTACGCCGGAGGCCTCAGCGTGCTCAACAGCGTTGGCGAGCAGCTCTGCCACGGCAAAGTACACAGCCGACTCCAGAGGGGCTTCCAGTCTGCGTGTGATGGTCCCGTGCACGGTCACCGGCAGTGGGACATCCAAGGCCAGTGCTCGCACGGCATCAGCCAGCCCCCGTTCCACTAGCACCGGCGGCAAAATGCCACGGACCAGTTCACGCAGTTCCTGAAGAGCCGCGTGGGAAGACTCCCGGGCCTGACCGATCAGTTCCTTCGCCTGAGGGGGCTGCCGATCCACCAGCGCTTCTGCGGCACCGAGGGTCATACCAATGCTGACGAGTCTGGCCTGGGCGCCGTCATGCAGATTCCGCTCCAACCGGTACAGTTCCGTCTGCTGAGCCCGGGTGAGATCTGTGCGCCCCTTTTCCAGCGACTCCACTCGGGAACCGAGCAGATCAGCCGTCGAAGGCCCCAGAAGCCTCACCGCCACCGCCGATAGGAGGTCCCGCAGTGGGGGAAGCACCACAGCTAGGGGGATCAGCACTGGGGCTATAAGGAGCCAGAACGTTTCTCGCCAGGTAGGCAGAAGGCGGACCACCCACTCCTCGGAACGTCGTAATAGCCCGGCTGTCAGCGGATCATAGTGCTCACCCCAGGTCGAGGTGGCCAGATGCGCCACCGCATACGGCGGTTGCCGTCGCCCCTGAAGTGACCCGTCGGTCCACTCCGCCAGTAAGCGGCGGAAAGTATCCGCCACCATCCGTCCGCTGAGTGTCACCGAGACCCCGGCTACGGCAAGCGTCCAGCCCACAACCGCAAGCCAGTGCCATGCACCCCAATCCCCGGCGATGTGATGGAACAACAGCGCAGCACAACCCCAGAGGACAGGCAGCGCCCAGGCTAAGAGAACGAGGGCAATACGTCGAAGGACCATGCCGCTCAGTCTTGCCGGGCGGGTCTGGCATGACAACGTTTCTGCGGCGTGGAGGGCTAAGTGTGGGCCTAGACCCACCGGCTACACCCACTGAAGAGGGCGCGGCGATCCCAGTTCACCGGGGCCGTGAGGTGATGTCACCAGCCAGGGCGAGCAGACGCTGGGCGGAGTCGACCCAGGAGTAGTCCTGGCTGCGTTCTCGGGCCAGGGCACTGGCCTGAGCGAAAACAGCGGGGTTCTCCAAACGGCGCACGGCGGCAGCGAAGTCTGCGCCGCCGTCGTCGGAAACCACCAACTGGGCCGCCGGATCGGTACCACCGGTGACTTCCTTGAAGATCGGCAGCCGGGAGACAATCACCGGGGTGCCGTGGCTCATCGCCTCAATCACCGGCAGCCCGTATCCCTCTGCATGGGACAGCGTCACCAGTGCTGCGCAGCGGCGCAGCAACCGGTGGTAGTCGTCCTCACTGATGCCGTTGTGCACCACCACCTGCCCGGGACGTTCCGCCAGGGCGAGTAACTGGGCCCGGCGCGCGGCCGTGATCGGTGAACACAGGTGCAGCCGGTACTCCGGGAGCCGGTTCAGCGCCACGACGAGGGCCTCGACGTTCTTGTACTCCATGAAGGAGCCCATGTACACCAGGTCACGTGTGGGCATCACAGCGGGATCTCGGGGAGTGCTGACCACCTGAGGGGCGTTAGGGATGAGGTGGACTGGACGTCGGGTCAGCCGGTGCTCGGTCATCAACTCCGCGGTGGTCTGCGAGACGGTAGCCACGGCGTCGGCTCGGTTCAACGTGATGCGTTGAGGCACGTAACTGAGATGGTAAAGCCGCCACCCCAACCGCACCGGTGCCGGCAGATCCCGCGGCGGTCTCCGGTGCTGGTAATAGATGAGGTCGTGGAGGGTGAGAATCAACCGGTACCGCCGACCCAGGCTCCCCATGGTCTGCATCGGCGAGAAGACGACGTCGGGGGCGTGGGGGTTCAACTGCCGCGCCACAAACGGCTCCGCGGGCGAGGTCGGTGAGGAGATCCGCAGATGCGGCGCCTCCGGCAGCAAATGCAGCTGGCCGGGATCACTGATGAGCATGGTGACATCGGCCCCCTCCTGACGCACCGCTGCCACCAGGGAGGCGGTGTACCGGGAGATGCCGTCGTGGACGCGGGTGCGTACATACCGGCAGTCGATGAAGAGCCTCACCGGACCATTGTTTCAGGCGGGGAGAAACTCCCGGCTGCGCGTGGTGACCGGAACCTGAGCCGTTCAGCCTGTTTCCGGGTTGACCTGGCACGATGCGGATCTGTGAGCACCGCCTACGAGTACTGGACCACCGGACCCGGCACCTCCGAGGTCCGTGAGGTTGCCATGCCCGAACCCGGTGAGGCAGAAGTGCTCATCGCCACGGAGATCAGCGGTATCTCCCGCGGAACGGAGACCCTCGTTCACCGCGGCGATGTACCTGAGGCGGTCGCCTCCCTGATGCGCGCCCCGCACCAACTCGGCGAACTCCCCTATCCCGTCTCCCACGGTTACCTCAATGTCGGCAGAGTCCTCAGCGGACCAGCACACCTGCGCGGGCAGCGAGTCTTCACCCTGGCCGGGCATCGCAGCCACGTGGTGGTACCAGCCGAGGACTGCCACGTGCTGCCAGAGCAGATGCCCAGCCCCCGGGCTCTCCTCGCTGGGGTGGCGGAAGTGGGACTCAACGCCGTGTGGGAGGCGCAGCTCTCCCTGGGTGAGCGAGTCGCCGTCGTCGGCGCCGGTCTCGTGGGGTTGTGTACCGCCCTGATGGTGAGCAAACTGAGCCCCCAACGGTTAGAAGTCATCGACATCGACCCGCAGCGCCGTCAGCTGGCCGAGGAACTGGGGCTGACCAGCCGCACCCCCGCGGACGCCGAAGGAGACAACGACGTCGTCATCCACACCTCGGCGAAGTCGGCAGGCCTGACCCGCTCCCTGGAAATCACCGGGGACGACGGCACCGTGGTGGAGCTCTCCTGGTATGGAGAGCATGAAGCCCAAGCCCCGCTCGGGGTTGACTTCCACGCCCGACGGTTGCGGATCCTAGGGGTGCAGGTCGGGGAAGTCGCCACCGCTAAACGACTGCGGCGCACCCGGCGGGAACGCCTGTCCACGGCGGTCAGTCTGCTCGATGACCGCTTCGACTCACTCATCACCGGTTCCTCCCCTCTTCAGGATCTCCCCCAGGTGATGGATGACCTCACTAACGGTGCGGCGTGGACCCGCGACTGCGTGCTGCACACGGTGACCTATCAATGACCCACCACCCGGACGGAGGAGACACATGATCCAGAACACCCCGGTCTTCCGACTCAGCGTGGACGACCACCTGATGATCGCCCACTCGCTGAACGACCCGTACTTCGGCCCAGCTCAACGTCTGCACGGGGCCACTCTGGCGATCACCGCCACGTTTGAACGCGTGGGGCTGACCGAACACGGGGTGGTGATGGACATCGGAGAGGCCAATCGTCTGCTCTCCGAGGTGCTCTCTGGGCTGCGGTACCAGAACCTGGATGAACACCCCGACTTTGTCGAAAAGCTTTCCACAACGGAGGTGATCGTCCAGCACATCGCCTTACGCCTGGCCGAAGCCTTAGGCAGTGGGCACGGGCTGCGAGCCTTGGAGGTCAAAGCCGATGAGCACCCTCAGGCTCGGGCCTCGGTGCGGATCGAGCTGGAGTAGCCGCCGGTGGGCACGGCGCTGTGGGTGGAGCCGGAGCTCGGCGTGGTCAGTGGTGGTCTCCGGTACAACGCCCAGGTCCGCGGTCAGTTGGAAGCCGCCGGCTGGTTCTGTCCCGTGCTGCGCCGGCCTGTGGAGTTCTTCACCCACGACGACGGCGCCTCCGCTTATGACACGGCACGCCACCGGCATCAGCCAGACCTAGTGATCGTCGACGGGCTCATCGGCGCACAGCACCCACAGTTGTTCTCCCGCGCCGGTGCGGGACAAACGGTGCACCTGGTCCACATGCCCGCAGCCGCAGCCAGTGAGGGATTGGCCGGGATGGACGCTGAGACAGTCGATGAGACTGCCCAGCGGGAACGTGCTGCCCTCCTGAGGGCCGATCACGTGGTGACGGTCAGCCGATGGTGCGCAAAGGAACTGCAGGATCGCTATGGTCGGGATGACGTGCTTATCGCGGTGCCGGGGGTCACCGTCTCGGGCACGGAACCCCGCAGCCACTTCACGGAAACAGCAGGTCAGGCGCGGTTGGCTTGTGTCGCCGCATTTCAGCCGGTGAAGAATCATCACCTGTTGGCTGAGGCACTCAGGCCGTTGCACCACCTTCAATACCGCCTCCTTCTCGCCGGGCCCGGCGCGCAGACGCAGTACGGGGCAGAGGTCCTGGCCCGGCTGCGGGATCAGCTGGGTGAGCGTCTGCAGTTCCGCGGCGAACTAGCACCTCAGGAGGTCAGCCGACTGTGGGCGGAAACAGATTTGCTGCTCGTGCCCTCGCTCGTGGAGGCCTACGGCATGGTGGTGACCGAGGCTTGCGCAGCGGGGGTTCCGGCGCTGGTGGCCGCCGGCACAGGGGCTCAGGAGGCTGCCGGTGCCGCCGGAGTGGCCCTGGACCCCCGCCGTCCAGCCGAGTGGACACAGGCGATCGAACGTTTCCTCACCGACCCGACCCAGCGAGCACACCTGATCGAGGCGGCGAGGCGTCGTCGTCCTCATCTACCGTCCTGGGCGGAAACCGCTGAAGTCTTCGCCTCCTTGGCCTGATCTGCTCAGCGTGCTCCGCCTCGGCACCCGCTAGGATGGTTCGGCTGCCACAGCACGCCACGGGAGTTAGCTCAGTTGGTTAGAGCAGAGGACTCATAATCCTTTGGTCGTGGGTTCAAGTCCCACACTCCCGACCACGCTCCCGAGTCCACCTGGGCCACGCAACTGGATCGCTGGCAACTGAAGCCTGGGGGTTGACCCGGTAGGCCACGCTGCACCACAGGGTTGCCTGACCGTACCGCATGAGTCAGGTGAACCGTGCCAGCGTCTACTGCCAGTTGATGCGCTTGAGACCGTTGGTGCCTTTGCAGATGATGAGGATCAGGTCGATCAGCTGCCAGATCCCGAAGGTCATCCAGGAGAGGAACAGTTTGGCCAGCCCCACGCCGACGTGGCCCAGGTAGAAACGGTCGATCCCCAAGGTGCCCAAGAACAAGCTGAGGATGATCGCCGCCGCATGGCTCTTCGGCGGCCCGGGGTGGTACGGGGCGGGCTGGTGCGGGTCCGGGTAGTACGTCATGGTCCCTCCAAAATCTCGTGATGCGGATTCCCGTTCGGCACCATTACATCATCACACCTCGCTAACGATTGGCTGAAGTGGAGCCTGTGTGCTGGACCACTTCAGACATCCGACTTACCGTGAAGTGCAGAAAGCAGCTTGCAGTCCCCGTGTTCGGGAGGAGCGCGACGAGGTGAACAACAGCACGGCCCCGCTGACCGCTGCTGCCACCGCTCTGGCACTGGCGATGAGCGCCTGCGGTGAGGCAGAGGATCTCCCTGAGGCGGAGGACACCGAAACCACCGATGCTGAGGCAGGCCACATCGAGCCCGAAACCACCGGCGACGACGCCCACGCCGGTGATGATGAGACCGGCCCCGCCGATGAGCCCGAGGAAACGCCCGACGACGACGGCGCCGAACACCACCAGGACACCGGCACCGATACTGAGGGCGAGGCTGAAGAGGACACCGGCGAGGCCGCTGACGGCGCCGAGGATGTGACCCCGGAAGAGTTCAGCACCCAAGCTCAAGAATCCGACGGCTTCCCCGACGGTGGTGACGCTGCCCGGGAGCAACAACTCACCGAGATCCGCCACGGGGTCCACGAGGGGTATGAGCGCGTTGTCTTCGAATACGCCGGCCCCGGAGCGGTCTCCTATCGCGCCGAATACGTCGACGAGGTCTCCACTCTCGGGGTGGGGGAACCGGTGGACATCGCCGGAGAGGCGATTCTGCAGATCGATATCAACGGACCGAATCCGCAGGATCAGGCGATCGGCACCGGGCACTATCTACAAGACCAAGGCGTGCGGATCGCTGACCTCTACGTCCAGGGCCCCTTCGAAGGTCACTCACAGTACGCGGTGGGCGTCGATACCGAACGACCTTTCCACATCTTCACCCTGGAAGACGACGACCGGTTACGCGTCGTGGTCGATATCGCCACCGAATAACCTGCCGCACCACCCCGTCTCCCCATCACCGAGAACCGGACCGGCGGCAGAGGCCTCAGCTGCGGAAGAACTGTCCGGTCTCCGCCCAGTCAGCCCCGTAGTAGAGCTCCTCATAGGTGGACATCGTCTTGTCGATGGCGTGCTGATTGGCCCGCTGCCGGCTGACCGCCCCCATGGCCACCCGCTCTACCGGATCTTTGGCGAAGATGCGGGTGAGCTTCTCAGCGAGGTCGTCGGCGTCGTAAGGTTCGAATAGATACCCGTTTTCCCCCTCGGAAACCAGGTGGGGCAACGCCAGAGCGTTGGCCAAAATCACCGGTTTCCCTGCGCTCATCGCCTCAAGGGACACCAGCGACTGCAGTTCCGCGGTACCGGGCTGACAGAACACATCAGCAGCGATGTAGGCCCGCCGGAGTTCGGCGTCGTCGATATGCCCACGCATCACCACCCGGTCCTGCACGCCGAGTTCGGCGATCTGTTCGCGCAACCGGTCGCGTTGCTCCCCGTCACCGACGATTTCAGCAGTGATCCCCAGGTCAGGGTCCGTGCGAGCCACCGCATCAATGAGCACATCAACGTTCTTCTCCACCGCCAAACGCCCCACGAACAACACCGTAGGTACCTCCCGGGAAGGGATGGACTCCCCGGGGCGTGGTGCGTAGTAGTCGACGTCGATCCCGTTAGACAGTGGTAACACCCGTTCGAAGCCGCCCTTGGCACGCATCGTCTCAGCCGCCAAGGGGGTCGGTGTGGTCACCACGGAGGCTTTGCCCATCAGCCGGCTCATGTCCCGCCAGGAGTTCGTCGAGACGATTCGCTTAAACCACTGGGGAAAGGGCAAGAACGGGTCGAGGTTCTCTGGCATGAAGTGGTTGGTGGCTACCAACCGCACCCGGCAAGCCTCTGCGGCGAGGATCGCGGCTTTGCCGATCATGTAATGGCACTGCACGTGAACGACATCGGGCTTGAGCTCCTGCACCAGGCGGTGCATGGCCGGCTCTACGGTCCACGGCAGACACAGCCGGAAATACTCATGGGTGGGAGCTTTGAACGAGCGGAATCGGTGGATGGTGGCCTCGTCGCGGTACTCCACCGTGTCGGGTCCCGGACCGGGGCGTGCCGCCGCGATGTGGACCTCGTGGCCACGGGCAGTCATGTGCTTAGCCAGGCGGTAACCGAAGACAGCAGCACCGTTGACATCCGGCGGGTAGGTGTCCGCGGCGATCAGCACGCGCAGCGGGCGGCGGGTCACGTCGCCTGGGCCCTCCCGTGTTCGGTAGCCACAGCCTGCTCATCCTCGCTGAGCTGCTCGGCCTGAGTGGGCGGCTGATCCGCATCGGGCACGACGCCGCCGACCACCTCAGCGCTTCCCCCCGCCGCCGGCCTGGGGTTGGCCCAGAGGTGACGGTCCCAGGGGTTGATGTGCTGCCGGCGCAAGTAACGGAATTTCGCCCACGCTTGGAACAAGTAGTCCCCGGAGGCCACCACATGCAGCACGCAGGCGGCGATGAGCACCGACTCTGCCACCAAGGGAAGCAGCTCAAGGTCAACCTGCTCGGCGGCTACCAGCAGGGTCAGGGGGAAGGCGATCATCAGTCCAGCGGTGCGGACCTTCCCCGCAGGAGAGACCTTCAGCTGCGGGGAGCCTCGGAACAGCAGAGCAGAAGTGAGGAACAGCAACACATCCGGCACCAGAATGACCCAAAGCACCCAGCCGGGTATCAGCTCGAAATACACCAGCGTAAAGGTGATGATGACCACAGCGACCCGGTCTGCCAGGGGATCCAACCACATCCCGACGCTGCTGATCTGGTCGAAGACCCGTGCGACGACGCCGTCCACCCAGTCAGTAGCCCCCAGAATCACCAGCACCCACAGGGCACCGATATAGGATCCCTCGCCCACCAACACCACGAAAACGGGCACCAGCAGGAAGCGCAGGACCGTGATGACGTTCGGCGCAGTCAGGAACGTCTCTTTCACGGTGTACTGGTAGCCCTCGCGGGTGCCGGCACCGATGAGTCTCACGCTGTTGAGTCTACTCGCTGCCGCACCGCAGACTGCCGGCTACCGTTTGATGAGTTCACGCAGGAACACCGCGCCGGCGGCGGTGGCTCCCGCGGCCACAGAGAGAGGCTTCCACCGCGCGGAGACGAACTCCTTGGCGGCCTCGACCTTCTCTTCGGCCTCGGAGTCCTCGCGACGCTCGTCCACCGGGGATGAGGCGAGTTCGTCATCGGCGATTTTCCCCTGGGGCAGGCGAGCCACGATCTGGTCCTGCAAGCCCGCAATGTGGTCCCGGCGCAGCGCGGTGCGGCGCAGTAACTCGGTGTAACTGAGTTTGCTCGGTTCCCCAGTGCCGGGGGTCTTCTTCTCCCGCTTGGCCTGCTCGGCGGCTTTGCGCTTGGCTTCTTCCTTGGCGCGGCGGCGCTGTTCATCTGCCCGGTCCAAGGAGCGTGGATCAAAGCTGGTGCCCTCCCGGGCCACGCCGAGGTCCAGCCGGAACCCACGGATGGCATCCTCAGGTACCAGCGGCATGGCACGTTTGAGTTTGACGTAACCGATCAGCGCGAAGATCAACGCAATCAGGAGGAAGACCGCCGCCACAATGAGCGCGGCCAGCCACAGTTCAACGACCAGTGCCAGTGCGGCAATCGCCGCGACAATCAGTGCCACCACTAAAAAGGTGACGAAGACCAGCCCCACCACCATCAGCGCGGCAGCGATCCCGGCAGCCAGCCCTTTGGCTTTCATCTGGGCGGTGGCCAGAGCGATCTCATCGCCGATCTGCTTGGGACCCAGCCGGATGAGGACCTTGAGGACATCGAGAATCGAAGTCTTGGGTGCCTTTTTGGTCTCAGCGGCATGCTGGGCCACGACTGCGCCTCCATCTGGACGTTTACGCTTGACGATGCCCTCCAAACTACCACCGCCAGAGCCGTGCGGCCCTAGTATTGAGGTATGGCTGGTGACTACGACCTCGACGAGCTGTACGCCAACACGTACACCGAGGATGATCGGCTCGCCCATCAGAACCAGCCGATCTCGGAGAAGAAGTTCCTCATCGCCTGGGCCTTAGCGCTTTTCGGCGGCCCCGTCGGCGCTCAGCGGTACTACCTGGGCTTTCTTCCCACCGCGATCGTCAAGACCACCCTGTTCTGCGCGGCCCTGGTGTGTTTCAGCCTGGACCAGGTGAATCTGGCTCTCGGGTTCATGGCCGTAGTGGGCGCCTGGACAGTGATTGACCTGTTCCTACTGCTCTCCGGAACCATGCGTGACACCAAAGATCACCGCCTGGACGGTTACACCAGATTCGGCGGGATCTGCGCAGCCGTCACCGTGGTCGTCTTTGCCGGATTCCTGGTCATCGCCCTGGTCATCGGCACCGCCTCCGGTACAGCACAGTAGCCGGACATCCCCGGCACGGTCACGAGCCCGACCGGTTTAGTCTTCGTCGATCTGTCCCACCGGTGTACGTTTCTCCGCCTGGAACTGGTCTTCTACCCGACCGTAGGCCCAGTAGGCAGACAGGGACATTCCGCGCCGATCCACACCGCGTTCTTTGACGAGATTACGCCGGATGGCTTTCATCTGCTCGCGCTCCCCGTGGATGAAAATCTGAACGTCCCCTGAGGGAATCTCCACCTCGGCCACCGCTGCGGTGAGTTGAGTGGTCTCCGGGGAGAAATCGGCGCCGCGATGCAGCCACCGGACCTCAACACCGGCGGGTGCGGCAATGGGCTGTTCTTCTGCGGCGTCACGCACCTCGATGAGCGCCAGCCCCTGGGCCTGTGCGGGCATACTTTCCACACTGGCGGCGATCGCCGGTAGCGCAGATTCGTCTCCGGCCAACAGATGCCAGTCGGCCTCCGGCCGGGGTGCGTAGCCCGAGCCGGGGCCGAAGAAACTGATCTGATCGCCCGGTTGCGCACCGGCAGCCCAGGGTCCGGCGATGCCCTCGTCCCCGTGGATGACGAAATCCACCCAGATGTGCTGACGCTCCCGGTCAATGTGCCGAATGGTGTAGGTCCGGGTCACCGGCATCTGGTCCTGGGGCAGCTGGTCACGAAGGGCATCCAGGTCGTAAGGGCGTTGCAAGCCAAGAGCCGGGTCGGCAAAGAGCAGCTTGATGTATTGATCGGTGTCCTCTTTGAACTCAATACCGGAGAACCCGTCCCCACCCAGGACCACGCGCACCATATGCGGGGTGAGGTGTTCAGTGTGTTGCACGGTGAGCAAGTGTTGACGGCGGGGCTTGCGTGGTGCTGGTGTCATACACCCACCCTATAGGAAGGTTTACCTCAGTTCATCTCCCGGGGTAACGCAAGATGAGACTCACCTATCTGCGAAGACTCCCGCTGCGACGTCGTCGTCGTTCATCTCCTCGGCACACCCTCGCCATCTCACGAGAAAAACTTGAGCCCTGTTGGCTCAGGTTTGGAATAACCCGGGAGCACACTCCGTTGGAATGACTGGCAGCCCCCTGAAGGGCTGCCCCCACAACCCGATATCGAGTTGTAGGCGATTGGATCTTTCCCGGAAGGAGGCTGATTGCTGATGATCAACCCGACCATGACCCGTCTTGACCCGTTCTCCCTCATTGACGATGTCTTCCGTCAGGTGCGTAGCCCGATGAGTGAGGAGAGCCGCCGCGCCGGTTTCGTCCCCGCCGTCGACGCCCATCGCGATGGAGAGGACCTCATCCTCTCCGCCGACCTGCCCGGCATTGACCCGGAGAACGACGTCTCGGTGGAACTGACCGGTGGACGCACACTCACCGTCTCTGGCGAACGGAAGACCCGTAACGACGCCGAAGGCATCCGTGAGGTGCGCTACGGCACCTTCTCCCGCACCATCACACTGCCGGAGGAGGTCAGTCAGGATGCGATCTCCGCAGAGTACGACGCCGGCGTGCTCACCGTCCGCGTGGCCGGTGTCTACGCCAAGGAGCAGCCACAGCGGATCAAGATCTCATCCGGTCACGGCGCACGCAGCGTCGAGACCTCCGGTTCCGAGGAGAAGAAGGAAATCAACGCCTGATCTCCGCCGGCACTCAGGGGGTCGCCTTCGGGCGGCCCCTTTCGCGTGCCCACCCACCACAGTGAATCGCTACCCCAGATAGAACCCAGCATTATGAGCGGGAGTCTTGCACCGGGGGCTCCCAGCGGCGCAACTGACCGATGAGATCCTCGGCGGAATCGGCGACCACCAGGGCATCGCGTCGCCATGCCGCAATGAAGCCCTCCGCCACCTGATGATCGATCATCGCCAGCAGCGGATCCCAGAAACCTTTGATGTTGTACAGCGCCACCGGCTTGGCATGGATCCCTAGGTATTGCCAGGTCCACACTTCGAAAAGTTCTTCTAAGGTGCCCATCCCGCCCGGCAACGTGACGAAGGCATCCCCTAACTGGGCCATACGAGCCTTGCGGGCATGCATATCCGGGACCACCTCCAGCTGGGTCACCCCGTGGTGAGCCACTTCGCGGTCTACGAGGACCTCCGGCATCACCCCGATGACCTGCCCACCGGTCTCCAGGGCAGCATCGGCCACCTGCCCCATCAGCCCCACCTTGCCACCGCCGTAGACCAGTCCCACGCCGGCGCGGGCCAGGGCACCACCCACGCTGCGGACCTCCTGCTGGTAGGTCAGATCGTGCCCGGAGGCCCCGCCCGTGAAAACTGTGACTCTGTTCAGTTCCATCACAACTCATCCTAGGCCGCACAGCAGCCTGAGTGCGCCCTGACCTCACACCGGCTGGGCACACTCACCGAAGGCGATTTCTCACCCCGACGACTTCCTTGCTAGACTTCCTAGGTCCATTCCTCCGTAGCTCAATGGCAGAGCACTCGACTGTTAATCGAGTGGTTGCTGGTTCGAGTCCAGCCGGGGGAGCTCGAAAGATCTGCGGCCTCTGCTTTTTGGCAGGGGCCGTTAGTCTTTCTCGCAGTACTATGGCGGTCGGCATGCCGGCCTTTCGACCCTCAAGGAATGCTGTGACTGATACTTCTGATGCCGATATTGCGCGCCTGGTGATTTCCTGCCCCGACCAGCACGGCATTGTCGCTGCGGTCTCCCAAACCATCGCCGACCTCGGCGGCAACATCACCACCCTGGATCAGTACTCCACTGGTGTGGAGGACGGCCAGTTTTTCCAGCGCACCGTCTTCCACCTGCCGAGCTTCCCCGCCCGGCGTCCGGAGGTCGAAGCAGCGGTAGAGGCCCTCGCCGAACGGTTCTCCATGCAGTGGCAACTCACCGAAGCCGCTCAACCCAAACGCGTGGCGATCTTCGCTTCCAAAACCGACCACTGCCTCCTGGATCTTCTCTGGCGCCACCGTCGTGGCGAACTGCCCATGGACATCGCCATGGTCATCTCCAACCACCCGGATCTCGCCGAGGACGTCCGGCGCTTCGGCATCCCCTACGTCCACGTGCCCGTGGACAAAGGCAATAAAGCCGCTGCCGAAGCCGAACACCTCACACTGCTGGCCGGCAATGTGGACCTGGTGGTCCTTGCCCGGTACATGCAAATCCTCTCCGGAGAGTTCTTAGAACAGATCGGCTGCCCCGTCATCAATATCCACCACAGCTTCTTGCCCGCCTTCATCGGCGCCGGGCCCTACCAGAAGGCCAAAGACCGCGGGGTCAAGCTGATCGGCGCCACCGCGCACTACGTGACCGAAGATCTCGATGAGGGCCCCATCATCGAACAAGACGTCATCCGTGTCTCTCATGCCGACGACGTCGCCCAGCTCACCCGCTATGGGGCCGACGTCGAACGTGCAGTACTCTCCCGTGCGGTCAAATGGCACTGCGAAGACCGGGTCATCCGGCACGGCAACACCACGATCGTCTTCTAAAGCCGCCGTTTAGGGGTTCACCGGACGGATGGTCAGCGACTCGACCATCGAGGCGTCCTCATTGTCCACCGCGAGCCGGACCGTCTTGGCCACCGCCTGCGGGGACACATACCGCGACCCGTCGTAATCCTCATTGCCGTAGGAACGCTGCAAAGCAACCTGCA
The DNA here is from genome assembly GCF_000421745.1 of Nesterenkonia alba DSM 19423. Classification (GTDB taxonomy): domain Bacteria; phylum Actinomycetota; class Actinomycetes; order Actinomycetales; family Micrococcaceae; genus Nesterenkonia; species Nesterenkonia alba. The sequence continues at coordinate 66,689 of NZ_ATXP01000002.1, forward strand.
TCTCCGTGTCCACCTGGCCGGGGTGGATCGACGTGACCCGCACCCGGCCCCGTTCCTCTTCACGCAATGCATCAGTGAGCGCCCGCAGCGCAAATTTCGACCCCGAATACAGCCCCTGGCCAGCACGGGCGGTGAATCCGGCACCGGAATTGATCGCAATGACCTGACCGTCTGATTCACGCAGCGCCGGCAATGCGGCCCGAGTCAGCTCGGCCACGGCGAAAACATTGAGGCTGAACATCCGCTGCCAGTCATCTGGTGCCGCCTGCGTCACCGGAGACACCCATGCGAAACCGGCGCTGTGCACCAGGACATCCACCCGCGGTAGCTGAAGCTGTGCGAACGACGCCGCAATGGAGTCCACCTGCGTCAAATCAGCCAGAAACCCGGAGGCGTCCCCCAGCTCACTGACGGTGCGATCGATCCGTTCCGGATTGGATCCACCCACCACCACGTGGTGGTCTGTGACCAATTCCGCGGCGATGGCCCGTCCGATGCCGCGCGTTCCTCCGGTGACCAGTGCAATCTTCTCTGCCATAGCACTACCGTACCGGCCCGGGGCTCTGCACCCGGTGGTGCCGGCGTCGTACAGTGGTGGACGTGGCCGATAACTCACCGCTGCAGAGCATCACCCTCTCCTCCGGGCTCGTCGTCCGGGAGCTGACCAACTACGGTGAACTCAAACAGGCCTGCCAGCTCTACCGCGGGGTCTTCGGGTATACGGGTGAGGACGAGAGCATCAATCCACGGATGCTGACCTCCCTGCGCCTGCACGGCGGATCCGTGGTCGGTGCAGTAGACCCCTCCGGCACAGTGCTCGCCTTCGCCTACGGGTGGACCGCACTCGACTCCGCCGACGCGATGACCGGCACCACCGACGGCGTCTACCATTTCTCCCAGGCGGCGGTGGTGTCCTCTGTGTTGCAAGGCCAGGGCGTGGGCCGGTCCCTTAAACGAGTCCAGGCCGATGTTGCCTCCCGGTACGGAGCACACCGCATGCGGTGGACCTACGATCCGCTGCTGGCCCGCAACGCGCACTTCAATCTCGACGTACTCGGGGCCGTGGGCCGCTGGTACACCCCCGATGCTCAGGGACTGCCCGGCACCGACCGGATCACCGTGGAATGGCAGTTCGCCCCCAGGGAGGACCCATCCCACCAGGAGCACGCGCCCCACCAACACCGCCTGCCCGCACTGGAGGTGGGCGAGGTGAGGCAAGAGCAGGACACCGTCTACCTGGGGGTCCCGGCGGCCAAACCCGTGGACCCCGACCTCGCCGCACAGTTACGCCACCGTATCGCCGGGCTCTTCTCGCAGGGCTGGCAGGCAGTCTCCTGCACCCGCAGTGACGCCCACACCGCCGTGTACACCTTCACGAGCCCCTGAGCTCTCACGCAGCCCCGAATCGAGGACCCATGCGCATTACTGAAGCCGTTCTCTACGACGTCGAACTCCCCCTGGTGCATTCCTTCGAGACCAGCTCCCACCGGAAATCCTCCTTGCGGCACCTGCTGATCCGACTCACCGACACCGATGGGGCCGAAGGGTGGGGAGAGATCGCCTCACCAGCAGGGCCGTACTACGCCTCCGAGACCACCACAATCGCCAAGCACACCGCAGGCGAGTACCTCATTCCCGCATTGGCTGGTGCCCAGTGGGACCACCCCGACGAGGTCTCTGACCTCTTCTCCACCATCCGGGGACACTACTTCGCCAAAGCCGGCGTGGAGATGGCCGCTTGGACCCTCTGGTCGACCAAGACTGGCATCCCCCTGAGCACGGCGCTGGGCGGAACCCGCAGCACAGTCATCGCCGGGGTCTCCCTGGGGATCGAACCACGGATTGAGGACCTCTTGGTCCAGGTGGGTCGATATGTGGAGGCCGGCTACCCGCGGGTGAAGCTGAAGATCGCCCCCGGGTGGGATGTGGAACCCGTTCGGGCGGTGCGCGCCGAGCATCCTGACCTGGATATCCACGTCGACGCCAACGGGGCCTACCCGGGTCGTGGAGAGCAGGGCTATGACGAGGCGATCGCCATCTTCCGCGCTCTTGACGCCTACGGGTTGACGATGATCGAACAACCCTTCGCGCCACGGAATCTCCTGGACTCGGCGCGCCTGCAGGCCAAGCTGCGCACACCGATCTGCCTGGACGAATCGGTCGAAACCCTCGATGACCTGCGCACCGCAGTGCAATTAGGTGCCGGCGGGGTGCTCAATATCAAGGTCTCCCGGATGGGTGGACTCACCACCGCCCGGCGCGCCCACGACCTGGCACAGGAAGCCGGCTGGCCGGTGTGGTGTGGCGGGATGCATGAATTCGGCATCGGACGCCTGGCCAATGTGGCGATCTCATCCTTGCCGGGCTTTACGCTGCCCAGCGACGTCTCCGCCAGTGAGAAGTACTACGCCGAGGACATCATCGACCCACCGGTCACCGCCGAGGCGGGAGAAGTCCGCGTGCCCTCTGTACCGGGCCTGGGCGCCCGGGTGAAAACCGAGCTCATCACCCAGCACGCAGCCGATAGCCAACAGTTCAGGCTGTAGCAGCTGCGGAGCGCTCCTCATCACCGGGCTGAGCGACCTCGCTGCTGTCAGAAGAGCCGGTGTTTTCAGCCCCTGGGCCGGAGCGTCCACGGCCGATGACTTGGAGCACCACGGCTACAGCCATAGCCACCATGCCTGCCACCGAGATCGTCATATCCGGGTAGATGAGCATCAGCCCACCGAGGATGAGCAGCGTCCGCTCCCAGCCGTTAGCACGGCGTACGAGGTACCCCGCCAGTCCGGAAGCTAGGGCAACCATCCCCACGATCGTCATCGCCAAATATCGCACGGTCTCGAACCATTCCCCTTGCAGCAAGAGTGCCGGCTGCAGGATGAATACATAGGGGATGAGGAATCCGGCGAAGGCGATCTTCAGTGCCGTCACCCCCGCCGAGAGCGGATTCGCGTGGGCGATACCCGCCCCGGCGTAGGCAGCCAGACAGACGGGTGGCGTGATATCGGCGAGAATGCCGAAGAAGAACACGAACATGTGAGCTGCGATGAGCGGCACGTCGAAGTTGTTGTAGAGGATCGGTGCAGCGATCGTCGCGGTGACCACATAATTCGCCGTGGTGGGAAGTCCCATGCCCAACACGATGCAGGCGATCATCACGAAGAACAGCACCAGCATGAACTCCAGCTGGTTACGGTCGATGAGCACTTCAAGGAACCCCGGGAAAAAGGCGATCAGCGAGCTAGAGATATCCATCAGCCCGGCACCCAGTTGCCCGCCCAGTCCGGTGGAGGTCACAGTACCTGCCACGATTCCCGCAGTGGCACAGGCGGCGATCACCGGCAGCGCTGTCCGGGCTCCGGCGATAAACATCTCGGTGACCACCTGAGCCAGCGCGAGAGCGGACTTGCCCACGGCTTGGGGGATCTCGCCGCGTTCGGCCGCTTCGGAGAGCAGTGGACCAAAGTGCTGGATGAGCGCCCTGATGAAACTGATCCCCAAGGCGGTGCCGATGCCGAACAGTGCCGCACGCATCGGGCTCATCCCCGACAGCAGTGTGGAGATGATGACCACCAGGGGCAGGAGCATATCGATCCGGGTCAGGATGGACATCCATGTCGGCAAATCAGCCGAAGCCATTCCTTGAAGCCCGTTGCGCTTGGCTTCAAAGTGCACCGAGAGCATCGCCCCGAGGAAATACAGCAGTGAGGGGATCACTGCGATGACGATGAGCTCGTTGTACTCCAAGTCCGGCACATTCTGGGCCATGATGAAGGCTGCAGCCCCCATGATCGGGGGCATGAGTTGCCCGCCGGTGGAGGCGGTGGCCTCGGTGGCCGCCGCCACGTGCGGTTTGAAACCGGCCCGTTTCATGATGGGGATGGTGAAGGAGCCTGAGGCCACCGTGTTGGCCACCGACGACCCGGAGATCATTCCCTGCAGACCGGAGGCACCAACCGCGGCTTTAGCGGGTCCCCCGGAGAACCGACCAGCCGCCCGGAAGGCGAGGTCGTTGAAAAACTGCCCAATATTGGTGCGCAGCAGCACCACGGCGAAGAACAAGAACAAGAAGATGAAGTTCGCCGAGACTTGGATCGGGGTCCCGAAAACTCCCTGCCCCGAGGAGAGAAACAGGTTAGTGGCCACCTCCGACCACTCCTGGCCGCGGTGGGCAAAAGCAGGCAGGTGATTGCCGAAGATGGCGTAGAGGATAGCCAGCGAGGCAATAATGACAATGGGCAAGCCCACACAGCGGCGTGTGGCTTCCAGCACCAGCAGCACCCCGACGGCGGCGACAGCAATGTCGAGGTCGGTATACCCCAGGATCTGGGTCCGGTTGGAGACCAGATGCGGGTACCGGAAAAAGATGTACAGACTGCACGCGATCCCCGCAGCAGCGAGGACGACGTCGTACCAGGCCACTCCACGGTGACGCCCGGTGAGGATGTTCTTCCACTTCTGATCCGGGTCCCCGGGCTGCAACAGCTTCCGGGAAATCGGGTACAGCAGGAAGATCAGTCCCACGGCCCCAGCGACGTGCAACGAGCCGTGCATCCACTGATTGAACGGCCTGTTAAAGGCCGCATAGAGGTGGTAGGCGGTGAAGGCCACCGAGATGGCCCCCACGAGCCAACCCCACCAGCCAAGATCGGTGCGATACCGGCTGGAGACGTCGTGCTCGCGGAGGACCTCCTCGGCCTTCTCCTCAGAGGCGGCGCCCGGCTTCATCCCAGCTGGGGATTCGGCCGGGCGCCGACTCGGAGCAGCGGTGTTCACGGCAGGTCGATGCCCTGCTCGTCGTAGTACCGCTCAGCACCGGGGTGCAGCGGCAGGTCGCCGATGCCCAGCAGTGCCTCGTCGATGTCGATGCTCTCACCCTGGTCCACGGTGATCTGGTCGGCGTTGTCGAAGATCGCCGCGGTGATCTCGTAGGCCAAGTCCTCAGAAACCTGAGTGGAGGAGGCCACCAGGGCGGCGAAAACCGAGAGGGTGGTGACATCCTCGTCGAGGAATTCGTAGGCGTCGGCCTCGATCGTGTAAGCCTCGTAGTCGCCAGTGTCGGCGATGTCCTCGGCGTCGGACTCATCGAGGGAAACCAACCGGACATCGGTGGACTGAGCCAGCTCGGTCAGTGAGGCCACGGGCACACCAACGACGAACATCGTCGCGTCGATCTGACCGTCGGCGAGCATCTCCGTGGAGTCACCGAATTCGGTCTCCTCAGCCTCGTAGTCGCCTTCTTCGATACCGAAGTGCTCGAGGATCGCATCGGAGATGATGCGGGTACCGGAGCCGACGTCGCCCACAGCGATGGTCTGGCCCTCGAGGTCCTCAATGGTTTCAATATCCGAATCGGCACGCACCACAATGTGCATGGCCTCCGGGTAAAGGTTCGCGATCCAGCCGAAGTTGTCGATGACCTCACCTTCAAGGTCCGGCAGCTCTCCGTTCATCGCGTCGATGGCGGTGTCATTCTGGGTCAGGGCCAGCTGGGACTGTTCCTGGTAGATCCGGCCGAGGTTGTCGGCGGAACCACCGGACTCCACATAGTTCACCGTGGCTTCAGTCTCTTCTTCGAAGATGCTGGCCAGCTCACCACCCAGCGGGTAGTAGGCCCCACCTGTACCACCGGTGGTGAACTCCAGGTCCGTGATGAAGTCGTCCTCGTCACCGACCTCAAGGTCACCGTCACCGTTGCCGTTGTCGTCGTCGCCGCACGCGGCCAGCGCGGTCAGTGCGCCAATGGCCAAGGTTGCAGCGGCAGTGCGTCGAATATTCATCTGTCCTCCTGAGTGCGATGCAGGATCGGTCCTGTTCAGCTTATTTCACGCATGCATGTCGGGGCTACTCAGGCAGTGAGGCGCAACACACCTGTAACACGATTGTCACCCATCCCTGACCTTTCCGGCGTAGGCACTGCTGGGCATCCACCATGACTTATAGGATGGTCGCCATGACGTCTCAGCCTCGTATCGCATCAGGACATGGACTGGCCACTGTGGCCGCCGACGGCACCGTTCTCGACACCTGGTTCCCTTCCCCGGTCCTCGCTCCCCTGGAGCAGAACACCGATGAGGAACTTCTGGCTTCACTACGGGCCGCCGAGTCCCAGGACTTCGACCGGGCCGTGCACACTGAGGCGGTTTCAGTGGAATCCGATCTGGACTCCGAGGCCACCTCCACCTCCGATGTCTGGCTGCGTCTGCACCTGCTCTCCCACCGGTTGGTCCGGCCCAACACCATCAACCTCGAGGGCATCTTCGGCCACCTGACCAATGTGGTGTGGACCAACTTTGGCCCCTGTGCGCTGGAAGGTTTCGAGACCACCCGGCTACGCCTGAAGGTCCGCGGGCACGTCACCGTGCACGCCATCGACAAATTCCCCCGCCTGGTCGACTACGTCACGCCCAAGGGGGTGCGGATCGGTGACGCCGACCGCGTCCGGCTCGGCGCCCACCTGGCAGAGGGCACCACAGTGATGCACGAAGGTTTCGTCAACTTCAACGCCGGCACACTGGGCAGTTCGATGGTCGAAGGCCGCATCTCCGCCGGGGTGGTCGTGGGTGACGGCACCGACATCGGCGGCGGGGCTTCGATTATGGGCACGCTCTCTGGCGGGGGTAAAGAGCGCATATCCCTCGGTGAGCGCGTCCTGCTGGGCGCGAACTCCGGTGTGGGCATCTCCCTGGGTGATGACTGCGTCGTCGAAGCGGGGCTCTACATCACCGCTGGAACCAAAGTCGCTGTGCTCGATGCCGCCGGTGAGGTCACCAACACTGTGAAAGGCAGCGAACTCTCCGGGGTGAGCAACCTCCTCTTCCTGCGAGACTCGGTGACCGGCCAGGTCCAAGCCCGTCCCCGCGCCGGGCAGAAAGTAGAGCTCAATGCCGCTCTACACGCCAACTGAACCGGGCAGGATGCCGTGAGTCGATGAGTCCTCGATCCCAGCCCCGCCCTGTGGTGGCCACCCGGCCCATGGCTCGGCGCACTCGCCGCCGTCGGACCGTGGCCGCCCTGGGGCTCACGGCCGCATTGATCGCCGGGACCACCTACGGAGCCTGGCGGTATATCGATGAGAACGAATACCTCCTCGATGCCCGCTGTGAAGTCCAGGTCGGAGAACACCAACAACGCCTCTCCCCCGAGCAAGCCGACAGTGCTGCCCTGTTAGCGGCCACCGCTGTGGAACGTCAGCTGCCCCCTGCAGCGGCGGTCCACGCCGTGGCGATGTCCCTGCAAGAGACCGAACTTCAGCTGCGCGCCGATGACCCGGATCCAGGCGAACGCGAGCTCTTCGCCCGGGGTCGTCCCGCCTGGAGTGACCAGGCCGGGGCGGAGCAGGTTCCAGTGACGGTCAACGGCTTTTTCGACCTGCTGGAAGAACGCTACGAGGCTGCTCTTGCCGCGGAAGAGGAATCCGAGGACGAAGACGACGACGCCGAGGACACCGAGGACGAAGACTCCGCCGGTGAGTACTGGCAGCCTGAGATGGAGCTCGACGTCGCTTCAGAGGCTCTCGACCGTCCGCATAACGCGCAGTTCTACCCCGAACATTATGACCGTAGCCGGGCGTTTGCCGCCCCGTTGGCCGGTCAGTCCCAAGTGGACTTCAGCTGCACGCTCAGCCAGCTCGAGGTACCCGGTCCGGACCCCGAGGGTACAGCGGAGGAACTCATCGCCGTGGTCCCCACCGCTTTGGAGATCCCCTTCACAGAACCGGAAGACGACGATGAAGACGAGGGTGACGAGGATGGGGAGACCGAAGACGACGACGTCGCACCGGAGCCGCTCCCCGAGGGGATCGTGGAGGTCACCGGCAGCGGAGAAGAGGCCGTGGTGACCGTCACCGCCCCGCCTGCTGATGAGTTTTACGATTACCAGTGGATGGTGGCCCATTGGGCGGTGGCCAGTGCTGAGCGCTTCGGTATCCAGAGCGTCACCGCCGGCTCCCAGCAGTGGACCCGGGATAACAGCCACTGGGAAAGCACCGATGAGCCCACCGAGGCGGACACGGTGGTCATCGGCTTCACCCGCGACATCTAAGCGCCCACAGCCCCACCAGCCACGCCTACCACCACTTAAGGGCCCCACTCAGCAGCACTGAGCGGGACCCTTAAGGATGGAACAGGTGAGGATTAACCCTTCACGGGGTAGTCCCTCAGCGGCTCTCCTGTGTAGATCTGCCGGGGGCGGCCGATCTTAGTGGTGCCATCACTCATCATCTCCCGCCACTGGGCAATCCACCCGGGCAGCCGACCCAGAGCGAAGAGCACGGTGAACATCTTCTCCGGGAAGCCCATCGCCTTGTAGATCAGGCCGGTGTAGAAGTCCACATTCGGGTAGAGCTTCCGCTCCACGAAGTAGTCATCCTCCAGTGCCACGGCCTCGATCCGCTGGGCAATGTCGAAGAGTTCGTCATCTCCGCCGAGCTTGCCGAGCAGCTCATCAGCCAGGCCTTTGACGATCCGAGCGCGCGGGTCGTAGTTCTTGTAGACCCGGTGACCGAAGCCCATCAACCGGATACCGGCTTCCTTGTTCTTCACCTTTGTCATGAAGTCTTCCGGTGAGATGCCCTCAGCTTGGATCTCGCGCAGCATCTTCAGCACTGCCTCATTAGCACCACCGTGGGCAGGACCGAAGAGAGCGTTGATACCCGCCGAGACGGAGGCAAACAGGTTGGCCTGGGCCGAACCCACCAGCCGCACCGTGGAAGTGGAGCAGTTCTGCTCGTGGTCGGCGTGCAGAATGAGCAAAGTGTCCAGAGCCTTGGCCACCGCCGGGTCCACCTCATACGGTTCGGCAGGCACCCCGAAGCAACCGCGTAGGAAGTTCTCCACCAGGTTGAGCTCATTGTCCGGGTAGAGCATGGGCTGGCCCACGGACTTCTTGTACGCGTAGGAGGCGATCGTCGGCAGTTTGGCCAACAGGCGCCAGGTGGACCGCTCGACCTGGTCGGCGTCGAAGGGATCCAGAGAGTCCTGATAGAAGGTCGACAGCGCCGAGACCGCCGAGGAGAGCACCGGCATGGGGTGGGCATCCCGAGGGAATCCGGCGAAGAAATCCTTCAGATCCTCGTGCAGCAGCGTGTGACGCCGGGTCACCCGGTCGAACTCAGCCAACTGGTCGGCAGTGGGCAGCTCACCATAGATGAGCAGGTAGGAGACCTCCAGGAAGTTGGAGTGCTCAGCTAGCTGCTCGATGGGGTATCCGCGGTAGCGCAGGATGCCTTCGGCACCGTCGATGTAGGTGATCGCCGACTTCGTGTTGGCGGTGTTCATGAAACCGGGGTCGTAGGTGACCGCTCCAGTGGTCTTCAGCAGCGGAGCGATGCTGAGGCCGTCATTGCCCTCAACAGCGGACTCCACTGGGAGTTCTAGCTCGTGGTCCTGGTAGGACAGTGTGGCTGAGGCCTGCTCAGTCATAGGTCTCCTTCACTGTAGAAGCACAGTCGTGCACAACACTGCCCAACCTACCGTGTGCCGCGCAACACGCGCCAATAATTGCCTCAGACGACAAACGAGCCGCGGAGCCGATCAGCCGCAGCGTCAATCCGTTCGTCACGGGCGGTCAGCGCCACCCGGATGTAGCCCTGCCCCGCGTCTCCGTAGAAGGTTCCGGGTCCAACGATGATCCCCCGCTGGCTCAACGCGTCCACCTGCTTCCAGGTATCGCCTGAGCCGTCGGTGCACCACAGGTACAACCCCGCCTCGGAATGCTCCACCGTAAATCCAGCAGCCTGTAGCGCCGGTTTGAGAACCTCACGACGTCGGCGGTAGACCTCCCGCTGGGCGGTGACGTGGGCGTCGTCGTTCAGTGCAGCGGTCAAGGCCGCCTGCACCGGAGCGGGCATTATCATCCCCGCCTGTTTCCGGGCGTTCAGTAGCCCACGGATCAGTACAGGGCAGCCGGCCACAAACGCGGCACGGTAACCGGCCAGATTGGACTGCTTGGAGGCCGAATAGACAGCCAGCAGTCCGGAGGAGTCTCCTTCGCTGACCCGTTTATCCAGGATCGAGGGAACCTCTTCGGCCTCCCAGGGCAGTTCGGCATAGCACTCATCAGAGGCCACTACTGCCCCGATGCGCCGCGCTAAGTGCACAATCTGTCTCAGTGTGGCGACGTCGTCGACCCGGCCAGTGGGGTTGCCCGGGGAGTTGACCCAGATCAGTTTGACGTTCTGCAGGGTGAGTTCATCCAACTGGGTGGGGTCGTCGGCGGCCACCGGCTTGGCCCCGGCGATCACAGCCCCCATGTCATAGGTGGGGTAGGCAATCTCGGGGCGCACCACGATGTCTCCGTAGCCCAGACCCAGCAGGGTCGGCAGCCAGGCCACGAACTCCTTGGAGCCGATCGTGGGCAGCACGGCCTCCGGGTCCAGTCCGGGCACACCGCGGCGGCGGGCGAACCAGTCGGTGACCGCCTGACGCAGCGCGGCCGTGCCGTGGGTGGTGGGGTATCCCGGAGCGTCGGCGGCTTCGCTCAATGCGGCTCGGACCACCTGCGGTGTGGGGTCGACAGGGGTACCGATCGACAGGTTCACTGCACCGTCCGGGTGCTCCTCGGCGCGCTGGCGGTAGGGCGCCATGGCGTCCCAGGGGTATTCGGGGAGATTCAGCATCGGGCTCCTTGTCGGTCAGTGGTCAACAGTACTGACCCACTGAGTCCGACACGCCGTGGGGAGGGGCTCAGGCCTCGTCGTGCTCTTGCGGCGGCAGAGCCTGGATGACTTCGTGGTCTTTGTCGATCTTGCCGACCTTAGCCGCCCCGCCGGGGGATCCGATGTCGTCGAAGAACTCGACATTAGCCCGGTAGTACTCATCCCACTCTTCGGGGAGGTCGTCCTCGTAGTAGATGGCCTCCACCGGGCAGACCGGTTCACAGGCACCGCAGTCCACACACTCATCGGGGTGGATGTAGAGGGAACGCTCCCCCTCATAGATGCAGTCGACAGGACACTCGTCGATGCATGCCTTGTCCTTGAGGTCCACACAGGGCAGCGCAATCACGTACGTCATGGCGTCCTTTGAAGGGGTTTGGTGCCGGTCAGGTTCTGAACGTTAATTCTACTGCTCGAGGGCAAACTGAGCCTGGGCGCGACGACGCTTGACGTCATCTGTGATAAGAACCACACGCACAGCGAACATCGCGAGGATCGTCACTGCGGCACTGCCCAGCCACCACACCACCGAGGCGATCACCGGTCCCGGCAGCGATTCCCACACTTGGGGGGAATAGTGGACCATGAGCTGGTCTGGGCCCGGCCAGAGGTAGACCGCGGTGACCACGGTGAAGACCGTGCCACCGAGCAGCAACACCTCAGCGAGGGAACCGGAGGTCGTCCCAGCCCACACCAGTGCCGCAAAGACGAGCACCAGAGCGAACACCGCACCCCAGGGCAGCACGAGCCCACTGCCGACATCCCCCAACACCCAGATATTGCCGTGGATCAGTGTGCCGAGCACACCAAGGGCCACACCGACAGCGAAGCACGCCACCGCGAAGAGAACCCGGCGCTTACCCTGCATCACTCAGACCGCCGCGGCCTGCTTCTTCCGGCGGCTGGCCTTCATCCGCTCACTGGAGTCCAGGATGACTTTGCGGATGCGGATCGCCTCGGGAGTGACCTCCACGCATTCGTCGTCGCTGGCAAACTCCAGGGATTCCTCCAGGGTGAGCTTCACCGGCGGGGTGAGCCCCTCGAAGGAGTCGGCGGAGGCAGCCCGCATATTGGTGAGCTTCTTCTCCTTGGTGATATTGACTTCCATGTCCTCATTACGGGAGTTCTCCCCCACCACTTGGCCCTCATAGACCTCGGAGGTCGGCTCCACGAAGAACGTCCCCCGCTCCTGGAGGTTAATCATGGCAAACGGGGTGGCCACTCCGGGCCGGTCGGCCACCAGGGAACCGGAGGTGCGGTAGACGATCTCGCCCTTCCAGGGCTCATAACCGGCCGCGTACGACGACGCAATCCCGGCTCCTCGCGTCTCGGTGAGGAACTTGGTGCGGAACCCAATGAGACCGCGGGCCGGGACACTGAACTCCATGCGGATCCACCCGGTGCCGTTGTTCGTCATCGTGTTCATCGTGCCCTTGCGGGCGGCCAGCAGCTGGGTGATCGCCCCCATGTACTCTTCGGGTGCGTCGATGGTGAGGTTCTCCATCGGCTCGTGGAGCACCCCGTCAATCTCCTTGGTGACCACCTGCGGCTTGCCCACGGTCAGCTCGAAACCTTCGCGGCGCATCTGTTCCACCAGGATGGCCAGGGCGAGCTCACCACGGCCCTGGACCTCCCACATATCCGGGCGTTCGGTGGGCAAGACCCGGATGGAGACGTTACCGATGAGCTCCTGGTCCAGCCGATCCTTGACCTGCCGTGCGGTGACCTTGGCCCCCTTCACGCGGCCGGCCATGGGTGAGGTGTTGATCCCGATGGTCATACTGATGGCCGGGTCGTCGACGATGATGTCGGGCAGTGGCTTGGGGTTCTCCACATCCGTGAGGGTCTCGCCGATCATGATGTCGCCGATTCCGGCCACCGCCACGATGTCCCCGGGGCCCGCGGACTCGGCGGAGACCCGCTCGAGCCCCTTCGTAGCCAGCAGCTCAGTGATCTTCACCGTTTTGGTGGTGCCATCTTTACGCGCCCAGGCGACCTGCTGGTTCTTCCGCAGCGTGCCGTTATGGATACGCAGCAGCGCCAATCGCCCCAGGAAGGGGCTGGCGTCGAGGTTAGTGACGTGGGCCTGGAGTACCTCGGCGTCGTCATAGGTAGGGGCCGGCACATGCTTCAGAATCGTCTCAAACAGTGGTTCGAGGTCTTCGTTCTCTGGCAGGGCACCGTCGGCCGGTTGCGCAGTGGAGGCCCGGCCCGCTTTACCGGAGGCGTAGACCACCGGGACATCAAGCACCGCATCGAGGTCGAGATCTGGGTTCTCCTCGGCGACGTCGCTGGCCAACCCCAGTAGCAGGTCCATGGTGTCAGAGACCACGCCGTCGATCCGGGCATCGGGCCGGTCAGTCTTGTTGACCACCAGAATGACCGGCAGGGATGCGTTGAGCGCCTTGCGCAGCACGAACCGTGTCTGCGGCAAGGGCCCTTCGGAAGCGTCAACAAGTAGCACGACCCCGTCCACCATGGAAAGTCCACGCTCGACCTCTCCGCCGAAGTCGGCGTGACCGGGGGTGTCGATGATGTTCATCGTGACGGTCTCTGCCTCGGCGATCTGCTGGGCAGCGGGGCCGGAGTAGAACACCGTGGTGTTCTTCGCCAAGATCGTGATGCCTTTTTCCTTCTCCAGTTCCCCGGAGTCCATGACACGCTCTTCGTTTTCGCCGTGCCCACCGTAGGCCTTGGTCTGGGTCAGCATGGCGTCGACGAGGGTGGTCTTGCCATGGTCGACGTGGGCGACGATGGCGACATTGCGCAGGTCATTGCGCGCGGTGATGCTCAAAAGAAAGGACCTTCCGGAATACAGCGAGTAGGAGAACGTGCGACGACGCACTCATCCAGTGTACGCGGCAGGTGTGGTAGCGCTGCACGGAAGGCTTGAGGACGTGACCGGCAACACTCCCCCTCTTTCCAAGAAGTGGAACGAGCGTTTACGATCTGTTCATCAGCATGATAGGCGCCGTTGCATCCAGGTTCACGAAACATGGCGGTAAAACGGCGGCGTTAGAGTCATGACACGTCCCGAAGTGTCCGCACTTCGAGATAAGCTACTCCGCACTTGACCTAAGGGGAGAAATGAACAATCGCACCTCCATCCGTACCGCGTCTCTCGCGGTGGCTGCCAGCGCTGCGCTCGTGCTCAGCGCCTGCGGCGGCAACGGTGATGATGATGAGAATGGCAATGGCAACGGCGACAACGGTAACGGCGAAGCAGCCGAGACCGGTGGCACCTTAAGCATTGCTAACACCGAACCGCAGAACTTCATGCCCGGAAACTCTTCCGAGGTCGGCGGTTCCAAGATGCTCGAGCAGTTGTTCACCGGCCTGACCGGCGTCGACTACGAAACCTACGAGGTCGTTCCCGGTGTCGCTGAAAGCTGGGAAGCCAACGACGACGCCACGGTGTGGACCTTCGAACTGCGCGACGACTGGACCTTCCACAACGGTGATGAGATCACCGCGCAGACCTTTGTGGACACCTTCAACTGGGTCGTCGACCCGGAGAACGGTCAGCAGAACGCTGACTTCTACGATGTCTTCCTCGGCTACGAGGACGTCGTCGAAGGTAACGCCGATGAACTCGAGGGCGTGACCGCCGTCGACGATTACACTCTGGAAATCGAGCTCAACGAGCCGTTCTCCCCCCTGCCGATGATGCTCTCCTACACCGGCTTCTACCCCGTGCCGCAGGAGGCCTTCGACGACCCGGACGCCTTCGAGCAGTCCCCGATCGGCAACGGCGAGTACCAGATGGACGGCGAGTGGGAGCACGACGTCCAGGTCGCCATGGACCGCTGGGAAGACTGGCCCGGTGAGTCCCAGGGTGGGCCTGACCGGATCGAGTGGCGCCTCTACGCCGATATGGAGACCGCCTACCTGGACGTGCAGGCCGGCGAGCTCGACCTGCTCGACACCGTTCCTGCTCCGCAGTACGGCGACTACGAGGCCTCCTTCCCGGAGAACCACGCGATCTTCGAGACCTCGTCCTTCGAGTACCTGGGCTTCCCGCTGTACCAGGAGGAGTTCGAGGACCCCGACATCCGCCAGGCCCTGTCCATGGCGATCGATCGGGAGCAGATCATCGAGTCGATCTACCACGGGCTGCGCACCCCGGCTACCGGCCCCATCCCGCCGATGCTCGCCGAGTACCGTGAGGACAAGTGCGACGCCTGCGAATACGACCCGGACACCGCCGCTGAGCTCTACGAAGCCGCTGGCGGCCCCTCGGAGCTGACGATCTACTTCAACTCCGGTGCCGGCCACGAGGAGTGGGTCGAGTCGATCTCCAACATGTGGCAGGAGCACCTGCCCATCGACGACATCGAGTTCCAGTCCCTGGAGTTCGCCCAGTACCTGGACCTCCACGATGACGAGCAGATCGACGGGCCCTTCCGTCTGGGCTGGTCCACCAGCTACCCGAACGCCCAGTACACGATGGAGCCGATCTACACCACAGGCGTCTCCTCGAACTACACCCACTTCAACAACGAAGAGTTCGATGACCTCATCGCCCAGGCCAACGCCGAAACCGATGAGGACGCCGCCACCGAGCTGTACCAGCAGGCCGAGGATCTCCTCCTGGAGGAGATGCCGATCATCCCGCTGTGGTACGGCCAGTCGGTGATGGTGCACACGGACGCCATCGACAATGACAGCCTGCTGATGGACTACCGCGGCTTCACCCGCGTGGAGCAGGTCACCGTCCTCGAAGACTAAGGCGCACACGCCACGGTCTGACCACGGCAATGCGGCCCGTACTTCCACTAGCCTGGAGTGCGGGCCGCACCCGTGGCCACCGGATTCTTCGCTGAACACCACATCGCATACCGCACCTTGAGACCCTGCCCCCGCACCGCATCCAGGAGCATCTCCGCTATGAGGCCCCCTGAGGCTGGAGTACGTCGATGACGCAGTACATCATCCGGCGCCTTCTCCAGTTCATCCCCGTGACGATCTTCGCCACGCTCATCGTCTACTGGCTGGTCTTTTCCATGCCCGGCGACCCTATCCGCGCGCTCTCCGGCGACCGTCCCATGCCGGAAGCCCAGGTCGAGGCGATCCGCGAACAGTACAACCTCAACGACCCTTTCCTCGTCCAGTACGCCAAGTACATGTGGGGAGTCTTCACCCAGGGCGACTTCGGCACCACCTTCCAGGGTCGCCCCGTGCTCGACATCATTCAACAGACCCTGCCCACCACCCTGACCTTGGCGGCTTTCGCCTTCGTCTTCCAAGGGATCATCGGCATCATCGCCGGTATCCTCTCCGGGGTCTACAAAGACCGCTTCATCGACCGTCTGGTCCAGGTCTCCACGGTGGTCGTCGTGGCGCTGCCCACCCTGGCCATCGCCTTCCTGTTGCAACTGGTCTTCGGACTGAACCTCGGGCTGTTCCCCATCGCAGGAATCCAGCAGGGACTCGTCAGTTACATCCTGCCGGCCATCGCCCTGGGGGCGGTCTCCACCGCGATGATTGCTCGCATGCTGCGCAGCGAACTCATTGAAGCCCTGCAGTCCGACTACGTCCGCACCGCCACCGCCAAAGGACTCAAGCGTGGCCGGGTCATCGGCCGCCACGGTCTGCGCAACTCGCTCATCCCTGTGGTGACTTTCATGGGTGCTGACTTGGCCACCATGATGGGCGGAACGATCGTCGTTGAATCAATCTTCAACATCCCAGGCCTCGGGGGACAGATCTTCCGATCCATCCAAGCCCAAGAGGGTACGGTCGTCGTCGGCATCGTGACCCTGCTGGTGCTGTTCTACGTCACCCTGAACCTGCTGGTGGACTTGCTTTACGCCGTGCTCGACCCAAGGATCCGTTATGACTGAGCTGAATAAAGTAGACGCCTCGGCCACCGTCACCAACGAGCCGGCTAAGAAGACGGAGGACGCCAGCCTCTGGGCGGATGCCTGGCGTTCGCTGCGGCGCAACCCGTGGTTCATCACCTCGGCGGTGCTGCTGCTGATCCTCATCACCATGGCCCTGTTCCCGCAGCTGTTCACCGATCAGGATCCGCGGCACTGCCCGCTGGACCGCTCCCGGCAGGAACCCTCCGCCGAGCACTGGTTCGGCACCGATATTCAAGGCTGCGACTACTACAGCCGGGTCATCTACGGTGCGCGGAACTCGATCGCCATCGGTCTGATCGTGGCGTTCTCCTGCCTGGGCATCGCCATCGTGATGGGACTGGTAGCCGGGTACTTCCGCGGTTGGGTCGATGCGGTACTGGGTCGTCTGACCGACCTGGTCTTCGCCATCCCCTACATCCTGGGTGCCCTGGTCTTCCTCAACGTCATCGAGACCCGCGGTGTGCGGGAAGTCGCCTTCGTGCTAGTGATCTTCGGCTGGCCGACGATGACCCGACTGATGCGCGGCTCGGTGCTCTCAGTCACCGGACAGGAGTATGTCCTGGCGGCCAAGGCCCTCGGAGCCAAGAACATCAACATTATGCGCCGGCACATCCTGCCCAATGCCCTCGGACCGGTGGTCGGTTACACCGCCATCTACACCGGCATCGTCATCGGTGCGGAGGCGACGCTGACCTTCCTCGGTGTGGGTCTGCAGCTGCCGGCGATCTCCTGGGGAATCCAGCTGAACCAGGCACAGGGTTACATCACCCAGCTGCCCCACCTGCTGGTGTTCCCCATGATCTTTGTGGGCCTGACCGTGTTCTCCTTCATGATCATGGGTGAAGCCCTGCGCGATGCCATCGACCCCAAGTCGAAGAAGAGGTGAGCGGAACGATGACGACCACCCCGCTGCTGGAGGTCAAAGACCTCCACGTGGAGTTCCGCACCAAATCCGGTGTGGCCCAGGCCATCAATGGACTGAACTTCAGTCTCAACGCCGGAGAGACCCTGGCGATCCTCGGTGAATCCGGATCCGGAAAGTCGGTCACCGCCCAGACCATCATGGGAATCCTCGATATGCCTCCGGGGCACATTGCCGGCGGGCAGATCCTCTACCGCGGCGAGGACATCCTGACCATGAATGAGACCAAGCGGCGCAAGCTGCGCGGGGTCAATATCTCCATGATCTTCCAGGACGCCCTCTCCGCCTTGAACCCGGTGCTTCCGGTGGGTTGGCAGATCGCCGAAATGTTCCGGGTCCACCGGGGTATGAAACGCGGCCCCGCGAAGAAAAAGGCCATCGAGCTGATGCAGCGCGTCGGCATCCCCGGAGCCGAAGGCCGGGTGGGTGACTACCCGCACCAATTCTCCGGCGGTATGCGCCAACGCATTATGATCGCGATCGCCATCGCTCTCGATCCTGATGTCCTCATCGCCGATGAGCCCACTACCGCCCTGGACGTCACCGTCCAGGCGCAGGTGATGCGCCTGCTGAAAGAACTGCAGGTAGAGAACAATATGGGTCTGATCCTCATCACCCACGACCTCGGCGTCGTCGCCGATGTGGCGGACAAGATCGCGGTGATGTACGCCGGACGGGTCATGGAAGCCGCCGATGTCTACGAGATCTACGCCAAACCAGCACACCCCTACACCAAGGGGCTGCTGGAATCGATCCCCCGGATCGACGCCGAAGGTGACCGGCTCTCGGCCATTCCCGGCTTGCCACCATCATTGACCGATATGCCCTCCGGCTGCCCGTTTAACCCCAGGTGCCCCTACGCCACCGATCTGTGTGTCAGCGATCGACCGGAGCTGCTGCCGGCGGCTGAGGGACACTATTCGGCCTGTCACTACCGTGAGGACGTCTACCAGGGCACCATCGAGCCCCGTCAGGAGGCCCAAGCATGACTGCCACCGCAGAACAGACCACCGACCCGTTCGCGGGCGAGGAGGTCGTCCTCGACGTCGACGGCTTGGTCAAGCACTTCCCGCTGAAGCAGGGCATCGTGGTCAAACGCCAGATCGGAGCCGTGCAGGCCGTCGACGGGGTGAGCTTTCAGCTGCGTCGCGGTGAAACCCTCGGCATTGTCGGTGAATCCGGCTGCGGAAAGTCCACTCTGGCCAAACTGCTGATGCGGCTGGAAGAGCCCGACGCCGGCGAGGTGCGTTTTCGCGGAGAGGACTTCCTCGCCCTCGATGGTGAAGAGCTGCGCCGGATGCGGCGGAAGATCCAGATCATCTTCCAGGACCCCTACACCTCACTGAACCCGCGGATGTCAGTGGGCGACATCATCGGTGAACCGTTCACCATCCACAAAGATGTCGTGCCGAAGAAAGGGATCCGCAACCGGGTCAAGGAGCTGCTCGACGTCGTCGGGCTCAACCCCGACCACATCAACCGGTACCCGCACCAATTCTCAGGCGGACAACGCCAGCGCATCGGCATCGCCCGGGGACTGGCGCTGAACCCGGACGTCATTATCTGTGATGAGCCAGTCTCTGCCCTCGATGTCTCGGTGCAGGCCCAGGTGATGAACCTCTTAGAGGATCTGCAGGATGAGTTCGGGCTGAGCTATATCTTCATCGCCCACGACCTCTCCGTGGTCCGGCACATCAGTGACCGCATCGCAGTGATGTACCTGGGCAAGCTCGCCGAACTGGGCACCGAGCATGAGATCTACGGTGGTCCGGCACACCCCTACACCCAGGCACTGCTCTCCGCGGTACCGGTCCCGGACCCCACGCTGCGGGGCAAGCGCGAGCAAATCGTACTCAAAGGGGATCCGCCGAACCCGGCGAACCCGCCCTCAGGCTGCCGGTTCCGCACCCGATGCTGGAAAGCCACCGACTACTGCGCCGAAGTGGCCCCAGAACTCACCGTGCGCCCGGGGATATCCCAGGCTGCAGCCTGCCACTACGCGGAGACCAACGAAGACGTCGCCGCCATGGACTAAAAGCATCCGAACCATCCTGGTTCAGATAGACAGACGCTCAAGGGCCCGGAGTCGATGACTCCGGGCCCTTGAGCGTACGGGGATACTGCTTAGTCGAGCACTTCCACGCGCTCCACCTGCGGCAGACCGCGGGAGGTCACGTGGACGTTGTCGATGTTCTCAGACCACACCACGTGCTGGTCTTCGAACCACAGCGGCAGCACGGGCAGCTCTTCGAGAAGCACGTCTTCTGCCTCCTGGTAGGCCTCGACTGCCTCATCGGCGTCGGCGGCGTTGGCCGCGGCGATGCGCTCGTCGAACTCATCGCTACCCCAGCCGGTGTAGTTCCGGGAAGCCTGCGAGTGGTACATCGGCTCCAACGACTCCTGGGCACTGGGGTAAGACAGGGTCCAACCCAACCGGTACGGACCAGCGATGTCGCCCTCTTCGAGCAGATCGAGGTACTGAGCGAACTCCAGTGACTCGAACGTGACGTCGTCAACGCCGAGGTTGGCCATCCACTGGTTGGCCACCGCTTCGGTCCAGTCCTCGTGACCGGCGCCGGAGTTGAAGTAGATGGTCAGCTCGGAGGGGCCGTTGGCCTGCTCGTACAGATCAGCGGCAGTGTCCGGGTCGAACTCGCAGAAGTCACAGGCGTCCTCGCGGCCTTCGGGCAGCACCGGAGGTAGGAAGGACCCGGCCACAGTCAACGAGCCGTCGAAGATGTTGTCAATGATTTCTTGACGGTCGATCGCCATGGACAGAGCCTGGCGGATCTGCGGGTCGGAGAACTCATCCTGGTACGTCGGGATGCCCAGGAAGGTCAGGGTCCCGGTCTCAAATGAGTCCTGGTTGTCCCCGAAGTCCTGCTCCATCACGGGGATGTTCTCCGGCGGAGCGTTGTAGAGCAGGTCGATGTTTCCGGCCTGAACGTCCTGGTAGGCCGTGGAGACATCGCTATAGATGACCCACTCGATACGGTCCGGGGAGCCGGGGTCCTCGCCGGGCCAGTCCTCGTAACGCTCAAGGTTGATGGCGACGTCGTGCTCCCATTCGCCGTCCATCTGGTACCGACCGTTACCGATGGGCGCCTGAGCGAAGGAGTCGAAGTCCTCGAAGGCCGCCTCAGGCAGTGGGGAGAAACCCACCAGGGACAGCAGTGCAGGCAGCTGTCCGAAGGGCTCGGCCAGCTCCAGCTCCAGCGTGTAGTCATCCACGGCCCGCACACCGGCCAGCTCCTCGGCCTCACCGGCGGCGAGCTCCTCGTAGCCGGCGAAGAAGTCGTAGTAGTCCGCGTTGGGCTGAGCGTTCTCCGGGTCGGCAGTGAAGTTAAACGCGTCCACGAAGTTCTGCGCGGTGAGTTCTTCACCGTTGTGGAAGGTCCAGTCCTCCCCCAGGTGGAAGGTCCAGGTGACGTTGTCTTCGGTCTCCCATTCCTCGGCCACCCCGGGGACCGCCTCGAAGGTGTCGTAGTCGATCTCGGTCAGGCCGGTGAAGACCTGCTCGAGGACCGCAGCGCCACACACCTCGGTGGAGGTGCCGGGGTCGATGCTCTGCGGCTCGCAGTTGTAGGCTCGCAGGGTCCCGCCACCTTCGGCGGTCTCATCCCCGTTCTCGCCATTGCCGTTATCGCCTCCACAGGAGGCCAACACGAGCGCGGCAGCAGCGCCGACGGCGACAGACGCCGAGCGCACAGTGATTCGGTTGCTCATCAATCTCCTCTTGATATGGGCCCTCCGGGTCACGGAGACACCCATGGATCTCTCATCAGTGCGGTAAACCGCGGGTAACGCGGCGATGAATCGAGCCTAAACGAGACGCTCCGCTATGCGGGAATGTTAAGCAGCTACACCCAAGGCGGGGCTTACCGCCGCCACAGCTCCTCCGGATCAGAGGTCTGCCCCTTGGAGACACGCAGTGCGTAACCGGCGGCGACGATGTGTTCGTGCTTGGCGCTTTTCTTCTTTACCCCGGTGGTCTGGCGAGGCGGCAGCATGATGGTCCGTTCGGCTTCGATCCCGGCCTGCAGCTGGCGGGCCCGTTCCAGCTCCGAATCCAGTTCCGCCCCGAAGAGCAGCACGATGTTCATGATGTAGATCCAGAACAGGAAGATGATGACACCGGCCAGGGCACCGTAGGTGGCGTCGTAGTTACCGAAGTGCATCACGTAGAAGGCGATGCCGATGGTGGTCACGATCATCACCAGGATGGTCACCACCGCCCCGGCCGAAGTCCATTTCGGCCCTGGTTGCCGGATGTTCGGGGTGGCGAAGTACAGCAGCCCAATGCCGAGTGCGGCAATGAGGATGAGCACCACGGGGCTGGCCCAGTTCCACACGGTCACGGCTGTCTCCCCGAGGCCGACAGTGTTGCCGATCGCCTCGGCGAGAGGCCCGGAGACCACCAGCATCACCGCTGAGAGCGCCACGAGCACGATGAGCGCGACCGTCACCAGGTAGAGCACCGGCCGTAGCTGAAGGAAGGAGCGCCCTTCTTCGACCTCCCAGATGCGGTTCATCGCCCGGGAGAAGGCGTTGACGTAGTTCGAGGCGGTCCAGATGGCCGCGAGGATACCGATCGCTAGACCCAGGCCGGCTCCTTCGGCGGGGGTGATGACGCCTAAGACCATCTGCACCGTGTCGGCGATCTCGCTCTCGGCCCCGGCGAGGTCCCCGACGGTGCTGAGCACGAACTCTTCGACCCGTTCGGCCTCTCCTAGCAGCCCGAGAATGGAGACCAGAGCGATGAGCGCAGGAAAGACCGAGAGCACGGCGTAGTAGGTCAGAGCCGCAGCCAGATCGGTGCACTGGTCCCGACTGAATTCAGCCAGCGTGCGTTTGAGACTGTACTTCCACGCGGTGGAGGTCAGCTTCAGCGGGGAGGAGGCTTTGGGGTCATGCCGCTGGGGGGGTTCTGCCTCGGCGTACTCTTCACGCTGCCGGGCTTTGACCAGGTAGGGCTGGTCTGCAGCGGCGGCGACAGTGCCGGGCCGGGAGGCGTCCTCGTAGGTGGCGTTCTCGTCGAAGAGGTCGTGGGACTCGTCCTCGGCTTCACGCACCCGGTGCGGCGGCAGGCCCTCATCGGGGGTGATGGCCTCGTCGGGGGCCGGAGGCTCATGGGCATCGCGAGTGCTCATAGCACCCACACTATCGCCGCAGTCGCTGGACAGAACCCGGACACTGCCTCAGTGGCTACTGCGATTCGGCCTCAGGGTCCGCAGTGGTCTCGGCCGACTGCCCGGTGTAATCCCCGCGGGTGGTGAGCAGTTCATCAGTATGGGTGATCGGCGCAGGCAGGGAGTTGTTGAGGTATCCGGCCCGGGCGATGGCCATTGAGCCCACCGTGGAGGTCAACAACTGAGCCACCACGGCCAGCAGTGCTTTGAGGAGGTTCAGCCACGTGAAGTCGATGAGCAGAGCGCCGATGACGATCGATGCGACTCCCAGACCGGCTGAGGTACCGACGGCGGAAGCACGCAGGTAGAGGTCCGGCAGTTTGAACAGCCCAATGCCGGCGACGATGATCGTGGCGATGCCGAGGAAGATGCAGACCAGTCCGATGGTGTGCATCACCAGTCCTAGGGTGGTGTAGTCCATCAGCGGCGTCCCCCCAATCCGAGCCGGGCCATGGAAATCGCCGCCATGAAGCCCAGTAGCGTGGCGATGAGGATGATGTCGAACAGCGCCTCGATACCGGTCCGCAATCCGATCAATGCGATGAAGCCGATAATCGCGAAGAAGATGAGGTCAGCGGCGACCGCACGGTCGGTGATCCGCGGCCCCAGCCAGGCACGGATGGCTGCCAGCAGCATCCCCACGGCGAGCAGAATCAGGGCGATCTCTAGGACGATCTCACCGATCATGGCTGCTCACCGCCTTCCTCAGCCGGTGTGTTCCCCGCGCCGATCACCGGTGCCTGCAGAGGTCGGGAGAGGTCTCCCGGGGTGCGCCGCATGGCCCGCAGGAGCCGGTTTTCCATCTCTTGGATTTCCTCAGCCAGGGCATCGCGTGTCTCGGCGAACATCCCGTGGACGTAGAGCACCCGGTGTTCCTTAGAGATGGTGATCGTCAAAGTGCCGGGGGTTAAGGTGATGAGTGCGGAGATCAGGGTCCATTCGGCGTCGGAGACGGAGGCTGCCGGCACTGCGGCGATCGCCGGATTGGCCTTCATCCGGCGTGTGGGGCGCAGCACGTCGATGGTCACTCGCAGGTTGGCGAGGAAGAACTCCTTGGCGTACCAGAAGAGGAAACTGAGGATCCGCCAGATCCAGGGGGCTGAGGACGGGTTCCGGTGGCTAGGCATTGCTCACCGCCTCCACGTAGTGCTCGGGGTTCAGGAGGTTTTCCGCCGCCGTTTCGGCAATCATCATCAACACTTCCGCACCCAGGCCGAAGAACAGGGTCACCCCGGCGAGGATCATCCCCGGGATGATGAGTTTCATCGGAACTTTGACCTGCTTCTCCCCGGCGAGGACTGCGGAGGTGGTGGCCGTGGGCGGACCGATGGTCAGCGTGGGGTTCTCTGCTTGGGCTTGGACCCGCAGGTACCGTTTGCCGTGCATGCGCTCCTGGTAGACCAGGGCGCGCTCTTCGAGGTCGTCGGGGGCCTTGCCCATGAACACCCCGGTCCAGATCTTCAGCATGGACAGCAGGGTGAACACGCTGACCAGGATGGCCACGGCGGCCACCCAGTAATGGGAGAGCTCGAGGGTGGCCTGGATGATGCTGAACTTGGCGACGAATCCGGAGAACGGCGGCAGTCCAGCCAGGGAGAGCGCGGCGATCATAAAGGTCACCGCGATCAGCGGTTCGCGTTTGAGCATGCCGCCGAGCTTGTCGATCTGTCCGGTGCCGTAGGTCTCCTCGATGGCGCCGGTGGAGAGGAACAGGGAGGCCTTCACGATCATGTGGTGCAGCAGGTAGAAAATCCCCGCGGTGAGTCCCAGTCCAGTGAACAGCCCCACCCCGATGAGGATGTAGCCGATCTGGCTAATCATGTGGAAGACCAGGATAGAGCGGGTGGTTTTCTCCCCGATGGCTCCGAGCACGCCGATGAGCATCGTCAGGCTGGTCACCACCAGCGCGATCCAGAGGAACTGTTCGTCACCGTCGAACATCAGCGAGTAGATCCGGTAGATCGCGTAGATCGCCACCTTGGTGTGGATCCCGGAGAACAGGGTGGTCACCGCCGGTGAGGTCATCGGATAGGTGCGGGTCAGCCAGCCGTGAACGGGTACGACGGCGGCTTTGATACTGATGGCGGTCAGTACCACTCCCGCAGCCACCGCCACAGCCGGATCCTCAGCGGCGACACCGTGGAGTTCAGCCAGGTTGACCGTCCCGGCGGTGGCGTAGACCAGGGCGATACCGGCCAGCAGCAGCGTGGAGGCCAGCAGATTAACCGCCACGTAAATCCGGGCGCCGTGGGCGCCAAGTTTGGCACCCATCATGGCCAACAGCCCGTAGCTGGGCAGCAGCATGACCTCAATGAAGACGAAGAAGTTGAAGATGTCCCCGGTCATCAGCGCCCCGGCCACACCGGCCATCAGCACCAGCACGAAGGGGTGGTAGAACCGGGCGCGGGCCTCGTGAGTGGCCATGGCGAACATCACCGAGGTCAACCCGAGGATGCAGATGATGAACAGCACCGCTGCGGAGAGTTGGTCGACTACGAAGGGGATGGAGATCCCGTAGTCCCAGAACCCGACCTGGTGGGCGATGACGGTGCCGTCGTGGGTGGCCACGAGCAGTACCACCGAACCGGCGAACATGGCCGCCAGTGTGGACAGGCTGATGATGTGGCGCAGCAGCTTGTGCTTGCGCACTGCAGCACCGAGGGCCGCCAGCAGCAGAGGCATACCGACCAGCAGGGGCAGCAATGGTGGGAGAAGCTCGTTCACGCAACGCCTCCCTTCTGCCCCGGGGAGCTGTCGTCGTCGTTGCGGGGCGCTGCGCCACGGTGCTCGGAATCGGGGCGTTCAGCCTCGCTCGGCTGGGGCTGTCGCCCTTCGAAATCGTGCACCGGTGACATCGGGGAGGCGTCGGCTCCTCCGGTTCCTGCCCCTGCTGCCCCGGTGGTGGTCAGATCCATGGAGTGAGAAGCCGCGTCGGTGAGGTCTGCGGTGTTACTGTCTTGCGCCGGAGCAGGAGCAGCACCTTCGGGGGCGAGGACTTTCACCGGGGATTCCTCATCATTCTCCGTGTCGTCGTCGCCGGTGGTGGTGATAGCCAGGGTGAGCATGAACATGGTGATGGCGAAGGCGATGACGATCGCGGTGAGCACGAACGCCTGCGGCAGCGGATCCGCACCTTCACCGAATTCTGAGCTCCCGATGTACGGCACCCCCCGGAAGGCGGTGTTCCCGGCGGCGAAGAACATCAGGTTCGCCGCATGTGAGGCGAGGATGAACCCGATGATGATGCGGACCATGCCCCGCTGCATGAACAGGTAGACGGCGGCTGCGGTGAGCAAGCCGACCGCGATGGCGATGCTCATTCCTCGCCCTCCTTCCGGCGTCGGGCGCGCAGCAACTCTCCGGGCCGCAGCTCACCCTCTGCGTAGTCAGGGTCGGCTTCACGGGGCAGGTCTCCGGGGTCTTCGCCGGCGTGGATGGTCTCCGCTGGGGTCTTTCCGGCGGCACGCATGTGTTTGCGCAGCAGTTCCGCTGGGTACCGCTGAGCCTGGCCGAGTCGGTCGATGGCGGTCAGGACCGCACCGATGACAGCCAGGTAGATCCCGACGTCGAAGACCAGTGCGGTGGTCAGGGTGAAGCCAGCCTCCGTGCCCCACGGCAGGGGCAGCCCTTCGACGATGACGATGGGCCGCAGGTAGGAGCCCTCCTCTCCATCGAGGAATCCGGCCAGACCGATCGCCGCCCCCAGGGCGATACCACCGACGATGATGAGTGCGTAGTCGAAACGCAGTTTGACCGCTGAGTCGCTGGGGGCCACCAGGTAGCGCAAGGCGAAGAATCCACCCAGGACAAGGGCCGCGATGAACCCTCCCCCGGATTCGTAGTGGCCGCGCGCCAGCAGCACCAGGGAGAGAATGATGATGAACGGGGCCATCCAGGTGAACACCTTGCGCATAGCGGTGGTGTTGTCCTCGGAGTTCGCCAGCGGGGTACCGTCCCAGAGCTTGGATTCGGCGGGCTCATTGTCGCTGGTGGAGAAAGCGGAGTTCAGCACCGCGAGGATGGCGAACCCGGCCACACCGAGCACCGTGAGCTCACCGAAGGTATCCAAGGGGCGGAAGTCCACCAGGATGGAGTTGACGGTGTTGACGGCGCCGACGACGTCGTAGGTCTCCGTTAAGTACCACTCGGCCGCTGGGGACTGCCCCCGCCGCCCGGTCAGCGCGAATGTGGCGATGAACGCCATGGCACCGAAAGCCACGGCCACCACGGCTGAGACCACCGTGCGACGCCGGGAGACGGCGTGGAAACGCCGAGGCAGTTTGCGCAGCACGAGGACCAGCACCACCACGGTGAGGATCTCCACCAGCAGCTGGGTCATGCCGACATCGACCGCACCGAGGGCGAAGTACCAGGCGCCGACGACGAATCCCGCGCCTCCGGCGAGCACAGCCGCAGCGGTCCGGGACTGGGAGATGACCGTGCCGACCAAGAAGATGGCCAGCAACCCGATGAGCACCCAGTCGGTCATCAGCGTGTGGCCGGGGTCGAAGCTACCGACGTCGCCGACATGCAGCACTCCGGCGATGAACAACCCGGCCAAGAAGATACCCGGCACGGTCAGGTGCAACCCGTGCATATCAGTACGGGTTAAGTCACCGACGCGCCGACCGATGTCGATAGAACCGGTGCGCATCTTTTCGGCCACGGCGACACCGGTCCACGGCAGGATGGTGCGGGGAATGACGCTATCGAGGCGGGTACGGCCGAACACGGCCACCAGGCCGATACCCATAATCGCCACCGAGAGCATCAGATCCACGGTGATGCCGCCCCAGAGGTAAAAGTGCGCGTCATAGGCAACGGTGGCAGCGGCGTCGACAGCGGAGGTGATGAGTCCATCGAAGAGGAAGGGTGCAAAGCCCAGCAGTCCACCGAGCGCCGGCAGCAGGGCTGGCAGGTAGAAGCTCATCGGGGCTTCGTGTGCGGCATCAGCGGCCATCGGCTTACGAGGCTCGTCCTTGGCGCCGGCTCCGGTGTAGCTGGTGAACGCCCCGAGCACGATCCGCCCGCAGTAGGCGAAGGTGCCGACGGCCGCCAGCACTGCCAGCAGGGTCACCGTCCAGGTCAAGCCGGGGCCAAAAGTGCCCTCCTGCCCGGAGAGGAAACCTTTGAGCAGGTTCTCCTTGGAGACAAAGCCGAACAGTGGCGGCACTCCCGCCATGGACAGGCAGCCCAGCACGGTGATGACGAAACTGACCGGCATGGTTTTGCGCAATCCGTTGAGTTCGCGGATGTCGCGGGAGTGCGCCTCATGCTCGATGATCCCGACCATCATGAACAGGCTGGATTTGAACAGCGCATGGGCGACCACATGGATGATCGCCGCTGCGATCGCGGTGGGGGTGCCGATGCCGATGACCGCCACGAGGAAGCCCAGCTGCGAGACCGTGGAGTAGGCCATGATCTCTTTGATGTCGTGGCGTTGGAGGGCGAACAGCGCCCCGATGAGCGCGGTGATGAGCCCGCAGATAATGAGTAGGCTCTGCCAGATGGCCACGCCTTCAAAGACCGGAGCGAACCGCAGCAGCAGGTAGATCCCGGCTTTCACCATCGCTGCGGCGTGCAGGTAGGCACTCACCGGGGCTGGGGCCACCATGGCATCGGGCAACCAGAGGTGGAAGGGGAACTGCGCTGACTTGGTGAACGCGGCAAAGGCGATGAGCACCGCAACCACACCGGTGAACACGGCGTCCTCGCCCCACACCTGATGTTCCAGGGCGGCTGAAAGGCTCGTGGTGCCGGTGCGCACGATGATCCACAGCACGGCCGTCAGCAGGCCGAGTCCACCGGCCATGGTCAGCAGCAGCGTCCGCTGGGCAGGAGCCGGAGCCTTATCCCCGGAGCGGTTGATGAGGAAGAAGGAGCACAGAGTGGTGAACTCCCAGAAGACGAACAGCAGGATCATGTCATCGGCCAGCACCATGCCGGACATGGCGAAGACGAACAGCAGCATCCACACGTAGTAGTCGCTGGTCTTCTTCTGGGGGCTGAAGTAGCGGGCCGAGTAGGCCATCACCAGGGCGCCGATGAACAGCACCAGCAGCAGGAAGACCATCCCGAGCCCGTCGAGACGCAGGGAGATGCCGACGTCGACGGTGGGGATCCACGGTAGGTGCTCTTCTGCGGTCTCACCGGCGATGACATCGGGGAGCCAGGTGAGGCTGAAGATCCCGAGTACCGTCAACGCTGCGGCGGCGAACCAGCCGGTGTTCCTGCCCAGGACGGTGTGGGCCACGGCAGCGGCGGGCACCAGCAGCAGGGTGAGGAAGACCAGAGTCAGCATGCTCACAGTGCGTCCTCCTGGTCAGTGCGGTGCGGGTCAGGTCACGTACGGCCGGCGCCGTGCAGCCGGCACGGAGCGACCAGGGCGATCTACTCCACACACTCACACGGCGGTAACCGCTTGCCGACCAGTCTTCCCGGCGCACCAGGCTCCGACTATAGCGGGTGTCGGAATTCTCCGGCAACGATGTGACAAGCGATGACCGTCACCGGGAGTTTACTGTTCTTCGACGACACCGCAGGCTGAACGGGCTCCGGTGTCCCCGGTGGCCAGGGATTCCTGGTCGGGTCCGTAGGGCGCATAGCG
Organism: Nesterenkonia alba DSM 19423; assembly: GCF_000421745.1. GTDB lineage: Bacteria > Actinomycetota > Actinomycetes > Actinomycetales > Micrococcaceae > Nesterenkonia > Nesterenkonia alba. Next base: position 95,931 of record NZ_ATXP01000002.1, read on the forward strand.
TTCGGGAATATTGCCGTAGTGGGCGGGATCTTCGTGCACGATGACAGCTGTTCCCTCCTCACTGAGGAGCAACTCCGAGGTGAGCCGGTCGGAGAAGAAGCTCATCTGCCCTTCACCGTCTTCGCCGATGAGAACGTTGGGCATGTCCCCGGCACGGTCGGGGTGGTAGATCGTCTCCTGCCCGGTGGTCTCCTCTGACCCGGTGCCCTCCTGGTCAGTGCCTTCTTGGCCTTCAGCCTCCGGCGGCGGGGTGGTTTCGAGCTCATCCTCACCTTCGATGACTTCATCCTCCTCGCTGGGGTGGCCGGGCAGCACTCCCCCGGCGGAGTAGAAGTCACCGATCTGACCGGCTTCGTTGGCGGATTGGGGTTCGCAGAGGCCGTTCTCGTTCACAGTGACAGCGCGGAACCCGGGGCTGAGGGTTTCCAACTCGGCGGTGACAACGACGCCGTCCTCGGCTTCGGTGAAGCTCACCGTCCCGATGGGGTTGCCGACGGCGTCGGCCAGCTCAGCGGCGGCGAAGGGTTGTTCACCGTCGCCGGTGTTCGACGCCTCGTCGGTCTCCTCGGTGGTGTCGGCCTCATCGGCCGCCGGAGTCTCGGCGGTGTTCTCCGGGGCCGGGGTGGTCTCATCCTCAGCGGGTTCGGCATTGTTGCCGCCCAGGGCGTCACAGGCACTGAGCATGGCCGCGCTGGCGAGAAGGACAGTGGTGATGGCGTAGGTCCGCCTACGTGGTGAACGCTCACTTCTGCTCATCATGAGGGCACACCCTACCCGTGGAGGCTGAGGAAATTCTCCAGGGATTGTGAGTGTCTGGACGTGTTCACCGCAGGATGCTGAACCCGCTGGCCGGAAGAGTCTCCAGTTCTTCGGTGGTGGCCTGGCGGGTCTCCACGCCGCTGACCTGGGCGCGTGGAGGCCCATGGTGGCACCACCGCAGCAGGGCGTCGATAGCCGGCCCATCCCCACCGAGGAGCAGTTCAACGGCACCATCAGAGGTGTTACGCACCCAGCCGATGAGCCCCAGCTCTTCGGCTTGGCGCCGGGTGGAGGCCCGGTAGTTCACGCCCTGGACCTTCCCGGTGATCCGGGCGAAGACTCCTGTGCTGAATTCCTGGCCTGCAGTGGTCATGACACTAGTCAAACACCGCTCCCCGCCCGTTGTGAACAGAGCTTGTGAACCGAGCTCACCGCGCGTGAACCGATCAGGACAGCAGATGTCACCGCCTTAAGGTGAGCGGCTTACCACCCTCAGGCGTGGTGGGCTGTTGTGGTGGCGGCGTCGTACTGGTAGACCTCACGGCCATCGATCCAAGTACGCAGGGCCCGGTTGCGGGTGTCCAACGGGTCGCCTTCCCACAGGGTGATGTCTGCGTCCTTGCCAACCTCCAAGGAGCCGACCCTATCGGCCACACCGAGCACCTCGGCGGGATTGATGGTCACCGCTTGAAGCGCCTCCTCACGGTCCATCCCCTCTTTCACGGCCAGGGCGGCCTGGTTGATGAGGAAGTCGATAGGTACCACCGGGTGGTCGGTGATGATGGAGACCTTCACCCCTGCGGCGGCCAGTACCCCCGGGGCGTGGGGGCTGCGTTCGCGCACTTCGACTTTGGACCGGGACACCATCATGGGCCCGTAGAGCACCGGGATGCCGCGGGCGGCAATACGATCGGCGAGCTTGTAGGCCTCGGTGCCGTGGTCCAGTACCAGTTCGTAACCGAATTCGTCGGCGAGCCGGAGGGCGGTCATGATGTCATCCGCGCGGTGACAGTGCTGCCGCCAGGGGATCTTGCGCTCCAGCACTTGGACTAGGGCTTCGGAGACCAAATCGGCCGGGCGGTCTTGAGGGTCTTTAGCGGCCCACTGCCGGGCTTCGGTGAATGCTTTGCGCACCGTGTAGGCGGTGCCCAGGCGTGTGGAGGGGGTCTTGTTCTGGTCGCCGTAGACGCGTTTGGGGTTCTCCCCCAGGGCCGCTTTGAGGCCGGAGGGTGAACGCAGCACCATATCGTCGACGACGGCGCCATGGGTCTTGATGGCCACCGTGAGGCCGCCAATGGGGTTAGCTGAGCCGGGATTGACGTTCACAGTGGTCACCCCGTGGGCCACGGCGTCGTCGAACCCTATATCAGCGGGGTTGATGGCATCGAGTGCTCGCACCGCGGCGGTCACCGGATCGGTCTTCTCATTGAAGTCGGCTCCGGCCCAGCCTTCACCCTGTTCGTGGACGCCGAGGTGGACGTGGGCGTCGATGAGTCCGGGGACCAGCCACCCGCCGTCTGCATCGATGACCTCGTGGTCATCTTCGGCCTCGATATCCGGGCCGAGCGCGGCGATCTTCCCACCGGTGACTTTCAGGGAGCCGTCGAAGGGCTTCCCGGTCACCGGGACGATGTGAGCATTGCGGACAATATAGTTTCCGGAAGCAACCATGTGCTCACTGTAACGGATTCCTCACCACGTGCCGAGCGGCAGCCGGTGCCAGGGCTTCTTACGACTTGCGGTTGTACAGGACCATGCAGAGCGGGGAGAAGATGGCCACGAGCACGGCACAGTAGACCGCCACGAGTCCCAGGCTGGCCGGATCGTAGGTGCCGTCCATCAGCTCACGGATCGCTGATACCACCACGGAGACCGGGTTAGCTTCCACCACTCCCCGCAGCCAGGAGGGCATGGTCTCAGTGGGCACAAAGATGTTCGAGGCGAAGGTCAGCGGGAAGATGATCGTCATCGAGACCCCCATGACGGCCTCTTCGGTAGGCATCAACAGCGCGATGGTCGTCCACACCCAGGACAGGCAGAAGCTGAACACCAACAGCAGCACGAACGCTGCGAGCACTCCGGTGAGCCCGCCGTCGGGACGGAACCCCACGATGAACCCGACCGACAAGATGATGGTGCCCGCCAGGGTGTAACGCACTTGGTCCCCGAGCAATGCCCCGACCAGTTGAGATGGCCGCCAGGTGGGGAGCGAACGGAACCGGTCGAAGATGCCCTTGGAAATGTCTTTGTTCAGCGTCACCCCGGTGTACATGGTGATCATGATGAGGGTCTGCACGAAGATACCGGGGATGAAGAACTGGACGTACTCCCGTACGGCCCCTCCCCCGGGCGTGCTGCCGGAGACCACCGCGCCCATGGCTCCGCCGAAGATGTAGGTGAACATCACCGTCATCATGATGGGGAAGACGGTGACGTCGAACAGTTGCATGGGGATGTGCTTGAGCTTCAGCATCGCTCGCCACCCGAAGGTCAGTGAGGCGGTGAGCGGGTTGGACGGTCGGGGCCGATCCTGCGGGGGCAACAACACCCCACGGATAGCGTGGGCTTCCGTGGCCGGGGTGGTCTCGGTGCTCATCGGCTCTCCTCCGCGGGTTGACCGGTCAGGGCGAGGAAGACTTCATCGAGGCTGGGCTGCCCCAGGGCGAAGGTCTCTAACGCGATGCCTGCCTCTTCCAGGGCGCTGAGCCCACCGGCGGCACTCTGGCCGGCGGCCAGGGAAGCACTCAGCCCGGCGCTATCGGCTTCGCGCACGACGTCGACACCGAGGCTAGTACGCAGCACTGCGGCTGCTTGTTCCCTCTCCGCTGGATCGATGACCCGCACCTTCAGGGCTCCAGCACCCACCTGGGCTTTGAGCTGGCCAGGGGTGCCTTCAGCGATGACGGTTCCGTGGTCGATGACCGCCAACCGATCGGCCAGTTGGTCGGCTTCTTCGAGGTACTGAGTGGTCAGCAACACTGTGGTGCCACCATCGACCAGGGTGCGGATAATGTCCCAGACCTGATTGCGACTGCGGGGGTCCACCCCGGTGGTCGGCTCGTCGAGGAACATCAGCTCCGGGGTGACGATGAGCGAGCCGGCGATATCCAGCCGGCGGCGCATCCCGCCGGAGTAGTTCTTCACCTGGCGGTGGGCGGCGTCGGTGAGCCCGAAGGCTTCAAGCAGGTCCATGCCGCGACTGCGGGCGGCCCGCTTGGTAAAGCCCAGCAGCCGGCCGAGCAGGATGAGGTTCTCCACCCCGGTGAGGTCCTCGTCCAAGGAGGCAAACTGACCGGTGAGGGCGATCTTCTCCCGGATGGTCTTCGCTTCGGTGAATACATCGTGACCCAGGACAGTGGCCTCACCGGCATCGGGGCGCAGCAGGGTGGCCAGCATGCGGATCGTGGTGGTCTTACCGGCACCGTTAGGGCCGAGTACGCCGTAGATACCGCCGCGGCGAATGGTCAGGTCCACACCATCGACAGCAGTGGTCTTGCCGAAGCGTTTGACCAACCCGCTGGTGGCAACGGCAAGGTCGCCGGAGGAGAGCAGAGTGCTCATCAGAGCCTTTCGGGAAGAACGAACGGGAATCACGTCCCCGGCGGATACCTTACCCGGTGTTCTGCAGACCGGCAGCGACACCCTTCAGCGTCAGCAGGAGTAGATTGCGGGGGTCTTCGCCCTCCGACTCGGTGAGCTCGGCCGAACGCAGGGTGCGCAGGGCCCGCAACTGGATCAACGAGAGCGCGTCCACATACGGGTTGCGCAATTGCACAGCCCGGCCGAGGACGCGGTGCTTGGCCAGCAGGCGGGGCTGGTCGGTGATCGCCAGCACCCACCGGGTGGTCAGTTCGAGTTCCTCAAGCACCTCGGTGGCGAGGTCTTGCCGGTCGCTGAGGGCCAGATAGCGCCGCGCGATGCGGGTGTCCGTCTTGGCCAGGGACATCTCCACATTGTCGATCATTGCCTTGAACAGCGGCCACTGCTCATAGGCCTGACGCAACAGCTCGACGTCGCCGACGCGCTCCAAGGCGGTCCCCAACCCATACCAGCCGGTGAGGTTGATACGGGCCTGCCCCCAGGCAAAGTTCCAGGGGATAGCCCGCAGGTCCTCCAGGGACTCCACGGACAGCCCGCGTTTGGCCGGTCGGGAGCCGATGGCCAGCAGTCCGATTTCATCCTGCGGGGTGACCTGAGCGAACCAGGGGGCAAAACCCTCGGCGTGGATCAGGGAGTGGAAGCGTTCCCGGCTGGCGGCATCGAGCTGGGCGGCCAGGTCAGCGAAACGCTCGGCGGCAGCCGCGTTGCGTTTCTCCGTCGACGGCGCCGAGGCCATCAGGGTCGCAGCGGCAACCTGTTCGATGTGCCGCAGGGCGATCTCCGGGTTGCCGTACCGGGCGGCGATGACTTCACCCTGTTCGGTGACTTTAAACCGCAGATCCACCGAATGGGGCGGCTGGGCGAGGATCGCCCGGTTGGCTGGCCCTCCGCCGCGACCTAGGGCCCCGCCGCGGCCGTGGAACTGCGTCAAGGTGATCTCGTGGTCGATGGCCCAGGCGGCGATCTTCTCCTGAGCCTCATAGAGGGCAAGAGTGGCGGCCACCGGGCCGACGTCTTTGGAGGAATCCGAGTAGCCCAGCATGACTTCCATCCGCCGACCGGTCTGGTCGAGTCGCTGTTGGAGTTTCGGGTGGCTGAGGGCCTCGTCGAGGATTCGTGGGGCGTTCTGCAGATCCTCGTAGGTCTCGAATAGTGGAATGACATCGAGCACCGGGGCGTACTCCGGCCCACCAAGAGCCTCTTCAGCGAGTTCGTACACATCGGCGAGGTTCTGTGCGGACTGAGTGAAAGAGACGATGTAACGGCGGCAGGCGTCAACGCCGTAGCGCTGCTGGACACTGGCGATAGCCCGGAAGGTCTCCAGGACCTCCTCGCCGTCGACGGCCATCTTCTCCACCGCCTCAGGATCTTGAAGCCACTTCAGGGCCTGGCTGTGTACCGCCGAGTGCTGCCGGACTTCCAGCTCAGCCAAATGGAAACCGAAGGTCTCGACCTGCCAGATGAGTTCCTGCAGGTCCCCGTAGGCCGCACGGGCCGCCCCGGCCTCCACCAGGGAGGCCTGCACGATTTTGAGGTCCTCGACGAGTTCGGCGGGCACACTGTAAGCCAAGTCGGCGTCGCGGCGGCGGGTGGCGGCGATCCGTCCGGCGATGGCGAGCATGACCTGCCGGTGGGGCTCCCGGGGAGAGTGCTCAGCCGCGGTGGCGGTCAGTTCATCGGAGAGCTGCTTGAGCCGGTTCCACAAGGTGGTCAGCTGCTCGCTGGGTGGGGTGTAGCGCTCATCGAGGGTCAAGGACAACCCCACGGTGCGGGCACGGTCCTGCAGTTCGGCCAGAACCTTGTCAGCCATCTGCCCCACCGCCCGCCGAGTAATGGAAGCGGTGACATTGGGGTTGCCATCGCGGTCGCCGGCAATCCAGGAGCCCAGGCGGATAAACGCTGGGGCTTTGGGGGCTGCTGACCCGGCGGTCTCGGCCTGCAGCCAGTCGTCCATACGCCGGTATGCCTCGGTGAACACCTGGGAGAACGAGTTGTCAAAGAAGTTCAGGGCGGTGCGGACCTCGTCCAGCGGAGAGGGGCTCGTCACCCGCAGCTGGGCGGTGCGCCACATATTGTCGATCTCTTCAGCCAGGTCCCGGGTGTTACGTGCCTGGGCGGCCGGCCCCATGCGGGGGTCGTCGCGTTCGTCGAGCAGCGCGCCGATCCGCCGCAGGCTGGAGGTGATCGCGTTGCGGCGGGCCTCAGTGGGGTGGGCGGTCAGCACCGGGTGGAAGCGCAGCTCTTTGAGGCGACGCTCGGCTTCGCGCTGGCCGACTTCCTCAGCCAAATGGGTAAAGGCTGCGGCCACCGAGTCCGACGGCGACTGCTCCTCTAAGGGGATCTCACCATCGCGGGTGCGCAGGGTGCGCACCCGATGCTGCTCTTCGGCAAGATTGGCCAACAGAAAGTAGCAAGTGAAAGCCCGGGCGACTTCCTTAGCCCGGTCGGGATCCAGGGATGAGACGAAATCTTCAGCCTCGGCGAGGGTGTCCTCACTGGGGTCTTCGACGGCGGCAATGCACAGTGAACGCAGGTGCTCGACGTCGTCGTAGAGTCCCCGGGGACTGGTGCTCTCAGTGGCGTATTCGCGCAGTACCTGACCCAGCAACCCACCGAGAAGACCGACATCGTGGCGCATCGCCTCGGGGATCTCGTGGGTCGCTGCGGCACGGGAGTGCTCGTCGGCCGCGGGATTCGACGCAGTGTTTTGGGACATGGTGGCGCCTCCTGGGAGTGATCGTGCCCTGCCGGCACGTCGAGGTGGGAGCGCGACCCCGTCGTCACGCCATGTCGTCACAGGATGTGTGCGATACCTAACACGTTACCAACCCCAGGGCGGCGGTGGCGGCGGAGCTGGAGTCGATACGATCGAGCCCGTAAGAAACCCGCGCCACGACATCCCCGATACAGCATCGGCTTGAGGAGTCCATCGCATGTCCCAGCATCCCGGCCACGGCTGGCCTCCCGGTGACAACGGCGAGCAGCCGCGGTTCGGGCCCACCATTACCGAGCAGATGCGGCTGCAGGGCCCGGTGGCGCCCCCTCAACAGCCCTACCGCCCCGTGCCACACCAGCAGCCCTGGACCACCCAGGCGATCCGTCTGCCCGGAGAACAGAAACAGTGGAGCCCACAGCGGATCGCCGCACTGGTCGGGGTGGGTGTTCTGGCCCTGGTGCTGGTGTTCATGCTGCTCATCATGCTGCTGGTCATGGGCCCGGCAACCCTGGTCATCGTGCCGCTGGCGGCCTTGCCCCCGTTGGTCATTATTGCGGTGATCTGGCTGATGGACCGGTGGCATCCGCAGTCGCCGTTGATGATGGCGCTGTGTGTGTTGTGGGGTGCGGTCGCCTCGGTCATCATGACCCTGGTGCTGGGCCTGGGCGCAGAGATCGGGTTCGCCATTGCCTTCGGGGAACCTCCGGGATGGGTGGGTCCGGTGGTCTTCGCCCCGCTGTTCGAGGAAACCTCCAAAGCCCTGCTGCTGCTCATTATTCTGCTGGCCGCGCGGAAGCACTTCGATGGGCCGTTCCAAGGGTTGATGTTCGGCTCTCTGATTGGCATTGGGTTCGCCTTCACCGAGGACATCCTCTACATCAGCATGGCGTCGGTGGAGGGTGGTCTGGTCGCCGGGGGTGCCACGTTCTTCCTTCGGGGGATTCTCACACCTTTCGCCCACGTGGTCTTCACCGGGGCGATCGGAATGATCATGGGCTTTGGCGCCCGACGCCCCGGGATGGGCTGGGGTTTTGCCATGCTCGTGGCCGGCCTGCCAGTTGGCATGGTCCTGCACGCACTGTGGAATCTGGCTGCGGTGGTCTCGGCCACTGAGCCGCTGCTGGCTTTCATCATCTCCGCCCTGATGGGGTTCCTCAGCTTCGCTGCCTGGCTGACGGCTGCGCTGCTGTTGCGCCACGATGAGGTCAAACGCACCCGTCAGGCCCTGCGGGAATACGTGCGCAGCGGATGGATGACCCCGGAGGAAGTCACGATGTTTGGCAGCTGGTCCGGACGGCGTCGGGCCACCACCTGGGCCTCCCGGTACCCCGGCGCTAAGAAGGTCATGCTGCGGATGATCCGCATCTCCGCCCGGTTGGCCGTGCTACGGCATCGCATCCTGCTCAACCCTGGTCACACCCAGAGCGAGCGCACCGCGGAGGTGAAACTCCTCCACGCCTTCACCCAGCTACGCGGCGAGTTACTGCGACGCACCACCCCGGCACCCATGCCTGCACCCTCACCGGGTCCGTTTCCGGGCCCACCGCCTGGTGGGCATCCCGGGTCACCCGCAGGTCATTACCCTCCCCCGGGTCACCACCCACACCCCGGTCAGCACGCCGGTCAGCATCCGCACTCCGGTCACCACCCACATCCTGGTCAGCACCCTCCCCGGCTGCGCTAGTCACCCCCGGTGGTCCGGCGACCACTCACGGTTAGTCGGTCACACGCAGGGCACGACGCCGTTTCTCCAAATCCATGAGTTCGGCGTTGATCCGCCGGTACTCCTCGGGCTGGTCCGCGGGGTCCATGCGCTGCAACCGTCCCATGAGGTTGGCTTTTTCATGCTGGATTTTCAGTTCCACGAGCCGGTTGAGGATTTCCTGACAGTATCGATCCAGATGTTCCTCGTCGGTGGCCGGTAAGTTCATCACTGCCATCTCCGAGACCAGGGAGCGGATCGGTTCGGGGACTTCTTCCCGCACAGCGGCCACGAGCCTGGCCGGATCAGAGACCCGCGCCACGGCGATGCGGATCGCATCGTGGACCACCTGGTGGGCTGCGGCAGTAAACCGCACAGTCAGTGCTTCCTCCCACTGTTCGGCGGTCAGCCGAGCGGGATGCTGCAGCAGCACCTCAAGCGCTTGACGTTCCATCATCACCACCGGATCGCGGGTATCGGGTCGCTGAAAGCTGGGAGCCGAGCTGCCGACGTCGTGGGCGTATCCGTTGCGGCCTCCCGCCGATTCAACCCTGCCACTGTGCTGATGTGATCCCCGCTGGGGGGCCTGTCGCTGAGTAGCACCGGCGGCCGTGTTGACCGCGGCCTCGACGTCGTGGATCTCCGCACCGAGCCAACCGGCCAGTTCCCGGATATAGGCACTGCGTAATGCTGTGTCCCGGATGCCAGCGACCACAGGTGCAGTGGCCCGTAGTGCCCCCACCCGCCCGTCGATGGTGCTTAAGTCCCATTCCCGTAGCCGCCGGCGGATGACGAACTCAAACAGCGGGGACTTGGAGTCAATGAGCGCGATGATCGCCTCATCCCCCCGGTGCTGACGCAGATCGCAGGGATCCATCCCCTCTGGCCCCACGGCGATATAGGTTTGAGCGCTGAACTGGTGAGCCTCGTTAAATGCCTTCAGCGCGGCGTTCTGCCCCGCCTCATCACCGTCAAAGGTGAAGACCACCTCGGCGGGTGAGCCGTCGTCAGAGAGCAGCCGGCGAGCAAGCTTGACATGCCCCTCTCCGAACGCGGTCCCACAGGTGGCCACCGCGGTATCCACCCCGGCGATATGGCAGGCCATCACATCGGTATAGCCTTCGACGACGACGAGCTGGCGCTTCTTCGCAATGTTCCGCTTGGCATATTCGATCCCGTAGAGCACCTGATTCTTCTTGTAGATCGGCGTCTCCGGGGAGTTGAGGTACTTAGGCCCCTGGTCATCCTCGTAGAGCCGACGTCCCCCAAACCCCACTGTGGTGGACGTCATGTCCCGGATGGGCCAGATGAGCCGACCCCGGAACCGGTCGTAGAGACCCCGCTGCCCCTCGCTAAACAGCCCGGTGAGTTTCAGCTCATCCTCCCGGAAACCTTTGGTGCGCAGATGGTTGAGCAGATTGTTCCACCCGCGGGGGGCGTAGCCGACCCCGAAGCTCTCAGCGTGCTGACGGGTGAAACCCCGCCCGGTGAGGAACTCACGGGCGATCTGCGCTTCTGGCTGCAACAGCTGAGCCTGGAAGTACTCATCGGCGATCTTATGAGCGTCCAGTAAGCGCTGACGCCGGCCGACTTCAGCTTGATCCGGACCGCTACCGCCATCCTCGTAACGCAGTTCCACACCGTACTTCGCCGCGAGACGCTCCACTGTCTCTTGGAAGCTGGTGTGTTCCATGGCCTGGACAAAGGCGATGACGTCCCCGGACTCCCCACAGCCGAAGCAGTGGTAGGTGCCGATCTGCGGACGGATGTGGAAGCTGGGAGTGCGTTCGTCGTGGAAGGGGCAGAGTCCTTTGAAGGAGCCGATGCCGGCTTGTTTCAAGGTGACGTACTGTTCGACGATCTCGCGCAAGTCGGCACGCTCACGCACCGCATCGATGTCTTCCCGCTTGATCAGTCCAGCCACAGCACCATCGTGCCACGGCGACGCCGTCATCGTCGCCGCTGTGGAAAACCGGGCTCCGCGATCTGGAACCACATGCGCACTGCTTCTGGTTAGGCTGGGGTTCCATGACTGAGCTTTCCGGACGTCAACGAGTCCAGGCCGCCGCAGATCAGGTGGGCGTGGCCATTGAGTTCGCCGAACGCGGGCCTGCCCGCTCCGTGGAGGAGGCGGCCGCTAGCCTCGGAATCACTCCCGGGGAGATTGTCAAGACCCTGGTGGCTCGGGCCAAACGCACCCAGACCACCTCCGAGGCCGAATATCTCCTCGTGCTCATTCCAGGTGATAAAGCGGTGGACTGGGGAAAGCTACGCAAGCTGGCCGGGTTCAAGAAGATGTCGATGGCCGCCCCGGAGGAAGGTTACAAGGCCACCGGCTACTACCCAGGCACCATCAACCCCTTCGGCACCACAACACCCCTGCCGGTCTACGCGGACTCCTCCATCACCGGGCGGGTGGCCATGGGTGCCGGGGAGCCGGACCTCAACCTCTTCGTTGACTCCGCCGAACTCTTCGCCGCCTTCGGTGTGACGACCGGAGACATCGGCAAATATCTCGACACATAGAAGTGTCACAGAGTGCCGTGGGCACCCCATGGCTCAGGCGAAGAGGCGGTTCATCACTGGTTTGCCGTGCACGAGGGTGGCATACCACTCCAGGGCCGCACCATCGGTGAGGGACGCGATCTGGTCAATGATGGCACGGTGGCGACCGGCGTCGTCGTCGGCTGCGCGATAGTCCGCCTGGAATTGAGGGTCTAAGAACCGATCCCCGGTCTCCACCAGCAGTCCATGCAGATCAGTGAGCACGTCCCGCTGACGGACATAGACCGGCATCTGCTCGCGAGAAGCCATAATGTAGTTCGCCGCGATGCCCTTCATCAGGCAGATCTCCTCCAGGGTCTCTGTGGGCACCACGAGATCGGCCTCATGCCGTACCAGCGGCTGACTGCCGTGGGCCTGTCGGGTCGCTGTGTAGATGGCCCCGCAGAACCGTCCGATGAGTTCGCTTGTCATGTTCTTCAAAGCAGCCAGAGCGCGGCGAGACCCGTCGGATTCCCGGGTCCAGGCCTCCACGCCGGCTAAACGTTCGATGGCGGCGTCGATCCGGTCTTCACTGGTCTCCGGGAGGTACCACTCCTGGGTGGTTTGAATGACGCGGGCCCGCTGAATGTCATCGTCGAGGAACTTCAGCTGGAACCGTCCCGAGACGATGCCGTCCTCCACGTCGTGGACCGAGTAGGCGATATCATCGGCGGCATCCATCACCTGAGCCTCCATGCACTGGCGAGTACCCGTCACACCCTGGCGCAGCCAGGTGAAGACCTCCAGATCGTCCTCATAGGCACCGAACTTAGGGCTGCGCGTGCCATCGGGCCGCAGAGGAGCTTGGTGAACCCGCCACGGATACTTCACCGCCGCATCGAGACTGGCCCGGGTGAGGTTCAACCCGGCGGAACGGCCATCGGGGTGGAAGCGCTTGGTCTCCAACCGGGTGAGGATACGCAGCGTCTGGGCGTTACCTTCGAACCCGCCAATCTCTGCGGCCAACTCGTTGAGTACCTTCTCCCCATTGTGGCCGAACGGGGGGTGCCCGAGGTCGTGGGAGAGGCAGGCGGCGTCGACGACGTCGGGATCGCAACCAAGCAGCCGCCCCAGTTCCCGTCCCACCTGGGCCACCTCCAGCGAATGCGTCAGGCGGGTGCGGGAGAAGTCGTCCACATCAGGTGAGACCACCTGGGTCTTAGCGCCCAGGCGACGCAGGGAAGAGGAGTGCAACAGGCGGGCGCGGTCCCGTTCAAAACTGGAGCGGTAAACCGATTTGCCGTGCTCGGGAACCCACCGGTCCTCATCCACTTCGGTATAGCCAGGGGCCAGTGCGGAGTACCGCCCTTCGACTCGTTCCACGTTCCGCCCGCTCATAGGATCAGCTTACCCACGGGGAACGGCCGCAGGAGTCCCAGGTGTCAGCGACTGGCCCTGCGGGGCGATGCGGCAGGCCCCGCCGGGACACCCGGCGGCCACTACACCTGAGGGGAACGGCGTGGCAGTCGAGGGAGGGAAGGTGCAGGCTCAGCACCACGCACAGAGTGGAGGGGTTTAGCCGCCGGAGGTGTCGACCTCGGCGGCTTTGATCATCTGGCGCTGGTCCTCATTGAGTTCCTGGGAGACCAACCAGTCCTCTGGCAGGTGCACCTTCTTCGGCGATCCCGCCCGGCCACGTGGGCCTTCGGCGGCCTCCCCGGGATAGCCGATCGACTGATCGAGCTGACCCAAGAGGTCCTCCAACTGGTCGAGGGTCTCCACCAGGACCAACTGCGACCGCAACGCACCTCCGATGGGGTAGCCCTTGAAGTACCAGGCCACGTGCTTGCGGATATCCTGCATCGCTTTGCGCTCATCACCGTCGAAATACGGAATGAGCATCTTCGCGTGGCGCAGCAGTGTCTCGATGACCATGGTCAGGTTCGGACGGTGCCGGTCTTCGCGGCCTTCGAAGGCTGCCTGGAGATCACCGAAGAGCCAGGGACGTCCTTGGCATCCCCGGCCGACGACGACGCCGTCGACCCCGGTACGCTGCACCATGGCCACGGCATCTTCGGCAGACCAGATATCCCCGTTGCCGAGCACCGGAAGATCCGGCAGGGCTTCGCGCAGCCGCGCGATGGCATCCCAGTCGGCCTGTCCCGAATAGTGTTGGCGGGCGGTGCGGCCATGCAAAGCAACAGCGGCCACCCCGGCGTCGCGGGCCGCCCGACCGGCCTCAAGGTAGGTCAAGTGATCTTCATCGATGCCCTTGCGCATCTTCACCGTCACCGGGATATTGGCCTGCTCGGCCTCCCGCACCGCGGTGGTCACGATCGACTCGAACAACCCGATCTTCCACGGCAGGGCCGAGCCGCCGCCTTTCCGGGTGACTTTGGGGACGGGGCAGCCGAAATTCAGGTCAATGTGGTCAGCACGGTCTTCTTCGACCAGCATCCGAACCGCGCGCCCGGTGGTCACCGGGTCCACCGAGTAGAGCTGCACTGAGCGGGGCACCTCGTCCGGCTCGTGTTTGATGATCCGCAGGCTCTCCGGGCGACGCTCCACCAGGGCCCGCGCGGTGACCATTTCGTTGACGTAGAGCCCACCGCCGTACTCGCGGCAGAGTCGACGGAAAGCGGTATTGGTGATCCCGGCCATCGGCGCGAGCACCACCGGGGTGTCCACGGTGATCGGCCCTAGCTGCAGGGCCGGAAGCAGGGCGCGCGGGCGTTCCAGAGTGTCAGTCACAGGTCTATTATCCAGTCCTGCATAGTGCTATGAACCGTGCATAACGCTATAGCCCTATGCAGGGTTCATAAGGTTATGCAGATTGATCGCGGGCGTAGATGAGGGCTTCGAAATCCACCTCGGCTTCATCGCGCTCGACAAGGTCGTCGATGATGCCGGTCAGCGGGGTCATGGCGTCGTCGACCTCCAGCTGGACCGGGTAGCGGGCCGCCACCAGCGCCAGCAAGGTGGAAACTGCGGAGGCGGCCTCGTGCTCGGCGAGCTGCGGATTCCAGCCCAGCAGCACATCGGCGGGTGCATCGGTCTGCTCGGAGGTGTAGCTCACCGCGAAGGCAGTGATGCGGTTCTGGTGTGAGGTGTCCCGCAGCACCACCGCACCGCTGGCTCCGGTCTCCGGGGCCAGCAGGTACTTTTGGGCGGTGCCGATGGTCATCTCCGCGGGATCCCAGTGGTGGACGGCGTTGTAGAACTGTGCGACGACCTCACTGAGCTCGACCGAACCGGTGGCCAGATCCTCTAGATCCATCGGCGAGTTCTCGATGTCCGGAATCGGCAGCACACCAGGGGCGACGACGACGTCGCGAGAACGCTGAATCTTGGTAAATCCGTTGTCCTTGAGGAAACACTGAGCAGCCGACCCCTTGGCGCAGCGGGCCTTGAGGCTCTGCACCGAGCAGTTAGACATCTCAGCTTCGAGGATGTTGAGCAGTTGGGCGGCAACCCCCTTGCGGCGGTGCTCGGGCAGCACCTCGGCGTAGAACCACAGCCGGGTGGGGTGTAAGGCAGAGCTGACCACGGTCGCAGCCGCGACCGGGACCTCGTGCTCTTCGGCGATGACGGTGCGCTGCCAGGGGTCGTTAGAGGACGGCCGCAGCATGGCGCGGTCTTGTTCGATCTGCCGGTCGTCGGCGTCGCCCCAGACTTCCATCAGGCGCAGGTCATCGCCATCCTGCCAGGGGCGGACGGTCAGACCGGAATCGAGGGTCAGGCAGGGCGCCGGGGAGGCCGCAGGGGTCTCCTCCGCGAGAAAATCAGAGGATTCTTCAGAGGGGTGCACCTGGTCGGTGGTGCTCATCGCGTGTCCTTTGCGGTGCGTCTACAGTCGATTGCAGCTCATGGCGACAGCTCAGCGAGTCTAAACCCGCCGGCTGAGGCGTGCAAACACCCCGCGCCACCGGCTCGTCAGTGAGCCTCAGCCCAGCAGCTTGGCCGCCAGGTAGGACTCGACCTGGTCCAGGCTCACCCGCTGCTGAGTCATCTCATCGCGGTCGCGGATGGTCACCGCCTGGTCCTCGAGGGTGTCGAAGTCGAAGGTGATGCAAAATGGGGTGCCGATCTCATCCTGGCGACGGTAGCGACGACCGATAGCGCCGGCGTCGTCGTAATCAATGTTCCAGTGCTTGCGCAGCGTGTCAGCGAGCCGGCCAGCGGGTTCAGCCAGTTCCGGCTTCTTCGACAACGGCAACACCGCCGCCTTGACCGGTGCCAACTTCGGGTGCAGCTTCAACACGGTGCGAACATCCACTCCACCCTTGGTGTTGGGGGCTTCGTCTTCGGCGTAGGCGTCGACGAGGAAGGCCATCATCGAGCGGGTCAGTCCGAAGCTGGGCTCAATGACATAGGGCACGTAACGGGACTCGGAGGCCTGGTCGAAGTAGGACAGCTCCTTACCGGAGTGCTCGATGTGCTGGCTGAGATCGTAGTCGGTGCGGTTAGCGATCCCCATCAGTTCGCCCCACTCGCTGCCCTGGAAACCGAAGCGGTACTCCAGGTCGATAGTGCGGTCAGAGTAGTGGGCGCGCTCGTCGTCGGGCACATCGAACTGCCGCAGGTTCTCCGGGTTCAAGCCGAGATCGGTGAACCAGGCCACGCAGTCTTCCACCCAGCGGTCGAACCAGGTGCCGGCCTCCGCGGGCGGGACGAAGTACTCGATCTCCATCTGCTCGAACTCCCGGGTGCGGAAGATGAAGTTCCCGGGGGTGATCTCATTGCGGAACGCCTTACCGATCTGCCCGATGCCGAAAGGGGGTTTCTTCCGCGCGGCAGTGACCACGTTGGCAAAGTTGGTGAAGATCCCCTGGGCGGTCTCCGGGCGGAGGTAGTGGAGGCCGGATTCGTCATCGACAACCCCCAGATAGGACTTCACCAGCCCGGAGAACTGGCGGGGCTCGGTGAAGTTACCCTTAGTGCCGCAGTGGGGGCAGTTGATCTCCGCCAGACCATCTTCGGGGGCACGACCCTTCTTCTCGATGAAGTCCTCGATGAGCTTGTCTTCACGATCCCGGGTGTGGCACTGCTTGCACTCCACCAACGGGTCGGTGAAGGTGTCCACGTGCCCGGAGGCCTTCCACACCGCCGAGGGCAGGATGATGGCCGAGTCGAGTCCGACCATGTCTCCGCGGCCCCGTACGAAGGTCTGCCACCATTCGGCCTTGATGTTCTCCTTCAGCTCGGTGCCCAACGGACCGTAGTCCCAGGCCGAGCGGGATCCGCCGTAGATCTCACCCGACTGGAAGACGAAGCCACGGCGCTTGGCCAGGTTGATGACTTTGTCGAGGGTGGTCTCCTTCGCCATGGGGCGTGTGCTCCTTGAAGTCTCGGTGCGCGGTGCACAGCGGGGGAACCGCTGCGCGGGTGACGATCGCCGCCAGCTTAGCGCTTCAGCGCGGTGAGGATCCGCCGCTGCGCCGGATGTCGGCAAAAGAGGCGACGACGACGGCGAGGATCGTCAGGAGAGTCCCCGCCACTGTGGCAAAGGTCACCACAGCCCCGGGTGCGGGCACGATGATATCCAACAGCAGGGAGCCCACCAGCTGGCCGGCGATCATGCCCATCGCCGCCAGCAGCACTCCAACCCGGGTCACGAGGAAGGCACCGAGGGCGATGAACATGATCCCCATCGGCCCGCCAAGGTAGTGCCACCACACCGGGGAGAGCCCGGCGTCCAGCCCAGTGACAACTCCGGTGGCCAGCCAGACTAAGAACAACATGACCGAACCGGCGATGAAGTTGATGACAGTACCCGGAATGGGGGTGCCGTAGGCAGCAGACTGGCGACCATTCAGCGCCTGTTGGGCGGCCTGGACGAATCCCGCGGTCAGCGGCAGGACCACCAGCAGCAGGGCTTCAGTGACCCCGGGTGAGGCGTCGAACTGCGGCCATACCGCCCACAACACAGCCAGTACTGTCATCGCCGCCCCGAGCACACGGAAACCATCCAGGTGACGGCGACCGGCCGGCCCCAGGCCGACGCGATCCCATACAAGCCCGCCGAGAGTCTGCCCCGTTACAGCGGCCACGCTGAACACGGCCACCCCGAGGGCAGCGATGGTCAGGGTCTGGGTCAGCACGAAGTATCCGCCGAGGCAGCCGGCCAGAAAGTACCACCACTTCACCGTTCCGGCGCGCAGGGCGGGGATGATCTTGCCGAAGCTGGCCCGGGTGCGTCGGGTCGCCAGACCGATGGGGATCAGCGCCAGCGTCCCGCTGAAGAAACTCAGGAAGGCTGCGAAAACGGCGTCGCCAGTTTCCACGGCGAGTTCGGCGTTGATTCGTCCTTGAAGCGGGATGGCCATACCGGCTGCCAGCATCACCGCACCCAGCATCAGCCAGACCGCCGGTGACCTGGGAGCTTCCTCGCTGCGCATAGGGACACTGTAAACCTGTCAGACTGGTCACATGAGTGAACAGATCGAGGTTCCCCTCCGCGAGGGCAGCATTCGGCTGGGCCAGTTGCTCAAGCTCTCTGGAGTGGTGGAATCAGGTGCGGTGGCCCGGGAGGCGATTACTGCCGGCGTCGTGCGCGTCGATGGTGCCGTGGTAACCCAGCGCGGTGCGCAGATCACCCCGGGGCAGAAGGTGGAATTCACTGGGGAGGAAATCGGACTTCCCAGTGTCACCCTCATTCCGGTGAAAGGCTCCTGACGCTGAGTTTCTCCTGGTCAGCTGAATGTAAAAATTCCCAGGAAATGCACGGAGTTGGTGACTACGGTCGCGTTTCGTGCGTATCTGTCTCATCGCCTCGAGCCAGTTCCCCATCGCCGAGCCCTTCGCCGGCGGACTGGAGGCGCACACCCATGCCCTGGCCCGCACCCTGAAGTCCCGTGGGCATGAGGTCACCTTGTTCGCCGCGGCCGGTAGTGATCCGGCGTTGGAAGCAGAGGCGATCCACCCGCAGTCGCTGCAGCTGACCGACCAGGCGCGCCGGGATATCAGTGCGGCTCCGGAGTCCTGGATGCAACAGCACCACGCGTACCTGGGGCTGATGCTGCAGCTGGCAGGGGCCTGTCAGTTCGATGTGGTGCATAACAACTCCTTGCACCATCTACCGGTGGCGATGTCTCAGCTGCTCGATGCCCCGCTGGTGACCACACTGCACACTCCCCCGACCCCGTGGCTGGAGTCAGCCATGCACTACGCGGGCCATGCCGCCCGGTTTGTAGCGGTCAGTCGCGCCACGGCCGGCGCCTGGTCATACACCGCAGAGTTCAGTGCTCCGGTTCAGGTCATCACCAACGGGGTGGATACCTGCCGGTGGCGACCCGGTCCTGGTGGCAACGACGCGGTGTGGATCGGCCGGATCGCCCCGGAAAAGGCCCCACACCTGGCTATTGAGGCTGCCCGTGCGGCAGGGATACGGCTGCAGCTGGCCGGTCCGGTGATGGATGCGGCATATTTCGCCGAGCGGGTCCAACCACTGCTCGGCCCCGCTGCGGTCTACCGGGGTCACTTATGTCACCAGCAGCTGGTCGAGGTGGTGGGCGCCTCGGCGGTGGCAGTGGTCAGTCCGATCTGGGACGAACCCTACGGGCTGGTGGCCGCTGAGGCGATGTCCTGCGGAACTCCCGTGGCAGCAACCCCGCGCGGTGGTCTGATCGAACTCATCGGGCCGGCCTCCGGAGCCCTGGCCGCCGATGATTCCCCCGCCGCTCTGGCTGAAGCGATCCGCACTGCTCTGCGCTGTGACCGGATGCGGGTGCGCCAGTGGGCCCAACGGCACCTCTCATTGACGCGCATGGTCGATGAGTATGAAGAACTCTATGCCCGCTTAGCCCGCAACCCGAAGCAGCGGAGTCCCACGGCATGATCGGCTGCTACATCCACCACCAGGGGTCAGGGCACCTCCACCGTGCGCTGAGCTGGGCTGGACTGTGGGCCCGGCGGAGAGACGAACCGGTGACCGGACTCTCCAGCGCTCCGGCCCCACCGAAGTGGCCTGGGCCGTGGATCCACCTGCCCTCCGATGCCCCCAGCCAGGCTCCCAGGGAACCGGCCACCGGGGGCCTGGGCGATCCGACCGCTGGCGGGGCATTGCACTGGGTACCCACCCGTCATGCGGGGCTGCGGCGGCGTATGGCGATGATCTCCGCGTGGATCGATCAGACCGCGCCGGCACTGCTGGTGGTTGATATCTCCGTGGAGGTAACTCTCATCGCACGGCTCCACGGAGTTCCCGTCGTGGTCGTCGCCCTGCCAGGAGACCGTCGGGACCCGGCCCACCAGCTGGGGTATCAGCTATCTGAAGCGGTGGTGGGGTTCTGGCCTCGAGAGGCCGAAGGGCTGCTCCAGCGCGACGACGCCGGCCCCGCCACACAGCCGCTGGGTGGGCTCTGCCGCTTCTCACCTGCAGTGCAGACCGCCACACCCCGCACTCCCGTCCCGGGGCTGCGTATCGCGGTGCTCAGTGGTCGCGGCGGCGGGGGGATCCCCGCACCTGCTGTGGCCGCTCTGCGCCGGGGCTGTCCCGAGGCACAGGTCACTGTGCTCGGCGGAACCGCTGCGTGGCGTGAGGACCCCTGGCCGGTCCTCCACGCTGCCGACTTCGTGGTCACCGCAGCGGGCCAGAACGCTGTGGCCGAAGTCGCCGCCTCCCGGACCCCGGCGGTGGTGATGCCTCAGCAACGTCCCCATGGCGAGCAACATCACCTCGCCGAGGTGCTGTTGCGTGGGTCCTGGCCGGCTGTCCCGGCCCCACGGACTGACACCCCGGCAGCCTGGCGGGAGAGTGTCCACCAGGCCGCCGGGCTCGATGCCTCCTGCTGGCAGCACTGGACCGACGGACAGGCTGCAGTACGTTTCATCGAGCTCTTAGACAGGGAGATCCGCCCATGAGAACTGTGGTCATTACCTCTGTGGCCGGACGGCACGAGCACTTACGCCGGATGCGCCGGGCACTGATGACAGCCGACACCCCACCGGAGGTACACGTGGTGGTCACCATGGGGGATGCCACCGCCGGCACTATCGCCGCCCAGATCCCGGGACCGTTGTGCATCTGCCACTTGCCGGTGGAGACCGCAGGCTTGCCTCTGGCCGCTGCGCGGAACACCGGAGCCCGACTCAGCGGCGAGGACCCTGAGGACCTGCTCATCTTCCTGGACGTGGACTGCATTCCCAGCCGGGAGCTGGTGGCCGGGTACCGGCAGGCCGCGGAAGAGTTCCCCGGTGAGATTCTCTGCGGTCCGGTGGCCTATCTGCCGGAGACCGACCTTGAAGGGAGCACTGACGCCGAACTGGCCACCCTGGCGGATCCTCATCCCGCCCGGCCGACTCCAGCACCGGGATTCACTGAACCCGGGCAGAACTATGATCTGTTCTGGTCGTTGTCCTTCGCGGTGTCTCGCCGGGTCTTCGACTCTCTCGGGGGCTTCGACGAGCAGTACACCGGCTACGGAGCCGAGGACACTGACCTGGCCCGGCGGGTGGAGCAGTCTGGGATACCACTGCGCTGGGTGGGGTCGGCACGAGCCTTCCATCAGCACCACCCGGTCTCGGATCCCCCGGTGGAACATCTCGATGACATCCTCACCAACGGACGACGCTACGCAGCGAGATGGGGCCACTGGCCGATGCGTGGCTGGCTGGAGGCTTTCGCTGCCCGAGGGCTGGTCACTCGACGGCTGATGACCCAGGACACTCCCAGCCCCGGACTCGCTGACACCGGTGCTGGAGACACCGCGGAGGACTGGGTGCGTACGGTCCGGGTCGCCTCCGTGCCGAGTTCGCATGTCTATATTCGGCATCTGGCGCCTCCAGAGGATGAGGACGACGGCGTCGTCGTCCGCTTACCCGATCCTCCCCCGGCGCGAGAGGATCCACCCACCGGAGCGCCCTGGTGGCCACCCCGACTCCTTGACCCTGAGGCGGTCGAGGAGCTGGCCGCCGATGTGTTCCACGTGCACTTCGGGTTCGACGCCGAAGACCCGGCGCGTCTGGGGCAGTTCACCACCGCTCTGCGCACCCGAGGCATTCCGCTGGTCTACACCGTCCACGATCTGCAGAATCCGCACCACAGCGACACCGCCCTCCACCAGGCACAGATGACCGTACTGCTGGAGGCCGCCTCAGCGGTCATCACGCTCAGTGACCGTGCCGCGGAGATCCTGCACGCTCGCTGGGGTGTCACCGCGGAGGTCATCGCCCATCCCCATGTGGTGGACTTGCCGCTCATCAGTGACTACGGCAGCCGTCAACTGCGGCGAGCCGATGAGTTCCGACTCGGCCTGCACCTGAAATCCCTGCGGCAGAATATGGCGGCGGTACCGGTGCTGGTTGCGGCCGCGCATGCGGTCGCGGAGATCCCCGGTGGGGTGTTGCAGGTCAACGTGCACACCGATGTCTACCAACCCGACGGCGCCCGGTACGACCCCGAGCTGGTCGCCGCGCTCGACGAGCTGGCCTCAGACGGGCTGGCGGTTGATCTGCGGGTCCATGATTACTTCAGCGACGCTGAGCTCTTCGATTATCTGGCCAGTCTGCACGCCTCCCTGCTGCCATACCGCTTCGGGACGCATTCGGGGTGGCTGGAGGCCTGCCATGACCTGGGCACCACGGTCATCGCCCCGAATGTGGGCTGTTACGCCAGCCAGGGTGCCGAGTTCATCTACCGGTGGAACTCCGGTGTGCTCGATACCGCGTCTCTGCGTTCGGCCGTGCGCAGCGCCGCTGAGGCCGCCGGAGTGGACACCCCACAGCAGGCGGTGGCGCGGCAACAGGCCCGGTGGCAGCAGCGGCGGGACATCGCCCGCCGGCATGAGGAGATCTACCGCGAGGTCTTGGGCTGAGGCGGTGAGCTGTCGATGACCTTCGCGGTGAGGAATTCGTTGACGTGGGCGACTTCTTCGGGCACGATCCCGTGCCCGGCCCCGGTGTAGAGCACTTTGGTTAGGTCCACAGTGTCAGTGGCCCAGCGGTGGGTGTAGTCGATGTGTTCAGCGGGGATGATGGGGTCATGCTGGTCTCGCCCCCAGAAGAACGGCACCTGGCGGGCGGCGAGCGCTTCGTCGTCGAAGTACCCGTGAAGGCCGTCTCCACGACTGGGGTCCACCGCGAATCCGGAGAGCCCCACGCAGGCGGTGAAGTCAGCGGGTCGGCTGCGCAGCAGGGAGGTGGCCATCGCCATTCCCATGGAGAATCCCAGCAGGCTCACGCTGCTGTGTGGGGTACGCACGTGGTCGATCCATCCGGCGAGGTCCTCGACGGCTTGACGTGCCGCAGCCGAGGAGTAAGCGAGCCGTTCGACGTCGAGGTCAAACCATGTGTAGGCCCCGTATCCCAGAGCCACCGGTGCCCGCACCGCCGCGTAGGTGGCTTCAGCAGGCAGCCCCGGCACCAGGGAGAGCAGGTCCCGTTCGTTGGCCCCGTAACCGTGCAGCAGCACAATGAGCGGAGTTCCCTCGCGGTCGGCGGGCTCTGCGGTCCAGATGACCTGGTAGTCCTGTGCCATGGAACCATCCTATGCACCCGTGGTCACCCGCACGGCCCGCTCCGGCCGGTCCCGTCCGGCGCCCGGATAGACGTTACTGGCGAGTTGGGTGACAATGAGTCTGTGAGCTCAGAAGCGCAAGCACACCAGCCGCGCAGGTCAGAGACCGGAGAGAACCCCGTTCCGGACAAACAAGAGGGTCAGCCCGATCCGGGTCAGGGAATCACCGTGGTGGGGTCCGAAGCCGGAGTCATCACCTCAGCTGATCCCGTACCGCAGAACCCGCAGGGGGGTCAGGGCGAACTGCGGATGCCCAAGCACCCGTGGCAGCGGTTCGTCGCCCTGGGTGATTCCTTCACTGAAGGCATCGGGGATCCGGATGAGTCCCGCCCGGGGTATCACCGGGGGTGGGCGGATCGTGTCGCCGAGGAACTGGCCGCCGGCACGGAAAACTTCGCCTACGCGAACCTGGCGGTGCGGGGCAAGCTCATCGAGCAGATCCGCGATGACCAAATCGCCCCCGCCCTGCAGCTCAAACCCGATCTCATCACCCTGTGCGCCGGCGGCAATGATGTGATCCGCCCTGGCACAGACCCGGATGAGACCGCCCGGATTCTTGACACGATGGTGCAGATCCTGGCGACTACGGGGGCGACGATCGTGTTGTTCAATGGCCCGGATGTGCGCGAAACCCCCGTGGTGGGTTCGATTCGCGGTAAAGTGGCGATCTTCAACGAGAATGTCCGCACGGTCGCTGCCCGTCACGACGCCGTCGTCGCGGATATGTGGTCACTGCGGGAGCTGACTCGCCCGGAGATGTGGGATGCCGACCGTTTGCATTTCTCTGCGCTGGGCCACCACACCATCGCGCGGATGGTGCTGGATACCCTCAATGTCCCGCACGACCTGGACCCGGTGGAGCCGCGTCCGGTGCCGGAACGTTCCTGGCGGGAAGCACGGGTCGACGACGCCGTCTGGGCTCGGCACCACTTGTTCCCCTGGGTGATCCGTCGGCTGCGGGGACGTTCCTCCGGGGATGGGATCAGCGCTAAGCGTCCAAACATCGAACCACTGTTCGGCGGCTCAATGCCCCCCGGTGGGGCTGCCGGTCAGCAGTGATTTAACTGGGGCTGCGCTCACTGCGAGGGCGTCGGCTTCCGGCGGCGACTTGCCCAATGGGCACCAGCTTCTCCCCGAGCCCGTAGCTGCGGTTTTTCAGCTGTTTGACGAATCCGGTGGCGATCATGGTGCGGAGCAACCGGTGTGCGGTGGCCGCGGGCAGCTGGGTTTCGGCGGCGACCTCGCTCAAGGTGACCGTGCCGCCGCGCACGGCGATGACTTCGAGGATCTGGAAGGCTCGCTCCACTGACTGCACCCCGTTGCGCCGGCCGGTGGTGATGCCATTATGCTCCGGTGCGTTCACGCCGCTCCCACCGCCTGGCTGTTACGCACCGGGGGTGTTGCGGTGGCGTGTGCGGTATCCGCGGGGTTGAAGCCCAGCAGCTTGCCGTCCTGGGTGAGCACCGTTGAGGGGTCCTGCGCGCTGAACAGTTCGGTACCGCGCAGCATGGAGGCGACCACTGTGCCGCGGATCTCCATCCCGTCGTAGGCGGTGGAGGGGTTCTGGTGGGCCAGTCCCGAACCGGAGACCACGTGGGCTTGGTCCGGGTCGTAGATGACCAGGTCGGCGTCCCGGCCGGGTGTGATGGCCCCTTTGCGCGCTAAGTTCATCAGCCGGGCAGGCACCTGGGCCATCCACTGGCTGACCCTGGCCAATCCGATCCCGCGCCGGGCGGCGGCTGCGGCGACGGCGGCGAAGCTCACCTGCAGCCCGGAGATCCCGGGCCGGACGGTGCGTAAATCTGTGGTGTGCCGGGGTTTCTCCTCCAGCGCTGCCGGAGAGTGGGCTGAGGTGACGACGTCGATCGTGCCGTCGTCGAGTCCTTCCCACAGGGCTTCGCGGTCTGCGGCTTCGCGGATGGGCGGCAGGCAGACGTAGTTGGCTGCCCCGGCGGGGATCTCTTCGGCGGCGAAGCACAGGTAGTGCGGGCAGGTCTCGGCGGTGATGGGCAGACCCTCAGCCCGGGCGGTGCGGAGGTGTTTCAGCGCGGCGGCGGATGAGAGATGCACCACGTGAGTGGGGCAGCCGGTTTCGCGCACCGCGTCGATGAGGCCTGCCACGGCGAGGGCTTCAGCTTCGGATGGACGACAGGCGGCGAAGTGGCTGTACCGGGTGAGACGGCGTCGGGGTGGTTGAGCTGCGGTGGCCCGGGCAATGGTGCGGGAGTCTTCGGCGTGCACGGCGAGGATCCGGTCGGTACGGCGGATGCGGGTCATTGCTTCGCGCAGTTGGGCAGGGCTCAGGGCATCGAAACGCGCCCCGGAGACCAGAGTGGCGAAGAACCCCAGGGCCCCGGCTTCGGCGAGGTCTTCGAGGTGGTCAAGACCAGTGGGCGTGAGTCCGCCCCAGAACCCGACGTCGACGGTGATCCGTCCGGCGGCACGCTCAGCTTTAGTGCGCAGGGCTTCTGCGGTGGTGGTGGCGGGGCGGTTGTGCACCGGCATATCGACTAACGTCGTGGCCCCGCCGAGTGCTGCGGCCATGGTGCCGGTGGCTAGGGTCTCCCTGCGGGTGTTACCGGGGTCGTTGAGGTGCACATGGGTGTCGACGACGCCGGGAAGGACCACTAGCCCGGGTTTGAGCACCTGCATCCCCTCCCCACCGGAGATGTCGGTGGCCCGCACGACCGCGGCCCGTTGCGCCCCGGCCCCTGGGGGCAACCGGTGGATGCGGCGGATGGTCCCCTCCTCGGTGATCTCCAGGTGGGCAGGGCGCAGCTCACCGTCGAGGAGGACCTGCTCGGCGATGAGGTGGCGCACATTCATGCCGTCACGGTAGATGCACCGTGTTTCAGGAATGTTGACAGCGTGTTCACACCTGGTATCAAGCTGCCCTTTCGCCGGGAGATCACAGTCCCTGACCCCTCGTGTGGTGGGGTGAACTGTGCAAGGGTGGGGGCATGAGCGTTGTTGAGAATTCCACCCTCGCCGTCGTCGGAGCCGGAAGCGTGGGAACCTCCACCGCCTACGCGGCGATGATTCGCGGCTCAGCCCGCCACGTCCGCCTCTACGACATCGACGCTGCCAAAGTGGAAGCCGAGATCCTCGACCTCGCCCACGGCAGCCAATTCACCGGAGCCAGCGACATCGACGGCGGAGCGGATCTGGCCCATATCGAAGGGGCCGACGTCGTGGTCATCACTGCCGGTGCCAAGCAGGATCCCGGCCAGACCCGGCTCGACCTGGCGGCCACCAATGTGGAGATCCTGCATACCCTCATGCCCCAGTTGCTCGAACGCGCACCTGAGGCTGTGTACCTGCTGGTGACCAACCCCTGCGATGTGCTCACCGTGGCCGCGCAGAAGATCTCCGGGTTGCCCACTGAACGGGTCTTCTCCTCCGGAACCGTGCTCGACACGGCCCGGCTGCGCTGGCAGCTGGCTCAACGGGCTGGGGTGGCGCGGCAGAGCGTGCATGCCCACATCGTCGGAGAACACGGAGACACGGAGTTTCCCCTGTGGTCCTCGGCCAGTATCGGGGTCACCCCGCTGCTGGACTGGGAGCGGGATGGGCAACCGGTGTTCACCCCGCAGCTACTGGATCAGATTGCCGGGGATGTCCGCGACGCCGCCTACCACGTCATTCAGGGCAAAGGTGCCACCAACTACGCCATTGGGCTCTCCGGGGTGCGGATCGTTGAAGCAATCCTCAATGATGAGCACGCGGTGCTGCCGGTCAGTACGGTGCTCGAGGGGTTCCACGGCATCACCGGCACCGCGTTGTCCATCCCCAGTGTGGTCTCCGCAGCCGGGGCATCTCCGGTATTGAGTACCCCGTTTTCTGCGCAAGAAGCCGAGCACTTGCGTGCTTCAGCCCAGGCGCTGCAGCACGTGCAAGCCTCACTCGGAGTGTAGCGGCCGCTTCCGCGGCGGGACCACGGGTATGGAACCGGTCGTGCCCATCCCACCCATCGGGGAGGGCGCTTTGGGTTTGCGCACCGTGGATTCCGGAGCCGCCTCGGGCTCTGCAGGGGTTTCAGGCTCAGCCATAGTCCCTACTCTAAGCCGCCTGGGCAGAAGGTCATAGCGCGGCTGGTCACAACCGAAGTGTGCTCTTCAGCTCCGCACCAAGCTGATCCGGCGAGGTGAGGAACCCGTCGTGGCCGATGGGTGAACGGATCACATGCGTCGTGTGCTCACCGGGAAGCAGTCCGGCCAGCTGATCGGATTCATGGGGGTAGAACAACCGGTCACTTTCTACCGCGGCGATAAACGGAGTAGCCGTGACGCGCTGCAGAGCAGCGGCCACTCCTCCACGGTCGCGGCCCACGTCGTGGCTGAGATGTGCCTCAGTGATGGTGACATAGGCATTGGCGTCAAACCGGCGAACCAACTTGGCAGCCTGGTGATCCAGATAAGACTCCACCTGGTACCGACCGCCCGGACGCCCCGAAGCCACCGGGTGCCGTACGGTGAAAGGATCCTCACTGCCCTGAGGCTTCCGTCCGAAACGGGCCTCGAACTCTCCGGGACTGCGGTAGGTGATATGCGCAATCCGGCGGGCCAGGCCCAGCCCGACCTCCGGCGGCTGGCCACCGTAGTAGTCTCCACCGTTGAAATGCGGATCGTTGCGAATCGCCTGCAACTGCGCCTGACCGAAAGCGATCTGCTCGGCAGTGGTGGCCGCACCACAGGCAAAGACCCCCACGCCCTCGACCATGTCCGGATAGGTCACCGCCCATTCCAGGGCCCGAGCACCGCCGACCGAGCCTCCCAGTACCGCACGGAAGCGGGTAATGCCCAGCTGAGCCGCCAGGCGATACTCCAAGTGGACTGAGTCACGAATCGTGGTGAACGGGAACCGCGAGCCCCACGGCTTCCCCTCAGGGTCCGGTGACGCCGGGCCGGTGCTGCCGTAGCATCCGCCGACAATCGCTGGGGCGATGACAAACCACTCACGCGGATCAACCGGCCGATCCGGTCCCACCAGGTTCTCCCACCAGCCCGGGGCAGGATCAGCCTGCGTGGCGGCGACATGGGAATCCCCGGTCAACGCATGGGCGATGAGCACCGCGTTGTCTCCGGCAGCGTTCAGCCGCCCCCAGGTCTCATAAGCAATAGTCACCTGGGGCAGTTCCCCACCGGTTTCGAACTGGTACGCCCCGACGTCGAGCGTTTTCAGGGCACCTGCGGGGCGGTCGCCGAAATCATTGGGCAGCCGGACCGGTGGTGTGGTGGTGGCGGGGATGTCGGTGAGCACGTCGGCTGCGGCGTCCTTTCTCAGGCCAGTGCAGCCGCGGGCGTCTCAGCAGAGTGTGCGGCCCGTTGCAGCGCAGTGTCGAGGTCGGCGATGAGGTCAGCCGGATGTTCCAATCCGATCCACAGCCGCACCAGGGCCGGGCGGACCCCGGCAGCGCGGCGCTGTTCCTCACTGAGGTCCCTATGGGTGGTGGCCAGGGGGCTGATCGCCAGTGCCTGGGGCCCACCCACACCGGAAGACCTGCGGAACAGCCGGAGTGCGGCTACTGTCTCCCGGGCCGCAACAGCCTGGTTGACCGGGTCCCGTCCGGCAGAGACCTCGAAGGAGACCACCGCACCGGCCCCGGCTGGCAGGTAGGAGTCAGCCCGTTCTGCGCAGGGGCTGGTCACCAGCCCGGAGTAGTAGGCGTGGTGCACCCCCGGGTGGGCGTGGAGGAACTCGGCGACCTGCTGAGCGGCGGCAGTCTGGCGGGTCATCCGGGCAGCCAGAGTGTGCAGCCCAGCGGAAATCTCCTCCGCAATGACCCCCGGCAGGGCCGGTCCCAGCTGCCGGGGCAGCGGTTCCCGCAGAGCCGGTTCCACAGTGCCGGCGTCGATGATGATCCCCGCCGCGGTCCGGGCACGCCCGGACAACAGGTCCGCGCTGGTGTGGACCACCAGGTCAGCACCCCGCTCGATGGGTCGGACCAGGTACGGCGTGGCCAAGGTGTTGTCCACAATGAACGCGGCGTCGTGCTGGCGGGCCAGTTCGGCGACCTCATCGAAGGCCAGCACGTCTCCGCGGGGGTCGGCAATCGACTCACTGAGCAGGGCAGCCGTGGTGGGTTTCAGCTCGGCACGCCAGGATTCGGCGTCGTCGGGATCCGCCACAGTGTCCGCCTCCACGCCGAAGCGCGGCAGCAGCTCGGTGAACACCTCACGGTGCCCCGCGAACAACGAAGGCGCCACCACAATGTGGCTACCGGGTTCGGCCACATGCAACACCGCCAACGCCAGGGCTTCTCGCCCGTCGGTGACAGCCCGTGCCTGTGCTCCGCCTTCCAGGGAGGCCAGCGTCTGCTCGAGAGTCTCCGTGGGGTTGTCGCTGCGGGAGGATGCGGCGTGAATCAGCCGGGTTTCAAATTCGCTCATGATGGTCTCCATCCGTGCTCATCAGGTGAGACCCGCACTGTGGAGTGAAGGTCCGCGCTTGCCGTGACGGGTGCTTATCCGTCCGGCCAGGTCGTCACCCGGGGCACCCCACCGCGAACTGGAGGGTTGCCGGCCAGCAAACCGGGGTTTTGCGCTGGCACTCTTGACCTAGTGCGCAATTCTGCCTTGTGGAGCCGCTGTGAAGCAAGTCCCCAGGTGAACCGGGAGATATTCACAGCCGACGACGCCGGCTCTAGGCTGTTATTTATGAGCGAGTACTCCACCATCACCACCAGGACAACTCACCGGGTGACCACGATCGAACTGAACCGACCGGAGGCGCTCAACGCCCTGAATCGGCAGCTGATGGAGGAGGTGTTGTCCGCAGCCCGCGCAGCTGAGACGGACGAAGACGTCGGGGCGGTGCTGCTGACCGGGTCGGCGAAAGCTTTTGCCGCGGGGGCGGACATCACGGAGATGGCCGCACACAGCAGCACCAGTGTGCGGCAAGCCGATATTTTCTCCGGGTGGGATCAGCTGGCACAGCTGCGCATTCCCATCGTCGCGGCTGTACGGGGTTACGCCCTCGGCGGGGGCTGCGAGCTGGCGATGATCGCCGATGTCATCATCGCCGGGGAATCCGCGCAGTTCGGTCAGCCGGAGATCACTCTGGGCATCATCCCGGGGATCGGCGGCACCCAGCGCCTGGCCCGCACCGTAGGGAAAGCCACAGCGATGGATATGGTCCTCACCGGCCGGCGGATCACTGCCGCGGAGGCTGAAACCATGGGGCTGGTGTCCCGGGTGGTGGCCGACGACGACGTCGTCACCACCGCCACCGACGTCGCTGAGCAGATCGCCCATCACCCGGGGCAGGCGGTCCGCCTGGGCAAAGAGGCGGTCTTGGCGGCCTTCAACACCCCGCTGGAGCAGGGGCTGCACTATGAACGGCGCCTATTCGAGACGCTCTTCGACACCGAGGATCAAGCCGAAGGCATGGCTGCCTTTACCCAGAAGCGCCGCGCCGAGTTCCGGCACCGATGACGTAACCGGCCGCCGCATGGGCATCGGCCAGCGTGCTGGCCGTGGTCCGCGCACTGCCGGAGGCCTCTGCCGCGATCGCTGTGCCCCACTGAGCCGAGCTCAGTTGCAGTCCCAACACCAGCAGACCCTCAGTGGGTGCGCCCGCCGCGTTCAACGGCCGGTGGGGGCGCGTGGTCACCGCGAAGCCCTTGTGCTCCTCACCGGCGAGCACCGCCGGGGTGACTTCTCCTGCATCGAGCAGGCCACGCACCAGTGGCTGCTCAGCCAAAGTGACACGGTTCGGCGGCATCATCGCCTCCACCAGGTGCCGTGCTCGGTAGACGGCGTTCTGTACCTGAGGTGAACGTGCGGTGAAGACCCCGGCGGCGTCGTCGACGCTGAACTGTGCCGCCGGACCCAGGAACGTGACCACCCCGGCACGGGCCAGCGCGGCGAGTTCTTCGATCCGCTGCACTGGTGGCCCGGAGGCGAGCCCTTCCACCAGCGGCTCCAAGGTGCCTTCAACGTCATGGACGCGCACCTCATCGCTGATCCGCCCTTCGCTGATCCAGGCTTTGATCTGCAACCGGGCAGCGTGCAGCGCACCGACGGCCATCTTCTCCGCACTGGCCTGACCTGCCCAACAGGCCGCGGCGTCGGCGACCAGATACTCGGCGGCCGCCTGTTGGTAGTCCTCCCCGGTGGTGAACTGATGCCCCAGAAAGGGGTGAGCGTAGTTACGGATGGTGAACTCACCGGTGCCGCCGTAGCGCTGATAGTGCTCGGTGACCTCAGCAGTGAGCATGTCCCAGAGCACAGCGGCGTCGTCGAGCACCCCGGAGCCTGTCAGGTTCTGCAGAATGGCGTCGGTGGTGTGCCGGAGGGTGATGCCGGCCGGCACGAATCCAGGCAGCACGGATTTTCCCCGGTACGGAACACCGCGCCTCGCCCCGGCGATGAGGTGCGGTTCGGCACCGGAAGGCGCATAACGCAGACGGTGACCGGCTGGGGCATCCTCCACGGTGTGGAAGACACCACCGCGGCCGGCCGTGGTGGCGATCATCAGGTCGAAGAAGTTCAACCCCATCCCTCGGACCAGTACCGGCTCCCCAGCGGGCAGGTCCTCGAATCCGGCGCGGGTGGGAATCGCCGGTGGGCTGTAGTGCAGACCGTGCTGCTCGGCATGGGCGGCCAGGTCAGCCCGGGCGGCATCGAGGCGGGCGGGGATGTGGCCCAGGCAGAGCACCGCGGTGCGGCAGTGGGCCTGGCCGTCCTCGGTCTGCAGTCTCCATCCCTGTGCCACCGGGGTCAGTGCCGTGACGTGACTGCGGCGCAGGTCAACCCGCACACCCAGTGCCCGCAGCCCAGAACAGACCTCGGTGAACAACGCGCTCAGGTACCGGCCGTAGTCGGCTCGGGTGGGGTAGTCCCCGGGTTGCCAGTGGCCGCCGGTGCGCTGAGACCACTGCAAGAAGCTCATCGCACACGACGACGCCGGCAACTCACCGGTGGTGTCTCCAGTCGGCGCCGCTGTGGGGAATTCGGCGGGGGTGTTCATCAGGTACAGCGGGGATTGGCCCGGTTCCCACACCGCACCGCATCCGGGTTCGGCCGGTTCACACACCAGCACGCTGAGATCTTCGGCCGCTGCTGGGTGCTGCTCACAGTGGGCAAGCAGCCGTTCCAATAATGACGTCCCGCGTGGACCGGCACCGATCACCGCCACCTGGTAGCCGGGC
This sequence comes from Nesterenkonia alba DSM 19423, assembly GCF_000421745.1. GTDB lineage: Bacteria > Actinomycetota > Actinomycetes > Actinomycetales > Micrococcaceae > Nesterenkonia > Nesterenkonia alba. The sequence continues at coordinate 127,858 of NZ_ATXP01000002.1, forward strand.
TCGCCTGCGCTCCCGGACTCGTCTGAACTCATGGAGAGCAGACTACTGGCCTGCTGCCGCCACAGGTGCAGCACTGTCACGAAAGAACCCCCGCCTGAGAGGAAAGTCCTCGTCAGACGGGGGTTCAGCGGGCGGAGGCGGAGGGATTTGAACCCTCGATCCACGGTTAAGCGGATCCTTCATTAGCAGTGAAGTCCGTTCGGCCGCTCCGGCACGCCTCCTGGGGTTCCGCTCATGTGCCGTGATCCGGCGCTTAAGCGGCTCGGACAGCTTACCGTCTGCCGCAGGGGCAGATCAAAGCGCGCGTCAGTTAGTCTGAACACCGCCGCATCACCTGACGATTCCTCTACGAGAGCACACCCAGTACTGACTATGACTTCCACACCGGCTGCCCAGGCGAGTCAGCGCATGCACTGGATGGATATGCTGCGCGGGATCGCCGTGCTGCTGGTAGTCATTCTCCACGGGGCGGATATTCCCTACCTCAACGGCAACGGCGTCGAAGAGTGGGCTGGAGTCAACCGGTATCTCGAGCCTTTCCGCATGCCGCTGCTGATGTTCCTCTCCGGGATGCTGCTGCCGCGTTCGCTCTCCAAACCGACCACCCTGTACCTGTGGGGGAAATTCGCCGCCGTGGTGTGGCCACTGCTGGTGTGGATTGCCCTGTTCGGCGGATTCATCTACCGCGGAGGAATCGACCACCCCGCCTTTTGGCGCAGTGGCGGTGACTACCTGTGGTTCCTCACCGCCCTGACCATCTGCTACCTCATCGGCCTGAGTCTCAAACCGCTGGTGCGCTACAAATGGTGGCTCATCGCCGGGGCCGCGGCACTGTTTATCGCGATGCTGTTGACCCGGCAGTTCGCCGAGATCAACCTGACCATCATCAACCGGACGCTCTACAACGGAGCGTTCTTCTTCTTAGGTGCCGCCTTTGTCAGGCTCGTTCCCGCATGGATCCGCACCCCCGCCGTCGTCGTGCTCGTCCTCGGGGTGGCCGCAGCAGTCATCGCGCACCTGGGGGTGGATGATCGCACGCTGCGCACCGGCACGCTCTATGCGGTGCCGGGCTCAGTGATCGGTATCGCCGTGGCGATCTGGCTGGCATCCCGCACACCAGACGGCCCGGTGCTGCGTTTCCTCGCGTGGGTGGGCCGCAGTTCGATTGTGGTCTACATCGTCCACTTCCCCGCTGCCGTGCTCACCCACCGGCTGATGATGTGGCTGGAAGCCGACCCGGTGACCCACACCATCGCCTGCACGCTCGTGGGCCTGGGAGTCTCCTTAGCAGGGGTAGCGGCCCGGCCATGGACTCGGTGGTTGTACACCGTTCCACGCAGTCAGCAGGTACATGCCCGGCTACTGGACAAGAGCGGTAAGGTCTAGTGCCGTGACTACCGCGCTGTACCGCCGCTACCGGCCCGACACTTTCGCCGATGTGATCGGGCAGGACCACGTCACCTCGCCCCTGGTCACCGCGCTGAGCAAGGATGCTGTCTCTCACGCCTACCTGTTCTCCGGTCCGCGCGGCTGTGGGAAGACCACCTCGGCACGCATTCTGGCCCGTTGCCTCAACTGCGCCGCCGGGCCTACCGGTACCCCTTGCGGAGAATGCGAATCCTGCCGCGATCTGGCCACGGGCGGACCAGGGTCCCTGGACGTCATTGAGATCGACGCCGCCAGCCACGGGGGTGTCGACGACGCCCGCGACCTGCGCGAACGAGCCACTTTCGCGCCGGTACGGGACCGATACAAGATCTTCATCATTGACGAGGCCCATATGGTCACCCAGGCGGGGTTCAACGCTCTGCTGAAGATCGTCGAAGAACCGCCTGAGCACATCAAATTCATCTTTGCCACCACGGAGCCGGATAAGGTCATCGGCACCATCCGCTCCAGGACCCATCACTACCCCTTCCGGCTGGTGCCGCCGGAGCCGCTGCTGGAGTACCTGGAGCGCCTATGCACCGCAGAAGGTGTCCACGCCGCCCCGGGGGTGCTGCAGCTTGTCCTGCGGGCCGGTGGCGGATCTGTGCGTGACACCCTCTCGGTGCTCGATCAGCTCATCGCCGGTTCCGGGGAGAGCGGCATCGACTATGACCGTGCCGTGGCCCTACTGGGCTTCACCCACGCCTCCCTCCTGGATGAGGTGGTCGAGGCGGTCACCACCCTCAACGGAGAAGCCGCTTTCGGTGCCGTGGACCGGGTGGTCCAGTCCGGCCAGGACCCTCGCCGGTTCGTCGAGGACCTGTTGGAACGACTACGCGACCTCATCATCGTCAAATCCGCCCCGGAGAATCCGCAGGCGATCCTACGCGGTGTCCCGGAGAGCCAGATCCGCACCATGACGGCACAGGCGGAGAAGCTCGGTCACGCGGAACTCTCCCGAGCAGCCGACACCACGGCCACCGCACTGACAGAAATGGCCGGTGCCACCTCCCCCCGGCTCCATCTGGAGCTGCTGATGGCCCGGCTGCTCCTGCCACACGCCGAGCAGGGGCACAACAGTCTGGCGGCCCGGCTGGAACGGCTCGAGCGGCGTATGGACTTCACCACCGGCGCCGGAGTCACCCCCCGCCAGGAGCCCCCCTCCCCGCAGCCGGATCCTGCACCACAGCAGCAGGCCACCACGGCGTCCGACGACGGCTGGGCCACCCCAGGAGTGACCCGGAGCGAGCCTGAATCTGCTCCGTCTCAACCCGCCCAGCCTCAACCTGCCCAGCCTGAAACTTCCCCGCCTGCCTCGCCTCAGCCGGTCTCGTCTCAGTCTGTCTCCCCTGCGGCTGAGCCTCCGCAGGCTGAACCTCCACAAACTGAAGGACCGCAGACTCAGGCTCCTCAGCCGCAGGCACCGCAGGAGTCTGCCCCGGCAGTCCAGACCCCGGCACCCGGTGACGGTGGCGACTCCGGTGGTGGCGACTCAGTGCAGATGATGCAGCAGGCCTGGCCGGACATTATCGAGGCACTGAAGCCCCGCTCCCGTCTGCTGTGGATGCTGGTGAAAGACAATGTGCGCGTCGCTGGCTTCGACGGAAAAGTCTTGCGGATCTCCTTCGCCCACGAAGGCCCCCAGAATTCCTTCGCCAACCGGGGTGGCGATGAAGCCCTCGCCGCGGCGGTCCAGGACGTCCTCGGGATGCAGGTCAGGATCGAACCGGCTGCTGGACCCGGGTCCGCCCCAGGTGGTGAGCAGCCCCCAAAAGCTGAGGGCCGGGAGGACCCGGCCTCCTCTGACCCGGAGACTTCAACTCCTCCGGTCTCCGCCCCAGAAACCTCAATCCCAGGGACCTCAATCCCAGAGACGTCCACCCCGGAGACCTCGCCCTCAGAAACCAGTACGCAGGAAGCCTCGGGCCCAGCGAATCCCCCTGGAGAGCCCCCACCGGAGGAACTCTCACCCCCGGAACCGGCACCTGATACCCCGGGGGCAGCACCTGCCGAAGCCTCACCCCGAGCGGACGAGGACCATAAGCCGGTGGTACCGATCTTTGCCCGCCGTGCTGGCAACAGCCCTGCCACGGGCGCCCCTGCAGCCACCGCACCAGGTGCCCAGCGCCCCGCGCCTTCAGAGCACAGCCCTGCCGCCGCAGCGATCCGGCAGCGGCTCTCGGCTCGGCACCAGTCACCGGCCGAACCACCCCCGATCGAATCCGAAGAAACCGTTCCCCCACCAGACTGGGCAGAAGCACCGGCCCCGGCAGCCGAAGACGAAGCACACGCCGACGACGTCGAGATCGCCCATTCGGGGCTCTTTGGCCGCCGTGCCATCGAACGGATCCTCGATGGCACGCTCATCGAAGAGCGCAGCCTCGACGACGACACCCCGTAGCGGACAGCGGGTAGCTCCTGCCCGCGGCATAGACTGACCCCGTTGTTCTCCCCCTGCCGAAAGGTGCGCTGCTGACCGTGTACGAGGGCGCTGTCCAGGACCTCATTGACGAGCTCGGCCGACTGCCCGGTATCGGGCCGAAATCAGCCCAGCGTGTGGCTTTCCACATCCTGGAGGCAGACACTGAAGACATGCGCCGGTTGGCTGAGGCCATCCGTACCGTCAAGGAGAAGGTCCAGTTCTGCGAGATCTGCTTCAACGTCTCCGAGCAGAACCTGTGCAGCATCTGCCGAGATGAGCGCCGGGATGATTCAGCGATCTGCGTGGTGGAGGAGTCCAAGGACGTCATGGCCATCGAACGCACCCGCAGTTTCCGCGGCAAGTACCACGTCCTCGGTGGAGCGATTAACCCCATCGCCGGCGTCGGGCCCGATCAGCTCCGCATTCGGGAATTACTCAACCGGCTCTCTGATGAGAGGGTCCAGGAAGTCATCATCGCCACCGACCCCAATCTGGAAGGTGAGGCTACCGCCACCTATCTCGTGCGGATGCTCGGTTCCATCGGGATCAAGCTCACGCGATTGGCATCCGGACTGCCCGTCGGTGGGGATCTGGAATATGCCGACGACGTCACCCTGGGCCGAGCCTTCGAGGGCCGCCGGACGGTCTGAGACCCCCTGCAGTCAAACAGTAATCGAAATGTGATCTGCAATATCTCACGAGATTCAACACACAGGCGAGACACCGCACCCATCGCGCTCATCCTGGCAGTGACCCGCCAGTAACACTATTCTTCTCCGTTTTTCAGGAATGTTACAGAGCGCTCTTCTGGCACCTCTGAGGAAGATTCTCAGTTGGGGAAAGAATTCTTTCGCGCTAGCGTGGCTGCACGCTCGCGGCTGCGTTCTTGCCGCCGCGCTGCTCGCACGATGAAGTAACCACTGACGGAACTGAGGTACCACTGTGACGGACCCGAAGAATCCCTGGCTGCGCTTCGGCGCGCTGAGCGCCGCCGCTGTTCTGGCCCTGACGGCCTGCGGCAACGGTGATGAGGATGACGACAACGGAGCCGACGACGACAACGGTGCTGACGTCACCGATGACAACGGTGCTGACGACGACACAGACGATGATGACGACGACGCCGATGCCGACGCTGCTGGTGACGAACTGACAATCGCCCTCTTCGGTGAGGAGCCCTACTCCTGGATCGACGAGGAGACCGGTGAACCCACCGGCGCCACGATCGCTGTGGCGGAGGAAATCTTCGGCGAGCGCATGGGCTACGACATCGACATCGTTGAAGAACCCGAATGGGGCAACCTGATCCCCGGTCTGGGTGCCGGCCACTGGGACGTGGTCTCCGCCGGGATGTCCATCAACGAGGAGCGCTGCGCGGAGGCCGCCTTCGGTGAGCCCGAGCTGGTCTACACCACCGCATTCCTCGTCGAAGAGGGCAACCCCGCTGGTGTGCAGACCTTTGAGGACCTCGACGGCGCCGACCTGGACATCATTGCGCTCTCCGGCGCCGTGGAGTCCGGCTGGATGGATGAGCTCGGCATCGAGCACGACACGGTGGACAACGCCCAGGACGGCATCGACTTCGTCGACGGCGGCGCCGCCGATGTCTTCGCGCTGACCGCGGTGTCCTTGGAAGCCATGGCCGGAGAGATCGAAGGCCTGGAAGTCACCGAATCCTTCGAACACGAGCTCTCGGTCGGTGCCCACGCCTTCCGTCTCGATGACGAAGACCTGGTCGAGGAGTTCAACGAGCACCTCGCCGAGCTCCAGGACTCCGGTGAGTACCTGGACCTGGTCTCCGAGTTCGGCTTCACCGAGGATGAGATGCCTCCGAGCGGTCTGACCGCCCAGGAACTCTGTGAAGAGGACCCGGAGGAGCTCGCCGAGGAATACCTCGAGGACTGATCCTCCCCACGCACTGATCCCTGCGGCCGGTCCCCTCACGGGGGCTGGCCGCAAGGTCTGTGACCATCACTGAACTCTCGCACTGACTCACCGACAGGGGCGTCATGGATTTCTTCGAGGACTGGCCTGGATACTTCGAGGTGGTGGTCAACTGGTCGGACCGCCTGCTCGAGGGCCTGTGGACCACGATCCAGCTGACCATCTACGGCGGCGCACTGGCCTTTGTCATCGCCGTGGCTCTGGGCTTGATGGCAGGCAGCCCCAGCCTCTGGCTACGGGCCCCGGCGCGTATTCTCATTGAGTTCTTCCGGGGAATCTCCCTAGTGGTGCTGCTCTTCCTGCTGATGTATGTGCTGCCTCAACTGTGGATGCGCAACCCGGACCTGCCGCTGCGGGATCTGGTGTACAACACCTTTCTGCTGGGGGTACTCGCCCTGGGAATCAACTACGGGGCGTACGGCGCTGAAGCGGTCCGGGCCTCACTGACCACAGTGCCCTCTGGGCAGTGGGAGGCCACCACGGCCCTGTCGATGTCCTGGGTGCATAAGATGCGTCGGGTCATCTTCCCTCAAGCCTGGGCTCTGATGCTGCCCTCGCTGACCAACCTGTGGGTGCACCTGCTCAAAGGCAGCGCCATCGCCTACATCATCCCGCATGTCAGCGACTTCACCGCCGCGCTGAACCAGCTGCGCCGCCCCACAGACATCTGGTTCTCCCACGCCTTCATCGGGCTGGTGATCTACTTCCTCCTGGCCCTGATCCTCACCCTGTTCATGCAGGCACTGGAAGCCCGGGCCAAGCACAAGCTCGGCCGGGGGCCCTCCCTACGGGAGGTTCTCTCTCCGGCACCCAAAGCCGCTCCCCCTGACGCGGCTGGTCCCGATCCGAAGACCCTGACCGGTCCCGGTGGCGGTCCCAAGCAGCCCGCCTCCGGCGCAGGCGCCCACCCGGGAGGTTTCGCATGATCTTCACATCCGGAATCATCCGTGCCGCCGACGAGGTCGACGACCCCACCATGGTCGACGAGGAGGAGGTTCGGCAGAGCCCCTTCTGGGACTGGGAGTTCGCGTTCAATGCCCTGCCCGAGATGCTCATGGCCTTCATCGAGGTCACCCTGGTGGTTACCGTCCTGGGCACTCTCATCGCTGCGGTGCTGGGCCTGGTCATCGCCATCCTCATTCGCGTGCTGCCAGCACCGCTGGCCTGGATCGTCAAGTGGCTGGCGAACTTCATCCGCATGACCCCCATCGTGGTCCAGCTGATCTTTGTCTTCTGGGCCTTCCTCGGCGTCATCGATAACCTCACCGTGGGCATCATCGTCTTCGGCGTCCACTACGCCACCTACATGTCCGAGGTCTACCGGGCCGGCATCGAGTCGGTTCCCAAGGGGCAGTGGGAGGCCACCACTGCCCTGTCGATGTCCGCGGCCCGCACGTGGCGCAAAGTCATCATTCCGCAGGCGCTGCGCTCGACCGTGCCCTCCCTGGGGAACTACGCGATCTCGATGTTCAAGGACACCCCCTTCCTGCTGGTCATCATGGTCGCGGAGATGGTCACCGTGGCCGGGGAGATCGGCGCTCCGGCGTTCCGTTACACCGAGGTCTACGTCATCGCCGGGCTGATCTTCCTGGCCGCCAGCTACCCCACTGCCCTTCTGGTCAACCGATTGGAGAAGCGTCTTGCCTACGCCCACTGACACCCCGGTGATCGAGTTCGTCGACGTCGAAAAACGCTTCGGCGACAACGTGGTCCTCAAAGACCTCAACTTCTCGGTCGCCCGGGGCGAGAGGGTCACCCTCATCGGGCCCTCCGGATCCGGGAAGACCACCATCCTGCGCCTGGTGATGACTCTGGAGGAGCTCACCGGCGGCTACATCTACATTGACGGCCAGCCGCTGACCCACGAAAACCGAGACGGCAAACGCGTCCCGGTCTCGAAGAAACAGCAGAAGAAGCTGCGCACCCGCATCGGCATGGTCTTCCAGCAGTTCAATCTCTTCCCGAATATGACGGTGCTGGAAAACATCATCGAAGCCCCCGTCCACGTCTTAGGCCAGTCGAAGAAGGACGCCATCACCAAGGCGCATTCCCTCCTGGAGCAGGTCGGGCTGCCGGACAAGGCCAACGCCCACCCCACCAGTCTCTCCGGGGGCCAGCAGCAGCGGGTCGCCATTGCACGCGCCCTGGCCATGGACCCGGAGATCCTCCTGCTGGACGAGGTCACCTCCGCACTGGACCCCGAGGTGGTCGGCGATGTGCTCAACATTCTGCGCCAGGTCGCCGACACCACCAACGTGACCATGCTCATCGTCACCCACGAGATGGCCTTCGCCCGCGACGTCAGTCACAAGGTCATGATGTTCGACGGCGGCCGGGTCGTTGAGGAAGGACATCCCGACAAGATCTTCACCAGTCCAGAACATGAACGCACCCAGCGTTTCCTCTCTGCGGTCCTGGGCGATCAGTAGGATGAACGCTATGAGCTTGATTGTTCAGAAATACGGTGGCTCCTCTGTCCAGGACGCGGAATCCATCAAACGGGTGGCCAAGCGCATCGTGGACACTAAACGCGCGGGCAACCAAGTCGTCGTCGTGGTCTCCGCAATGGGTGACACCACCGACGATCTGCTCGATCTCGCCGGGGACATCTCCTCCAACCCGCCGCTGCGGGAGATGGACATCCTGCTCTCCTCGGGGGAACGCATGTCCATGGCGTTGCTGGCCATGGCCATCCATGAACTCGGCGAAACCGCGCAGTCCTTCACCGGCTCCCAGGCTGGGATGATCACCGATGCCATTCACGGCAAGGCCCGGATCATCGAAGTCTCTCCGATGCGCGTCCAGGAAGCCGTCGACGCCGGCCACGTGGGTATTGTCGCCGGATTCCAAGGGATGAGCCGCGAATCCAAAGACATCACCACCATGGGCCGTGGCGGCTCGGACACCACCGCCGTGGCCCTGGCTGCAGCGCTGAACGCCGATGTCTGCGAAATCTACACCGACGTCGACGGCGTCTTCACCGCCGACCCACGCGTGGTGAAATCAGCACAAAAGATTGACGTGATCTCCAGTGAAGACATGCTGGAGATGGCCGCAGCCGGCTCTAAGGTGCTGCATCTGCGCAGTGTGGAGTACGCCCGCCGCTTTGGCGTGAAACTGCACGTTCGCTCCAGCTTCAGCGAACACGAAGGCACCTGGGTCATTCCCGACGAGACCGACACTGTCACCCTCCAGGAAGGCGATCCCTTGGAACAGCCCATCATCTCCGGCGTCGCACATGACGCCTCCGAAGGCAAGCTGACCATCACCGGAGTCCCGGATGCCCCCGGCAAGGCAGCAGCGGTGTTCAACCCCATTGCTGAGGCGGGGATCAACATCGACATGATCGTCCAGGACATCTCCACAGAGACGAAGAAGACCAATATCTCCTTCACCCTGCCGCGGGCCGACGGGGACAAGGCCCAGCGCATCCTGTTGGAACGCAAGGATGAGATCGGTTTCGAAAACCTCGACTTTGTCCCCCAAGTGGGGAAGGTCTCGCTGATCGGCGGTGGGATGCGCAACCACCCTGGGGTCTCGGCTCGTTTCTTCAGCGCCCTGAGCGAAGCGGGGATCAACATCGAGCTGATCTCCACCTCAGAGATTCGGGTCTCGGTCATCACCGACATCGAGCTACTCGACAAGGCCGTTCAGGCCATCCACACCGCTTTCGGCCTGGACTCAGACGAAGAGGCCAAGGTCTACGCCGGCACCGGCCGGTAGAGACGACTCCCCCCGTCTGCTCACAGCACACGCAACGGCCGAGGGCGGCAGGTTCCCGGGATGAGATTCCTGCCGCCCTCGGTTTCAGGTGCGAGATACAAGGCCTTATTTTACCGGAAGTCTCAGTGAGATTTCAGGGCATCTTCGGATTTCTTCTGCTTCCTGCACACTGGCCGGACACCCGCCCTCTGGGCCGGGGAACCTCTGGGCCGCAGCACAGCAGACCTCACCGTGAGGAGGCGGTCTCCTTCACGGGGTGCTCCTGCAACAGCTGACGCATCTGCTCAGCGGTGTGCCGACCGTTGAAGATCTCCGTGCCGTTCTCAAACGCGCGGCCAGCGCTCAGCGGTCCAGCATCCACCGGGTCGTAGCCCAGTGAGTCGATGAACTGCATGACCAGCGCCTTGGCGTCGTCGTGGTCTGAGGCGACGGCCAGTGCCCGGCGGTTCGGGTCACCGGGCGGGTGGGAGTCAACCTCCAGGTCCCCATAGCCGATGTGATTGAGGGTCTTGACCAGCTTCACGTCCCCGAAGAACTCTGCGATGACTTCGGAGGTGGACCGATCACCTTCAAACTCTTCCATCAGTCCATCCACCGGCGCCCAGTAGTTCATCGTGTCCACCACAATGTGGCCCTGGAGCACGCTGGTATCGATGCTGCGGTACTTATGCAGCGGGACCGCGGTGATGATGAGGTCTGCTCCCTGCAGATCCTCTTTGTTGACGGCCTCAGCCCCGGGAACGATGACCTCGGTGAGCAACTTGATGTCCTCGGCCGGACGGCCCGTGGCGATCTTCACCGTATGCCCGGCACGCACCGCCTGGCGCCCCACGGCCGTGCCCACCCGGCCGGCCCCCAGAATCCCCACGGTCAAGGGACGCACCGAGGACGCCGAAGCTGCGCTCTCTGGCTGGGCGGTGGCCTCTGGCTGGGGCGCGTCTGTAGTGGCCATGGGCGGGGCTCCCCTCATCACAACGGTCGGTGTTTCACAACTGAAGAATCCGTGGGACGCAACGCTACGACGTCGTCATCTGTTCCCTGGGTGGTTCACTGCTGGGCGGATCGTCCCATCGCCGCGCGGGACACCGGGTGCCCGGTAGACTCTGATGGTCCACTCAGCACCATGTACAGGAGCACCGATGCCGACGATCGTCGTCGAGGTCATGCCCAAGCCGGAGATCCTCGACCCGCAGGGCAAAGCCATCGCCAATGCACTGCCCCACCTAGGCTTCACTGGATTTTCCGGTGTGCGCCAGGGGAAGCGTTTTGAGCTGACCGTGGAGGGCGAGGTGACCGAGGCCGTGCTCGACGACGCCAAACGCGCCGCGGCAGAGATGCTCTCCAACCCGGTGATCGAGGACGTCGTCGCCGTCCGTGTGGAGGAAGACTGAGACGATGACCTCGGCGATTCCCCTCATCGGTGATTTCCGCGCCGAGACGCCGCGGCAGCTCGACGGCGCACGCATCGGCGTGGTGACCTTCCCCGGCACCTTAGACGACCGTGACGCCGCCCGAGCCGTCCGCTTAGCCGGCGGCACCGCAGTCCCGCTCTGGCACGCGGATACGTCCCTCCATGGCGTCGACGCCGTGATCCTGCCCGGCGGCTTCTCCTATGGCGACTACCTGCGGGCCGGTGCCATCGCCCGCTTCGCCCCTGTCATGGAGACGATCATTGCCGAGGCGCAGGCGACGTCGACCTCGTCATCTCCTCTGCCGGTGCTCGGCATCTGCAACGGGTTCCAGATCCTCACCGAGGCGCACCTGCTGCCCGGTTCCATGGTGAAAAACGACCATTTGAAGTTCCTCTGCACCGACCAGGTGCTGCGTGTGGAGAACACCACCACCGCGTGGACCTCTCAATTCACCGAGGATGAGCTCATCGCCGTGCCGATGAAGAACCAGGATGGCCAGTACGTGGTCTCCGCGGCAGAACTCGAGCAGATCGAAGCCGAGGGCCGGGTGGTGTTCCGTTATGTGGGAGCCAACCCGAACGGCTCTCGCAATGGGATCGCCGGAGTCACCAATGCCGCGGGCAATGTGGTGGGCCTGATGCCCCACCCGGAGCACGCGGTGGAGCCCGGATACGGTCCCGACGACGCCACTGGGATGCGCAACGGCACCGACGGACTGACCATCTTCACCTCCGTGGTCTCTTCCCTGGCGAAAGGGACCGCATGAGCGAACAGGACACCGACACTGCGATGACGACCCAGCAGTTCAATATCGATACGGTCGACCACGCCGCCTCCACCCCCGAGATCGACCAGCCCTGGGCTGAGCTCGGCCTCAAAGCCAACGAATACGCCCGCATTCGGGAGATTCTGGGGCGCCGTCCCACGGCAGCTGAGCTGGCGATGTACTCGGTGATGTGGTCCGAGCACTGCTCCTACAAGTCCTCGAAAGTGCATCTGCGCCAGTTCGGCGAGAAGGTCACCGACGAGATGAAAAAGGACCTCATGGTCGGCATCGGGGAGAACGCCGGGGTCACCGATCTCGGCGACGGCTGGGCGGTGACATTCAAGATCGAATCGCATAACCACCCCAGCTATGTGGAGCCTTACCAGGGGGCGGCCACTGGTATCGGTGGGATCGTCCGCGACATCATCTCCATGGGTGCCCGCCCGGTGGCCGTGATGGATCCGCTGCGTTTCGGCGATATCGACCACCCGGACACCAAACGCGTGTTGCCCGGGGTAGTCTCCGGGATCGGGGGGTACGGAAACTCTCTGGGTCTGCCCAATATCGGCGGCGAAGTGGTCTTCGATGAGGTCTACCAGCAAAATCCGCTGGTCAATGCCCTGGCCGTGGGAGTGCTGCGCCATGAAGATTTGCGCACCGCCAATGCCTCCGGGGTAGGCAACAAAGTCGTGCTCTTCGGCGCCCGCACCGGCGGTGACGGGATCGGCGGGGCCTCTGTGCTGGCCTCCGAGTCCTTCGACGACACCAAACCCTCCAAACGGCCGGCCGTGCAGGTGGGTGACCCGTTCGCGGAGAAGGTGCTCATCGAGTGCTGCCTCGAGTTGTTCGGCAAGAACCTGGTGGAAGGTATCCAGGACCTGGGGGCAGCCGGCATCAGCTGTGCCACCAGTGAGCTGGCGTCCAACGGTGAAGGCGGCATGCACATCGAGTTGACCAATGTGCTGCTGCGCGATCCGACTCTGACTCCCGGCGAGATCCTCATGTCGGAGTCCCAGGAGCGGATGATGGCGGTGGTCACCCCGGAGAACGCCGAGGCTTTCGAAGCGGTGATGGCCACCTGGGGGGTGGAGTACTCCTGGCTCGGGGAGGTCACCGGCGACGGCCGGCTGGTCATCGAGTGGGACGGCGAGACCATTGTGGACGTCGATCCCCGTACCGTGGCGCACGAAGGCCCGGTCTACGAACGCCCCTACCACCGCCCTTCCTGGCAGGACACCCTGCAGGCGGCGCGGTTCGCCGAATCTGCTGCCGCGGCTGAGCTTCCGGGCGATGCGGAGTCCTTGGGCCAGGCTCTGGTTGACCTCATGACCAGCCCGAATATGGCCGATGTCTCCTGGATCACCGACCAGTACGACCGGTTCGTCGGTGGCAATACTGCGCTGAGCCAACCCGACGACGCCGGGGTCATCCGGGTCGATGAGGAGACAGGACTCGGCGTGGCACTGGCCACTGACTGCAACTCCCGCTACGCCTACCTCGACCCCTACGCTGGGGCTCAGCTGGCCTTGGCCGAGGCCTACCGCAACGTGGCAACCTCCGGGGCGGTGCCGGTGGCGGTCTCCGACTGCCTGAACTTCGGTTCCCCTGAAGACCCGGAGATCATGTGGCAATTCGCCGAAGCGGTCCGGGGACTAGCCGATGCCTGCATGGAATTGGGCATCCCGGTGACCGGCGGCAATGTCAGCTTGTACAATCAGACCGCGGGCCGGGCCATCCACCCCACACCGGTGGTGGGGGTACTGGGCACCTTCGACGACGTCTCCCGCCGCACACCCTCAGGGTTCCAGCGCTGGGCCGACGGTCAGGCGATCTACCTGCTCGGCACCACCCGAGAGGAACTCGACGGCTCGGAATTCGCGCGGTTGCGCGGCCACCTGGGGGGTAGACCCCCGAAGGTGAATCTCACCGCAGAGAAGACCCTGGGCGAGATTCTCATCAACGCCTCCCGCGACGGAATGATCGACGCCGCCCACGACCTCTCCGAAGGTGGCCTGGCCGCCGCCATCAGCGAGATGGCACTGCGCTTCGGCGTCGGGGCTCGGATCGCCCTCGACGAACTGTGCGAACGCGACGGGCTCACCCCCGCTGCCGCTCTGTTCAGCGAATCTCAGGCCCGGGCCCTGGTGGCCCTACCCCGTTCGGAGGAGTTGCGCTTCACTGATATGACCACTGCCCGCGGCTTCCCTGCGTTGCGGTTGGGGGTTGTCGACGCCGAATCAGGTGGTCTCGAGGTGACCGGCCCCTTCGACGGCGAAAGCTTCGGCATCGGGCTCGATGACCTCAAACAAGCCTGGAGCCAGGTAATCCCCAGCCGGTTCGACGCTGTGCAGAACGCCACGGAGGCCGTGCGCACCGAACAGTAGAACAACGCCGGCGCCCCCGCCGACAGAAAGGCACATCATGGCAGGGCAACACGCAGAGGCCGGGCCAACATCCCGACACTGGGTGCGGCCGGCTCCGACCGCCGACCAGCGGCGCAACGATGTGCTCATCGCCGTGGGCCTGTTCTGCCTATCGATCCTCTCCCTGGCTCTGTTCCGGGCGATAGGACTCTTCGAGGACCCTGCCGGGCCAGTGGTCTCGGTGGCGGCCCTGGCGCTGCTGACCTTCCCGCTGGCGGTGCGCCGCAGCCGCCCCGTGGTGGCAGTCCTCGGTGCCGCCACCGGCTTGGTCATCATGACCGAACTGGAAGTCCCCGAAGGTCTCGTTCGGGAGATCGCCCTGTTCCTGGCCCTGTACACCTTGGGGGCGTGGGGCCAGAACCGGCGTCGGGTGCAGTGGGTTCAAATCGGCGTCATTGCGGTGATGGCGCTCTGGCTTCTGGTGGCGTTCTTCCGTGCCTCCCTGGAGCCGGGGGACGACGAGCCCGTCGTCGGCGCGATGACCCCCGTGCTCGCCATGATGCTCTACCAGTTGCTGGTCAATGTGCTCTACTTCGGAGGGGCCCTGTGGTTCGGGCAACACGCCTGGAACTCCGCCCGCAATGAGGCCCGGTTGCAGGAGCAGGCTGAGCAGCTCAGAGCCGAGCGTGAGACAGTGGCCGCCCAGGCGGTCTCTCTGGAACGGATGCGCATCGCCCGGGAGCTCCACGATTCCGTGGCCCACCATGTCTCCCTGATGGGAGTACAGGCCGGAGCAGCCCGCACCCTTCTGCGCCATGACCCCACCCAGGCTGAGCAGTTCATTCGGCACATCGAAGAGGCCGCCCGGCAGTCGGTCGATGAGATGCACACCCTCATCGGAGTGCTGCGTGGCAATGAACGCCCCGATGATGACGATTCAGCCAGCTCCCTGGGAGTCGAGCAGATCCCTGACCTGGTCGAACAGACCGAAGCTGCCGGACTCGAGGTGAGCTACACGGTCCTCGGCGACCCGGTACCACTGCGCCCGCTGGTTTCGCTGTGCCTGTATCGGATCGTCCAGGAATCGCTCACCAATGCCCGCAAACACGCCGGCCCGGGGGCCCGGGTGGACCTGCGTCTGCGGTACCGGGACTCCACTGTGGAGATCGAATGCACCGACGACGGCGCACGACGCCGCACCTCCCCCACCCAGGAACCCTCCAGTGGGCACGGCCTGGTGGGCATGGCTGAACGCACCGCCGCACTGGGTGGCACCCTGGAGACCGGGCCGCGCACCCCCAGCGGCTTCCGCATCCGCGCGGAATTACCGCTGCAACCGGCAGCTTCAGCCCAGGCCCGGACCGAATCGGCGTCGCCGCAACCGGCCGGCAGCGAAAGGAGCCACCTGTGAACACCGCCGCAGCCCCCATCCGGGTGATGCTCGCCGACGACGAACCGCTCGTACTCGGCGGGATCGCCGCCATTCTCAACGCACAACCGGATATCGAGGTGGTCGGCACAGCCCGCGACGGCGCCGAGGCGGTTGACCTCGCAGCGGTAGAGAAGCCAGATGTCATCTGCATGGACATTGAGATGCCGCGGCTTAACGGCATTGAGGCAACCGGGCAGATCCTCCAGCAGCTCAGCACAGAAGTGGTGATCCTCACCACCTTCAACCGGGAGGACTATCTGCTGCAGGCGCTGCGTGCTGGAGCCAGTGGGTTCTTGTTAAAGACTGCCACTCCTGAGCAGCTCACCGAGGGAATCCGCTCCGTGGCCTCCGGGGATGCACTGCTGGCCCCTGAGGTGACCCGTTCCCTCATCCAGCGGGCCGTGGCCGAACCGCCCGCCGATGCTCCGACCACCTCGCCAGTGACTCCTCGGATCCCGGCTACCGCACCAGTGCCCCAGCCGGTGGAACCACTCAGCGACCGTGAACGGGAAGTCTTGGCCCACGCCGCCCTCGG
Source organism: Nesterenkonia alba DSM 19423 (assembly GCF_000421745.1). Lineage (GTDB taxonomy): Bacteria > Actinomycetota > Actinomycetes > Actinomycetales > Micrococcaceae > Nesterenkonia > Nesterenkonia alba. The sequence goes on from NZ_ATXP01000002.1 coordinate 143,883, forward strand.
GTTGTCCAATGCCGAAATCGCCGAGGCCCTGTTTGTCAGCGCCGAGACGGTGAAGTCCCATATGTCCCGGGTGTTGGCCAAACTCAATCTCCGCAACCGGATAGAGGCTGTCGCCTACGCCTACCGGACCGGCATCGTCGCCCAGTAGCGGCGCGGCGTCATCACTGCACTCCCCCACGCTGGGAGTCACAGATTCCCCCACCCGGGGGATCCCTGGAACCCTCCTGATGTCTAGGCTCGATCCCGAAGACATTCCAGGGAGGAGAGTCACGATGCTCCAGCTCGAAGACATCAACCGGTCCTTTGCCGGACGGCAGGTTTTGCACGAGGTCTCGTTTCAGGCCCAGCGAGGCAAACTGACCGGATTCGTCGGCGGTAACGGCGCCGGTAAGACCACCACGATGCGGATCATTCTCGGTGTCCTGGCCGCGGACTCCGGGCGGATCACCCTCGATGGCGCCCCGGTCACCGCGGAAGCACGGACCCGGTTCGGGTACATGCCGGCCGAACGGGGGCTGTACCCCAAGATGCGCATCGCCGAGCAGCTGACGTACTTGGGTCGCCTACACGGTTACAGCAAGGCCGAAGCCGCCAGTCGGGTGGACCAGCTGCTTCAGCGCCTGGGGCTGACCGAACGCCGCAATGACGCCCTGGAGGCGCTGTCCACCGGGAACCAACAGCGGGTGCAGATCGCCGCCGCTTTGGTCCACAACCCCGATGTCTTGGTGCTCGATGAGCCGTTCTCCGGGCTTGACCCGCTGGCAGTCGATGAAGTCCTAGGGGTCCTGACTGAAGCGGCAGCCGGTGGAGCGATCGTACTGTTCTCCTCCCATCAGCTTGACGTCGTCGAGCGGCTCTGTGACGACTTGGTCATCATTGGCCGGGGACGGATCCTCGCCGCCGGGGACCGGGAGGACCTACGACGTCGGCACGGTACCTTGCGCTACGAACTCACCACCGGCGCCGACGCCGGTTGGGTGCGGGATGTTCCTGGAACTGCCGTTGATGAGTTCTCCTCCCACCGGGTGGTCTTCCGTGCTGATGAGTCCACCGCCCAGCAGATCCTTGCCCGAGCCGTGGACAACGGCCCGGTGGAGAGCTTCACTCCTCTGCTGCCTAACCTCAGCGATATCTTCCGCGAATTCACCGCTGACCAAAACGCCGACGAGTCCGCTGAGACACCCCAGGAGGTCCACGCATGAGTTCTTCCGCCCCAGAACACACCCCCTCCGCGCTGGGGGCCGGTTCAGCCACGATGCTGGTGGCCGAACGGGAAATCACCACCCAGGTGCGCAGCAAAGCGTTCCTCATCAGCCTGGTCATCATGGTGATCCTGGTCATCGGGGGGATCGTGCTCACCGGTGTCTTCGGCTCGGATGACGATCCCACCCCTGTAGCCGTCACCGATGTCTCTGAGGAAACGTCCGGGCAGTTGGAGGCCGCCGGATTGGAGCTGCACCCGGTGGAGTCCATGACCGAGGCCGAGCAGTTACTGCGCGAGGAGGACGTCGAGGCGATCGTTACCTCAGATGGGAACTCCCCCACCGGCACCCGCGTCATCGGCTTGGACACCGAGCCCACCGAGGTCGCCGGGCTGCTCTCTGTGGCCCCGAGCACCTCGGTGCTCGAGGAAGACGCCACCGACGGGGGGCTAAGAGTCTTCGTCGCCATGGGTTTCAGCATGGTCTTCATGATCGTGGGGATCGGCTCGGGCATGATGATCGTGCAGAACACCATCCAGGAGAAGCAGAACCGGATCGTGGAGCTACTGCTGGCCGCTGTCAGCGCCAGGGCCCTGCTGGCCGGCAAGGTGCTGGGTAACACGGTGGTGGCTATCGGCCAGGCCGTAGTGCTCGCCGCGGCGACGGCGGCGGGGCTGATGCTCTCCGGGCAGGAGGACCTGCTGGACATGCTCACCGTGCCGATGTTGTGGTTCGTGGTGTTCTTCGTCCCCGGCTTCGTCCTGGTGGCCGCGCTCTTCGCCGCAGGGGCTTCCCTGGTGTCCCGGCAGGAGGATTCCGGCACAGTGATCACCCCGGCAATGATGGTGGTGATGGCCCCCTACTTTGTGGTGATCTTCTTCCTCAACAACACGGCGGTGCTCACCGCGGCCTCTTATGTGCCCTTCAGTGCACCGGTGGCGATGCCGCTGCGGATGTTCTTCGGTGAGGCGGAGTGGTTCGAACCGCTGATCGCCCTGGGGCTGCTGGGTGCGGCCAGTGCGCTGGTCATCGCGGTGGCCGCCCGGATCTACAGCCGCTCACTGCTGCGCACCGGTCAACCGGTGTCCTTGCGGGCCGCTTTGAGTTCTTCCGACTAAGGGCTTGACTCAGCTGACGCCGTAGGCCAGCAGAGAGTTGGCCCAGTCCTCAATGGCGGGCCAGTCACGGTAGTCGGCGTCGCTGGGGGATTTGACGAGTTTGAGCTGGAGTTTCTCGATGAAGCTGAGCTTGGATTCCTCCAGCGCCCCCCGGAAGTAGGCGATCTCCCGGTGGGGGTAACGCTTCAGCTGGGCGTAGAGCTCCGGGGCGAGGGTGGGGCCACCACCGACGGCGAAGAGGAACAGCGGTTTGCCCTGAAGTTCGGTGCGGTGAGCTTCGAGGAACAACGTGCCCTCGCCGAGTAGTTTGTTCCGGTAGACCGGCATCCCGACGACGACGTTATCGGTTTCGTGGAGCCACTTTCCGGCCTCCCCGATGTCCTTAGCGTGGGCGGAGACTCCGCGTGCCTGCAGGGTGGCGGCGATGCGCTCACCGATCTCCGCCGTCGAGCCATGCTTGCTCGCCGTCACAACCATCGTCGTCATCGGATTCTCTGCCTTTCCGCGGGTCCTAGGTGCCGGCTCCAGCTTATCGCGCCGGGGCGGCATACCAGGCGGGCTTATTTGACCCCGCGCAGGTCGAGTCCGAGGGTGGTCTCGCCGTCGTCGTCAAGAACCACGGGGATGCCCCAGTCCTGTTGGTAGAGATGGCAGGCGGCGTGCAGGGGGATTTCCTCCCCTTCGGCACCGTCACAGGCAGCGGCCCGGGCAGTAATATGCAGCACTCCTTCACCGACGGCACGGTTGAGCCGCAGGGTCCGCTGCAAGCCTTCAGAGGCCCCAGCACCCTCGGTAATGAGTTCCTCCGGGGTGGATGAGATTTTCAGCTGGGTGGGGTCGCCCCACCGGTCGTCGAGTTTCTGTCCGGCAGGGGCGCTGAAACCGACCTCCACGCGGAGTTCATCACCGGAAACCGCGGTGCTGGGCCGTTGGGTCTGCAGGGCGCCTTCGTCCACGGTGAGGTATTCCTCCGGGACGGCGATGCGGGTCAGCTGGTGGGCGTTGGTCTCCACCACAAGCAGGTGCTCCCCGTCGGCGTCGAGCAGTACATCAGAGGGTTCCTTCAGCCCCCGGGCCACTGTGCTGACCTCGGCGGCCACTGTGCTGCCATCGGCGGCACGATGCTCCTTGTGGTATCGCCGGACTGCGCCGTTGTAGGTGTCGGCCACCAGAATGGAGCCGTCTGGCAGGGCGCTCACCCCCAGCGGGTGCTGCAGCCGGGCTCGGGCGGGGTCTCCGTCCCGGAAGCCGAAGTCGAAAAGCCCCTCACCGATGATGGTTTCCACCTCGGGGGCCTGAGGGTTCTGCCCGGCACGTATGACCCGCAGTGCGGAGGTCTCTGAGTCGGCGATCCAGATGTCCCCGGTGGCGTCTTCAGTCAACCCGGAGGTCTGGGCGAACCAGGCCCGGTCAGCTGGCCCGTCAGTGAGGCCTTCAAGTCCGGTGCCGGCCCATATGGCCAGTTCCCGACTGACCGGGTCGAAGGTGAAGATCTGATGGGTCCCGGCCATGGCGACGACGAGCCGCTGGGCGGAGGTGGACCAGATGACATCCCAGGGTGAGGAGAGCGAGATCGCGGTGGGCTCTCCGGCCAGGGGGCCGGGGGTTTCAGGGCCGGTGTTCTTCACCCGTTCGGAGTCGATGAGCCGCTGGATCCCGTTACCGGCCAGGGTGGTCACCTCGCCGGAAGTGGTGTTGATGCCACGCAGCCGGTGGTTCACCGTATCGGCGACGACGACGTCGTAGCCCACCTGTTCTGCGATGTCTTCGGGGAGAACCGCCAGCCCCTGAGGCTCATTGAACTGGGCGGTGGATGCCGAGCCGTCCTGATAACCGCGTTCTCCACTGCCCCATGTACGGGTGACAGTTTCGAGGTCGACGTCGAGTTCCACGATCCGGTGGTGACCGGTATCGGCGACGAGGAACCGCCCGGTGGAGGCTTCCCCACCCAGGGTGCGCGGTACCGGCACGGCCGCGGCGGGGAAACACAGCGTGCGGCTGACCGGTTCGGGCGGCACGTAGGGCCCACTGCCGCGGTGCAGGGTGCCTTTGGCCTCGTGTTCGGTGATGAGGTCCTCCACCAGGGAGGCCAGTCCAGCCACATGTCCCTCACCGGAGAGGGAGGCTGCGATATAGCCTTCCGGGTCGACGACCACCAGGGTGGGCCAGGCGCGGGCGGAGTAGGCCTGCCAGGTCGTCAGCTCGGGGTCGTCGAGGACGGGGTGTTCGATCTCGTAGCGTTCCACTGCCGCGGCGAGGGCCTCGGGGTCTGCCTCGTGTTCGAATTTTGGTGAGTGCACGCCTACGGTGACCAGGACGTCGTCGTACTTCTCCTCCAGTGGGCGCAGCTCGTCGAGGACATGGAGACAGTTGATGCAGCAAAAGGTCCAGAAGTCGAGGATGACGATCTTGCCGCGAAGGTCCGCAAGGGTGACCTGTTTGCCCCCGGTGTTCAGCCATCCGCGCCCCACCAGCTCTGAGGCACGCACGCGCGCACTGGTGCGGATGGAACCGGTTGTCACGTCCGTCATCGTCGTCCTCCTGTGTCATGGGCAGCGTCTGGACACAACCGCCGCCCACCACATCTTGTTCCCACCCCTGACTCATCAATAACCGCTGCAGCTCAGCGACGGTCAGCGAGGGTTTCCAGCATCCGGTTGTAGTCCTCGAGTTCGGCGTCCCCGGTCCGATCTGCTTCTCGGTCGATCCGTTTCATCTCCCGTTTATCATCCGTGGCCCATTGGATGCAGGCGATGACCCCCAGCACCACGGCCGGCACCTCACCGAGCCCCCACATGAGTTCACCGCCGGTGTGCTGGTCATCAATGGCGGGGAACCAGCCGTGGCCCATGTTGCCGAACCAGTCGGCCTGGATGAGCGTATCCATGGACATCAACGCCACGGCGAAGAACGCGTGGAAGACCATGGTGGCCAGCAGGATGATGACCCGTAGGAAGTGCGGTGGACGGCTGGGCAACGGATCCCGGCCGATGAGCACCAGGGCGAAGATGTAACCCGTTAACAGGAAGTGCACGGTCATGAAGATGTGCCCCAGGTGATACTCCAGGGCCCAGCCGAAGATCGGGGTGAAGTAGAACAAGATGATGGAACCGGCAAAGTTCACCGAGGCCACGATCGGATGGGTGACGATCTTCGACCAACGCGAGTGCACCAACCACAGGATCCACTCCCGGGCACCTCGCGTACCGTCGGTGCGGGAGGGCAGGGCACGCATTGCCAGAGTCACCGGTGAGCCCATCACCAAGAAGATCGGTGCCACCATGGTGAGGGTCATGTGCTGGATCATGTGCCCGGAGAAGAGCACCACCCCGTAGATGGCCGGCCCTCCGGAGGTCACCCACAGCAGCACCGCCAGTCCGGTCAGCCAGGACACCGCCCGCATGACCGGCCAACGGACCCCGCGCTGCCGGGCGCGAACCATGGCACGCAGGTACCACACAGCCAGGAAGACGACGACGGCAGTCCACAACCAGTCGAACCGCCACTGTGTGAAGTACTCCGCCAGTCCGGGCTCCGGTGGGAGGTCGTATCCGGTGAGAATCCGGGCCGGGGTGGCATCCGGTGGTAATTCTTCCGGAACCGGTGGCGGGGTGCGGCCCAGCACTGCGGAGACGGCGATGACCGCACTCATGATGGCGACCTCCACCAGCACCAGCTGCCAGAGCAGCCGAGTCGTGGAATAGGAGGTGCCGACGCCGGCGTCGTCGGCTTTTGCGCCGGCACCCAGCGTGGATCCGGCCAAGCGGGGGATGATCCACGCCCGGTGCATCCACCCGATTCCGGCCAGAACACAGGTGGCCAGGAACTTCACCGAAAGCATCGTCCCGTAGCTGGTGGTCCACAGTTGGCTGATCTCCGCGATACGTAGTTCGGCGTTGATGACCCCGGAGAACGCGACGGTGACCAGGGCCAACCCGGCAAGCACCGAGTATCGGCGCAGCAGGGTGCCGAGGATTTCTGGGCCGCCCTGTTCCCGTGCGGTGAGGTCTTCTGCGGTCTGCCGGATCTGTGGTGCCAGCAGGGCGAGCACGGCCAATCCGCCAACCCAGATGACCACTCCGAGTAGATGGAGCCCTAAGGAGTTCACCGCCGCGGTGTGATCATCACCGGACGCCGAGTGCCCCACCATCGCCATGGGCACAATGGCGCAGAGCCCTAGCGCCGCTGTGAACCCCAGTCCGGTGGGGTGGCGCACCGCAGTGGCCAGGGTGGAGAACACCGCGGCGATGATGACCACGGCCAGCCAGGCCTGTCCGGTGGCGATACTGGTCGCGTAATCGAAGAACCCGGAGGAGAAGGCCTCATCGGCGGTCAGTGGCATACCAGCCAGTGAGGAGAAGCTCAGCACGAGCACGGCGATCGCGGCCAGAGTCCAGACCACCGAGACTGCGGCTGCGATCTGGCATGTCCGGGCGAAGAGCGGGTGCTCTTGCTGGTGGTTGCGGGGGTCTTTGCGGCGTTGCCGCGCCCGCGGTCCGGCGTGCCACGGGATGGCCACTGCAGCCAGCAAAGCCGCCGCCACAGCGGTGGCCATCGCCAGGTGATGGATGTAACGGGCCAGGGGTAGACCCCATCGGGTGAGCGCACCGGGATCGGAGATCTCCCCGGCTTGGTCAAGTCCGGTCAACAGTCCGGCGATGATGAGCGCGATCAGACCGGCGCTCAGGGCCGCGGCGACGGCCGGGATGGGAGCGGCCCACACGCGGCGGGTCGAGCGCGGCTTAGCGGAGACGGAGGAGACAGGCATCGGCAGGGTCAGCGGTCCGGCGGACCGTCAGGGCCTGGATTCTCAGGCGGGTGGTTCTCAGGTCCGGGGTGCTCAGGATCTGGTTGCCGAGGGCCTGGGTTGTCTGGGTCGTGGCGCCACTGTTCGGAGGCCTTGAGCTTCTGCCGGACCAGGATGAGCACGAGCACCACGACGACGAACGCTCCCGCGGCGAAGAGGATGGGCGCCCAGGTGGGTGCGTCGGCTGCCACGTCTGCGGCCTGCGCCGTCAGTGACTGCAGCGTGGGGAATGTCATCGGCAGTGGTCCTTCATGACAGGGGTGGCAGGGTGGTCATGACTCACCGGTGGATTCTACTCCCTGTAGAAATTCATCTCCACCACGGGAGGGGAAATGCATCGGCCCCTCATCCCACACGGGGATAAGGGGCCGATTGATGCGGACCGGTTCAGTCCTGCACGCTTACTTCTTGCCGGTAGCGGCAGCCTTCAGCTTGGAGCCGGCGGAGAGCTTCACGGAGTATCCGGCGGGAATCTCGATGGTCTCGCCGGTCTGCGGGTTGCGGCCGGTGCGAGCGGCACGCTCGGTGCGCTCCACGGACAGCCAACCGGGGATGGAGACCTTCTCGCCGCGGGAGACCTCTTCGGAGAAGACCTCGAAGACGGCGTCGAGCACACCGTTGACGGCGGCCTGGGAGTTGCCGGACTTCTCAGCGACGGCGGCGACGAGTTCACTGCGGTTCAGTGCCATGGGATGTCCTCCTGGACGTGTTCCTGATTACTTCCCTCAAGGTCCCCGCTCCCGCGTATTTCCGGGGCTATGAGGCCTTTCGGGCTGTCAGAACGGCAACTTACCACGCAACCGGCGCTTCCTCGGCAGAAATGCCGCCTGTGACCAGTGTTTCGCGTGGTTTCCCTCTGAGCGGACGACGTCGATGCCTACGGCCCTCAGACACACGAAAGCCGGACCCTGCTGAAGCAGGATCCGGCCTGACGCGTGAAGTGGTTCAGAGAGGCATCACCAGGAGGACTTGGTGATACCGGGGAGCTCTCCCCGGTGGGCCATGTCCCGGAACCGGATACGGCTGATGCCGAACTTCTGGAAGGTTCCGCGGGGGCGACCATCGATGCTGTCGCGGTTGCGCACACGCACCGGGGAAGCATCCCGGGGCAGCTTCTGCAGACCCACGCGGGCGGCCTCGCGGTCCTCGTCAGAGGCGTTGGGGTCCACCAGGGTCTTCTTCAGCTGGGCGCGCTTCTCTGCGTAGCGCTCCACGATGACCTTGCGCTGTTCGTTCTTCGCGATCTTGGACTTCTTGGCCATGATCAGCGCTCCTCTCGGAAGTCGACGTGCTTACGAACGACCGGGTCGTACTTCTTCAGCACGATGCGGTCGGGGTTGTTACGGCGGTTCTTGCGGGTCACATAGGTGAAGCCCGTGCCGGCCGTCGACTTCAGCTTGATGATGGGACGTACGTCCTTGTCCTTGGCCATTAGAGCTTCTCCCCCTTGGCGATGAGCTCAGAGACGACGGCGTCGATACCGCGTGCGTCGATCGTCTTGATGCCCTTGGTGGACAGGTTCAGGGTCACTTTGCGACCCAGGGACGGCACCCAGTAGGTCTTCTTCTGGATGTTCGGGTCGAACCGGCGCTTGGTGCGGCGGTGCGAGTGGGAGATCTGGTTGCCGAACTGCGGCCCCACTCCCGTCACCTGGCAACGTGCTGCCATGATCACTCCTTGTGGATATCAGTACGTAGATGCTGTTTTTCGGTCCGCGGTGCGAACCGCTTCACTGGCACCGGTACGAGCGACCAGGCTGGGTGAGATCCAACCGAAGTTGCCTGCGGACACGCGGGGACCGCGTGGACGGTGCAAAACGTTTGGCGCTTGAACTGTTTTCCGGCGCCGTGCCCCGTGAGAGGGCACAACACAGCCAAGCAGACAAACAGCTATCTTAGCCGGACCTGGTGACTCTGCGCAAAGTCACATTTCGTGGGCACCATGACCTCAGGCACCACGTGTTGCTGCGGACTCAGTCCTCGGTCTCGTCGTCCTCAGATTCGTCGTCAGCCTCGTCGTCAGCCGAGCCGCCCTCCACCGGCACGTCCGTGATCCGCCAGGGGTTCAGGTTCAGCGTGTCAGTGCCGCTCCTGAGATTCTCTGTGACACTGGGAACATCGACGGTGACCGTCTCAACGTCGAGGGCCGGCCACAGCAACGCAGCAGTTCGGGTCTCGCCCTGTGCGTAGTTTCCGCTGCCGAAGTTCTGATCCACCAAAGTGCGCACTGTGGGGATCTCATCCTCGGCCTCCTCGTCGCTGGTCAGGGCATAGCTAAGCGGGAAGAGCCGCTGATCGCCGACCAATAATGTCGGCGCCCGGGCAGTGTGCTGGTAGTTATTTCCCCCGGTGCCCGGGTGGTATCCCCGGTTGCCCATGGTCAGGGGGTACCCCATGCTTCCGCCTTCGGGGTCGAGCATCTCCACGGTGATGTAACCGAGGAAGAGGTTGTCCACTCGTTGGATGGAGTCGACGGTGACGCGCACCGGGTTGTCGTCATTGTCACGAGTGAGCTCCACCCCGTCCTCGGCGTCTCCCACCGGTCCTTCGGGCTCTGGGAGGTCAGCCTCCTGAGCTGCGGCATCCTGGGACTGATCCGGAGTGGTGAAGTGCAGCTCCACCCGACGGTTCAGCGCCCGGCCTTCCTCGGTGTCGTTGGACGCCACAGGCTCGTTAAACGAGCGACCCTCCGTGGTGACCTCATCGAAAGCCTCCAGGTCCGTCAGCTCCTCCAAGCGGGCGCGGACCGATTCGGCGCGTTCCTCGGAGAGCACCTGGTTGTACTCCTCGTCCAGCACGTTGTCGGTGTGGCCGATGATCTCCAGCTCACCGCCGTCGACCTCGCCGAACTCGGCTACTGCAGCCTCCAAGGCCTGGTCAGCCTCAGCCGTCAGCTCCGACTCATCGATGTCGAAGAGCACATCGGTGGCGATAGTGACGGTGGACTGACCGCTCTCCTCGCCGGTACTCAGGTCCAGGGCTGCGTTTTCCCGGTAGCTCTCGATGGGGTAGGCGTCTGCCGTCAGATCCGACTCCTCGGCAAGCTCGCTGACCCAGTCTGCGGAGTTCGGCAGGTCCTCCACAGTCCCGTCAACCACCGGCACATCGGTGATCAGCCCAAGTTCACGCACCATCACCGCCATCTTGTCCGATTCGGGGGCGCCGTAGACGCCTGCCCACTGCGTGCTGGGCAGCTCCTCGTCTCTGGCTGTCCGGTGGTCGACCACGTACCGACCGTTACTTCTCCTGGCCGGCTCCATCACCTCCATGTTCTCGCTGTCGACCAAGCGGACCTGCGCAGGGTGCACCCCTGTGGACCCTCCGCCCAGGCCGGAGAGCGGGAAAGAATCAGGTGTCCAGTCGGAACCCTCTGGGGCTTCGGTCTTCATCACCACAATGGCCTGATCTCCGTTCCGGACAATCGGACCTATCTCAGCAGTCACCTCGAACTCGCCATCATCATCTGAGGCAATCCAGCTGTGGCTCACCGGTTCGGGCTCGTCGTCGGCCTCATCGTCTCCGGCGGCAGAGCCCTCCTCCGGCTCAGCGGACTCCGTGGCCTCCTCGGGTGTCTGCTCAGAGGCCTCGGCGGTCTCAGTTTCTCCGTTGGTGAGTTCGGATTCCTGTTCCACCTCACCTGGAGCGCAGGCGGCCAACGAGACCAGCATCGCACCGGCACACAGACCGCGTCCGAGCCGGGGCCACGGTTTGGTGCTGAACTGCTGCATGGTCATTACTGTCGTCATCCCAACATCACCCCTGGGGTCCTCCGAAGCGGCGCCCTCCACCGGCACATCGGTGATCCGCCACACTGTGTCCAACGCCATATTACCCGCGGGGGCTCGTAGGACTGGAGGAGTCACTCACAGGCGGGATGAGCACTCATCCCGAGGCGACCGGGCGGATGAAGCGCTCCTGTGTCACCTTCTCGAAGGCGCGGGCGGCCCGTAGCACCAGCCGGTCCTGGTTCCGAGCTCCGACAATCTGCAAGCCCACGGGCAATCCGTCTGCGGCCACTCCACAGGGGACCGAAGCCGCCGGCTGCTGAGTCATGTTGAACGGATAGGTGTAGGGCGTCCATGACGTCCACAACTCAGCCGGTTCACCATTGGGAGCCCACCCTTCGGGTGCCTGGCGCGTGCAGTCGAAAGCAGTGATCGGCATCGTGGGGGTCACCAGCAGGTCGTAGGTTTCATGGAAGGCCCCCATCAGCACTCCCATATCCATACGGACCTGCATCGCAGACAGATAGTCCAGGGCTGAGGCGTCCTGGTAGGTCTCAATCCCCTGGCGCAGACCCGGGTCAATCTCACCGAGGGCGTCGGGACCGTAGGCTTCGAGGACTTTGGCCGCTCCGGTGAACCACAGCACGTGGAAGGGCTCCACCGGGTCGGAGAACCCGGGGTCCACCTGTTCGACGACGGCACCGGCTTTCTCCAGTTCCGCCACGGCCTGACCAACGAGCCGTTCGACCTCCGGATCGTTCTCCACGTAGCCGAGGTTCGGTGAGTAGGCGATCCGTAACCCTTCGATGCCGTCGTCGATCCCCTCAGCAAAAGACCAGGTGGGTGTCGGCAACGCAGACCAGTCCCGCGCGTCGAAACCGGAGATCACATCCAGCAGCAGGGCAGTATCTGTCACACTGCGGGTCATCGGTCCGGCGTGGGCCAAGGTGCCATAGGGGGAGGCCGGGTACATCGGCACCAACCCATAGGTGGGTTTGATCGCCACAGTGCCGGTGAAGGCTGCGGGAATCCGCACTGAACCCCCGCCGTCGGTTCCCACCGACCAGGGGCCCATCCCCGCACCCACGGCGGAAGCGGATCCTCCCGAAGATCCCCCGGCGTGCACCTGCGGGTTCCACGGGTTGGAGGTCGCCCCGCTACGCAGGCAGTCGGTGGTTCCCTTCCACGCGAACTCGGGGGTGGCGGTCTTCCCCAGGAACACCGCACCGGTCTCCCGCAGCCGAGCCACACAGGGGGCATCCCATTCCCAGGGGCCTGACTCGTCGATGAGTGTGGTACCCCGCAGCGTGGGCCACCCCTTGGTACCGAAAATGTCCTTAATGGAGGTCGGCACCCCATCTCCGGGACCTAGCGTCTCACCGTTTTTCCAGCGGGCCGCTGATTCCTCCGCCGAGGCGAGCGCGGCCTCACGGTCGACAAGTACGAAAGCGTTCAGCTCGGCGTCGCGCTCCTCAATGCGTTTCAGGGAGGCCTCTGTGGCCTCCACAGGGGTGAACTGCCCGGATGCGTAGCCGTCGAGCAGCTCAGCGGCGGTGAGATCCGCAAGATCCGTCATGGGGCCTCCTTCAAGAGTGCTTACGTGGGATAGGTGATGCGACCGGTGACAACTTTAAGACTGCAGGGCCCTTCAGTATTGGGCCCTATGCACGAGGGACGAAGCCGTGTTCCTTGTCCACAACGTTGACCAAATCTTCCCCGGCCAGCCACCGTTGCGCATTGTCCACGAACTGCTGGGCCAAGGCCTCTTTCCAGCCGGCCACATCGCCGGACATATGCGCACTGATGAGGACATTGTCCAGCTCCCACAGGGGGGAGGTAGCCGGCAGCGGTTCGGTGGTGAAGACATCAAGAGAGGCGAATCCCAGCCGCCCATCCTGCAGTGCTGCGATCATGGCGTTCTCATCCACTGAGGCACCGCGGCCGATGTTGACCAGGTGGGCGCCGGGTTTCACCGCCGCTAATGTCTGCTCACCGATGAGACCGGCGGTCTGCGGGGTCAACGGGGCGGCGTTGATGATGACATCGGCCCAGCCGACGTGTTCTGGTAAGTCAGCCGAGGCGATCACGGTGCCGAAGTCGGCATCCCCGGTACGGGCAGTGCGTCCGGCACCGGTGACCTCCACTCCGACGGCTCGCAGCAGTCGGGCAATCTCTCGGCCAATCGCCCCGGTTCCCACGATCAGCGCGGTGGAACCCGCCACGCGCTTGGTCTCCCGGTGGGCCCACTCTTTGCGCTGCTTGTACCGGTAGTTACCGGCGAAGTCTTTGGCCTCGGCCAGTACCGCCCCCAGCACCCACTCAGCGATGGGCCGGTCGAAAGTGCCCTGGGCATTGGTGACGATGACCTCGGATTCACGCAGTTCGTCAAAAAGCAGCGTGTCGACTCCAGCGGCGGCCACGTGGATCCACTTCAGCCGGTCGGCCCCTTTCCAGGCCCGATGCACCGCCCCAGAGAAGAAATCCCAGAGGAAGAGCGCATCGGCTCCAGTGATGTCCTGTGGGAGGTGCTCGGCGTCGGTGAAGCGGATTTCGGCGTCGTCGGCAATCGCCTCAAGGCCAGGGGGTGTGCGCTGCTTCGCCTCAGGGTCCGCGGGACGCAGGACAACGATCACCGGTCTGGCCATGGTGCACCTTCCTGTGATGTGCCGTGTGAGGGAGTGAACTGCCCGGACATGTGGTTACACTATGGAGACCATTTGCGGATTGTCAACAATCCTGCAATGGCACTCACCGCGCCCGCCAGAAGGGAGCTTCCACACCAGCCATGCCACCGACTCCCCCCTTCCAGCGTGTCCACCGTGAGTCCACCGCCTCTGTCATCACCCGCCAACTGCGCGAAGGGATCATGTACGGGACCCTGGCGCCGGGAACCCAGCTGACCGAATCTGGGCTGGCCGCTGAATTCGGGGTGTCCCGGGGACCACTGCGGGAGGCCATGCAACGGCTGGTCCAGGAGGGTATCGTCCGCAGTGAGCCCAACCGTGGCCTCTTCGTCAAGGAGCTCGACGAAGACGAGATCCGTGATCTCTACACGGCTCGAGCTGCCGTGGAGACTGCGGCGGGGCGGCTCATCATCCGCGACGACGACGGCTCCGCGGTCACAGCCCTGCGTCAAGCCTGTGCCGCGATGCAGTCAGCGGCCGAGACCGGAGAACTGGCCGCACTCTCCGATGCGGACCTGCACTTCCACGAGGTGCTGGTCACGGCCTCCGGCAGTCGCAGACTCCAGCGGATGCACCAAACCCTGATGGTAGAGACCCGGATGTGCCTGACCGCGCTGCAGGGAACCTACCGGGCACCGGAGGACCAGGTCGCCGAGCACCGCAGGATCGCAGAGGCGATTGCCGCCGGCGATCTCAACGAGCTCCTCCAAGCAGTGGAATCTCACATGTATGAGGCTCTCGACCGCCTGTTGAGCACTACCGAACCCGCCTAAAGGTATAGCGCGTCTGCGCTCAGAGCGCCGCCGTTGAGAACACCTACGGTGAGAGGAACCAGTCCATCCCACGGCCGGAGAAGGTCTCACCCTCATATAGCCGCAGCTCGTCTTCGACGTTCTGCCGAGCCTGGCGTTCCCAGCGCTGGTACCCGGTACGGGTCTGGAAGAGCCGTGGGGTCTCCACCAGGCGGGTGAGCACCTGGGCACGCCCGCGGGCGAAGTCGGCGTCAGACACGTGGGCGTAGTCGGCCCGGACCTGGGAGACATAGCGACGGTACGCCTGCCGATGGCGACCAAGTACTTCGAGGTCGGCGTCGACGAGGACCGCCCCGGCGACGTCGTCGTCCTCCGGGTGGTGGGTGGCTGTGAGCCGTACGAGTCGGGCGACCTCGGCGATCTCCTCGGCGGGCAGTAAACCGTCGAGCTGCTCTTCGGCCAGGCGGGCGGAGGCTTCCTCGTCCTCTCCGGGGGTGCCGGTGTAGACGGCGTCGTGGTACCACCCGGCCAGCATCACCACAGCAGCCCACGACGCCGGCAACTCCCCTGCTCTGCGCAGGATTCCGGTAGTGCGCACCACCGAGGCCAAATGCGGCAGCGCGTGGTAATTCCGGTGCGGTTCGCCCCAGCGGTCCAGAAGGTCTTCTCCACGGCGTGTCCACTGACGTCCGGCCGGGTCGGTGAGGCCCACGTGGAGCCGCTGCCCGATGAGACGCTCACCGAGCCGCTCCCAGGCGCGTTGCAGGTTCGCTCGGACTTTCTCCGGCCGCTCCCAGGTCCGCACCCGCAATCCGGATGCGGTCAGGATCCGCACCAGGTGGTGGCCGCTGACCGGAACCGCACCGAGGTCCACTAACTGCCCGTAACGATGGGCGGGCACATCGTAGTGATCTCGATCGAAAGCCCGGGGGCTGATTCCGGCCTCAGCGGCAAAGGTATGCAACTGGGCCAGTGACGTATCGGAGATCAGATGGGAGAAAACGGTCCCATGCGCCGGCCACACCGGAGGGTCGATGAAAACCGTCATGACTCCGCCCGGTGGGTCTGCTCCGTTCCGCTCCACTGGTGCTCCACGTTGGGCCAGACCCTGGTGAGGATGTCCTCCCAGGTCAACGCGTCCCACCCTCCCTCAGCGGATCGCACGACCGCCAGCTGTTCGCCGGCTTGCCGCATGCGCTGGAATGCCCGGTAGACCGAGGTCCCGGCCGCCAGCAGCAGGGCAGGACGCGCCCACTGGTCTGCGTGGCTCCGGCCCGAGGCCGGAAGGGTGTCGCGGACATGGACCACCAGCGGGGCGGGGTCGTTGGTATCGGCCAACAGCACCCGCATATGCCCGGCGTCCAAGGCCGCTTGTTGGACCTGCTCCACGCTGGAGGAACGCGGCAGCGCAGGCACCGGCTCAGCAGTCCTTCCGCTGATGACATCCTCCACGGTGAGGGTCTCTAGCTCCATAATGCTGGCGATCTGCGACCCGGACGCCTGGTCCAACGCCCCCGCCTGGGTGGAGTGCTCCACCAGCTGACGGATGGTCTCCGAGTCGTAGCCGCCAGCGGCGGCACGGTCCACCGGTTCCACTCCGGTTGCGGCGACCAGACGGTTGGCGATGCGGTTGACCCACCACAGCAAAGGCCGGAAAACCCAGAGGAACACCCGGGAGGGTATGGCAACCACCTTGGCGGAGAGCTCCGGGTGGGCGATCGCCCAGGACTTCGGAGCCATCTCCCCGATCACCAGATGCAGGAAGGTCATCACCAGCAGCGCCACGGCCAGCGCCACAGCGTCAGCGACCCACGCGGCCATATTCCACGAGACCAGCACTGGAGCCAGAGCGTACTGGACCGCAGGCTTGCTCACCGCACCCAGGGCGAAGGTGCAGGCGGTGATGCCTAACTGGGCCCCGGCCAACATGACAGTGAGCTCGTTGAGGCTGCGCAGCGCCGCCCGGGACGTCCTGCTGGACTCGGCGGTCTCCTCGAGGCGGTGCCGCCGCGCCGCCAGCAGCGAGAACTCGAGAATCACGAAGAAAGCGGAGAGGGCAATGATGGCCACCGTCGCGGTGACCGGAACAATCCAGTCGCTCATCGCGCCTCCTCCCTGCTCTCTTCGATGAGTCGCAAGTCCACTTTGGAGGGGACATGATGGGCCAGTTCCAGCACCGTGAGTTCCACCCAACGTTTCGGCGGCTCGTCCTCCACATAGTCCGCCGGGTCTGCGGGAAGTTCCACTCGGACCTGTTCCCCCGGCTGGAGGAGTTTGCCTTGCTGGGCGATCAGCAGACCGGAGAGTGTCTCGTAGTCGCCCTGCGGAAGGGCGTGACCGATGGTGCGCTCCACCTCATCCAGATGCAGGTCCCCGTCCATGCGCCAGCCATTGCTGCCCCGCGGCTCGATGCCGGAGTGGTGTTCGACGTCGTGTTCATCAGTGACCTCGCCCAGGATCTCCTCGGTGAGGTCCTCTAAGGTCACCACCCCGGCGAAGCCACCGTATTCGTCGATCACGCAGGCTAAACGAGCATCGTGGACCCGCAGCTCACGTACTACATCGGGCAGCGGCATCAGGCCCGGCACAATCACCGGCGGGCGCATCAGCTCCGTCACCGCAGTCTCCTCCGGCAGCCTGGTGCCCAGCACATCGAGGATCTCGACGACGCCGACCGGCTCGTCCTCATCGTTGACCACCGGATAGCGGCTGTGCTCGGTGGCCATGAGTTCCCTGACCTCGGCGATCGTGGACTCCGGGCGCACAAAGCCCGCTCGGGATCGGGGGATCATGGCGTGCTCAGCATCATGGTCAGGGAAGTCGAGGATACGGTCCAGGGTGAGGAACAGCTCCTCGGGAAGATCCCCTGAGTTGTGTGAGCTGGAGACGATATGTTCTAGATCCTCAGCAGTGGCCGTGGAGTCGACGTCGTGCACCGGCTCGATGCGCAGCATCTTCAGCAAGGCATTAGCCGCATGGTCGAAGATCGAGATCAGCCACCCCATGACCGCCAAGTAGATCTGCGTGGAGCGGGCCAGCCCGCGAGCCAAGGGAACGGGATTGGCGATCGCGTAGTTCTTGGGAAACAGTTCGCCGAAGATCATCTGCACCACTGTGGAGACGATCAGCGCCAGCACCGTCCCCACGGAAATGCTGACCGCCGCCGGGACAAGACCGGTCATACCCAGCAACTCCCCCAGGGCCCGGCCCACGAGGGGTTCGGCCACATACCCCACGAGCAGACCGGTGATGGTGATACCCAGCTGCGCGCCGGAGAGCATGAACGAGGTCCGTTGGGTGACGGCCAGAGCCCGCTGGGCGGCTTTGTCGCCGCTGGCAGCCAAGGCGCGGAGCTTATTGCGCTCCACCGACATATAGGCGAACTCCTGGGCGACGAAGTATCCATTCACCGCGATGATGAGAAGAATCAGAAGTGCGCCCAACAGCAGCGACAAAGCGATGGTCATCTGCGAGCCCTCCAGTATGGGCTCTGGCGGCGATCACCGAACGAGCAGGATGAATCAGTTGATGCGGAGCAACATCGTCGACGTCGCAGGACCGTTCGGTCTATGTCATCCACCTGATTACAGGCACCTCTTTCACATCTGGGGCCATCCTCGAACACTTCGAAGATGTGAGAGTGATTATAGGGCTCGCGGAGGGATAGAGTGGTCAGTGACCGTGCCGGTGAGCCGGCCTCAAGCGCGCAGCGACGAGATAGGACGTGAGCGACCGTGAAATTCCGTTATCTGGGCAACAGTGGACTGAAGATCTCCGAGATCACCTACGGCAATTGGCTCACTCACGGCGCTCAAGTCGAACAGGACACGGCCACCGCCTGTGTCCACGCCGCCCTGGAGGCTGGAATCACCACCTTCGACACCGCTGACACCTACGCCAACACGGTGGCCGAGCAGGTCCTCGGCGACGCCTTGGCCGGTCAGCGGCGCGAGTCACTGGAAATCTTCACCAAGGTCTACTTCCCCACCGGCCCCAAGGGCCCCAATGACACCGGCCTGAGCCGTAAGCACATCATGGAGTCAATCAACGGCTCTCTGAAGCGCCTGGGCACTGACTACGTGGATTTGTACCAGGCCCACCGCTATGACTTCGAAACCCCGCTTGAGGAGACGATGCAGGCCTTCGCCGATGTCGTCCGCTCCGGCAAGGCGCTCTACATCGGGGTCAGCGAGTGGACCGCCGAGCAGCTGCGTGCCGGGGCTGAGTTGGCCAAGGAGCTGGGCATTCAGCTGATCTCCAATCAGCCGCAGTACAACATGCTGTGGCGGGTCATCGAGTCCGAGGTGATCCCCACCTCCGAGGAACTCGGCATCAGTCAGATCGTCTGGTCCCCCATCGCCCAGGGCGTGCTGACCGGCAAGTATCTGCCGGGCCAGCCCTGGCCGGAGGGTTCCCGTGCTGCAGATAAGGACGGGGGCGCGCAGTTCATCGAGAAGTACCTCACCGAGGAGATCCTCCAGGCGGTGCAGCAGCTGAAGCCCATCGCTGAAGACCACGGGCTCACACTGGCCCAGCTGGCGATCGCCTGGACTCTGCAGAACCCGAATGTAGCCTCAGCACTGGTGGGCGCGTCCCGCCCCGAACAGATCAGCTCCAATGTGGCCGCCGCCGGAGTGAATCTGGATGCTTCCACCATGAACGCTGTCGACGACGTCGTCGGCTCCTTGGCGCAAACTGATCCTTCGCTGACCAAGTCCCCACCGCAGCGCTTGACGTAGACTGGCCTGGGCCGGGGGCTCACCCGGTGTACGCAGGATACGAACGGATGCAGCGGATCTCCATGCGCAACGGCAGGAACACCTCGTCCGGCTCCCCGCCGGCTGCGGCGCGCCCTGCCGAAGGGCGGGCGAAACTCCCTGCACTGCTGGCTGTGCTCACTCTCTCGGTGCTGGGCTCAGCACTGGTGGCCGCGGGGACCTCCACCCCGGAGACCACCGGCACACCCACAGTGGAGCAGACCACCCTCGAACCCGAGACTGGCAGCACCCCTGAGGGCGAAAGCCCCGAAGGCGCCCCGGAAACACCTGAGGGCTCCCCCACGGACACGCCGACGACGCCGTCGCCCACCCCCACGCGCACTGAAGCCACCCAGCCCGAACCCACAGAACCGGATCCGACCCCGACCACCCCGACTGAGACCCCCAGCCCCACTGAGGAAGAGACCGACGCCGAGGACACACCGGAGGAGCTTCCCCTGCAGTGCCCGAACCGGCAACTGCGCGCCGGGGAGACCATCGTGGTGACCATCCAGGCTCCCGAGGACGTAGAACTGCAGCTGGGAGCCCCGCCGGCCCTGCCGGGAGCCACAGCGAACCTGACTGGCCGCACCCTGGAGTACTCCACATCCCCGGGTATTTCAGGACAGGACTTCCTCACTGTGACCGGCACCCGCAATGGGGCACAAGGAAGCTGCCAGTTCATCTTCACCGTGGACGCCGAGGAGACCGATCCCACCGAGACGCTCTCCCCCACGCCGACTCCCACCCCGACCACCTCCCCTGAGCCCACCGGAACTCAGGCTCCCTCCCCCACCGAAGACGCGGGAGCCACCGATGATCCGGACACCGGTGAAGGCCCCGGAGTGGAGGACACTCCCGGTACAGACACCGGCAATACCTCGGATCCGAACCTGCCCGGTGCCCCGAACACCGTGGCTCCACCGAATACCGGCAATGGTTACTCCCTACCCATGCCCGGTTTCCCCGGTCTCATCAACCCGACCAACGGCGAACCGCAGGCTGAGACCGAGGCGGACGGCGACGCTGACGATGTCCCACCAAACCCCGGCAATGAGCAGCAGCAGGATGAGGAAGACAGCCTGGCGGAGACCGGTGCGGATGCCACCACCGGTGCCCTTGTCCTCGCCCTGGGCACGCTGGGACTGGGTTTCTCAGCCGTGCTTCTCTCGCGCCGGCGCTTCCTGGCCGGACGCTGAAGTCCTCGGCTCCGCAGACTGGGCCGGGCGCAGCACATAACCGGCTCCACGCACCGTGTGAATCATCCGCGGCATCCCGGCCTCAATCTTCTTCCGCAGGTAGCTGATGTAGAGCTCGACGATATTGGCCTGCCCGGCGAAGTCGTACTCCCACACCTCTTGAAGGATCTGGGTTTTCGGCAACACAGTGCGGGCGTGACGCATCAGCAGCCGCAAGAGCCGGAACTCGGTATCAGACAGGTCGATGTCCACCCCGGCTCGGGTCACCGTGCGTGTGGTGGTATCCAGCTCGAGGTCCCCGACCACGAGCCTTTCCCCCTCGGCCTGGGCGGGGATCCGGCCGGTGAGCAGGTGGAGGCGACGTAAGGATTCGTCCACGCCGATGTGGGCAGCCATGTGATCGTCATCGGAGGAACACAGCGACAGGATCTCCTCATCGGGGGCATCAGAGTCGAACCAGAACAGGGTGGCCAACTCCGCCTGCTCCCGTAGCCGGGTCAACGCCCCGCGCAGCCCACTGATCCGCCGGGAGGCACGAGCATCAGCCACCACCAGGTGGACTTCCTCATGGTCGGCCAGCTGTAACGCCTCATCGGCACTGGCAGCCACGAGCACTTTGACATCCAAACTGCGCAGCCTGGATGTCAGTTCATTCGACGCCGGAGAGGGGCCGGCCAGGATGAGCACGGGCGAAGAGATGCGCAAGGAGATGCTCGCGGTCTCCTCGGGGCTCTCCATGCAGGTCCTTCCCGCCAGGCATGACGCAGATCAGCAGTTGTCCAGATCATATACAGCTTGCCAAGTCAGCGCGGTCCAGAACACTGCGGGCTCAAGGCGGCCTTGAACCTCACCAGCCCCGGTCACCCGGAGGGACCCGGAGCAAGCCCGTTCAGCGCAGGCGCAGCATCTTCCCCGGAACAGGCGTGAAGTAGTGAGCCACCAGATCCTCATCGACGACGTCGACACTCTCCGGTCGCCACTGCGGGGTGCGGTCCTTCTCCACCACCTGGGCCCGGATACCCTCCCGGAAATCGTGGCTGCGCAGCGCGTGGACCGCCACGGTGTACTCCTGGCTCAAGGCACCCTCCAGACTCAAACCCCCCGCGGAACGGATACTGCGGTGCGTCACGTGCAGCATCGTGGGGGACTTGGTGCGCAAAGTGCTTGCAGCCTCGGCCGCTGCGGGGTGCTCTGCCCCCGCCTCATCCAAGGCCCGGAGAATTTCCGGCACCGACGGTGCCGCATAAGCCTGCTCGATCCACGCACTGTCCTCGGCGGCGAGCCCAGACGTCTCCGCCGGCTCCACGCTGAACTGTTCCAACACCTCACCGGCCGACCCAGTCGTCAGGGCCTCAGTGAGCCGCTCCCGCTCCGCAGTGGGCACAAAATAGTCCGCCAAACCCAGGTGGATCGCATCCGCAGCGCCGAGGTGGGCCCCCGTCATACCCGCGTGCAAGCCCTTCGCCCCGGCCCGAGCCAACAACCAAGAGCCCCCCACGTCAGGAGTGAAGCCGATCGTGGTCTCCGGCATACCGACCCGACTCCGTTCAGTGACCACCCGATGCGACCCGTGAGCAGAGACCCCCACTCCCCCACCTAAGGTCACCCCATCCATCATCGCGATATACGGCTTGGGATACTCGGCAATCATCAGATTCATCCGGTACTCCACCGCCAGCATCCGCTCCGAGGCGAACTGGTGCGAATAGGCGGGCGTCCCCTCCGGAAGTAACGGGCCGCCGTCGCGCTCCTGCCCGGCGACCATGTCCCGGTAGAACGCAGTAACATCAGCCCCGGCACAGAGCCCCTTCTCCCCGGCACCACGGATGAGGACCTGAGCGACGTCGTCGTCACCGGCCCACTGGTCCAACTGCACCGTGATGGACTCACACATCAGTTCAGTCAGCGAGTTCAGCGCCTTGGGGCGGTTCAGCGTGATGATGCCCAGGTGCCCCCGAACCTCGAAGGCCACATCCCCGGTATACGTCTCTCTGCCCACTCCACGACCTCCTCGTCGAACCCGGTGTTTGTCACCGAGACTACCCGGGCCGGCTCAACACCGCCTGGAGTGCTCAGGCATTCCACAACCCATAGGAATCCGCGAGGCTGGCGATCTTCTGCGCCCGTGCCAGACGCGGCAAATACGAGCCATCCCCCACCGAGGCTCCGCGCTCATGCGCCTCAATGAGTTCACGAGCCCAGCGCAACTCCTCCTCCGAAGGGGAAAGCCCACGGTTGACCAGCTCCACCTGCGCCCGGTTCAGCGACAACTTGCCAGTCATGCCCATCTCCGCGGTGACCTGGCAGGCCGCAGTGATCGTCTCCTCATCCGCGTTGGCCTCCGTGGGACCATCAATCGCCCCCGGCAGCCCCCCCACACGGGAGGCGATGACCAACCGTGAACGCGCATAGGCCAGCGCCATGGGGTCCGCAGAAACACCCACATCCTTACGGAAGTCATTAGTACCGAACGCCAAACGGAACGTCCCCGGTGCCGAGGCGATCTGCGTGGCATTCTCCACCCCCAAAGCGGATTCAATGAGCGCGATGACCGGAGTACCGGCACGCAAACGCATCGCTGTGTAGGTGACCTGGTCAGGACGCTCCGTCTCCGCAAGCATGACCCCACGCAACCCATCGGCCTTCGACAGGGCTGCGACGTCATCCTCCCAATGAGGGGACGTCGTCGGACTGATCCGCACCCAGGCGGTCATTCCGCCGTTGAGCGCATTGAGCACAGACTCCCGAGCCCCAGCCTTCTTCTCATCGGGAACAGAGGCCTCCAGATCAAAAATCACCGAGTCCGCCTCCGAGGCGAGTCCCGGGGCGTAGTCTTCCTCTTTCGCGGCATTGATGAGCAGCCACGAGCGGGATAATTTGGCGGGAAGTGCGGCGGCTCGGCGGTTGCGGATCGGCATGATCCCAGCGTATCGCGCCCAGTGCACACCCCGGGCCCACGACGCCGACACCACCCCGCTTGACAGGGCACATCACCACGTCTCACTATGGAGTCAAGCGGGGTCCTTCAGATTTGAAAGATCCCGCGGGAATGGTTCCGCTGTCCATTCCGTTACCCCTCCAACAGAAGATGGCCAGAGCTTCCGTTCCCTCTGTGTCACCATCTGGATAACCGAGAAGTCGCAGGCCGGGTGCTACCCATCCCACCCCCTCCGTGCAGTACCCGGACTCCTTCTCATCGCGGGCGGGAGGTTGCCCCCGTTCACAACCTCCCGTCCGCACCCCAGCCTTCTCCTGTGCGCTTACGCGCCATCAGCTGGGGCCCCAGTTTCCTGTCGGCGCGCTGCAGTCGCGCGCGCCTCCAGACCTAAAGCAGCCTCCTCCTGTGCGCTTACGCGCCACCAGCTGGGGCCCCAGTTTCCTGTCGGCGCGCTGCAGTCGCGCGCGCCTCCAGACCTAAAGCAGCCTCCTCCTGTGCGCTTACGCGCCATCAGCTGGGTGCTTCCTCCCCTCACTTTCGCAGCGGCGGGGTGGTGAGACTATCCTGGGCCGGTGATGTTCTCCCGCCCCTGGTTTGCGCGCACCGCCGCAGCCGGTACCTGCCTGGCTTTGCTCCTCACCGCCTGTGAGCTCGGCGACACCGAGCAGACCGACCAGCAGGACGACGACACCGTCACTGAAGAGGATGAGGCCGACACCGCGGAGAACCCCATCCCTGAGCCGGAGTACGAAGACGACGACACCGTGCGTCTACCCATCGGACTCGTCAGCCCCGCCGGACACAGCGAAGCCGCCCCCATCGGAGAAGACGGACAACTCGAAGGCAACCAAGCCCCCGGAGCGGCACCCGGTACCGGGGCCCCCCAGATGCGCCCCCACCAAACCGAGATCGCCCGCAGCGCGACCTTCGGCTGCGAAGACACCATCTCCGTCGTCCGCACCGTGCCCATGGTCACCGAGGAACCAGCGACCTCGGCACTGGAATTTCTCTTCGCCGATGACTCCTACGAACACGGTGACCCCGCATTCATCAATGCTCTGGCCGTCTCCTCCAACCTGGCGGTGGACAACACCGAACTCAACGGAGACACGGTCACCGTGGAACTGACCGGTCAGCCCACTGTGCGTTCCGGCTGTGAGTCCTGGCAATTGCTCAAGCAGATCGAAACCACTGCCCGCCTGGCGACCGGCGCATCCCGAGCAGAGATCACCGTGGACGGAGTATCCCTGGCCGAGCTGCTGGGACTGGCCACAGAGGACACGCCCCTGGAGATCTACGAGATCGAACCGGAAGTCGACTAACCCAACCCGGCCGTAGGAGGCCCTCAGTCCAGGAGCAACCCTGGCTGTTCCAACACCGCCGCAACATCGCTGATGAAAGCACCGGCGAGATCACCATCGATCAGCCGGTGATCGAACGACCCACCAATCACCATGACATCCCGGGGCACGATGTCCCCGCCGACGACCCACGGCTTCTTCCGCACAGCACCCAGCGCCACGATCGAAGCCTGCCCGGGCGGCAAGATGGGGGTGCCGCCGTCGAGCCCGAGCGTACCGATATTGGTAATAGAGATGGTCCCACCCTGCATCTCCCCCGGGGTGGTCCTGCCGTCCCGGGCATCGATCGTCAGTTGAGTAATCGCCGCCGCCAGGCCCTGGGTGTTGTACGTATGAGCCTCATGGATCACCGGCACCACCAGTCCCCTGGGGGTCGCCGCGGCAATCCCCAGGTTCACATAGTTCCGCAGGGTGTAATGAGTCTCATGCCAGGTCGCATTGATCTGCGGATTCCGGCGGGCCGCCCAAATGATGGCCTTCGCGGCGAAGAGCATCGGCGAGACGCTGAGCCCCTGATACGCCGGGTCATTCTTCAAAGCGGCCCGCAGCTCCATCGTGCGGGTGATGTCCACCTCTTTGAACACGGAGACATGCGGCACCTGCTGAGCAGAGGCGGTGACATTCAGGGCCGTAGCCTTACGAACCCCGCGAACTTGGATCTTCTCTTCCCGTGGCCCCTCATAGAGAAGCCCCACCTGCGCCGGGGAGGGCTGGCGGGATCCCGGCACCGGTGCACCGGCGGTGGGCATCTGACCGGAGTCCTGCTGAGCCTTCTTCCGGCGAGCCTGCCGTTCGACGTCGTCGCGGGTGATCTGCCCCTCACGTCCCGAACCGACCAGCTCCCACACCGCGACCCCAAGACGCTTCGCCAAAGCACGCACCGGCGGGCTGGCCTTGGCGACAATATCGGCCAGATCCCCGTGACGCCCAGCCGCCGGACGCGGCACCTCATCGATTCCCAAGTCCGAGGTATCCACCAGATCTGGTTCGGTGGTGCGCACCCGGGGCCTCCGCTGAGGCGCATCCGGTTTGGGCCCAGAACCAACCAGAGCCCCCTGGGACTCGGCAGTCTGCTTGCCCGGCGTCTGCGCAGCACGTGATGTGCGGGCGTCTGCGGCTTTGGCCTTCTGGGTGCTCGTGGCGGAGGTCTCGACCTCACCAGAGGCCGGATCCGCAATGCGGATCAACGGAGCGCCGACCTCGATGGTCTCGCCCTCTTCGGCGAGCAGCTCCGCCACCTGGCCGGCATAGGGCACCGGCAGCTCCACGAGGGACTTGGCCGTTTCGATCTCACAGATGATGTCATTGACCTCAACCGTGTCGCCGACGGCGACCCGCCAGGACACCAGTTCAGCCTCGGTGAGTCCTTCGCCGACATCAGGCAGTTCGAACGTCTCGCTCATCCCGCGGTGCTCCTCTCATAGACGAAGCTGCGCTCCACGGCCTCTAGCATCCGGTCAATATCCGGCAGGTAGCGGCCTTCTTGAGCCGAAGGCGGGTACGGCATGTGGAAGCCGCCCACCCGCAACACCGGGGCCGCCAGACGGTGATAGGCCCGCTCGGTGACCCGGGCGGCGATCTCCGCACCGAAACCGCCGAAGGTGGGAGCTTCGTGGGCGACGACGAGCCGCCGGGTCTTCGCTGCCGAGCGGGCGATGGTCTCATCGTCCAATGGACTGATCGAGCGCACATCGATCACCTCAATACTGCGACCCTCCGTGCTGGCGACCTCGGCGGCGGCCAATGCCACCGGAACCAAGGGACCGTAGGTGGCCAAGGTGGCGTCGCTGCCCTGGCGCAGCACCTGAGCGGTGAACGCATCCGGGGCCGGGTTGGCAGTGTCCACCTCCCCTTTGAGCCAATAGCGCCGCTTGGGTTCGAAGATGATGACCGGATCATTGGAGACGATCGCCTGTCGGGTCATCCAGTAAGCATCCTGGGGACTAGACGGGGTGATGATACGCAGTCCCGCAGTGTGCGCGAAGAGCGCCTCTGGGGACTCCGAGTGGTGTTCGATGGAACCTATGTGCCCGCCATAGGGGATACGGATCGTCACCGGAACGGTGATGGCACCATCGGTGCGGTTATGAATCTTGGCCAACTGGGTGGTGATCTGGTTGTAGCCCGGGAAGACGAAACCATCGAACTGGATCTCCGCGACCGGCCGATAGCCGCGCATCGCCATACCGATGCAGGTACCGATAATGCCCGACTCCGCCAAGGGGGAGTCAATCACCCGATGTTCACCGAATTCAGCCTGCAGCCCGTCGGTCACCCGGAAGACCCCACCCAGGGCGCCGATATCCTCCCCGATGAGCAGGGTCTTCTCATCGGCGGCGAGTTCATCCCGCAGCGCGGTGTTGATCGCTTTGGCCAGCGGAAGCGTTGTGGTGTGACTCATGATGAGGCGGCCTCCTCGGCGTCGTCGTCCTCAGCGAAGCCTGCCTCATAGTCCTTCAGCCAGGCCCGGTCCGCTTCCACCTGACGGTGGGGTTCGGTGTAAACGGTGTCGAAGACACGCTCGATGTCAATCGGTTCGATCTCCGCTACGGCCCGTCGCAGGTCAGCTGCGACGTCCTTCGCCTCAGCGTCGACCTCATCGAAGAACCCCTCATCGGCTTTCCCCTCCGAGGTCAACCACTGCCGGTACCTGTGCAGCGGGTCCCTCGCCTCCCAGGAGGCGACCTCCTCGGCACTGCGGTACTTCGTGGGGTCATCAGCGGTGGTGTGCGCACCCAGACGATAAGTCACCGATTCGATGAGTTTGGGTCCGGCTCCGGAACGGATCTGCTCAGCCATCTCCGCGGCCACCGCGTAGCTGGCGAGCACATCATTGCCATCCACCCGGACGCCTTCGAACCCATAACCGGCGGCCCGGTGAGCCAGGGGTGCCCGTGACTGGGTCGATGATGGCACCGAGATCGCCCAGTGGTTGTTCTGGATGAAATAGAGCATCGGAAGACGGTAGCTGGCGGCGAAGACCATGGATTCGTGCACATCCCCCTGGCTGGAAGCGCCATCACCGAGGCAGGCCAGCACGATCTCATCCTCGGCCTTGTCACGGGGCAGAGTGCCTGAGCGCAGATCCTGTTGGATACCCATGGCCCACCCCGTGGCGTGCAAGGTCTGGGAGGCCAAGACGATGGCGTAGGAGTTGAAGTTATACGTGTTCGGATCCCAGCCGGTGTGCGCGGCAGCACGGAAGAGAACGATGAGCTCTTCGGGGCTGATCCCTCGGTACAGCGCCATGGCGTGCTCACGGTAGGTCGGGAAGACCCGGTCGGTGGACTTCAGTGCAGCAATCGTGCCCACCTGTGTGGCTTCCTGCCCCAGAGCAGGAGCCCAGAGCGCCAATTGCCCCTGCCGCTGCAAAGATGTGGCCTCGGCATCGAAGCGCCGCTCTAAAGCCATGTGTCGGTACAGAGCGCGGAAGCCGGCGTCGTCGAGCCCCTCTAAGTGCCGGCTGTAGAGCTCGTGGGTGGACAGCGTGCCGTCTTCGGCGAGCAACTGCACCCGCTCGGTGGCTGCATCCTCCACTCGGTGCTCCTCTCAGGGGGCGGACATCGGGCAGTATTCTGGCGCTCATTGTGTCAGCGGCCCTGCCAGGCGCCGCTGTAGGTTGTGCACAACCACGCCGCCTCACCGTTGAGCCGAGCTGGGCACCCTCGTGTCGAGGTTTCACTCAGGACCAGCGGCGTAGCATATGTTCCGTGAGCATCCTACTGGCGATCATTCTCAACGCCCTGGCATTGGGCGCAGCCGTACTCCTGGTTCCAAACCTGACCGTTGAGGGATGGGACAACGACCCCATCATGGTGATACTGGCCTACCTGGTGGTCGGCGCGATCTTCGGAGTGGTCAACACCTTCATCAAACCGGTGATCCAGGTGCTGGCGCTACCGATCACCGTGTTGACCCTGGGCCTCTTCATGCTCGTCATCAATGCGCTGATGCTCATGCTCACCGGCTGGCTGACCAACTGGATCCCCGGTGTTCAACTAGACGTCGGCGGGTTCATCCCCGCACTGCTGGGATCGATCGTCATCTCCGTGGTCTCACTGATCCTGAGCCGGTTCATCTTCCGCGGCTCGGAACGCTGAACCGACCATCGGGTAGAGCCCACTCTTCGGGCTGCCTGAGTTCTTCCACCATGTCTGTGACGTACTCGGTGTCCTCCCGGCTCTCCCACTCCCAGGGATAGCGGTGCTCGGGGTCCTGAAGTGACTCCCATTCGGTGTCGTAGACGTAGGTTTCAATGTCCCCGTCGAAGAAGGACCGCAGGCCGTCAAGGTGTTCGCGCTCTTCGTCGGTGAGGTCCTCCCACATCTGATCTTCGATCACCCCGATGGCATCAACATTGTGCGCATAGGCGTGATTGAGCAGGGGGCCATGCTCAGCATGATTCTCCAGTAGGTCATCACCGAGATTCTCCAGGCTCTGATGCGGCTGCCCCGGATCGAGCTCAGGAACCCCGACCTCGGGGTTGACGTAGTCATAGACGATGTTGATCCGGTTGGAGCCAGTGTGGTTCTGCTCTCCGGTGATGTAGTGCAACGGGTCGTTACGGTCATGGAATTGCGCCACCGGCACCTCGGGGTCCACCCGTTGGGAACGCGCGGGAGTGCCGATCGTGGTCGCCCCACGCACGGTGTACCTGTCCTGCAGTCGTCGATGATTGACCAGGTTCAAGGTGTGCATTCCGCCCATGGAGTACCCGGTGAACATGATCTCGGCCCCGTCGGGGACCCCGGCGTTTTCCAGGGCCTTCTCCACGATGCCGGCCATATGCTCGGAATCGTTGCTCCACGCGTCGATGAGGCTCAATCCCCCGCGCCCGGCGTGTAGATCGAGCTCCCCGTCCTCAAGGTGTTGTCCCGGGGAGAACCCGGGCAGGTGCACCGCGTAGACGGTCTCTCCATTGGGATGTTCGATCACCGAGACGGCCAGATCTCCAGCATCAGCGACCCGAGACATCGTGTCCAAGTAGGTGTGGAAACTGCCATCTGCGGTGAAGGAGAACTCCGCCACGGCGTCCTCGTGCAGCACATGCTGGTGTCGCCCCATGGCTGAAGGCGGGATACCGGCGTGATCGTTGATGATCGCCACCATCTGCACCGCCGCTGAGACCAGCGGGAACCGGCTGAAGACCCCGCTGAAGAGACCCCCGGCCATCAGACCGGTGCTCAAAGAGTGGTCACTGGGGTAGTGGAAGTTCCCGGTGGCTACCTGGCGCAGATACTCGACCTGTCCCCACTGGGAAGTACGCCGGGCCAACTCCATCCAGGCACGGGCCTGAGCTTCAGCTTCCCGGTAGAGGGCGTGCGCGGTGTGGACATTGTCGATCAGCGACTCGAGCCGGGCCTCGAATTCTCCGGTCAGCGCGTGGGCTGCCGCCAACCGCGCCAGAAAGGGACCGATACGCCAACTCAACGGTGCAGCCGGTGCCACCCCCATCGCCTGGGCGAGCAGGTCCCGCTGCCGCTGGAGCACGCGCCGGGCGGCGGTAAGGTGCTCGGCGGCATCCTCCATGGCATCCCAGGTCAGGCTGATCCGACTGGGTCCACCGAAGGTGTCCATTTGCAACCGGCCACGGCCGGTATCCACCTCACCGAAGACGCGTGGCCCCAGAGGGAGGCTGGGCAATCTGATGTCAACAGGCATGTATGCCATCTGCGCTCACCATCCCGCCCGGGAGACGACCTCACGCAGTACCTCCGGGATACCCCCGGGCTGCCGGGTGAGGTACTCAGTGGCGGTCTGCGCATCGTGCAGCACTTCGGCGGCATGGGTAGCTGCTTCTTCGGCCACCCGGGCCCGAACGGTGTCACCCAGGACCCCCGGCAGGTCAATAGTGCCGGCCACCTCGACCATCCAGGCCAGCTGGGCGATCGTGTCACGGGTCTGCTGCAGCTCTGCACTGATGGTCGCCGCCTCACCGGCGAGGTTCTCCGCCTCAGCTGCCAGCAGGTTGGCAGGCCACCGTAGCCCCATGGCCAACAGCCTGAAGAGCGCTGCCGCAGCGGACTGCCAGTTCTCCACGGCAGCTTGGTCAGCGTGGGTGAGGAAATCATCGCGCAGAGCCTGTACCTGGTGCAGCAGTTCGGCCACGCGCTGGTACTCAGCGGCAGCCTGCTCCAGCTGGCTCACCGCGGCTGCGGCCACCATAGACATCACGCTCCTTGAAGTCTGAACTGTCCCGGCGGGTAGTAGCTCCGCCGGCATCCCGGTGTGTGAGCTTAGGGAGGGCACCGAAGCCGGTGGCGTCGTCGTCGGCTTCCTGTGGAGAGGTCTGCGTGTCCATCACGGCGATTCTCCGGTGTGGAAAACTGGAGCCTATGACCTCCGCCGACTCCGCAGCACAGCACCGCACCGTTCTTGCCGAGGCCGAACCTCGCATTGCCCTGGGACCCTTGGATGGGCGCTACCGTTCGGCCGTGGCGCCGCTGGTGGATCACCTCTCCGAGGCGGCCCTGAACCGCAACCGGATCCACGTGGAGATCGAATGGTTCATCCACTTATGCGACCGTCAGGTACTGCCCGGATTGCCAACTCTCACCGAGGAGCAGACGCGCAGTCTGCGGCACATCGTGGAGACTTTCGGCCCGGATGAGATCGCGGAGCTGGCCGCCATTGAGGCTGAAACGGTTCACGACGTCAAAGCTGTGGAGTACTTCATCGCCCGGCGCCTGGAGCCGGTGGGGCTAGGGGATCTGACACCGTTGGTGCACTTTGCCTGCACCAGCGAGGACATCAATAACCTCAGCTACGCGGTGGGCATCCGCGATGCCATCCAACAGGTGTGGCTGCCGGCGGCACGGACAGTCCTCGAGGGCCTCAGTACCCTCAGCCGGCAGGCCGCCGAGGTGCCCATGCTCTCCCGCACCCATGGTCAACCGGCGACGCCGACCACGCTCGGCAAGGAGATCGCCGTGTTCGTCCACCGGCTCTCCCGGCAGCTGAGCCGTATCGAGTCCCAGGAGTACCTGGGCAAGATCAACGGCGCCACCGGAACCTACGCCGCCCATCTGGCCGCCGCCCCTGAGGCGGACTGGCCGGGTATCGCCCAGAGCTTTGTGGAGAAACTGGGGCTGACGTTCAACCCGCTGACCACCCAGATCGAATCTCACGATTTCCAGGCGGAGGTGTACGCCGACGTCGCACGCTTCAATCGGATCCTGCACGGGTTGTGCGTGGACATCTGGAGCTACATCAGCATCGGCTTCTTTAAGCAGATTCCGGTAGCTGGTGCGACCGGCTCATCCACTATGCCGCATAAGGTCAACCCCATTCGGTTCGAGAACGCGGAGGCGAACCTGGAGATCTCCAATGCGCTGCTCGATGCCCTGGGTGCAACCCTGGTGGAGTCACGCTGGCAGCGCGACCTCACCGATTCCTCCGGACAGCGGAACATCGGCACCGCTCTGGGGCACTCAGTGCTGGCGCTGAGCAATGTCACTAAGGGACTGAAGCAGCTGGATGTCGCCGCAGATGTCATCGCCGCAGACCTTGAGGCCAATTGGGAAGTGCTTGGCGAGGCGATCCAGACGGTGATGCGTGCTGAGGCAATCGCTGGCACTGAGGGCATGGAGAACCCGTACGAACGGCTCAAAGAACTCACCCGGGGCCGCCGAGTGGACGCACAGAAACTCACCGAGTTCGTCGAATCCCTGGGGTTGTCCGACGACGCCGCAGCTCGCCTGAAACGCCTCACCCCCGCCACCTACACCGGCCTCGCCGCCACCCTGGCTCAGCAGCACTCGGGATAGACCGTACCGGGGTCTGACGAGAAGTTGCGAGGGGCCACACGCCCGGGGTCAGTCACCCGCGGTGGGGGCGTGGACGCTGGCGCAGCAGCGCATCGAGCCCCCACAGGGCGCACACTAGAGCGAGATAACCGGCCAGGATGGCCACCACATAGCCACCCACCCCTGCGTAGCCCAGGCCCGGCACATCCAAAATCGTGTAGGGGTACCAGTCGATAAACGGCCCCCGCACCAGGGTCACCGTCAGCCACGCCAGCGGAATCACCATGGACCACACCACCACCCGGCCAGCGATGTACCCGTGAGGACCAAACACCAACCAGACCAGCGGCACCACCACCGGCAGCACCTGGTGCAGCAGCGCATCATTGAGCAACCGCACCCCGGTCAAGGTCTCCGGTCCGCGCAGCAACACATTGAACACCACACCGGTGATGGCGATACACACCACCGCCGAAACCCGCACTGCGTGAAATACCACCGACTCCCAACGGGTCCGCACGGCCAACCCCACGGAGGTGAGGAACACCATCAGCCCGGAGAGGAAGGTGAAATACGCCGGCTGGTTCACCATGTGACTCCACCCGGCGGGGAAACTCCCCGCATAGCCGGCACCATCGGGGACCGGGGAATCCGCCGTCCACCCCAGATACAACGACGTCGCTAGCCCCACGGCCGCCAGTACAGCCACCACAGCGTGCACCCCACGGGCGAGAACCCCGTGCTGCCAGACCAGCGCGGAGCCTGCCTGCGGCCCCGCCCCACCGGTCACCGCTGAGCCTCCGCCACCGGGATCGGTTGACGGTTACGGACCACCTGGGCCAGCACCGCCAATAACGGCAGCTCAATGAGCGGGCCAACGACCAGTGCCACGGCAATCAGTGGGCGGTCCGGGAACGCCGCGACCGCCACCGCCAGGGCGATAGGCGAATTACGCGCGGTGGTGACCATCGTCAAGGTCACCCGCTGGGCGCTCGGTAGTCGCAACAGGGCGGAGACGCCGGTGGCCACCAGCGGCAAGCCTGCGAAGAAGACCACCAGCGGCGGCAGCAGCAACAGGATCTCACCGGCATGGTCCAACACCGCCGGGGCCTGCCAAGCGAACATCGCGAAGACCGCCACACAGAGCAGCGGCACCACAGCGGAGGAGCTGACCGTCTCCAGCCGGTCCACGGCGCCGGTGCGATGCGCCCACCAGCGCAGCAGCACAGCCACCACCAGGGGGGCCACCAGTACCAACACCACAGTCTCAAACAGCGTGGCGACACCGACGCCGGCGGCTTCTCCACCGAGCAGCAGCACATAGACCGGCAGCAGGAGCAACTGCAACACCAAGTTGACCGGCAGCAGTGCCGCAGCAATACCGGTATGCCCCTTCGCGAGGGCGGTGAAGACCAAGTACCAGTCAGTACAGGGGGTCACCAGCAGCAAGAGCAAGCCGATGCGCAGATCCGGCTCATCCGACAACAGCCCAGCCCCCAGGGCCCACGCCAGGGCGGGGGTGAAGACGTAATTGAGCACCAGGGAGGCGGCCACCAGACGTTTGGCGCTGCGCACCTGCCCCACCCTGCCGGGGCTGAGTTGAGCGAAGACCGCCACGAGCATGACGACCAGTGCCGGCAGGACCACGTACTCCCCGGCACCGCCGAGATCAGTCAGGGCACCAAACCCCAGTCCCAGGGCCGCGGCGGCAGCCACCAGCACGCTCTGCATCCGTTCCAGCCAGGACATACCTGTCACTGTAAACGGTCAGCCGCGCTCACCGACGTCGGATAGCAGGCAGGCTCACAGGTGAACGACGACGTCGGCGTCGTCGCGCAGTTCCTCGAGGTAGTCCATCGCGGCCTCGTTCTGATGCTGAGCGGCCACCTGGTCTTCGAGCTCGTCACGCACCTCATCGAGGGAAGGCTCTTCGGTTTCACCGTCTTCCCCCTCGATGGGAGCCTGCTGAGCGAGGAACTCCTCGTAGGCTTCTTCGATCTCTTCTTCCGTGGGCTCCGGGGTCTCCAAGGAGTCAAGGACCTCGTTGACCAGCACCTGGTTCTCCACGTCTTCGAGGATTTCCTCCTCGGTGTTGCCCTGCTCTTCAAGGGCCTCAATGAGGTCCTCCCCGGATTCCATGCCGTTGGTCTCCGCGGCAGTGTCCAGTTCCTCGTCGATCTCCTCGTCGGTGACCTCGTAGCCGCTGGCCTGAGCGTCCTGGATGAGCAGTTCGTTGTTGACCAGGGTGTCGACCGTCTGCTCTTGCAGTTGCTCTTCGTCGATCTGTTGCCCGGTCATCTGCGCCTGCATCGTCATCTCCATGAACTGGGATTCGTAGATGGCGGTGAAGTCTTCGCCGGAGATTTCCTCACCGTTGACTTCGGCGACGACGTCGGGCACATCGTCCAGATCGGGTTCGGGCATTTCTTGTTCGCCCATCCCCTCGATGTCCTCGACGTCGGTGCCCTCTTCGGGCGTTTCGTCCTCGGTGGTGTCGTCACAGGCCGTGAGCCCGACCAACAGTCCGGCGAGGGCGAGGCTTGTGATGATTTTCTTCTGCATGGTGTTACAACTTCCCGAAATACTACGGTGGGCCGCGGTCACGGTAACAGCCCGAGCACAACAGGCAATCCAGCTGGTGACCAGCCTCGCTGCCTCGCCGCTAGGCTGGATGTATGCGCATCTCCCAGCGGTCTGAGGTTCCCGGATTTGAGGTGATGCGCATTCTGGCGCGCATCGAGCAGCTGCGTGCCGCCGGCCGGGAGATCATTTCCCTCACCGCTGGGGAGCCCGGCGGTGGAGCCCCTCCGGCGGTCAATGAGGCCGCTGCCCGCCTGCATGCGGCCCACACGGTCCTCAACTACTCCCCCGCTCTGGGCATTATGCCGCTGCGCGAGGCCATCGCCTCCCATTACCACCGGTGGTACGGGGTGGAGATTCCCGCGGAACGGGTTGCGGTGACCACTGGATCCTCGGGTGCGTTCATGCTGAGTTTCCTAGCGGCCTTCGACACCGGGGATCGGGTAGCGCTGGCCCGCCCCGGCTACCCGGCGTACCGCAATATTCTGGCCAGCCTGGGAGTCGACGTCGTCGATCTCGACTGCGGTCCACAGGTGCGGTTTCAGCCCAGCCTTCACCAGGTGGAGGCCGCTCACGCCGAATCCCCACTGGCCGGTCTCATCGTCGCCTCCCCGGCGAACCCCACCGGCACAATGGTCGATGCCGGACAGCTGAATGCCCTGGCCGCCTGGTGCAGCGCTCATGGAGTGCTGCTCATCAGTGATGAGATCTACCACGGCATCACCTACACCCACCCAGGGGTCAGCGCCCTGGAGGTCAGTGAGGAGGCGGTGGTCATCTCCTCGTTCTCCAAGTACTGGGGAATGCCCGGATGGCGGGTGGGATGGGCGGTGCTCCCGGAGTCCCTGGTGGACCCAGTGGCCCGGCTGGCGGGTAATGTCGCACTGTGTCCGCCGCACGGCCCGCAGCTGGCCGCGGTGGAAGCGTTCACCCCCGAGTCCCTGGAGTTCGCCCACAGCCAAGTCGAGCGCTACGCCCAGGCCCGCCAGTCCGTACTGCACGCCGTCGACGCCTTGGGGTGGGGGCAGGCCGCCCCGGCCGATGGTGCCTTTTACGTCTATGTGCACCTCGGCGAGCACCTGGATCGGTTCGGGGACTCTCCCACCTACGCTGCCACCTTGTTAGAAGAGGCCGGAGTCGCCGTGGTTCCCGGCACTGATTTCGATCCCGTCGGCGGAGACGAGTGGATCCGGCTCTCCTTGGCTCCGGGGCCAGAAACCGTGGCCGCCGGCTTGGAACGCATCGCCGCCTTCCACCGGAGGGCATAAGGACAACAGTCCAGCATGGACCCTCATCAGCGGGCCAGAATCCACTCTATGACCGTATCTGCGGAGTGCTAGAGTGTTTTTATGCCGCAGGTACGTATTTCAGATGCCGCTCAATTTCTGGGGGTCAGTGACGACACGGTACGCCGCTGGGTCAGCTCCGGGGAGCTGACCGCAGAGACCGACGACGCCGGCAAAAAAGTCATCGACGGCGCCACCCTCGCCCATTTCGCCCGCGAACGTCGACCCCACCTCCCCACCCCGCGAGGCTCCTCTTCGGCACGGAATCGTTTTGTGGGGCTGGTGACCTCGGTGACCTCGGACACGGTGATGTCCCAAGTCGAACTGCAATGTGGCCCCTACCGAGTCGTCTCCCTGATGAGCACAGAGGCCGTCGGCGAACTGGGACTGGAACCTGGCTCCGTAGCCACAGCATCAATCAAGGCGACCAACGTCATCGTCGACCGTCCTGAGTGAGGCCATGGACCACACTGTGAACCTCACCCGAGCCCGAATCACCGCAGCAACCACCGCAGTGGTGCTGCTGACCGCATGCGCCGACAGCGACACCCGTGACCAAGGCGCCGCCGAGTCCATCACCGTCTTCGCCGCGGCGAGCCTCCATGAAGTGTTCGAGGACATCGCCGAGCTCTACACCGAGGAGACCGGCACGGCGGTCACCTTCAACGTTGCGGGATCCTCCGGACTGGTGGAGCAGCTGGAGAACGGCGCCCCTGCTGATGTGCTCGCCACTGCGGATGAGGCCACGATGGAGCGGGCCGTCGAGGGCGACCTCATCGCCGGTGAGCCTGCACTCTTCGCCGAGAACTACCTGGTCATCGTCACCCCGGCGGACAATCCCGCAGGGGTGCAGTCCTTGGCAGACCTCGGTGACGATGCCGTTGAGACCGTCATCTGCGCCGAACAGGTGCCATGCGGGGCGGCTACCGGGCGGATCACTGAGGCCTCCGGTGTACAGATCACCCCGGTCTCTGAGGAAACCTCGGTCACCGATGTGCTCGGCCGGGTCCGCAACGGGGAGGCCGAGGCCGGACTGGTCTATGCCACCGATGCCTTACAGGCTGGCGATGAGGTGGAGGCGATCGAGATCGAGGGGGCCGAGGAGGATCCCAACCTGTACCCCATCGCCGTGGTGGACCACGCCGCAGAGCCTGAAGCGGGCGAAGAATTCATCGACTTCGTCCTCACCGATGAGCAGGCTCAACAGATCCTCACCGAAGCGGGTTTCGTCGAACCCCAGGAGCACGACGCGGCGTGAATACCGCCACCCGTGCCCTGACCCGCCCTCCGGGGTGGGTGCTGATCCCCGGTCTGCTCGGCGCGGCGGTGATCCTCCTACCGGTGATCGGGATGATGAGCCGGCTGAAGTGGACCGAACTTCCCGCCCTGCTGACCGCACCAGCCTCTCTCGATGCCTTACGCCTCTCGGTATGGACCGCACTAGTGGCCACTGTGCTGTGCCTGCTGCTGGGTGTGCCGTTAGCCTTATTGCTCGCCCACGCCCGCTTCCGGGGTTTGACCGTGGTGCGTTCGGTCATCCTGCTCCCTCTGGTGCTTCCGCCAGTGGTCGGTGGGCTCGCTCTGCTGTACACCTTCGGCAGTCAGGGGATGCTCTCCGGGGCCTTAGAGTTCTTCGGCATTCGAGTGGCCTACACCTCCCTCGCCGTGGTGCTGGCGATGACGTTTGTCTCCATGCCGTTTCTGGTTATCAGTGTGGAGACCGCGGTGCGCGGCATGGACCCCGAGATCATAGAAGCCGCCACTGTTGACGGCGCCTCCCGCACTGGGATCCTGCGGCACATGGTCCTCCCGCTCATTGGGCCGGGACTCATATCCGGGGCTGTGCTCGCCTTCGCCCGGAGCCTCGGCGAATTCGGAGCCACACTGGCCTTTGCCGGCAGCCAGCAGGGGGTCACCCGGACTCTGCCGCTGGAGATCTACCTGCAGCGGGAGACCGACCCCGACGCCGCCGTCGCGCTTTCCTTACTGCTGATCGCCGTGGCCGTGGTGGTCATCTCCCTGGCATATAGCCGCAGCCGGACGGTGCATTGATCCGGGCATTGATCCGGCTGCCGCTGCGACCCTGACCCTAGGCGCATTCCCCTTCCGCACTGAGCGGGTTCTCGCAGAGCGTGGAGACTTCTACGGCTTCCACATCGTAGAGACCATCAGCTTCTTGGAGCCGGAGATAGTAACGCTCACCGAGCACCGGGCCTTCACCCTCCATGACGTGGTCGAACGTCCACTCGATCTCATCCTCGGTGACATTGACTAACACCGTGTGCGCATCCGCTTCGGACTGCTCCTCGACTTGGTCACGGATCTGCTCGGCGGCATCGGCGGGGTTCTCCGCTGCTGTGAGCTCAAAGTCCTCGGTGACGCTGAAGCGATTGTGAATTTCGGCGTCGTCGTGGTCATCAACGAGCCAGCCGACCGATCCTGCGGCCACAAACCCCAAAACCTCCGCCTCGTACCAGGCGTAACCGACCTCGGGGATCTGAAGCTCCACCCAGTGGATGTCCTCGTGGAGGCGTTCACGTCCGGTGGTGATGCCCGCCAGCGGACTGGGAGACTCCTCGAAGAGCACCTCGGAGTCGCTATCTGGCAGCACGTGGGAGGCAATGGCCTCATCCTCCGTCAAGGGCACGCCCACAAAGGTGGTCTCATGGCCCTCCTCGGCGAACTGGCTCTGAGTGGGTTCGCCGGGCAGATCCTCTTCTTCAGCCTGACTCAAACCGTCATGGTCCACAGCATCGCCGGGGGTCTCCGTAGTCTCCGGCTGCTCGGTCTCTGACTGGTCCTCTGTCTGCTCGCCGTCGCCCTGCGGAGTGTCGTCAGGCTCCTGAGGTTCGGTCTCATCCGGGGGCGTCTGGGTCTCAGTGCCCTCGGCGTCGAGCTCCTCCCCGCCACAGGCGGTAAGCCCTAAAGCCATCACCATGCTCCACGCGGCTGCTGCGCGATACCCGTTCATGACACTCCTCCTGTTGGGTGGTGGTCTCCCCTCCAAGAGTTCTCTTGAGGTAGCAGACAGACAACCCTGGAGGCACAGACGTTGCCGGATCGTAACGCCACCTCCAGGTGCCTCATCGCCGGTGTGCAGGGAGCACCCAGAGGCGCTTGCCCTCCTGAGAACTCTCAGGACACGGCACACGTCACGACACGGTGATGCACTCGTTGCGGTACACATCGATCCACAGTTGGGTTTCGCCGATATACCCGGCGCTCCCTGGTGGCTGTTGATTCCAACGGTGCTGTTCGCCGCGTGGATCCTGCACCGGCGGCAGCGCCTGCAGCGGGCCGAAACCGAAACCGCCGAAGACTAGCTCTGCACCGTCTCAGCCGGCTGCGGGCCCGCCCGGTGCGTCTGGGGTTTCAGTTTGCCGGTGCGGTGGTACCAGATCTCCAGTGGGACGGTCATCAGCGGTGGGACCGCCATGAGGATCGCCACGACCCAGACCCAGAATTTCCACCGGAAGGTGAACCACGCCACCGTGGCCACTACGCAAAAGACGATGAACGCTATGCCGTGAGTGATCCCCCAAAACTCCATGGGGCCGTCGTCGTCGAGTACATACCGGGCGTACATCGCCCAGAGCAATCCGGCCCAGGTGATGGCCTCCACAATGGCCACCACGTGGAAGGCTACGCGCATCAATGTCTGCCAAGCTGTTGGTTGCATCATCAACTTTCTGACGCTGCGAGCTGGCCGCAGGCGCCGTCGATTTCTTTACCTCGGGTATCCCGCAGCGTGGTGGGGACTCCGGCGTCATTGAGCCGACGGATGAATTCGCGCATCACCGCCGGTTCCGAACTGGTCCACACCGAGTTCGGCGTGGGGTTCAGCGGGATGGGGTTGACGTGGACCCAACCACGTCCGCGGGCGTTGAGCTTCTCCGCCAGCAGGTCAGCCCGCCAGGGGTGGTCGTTCATATCCTTGATGAGCGCGTACTCGATGCTCACCCGGCGGCCCGTCTTCTGGTAGTACTCATAAGCGGCATCGATGGCTTCATCCGCCTTCCACCGGGAGTTCACCGGGATCAGCTCATCGCGCAGCTCATCATCAGGGGCGTGCAGGCTCAACGCGAAGGTGATCGGCAGGTCTTCGGCAGCGAGCTTCCGGATCGCTGGGACCAGACCCACTGTGGAGATGGTGATCCCACGGGCGGACATCCCCAGACCTTCTGGCGCCGGGTCGATCATCCGGCGCACGGCATTCATCACACGCTTGTAGTTGGCCAACGGTTCTCCCATCCCCATGAAGACGATGTTGGAAACACGCTGAGGCCCGGTTTTCTCCGAGGCGGAAACCGCCGACGCCGCCGTCTGGGCTTGTCCTTGCTTCACCGCGGAAATATCCGACTCACCTTCGGCGAAGGCGACCTCATCACCTAACCCAACGGTGGTGTCGTCGTCGTACTGAACGTTGAGTTCGCCTGCGGCGATCACCCGGTTGGCCTGGACAATCTGGTCGACGATCTCGGCTGCAGACATATTCCGGGTCAGCCCGTTCTGGCCGGTGGCACAGAAAGGACAGTTCATCCCGCAACCGCATTGGGATGAGATGCACAGGGTGATCCGATTCCGGTAGCGCATCAGCACCGACTCCACGAGGGCACCATCGAAGAGCCGCCAGAGGAACTTGATGGTGGCGCCGTCGTCGGTCCTCAGCCGCCGCACCTCGGTCAGCAGCGGAGGCAGAAACTCGGCGACCAGTTGTTCACGGGTCTCAGCCGGCAAGTCTGTCATCTCCGCTGGGTCCGTGGTGTAGTGCTGGAAGTAGTGGACGCTGAGCTGCTTGGCACGAAACCCGGGCAATCCCAGCTCCTTGGCTTTGGCGACGCGTTCATCCAGGGTCAGGTCAGCCAGGTGTGTGGGCGGCTGTTTGACCCGCGTGGACTGGGCGAACTGCAGCTTGGGCCGACCCTCGGCGTCGACCGCCTGCGTCCAGCCTTCAGCCCGAGGTTTGACCTGCGGGCGTGCTGAGCCCCGCGGCGGCACTTCAGGAACAGAAGATGCGGACGACGACGGCGTAGCGGGTTTCTCAGACATCTTCACCATTGTCCCATGCCAGGCACCACCCTCAGGCGCCGGGACGACCTTGCCGCCAGTAGCCCATAAAGGAGACCTGCTCCCGACTCAGTCCCACCTCCTTCACCAGGTAGCGGCGCAGCCCGGTGATGACCCCGGCCTCCCCGGCCAGCCAGGCGTATTCGCCGTAGCCTTCCGGGGTCGCGGTCTCCCAGAGGATCCCCTCAGCGTCCACCTCGGGCAGCTGTTGGCCGGACTCCCGGTCCCTGGCAGGCTGCTGGCTGGACTGCTGCTGGCGGGTCTGGGCCCAGTGCTGCACAGCGGTCGTCAACCGCGTTCCCAGTTCGGCACCGTCACGGGGTAGCCAGTGCACCAGGACACCGGAGCCGGTCTCCACCCCCAGCACGTCATCGGCTGTGGGCACCTCGAGGTAGGCGTGGCCGGTGTAGTCGGCAGGGAGTGCCTCGAGGATGGCACACAGCGCCGGGACTGCGGTCTCGTCCCCAGCTAAGAGGAGGTGCCGGGCACTGCCCGGGGTGAAGTCGATGCCACCCCCGGGGACCTCGGCCCGGCGGTCCGGGCCGATGACGATGAGCTCGTCACCTGGCGCCGCTTCCACCGCCCACCCGGCGGCCGGGCCTGTGGAACCGTCGGCCTCTGTGTGGATGACGAAGTCGATGTCGACTTCAGGTACCTGCGGCCGGATAGCCCGCACCGTGTAAGTACGGATGGGGTTGCGGTCAGTGTCGTCCAGCTGGCGCCAGGCGGTGTACCACTGCATGATCGACGCCGGCGGATCGGCGAAGAGCCCCAGCTCTGGGTAGCTGCCGTCGGCCCGGGGCAGAAACAGCTTGATCCGCTGGTCCCAGGCGGGCAGGGTCTCCACCTGTTGTCCAGCAGTCTGTTGGGGGCCGAAGTGAACAAGGTCCTCACCGGTGACTGTGATGCGCAGAAAATGCTCGGAGAGCCGCTGCACCCGCACAACCTCCGTGCGGTAAGCACGGGTGGCCGCACGGGTAGCGGCGGAAGTGGCCTGGGCCATCAGTCCAGGTTCTCCACGGCCTCGGCCAGCTGCGGGGTGAGTTCCTCGAGCACCAGTTCGATGCTCAGCGGACTGCCCGCGCTGAAGGCCTGCACGAGGTCGTCCTCCGGGTCCAGCAATACCGCCCGGTCCTCGGCGACGACGTCGAGTGAGCTGATGAGCGGGTCAGATGCGAGGTCTTCGAGGGTGTAGCCGATGGGGAAGAGCACGGCCACATCGGCGTCGAAGACTTCGACCTGCTCTTCGGACACATCGGCGAAGAACCCTTGGTTGGGTTCCATGTCCGCCGCGGGTCCGTACATCTGGAACCCAAGCAGCTCGATGATGTCCCAGCGCATATCCCCGGAGTAGCTGAGTCCGTAGGCTTCACCGAACTTGGAGCCAGTGATGGCTTCTACACCTTCGAACTCCGGGTGGGCCTGGCGGACCTCGTCGATCTGGGCCTGGGTGTCGGCCACGAGCTGTTCGCCTTCCTCGGCGAGTCCCAGGGCCTCGGCGACCAGGCGGGTGTGGTCCTCCCAGCCGGGGTTGAAGTTTTCGGCCCCTTCTGGTCCGGAGACCGTGGGGGCGATGTCGTTGAGCCGGTTGTATTCGTCCTCCTCATAGCCGGAGTTGACGTTGAGGATGACATCGGGCTCCAGGGACTGGATGAGTTCGTAGTCGATGTCTCCGTCACTGCGTGGGATGACATCCGGGTCCCCGGTGACCAGGTCTGCAGCCCAGGGGCCCACGCCGTGGTTCTCCTCCCCGAAGCCGAGCCAATCGTGCACGGCGATGGGTTCGACCCCGAGGGCCAGGGCGATTTCGGCATCCGACCACCCCAGGGCCACAACGCGCAGATCTCCGTCCTCGGGTGCGGGAATTTCCGTGGGACCGTACATGTGGTCGACGACGGCGAGCACATCCTCATCCGTCTCGGCTGAGTCCTCACCGCTCGCACCGGCGACGTCATTGGTCCCGGTGGCTTCGGCGTCGTCGTCGGTATCGCCGTTGCAGGCGGTCAGGGCCAGGGCCGCGGCAGCTACCAGCGCGGTGACAGGCAGGATCGGGGTCTTCATAGGGGTCTCCTTAACGTGAGGGGAAGGTGGACGGATCTGTGGTGCGATCACTTGGGTGAGGCTTTGGGGATCACCAGCGGCCGGCCGGTCTCCGGGTCCTGAATGACCCGGGCGGCGACGCCGAAAACATCCTCGACGAGGCC
This sequence comes from Nesterenkonia alba DSM 19423, assembly GCF_000421745.1. Classification (GTDB taxonomy): domain Bacteria; phylum Actinomycetota; class Actinomycetes; order Actinomycetales; family Micrococcaceae; genus Nesterenkonia; species Nesterenkonia alba. The sequence goes on from NZ_ATXP01000002.1 coordinate 187,307, forward strand.
TGCGGTGCCGGTGGTCTCGGGGGCGCCTTGGGCGATGATCTCGCCATCGCGCATGGCCACCACGTGGGTGGCGTAGCGCAGCGCCTGGTTGAGGTCGTGGAGAACCGCCACGAGGGTGCGGCCTTCACGCTGCAGTTGGGTGCACAGTTCGAGAACTTCGATCTGGTGTGCAATGTCCAGGTAGGTGGTGGGTTCATCCAGCAACAGGATGGGGGTCTGCTGGGCCAACGCCATAGCGATCCAGGTGCGCTGCCGCTGTCCACCGGAGAGCTCATCCACCGCGCGGGTAGCCAACTCTGTGGTGCCAGTGACCTCCAGGGCCTCACGCACGGCGGCTTCATCCTCCCGTCCCCACCGTTTGAGCAGGCTCTGGTGGGGGTGCCGCCCGCGGGAGACCAGATCGGCCACGGTAATGCCTTCCGGGGCGACCGAGGTCTGGGGCAGCAGCCCCACCGTGCGGGCCAGCTGCTTGGTGGGCAGGGTCGTGATCGCAGCCCCGTCAAGCAGCACCTGGCCGGAGGCTGGGCGAATGAGCCGGGCAAGACTGCGTAACAACGTGGATTTACCGCAGGCGTTGGGCCCGATGATGACAGTGAAGGAACCCTCCGGAATGTGGAGGTCCAGCTCGCGGAGCACCGTGCGCTGGTCATAGCCGGCGGTGATGTTCTCAGCAGCCAGTCGGTGTTCCACAGGGGTGACAGGAGTGGCAGTCGTTGTCATGAGGAGGTTCCCTTCTTCTGACCCAGGCTGATGAGCAGCCAGACGAGGTAGGCACCGCCGAGGATGAGAGTGATGACACCCACGGGTAGATTCACAGGCATCGCGGAGGCCCGGGCGACGGCATCGGAGATCGTCAGCAGCACAGCTCCCATGGCCGCCGCCGGTAGCAATTGGACCGACGGGGCAGCGGTCAACCGTAGGGCCAGTTGGGGTGCCACCAGGGCAATGAAGGCAATGGGCCCGGCTGCTGCAGTGACCACGGCCACCAGGAGAATTCCGGCCGTGAACTGGACCAGGCGCACCCGTTCCAGTCGGATGCCAAGTCCCGCGGCGGCGTCGTCGCCCATCTCCATCAGACGCATGTCCTGAGCGTGCCCAAGCATTACCGGCAGGCAGATCACGGTGATCGCCAACAGAGGGAGCACATGCGCCCAGGTGATGTCATTGACCGACCCTGCACCCCAGGTGGCCACCGCCATGGCGGCCTCTAAGTCCAGCATGGTGACCAGGTAGGTGTTGAAGGAACCTAAAAAGATGCTCACCCCGATACCGACCAGGATGATCCGCAGGCCGGAGACTCCCCGTTTCCACGCCAAGAGGTAGACCAGGGTTCCGGTGCCGAGTCCCCCGAGGATCGCCCCCACTGGAGTGGCCCACATCCCGGTGGCCCCGGCAGCGGCGACCAGCAGCGCCCCGGTATAGGCCCCGGTGGAGAATCCGATGATGTCTGGACTCCCTAAGGGGTTGCGGGTCTGGGATTGGAAGACCGCCCCGGCTAAGGCCAGGGCCGCACCGCCGAGCAGGGTGAACACCACCCGCGGGGCCCGCCATTGACGCACCACCCGGGTGGTGCCCTCATCCGCCTGGCCGAGCAACGCGTCCAGCGTCTCAGCGGCGGTAATGCTGGCCGAGCCGCTGACCATGTTCCACCAGGCCACTACGGCGGCGGCGATCAGCAAGCCCAGGGTGACCAGTACCGCCCGGGTATTGAGCCAGCCACTGAACCCTCGGACGCGGACCGGTCGGGTACCGGGGCGGAAGAGCGCAGCGGTGGTCGGTACGCTCATAGGTTCTTCACCGCCTTGCGACGGGTCAGCCAGATCAACACCGGGGCGCCGAGGAAGGCGGTCACCACACCGGCAGGCAGTTCGGCGGTGACGATGATCCGGCCGAGGATGTCGGCGGTGAGCAGCAGGATCGGCGCAGCCAGCACGCTGACGGGGATGAGCCACCGGTGGTCGGGGCCGAAGAGCATCCGCAACGCGTGCGGCACCATCAGCCCGATGAAGGAGACGGGGCCGGCGGCAGCTGTGGCGGCCCCGCACAGCAGGGTGACCGCCGCGAGACCCACCAAACGGGTCAGGCCGGGGCGAGCTCCCAAGGCGACGGCGGCGTCGTCGCCGAGGGACAAAGCGTTCAGTGCCCGCGGCAGCGCCAGGGCGATGAGCAGACCCGCAGCCAGAAACGGAAGGACGGCGGTGACTTCGGTGAAACCACGACCCTGCAGGGAGCCGGCGGACCAGAACCGGACTTGGTCGAAGACCTCGGGCATCGCCAGTGTCACTGCGAAACTCACACCGGAGAGCACTGCCCCGATGGCGACCCCGGTGAGGACGAGTTTGGCGGGGCTACCGGCCATTGCCCCGCTGGTGCCGATGATGTAAACCGCCACAGCGGTCACCAGCGCTCCGACGACCGCCAACCACACATGGGAGGCCCCGACGGTGACACCTAGGACTGCTGAGCCGAAGACCACCGCGGTGTAGGCACCGGCGTTGACCCCCAGCAGCCCGGGGTCGGCCAAGGGATTGCGGGTCATCGCCTGCATGAGCACCCCCGCGGCCCCGAGCCCGGCGCCGACCAGCACCGCCAGGAGGGTTCGTGGCAGACGGCGTTCGATGATGAGCAGCTCGGTGGTGTCCGGATCGGTGAGTCCGTCGGTGGCCCATTGGCTCAGTGTGCTCAGCACTCGGGCGGCGGGGATATCACCGGAGCCGGTCAGCAGGCTGGCTACACACAGCACGGCCAACAGGAGCATTCCGCTGAGCACGACGCCGACCTGCTGCCGGCTGCCGGATCGTGGGGTGCCAGATCTCTTCGGTGGGGCCGAAGGCAGCCGGTGCTGCGCGATCTCGGTGGTCACGGGCGTATCCCCTTACGGAACAGCTCTACAGCGCGATTACCTCACGCAGGGCTGACTGAATATTAACGACCTCCATAAGGTAGACCTATCCGAGGCAAAGCGCAATCGGGAACCCCTGTGTGGCGATTCCTACACCAGAGTGCTGTGGGTGATCCGACCGGCTAGCAGTGTGAGGGCGACCGGCATGCTCCGTAGCTGATCCTCGGGGCAGCTCAGTGGGTCGGCCTCAATGAGGATGAGGTCGGCCTCGTCACCTTCCTGCAAGGTGGTTCGCCCGCCGGTGCTGGCTGCCAGGGCGGTGTGGCGATCCAGACGCTGTTCGGGGTGCCAGGACTCACGTCCGTCCCGGCTGCGGATCACAGCAGCGGCGATCTGTATCCACGGATCCAGTGGTGAGACCGGCGCGTCGGAACCAAACCTCAGGGTAACCGCCGCATCGCGGAGGCGCGCCAAGGGGAAGGCCCGGTGGGTACGGCCGGGCCAGTAAGCCTCGGCGACGTCTCGATCGTCCATGGCGTGTTCAGGCTGCACACTGGCGGTCACCCCCAGCTGTGCGAACCGTGGGGCATCCTCCCTCCGCAGTAATTGGGCATGTTCCACACTGCCCCCAGCGGAGGTGGCGGCGAAGGCATCGAGCACCTCGGCGTTGGCCCGGTCACCGATCGCATGGATAGCCACCTCGATCCCGGCGACTGTGGCGCGTTCCATCAGTGCCCGCACCTGCTGGGGCGGCACTGTGGGTCCGCCGCAGGCCTGTGGATCCGCTGGGTCCAGGCCAGCGTAGGGCTCGTCGCACCAGGCGGTGCGGGTGTTCAGCGACCCGTCGGAGATCACCTTCAGTGGCCCGACGGTGACTCCTCCGGTCAGCACGTCTCCGGTACGCCGCCCGGCACTGATCGCTTCGGTGAGAAATTGCGGCCAGATGGCGGCCCGGACCCGCAGCAGGTCGACTCCCCCACGCCACCGCTGGGGCCACTGGGTGAGGTTCTCCGCGTTTTCAAAGTCCACGACGCCGACCACTCCCCTAGCTGCCGCGGCGCGCTCGGTCTGCACGTAGTCGGCCAGGGTGAGGTCCTCCACACTGCCGAATCGGTCCATCACGGCGAAGGAGGCGGCCTCCCGCAGCACCCCGGAGGGGTCGGTCTGCACTCCGGCGAGTCGCTGGGCAGCGGTGTTGAGCCACATGCAGTGCAAGTCTGCGGCAATGAGCGCAACCGGAATGTCCCCACTGACGGCGTCCAGGGCGGCCAGGCTGGGTTGGTCGGGCCACAGCCCGTCACGGAAGCCAAAACCCACCAGCCGCCGCGAGTCAGTGCGAAGACTTCTCTGCACCACGCTGAGTACCTCAGCGGCACTGCTGGTGGTTGTTAAGTCCACTCGTTGGCGGCGAATCACCCACTGAGTGAAGTGCACATGGTGATCCCACATCCCCGGCAACATCCACCGGCCATCGGCATCTAGGGTGCGCCCTGCTTCGCCTCGGATCGTCCCGGCTGGGCTCATGCGCTCTATTCGGCCGCCGGTGATAAGCACATCCACTGCATGCCCGGCCCCGGGGACCCGGGTGTTCTTCACCACGATCGCATCACGGGGACTCATATGGGCACCACTTCATCAGAACTGGGCAGAATGAGCTAAAGCAGCTCGAGCTAGTAGGTGCCTTTGAGCCGCTGGGCAAGGTCGTGGAAGCGGCGAGACGGGTTGCCGAAGCGGTGCAAGGTCATGGATACGGCCTGTTCTTTCACCCAGTGGCGCAGTTCGACCCGACCGGAGGCGGTCACCGGGTCATCGAGGAGTGCGACCTCCGGGCGGGCCGCGATCTGCTCGAAGACGTCCTCGGTGACAGTACCCACCGCACGCACCCGCACTCCCACGCCGCGGTCTAGCTTGCCGCGGGCCAGTGCTGCGGCGAAGTCCGATTCGGATTCGTTCTTCTCCACGCCGATGGAGAGCACCTTGGCTGCGGTCTTGACCGCCTTCTTGGTGGCACGCTCGGCCTTCTTCTCCAGGGAGATCTCCACCGGCGAACCCGCCGCGGCTGCTGCGGCGAGGACTCGGAGCACATGGTGAGGTTCGGCGTCGTGGGCGATGCGCAGCACCACCGATTCCGGCAAGTACCGGAAGATATTGGCCTCTGCGGAGATCCCAGTGTGGTCCTTGGCCACACCGAACTCATCGTTCCAGGCGCGGGCATCGTCGGCGACGGCGATCTGCAGCCACTTCAGATCCTCTGCTGTGAGCAGCTGCTCACCTTCGACGGCCTGCAGCAGCTCGGCGACTGTTGAGTTGGTCGTCTCCGGCGGCGGAGTACGGCCGGTGTCGGCGTCGTCCTCCCAGGTGCCAAAAAGCATCACGTAGTTGGGGCCACCGGCCTTGGAGCCCAGCCCCACGGAGGATTTCTTCCATCCGCCGAAGGATTGCCGTTGCACGATGGCACCGGTGATACCCCGGTTGACGTAGGCGTTGCCGACCTCAACCTGGTCCAGCCACTGTTCGACCTCTGCGGTTTCCAAGGAGTGGATGCCCCCGGTGAGCCCGTAGTCCACCTGGTTCTGCAGGCTGATGGCCTCGTCGAGGTTCTTCGCCTCCATCAAACCCAGCACGGGTCCGAATACTTCGGTGAGGTGGAAGAAACTACCGGGTTTGACCCCGGTCTTAATGCCGGGGCTCCAGAGTTTGCCGGTGTCATCGAGCTGCTTGGGCTCCAGCAGCCACTTCTCTCCTGGTTCCAGGCTGGTCAGGGCCCGGTGCAGCTTCTCCGAGGGGTCCTCGGTCAGTGGTCCGACTGTGGCCGAGAGGTTGGTGGGCCAGTCGACCACCAGGGAGCTGGCGGCGTCGATGAGCTGGCGGCGGAACCGCTCCGAGCGGTACACGCTGCCGACCAGAATGCCCAGGGAAGCGGCCGAACACTTCTGTCCGGCGTGGCCGAAAGCAGAGTAGACCAGGTCGGCCACTGCCAGATCCCGGTCGGCCGCGGGGGTGACGATCAGGGCGTTCTTCCCTGAGGTCTCGGCGTTGATGTTCAAGGTCGGCTTCCAGGAGCGGAACAGCGCGGCGGTCTCCGAGGCGCCGGTGAGGATGACTCGGTCGACGCCGTCGTGGGTGACCAGTTTCTTCCCCGCCTCCCCCTCAAAGGGGTAGACCCCGTGGAGCACCTCTCGGGGCACTCCAGCGTCCCAGAGGCACTCCAGCAGTGCCATAGAGCAGTGGGGGGTGGGGTTGGAGGGTTTGTGAATGACCGCGGCCCCGGCCGCCAGGGCCGCCACCGTCCCACCGAAGGGAATGGCTAGGGGGAAGTTCCATGGCGGGGTGATGAGGGCCAGCTTGTCCGGGGTGAAGCGAGCATGCCGGACGTGCTCAAGCTTCAATGCGCTATGGGCGTAGTAGCGGGCGAAGTCGATGGCCTCGGAGACTTCCGGGTCGGTCTGGGCAATGGATTTGCCCACCTCTGCTGCGGCGAGGGCGATGAGCCGGCCTCGCCGGGCGGCCATGATGTCAGCTGCCGCGTAGAGGATCCGGGCACGTTCCTCCGCTGGCCGCGCGGCCCATTCAGCCGCGGCCTGGCGGGCTCCGGCGACCAGCGGGTCGATGTCCTCAGCGGTGATCGTCGGCGGCACCGGCTGGCTTTGCAACCACCCTTCGGTGGCGGCCAGCTCAGTGATGTGCTCGGCCCACCGCTGGTTGGCCTCCAGTGCTGGGTTGGTGTCAGGTTCGTTGGCGAACTCCGGTAAAGCCCCGGTGCTGCGGTCGGGCAGCGGCTGGTGCTCTTCGGCGAGACGATCCTGGGTGTGCTGCGGCCGGGGCGGGGTGTGTCCTTCCACTTCGAGGCGACGCGTGAGGGTTTCCACCGAGGCGCGGAAGCGGCCTTCTTCTCGCCGGAAGACATCGGAGCCTGGGTAGAGGTCGAAGATACCGGACATGAAGTTCTCGCTGGCGGCGTTTTCCTCAAGTCGGCGTACCAGATACGAGATGGCGACGTCGAACTCTTCGGGACGCACAGCGGGCACGTAGAGCAGCAGCTGTCCGACGTCTTGCCGCACCGCGACCTGTTGCTCAGCGGCCATGCCCTGCAGCATCTCGAACTCGAGTCGGTCTGCGCCTTCGGTGTTGTGGACCCCGCGCTTCAGACCCAGCAGATGAGCGAAGGCAATGTCGAAGAGGTTGTGACCGGCTACGCCGAGCCGGACTCCGCGCATCCGTTCAGGGGTGAGCAGCCAGTGCAGCACCAGTTTGTAGTTCGCGTCGGTGGCCTCTTTGGACTCGCAGGTCACCCGGGGCCAGTCGTGGATCTCGGCGTGGACGCTCTCCATGGCCAGGTTGGCCCCTTTGACCAGCCGGATCTTGATCCCCGCGCCGCCGGCGTCGACCCGCTCATTAGCGAACTCCGTCAGCTCCATCACCGAGGCGAGTGCATCCGGCAGGTAGGCCTGGATGACAATCCCGGCTTCGTAGTTCTTCATCTGCGGCATGGCCAACAGGCGTTTGAACACCGCGATGGTCAGCCGCAGGTCCTGGTACTCCTCCATGTCCAGGTTGATGAACTTCGAGCCCACCGGGGCTGTGGCGGCCTCGGTGTAGAGCGGGATGAGCCGTTCCACCACGTAGTTAACCGTCTCCTCGAAGCCCCACATCGAAATCTGGCTAGCGATGGAGGAGACCTTGATGGAGACGTAGTCGACGTCGTCGCGACGCAACAACCGGACCGTGTCCTCGAGGTGTTTGGCAGCCTCCTCTTCACCGAGGACGGCTTCGCCGAGCAGGTTGATGTTCAGCCGGTTGCCCTGCTGTTTAATCTTCGCCACGGCTTTGCCGAATTGTTTGTCGCGGGCATCGACCACCATGTGGCCCACCATCGAACGCATGCGTTTCCGGGCGGCGGGGACGACGACGTCGGGCAATAACTTGCCCAGGGCGGAACCGGCGTTGATCTGGGCGAGATCCAGAGCATCCAGGGTGTCGGGGGCGAGTTCGCCGAGTTCCTTGAGCGCCCCGGCGGCGGCTTTGGTGTCCTCAGTGCGGATCACCCGATCCACGAAACCGACGGTGAAATCCAGGCCCGTGGGGTGAGCGAGCACTGCGGAGAGCCGCTGGGCGGAGGCGTGGGGCTTCACTCCGGCACGCTGGGTCTCCTCCAGCCAGTGGGCGACTTTCTCTACGGCCTGGTCGGTGAGCTGGTCGAGTTCCTGGCGTGCGGCGATGGCAACCATGTGGTGATCCCCTCGGACGGTCGGTGGCAACAGTTGGTCCCAGTGAACCGCCCCCGGAGCGGGAACGAAACCCCTCCAGCACAGTGACATGACACTGTTGAGTCAAAAGTGCGGGACAATCGGAGTATGCAGGTTGCAGTCCGGGGTCGGCCCCGCATTCAGGAAAACGCCGATGAGATCGTCGCCAGTGTGCTGGCCACCGCGGGGCCGCGTGTTTCCAGTCCCGAGTACTCCACGCGGCGGATCGCTGAGCTGACGGGATTGAGCCAGACCCTGGTCTCCCGCGCTATCCGCAGGATCCGGCACGCGAGTTCGGCCCCACTACACCCACCGGCCCTGCAGCTTGAGGCCTTCAGCGTGGAGTACCCACGCATCACCATGCGCTTTCATCCCACCTCCGCCCCGCCTGCTGGTCAGCACACTGACTCCGCATCGGTCCCTTCCCGACGTCATCTGCAGCGTCGCGCCGCAGCCGTGCAATCGGCCTTGTGGGTCTGCGGGGCACACGCCTGGCAAGCGGAGACCCCCGGCGATCACCAACCGGTTTCTTCTGAGCAGCTCAAGGTCACCTGGTTCCCTGGAACCCTCAGCTGGGAGGACTTCCTCACTGCAACCGCGGCGCTGCTGAACCGGTGCGCCCACTCCCCCGATGCCATACCGGGAGAACTGCTGCACCTGCTGAGTACCCGGTCCGGGCGCGGTTTGCACGGGGTCCACTGGCGGCGCAGCGGAATCGGCACGGTTCGCTCCCCCTCCCCCAACGGTTCCCCGATCGGAAAATTTTCTGACTCATCACGAACCAGAGACGCATTACACGACAGCGGCTCGGCACGTATCACTGTGCCGGAGTATCCAGCCCCTGGGCGATCGTCCTCGAACCGCTGGCTACCCCAGGTGAAGCTCTCGACCACCGAGCAACTGGCCATCGCCCTGCGTAAGGAGATGATTGATTCCGGGTTTCGCGCCGGGGACCGGTTAGCTGTCTCCACGGTGGCTGCTCAGCTGGGGATCTCGACCAGTGCGGCACGCACGGCGATGCGGCAGCTGGCCGACGACGGGTTACTCATCCACGACGACGCCGGCTTCCGGATTCCTCAGGTGACCGTCGCCGACGTCGTCGACCTCTACGCATCCCGCCTCCAGGTGGGTACTGTGCTGCTGCGAGGCTGCGCCACCCAGCCAAAGCATGCCCTTTTGCCCGCCCGGCTGGCGCTGCGCACCCTGGAGGCGGTCGCCACTCGCGGAACACGGGCTGACGTCGGGGAGGCTGACTTACGCTTCCAACAGGAGCTCGCTGAGGCTTCCGGACTGCGGCAATCGGCGCGCAGTTTCCATGCCTTGACCCTACGAGTACGAATGTTCATCGCCGTCTTGCAGCTGGATTATTCGCCGGCCGTGGAGCGGCTGGTCGCTGACGATCGCAGGTTACTGGCGGCCTTGCTGGAGGGCCGCGCTGCCGATGCCGTACGCATCTGGCGGGCCAAGCTGGATAATGCTGTCCGCCAGATGTCGGCACTGGCTCCGGAGTCCTTCGATGCCGCCCTGTGGGAGAGACTCACCCGGCCGTGAGCCCTACCAGCGGCTGAACGGATTCCCAGATCTCGATCCCGGCGGGGATCAGGGACACCACCAGCAGTCCGGCCATGACCAGGTTGAAAATCCGCATGTGCTCAGGGGTGGAGATCACCCTCCCGGCTCCCACACCCAGCAGTGCCCAGGCCGCAGTACACGGAGTGCTGAACAGCAGTGCACACAGGGCCAGCGCTAGCACTTCCAGGAAGAAGGCGTCCCAGAATCCGGTGTAGGTGGACACTGCGGCGACGACCAGGGTCCACGCTTTGGGGTTGACGAACTGGAAGAGCGCCATCTGAATAAACCCCGGTGGTTTGCCCTGCCCTCGGGCCTCCACATTGGTGGGGGCCGCTGCGATGCGCCACGCCAGCCACAGCAGGTAGGCCACTCCGATAGGCCTGAGCACATCCAGCAGCCAGGGCCACTGGGTGAGCACTCCGCCCAGCCCTAATCCCACCAGAATCAACATGAGGGGAAAGCCGACGTTGACTCCCGCGATACACGGGATTGTTTTCCGGAACCCGTAATTGGCACCGGCCGCCATGGCGATGGTGTTATTGGGCCCCGGTGTCCCGGCACCGGCGATGAAGAAGAGAATGATGGGAAGGAACGTCGTCACCCCAAGAACCTACACCCGGGCGTATGCCCACCGACTACACCCTGTAGGTCGGCGGGAAGTACAGTGGATGAGATCATGGCTGCTGCACCGGTTCCTCCAGGCGCGATCACCACGAGTCTGCACTTCGCACTGGGTTACGGAAAAAACACCAGGCAGCTTAAGAATGCACCCGCTGAGGGTTCGGTAGAAATTGACGACGACGACGACGCCACTGTCCTCACCAGCATGCTCACCGCACAAGGGGTCCCCTCGCTGGTTCCGGAGGTATTGCAGACCATTGCTGCCGCGCGTCAGGCCCTGCAGCGGGATCCGTCCCTGACGATCTCCGCCCAGGGGTATGACAAAGTCCGCAAGCAGTTCCTCACCGAGCACGCCATCAGCGGGGGCACGGGACGGCATGTGTGGCCGGTGGGCAGCACCACCATCCTCAAACGTGCTGGGGGCTCGTGGTCTCAGGCGCTGCAGGAGGCCGGACTTGGTACCTCCTCAGCGAAGCCTGCCGGGAATTTTGGGGCCGCCCGGTTCACCGAGGAGGATTTCATCACCGCACTGCGGGAATTTGCCCGGCATGCCGAAGAAACCGGTGGCTCCACCAGCTATCAGAACTACCTCACCTGGCGGAAGCACCAGCAGCAGAGCGGTCGCAGTGACCTGCCCTCCGGCGCCGCGGTGCGTAATACCTTCGGTAGTTGGAGCGCAGCACTGCAGAACCTCTAAGGTCCGCGGTGGTCTCTTAGACCCCTCGGAAGCTGCGCAGCCGCAGGGAGTTGGCCACCACACTGAGGGAACTGAGCACCATGGCAACTCCGGCCAGCATCGGGTTGAGTAGGCCCACTGCGGCTAGGGGGATGGCCGCGGTGTTGTAGAGGAACGCCCAGAAGAGGTTCTCCCGGATGGTTCGCAGGGTACGGCGGGCCAGGCGCACCGCCTCGGCCACGCTGCGGAGGTCCCCACGGATCACGGTGATGTCGGCGGCGTCGATCGCAACGTCGGTCCCAGTCCCCATGGCGATGCCCAGGTCCGCTTGAGCCAGCGCGGCGGCGTCGTTGACTCCATCGCCGACCATCGCCACGGTCCGCCCTTGGTCCTGCAGGTGCTTGATCGCCTCGACTTTGTCCTCGGGCAGTGCCTCGGCGATCACGTCCGCGATACCGACTTCCTCGGCGACTCGGTGAGCAGCTCCGGTGTTGTCTCCGGTGAGCAGCACCGGTTCCAGTCCGAGCTGGGTGAACTGTGTGACCGCTTCCGCGGAGGTCTCCTTCACGGTATCTGCGGCGATGATGACTCCGGCGAATTCACCGTTGACGGCCACCAGCACCGGGGTGCTGCCGGTGGACTCTGCCCGGGTGAGCAGCCCCTCGATCTCGGCAGGGATAGGCACCGACTGGCTGCCCATAAACGCCCGCCGACCGATCAGCACGGTATTGCCTTCGACGACGCCACTGACGCCTCTGCCTTGATGGTTACTGAAATCCTCCACCGGGGGGAGGGAGCCAGCCCGTGAGCCCAGCAGTTCCCGGGCGGCGTTGGTCACCGCACGGGCGATGGGATGCTCGGAGGCGGATTCGACTGCTCCGGCCAGGCGCAGCAGCACCTCGGAGCCCCGTTCACCACCGGCCCAGGCACCCACCGCATGCACGGCAGTGACCTGCATCGCCCCGGTGGTCACAGTGCCGGTTTTGTCCAGCACCACTGTGTCCACTCCCCGGGAGGATTCGAGCACCTCGGGTCCTTTGATGAGGATGCCCAGCTGGGCGCCGCGGCCGGTGCCGACCAACAGTGCGGTGGGTGTGGCCAGCCCGAGCGCACAGGGGCAGGCGATGATGAGCACGGCGACTGCGGCGGTGAACGCTGCCTCAGCGGGGGCACCGAAGATCAGCCACACCACCAGGGTGACCAGGGCGATGACCAGCACCACGGGTACGAAGATCCCGGAGATCTGGTCGGCCAGGCGTTGCACCTCGGCTTTGCCGGACTGGGCTTCTTCGACCAGTCGGGCCATCTGGGCCAGCTGGGTGTCCGAACCCACCCGGGTGGCCCGGACCACCAGGTGCCCTGAGGTGTTGACCGTAGCCCCGACGACGGCGTCCCCACCGGCGACTTCCACCGGCACTGATTCTCCGGTGAGCATCGACATATCGACCGCCGAAGCACCGCGGATCACTGTTCCGTCAGTGGCGATTTTCTCCCCGGGGCGGACGAGAAACTCGTCGTCCACACTGAGTTCACTCACCGGCAGGGTCATCTCCCGGCCATCTTTCAGCACCGTGACGTCTTTGGCGCCCATGGTCAGCAGGGAGCGTAACGCCTCACCGGCACGGGCTTTAGAACGCTTCTCAAAGTACCGGCCCAGCAGCAGGAACGCGGTGACCGCAGTGGCCACCTCGAAATACACATTGGCCGAGCCCATCGAGTGCCCGGACATCCAGTAGGGCTCGTCGAAGAGCGTGACGTCGTGACGCATCCCCGGGTCCCCGGCGTGGCCGAAGAGCAGCGCGTAGACCGACCACGCCAACGCGGCCAGGGTGCCGATGGAGATCAGGGTGTCCATCGTGGCGGTGGCGTGGCGGGCGTTGAGTGCGGCCGCACGGTGGAAGGGCCAACCGGCCCATAGCACGACCGGTGCTGAAAGCCCCAGGGAGATCCACGTCCAGTAGTCGAACTGAGTGGCGGGGACCATGGCCCACAGCACCACGGGTGCGGAGAGCACACCGGCGACGATGAGCCGTAACCGCAGGGCCCGTAAATCGTTGTTCCCGGAGGTCTCAACACCGCCGTGAGGTGTGTGCCGTGGTGGTTCCTCAGCGGTGTAGCCGGTTTTCTCGACCACGCTGATGAGCTCATCGACGAGTTGTTGTCGCTCAGCGGTGTTCTCCGCCGAGATCCAGGCTTTCTCTGTGGCGTAGTTGACGCTGGCGGTGACCCCGGGGACTTTGTTGAGTTTCTTCTCCACACGGTTCGCGCAGGCGGCACAGGTCATTCCGCCGATGGCCAACTCAATGCGTTCGGCCTCCCGGGCTGGGGACTCAGCGTGGGATGTCATTGGGCCCGCGTGGCGGTGTAGCCGGCCTCGTCGACGGCGGCGACGATGACCTCATCGGGAACGTCGACGTCGTCGAGCACTGTGATGGTCAGCGAGCCGGCCGCTGCGCTGACCTGGATGTCTTCCACCCCGTCGATGGCGCTCACCTCCTGGCTCACCGCGTTCTCACAGTGGTCACAGGACATTCCGGTCACGGTGTAATGACGTGTCTGGGGCATGGCCGACTCCTTTGCCGGGCAGGGTGTGAGGGCCCCTTCCAATATACTCCGCAGAGCGGATTGAGTCCCGTGCCCGCTGGCCTACTATGGCGTGGTGCTTACCACTCCACGTGCGGCGGCGCTGATGCTGCTGGGCAGCCTGGCGATGGCCGGTTCGGCTGCCATCATTTTTGGACTCGACGCTGAGCCGATGAGCGTGGCTGCCTGGCGCTGTTTCCTGGCGGTGCCCATGCTTCTGCCGTTTGTGTTGTGGGAGTTGCGCCGGGTGGATCGTGCTGAGGCGCTGCCCACCCGGACTCTGGTCGGCGCGGCGGTGGGCGGGGTCGCCATCGGCATTGACTACAGCTTCTACAACACGGCCATCGGGCTGATTGGACCCGGATTGGCGACAGTGCTCATCAATATCCAGATCGTCATTCTTCCGCTGCTGGCCTGGACTTTGGAGGGGTTGCGGCCGATGCGTCAGCTGCTGGTCATCGTGCCGCTGATGATGGTCGGTGTGGCCTTGGCCGCCGGAGCGTTTGAGGAGACCTCGATCAGTCTCTTCGGGGTGCTGGCCGGGTTGGCCGCTGGTGCGGGCTATGCCACCTACCTGGCGATCATCCGTCGCACCGCGGCCCCTACTCTACGTCCGGCTCCGTTCACTGTGCTGACGGTGGTGTGCCTGACCGCTGGTGCCACGGCCCTGACCGGGGCGCTGGTCTCCGGGCGGGCCGAGCTGCCGACCACGGGGACCCAGTGGCTGTGGCTGATCGCTCTGGCTTTCATCGGGCAGGTGGTGGTCTACCTGTGCTTCAACATCGGCATGATGTCGCTGCATGAGACAGTCGCCGGGGCGCTGATGCTCACTGGGCCGATCTTCGCCGTGGCGTTGGGGATAGTGCTCTTCGCGGATCTGCCCACACCGGCGCAGCTGGTGGGGTGTGGGCTCATTATCTTCGGCGCCTGGTGGGCCTCGATGGCCCAGCGCCGTCGGCGAGCCTGAGGCAGCACGGCCCAGCTCAAACCACGGCGGCACAGAAAGACAGAAAGAAGGTCCGGGGTCCACCCGCTCACAGACCCCGGACCTTCCGGACCCTCTCGCACCAAGAGGGAGTCTTACCTCAGGTGAGGAAACCAGCTCTCACGGTGACGTTCGCACTGGGATCAGTGGTCGTGATCCTCATCGTCATGGTCATGATCGTGGTCGTGGTCGTCATCCTCGTGGTCATGGTCGTGGTCGTGGTCTTCGTCGTCGTGATCGTGATCGTGGTCGCCGTCGTAGTCCTCGGAGACACCCTCGACGGGACGACCATCGACGACGACGATTTCATTGGGGACAAAATCCAGCTCACCGGTGGCGATGGTCTCCCCTTCGGCGAGGTCCACCAGGTGGATCTGCTGGTTGTCCGGGTCGGTGACATAGACGAGGTCACCGCTGGCGCGCAGCGCCGGACGGGGATCCTGCCACTCCTCGGGCTCGGTCCACTCGCCGATGACGTCGATGTGGTCGGTGTGCTCACCGGTTTCTGGGTCGATGATGTGCAGCTGACCATCCTCAGTGAGCACCAGCGCCTCCCCCTCAGGGCCGCGCTGTAAGTTCCGGAAGTTGTAGGGGGCCCCGACGTCGGTGGTGATGATCTCCTGGGTCTCCGCGTTGACAAGCGCCACCTCTGTCATGGGCTCTTCGCCGTCTTCATCGGTGCGGTAGTCACCCAGGAACACGGGAGACCCCTCGGCGGGGAAGAGGTTGCCGATGCGGGAGAATTCCTCTCCGGTGTCGAGCTTGACGAAGTCCGCACCATCCCACACGAGGACGCCGTCTTCACAGCCGACCGCCAGAATGCCTTCCGGTCCGGCTGCCTCTCCGTGAACTCCGGGGCAGTCTTCGTTGCGGGCGATTTCCTCACCGTCGGCGTCCAGGAAGCGGGCACCGGAGCGGTCCTCGAGGGTCTCGAAGCGACTACCGTCCTCAAGCACGACGGCGACCCCGTGGTGGGGGCCTTCGGTTTCGGCGGATTCGGTCTCAATCTCCGATTCGACGTCGAGGTCGGCGAGGTCGAACCAGTGGTATTCGCCGGTGCCGTCGAAGAACAGTGTGCCGATGCCGTCGTGAGAGACCACGTGAGCCGGGGTGTCACCGTCGACGGTCACCTCGGAAAGGTAAGGGTCGGTGGTGTAGTAGTGGTTGTGGTCCCCATGGGGTTCCCCCCAGGTGCCGGCGTCGAGCAGGCGGAAGCTGTCCCCTTCGGTGAGGAACACGTGGCGCCCATCCCCAGCGTTGTTCACACGCACGAAGCCTTCGGCGTCGAACTCACCCAGCACCTCAAGACTCACCCCGTCGAGAACGGCGACGCCGCCGTCGTAGGTCACAGCCAGCCTCGGCTCCGGTCCACCCACCTCATGGGTAGGCCGGTCGGAGGGTTCGATCTGCTCATCCTCATCACCGCCGGTGTCCTCATCATCGGCGGCGTCGTCGTCGCTGCCGTTGTCCTCCTCCACGGCTGCGGCCTGGTCTTGGTCTTCAGTGTCCTCAGTGTCCTCTTCGCCGTTGGCGCAGGCGGCCAGTGCCAGCGCGGAGATCAGGGCGAGGGATGTCAGTGCATGTGATTTTTCGATCATGCGACTCATTATTGACTAGCTCTCAAGCAGTTGCAAATGGTTCGCAACAGATTGCAGGCCGCGGGTCTTCTCCCGCGGCCTGCAAAGGATCATCGAGTCCGCACTCAGCGCACAGCATCCTCGAATTTCTCCAGCTGGGCCTCGATGAGTTCGTAGACCTCATCCGGCTCATCACTGCCATCCCCCACACCGAAGAGGTGGTTGTGCCCATAGCTCTGACCACCCATTCCGAACCATTCGGTGCCTTCGTAGTCACTGGTGAGGCTGGCCATAATGCCCTCCCCCACCTCGGCTTCATCGAAGGTGATGTCAGCCACAGGGTTACTCACAGTCCCGCAGTGATCGACGACGTCGGCGTAGTAGTCGCTAAACATGTCGAGCTCTTCGGGGGTGTTGAGCAGAAAGAAACTGTAGGTCTCCTCCCCGTTTTCGGCGGTGTAGTAAACCCCGGCACCGGAGGTTTCCTCATAGGTGTCAATCACCTCGATGGCCTCAGTGCATTCGTCGCTGGCATCGAATCCGGTCAACTCGAGGTTCTTACTGAAGGTGTCTTCCTGCTCGTTAGCAATCCCGGGACCTTCAGTAAATTCCCATCCGTCGGGGAGTTCATCGTCATCGAGAACGGCATCGAGGAGTTCGTCCGCCTCAAGGGGCTCGTCAACGCTCCAGGTATCGCCGTCGTCGTCGCTGTCTTCATCATCGTCTTCATCGCGGGAGTCACGGTCCTGATTGTCACCCTCATCCTCGTCACCCTCACTCGAGTCACCACCGCGGGCGGAGTCGAGCTCGGCGAGGATCTGCTCAATGAAGTCCTCCCAGCCACCTGAACTATCCGCAGTGGTTGTACCAGCGGAGGCAGGGGCAGCAGTAGCGGTGAGCGTCAGGGCCGCGATACCCACAGCGGCCAGAGTGGTGGTCTTCGCAGTGCGCTGATTCATGGGTCTCAACCTTCCATGCTTTGCTGTAGCAATTTGCTTACGTTGCAATAGTAACCACACTTATTTTGCGATTGCAACCCAATGCATGGAATGTGTCCCGCAGCGCGGGGGTATACGCCTCAGCGGCGCAGAAAGGTCAGGTCAAAGATGCGCCGACCGGCATCCAGGGCCTTCTGCTCGAAGTCGGTCACGACCCGGCCGGGATATCGCGGGGCCCATCCGCCCTGAGTGTCGAGGGCCTCTTCATACGGCAGCGGCTCAGGCTCCTTGCCCAGGCTACGGCGATCTAGGTCCCCGGCGCGCACCTGGGTCAAGGGAGAGGCTTCCCCGCTGCGCTCTCCAGCATGCGGGTTGGTGAAGTCCTCGCGGGCAGAGATCACCTCACGCATTTGGACCGCGTAGTCGGACCAGTCGGTGGCCAGGCGCCAGGCTCCACCGCTGCCCAAGGCCCGGGCGGCCTTGTCAACAAACGGAGGTTGGACCAGTCGCCGTTTTCGGTGCTTGGTCTTATGCCACGGGTCGGGGAAGAAGATCCACAGTTCATCGAGCGATCCGGCAGGGATGAGCTTGTCGAGGACCTCGACGGCGTCGAGGCAGGCCACACGCACATTGGTCAGTTCCTCACGGCGTAGCCTGGCTGCCAGTTGCGCCGCTCCGGGCCGGTAGACCTCCACCGCGAGGTAATTGCGCTGTGGGTGCTGTGCGGCGGCGTGGGCAATGGCCTCCCCGGAACCGGAGCCGATCTCCACTGTCAGGGGGGCCTGACCGTCTGAGCCGAATCGGCTGAACTCGGCCTGCCAATCCAGGGTGAAGCCCTCAGCCACTGACGTGTCCCGCTCTCCATGGGGAATATCGAGCAGCTCAGCCCCCAGGGCGGCGTCCCAGGCGCGCTGATAACTGGGCTTGAGCCGGTTGCTCCGGCGGACAAAGGACAGCGGGCGGCGCATCGGCCGGGCAGGGCGGGATGAGTCAGACACGGGAGGTGATCCTACTCGTTGAGGATCTGGTGGGCACCGGTGAGGAACTCGTGCAGCAGTGGTCCATTGGTGGATCCACCAAATTCTCCCTCTTCGAGGAAAATCGCCACGGCGAGATCCCCGTGAACGGCGATCGCCCAGGTGTGGGAGTGGGGGTCATCCTCTCCCCCGGCCTCGGCGGTACCGGTCTTGGCGTAGACGTGTTCGCCGGGCACCACGTCCATCGAAGAGAGCGTGCCGTAATCGACGGTGCCTTCCATCAGCTCCAGCAGATCCTCGGCCTCCTGGCTGGTCAGCCCACCGGTGGGGAGCTCAGCGTCCTCATCGCGGGCGACGAGATAGGGCCGCACGGTTTCTCCGGCCGCGGCAGAAGCGGCCACAGTGGCCATTCCCAGCGGGGAGGTCTCCACAACCCCCTGACCGAAGAGATTCGCGGCGTGGAGGTTGAGCTCGGCATCGCCGGGCACGGATCCGAACGTTGCCGGCAACCCGATACTGATTTCGTTGTCGATCCCGAGGTCGAAAGCCGCCTGCTGGACCTCCTCGGATGAGACGTCATCCCACGCATCGGCGAAGAGCGTATTACAGGAGACCGCCACTGCCTCACTGAAGGTGATCTCCCCGAGGTATTCAGAGGGGTAGCCCTCCACGTTGCCAAAGTTCTGCCCGTGAACTGTGGTCTGGTTGGGACACTCGACCTCGGAACCGGGAGCGAGACCATCGCGCAGCATCGCCAGAGCGGAGACCACTTTGAAAGTTGAGCCCGGGGCGAACGTCGACTGCGTGGCGATATCCACGTAGCTGGATTCCTCGGTGTGGCTGGCCGCGGCGAGGATTCCGCCGTCGGAGGGACGAATAGCCACCAGTGCCGCGGTGACGTCCTGATCCCCGACAATCTCCTGGCCCAGCCGCTGCAGCCGCGGGTTGAGGCTGGTGTAGATATCCTCACCGGCTTCCGGGTCCACGGAGTAGAGCGTTTCACCAGCTAAGTGAATCCGCATACCAGGGCTGCCGCGGAGGGTAGCGTCGTGGGTGGCCTGGATGCCTGAGGTGCCCACTGTGTCCCCCACGGAGAGAGTGGGGTCCTCCTCGAGGTGCTCGGCGGTCACCGGCCCAACCCGCCCCAGCAGCAGCGGAGCGAAGTCCCGGGATTCAGCCAGCGGCATCTGGTCCTCAATGGTGGTGGCTCCGGGGATATCGGCGATGTCATCTGCGGTGACGTGTCCGCCTTCGCGCCGGACAGTGATGGCCTCCACAAATGCCTCATCCCCGTGACCCAGCACCGACTCGGCATAAACCTCCGGGTCAACGCCGACAGCATCGGCAAGTTCCTCGGCCGCTTGGGCCTGAGTGTCCTCGTCGAGGTCTGGCAGCAGGGTTTTATCGATGCCGATGCGGATCACATCCCGGTTGTAGACCATCGCGGTGCCGGAATCATCCATGATCCGCCCCCGCTCAGCGGGAGTAGTGACAATGCCGAAGGTCTCGTGCCCCTGGTAGTCGGGCAGGATGTGTTCGGTGGCGGCTTCGACGTACCAGGTGTCCGTCTCTTCGTCGTAACGGAAGTCAGCCGAGGTGGCGTAACTGAACTCCTCGCCGTCGATCCCCAGTTCCTCCAGGTCCCAGGTATGGGTGTACTCCACAGTGGCTCGGGGAGACCGAGGGGAGTCCTCCTCCGGCATATCAAGGTCGATCTCCGAGACCTCAATCGCCACCTCAGCGGGTTCGAGTTCGGTGTGAATGCGTTCGGCGGCCTCTTCCATCTGTGTGGCCGAGCCGGCGTCGAAGGCAACCTGATCGAAGCTGATCTGGGCCAGCGCTTCAGCGTAATCGGCAGCTGCATCCTCGATCTGCGCGGGTTCAGGATCCTCTCCGCAGGCAGTCAGCACCAGGGCCAGGGAAGCAGAGACAGCGGCCATCCGAGGGGCGATTCGGCGAGGGGACGAGCTCATTTGTCCAGTATGCCGTCAGATTGCCTTCAGGTGAGAATCAGGTAATGCCTTAAACATCGGATGGGACACACTCTGCGGCCGAGCACCCGACCCGGAAGGATCCCGTTATGCCGCGCGAGACGCAGTCCGCCGTCGATGACCAGCCGAACCAGGAGGCTTCACAGGAACGCCAGGGCATTGTGGTCCGGCTCCTGCGGGGCGTGGAACGGATCGGCAACCTGCTGCCCCACCCATTCTGGCTCTTCGTCATCTTGGCCGGTGTGGTGCTGATCCTCTCAGCGATCCTTGAGGCCTTCAACGTCTCAGCGGAGAACCCTGCCGATGGTGAGCAGGTGGAAGTCGTCTCCCTGCTCACCCCGGATGGCTTCCAGCAGATGATCTCTGATGCGGTGGAGAACTTCGTGACGTTCCCGCCCCTGGGTCTCATCATTACGGTGATGCTGGGTGTGGCGGTCGCCGAGGGGTCCGGATTGATCTCCGCGGCGATCCGTGTGGCGGTCTCCCGGGTCTCCCGCGGTTGGCTGACCTTCACCGTCGCCCTGCTGGGTGTCACCGGCTCGGTAGCCTCCGATGCGATCTACATCATCTTGATCCCACTGGCTGCCGCGGCGTTCAAAGCGGTGGGCCGCTCGGCGGTACTCGGGGCGATTGTGGCCTTCGGGTCGGCCTCGGCCGGATACAACGCCTCCCTTATCATCACCGCCTCGGATCCGCTCTTTGCGGGGATTTCCACGGCCGCAGCGCAGATCATCGATGAGGACTACGTCGTCTCCCCGATTGCGAACTACTTCTTCGCCGCAGCCTCGGCAGTGGTGCTGGCCATTGCGGTCACCGCCATCACCGAACTGCTGTTGGTGAAGATGACCAACCCGCTGCGGCGGGCCGAGGATGAAGAAGGCGGGGCCGCCACTGCGGTGCTCGCCGCCGGCAAGACTCACGACGCCGAGGAGACAGGCGATCAGGGCACCGGCGCCTCGGAGCGCGCTGAGGACCAGGACATCGAAGCCGGCACCCAGGATCCGGAAACGCCTGAGGACTCCGAGGAACTGCTGAGCTACTCCCGCCGGGAGGTCCGCGCCCTGGGGTGGACGGCCTTGTCCCTGGTGCTGTTCCTGGGGGTCTATTTCGCTCTGCTGTTTGTGCCCGGCTCCCCACTCGATGGCGACGGCGATGCGATGGAGTCCCCGCTGGTCACCGATGTGGCGGTCCCCATCGCCCTGGCGTTCCTGGTGGTCGGTCTGACCTATGGCATGGTCTCTGGCACGATCCGCCGGGCTCGTGATGTCCCGGAGATCATGGCCCGTTCCATCAAAGAACTCTCCGGTGTGGTGGTG
Source organism: Nesterenkonia alba DSM 19423 (assembly GCF_000421745.1). Lineage (GTDB taxonomy): Bacteria > Actinomycetota > Actinomycetes > Actinomycetales > Micrococcaceae > Nesterenkonia > Nesterenkonia alba. Next base: position 208,631 of record NZ_ATXP01000002.1, read on the forward strand.
ATCTTCTTCGCCGCGGCGCAGTTCATCTGCCTACTTCAACTGGTCGAACATCGGTACCGTGCTGGCCATCCGCGGGGCGGAAACCCTGGAACGCTGGGATCTGCCGGTCTTCGTGCTCTTCGGTGGCGTGGTGCTGCTGGTGGCTTTGTTTAACTTCTTCATCACCTCAGGCTCGGCTCAGTACACCCTCATGGCCCCGGTTCTGGTGCCAATGCTCATGCTCATCGGTGTGCAGCCGGAGGTGACCCAGATGCTTTTCCGTATGGGTGATTCCCCCACAAACATCATCTCTCCGATGAGCCCGTACTTCGCGCTGGCGCTGGGCTATCTGCAGCGGTACTACCCGAAGGCCGGTGTCGGCACGCTGCTGTCGTTGACGCTGCCGATTTCGATCACCCTACTGGTGACGTGGTTCGTGTTCTTCATGATCTGGTACGCCTTCGGATTGCCTCTGGGCCCGGGTGTGCCCATCCGGTAGTCATTCTGCGCAGACGGCAAGGAGGGTCCGGGAACCGCTGAGGTTCCCGGACCCTCCTCGCGTATGTGATGTTCTACCGCCTGCGGAACAGGATGAGCTCGCGGCTGGTGGGACGGGGGCGTTCCCCCCGTGCCACGGTGACCACGTCTCCATGGGGTCCCACGGCGAAGACCCGGGTTTGCCCGGCGTGGCGTTCGGCGCGTTTGAGCCGACGCTGCAGGTCGGCGACCTGCTCTTCGAGCTCTTCGACCCGGTTCTGCAGTTCAATGACCCGGCGGATCCCTTCGAGGGACACGCCTTCCTGACTGAGCTGCTGGATCTGACGTAACTGTTCGACGTCGTAGGGGGAATAGCGCCGCTGACGTCCACCCTGTCGCCGTGGAGTCACCAACCCCATGCGGTCGTACTGCCGCAGGGTTTGAGGGTGCATATCGGCGAGCTCGGCGGCCACTGAGATGACGAACAGCGGGGTATGCCGCAGCTCGGCGTCGATGACTCGCGGGTTGTCCTCCTCATCGAGGAACTCCACGAGGTTATCCCGTACCCGGTACCTCACTGTCATGGTCTGACACTCCCTGCGCGCGGCCTGCTGCGGAGACTGCGGGGCACTGGGGTCGGCCGCGGCTGTGCACCCCAGCACCTGAAGCGGTGTTCACCGTGTGCAGTCATTACAACGCCGCTTTGGCCTCCAGACCTTCCCGAGGGTCAATGTCCCGGGTGGCGGCCGCGTAGCGCTTCACCGCCTCCAAGGCCTCCTCAGGCAGGTCTTTGGGCACGACGACGTCGAGTTCGACCAGCATGTCCCCGCGGCGTTTGGCGGTGCGGATGCCGTGCCCTTTCAGCCGCAGCACCCGTGAAGAGGAACTGCCGGCGGGGACTTTGATCCGCACCTTCTCCCCGTGCACAGTGGGGACTTCCACTGTGGTGCCCAGGACGGCCTCATCGAAGCTGACTGGCAGGTGGATGCGGATGTTGTCACCTTCACGGGTGAAGAAGGGATGCTCGGAGACTTCCACTTCCACGAGCAGGTCTCCGGCGCCGCCGGGGCCCTGCTGCCCTTTCCCCTTGACCCGGACTTTCTGCCCGTCTTTGATACCGGCGGGGATGCGCACATCAATGACATTGCCGTTGGGTTCGCGCAGCCCGACGGTGGTGCCACGTACCGCGCCCTTGAAAGAAATGGCGGTCTTCGCGGTGCGGTCGGCTCCTGTGGGGGCCGAGCCGCCAAAGCGCCCGGAAAACCGATCCCCGAAGAGGTCGGCAAAGTCAGGTCCGGGCTGCGGACCGCCGGCGGATCCCCGTCCGAAACGGTCTCCGAAGAGACCGCCGAAGAGGTCCTCGAACCCGGCCGAACCGGATCCCGGGCTGCCTGCGGAGAATCGGGCACCGGAACCCATGGCTCGCAGCGCATCGTACTGCTGGCGTTGCTCGGGGTCAGCGAGTACCGAGTGCGCCTCGGAGATGTCCTTAAACCGCTGCTCGGCGGCGGGGTCATCGGGGTTCTTATCCGGGTGGTGCTGCCGCGCCAGCTTCCGGTAGGCCTTCTTAATCTCTTCGGCTGAGGCGTCCTGGGAGACGCCCAGGATCGCGTAGAAGTCCTTATCGATCCAATCCTGTGAGGCCATGGCGCCTCCCTACCTCCTTTCGTTTGCCTGCTTGGTGGGTGACATTCCCGCCGCATGCACGCCCCGCGCAGTGGCGGGATCCGCGGCGGGAATGTCCCCGAGGATGTTTCAGCTCTCCGGTCCGGTGGAGACGATCACCTGGGCTGCCCGAAGTAGCCGGTCACCGTAGCGGTACCCGGAGCGCACCACAACGGCGATGTGGTCGGCTTCGATCTCCTCGTGCGGCTGCTGCATGATCGCCTCGTGTTCGGTGGGGTCGAACTTCTGCCCCACCGCACCTACTGGTTCCAGACCCTGCTGGGTGAGCACTGTCTCCAGGCGGCTAGCGATGTGGGCGAAGGGTCCGTCCTCGAGGTCACCGGCCTGCCGTGCTGCGGCGATGTCGTCGAGCACTGGCATCAGTTCGGTGATGATCTGGCCTTTGACCCGTTCGGCTTCCACCGCCCGGTCGCGTTCGACCCGCCTGCGGTAGTTGACGTACTCGGCCTGCAGGCGCCGGAGGTCCTCTTCGAGTTCGGCCTCCCGGTTGTATCCCTGCTCGGCGAGTTCCTCCTCGGCGGCTTCGATACGTTCAGCCGGTTCGGTCTCGACTCCGCCGGCGACCTCGTCGATGCCAACTTCCCGCAATTCGGGGTCCTCGGCCACCTGCGGGTCGACACCGGGGCTCGGTTCGTGGAGGTCACCCTCCTCACCGGCGGGTTCCTCGTGGGCCTGTTGGACCTCGACGGACTCATCCGGAGCATCGGCGAGGATTCGCTCGGCCTCGGCCAGGGGGTCAGCGGCCGGGTCAGCCGCTGCGGCCTCGCGGTCTTCGGCGGTGGCCTCCCCTTCAGCCGCACTGGCGTCCTCCACCGGGTTGCGGGGCTCACCGGTCTCCGGGTCGATACGTCGGCGGTCGGTAAACCGTACCGGCTCCTCGCCGGAGGGTTCCTCCGGGTTGAACTTGTCCTCTGCCATCGCGTCGGACTCCTTTCAGCGTTGGTCCCGGGGATTACTTCTTCTCGGCGTCGTCGTCCTCATCTACGACTTCGGCGTCGACGATGTCCTCGTCCTCACCGGAGGCGGATGCATCCCCGGGTGTGGCCCCTTCGGCTCCGGATGTGCCTTCGCCGGCGCTGTAGAGGGCTTCACCGATCTTCACCTGGGAGGTCTGCAGCTTCTCAAAGGCTGCGTTGACCTCGTCGTCGTTATCGGTGCCTTCCAGTGCCTTCTTCAGGGCGTCGACGTCGGCCTGGACCTCGTTCTTGACGTCCTCGGGCAGCTTCTCGGCATTGTCCTTGAGTAGCTTGTCCACCTGGTAGGCACTGGCCTCGGCAGCGTTGCGCTTCTCGGCGGCCTCGCGGCGCTTCTTGTCCTCTTCGGCGTGCTTCTCCGCATCGGCCACCATCCGCTCGATGTCCTCCTTCGGCAGAGAGGTGCCACCGGTGATGGTCATCGACTGTTCCTTACCGGTGCCCTTGTCCTTGGCGGAGACGTGGACGATGCCGTTGGCGTCGATGTCGAAGGTGACCTCGATCTGCGGCACACCCCGGGGAGCCGGGGCGATACCGGTCAGTTCGAAGGTGCCCAGCGGCTTGTTGTCCCGGGTGAACTCGCGTTCACCCTGGAACACCTGGATGGCCACTGAGGGCTGGTTGTCCTCCGCGGTGGAGAAGACCTCTGACTTCTTGGTCGGGATAGCAGTGTTGCGCTCGATGAGCTTGGTCATCACCCCACCCTTGGTTTCGATCCCCAGGGACAGCGGGGTGACGTCGATGAGCAGCACATCCTTACGCTCACCGGCGAGCACACCAGCCTGCAGGGCTGCGCCGACGGCGACGACCTCATCGGGGTTCACCGACTTGTTCGCCTCCTTGCCGGTGAGCTCCTTGACCAGCTCAGCCACTGCGGGCATACGGGTGGAACCACCGACGAGGATCACGTGGTCGATATCGGATACGGAGATACCAGCCTCTTTGATGACGTCGTGGAACGGCTTCTTAGTCCGCTCCAGCAAGTCGGAGGTCATGTCCTCGAACTTCGCCCGGGAGAGGGTCTCGTTGACGTGCACCGGCACGCCGTCATTCTGGGTGGCGTAGGGGATGTTGATCGTGGCAGTGGAGGCGCTGGAGAGCTCCTTCTTAGCACGTTCGGCCTCTTCCTTCAGGCGCGGGACGGCGATCTTGTCCTTGGAGAGATCCACGCCTTCTTTCTGCTTGACCTGGTCGACCAGCCAGTCGATGATGCGCTGGTCCCAGTCGTCACCACCGAGGCGGTTGTCACCGGCGGTGGCGCGCACCTGGATGGTGGAGAACTCGTCTTCATCCTTGCCGACCTCCAGTAGGGAGACATCGAAGGTTCCACCACCGAGGTCGAAGACGAGGATCTGCTCGTCTTCCTTCCCTTTCTCGAGTCCGTAGGCCAGGGCGGCGGCAGTCGGCTCGTTGACGATGCGAGAGACCTTCAGCCCGGCAATCTCCCCGGCTTCCTTGGTCGCCTGGCGTTCAGCGTCGTTGAAGTAGGCCGGCACTGTGATGACCGCTTCGGTGACGTCCTCGCCCAGGTAAGACTCGGCGTCGTGCTTGAGCTTCATCAGGGTGCGGGCGGAGATCTCCTGGGGGGTGTACTCCTTGCCGTCGACCTCCTTCTTCCAGTCGGTACCCATGTGGCGCTTGACCGAGGCGATGGTCCGGTCCGGGTTGGAGACCGCCTGGCGGCGGGCCACCTCACCGACGAGCACTTCGCCGTTCTTGGAGAAGGCGACCACCGAAGGGGTGGTGCGGGCGCCTTCGGCGTTGGCGATCACGGTGGGCTCGCCACCTTCGAGTACGGCGACCACGGAGTTGGTGGTACCGAGGTCAATTCCGACTGCACGGGACATAGGGACTCCTTTCGAGACGTCTTCACTTCTTGAGTGAACTCGACTCAAGTCTTGTCCCGGGCGATCGCCCTGTCAAGCTGACTTGAGTGAGGTTGACTCAACTTTTCCGTTGGAGTCCAACGACGTCGACGTCGCACCTATTCCCCAGGTCACCTCAACACCGGACACAGTGGCTTCACATTTGGATGCCGATGTACTTGGTTTCCAGGAATTCGTCGATGCCGGTATCCCCACCTTCGCGGCCGAGCCCGGACTCTTTGATCCCCCCGAAGGGGGCAGCAGGATTGGAGACCACTCCTTGGTTGAGCCCGACCATGCCCGACTCCACACGTTCAGCCACGCGCAGACCCCGGGTGAGGTCGTTGGTGTAGACGTAGTTGACCAGCCCGTAGGGGGTGTCATTGACCTTGGCAATCACCTCATCCTCGGTACTGAAGGAACTCACCGGGGCGACCGGCCCAAAGATCTCTTCCTGCCACATCCTGGCCTGCTCCGGCACCTGGGAAAGCACTGTGGGACGGTAGAAGAATCCTTCCCCGGCGGCGGGCTCACCACCGAGCACCACGCGCGCTCCGGACTTCACGGCGTCGTCGACGAGTTCGGCGACTTTGTCCCGCTGCTTGGCATCAACCATGGGTCCCACCTTCACACCCTCATCGACTCCACGGCCGACTGGCATCTGGGCCATGCGTTCGGCGAGTTTGGTGGAGAACTCATCGATGACGCTCTCATGAGCGAAGATCCGATTGGCTGCCGTGCAGGCCTCCCCGGAGTTACGCATCTTCGCGGCGATCGCACCCTCTACGGCCTGGTCGATATCGGCGTCTTCGAAGACGACAAAGGCGGCGTTACCGCCGAGTTCCATTGAGGTGCGGAGCACCTTGTCACTGGCCTGTTCGAGCAGCTTTTTGCCCACCGCCGTGGAACCGGTGAAGGAGAGTTTCCGCGCGATACCGGAGCGGATGAGCGGTTCCATCACGTCTCCGGCAGTGGAGGTGACCACAATATTGACCACACCGGCCGGCACCCCGGCTTCTTCGAGAATCCTGGCCAAAGCCAGCATGGACAACGGAGTCAGTTCGGCGGGTTTGAGCACGCTGGTGCAGCCGGCGGCCAGGGCGGGGCCGATTTTACGGGTGCCCATGGCCAGCGGGAAGTTCCAGGGGGTAATGAGAATCGAGGGCCCCACTGGCTGTTTGGCCACCACGAACCGTGCGTTTCCAGCGGGGGCCGTCTGGTAGTTTCCCCCGATCCGGGTGGCCTCCTCGGCAAAATGCCGGAAGAATTCGGCCGCGTAGTTGACCTCTCCGTAGGACTCGGCCAATGGTTTGCCCATCTCCAGGGTCATCAGCAGCGCGAGGTCATCTTTGCGCTGGTGCATCAGCTCAAAGGCGCGCATGAGGATATCGGCCCGCTGCCGCGGTGGCATGGCGGCGAAGTCTTGCTGTGCTCGCTGAGCCGCGTACAAGGCGTCCCAGCCGTCTTCGACGGAGGCATCGGCCACTGTGGCCAGCACTTTGCCGGTGGAGGGGTCGTGGACCTCCAAGGTGCGGCCATTGCGGGCATCGCGCCACTGCCCGTCGATGTAGAGCCTGGTTTCCGCGGCGGCGACGACCTCGGACTCACGGGCGGCGGTGATGGTCTCGGTCATGCTCAGACTCCTTCGATCTGCGGTGCTCTCAACGCACGCTGCCTGTGCTGAATCTCTGACCACGCTAACGGGGCCTGCTGGCCGCTGGCGGGGCAGAGCCCAGATCCGGGCTGACAATCCCGGCCTGTGTGAGTAGCCTAGACCCGAACGCAGATTGTCAACAATCTTCAGGAGTGGTCTCGTGGTTCAGCTGTCCCCTCTGCTCAAGCAGGCAACCCCGGTCGTCGCCTCCCGCGGTGAGGGCGTTTATCTCTACGACGACGCCGGCGGTAAGCATTTGGATTTCACCGCCGGCATCGGGGTCACCTCCACCGGCCATTGCCACCCCAAGGTGGTCGAAGCCGCACAGCGCCAGGTGGGCAGCCTCATTCACGGTCAGTACACCACCATCATGCACAAGCCGCTGCTTGAGCTGACTGAAAAGCTCGGCGAGGTGCTCCCTGCGGGCCTGGATTCCCTGTTCTTCGCCAACTCGGGTTCAGAGGCTGCAGAAGCCGCCCTGCGGTTGGCCCGTCAGGCCACAGGCCGGCCCAATATCGTTGTCTTTCAGGGTGGGTTCCACGGACGCACCGTGGCTGCGGCCTCTCTGACGACCTCCGGGACCAAATTCCGGACGGGATTCAGCCCACTGATGGGCGGCGTCGTCGTCGCGCCTTTCCCCAACCCGGCGCATTACCGCAGCTACGGCTGGGATGAAGACCAGGCCACCGATTTTGCCCTGCGGGAGCTGGACCTGGTGCTACAGACTCAGTCCAACCCGGCGGACACCGCGGCGTTCTTCGTCGAGCCGGTGCTCGGTGAGGGCGGCTACATCCCCGGTAATGAACGGTTCTTCGCCGGACTTCGGGAGCGCGCCGATGCCCATGACATTGTGCTGGTGGTCGATGAGGTGCAGACCGGCTTCGGTCGAACGGGGAAGTACTGGGGCCAGGAGCACTTCGGTCTGACACCGGATATCCAGATGTTCGCCAAGGGGATCGCCTCCGGGTTCCCGATTTCTGGGATCGCAGCCTCTGAAGAACTGATGTCCAAGGCGTGGCCGGGCTCCCAGGGTGGCACCTACGGGGCGAATGCGGTGGCCTGCGCAGCCGCGGCAGCAACCCTTGAGGTGATCGAGGAAGAAGGCCTGGTGGCCAATGCGGCGGCCCGGGGCGAACAGCTCAAGGCCGGACTACAGGCCATCGGGGAGAAGTACCCGCAGGTCGCTGATGTTCACGGTCTGGGACTGATGGTCAGCGTGGAGTTCGCTGATGCCAATGGCAACCCGGATGGGACCACCGCCGCCGCGGTACACCAGGCGGCCGCGGAGAATGGCCTGCTGCTGCTGACTAACGGGATGTACGGGCAGATGGTGCGGTTCATTCCCGCCCTGGTGGTCACCCAGGAGCAGGTCGATGAGGCGCTGGGTCTGTGGGAGAAGACCCTCTCCCAGACGCTCTGAACCCTTAGGTTGCTTGGCTGGCCTTGAGTGTGCGGTTTGCCCGCCAGATGCCGAAGACTCCGATGGCCCACAGCGCCCAGATGGGCAGGGTCGCGATGCGGAAGACCTCAAGGTCGTAAGCGGTGGGGTGGTCGGCGCCCTGAAGGGAGAGGAGCCACCCGATGGCCCAGATGCCGATCAGCGAGGCGGTGAACCCGGCGGTGTTGACCACTCCGTTGGCTCGAGCCACCACGGTTTTGGGCACGCTGGTGCGGGCCAGGTCGAAGGCGACGATGGAGCTGGCCCCGCCGGCGGATTGAGCGATCATCAGGGGCAGCAGGGTCACCAGGGCAAGCGGGGGTTCCCAGGTCAGCGCGCTGAGCCATGCCAATGCTTGGAAAATGACGCTGCCGAGCACCAGGCTCAGCCGCTGGTGGGGACGTAGCGAGACGAATCGACCGATGAGCGGGCCGGCGATGACCCCGGCCAGGAAGCTGATGAACATGAATGCCCCGACTTCCTCGGCACTGAGGTCTAGGGCTCCACTGAGGAAGGGCACCCCCCAGGTGACGCCGAAGAGGTTCACCACTCCGGCGGTGGAGAAGTGCACCCAGTAGGCCAGCTGAGTGCCCGGGTGTCGGATGGTGGCCCAGGAGTCAGCGAGGACTTGTTTGAGTTTCTGGCCGGCGGCGCCACGGGTGGGGTCCGGCGCCCCGACGGTCAGCACCACAGCGACCACCAGCGCGATGACTCCGCTGAGTCCGGCCATGATGGCATAGGCGGTGGCCCACCCCTGAGCGAGGACGAGGTTGAGTAGCGGGAAGGCACTGACGACCATGCCGAATTGGCCTACTGTTCCGGTCAGCTGGGTGAATAGGGCGATGCGGCTGCCGCGCACGGCATACATGACCAGTCGGATCGCGGAGGGAAAGATCATCGCATCCCCGAGCCCGGAGAGTCCCCGGGCTAGCAGCAGCACGGAGTAGTCGGTACTGACGGCGAGCAGGATCTGGCTGGCGGCGATGATGACCAGCCCGCTGAGCATCAGTGCCCGGGCACCGTATCGGTCGATGAGGACGCCGACGGGAATCTGGCAGGCGGCGTAGACGCAGATCTGCAGCACCCCGAAGGAGGCCAGTTCACTGGAGGTGAGTCCGAACCGGTCGCTGGCTTCCAGCCCGGTGGCCGAAAGGGACGTGCGCGACGTCGTCGCCATGAGGTAGGCGATAGCCCCGACGACGAGTATCGCGGCAGCACGTCGGGTCGAGGGCATAGTGACTTAAGCTACATCACCAAATGCGGGAGGTCAGTTTGGGGTACTTCGGGTCCAGTCCATCTCCGGAGGAGGTGCGGGTGACCCGGCGCTTGACCCAGGGGTAGAGGTAGTCCTTAGCCCAGGTGGCCTCAGCGAGGGCTTTCTCGTGGAGCGCGACCACAGGAGGTTCTTCCAGTTCGGGAACATCGATTTCGTCGCGTTCGCCGAGCACCGCGAGGACTTCCTTGGCCATGAGGATGTGGCCTTCGATGCCTAAGTGCATGCGGTCGGCGTCCCAGTACCGCCAGTCCTGGAAGTGCTTCATGTGCCAGAAGTCGACCAGGTCGAGGTTCAGGTCGGCGGCGACTTTACGCACCGCCTCGTTGTAGATGGCGGTCCGTCCGCGGGTGAGCTTGAACATGGGCGCTTTGCCGGAGTCGAATCCGGTGAAGAGCACCACGCGCGCCCCGGTGTCGACGAGTTTCTCCACGGCCCACCGGTACCGGTCCATGAGCCCGTCGAGGTTCACCAGGGGGCGGAGGATGTCGTTACCGCCGGCGTAGAAGGTGACCAGGGTGGGTTCTAGGGCGATGGCGGCGTCGAGCTGCTCATCAAGGACCTGTTCGAGTTTCTTGCCCCGCACGGCGAGGTTGGCGTAGCCCCAGCGGTCGTCATTACTGATGAGCTGGGCGGCAACGCGGTCCGCCCAGCCGCGCACACCGTTGGGGCTGGAGGGGTCGATATCACCGAGGCCTTCGGTGAAGGAGTCCCCGACGGCGACGAACCGCTTCTCGAACGGTCCATCCAATTCATCGGCTGCCGACATCGCCACCACTCCTTCCAGAACTGAATCCACCTTACCTGTGCGGTGCAAGGGTCGGGGACCCACCCGGGTGGTGGCGATGCGCGGCCTTCGGCCTTATTCGAAGGATTCCTCGAGTTCGGCGACCATACCGACGGCGGCGTCTTCGATGTCCGTGGAGCCAAACCGCACCTCGGAAAGGTATCGGCCGATGATGCTGGCCATCTGGGAGGCTCCGGCCGGTGGAGTGGGGATGATGTCAGCGGCATCCTCTTCCACCTCAGCGATGAATTCGGCCATCTTGACCTCTTCATCGGTGGCGTCCTGCAGTGCGGCATCCCGGATATCAGCATTGGCCGGGACTCCGCGTTCTAGACCCATGAGTTCGGCTGCTTCTTCCGAGTTGACGAAGAAGTCGATGAAGTCCATGGCTTCTTCGGGGTGGTCGGTGTCCGCACTGGCGGAGAGGAACATGGAGGCCTTCAGCCACTCACCGTTGTCGGTGACATCTCCAGTGGTGCTGGGGATGCGCAGTAGCTCAAGGTCACTGCCGGAGGCATTGCCGAAGGCTACGATCATGGCGGCCCAGCCATCCCCGAAGGCGGCGGTATTGGTGCCCAGAGCGCTGTCCTCGGGTCCCAGGCCTTCCTGTTCTTCCATCCAATCGGCGGAGGGGAAGTCCCCGGCGTCTTCGGTGTCCATGACGAAGCGCAGGTATTCCTCAGCGAGTTCCTCAGTCAGCAGGAATTCGCCCTCTTGGTCGAAGAGTTCCTGGCCTTGCTGGTGCATCCAATAGCGCAGGCTCACCTCGGCTGAGCCAATCCCGGTCCCGCCGTAGCGGTCATCACCCAGGGCGTCGTTGAGCTCACTGGAGAGTTCGGTAAAGTCCTCCCAGGTCCATGTGGTGTCGTCGGGCAGCTCGAGACCCGCCTCGTCGAAGAGGTCCGGGTTGGCGATGAACCCGTAGGCATTCAGCCCCAGTGTCACGCCAAAGATGCCGTCCCCGGTGTCTCCAAGTTCGGTGGCGACGTCGTCGAAGGCTGAGACGTCGACGTCGGAGACATCCAAGAGTGCGCCACGGTCGGCGTACTCACGCAGGTACTGGTCCTCCATCTGGATGATGTCTGGGGCGTCCCCACCGGCGGTCTGGGTGGCCAGTTGGTCGAAGTAACCGTCCCAATCGTTGTACTGCGGCTCGATGGTGATCCCGGGGTTCTGTTCCTCGTAAATATCGATGATCTCCTGGGTGTACTGGTGCCGGGAATCAGAGCCCCACCACGCGAAGCGCAGCTGAATCTCGCCGTCATCACCGCCTCCGCCGCCGCAGGCCGCCAGGCTAAGGGCGGCAACGGTCGACATGCCGATGAGACCGGTCCGGGTGCGATGAGACGTCATGCGATCCTCCATTGGGTCGAAAGTGGACTCCCCCACATGCCAGTCATGTGGAGAAGACAGCAGAAATATGTGGAGCATCCCCCTCTTCTGAGACGCGGATCACATATTGCAGCGCTGTAAAAATAATCCTGGCCGGGTCGTGATGTCAAGAACAAGTGGCAACACCCAGAGGCCTCTTGCCTGCCGGAAAGGCAAGGGCGGGCGGAACCAATCTTCCGCCCGCCACTCGACTCATATTCCCATCGTGAACGGCCTCATCGAGGATCAATCACTGAGGCTCTCCCGCTACTCTTCACCCACAGAACTTTCCAGTTCCGCAACAAAGGCTTCCGCCGCCTCCTGCGGATCCATGCGACCAAAATACAACTCATCGGTATAGCGCCCCAGGACAGAAGTCAGGTCAGACAGACCCGCCGCTGTGACTGGCTCCGGCTCACCGAGGTCGTCCTCGATCTCTTGGATGTACTCCACCGTGTCGGCTTCCACGCCGTCGAGCTCATCCATGACCAGATCCTGAATTTCAGTGTTCGGCGGGATACCTCGCTCCACCAGATTCACCATGGCGGCCTCTTCTGAATTCACGAAAAAGTCGATGAACTCTTGCACCTCTTCAGGGTAGTCAGTGTTCGCCGAAGCGGAGAGATACATCGATGACTTGTACCAGGGCTCAGCATCGGCCGCTTGGCCAGTGTGACTCGGGTAGCGAAGGAGTTCGAGTTCATTACCCACAGCTTCAGTCAGGAACACAGCTTCATTCGTCCAGAATGTAGCGAACGCAGCCTGTCCAGTTGCCGCAAGGCCCTGCTCCAGTGGCACATTGCTCTGTTCCTGCAGAAGCTCCGCACTGGGCGCGCCCTCCTGATTCATCACCTCGTCCAAGAATTCGAAGTAACCGACGGCATGCTCCACACCGAAGCCAAGTTCACCATCTTCGGTACTGATGTGTTGCCCCTGCTGTCGGACCCAGGTCTGAAACATGCCGTTACCACCCGGCCCACCGAAACCGTAGCCATCCTCCAGACCTTCGTTAAGCGCCGTGATGGTGGCCGCAAAGTCATCCCAGGTCCACGTTTCATCATCCGGGATATCCACTCCTGCCTCATCAAAGACCACTGGGTTGGCTACCAAGATTTGGGCATTGATGCCCATCGTGACGGCATACAGCGAGTCTTCGACCATGCCATTTTCCACGGCAGTTTCCTCGAAGTCCGAAACATCGACACCATCAAGTTCCAACAGAGCATCCCTGTCGGCATACTCCCGTAGATACTGCTCGTCCATCTGGAAGATATCTGGCGCTTGCCCGCCCGCTGTTTGAGTGGCCAGAGAGTCCCAGTGGTCATCAAACCCCCCATATTCAGTCTCAATAGTGATGTGCGGGTTCTCCTCCTCGAAGAGGTCGATAATCTCTTCGGTCAGAGCGTGGCGGTGGTCTGAACCCCACCACATGAAACGCAGGTTGATGTCACCGTCGTCATCCCCTCCATTACTCCCACAAGAGGTGAGGGCCAGAGCTGCAATTGTCGAGATCCCAATGAGGATGGGACCGGGGCGTTGAATCATCATGAGAGTTCCTCCCTCAGTCTGCGAGTAATGGGCTGCACGGTGACTTGAATCACACTTTTGCAGCGCTGCAAAGATTAGTGTGAGCCTTACCTCATGTCAAGGAAAACTGGGCCCCTCTAGGGGCGTGTACTGACAGTGCTCTCTCGCACGATCAGCTCATGGCCTACAAAAGTACGCGCAGGAGGGCGGGAGTCCCCGCCCGGCTGTGAGCGCTCAACCAACTGTTCGACACAACGCTGGGCGATAGCCCCCAAATCCCAAGCGATAGTGGTCAAGGGCGGGGCCTGATACTGCGACTCCTCATTGTCATCAAAGCCAACGATCGCAATATCCTCCGGCACAGAGACTCCAGCCTCACGTAGCTTCGCGAGCATCCCACTGGCAATCAGGTCGTTGTAACAGATCAGCGCATCAGGCAGGACATCCAGCCGTAGTAGACGCTCCGCAGCATCCGCACCATCCGGACGCCGGAAGTTGCCCACTTCAAGGAGATAATCGGTGCGCAGGGAGACCCCAGCAGCCTCCATGGCCTGCCAAACCCCCCGGTATCGCAACTCGCTGGTCGTATTCAGCCCTGAAGGAAGGATGCCCGCTGTGGCGATGCGCCGCCGCCCCAGAGCCAGCACGTGCTCAGTCGCCTCACGCGCAGCAGAAACGTTATCCACTGCTACGTGGTCGGCCCAGGCAGCACTTGCTTCTTCACCAATCAAAACCAGACTGGAATGGGAGAATCGCCTGCTTAGCTCTTCTTCAGGGATGGAATCCAGCTGAAGAATCACACCATCAACCAGGCGGGAGGCTGGACCGAATACCGCATTGCGCTCCCGATCCTCTTGAGCGGAGGTCTGCTCGATCAGCACCGTCCAGTCTCGCGCCGCACAGGCTTCGATCACATGGGCCGCTAAAGATGAAAAGTACGGATTATCCAGCACCGGAATGACAAGAGCGATAAAGCCGGTGTTGCGCCCGGCCAGCGCGCGGGCCGAGAGGTTGACCCGGTAGTCGAGTGCGACAAGCGCCTCCTCAACCTTCTTCCGCGTGCTGTCACGGATATGCGGGTGGTTGTGCAGCACATTGGACACCGTGCGCGGGGAAACGCCGGCACGTTCGGCCACATCTACCAGCCGCGGGCGGCGAGACTCAGGCATAGGGGCACCCCACACACACCCACACTGGCCAACCACCGAAGCTCATGCCCCGATCATAGGCCCCAGGCAACGCACCCCAGGGGCCATGGCAAGACTTGCAGCGCTGCAATATGATGTGGTGCAGACCACGATCACCCGGTGATGTGCCGCGGTGACCACGCCGAGAGAAATGGACTCTTCATGACCGCTGCCAGCACTCAGGACGGCACCTACCCCCGGCCCCAGCTCGTCAGGCCGGCCTACCAGGATCTCGACCGGGACTGCGGCTTCGCCTACGACGACGACCAACTCGGCCTCACCGAGGGGTGGCAGCACCGCGATGACATCTTCACCCGCACGATCCAGCTACCCTTCGCCCCGGAGTCGCCGGCCTCCGGCATCGGTGAAACCGGGTATCACCCCGTGGTCTGGTACCGGCTACCGCTCACCCCTGCGGATCTGACCACCGCCGGCTGGCAAGAACAGGGCGATCGACTCCTGCTGCACTTCGGTGCGGTGGACTATATGGCCGATGTGTGGGTCAACGGGGTCCACGTGGCTCATCACGAAGGCGGGCAGACCGCGTTCAGTGCCGACATCACCGAGGCGATCGACACTGAAGCAGCCGAGCAAGTCGTCGTCGTACGCGCTGAAGACGACCCCTTGGATGTCACCCTCCCCCGCGGCAAACAGGATTGGAAGCCCGAACCGCACGCCATCTGGTACCACCGCATTACCGGTATCTGGCGCACCGTGTGGCTCGAAGCCGTCCCCGCCCTGCACATCCAACGCCTGGTCTGGACCCCGGACCTGCCCTCCGGAACCGTCCGTGCGGAGGTGGAACTCAGCCGGCGTCCGACGACGCCAGCCACACTTTCCATTACCATCCACCCTCCCCACGCCGACAGTGCAGAAACCACCCCGGCACTGGCCGAGCTGAGCCTGAAGCTCACCGAGCGCACCGCCGTCATCGACGTCCCCTTAGCGGGCCAGCGCAACGGCCAACAACACCACGAACTACTCTGGTCGCCGAAGAATCCCCAGCTGATAGATGCCACGGTGACCCTCGCGACACAGACCACTGTTGATGAGGTGGCCTCATATCTGGGCTTACGCTCTGTGGCCGTGGAGCACGGGGAGTTCCTGCTCAACGACCACCCCTTCTACCAGCGTTCAGTGCTTGAACAGGGGTACTGGCCCAGCTCACACTTCACCGCACCCTCCCCCGCGGCTCTGCGCGAGGAGGCTGAACTCATCGCCCAGTTGGGCTTCAACTCTGTGCGCATCCACCAGAAGGTCGAAGACCCACGCTTCCTGTACTGGTGTGATCGGCTCGGCCTGCTGGTCTGGGGAGAGACCGCTAACGCGTATGAGTTCAGCGATCTCGCCGTCCAGCGGCTGACCACCGAGTGGACCGAGATCGTCCGGCAATACCGCTCCCACCCCTCGATCGTCACCTGGGTGCCGATCAACGAGTCGTGGGGTGTGCAATTCGGTCCACAGGATCCTGCTCAGCGGGCCTACGGAGTGGGACTGGCCAACCTCACCCGGGCACTGGACCCCTCCCGGCCGGTGATCTCCAACGACGGGTGGGAACACACCGACTCCGATATCTGGACCCTGCACGACTACGAGGCCTCCGGTGAGGTACTCACCACCCGCTATGGCAGCCGAGCGGGTCTTGAAGAGCAGATCCGCGGGTTCGGCGGCTCTGGACGGCGCAGCTCCGTGGTGGGTGTGGAGGAGGTGACCTTACCGATCATGCTCACCGAGTTCGGCGGGGTCTCCTACATCACCGGCGAGGTGCCCGAAGACAGTTGGGGCTACTCCTCCGCCACCGATGCCGCAGACTTCGAAGCCCGGCTGCGGGCCATCTTAGAAGCCATCCAGGCCTCAGCCCACCTGCGCGGGTTCTGCTACACCCAGCTGACCGACACCCATCAAGAAACCAACGGGCTGTGCGACGCCGACCGGCGCCCCAAATTGCCCGCAGAAACCCTGGCAGCCATCATCCGCGGGCAGAGCTGAGCTCTGCAGCGCACCTCACCGGTTAGCGGTAGAGCGGGTTGGCCCCCGGAGGCTGCTCCTCCGGGGACACCGGCCCGGGGGCTGTGCCCGCACCGAAGGGCTGGCCACCGAGCTTCTCCCGGCCGTGCTCGGAGAGCCAAGAGTCCAGCTCCGGACCCACGGGCACAATCTGCGTGGGGTTGATGTCCTCGTGGACCTCGTAGTAGTGGGACTTGATCTGGTCAAAGTCCACCGTGTCCCCGAACCCAGGGGTCTGGAAGAGGTCTCGGGCGTAGTTCCACAGGTTGGGGAACTCGGCCAGCTTCTGCCGGTTGCACTTGAAGTGCCCGTGGTAGACGGCGTCGAACCGCACCAGTGTGGTGAACAGGCGCACATCGGCCTCGGTGATGGTCTCCCCCATGAGGTAACGCTGACCGGCTAGCCGTTCCTCCAGCCAGTCCAGGGCGTCGAAGAGCCGGTGGTAAGCCTCTTCATAGGCACGCTGGGACCCGGCAAATCCGGCCCGGTAGACCCCGTTGTTCACTTCGGTGAAGATCCGTTTGATGACCGGCAGCATGTCATCGATGAGGTCTTCCGGGATCAGGTCTGGAGCACCCTCCCGGTGGTATTGCTTCCACTGGGTGGAAAAGTCGAAGGTCAGCTGCGGGTAGTTATTCGTCACCACTCCACCGGAGGGGATATCCACCAGTGCGGGAACGGTAATGCCGCGCGGGTAGTCAGGGAAGCGTTTGAAGTAGTTCTCCTGGAGCCGCTGCGTACCCAGCACCGGGTCACGGCCACCTTCATCCAGGTCAAAGGTCCAAGACCTCGCATCATGGGTTGGCCCGGGGGTGGCCAGGGAAATGACGTCTTCTAATCCCAGCAGTCGGCGGATGATGATGGTCCGGTGTGCCCAGGGACAGGCACGTGCGGCCACCAGCCGGTAACGCCCGGGTTCCACCGGCCAGGCGTGCGCACCCTCGGTCAGTCCGGCGATCCGCGGATCCCCAATCGTGGAGGACTCTTCGGTGCTGGCTGAGGTGACGGCGTCGACGTCGGCGACGACCCGATCCTCGATGTAATTGGTGTCCCGGGTGAATTCCTCCCCGGTCACATACGCTCCTTTGGTGGAGTAGTCGCTCTGGCTCATTCTGGGCTCCTTCATCGACAGGGAACGGGGCCTCACCAGGGACTCTACGTCAGAACGGCCGCCCGATGTAGGGCTGCTGGGTCCAGTCGATCCGTTCGACCACAATTCCTTCAGCAGCCAGATGGTCGACCAATGCAGCAGCCGCTTTGGCCAGCCGGTCAAAGGCGTGGGGTTCAACCTGTCCCACCGGTCCAGCGGCGTAGAAGGTCACCTCCAGCAGGTCTCGGCCCCAGGTGTCAGTGTGGCGCCGATGCACCACCGACAGTTGCCCATCGGTGACTCCCACCAGTGGGGTGCCGACGACGTCGGTACGGAAGTACTCCATGAACCCGGTGAGTTCTTCCAGCGCCTCTTCAACCTCATCGAGGTCTTCGGCGGCGATCTGCGCCCGCAGCGGCGCCCATTGGTCGGCGGTGAGGGGACGCGGCCCCCAATCGACCTGCTTGTTCCAGCGCATACCCATACGATATCCACTATGAATCACACGGCATTGGTCACCGGCGCCTCGGCCGGACTCGGCGCGGAGTTCTCCCGCCAGCTCGCCTCTCAGGGGTACAACGTGGTCCTGGTGGCCCGTACTGCGGACCGCCTGCAGAAACTGGCCGCTGACCTGCGGCAACGTTACGAGGTGCGCGCTGAGGTGATCGCCGCGGACTTAAGCACTGATGACGGCGTCGGCGCGGTCACTGAACGGCTCACCGACCCCGCCCACCCGGTCCACGTGCTGGTCAATAATGCCGGGCATGGACTGGCTGCACCGTTTGTGGAGTCCGATCTTGAGGACGAACGCACCCTGCTGCGGCTGCACGTGCAGACCACCATGGAGCTGACTCACGCGGCCGCCCGGGTGATGACCGCACGCCGCGGGGGCCGCATCATCAATGTCTCCTCGGTGGCCGGCTACACCCCCACGGGGACGTATTCGGCAGCCAAAGCGTGGGTCATCAACTTCTCTAAGGCCCTGCACCAGCAGCTCAAACCTTCCGGGGTGTACCTGACGGTGGTGTGCCCGGGGCTGGTTCGCACCGAGTTCCACGAACGCTCGGGTATCCGGATCGCCGGGGCGAAGAACTGGATGTGGCTCAGCGCCGAAGACGTGGTCCGCCAGGCGCTCACCGCCAATGCCCAAGGGGCTGCCCAGTCGGTGCCGAGCACCCAGTACCGGGCCCTGACGGCGTCGCTGAAGTTCATCCCGGACCGGGTGGTGCACTGGGCGGCTGACCGGCGCCTGGGTGTCCCCGGTCAGGAGGACGACGCCGGCACCGGCACACCAGCAGGGACCGACTCGGCCCCTGAGGCCGGCTCCACTGATGAGACGCCCAGCGGTGCTGAAAACACCCAGCGCTCAACCGACGACGACGGCAGCATCGCTGATGCTGACCAGCACGACACCGCGGAGATCACCCGGGAGACCACCGGCAGTAAGTCCTCCCGGACCCGGTGATGCCGACCCCGGCGCGTCTGGACTCGGTGATGCTGAACCGCGTGATGCTGAACCCGCACCCCGCACATACCCTCACGGTTCCGTAGAAGCCGTGCCGGCGTCGTCGTCGGCTGTTGCCCTGCGCTGTGCTGTGCGGGGCTTCTCGCCCTCAGCGGGCTCAGACTCACCGGGGGACTCAGCCTCGGTGAGGGTGTCGGCTTCAGCCTGTTCGGCCTGACGTTTCAGCCGCTCCCGGTAGGCGTCCTCCCCCGGTCCGGCGAAGTCCCGGCTGCGCTGAACTGCTTGGATCGAGCCGGTGAACAGCCCGGAATCCTCACTGAGCATCGGCGTGTGGTCGGCGTCCTCCTCAGCCTCTACCGCACCGAACTGCCCGGTGGGCACCGGTTCGGGCTCGCGCACCAGGGTTTCGTCCCCGCTGTGCAGCATCCGCTGAGTCGGCAGCGCGTAGGGGTGTTCACTGCGAATGTAGTTGACCAGGTCTTCGCGGATCAGGCAGCGTAAATCCCATAGGTCACCGGAGTTGCGGGCAGAGACCACCACTCGGGCTTGGATATGCCCCCCGGTGGCTTCGGTGAGCTGCAGATTATAGGTTTCCCCGTCCCAGAGGTCGGTGGTCTCCAGGAGTCGTTTCAGCCGTCGACGCAGCGCATCGGCGGGGACCCGCCAGTCGAGTTCCAGCACCACCGTGCCCAGCAGCTGGGTGCCCACCCGGGTCCAGTTCTCAAACGGGGTGCCCACAAAATACGCCGAAGGGTAGATGAAGCGTCGGCCATCCCAGGACTTAATGACCACTGCCGAGAGGGTGATCTCCTCCACGGTGCCGAAGTTCTCCTCGATGACGACGACGTCGCCCACTCGGATCGAATCGGTAAAGGCCAGTTGGATCCCGGCGATGACATTAGACAGCGTGGACTGCATCGCCAGCCCGGCCACCACGGAGACCACCCCGGCGGAGGCCAGCAGTCCGGCCCCGAGCCCTCGGACGTTCTCGTTGAGCAGCAGAACCGCGGCCACCGCTAAGGTGATGATGACTGCGGCGAGGATCCGTCCGATGAGGTTGACCTGGGTCTGGACTCGGCGTCCGCGCCGGTCTTCGACGTCGAGCTCCCCGGCCCCGATGTATTTGTCCAGGATGATCGCTTCGACGATCTTGACCACCCGCAGCGCCCACCAGGCCACCGAGACAATGATGGCGATATTCACCGCCACGAACAGTGGCCGCTGCCACCAGAAGGCCGGATCCACCGCGTAGCGCACACTCAGGGTGGTGCCGGTGAACAGCACAATGCAGAACAGCGGCAAGCGGGTACGGTTGATGGCCCGGCGGACCTGACCGGAGCGGCGGAAGATCTGCTTCAGCACAGTGGAGACCACCAGGGTCACCACCAGTGCGAGCACTGCTGAGGCGGCAGCACCGAAGATGACGCCCATGAACGGCCCGGCCTCGGAGACGAACTGTTCGAACTCATCGGGCACGTGGTCTTCGACCTCGGAGGTGAGGTCTTCGGCGGGGTCGGTCTCGGCGGCACCGTCGTCAAAGAGCTCTTCGTCTTCACCGGTGTCCTCCGCTGCGGCTGACAGCGGGCCGGCCTGCATCCGGGTGGGAAGGTTCATCATGGCGCCGATCATGCCACGCACCCTCCCCGGTGGGGAAGAATGGGGGTGCACCGCAACCACCCGTTTGAGTGAAGGAGCCGGATGCTCACCGTGAAGGACCTGCGCGGCCAGCGCGCCAGTGCCGCAGCTTTGCCCCGTGCCGATCAGGACATCGCGACCACCGCGGATGTGGTGACACCGATCCTAGACCGGGTGCGCCATGGCGGGGCGGAAGCGGTCCTGCAGCTCAGTGCGGAATTCGACGGCATCCGCCCCCCGAGTCTGCGAGTCCCGGACCAGGTGCTCACCGAGGCCTTGGAGAACCTGGATCCGGATGTCCGTGCCGCTTTGGAGACCCTGGCTGAGCGGGCCCGTGAGGTGCACACCGCTCAGCTGCCGGCTGCCTCGGTGGTCTCTCCGGGTCCGGATGCCCAGATCACCAACCGGTGGGTGCCGGTGGATCGGGTGGGGCTCTACGTCCCCGGTGGCCAGGCGGTCTACCCCTCCTCTGTGGTGATGAACGTGGTGCCCGCCCAGGTGGCGGGGGTGCCGGGCTTGGCCCTGGCTTCCCCACCACAGAAGGCCTTCGGTGGGTGGCCCCATCCCACGGTGTTGGCTGCCGCTGCCCTGTTGGGGGTGGATGAGGTCTACGCTGCCGGTGGAGCTCAGGCGGTGGGGATGTTGGCATATGGGGCCCGCGACGCCGCCGGGGAGCTACTCTGCCCGCCGGTCTCCCTCATCACCGGGCCGGGGAATATCTTTGTCGCCACGGCCAAACGTGCCGTGCAGGGAGTGGTCGGCATCGACGCTGAGGCCGGACCCACGGAGATCATGGTTATCGCCGATGACACCGCTTCGGCTCCACTGGTGGCTGCGGATCTGGTCTCCCAGGCGGAGCACGATGAGCTGGCGGCTGCGGTGCTGGTCACCGATTCGAAGCACCTGGCGGAGGCTGTGGTGGCCGAGGTGGACCGGCAAGCGATGGCCACTGAGCACACCGACCGGGTCAAACAAGCGCTCACCGGCACTCAATCTGCGGTGCTGGTGGTTGATTCTCTCGATGAAGCCGTCGAGATCGCCAACGCCTACGGTGCTGAGCACTTGCAGATCATGACCGGCGACGACGAACGCATCAGTCAGCAGATCAGTAACGCCGGAGCGGTGTTCCTGGGCAACTACACCCCGGTGTCTCTGGGTGACTACTGCGCGGGTTCAAACCACGTGCTCCCCACCGGTGGGGCGGCGCGGTACTCCTCAGGATTGAACGTCACCAGTTTCATGCGTTCCCAGCAAGTGGTCCGTTACGGAGCCGAAGGGCTCAGCATGGTGGCCGACCACGTCACCACCCTGGCTCAGGCGGAGGGGCTACCCGCCCACGGGGAGGCCGTGCGAGCCCGGTTCCGTTAAAGCCGAGCTGAGGACATAGACAACGACGACGCCGAGGCAACCGCCCCGGCGTCGTCGTCTGCTGTGTCTGTGGTTTATGCGGTCAGCGAGGCCGTCAGGTAGGTGGTGGAGACCCACCCGGTGACCTGCTCCCCGGAACGGAACCAGGCAACCTCGGCCCAACCGGACTCGCGCTGCAACTGGATGAGCACTGTACCGCGCGGGATCTGCACGACCCGCTCTGCGGTGGCGGAGGGCTCTTCACGCAGCGGCACCGAGTAAGCCGCCTGCACCGCCGGGGCCGGCGCGGCTTGGCTGTGGGAGACCGTGTCGGCACCCTGGGGGTGGACCGCGTAGTAGTCATCGCCCCAACCGCCCGGGTTCCCGGAGAGCCCCAGCTGCTGGGAGCAGGAAGGCCAGGCGTTCCAGCCCTGCCGCTGCCACAGCTGGTAGGCACGGGTGATCTGTTCCTGTTTGCTGGCCTCGTGCGGGTAACCGGAGCCGCCCACCCACTGCCAGGACTGCAGGCTGAACTGCAGACCGCCGTAGTACCCGTTGCCGGTGTTGATCGACCAGTTGCCGCTCGATTCGCACTGGGCCAGCTCGTCCCACACCTTGCTGTAGGGGCCGTGCCGACTCTGGGAGTGCTGCGAGGAGCTGGACGAAGACCGGCCGGGTTCCTGGTTGCCGGATCCACCGGATGAACCCGACCCGCGGGAGGAGTCGCTGGACCCGGAGGAGCCCGACGACGACCTCGAAGAGTCTGAGCCGGAGGAACCGGAGTCTGAGGACCCGGAGGAGTCCGAGCTGGTGGGCCCACCGGAGGGGCCGCTGACCCCGCGGAGGTATTCGTGCCAGATCCACCCGGTGTTGCCGCCGGTGCGCACGTGATACCAGCCGCTGCGCTCGTCGAGCACCTCCAGGCTGGTCTCGGGGGCCACCGTCCGGATGACCCCGTGGTTCAGCCCTGCCCCGGAGCGCATGTTCACCCACGCGGTCGTCGTCGCGCTCTGTGTGGAGGAGCTGGAGGACCCCGAAGAGCCCGACCCTGACGAACCGGACCCTGAAGAACTAGACCCTGACGAGTCCGAAGACGACGAGGAACCCGAACTGGAGGACGAATCCGAGCCGGAAGATGATCCTGATGAGGATGACCCAGACGAGGAACCCGAAGACGACGAACCCGAAGACGACGAGCCAGAGGATGACCCGGAGTCGCTGCTGCCGGAGGACGACTCTGATGAGGAGTTGCCACCTGAGGAGGAACCACCGGAGGATGAGCCGCCGAGCTGGCGCAGGTAACCGGAGTGCACCCACAGGGTCCGGCCGCCCTCGGTGAAGCTCACCCATTCGCCACGGGTCTGATTCACGCTGATCTGGGTCCCCGGTGCCAGCACCCGCACCACCGAGTGGGACATGCCCGCCCCGGAGCGGGCGTTAAGCCACACCCCGTTGACCGCATGCGTGGCCGAGGACGAGCTCGACGACGACCCGGAAGAAGACGAGCCAGAGGATGAACCGGACGAGGAAGAGCCCGATGAGCCGGAGCTGGAGCCTCCGTCACTGCCTTGGGATGAGCCGGAGGAGACCCGCTGGAGGTAGTCCCCATGGGACCAGCCGGTTTGTCCACCCACACTGACCTGGTACCAGGCGCCCTGGCTTCCGGTGACGGTGACTTCAGTGCCTTGGACTAGGCCGCGGATGGTGCTGTAGCCGGTACCGGGCCCGGTGCGCATCCACAGTCCTTGAGCCGGAGTCACGCGGTAGGTCGTGCGGGAGGTGCTGGAGGCCGGCCGCACAGCTGCTGGTTTGAAGGTGGCGGTGCGAGCCGGGGAGGAATGCGCTGCACTGAACGGCAAAGCGCTGGAGGTCGTGGATTCGCTGCCGCCGGGTAGGGCAGCCGGCTCGGCGTCGAATTCAATACTGCTGAAGTTCGGCAGACTCGACGGCGATGGCGCCGTCGGGGTCTGGGCGGGGGCCGCGGATGCTCCGGCGGCGGAGACGGGGACGGTCAGTCCGGCCGCCAAGGTGCCGGCGACGGCGGCAGAGATCCTTCTTCTGCTGCTTCTCTTCTGCACGAGTACAGTTCCTCACTTTCGGGCGCGCACGACCGAGGCAACGGGCGTGCCTTGTCAGCACTGCGGTGTGACCGGGGGAAGGCGGGAGGATCCTCACGCGATGGGAAGCTGAAAGAATCCTCCACAGTCACGTGACACTGTAATCAGCCTGTGACCTCGGCGGGAGTCCACCGTTACAGCAGAGGTTGAAGCTCCGTGAAGCACACAGGCCCCTCAAAACTCATAGCCAGTATTCAGCCTGCGTAGATGGAAACTCCAAGGTCGACCCCTACTTTAGAAAGTGCCTCTTCAAGGTGCGAGTGATTCGGCCCCCGGGTTGGTTCTTCTAGCGTCCCCCCTCACGCGAACCACCCGGGGGCTTCTCTCTGCCGTCAGGAGCCACGACTGCTGCCGCCTGACTCCTGGCCGCATCACCCGGCGCTGTCCTCCGCAAGGTCGTTCAGGGGTTCCTCCAACAGCTCGTAGACCCCGTCGATGACCCGGTCCGGGCGGAAGGGGTACTGGCTGATACTGGCCTGAGAAGAGACACCACTGAGCACCAGGACGGTGTGCATCCCCGCTTCCATACCGGCGACGATGTCGGTGTCCATGCGGTCTCCGATCATCGCGGTGTGCATCGAGTGAGCTCCTAAGTGGTTCAGTGCGGAGCGGAACATCATCGGGTTGGGCTTGCCGACCACGTAGGGGTCGCGGCCAGTGGCCTTAGTGATGAGCGCAGCGATCGCCCCCGTGGCCGGAAGCACCCCTTCTGGGCTGGGGCCGGTCGCGTCTGGATTAGTGAGGATGAATCGGGCCCCGTTGTTGATAAGCCGCACTGCTTTGGTGATGGCCTCGAAGCTGTAGTTGCGGGTCTCACCGACCACCACGTAGTCGGGATTTGTCTCCGTCATGATGAACCCGGCCTCATGCAGCGCAGTGGTCAGTCCGGCTTCACCCACCACGTATGCGGTGCCCGATGGATTGGACTCGCCACTGATCTGTTTAGACAGGAAAGTCGAGGTCGCCAAGGCTGAAGTCCAGATGCGATCCTCAGGCACAATCAGCCCCGAGTGCCGCAGCCGGGCGGAGAGGTCCCGGGCGGTGAAGATCGAGTTGTTCGTGAGCACCAGATAGGGCAAATCCGCCCGCCGCCACTGCTCCAAGAGTTCGGCGGCTCCGGGCAGTGCTTCCTGCTCACGGACAAGGACTCCATCCATATCGGTCAGCCAGCATTCGATCGTGGCCTCATGCTCCACAGTTGCTCACTTCCCTCTCTGGTCGCGGATTTTCTCTCATCCTATGTCGCCGTGCTGGAGGGAAACAGAGTTGACTCCCACCCTTGTTCCATGGTTAGTTAGTCAAGTAATGAACCACTGATGTAGTGATGCGGTTTAAGCTGGTCCAGCCCGGGCCACGGATGGAATGGAAGGCGGTGAAGTGGTGGAGGAAGGTCGTCCCCTCTTCGTACAGATCGCCGAGCAGGTCGAGGCCTCGGTGCTGGACGGGTCACTGGCCGAAGGTGAGCGTGCTCCCTCCACGAACGAACTGGCTGCCTTTCATCGGATCAACCCGGCAACTGCCGCCAAGGGCGTCAATCTGCTGGTGGACCGGGGCATCCTGGTCAAGCGCCGGGGTCTGGGCATGTTCGTCGCCGAAGGGGCGCGTCAGATTCTGCGCACCGAGCGGCGCGAACGCTTTGCCGATCACTACCTGGACCCGATGTTGGCCGAAGCCGAGCATCTGGGGATGACAGTGGACCAGGTGATCGAGTTGCTGCGTCAGCGTGCGCAGCGCACCCCATGAGAGGAGCGGCCATGGCCGACCCCGGACAGACTCCCGCAGTAAGTGTGCGTGGGCTGAGCAGACGATATTCGACGACGACGGCGCTTGACGACGTCGATCTTGACCTCACCTCGGGGACTATCCACGGTCTACTGGGCCGCAATGGGGCCGGTAAGTCCACCCTGATGTCCATCATCACCGGTCAAGAGTTCCCCTCCTCCGGTGAGGTGAGTATCTTCGGTCAAACCCCGCATGAAAATGAAGAGGTCCTGCCGCGGATGTGCTTCATCCGGGAATCTCAGAAGTATCAGGATGACATTCGGGCGATTCATGCCTTCCGAGCTGCTGCGGATGCTTTCCCGAACTGGGACTGGGATGTGGCTCACCGGCTCATCGAGGAGTTCAGTGTCCCGGAGAAAACCAAAATCAAGAAGATGTCCCACGGGCAGTGCTCAGCCGTGGGAGTCATCACCGGTATCGCCTCCCGGGCGGATCTGACCCTTTTTGACGAACCGTATGTGGGGCTGGACCCGGTGGCTCGTAGCCAGTTCTACCGGGCGCTGTTGGAGGACTACGCCGAACACCCCCGCACGATTGTGATCTCTTCACATCTCATCGATGAGATCGCCCAACTGATTGAGAATGTGGTCCTCATCGACCAGGGGCGGGTGCTGCTGCATGAACCTGCCGATGACCTGCGCGATCGGGCCGTCACTCTGGTGGGCCGGGTTGATGCAGTGGACCAGATCACCGCAGAACGGCAGGTGCTCACCCGCGAGGAAATGGGCCGTACTGTCCGGCTCACTGCAGAAGGAGCCCTGACCGAGGCAGAGCGGCAGCGTGCCGCCCAGTTGGAGGTCGACGTCCTCCCGGTGGGGCTGCAGGACCTGGTGGTGCACCTCACCACCCGGGAACAGCGCACAGCGCGAGAGGAGTCCCAGTCATGAGTCGGGTCGTCAGCGCAGCACGGCTCCACGTGCTGCAGAGGAACAATATCGTCACCCAGGTGCCGTTGATTTTCGGCATCGCCTACACCATCTCAGTGCTCATTGTGCTGTTGATTCACGTCCAGGGCGCCAGTGTGCTGGTGGGGCCTGGCACCAGCGGCGCCACCGGGGCAGTCCACGGTGCAGTCATCGGTGCTGCCGCGGTTTCATCCATGATGCTGGCTGCCTATAGCCTGCCTCACGCCCTGAGCCTGAGCTACAGTCGGCGCACCTTCTTACTGGGCACTTATGTCGTTTTCTTCATCACCGCTGCGCTCATCGGAGTGCTGTTCGGGATCGCCGCGGCGCTCGAGGAAGCCTTCGATGGCTACGGCATCGGCCACTATTCGGTCGCCGTGCCTTACCTGACGGGAACCGCGGGGGCCTTCGAGGTCGCGGCGTTCTCCACCGCCCTGGCTCTGTGTGCCATGGCCAGTGCGTTTCTCATCCCGATGCTCTACCGGCGAGTGGGGCTCATGCGGCTCTGGGCTATAACCGGGGCAGTCCTCGTGGTGCTGTTACTGCTGGTCGCTTGGGCGACCATCACCGATGGGTGGGCTGCGGTCGGGCAGTGGCTGCTCGACCAGAACGGTTTCACGTGGGCCGGCTGGCTGGTGGCAGCCACAGGGGTAGCCACTGTGGCGAACTGGCTGACCATCCGCCGCATTCCTGCGGAGTAGAGGAGCCGCAACCCTCGGGACAGGCTGAGGGCAGAGAAAACCCCCGGGTGGTTCGCGTGAGGGGGACGCTAGAAGAACCACCCGGGGGTTTGAATCACTCGCACCTTGATGAGGTAGTTAGTAATCTACGGGTCGACCTTGATGGAACCCCCCGAAATCACTGGATGTTTCCTGTGAGTTTTTCCGGAGATTGCTCCGTGGGTAAACGGCTCGTAAACGGAGGGTGCACACCGGACAAACGGGGCCGGTTTTACTGTCCCGGAGCCTCGCTGCGGGGCACTCCCGGGTGCAGGATGACCCGACCGTTTTCCACGGTGACGTGGTGGGTCTTGACCGGGGTGATCGCTGGCGGGGTTTCGGGAACTCCGGTGCGCAGGCAGAATGCCGAGGCGTGCATCGGGCATTCGATGGTGTCTTCCTCTACGAAACCGTCGGAAAGAGAAACCGCTGCGTGCGTGCATTCGTCGTCGACGGCGAAGTAGTCCCCATCTTCGGAACGCACCAGGGCGATGTCTTCCGGGTAGCCGGTCTGCTCGGCGGGGATGCGCATCGCTTCACCGTCACCGAGGAGATCCTCCGGTCCCAGGTCAACTGTGTCAGTCATAGGTCTATTCTTTCAGGTAGCCGCGCAAGAGTTCGAGCTGCCGCCGCTCTTTCTTGGTGGGCCGACCAGCACCCCGCTCCCGGCGTGGCAAGCCGACATCGCGGGGTTTGATCTGCTCGGGTGAATGATCCCGGTAGGCGTGCCGGGCCACCGGTGCTCCGACACGTTTGGCGTGGGTATGCACGACTTCCAGAATGACCACGTGACCTGGCCGACTGATGTGGATTCGGGCGCCAGGGGAGACTTTGGTAGCCGGCTTGACCGGGTCGCCGTCGATCTTGATCTTCCCCGCGCGGCACGCCCCAGTAGCCGCCGAGCGGGTCTTGAACATCCGGACCGACCACAACCAGGCATCCACCCGGACCGGAGCGGTGGGACCATCCATAACCGCCCAGTTTAGATGGATAGCTACTGTCTCCTGCTGCCAGCCTTACTCCGCAGCGTGGTGAACATGACACCGAGGACGATCAGCAGCAGCGCTGCCGGCGGCAGCAAGTTCACCCAGGCAGAGCCGGTATGGGCAAGACCCGAGGATTCGCTGGCCTCCGGGCTGGCTGACTCTGTAGGAGCAGGCGTCTCGGTAGCATCCGGCTCAGGGCCAGGGGCCTCGTCCGTTTCCCCAGGGCTCGGGGAGGCGGTGCCTGTCGGGGAGGGCTCCGAAGACTCAGCTGGATCCCTTGGCGTCGGCGAATCGACCTCTGCAGGGTCCTCCCCCGGGTCTGGCCCGTCAGGGTCAGGGGTCAGGGTCTCCTCCGGTGAGGGGTCTTCTAACCCCGGGGCCTCCGGATCCGACCCAGGGACTCACTTCACCACAAGCCCAGATCCAGGAATAGGGGCAGAACCCTAACCCATGAGCCGAGAGACACCTCCACCCGGGTATTCAAACCGAGCACTGGCGAACGCTCCCCATATGCATCGTGACCCGGGAGCGCGGAGCCCGGCTCCCGGGTCACGATCAAACACGAAGTTCTCAAACCATCAGTTCACACTTGGATCTACTCGAATGATCCGGTAGTGGAACTCGGTGACCGGATCATTCGGGCCGAGACTGTCAGTCTGCAGACGACTCACGGTCTCTCCAGGCTGCCACCCTGATCCAGTGGAACGTGCACTTGAGCAGAGTTCCGAATGAAGGTTATTCCCATCTCTTCTGTACTGGAAACAGACCCCGACTACCCGTTGCCCGTTCCACACATTGGCGGCGGCATATGCCTCACCCCGGTACACAAACTGCACATACTCCTGAGATTGGACATAACTGGCACCCCACGACTGATACACAGGCGTAGAACGACTATCGGGACCAATTGATGAGTCATCTGCTGATTCGCCGCCGTCGAGGACAATCGTGTGCTCTTCAATTTCCACTCCATCTTCGGGCCCGTACACCTCTCCATTGATGATGACGGAGTCTCCCTGAATCTCCACAGGATCACCATCCACGGCAGCAGACGAGGGAGCAGGAGTCAGGCCGAGGAGCGAAACGACAAATACCGACGCTAATGATTTAAGTACCATGCCTCCATGGCAACACAGGCAATTACTGTGTTGCGATAATTTTTCAGTGTGTTACATAGATTAGTTGCCGTTAAGCACCCTTCCCGTCGCCCATCAGCTTTGGTACTCTGCGATTATGCGCTCAACGACGTACCTCAGGGTCTGGATCATGCTTCTGCTCGGAGCCTTAGCGCTCGTCGCCGCAGGCTTACTTCTCTACGGCCATGACGCGGCCCGGATGGCGCCGGAGTACAGCAACCTGCTTTGGCCGGTCTGGGTTGCCACGTTGCTTCCCCTCATGGCAGTCGCAGGGGTTCTGATATGCGGCATCCGGCTCACCCGCCTCATGGACCGTGGGCAGGCTTTCTCTCAGTCCACCGTGAAGGAGTTCGCACGAATCAAATACTTGTTCGCTGCCGCTGGAGCACTGCTTCTCGCACCTGTGCTGACCATCTGGACTACAGGCGCACCCCTGCATCTCTCTATCGTTACCTTATGGGGCGGAGCGACTATCCTAAGTGCGTTCGGCATGACCTCTGCTGCGATCATGCACCACCTCTTTAGTCACGCAGTCAGGCTGCGGGAGGAAAACGAGCTCACCGTCTGATGCCCATTGTTGTCAACCTCGACGTCATGCTGGCCAAACGTAAGATGCGGCTGAACGAACTCAGCTCACGCGTCGGCATCACTGTCGCCAACCTCAGCAACCTCAAGACCGGCAAAGCCCGAGCCGTGAAGTTCAGCACCCTCGATGCGATCTGCCGGGAACTCGATTGTCAGCCCGGCGACATCCTCGAATACCGTCCCCAAAACCCCGACTGAAAACTGCGCGTGGGGTCAGATGCCGGAGCCGGCGTGGGTCTGAGCGTGGGTGCGTTCCAGATTGGCCCCTTCGACGTCGACGTCGGGCATGATCCGGTCCAACCAGCCGGGCAGCCACCATGCCGCCGGGCCAAGCAGGGTCAGCAGTGCCGGCACCAGCACCAACCTCACCACGAACGCATCCAGCAGCACTCCGACCGCCAGACCCAGGCCAATCGAGGCCACCATGGGGTCGTCGGTGAAGATGAACCCTGCGAATACCGAGGACATAATGAGCGCGGCAGCGGTCACCACCGCCCGGCCGGCATGCAGCCCCTGCCGCACCGCCAGGCGCGGTTTGGAGCCGTGGGCATAGGCCTCCCGCATACCCGAACCGGTGAA
This sequence comes from Nesterenkonia alba DSM 19423, assembly GCF_000421745.1. Classification (GTDB taxonomy): domain Bacteria; phylum Actinomycetota; class Actinomycetes; order Actinomycetales; family Micrococcaceae; genus Nesterenkonia; species Nesterenkonia alba. The sequence continues at coordinate 239,202 of NZ_ATXP01000002.1, forward strand.
CAACTGGTAATCCATCGCCAAACCGAACAAGATCCCCACCATAAGGATCGGCAGGAAGGTCAGCACCGGCCCGGGCCGGCTGACACCGAAAATGTCACCCAGCCATCCCCACTGGAACACGGCGACGACCACACCAATCGACCCGGCCAGTGACCCCACAAACCCGAGGGTGGCCACAATTGGCAGCAGGATCGAACGGAAGACCATCACCATCAGCACCAGGGAAAGCCCGATGACCAACGCAAGGTAGAGCGGCATAGCATCGGCGATCACCCCGGAGATGTCGATCTCCGCGGCGGTCATCCCCGCCACAGACAGTTCGGCATCTTCCACCGCAGTGCCCGCCAAGGGGTTGGCATCGCGGAACTCATGGACCAGTTCCTCAGTGGACTCTGCGGCAGGCCCCTCCTCGGGGATCACCTGATAGGCGGCCATATCGTAGTCGTCGCTGAGGGTCACGGGGATCACCGCGTCGATGGACTCGTGCTGGAGAAGACCATCAGCGATATCGAGCTGATAGTCCGTGGCCTCGCCCTCATCGTCGAAGGCCTCAGGGAAGTCGGCCAGCACAATGAGCGGGCCGTTCATACCCTGCCCGAAGGCCTCCTCGGTCTCCACATAAGCCTGATAGGCGGTGGAATCCTCCGCCTGAGAGCTAGCATCGGGCAACCCCAGCCGCAGATCGAAGGTCGGGATGGCCAGCACCCCGAGCCCCACCACCGCCGCAGCCGCCAGCCCGAGAGCCTTCAGGCTGCCGATGGGCTCGGTGATCTCCTTGGGCTTGTGCTCCTCGAACCCGATGTGGCGGCGTTCCTTGCGGCTGAGAATCCGCCAGCCGACCAGTTTCAGCAGCGCCGGGCTCATCGTAGTGGCCATCAGGACCGCGATCGTCACACACCAGGCCCCCACCGTTCCCATCAGACCCAGCAGCTGGATCCCGGTGACGTTCAGTGCCACCAGGGCAATCACCACGGTGGCGCCGGCGAAGACCACCGCGTTGCCGGCGGTGCCGTTGGCCAGGGCGATGGAGTCCATCAGCGGCATTCCGGCTTTGAGCTGCTTGCGGTGCCGGTTGATGATGAACAGGGCGTAGTCGATACCGACGGCCAGACCCAGCATGAGCCCCAGGATCGGGGTGATGGACATCATCTCCACTACACCGGAGAGCGCCATCGCGGCGGACACACCGATGCCGACGCCGATCAGCGCGTTCAGCAGGGGCAGTCCGGCACCAATGAAAGTGCCCAGCATGACCAGCAGCACCACGGCAGCGACCATCAGCCCGATGACCTCAGCAATGCTGAACAAGTGTGGCATCTCGAAATCGAGATCCCCGCCAGGGAGGACTTCGGCTCCGTCGATCTGAGCTTCGCTGAGGGTGTCGGAGACCGCGGCCAGACTCTCAGTGCCGATCTGCTCGAGTGGTTCGTGGAAGCTGACCATGAGGATGGCGACGTCGCCATCTTCAGAAACCATCTCCGCACTGGAGACCAGCTCCAGCATCCGCTCATTGCGGTCCAGCAGCGTCTCGGGATCCTCATCGTTGGCGAAGGCTTCCTCGAATTCGGCGATACCGGCTTCGGCTTCATCGAGTTCCGCCTCAGCGGCTTCGAGCTCTTCTTGCCCGGCGGCCCACTCCTCTTCACCGGCTTCCAGCTCAGCCACCGCCTGTTCGGCCCCTTCGACCTGCGCCAAGGCACCCTGCAGTTCCTGACGCTGAGCGACGATCGCGGCGCGCTGGGCGTTGAGTTCGGCTTCTACCTGTGGCCAGTAGCCCCCGGCGAGTGCGGCTTCCACTTCAGCGTCGATCTGGGCGTCGGCGGCATCGAGTTCGGCCAGCCCGTCTTCGATCTCCGCGCGGACCTCGTCAAGCTCATCGATGCTCATATCCGCTTCGGCGAGCTGGGTTTCCAACTGGTCCCAGCCGGCGTCGAGCTCCTCGCGAGCGGTCTGCAGTTCAGCCTGTCCGGCTTCGAGTTCCTCCCGGCCCGCTTCGATCTCCGCCTGGGCCGTTTCGGGGTCGAAATCATCGGGCATCTCGGCCAGCTGCTCGCGGGCCTCGGCGAGTTCTTCCTGCCCGGAGGCGAGTTCCTCTTCGGCGTCGAAGGGGTTGGTCACCTCGTCGACGACGTCGTGGGCTTCGACCTCCTCGATGAGGGCGGCCACTTGGTCCTGCTGTTCTTCAGTGAACGGCTCGCCATCGGTGGTCCGCACCACCGCGGTGCCGGAACCACCGGAGGCATCAGGGAGCTCATCGGCCAGCCGGTCGGCCACCTCGGTAGTTTCCAGGTCCGGCATGGTGATCTGGTCGGTCAGTTGTCCACCGAACCCGGCGAAAGCGGCCACGGCGGCCAGCAGCATGGCGAACCAGAAGGCGATGACCGCCTTGGCGCGGCGCGCGGCGAAGAGTCCCAGGCGGTAGAGCAGTCTGGCCATGATCGTCCTTCGTCAGCAAGAGGGGGCGGGGAGCGCCCGACCATCATAAACGGAACGCGGCGTCTCGCAATTCAATCTGAGTCTCGCTGCGGTGAACTGTGAGCAAACTCACTGAGTTTTACTCCCCGGGCGGCAGTGCCCCGTGCAGCACCAGATCCAGATGCATGAACAGCCATTCCGGTTCCTGCTTGCCGCGGGTAATGACCCGGAGGATGAACGGATCCATAATCGCCGAGGCCACCGCCACCGGATCCACACCCGGGCGCAGTTTCCCGGCCGCAGCTTCTTCCCGGAACCGTTGGGTCAAGTGCATGTTCTCCCACAGGGAGCTGGACTCCACAAGCGCGTAGGTCTCCTCACCGCCGTTGACCAGTGCGGCTACGAGGCTGCGTGCCATCGGTTCGGCGTCTTCGTGCTCTTTCTGCTCGATGGCCTGCTCGACCCAGGCCACCAGATCCGCCCGGATATCACCGGTATTGGGCACCGGCGCGAAGTCGAGTTTCAGTCGCCCGGTGAGCAGGGATTCGAGGACGACGTCGGCTTTGTTCTTCCACCAGCGGTAGATCGTCTGCTTGCCCACGCCGGCTTCAGCGGCAATCCGCTCCACGGTGAGTTCCTCGTAGGAGCAGCCTTCGGCGTCGAGCAGCCGGGCGGCGGCATCAAGCACGGCCTGGTGGGCAGCCTCGCTGCGCGGCCGGCCGCGACGGGGCTCGGCCTGCTCCCGGGGCTGGTCCTGATCCCCCTGGTGTTCCCCGTTCCGCTGCGCTGTCATGGAGCACATGCTATCCCCCGGTGAGGTCATAGAATCGGCCCATGCCCGAGCCGCTTGCCCTCTTCCGCACCCTGGCCGGGCAGTTCCCTTCCGCACCTAAGGCGCTGCTGTATTCCGCCGATCACACACTCACCCCCCGCCCGGAACGCAGCCGGTACAGCATCCTCGCCTTTAGTCTGGGGCAGCGGGCTGCGGTGGTGCATCAGCAGGATTATCTGCCCTGGCTGAAGAGCGTCTGGCCCGGCGGGGACGATTGGGCCGGGACCATCACCTATGAAGGTGCCGCCCGTTTCTTCCGGGTGACCCATGCCGTCGTCGTGGACCATCACACCGGGGATCTCAGCCTGCGTGGCACAGAGCCGGTGCCGACTCCGCAGGGCCAGCGCGCCTGGGGGGAGGTTGTCGCCACCGCACAGCACACCGCTTCTCCCCCGAGCCCGTCAGCCACGCCGGAGCGGGGTTGGGAGGTGGGCGAGTTGCACCTCCGGGACGGCCGCGAGCAGTACCTGGAGAAGATTCGCCGCATCCAGGAGCAGATCACCGCGGGCACAACCTATGAGGCCTGCCTGACCACTGCGGTCACCGGCCAGATCCACACCGCCGACACCCTGGGACTGTTCACCCGGCTCGTGGAGGCTAATCGGGCGCCGTTTACGCAGTACCTCATGCTCCCCCACGCAGAGATCAACACCGTGCCGAAAACCAGCCCCGGCCCGCAGGCCGCCCACACTGCAACGCACGACGACGCCGGCGTCACCGAGATTCTTTCGACCTCACCGGAACGGTTCCTCAGCCTTTCCGCATCCGGTCTACTGCGGACCGAACCCATGAAGGGCACCCGCGCTCGGGGCGCCACCGGGCAGCAGGACGCCGCACTGGCCGAGGATCTGCGCACCCACCCGAAGGACCGGGCGGAGAACATTATGATCGCCGACTTGGCGCGCAACGATCTCTCCGTGCACGCCGTGCCCGGGTCACTGCGCACCGAACGGCTCTGCGCGGTGGAGACCTACCCCACCGTTCACCAGATGGTCTCCACGGTCAGCGCTCGCCTTTCCCCGCAGGCACACCCGGCTGATGCGGTGGCGGCGGCTTTCCCTCCGGGTTCGATGACTGGGGCGCCGAAGATCTCCACTGTGGAGATCCTCGCCGGGCTGGAAGGCCAACCGCGTGGCCCCTACGCCGGCGCGGCTGGTTACTTCTTCGGCAGCGGGGAGGCTGATCTCTCCGTGCTGATCCGCACCCTGGTACTCACCCGAACGCATGTGAAGGCGCAGACCGCGGATATGCACTTGGGTCTCGGTGGGGCGATCACAGCCGACTCCGACCCCCAGGCCGAATGGGAGGAGATCATCACCAAGTCCCGTGGGGTCCTCGGCGTCCTGGGGGCAGAGTTCCCGGCCGAAGCGGTTACTCGCCGGCGGCGTTGATCTTTCTGATCTGAGTCTCGATGAGCTCTTCGAAGGTTTCCGGGCTGACATTGGCCGCGCTGACCATCACCAGGTTCTGTCCCACCTCGGCGGTGGCGGAATGGAACTCGACCGGGTCGGCGTCGTTATCTCTGGGGGTGATACGCAGGGTCATGCCGCGGAAGGGGTCGTGTTCGAACGCTGTGACGGTGATCGTCTCAGTGTCATTCTCCAGGCCGTCGCCGGAGCAGGCACCCAGCAGGTCATCCCATAGGTCGTCACTGTCTGGTTCGGTGCCGTCCTCGAAACCCAGCCCCCACACGACGATCCGTTCGCTGCGCTCATTCTCCAGGGCGCGGCGGTACTCGTGCAGTTGGCCGGTGACTCCGTGCTCGCCCACCAGCCGGGGGTTGACCTCATCCATGGCTTCGGCACAGGGGTCATCGCCGAAATTGTCCCGGTAGGCGGTGGATTCCACGGCGATGTTTTCCTCCAGCCAGGCCGCACCCCGGTGGGTGGAGTGCTCATCCGGGGATTCCGGTAAATCGGAGGCGCTGAGCAGCAGACGGCCGAATTCCTCATCCTCGAGCCGCTCTAGTGGCTCGTCCTGGGCTTCTTCGGTGGCCTCGTCGGTTTCTTCATTGGCGGGATCGGTGGTGCCTTCAGCAGTCTGACCCTCGGTGGCGACGTCGTCGGTGGGGCTGGTGTCGGCGGTGTCGTTATCCCCGCAGGCGGAGAGCAGGCACAGCAGAGCGCAGGCACTGACAGCAGTCACTGCGCGTGGAATCCTGTGATACGCCGATGGCACGTGGGCCACAATAGTTCAATTCTGTAGTTTCGGTACAGGTGTGACGCCCCCGGCGCTACTGCAGAGCCGCCGTCAGGCGGAAAACGTTGTCCAAATACCGGACCTGCCAGGGACGTTCAGCCCACGCCTCCGGGTCCAATTCCGTGGAAACCTCCAGGTAACCCCGCAGCACCTCATCGAGTTCGGCGACTTTTGCTTCATCGACAATCATCAAGGTCACCTCCAAGTTCAGGGAGAAGGAACGCATATCCATATTGGAGGAGCCGATGACGGCGACGTCCTCATCAATGAGCATCACCTTGGCGTGGAGCACATCGGGAGCTGGATACCGGAAGATCCGCACCCCGGCCTCCAGTAAGGCTTCGTAGTAGGACTGCTGGGCGTGCTGGACGGTGAACTGGTCGGCCCGCTCGGTCACTAGCAGCACGACGTCGACATCCCGGTGGGCGGCGTTGGTCACCGCATAGAGCAGCGAGTCATCCGGCACCAGGTAGGGGGTGCAGATCACGACCCGCTCGGTGGCCTGGTAGATGAGGTCGTTGAACAGTCGTAGGTTGTTCTCATCGGGGAACCCGGGGCCGGAGGGCACCACCTGAGCCAGGGAGCCGCCGCTGGCTGCCTCATCGGCTTCAAGGTCCACCAGCAGCTGGGAGCCGAGGTTCTCCCCGGTTTCGGCGTACCAGTCGGAGGCGAAGACGATGTCCAGCCCGGTCACCGCCGGGCCGTAGACCTCAATGTTGAGTTCCACCCATTTGCGGTTGAGTTTGACCGCCGAGGGGCGCTGGTAGTGGGGTTCGATAAGGTTGGCTGAACCGGTGAACGCGGTTTCCCCGTCGACGACGACGATCTTGCGGTGGTTGCGCAGATCCAACCGGGAGAAGCGGCGCTTGAGTGGACGGATGGGCAGGGCTCGGCGCCACTGGAAGTTCGGACACTGTTCGGAGGCGGCCTCCAGGCGGCGGCGCAGGCGCCGGTACCCACGCACACGCAGAGTGCCGAGGTGGTCGTAGAGCAGCCGGACGGTCACCCCACGTGCGGCGGCGCGCTCCAGGGCATCGAGTACTGGACCGGCGTATTCGTCGTCGTCGCCCATGATGTAGAAGAGCATGTGGACGTAATCGGTGGAGGCGTCGATCTCCTCGACCAGACGCTCGAAGAACCGTTTGTAGTCGGAGATCAGGGTGATCTCGTTACCGTCCTGGATGGGGAAGGCCCCCAGGTTGCGGTTCAGGGCTGCGGTGGCGCCGATTTGCTCGTCGTAGTCGCGCAGCTGGTTGGACAGATCCATTCCCCGGGTGGCTTCGAGCAGGGTCTCGTTGATGCGGCGCTGGCGTTCTTGCCGTCGCGCGGAGAGCTTGTTGGTGCCCAGGAGCAGGTACAGCGGCAGGGCGATGATCGGCATGAAGAAGATCGCCAGCAGCCAGGCCATGGCCGTCTGCGGCCGACGGTTGCCGGGGATGATCCCTAGCACCGCCACGCGTACGCCGATCTCGAAGGCCAGGACGATGGCGACCACCCATACCGGCAGTCCCTCGATTCCCAGCCCGCTCAGCGGCCACACCATATGTTTTCCCTCCAGATCCCCATCCATCCTACGGTGTGCCGGCGCAGCACCGTCAGTGGAGCACTGAGCCCCCACGCCCAACCCCCGCGCCCCGCCCAACCCCCGCGCCCCGCCCACGCCGCACCCACAGCCACCCACGCCCAGCCCCCGCGCCCACCTAACCTCCGCGGGTTTGTCGAAACACCGCGGGATATATCCCGCTGTGGTTGTACTTTCCCGCGGAGGATGGGGGCGGCGCCGGCGGCAGGTGGCGGCTGAGGGCCCGCGCCGGCAGGGGCGCCTGCCAGAACTCACCAGTCGCTCAGGAGTAGACTCGGGCGCATGGCTGAGCACTTTCTTGAGGATTCTGTGAGCGCTGTTGCGGTGCGGATCGACGCCGAACACCCCTCAGGGCTGGTCTTCGACCCCCACCAACCCCAGTTGCGAGTCACTGATTTGGGTGTGGTCCGCGGCGATGGTGTCTTTGAGACGATGCTGGCCCGCGATGGCCAGGTGCGGAAGTTCGAGGCCCACTTGCAGCGTCTGGCCCGCTCGGCTCGGCTCACTGAGATCGGGATCCCCCCGGCGGAATCCTGGCGCAGCGCGGTCCAGCGCGGTTTGGACGAATTCCGCAACCGCGGCGGACTTCCCGATGAGGTCACCATCCGGCTGACCGCCACTCGCGGTGTGGACGGTGAACCTGCCAGTGATGACCCCGCCTTCGCCGGCACCTATTGGGCACTGCTCAGCCCCGTCTCGGAGGAGATAAAAGCCAAGCGAGGCGCCCCCATCGCGGTGACTCTGCTTGACCGCGGCCATGACGCCACCGCCGCTGAACGTGCCCCGTGGCTGCTGCTCAGCGCCAAAACGCTCAGCTACGCGGTGAATATGGCTGCCTTACGGTGGGCGAAGTCCCACGGGTTCGACGACGTCATCTTCACCACCAGCGACGGGCACATCCTGGAGGCCCCGACCTCCACGGTCCTGCTGCTGCGGAAGAACCCTGACGAGCCGCAGCGGCCGACACTGCTGACTCCCATCCTGGAGACCGGAATCCTGCCGGGCACCACCCAGGGGGCGATCTTCACCGCAGCCGAACGGGCCGGATGGAATCTGGGCTACGGCCCTCTCACCCCGGAGGACCTCTACACTGCCGACCACCTGTGGCTGGTTTCGTCGGTGCGTCTGGCGTCCCCGGTAGCTCGTGTCGAAGACCGCGAACTGGCGGTGGATCCCACCTGGACCCAGAAACTCAACGAGTTCCTCAACCAGGACCTCCCCGTCCAGCACCCGACCACCTAAGCACCGGCTACACAGAGAGCCACAGCCCCTCGCCCCTCACCGGGCGAGCAGTTCACCCCGTCGCAATTCAGCCCAGCCAGTCCAACCTCGCCCTACTCCGACCCTGCCTATTCACCCCAGGTCCCTGCTCCGACCCGCCTATTCACCCCACCGATTCACCCCACAGTGCGGGCGTTGACCTTGAGCTGGGCCGTGCTGCCTCAGGCGCGCCGGCATTCACCCCAGGGTGCGGGCGTTGGCCAGCACGGGCAGCTTCTCCCGGGTGGCGTTGACTGTTTCGACGTCGATCTCGGCGATGAGCATCTCCGGTGCTTCCTCAGCTTCGGCAAGGATTTCTCCGGCCGGGGAGACGATCACCGAGTGCCCCACCCCGGAGGGTGCGCCGTGGGGTGCTTCAACACCGGCAGCTTCGGGTAGCCCCTGCCCACAGGCGATGACGTACTGGGTGGAATCCAAAGCTCGCGCCACGGCCAGCGTCCGCCACTGCGCGACTTTTCCGGGGCCGGCTTGCCAGGAGGCGGGTACGACGACGGCGTGGGTGCCTTGGTGCGCATAGTACTGAAACAGTTGGGGGAACCGGATGTCGTAACAGGTGGCCAGTCCGAAGTTCATCCCGAGCAGGGGGAAGTGGACCGGTCGTTGACCGGGTTGCACAGTCCGGGATTCGGTGAACCCGAAGGCGTCGTAAAGGTGCAGTTTGTCATAGGTGGCTAGCACGGAGGGTCCGGCGGCCAGCAGGGTGTTCCTCACCCGCGGGGTGCCATCTTCGGCAGGGTCCCCGGCAGTGAAACCACCGGCGATGACGACCACGCCGTGCCGGCGTCCCAGGTTGTGTACCGCGGTGGACCACTCGTCGCTGTTCTCAGCCACCTCCGTGAGGGGATAGCCGAAGGCGCGCTGAGCCGCCTCCGGGAAGACGACCAGTTGCGCGCCGGCGTCGGCCGCCTCGGCGGTCCATTGGGCCATGAGTTCCAGGTTCGCTGCAGGATCCGGACCTGTGACGATCTGGCACACCGCTATACGCATGGTTCTACCCTACTGGTCCGCTAGGCTGGGGGCGGATGCAGCCGGACGACCCCCGTAAGGAGCAGGTGAGATGGACAAGCTCGTGGACAAGGCACTGACCAGGGGAATCTCGATGGCCGGGGGGCTGGTGGCCACCAAGGTCTTCGAGTTCGGTTGGAAGCAGGTGACCGGGGAGGATGCCCCTAAGCACGACGACGTCGACACCGTCTCCTTGAAGAAAGCGTTGGTCTTTGCGGTCACCTCAGCGGCGATCTCGGCCACGGTGCAGATCCTGTCCCAGCGCGGGGCCCGTGAAGCTTCAAAGAAGATCAAGGCCTCCTACGGCAAGCGTTCCGAGGTCTGAACTCCCGGGTCTGAACTCCGAAGTCTGAACACTGCCGGCTGAGCACTGCTGACCACAGCTCAGCCCGTCGCTGGCCGTCTTACCCTACGGTCGTTCACAGGCTCGACCCGCGCAGACGCCGTGCCGCGGCCGGCTCACCCTCAACCAGGTCTTCCCGTGGTACGGGGCCGGACTGAGCTCTCTACCGCGGGGTCGGTTTGGTTTTCTTCCCGTCACGCCCCAGCAGGTAGGCGATGCCCACCGCGGAGACCACCGCCGCGCCGAAGGAGAACCCGGCGGCCACATTGGGGTCCCCCACCAGCGCGATAATGCCCGCGATGGCGGCCAGGATCGTGATGAGAGCGAACGCAATCTTCAGGATCATGCCGCCTAGCTTAGCCGCTCAGCGGCGTGTTGTGGGGTGTCCCGGTGAGGAGCTTCCGGTCGTGGCCGGTGGATTAATCTTTGGTGTCGTCGAGCTCTCGGCGGACCCCGCGCTGGCGGGAGAGCCGCTCCACGGTGAGTGCCAGCTCGTCGTGGGTGAGCAGGTCGGTGCGCAGGTGCTTGGTCCGGTACCCGGCTCGGCCCACCACGTGGGCGCTCACCGGGGCGGTGAGGATCATCAGCCCCCAAGCCAACAGGCAGATCGCCACCCATTCCCAGGACCGCCACATGATCGCGGCCGAGAGCAGCAGCATCAGTAAACCGAGCACCTGGGGTTTGGTGGCTGCGTGCATCCGGGAGTGCAGGTCGGGGAAGCGCACCAGCCCGACGCCGGCGGCTAAGGACATCAGTCCTCCGATCACCATGAAGACCGCGGCCACCGTGTCCAGAATCGTCTCTAGCATCAGCTCTCCCCCGCCTGGTCGTCTTTCTTCTTCGGGGTGAACCCGGACTTCGTCAGCGCGGCGAACCAGGATGTTGTCTCGTCTTCTTCGGCACCGCGGCCTTGACCCGAGCCCCGCTGGCCGGGGGCGGCTGGTTCCACCTCGGGGACCTCGACGGTCTCCGGGTGGTCAGGTTCGGGAACCCGGACCACCACGTAGCGGGCGATCGCCACCGCACCAAGGAACCCAATCACCGCGGTGACCACCACAAAGAGGATGAAGTCCTGGTGCTCGTGGTAGGCCATATCGGCCAGCAGCATGGAACCGACCACAATGAGAATGACGTCTACGCTGATGACCCGGTCCAGCACGCTGGGTCCCCGGTAGACCCGGTAGACGGCACCCAGCACGGCCAGACCCAGCAGTGCCTGGGTGATCCAGTAGGCGTAATCGAGGATCATGCTCTCTCCCCCAGTCGGCGCGGCGGAGGCTCAGCGGAGTCGGCCGGAAGCGGCATCTCCCGCTCCAGTTTGGAGAACCCTGCGACCCGCCCGAGCCGACGTTCGGCTTTGACCACGGCCAGATCGGAGCGGTTGCCCACCGCTCGGATGATGAGCGCCTCGGTGCGCAGTGCGTCCTGCCGGATCTTTTCGGCGTCGGCGTCGTCGGTGACATTCAGGGTGTGCAGGTACAAGGTGGCGGTGGTGCGGTCGACGTCGATCACCACAGACCCGGGCACCAGCGCCAGAGAGTGCCCCGTGAGGGTGATGATGAGGTCGTCGTGACTGCGCAACTGGATGGAGATGATCGAGTTGCGCACCCGGGGGCCGTGGACCAGGGCGATCCAGGAGACTTCGAAACTGGCGTACACCATCTTGCCCAGGAACCGGATGAAGAACACCAGCGCCCAGAACGGGTTGATCCGTCCGGTGCCGCGCAGCGGCGGCAAGTAGAACACCCGCACCGCGATGGTCCCGTAGATCAGGCCCAGGATGAAAGTGCCGATATCGAAGCTCTGCCAGACCGCCATCCAGAACACGCCGAGAAAGACGATCAGCGGCAGCTCGAGTTTCAGGGGGGTGCGGGGCCGTTTCATTCACCCACCTCCGTATCCACTGAGGTTCCGGATTCGTCAGTCTGCATATCCGGCTGTAGAGACGTATCCACCGGGGCGTAGTCGTCGACGCCGTCATCGCCGGGGTCGGGCTCATTGTCGAGTTCGCGGGTGAAGCCCTCGAGATCGTCACGCACTGCGTCGACCCGCTCCAGACCGAGTACCGCCTCCAGGTAGGGGGTGCGCTGGTACATGTCCTGGGCCGCGGCCCGGGAATAGTCCATCAAGGGTCCAGCGAAGACGCTGAACGCCAGGGACATCGCCACCAGGGCCGCAGTGGGCACCACCATGGTGGCCGGCAACAGGCGCTTATTCGCCGCCCGGGCGTGAGCCAGGGTCTTAGGGCGCAGCAGCTTATCCGCCTCGGGGACGTCCTCGGCGGAGCGCCAGAACCCGCGGGACCAGATCCGCGCCACCGCGAGCAGGGTCAACAGAGAGGTCAACACACTGGCGGTAACTAAAGTCCAGGTGATCCAGGTGTTCTCTGCGATACCCCCAGCCATCATGCCGAGTTTCCCGATGAACCCGGAGAACGGCGGAATCCCGGCCAGGTTCATCGCGGGGATGAAGAACAACAGCGCTAACGCGGGGGAGAACTTCGCCAGGGAGCCGAGCCGGTCCACATTGGAGGAGCCGGCCCGGCGTTCAATGAGCCCGGTCACCAAGAACAGGGTGGTCTGGATGGTGATGTGGTGGGCCACATAGTAGATCGTCGCGGCCATGCCGATGATTGAGGTCAGTGAAAGCCCGAACACCAGGTAGCCGATGTGGCTGATGAGCGTGAAGGAGAGCATACGCTTGATGTCCGCCTGGGCCAGGGCGCCTAGGATTCCCACGATCATGGTCAGCGCGGCCACGATCATCAGCGCCGTGTTGATCCGTTCACCGGGGAACAGCAACGTCTCGGTGCGGATGATCGCGTAGATCCCCACTTTGGTCAGCAGTCCGGCGAAGACCGCGGTGACCGGGGCCGGCGCGGTCGGGTAGGAGTCCGGCAGCCAGAACGCCAGGGGGAACACCGCAGCCTTGATCCCGAACCCGATGAGCAGCAGCACGTGCAGCATCAGCTGGACCCCGGGGTCAAGTTCCTGCAGCTTCAGTGCCAGATCCGCCAGGTTCACCGTGCCGGTGGCCGCATAGAAGGCTCCGATGGCGATGAGGAAGATCATCGAGGACAGGATGGAGACCACCACATAGGTCACCCCTGCTCGGATGCGGGCCTCTCCCCCACCCAGGGTCAATAAGACGTACGACGCCGTCAGGAAGATTTCGAAGCCCACGTACAGGTTGAACAGGTCACCGGCGAGGAAGGCATTGGACACCCCGGCCACGAGGATGAGGTACGTGGGGTAGAAGATGCTGACCGGGCCGGCGTCGTTCTTCTCCTCCGCTGCACCCTGCCCCACGGCGTAGAGGAGCACCGCCAGGGTGATGATCGAGGAGACCACCAGCATCAGTGCGGAGAACCGGTCGATGACCATGGCGATGCCGTAGGGTGCCGGCCAGCCGGCCAGGTGCACCGCGTGGGTCCCGCCGTGCCACACCTCGGTGAGCAGGATGACCTCCAACACCACCGTGGCCACCAGGGTGCCGATGGTGATGGATTTCTGGGTGGACTGGTTCTTATAGAACGCGAAGGCGAAGGCTGCGCCGAAGAACGGCAGCAGCACCGCCAAGGGGGTGAAGGAGAGCAGTTCGGCATCCACTACCGCTCACCCCGTTCCACGGACTCTTCGGTCTCCGGGCGTGGGCCGGCGGCGTCATCGGTGCGCAGGGTCCCGGTGTTGGGGTCGACTTCCCCGATGAACTCACTGGCCTCGCTGGGCACTTCGGCGTCCTCTTCCGGGTCGTAGGCGCCGACTGTTTCGGCCACGCGGCGGTCTTCCTCGTCATCGGTGACTTCGTCCTGGCGGGCCAGGATCCACGAGCGGTAGATCAGCGCGAGCATGAACGCCACCATGGCGAAGGCGATCACGATCGCGGTCAGCAACAACGCCTGGGGCAGCGGATCCAGGTACTCATCGGCCTCGAGCCCGTCCCGGTACAACGGGGCGTAGCCGGCGCGGCCGGCGGTCATGAGGATCAGCAGATTCGCCCCGTTGGAGAGCAGAATGGTGCCCAGTAGCACCCGGGTCAGGGAGCGTTCGAGCATGAGGTAGATCCCCACGGCGAACATCACGCCCATCACCGTCAGCAGGGTCAGGTTGACGGTCATCGCGCCACCCCCAGGGAGGTCTGGGAGTGGATGCCGTGACCCAGGTTGGAACTACGGCGGCTCTCCTGCTCACTACGCACGTCAATCTCCGAACCCAGGCTGCGCAGCACATCGACGATGAGCCCGATGACGACCAGGTAGACCCCCACGTCGAAAAGCACACTGGAGACCAGGTGGTGTTCGCCGAACACAGGCAGCGCGAAGTCCACGGTGAAGCTCTGGAAGGCCGCCCCGCCCAGGAACAGCGGCAGCACCCCGGTGAAGCAAGCGATCGCCAGGCCCCAGCCCATCACCGCGCCGGCGGAGAACGGGATGGCGGCTTCCAGCTCGTAACGTCCGCCGGCCAGGTAACGCAGCACGAAGGCCAGCCCTGCCAGCAGGCCGCCGGCGAACCCGCCGCCTGGGGTGTTGTGCCCGGCCAGCAGCAAGTACACCGAAAGCAGGATGATCGCGTGGAACATCAGCCGGGTGACGACCTCGAAGATGATGGACCGGTGCTCCGGGGCCAGCGTGCGCCCGGCCACCAGCCAGGCTTCCCGTGCCACAGTGGCGAAGGAGCGGGCCACCCGGATTTCTTTCATCTGCCGGGTGGAGAGCTCCTGGTCGGAGAGCACCCGGCCCACTGAACCGGTGGGGACCTCGTGGAGCTCCTTGCGCACCACATCGCGGCGCTTGACGAAGATGAGGCTGGCCACCCCGGTGGCGGCTGCGGCAAGCACGGTAATCTCCCCGAAGGTGTCCCACACCCGAATGTCCACCAAGGTGACGTTGACGATATTGGCGCCGTGTCCGACGTCGTAGGCCATCCAGGGGTACTCCACACTGACCGGTTCCGCGACCCGGGAGTCCATCGCGATCGCGGCCACCACCATCATGACCACACCGAAACCGGCACCCAACAATGCGCGGCCGAGTTTGAAGCGGGCGGGGTTCTGGGTCCAGATGCCCGCTGGCAGGCTGCGCAGAGCCAGGACGAAGACCACCAGGATGATCGACTCCACCAGCAGCAGTGTCAGCGCGAGGTCCGGGGCTCCCTGTAGCGCGAAGATCCCGGCGATCCCCCAGCCGCAGAGTGCCACCATCAGCACCGCCATGAACCTCTTGGGCGCCCAGATGGCGCCGAAGCCCCCGGAGATGATGACCGCGCCGAGCACCATCTGCAGGGGCTCTTCGGCCAGGATGATGTGCTCGGGCACGGTGTGCTCGGTGAAAGCGATAATGCCCGCCGGCAGTGCAGTGGCTACCGCGATGATGATGAACAGGTACCAAGCCAGCGAACCCCGCTGGGTCTTGGCGGTCAACCAACCGGCGAAGTCATCGAGGGTGCGGATCGTGTTGCGGTAGAGCCGCTCGGCATCCAGCATCAGCGGGGCGGCCTTCTGCGGGTCCGAGGTGCGGCCGATCAGCCAGAACGCCGCCAACCCCAGCACCCAGCTGACCACCGAGAGTCCCAGCACCGGTGTCCAGCCGTGCCACAGCGCCAGGTAGGTGGGTTCGATCCCTTCGGCCACCGGCGCGAAGTCTGCAGCGAAGGCCTCACCGATTTCCTGCAACGGAGCCGGGTAGATGGCCAGCAGCACGGTGAGGACCGCCAGGCCGGCAGGTGCGGCGAGGAAGACGACGTCGGGCTTACCGTGGAACGCTGTCACCGGCAGGGTCTTGCCGTGTTCATCGCGTTTGTCGGCGAAGGCCCCCCAGAGGAACCGGGCCGAATAGGCCACGGTGATGGCACTGCCGAGCACCACCCCGGCGAGCACTGCCCAACCGGCGGCTCCGTGGACGTCCGCGTAGCCGTAGATCGACTCGAAGACGATCTCCTTGGCGACAAACCCGAACAGTGGCGGCAGCCCCGCCATGGAGGCTGCGACGACGACGGCGATCCCCACCAGCCAACGCTGGCTCCGCCCGATCCCGGAGAGCACCCGCAGGTCTCGGGTCCCGGCTTTGTGGTCGATGATGCCGACGATCATGAACAGCGCGGCTTTGAACAGCCCGTGGGCCAGCAGCATGGACACCCCGGCCAGGGCGGCGTCCTGGGTTCCGAGCCCGTTGACCATGACCAGGAACCCCAGTTGGGAGACCGTCCCGTAGGCGAGCACCAGTTTGATGTCTGTCTGCCGCAGGGCGCGGTAGGCCCCCACCAGCATGGTCAGCAGCCCCAGGCTGAGTACGATCGGCAGCCACAGGGTGGTGTCGTGGAAACCTTCGGCGAATCGGGCCACCAGGTAGATCCCGGCTTTGACCATCGCTGCGGCGTGCAGGTACGCCGAGACCGGTGTGGGGGCTGCCATCGCCGCGGGCAACCAGAAGTGGAACGGCACGAGCGCGGATTTGCTCAGTGCCCCCACCAGGATCAGCGCCATGGCGGAGTCCACCGCCGGGCCGGAGAGCGCACCGGCCTGGTCGATCATCTCGGAGATCCGGTAGGTCCCGGCCAGCTCGCCGATCCACAGCAGCCCGATGAGCATCGCCAGACCGCCCAGAGTGGTGACGATGAGCGCCTGGATCGCTGAACGCCGAGCGAAGACGCGGTGTGCGGAGTAGCCAATGAGAAGGAAGGACAGGATCGTGGTGAGTTCCCAGAAGATGAACAACATCACGACGTCGTCGGAGAGCACCAGCCCCAGCATCGCCGCGGCGAAGGCGAACAGTTGGGCTGAAAACGGCCCAGCGGCGGGCTCCCGGGCCGGGAAGTACCGCGCACAGTAGAGCATCACCGCCGCACCCACCCCGGTGATGAGCAGGCTCATGGCGTAGCCGAGCGCGTCCATCCGGAAGGCGAGCTCCACGCCGAGCTGCGGGATCCACTCCAGGGTTTCCGTGCGGTCCTGGGCGGGATCTCCATAGACCAGCACCCAGCCGAAGGCGACACCCAGCACGGCGGCGAGCACGTAGAAAACGCGGCGGCCTATCCAGGTGAAGAGGAAGGGGGCGGCCATGCTCACTGCGAAGAGCGCAGAGAGCATTATGAGCACGAGCGGACCCTTTCGACCTGTTCTGGGAGTTCGAACAATCTTAACAACGATGAGCTACCATGCGCCGCGTGACCCACGCCTCAGTTCCATCCCAGTCCGGCAGTCCTGGCGCTCCTGGTGGGCTGGCGCCGTCGTCGGCCGCTGAGCCACTGAACAAGTGGCTCATTACCAAGTGGAGTATGTGGTCCTGGGGCAATGCCACCGTCTCCGCGGTGATGACCACATTCGTCTTTGGCACCTACATCACCTCGGAGGCATTCGGCCCCGGGGACCGGGGCTCGCAGTACCTGGCGGTGGCTACCGCGGTGGCCGGTGCCGTCGTCGCGCTTACTGCCCCAGTGATCGGGCAGCGGACTGATAAGGCGGGTCGGCGCCGGCTCTGGTTGACACTGAACACGGTCATGGTCATCACGATGGTGGCGGCCTGCTTCTTTGTCCGCCCGGAGGAGGGCTACCTGCTGCTGGGGGTCACATTGATGGCCCTGATGGGGATTTTCGACGAGTTCGCGAACTTGAACTACAACGCGATGATCACCGATATCTCCGACCACCAACGGATGGGCCGAGTCTCCGGAATTGGCTGGGGTGCCGGGTATCTAGGCGGGATTGTGCTGTTGCTGATCGTCTACATCGGGCTGATCGCCGGGGACCCGCCCCACTGGTTTGGGCTCGGCGAAGATGACGCGATCAACATCCGGGCGGTGGCCCTGGTGGCCGCTGGTTGGCATCTGCTCTTTGCCCTGCCGCTGTTGTTGACCCGGATGCCCACGGCGGATCAGGCGGTGGTGGAGGAGAAAGTCACAGTCGCCGAATCATACCGACGGCTCTTCCGGGTGCTGGCCCACCTGTGGCGGGCTGACCGCAACACGCTGTGGTTCCTGCTCTCCTCGGCGATCTACCGCGACGGGCTGTCGGCGATCTTCACCTGGGGTGCGGTGCTGGGGGTCCACGTCTACCGGATTGAGGACTCTGAGATCCCGTTGACCGAGATCGCCGGGTCGGTGCTGCTCTTCGGCATTGCTGGCAATGTGGTGGCCGCACTGGGGGCGTTCATTGGCGGCTGGTTCGACGATCGCATCGGCCCGCGCCGGGTCATCGCCGCGAGCATCATCAGCCTGCTGGGGATCGCGGTCATTATGTGGTTCATGGTGACCCCGCGGCAGGTGGGGCCGGTGGAACTCACGCCGGTGGAGGTGTCGCGCGTCAGACTTAGTGGCAGGGCCGTTATGTAGGTCCTGAAGGAGAGTCAGTCATGGGTAGACCACCCTCGATTCCGGCGGAGAAGAAGACCCGGATAGTGCTGAGCGTGCTGGCCGGCGAGATGTCCATCGCCGAAGTGGCACGCAAGGAGAAAGTCAGTGAGCAGTCCATCGGACGGTGGAAGGCCGAGTTCCTGGAAGCCGGCAAGACCGCCCTGGTGGCCGGCAGGTCCGGACCATCCTCCCGAGAGGAACAGCTGGAGGCCGAGGTCGCCGAGCTGACCCAGGCCTTGGGC
>NZ_ATXP01000003.1 GCF_000421745.1 Nesterenkonia alba DSM 19423
CTACTACCGGCTGCTGGATGCCGAAGTGCTCAACCAGGCCCAGCAGGACGAGCTGGCTGCCTACAAAGCCTCACTGAACGTCGTGGACATCGCCCGGCGGATCACCACGATCCAACAGCGGCTCACCGCGCTAGCTGCGGCTCCCACCCGCAGGTTAGAGCGCGAGCTCGAAGCCAAGGCCGCCGCGGCGATGCCAGAAGCTGAATGGATCAAGATCGACCAACGCCGAGCCCGCGCAGCCTAACCCCCTCCAGGGCCCTCGATTACGCGGGGATTTTTAGGTGAGGCACGAGGGGTCATTTCCCGGGGACTTGACTGTGAGGCACCACGGGGCGGTGCCGAATCGGCACACCCGCACCCAGAGGCGTTCAGGACTCGCGGCCAGGTGTGTCGTCGGCGAACAGGGCGAGGAACTTCTCGCGCGGGATCA
This sequence comes from Nesterenkonia alba DSM 19423, assembly GCF_000421745.1. Taxonomy (GTDB): domain Bacteria; phylum Actinomycetota; class Actinomycetes; order Actinomycetales; family Micrococcaceae; genus Nesterenkonia; species Nesterenkonia alba. The sequence goes on from NZ_ATXP01000003.1 coordinate 431, forward strand.
CGATCCGCCGCCCAAGCCTCACCGACGGGATCGTGCCCTCGTTGATGCTGGTGGTGACCGTGCGCGGATCGACGCCGAGCGCTTCGGCGGCTTCCTTGCGGGTGATGACGAGGCTGCGCCGCTTGCGCAGGTCTTCCATGCCGAGAGTGCTCTGCCGCATCATCACACCATCCGTTCCAGTCCACGCGCGAGAAGGTGCCCACCAGAATAGATCCACGGGTCTTGCGCTGTCAAGTATAGCAGTGTAGATTTCTTGTATGGAAACAGAACGGGTGCGGGGCAACCCCGCGGGAATCACGAACACGCACGTCGCGAACAACATCCGCGCCGCCAGGCAGGCGATCGGCATGGACTTGCGCACGCTCTCCGACGGGATCGCCGCCGCAGGCCGCAAACTCTCCCCGTCGGGCATCAGCAAACTGGAGGCCGGGGATCGCCGGGTAGACGTGGACGACCTCACTGTCATCGCGTACCTGCTGCGCACCACCCCCGCCGCTCTCCTCACACCACCGGAGGGGCAGACGACGCTCACCGGCGTGCCGGAGGAGTTCGAGCCGGAGGAGATCGACCGGTGGATGCGCGGGGAACTCGTGCTCACCGACGAGGGGCTGTTCAACTACTGGCAGCAGGAATGGGTGATCTGCACCGACCGCATCCACCACCTCGAAACCACCCTCGCCGGCATGACCGCCCCAAGCAAGGATGATCCCGACCGGCCCAGCGCGCACCCCAAGACCATCGCCGCCTACCAGGAGCGCCTGGATGCGGCGCGTGCCCGGGCGCGGGTGATCCGGGAGCGGGGCGTGCAGCTCGACCCGGAGGGGCGCGTGTTCAACGCCGCCGACTACATCGACAACTACCCCCAGACCCACCAGCCCGGAAAAACGACCGCGAGGAGCAGCCTGTCATGACCACAAAGAAACCATCCGCACCGGAGCAGAGCGACGGGGGTGAGAAGAAGCAGCGCCGCTCCCGCTCCCGGCAGCCCGGCTCAATCCAGGAGTACCAGACGGACAAGGGTAAGCGGTGGCGGTTCCAGATCTACGTGCTCAAAGACCCCGAGTATCCCGAAATGGGATCGCGCCGTCTCACCCGTTCCGGGTTCACCAGCACCGACGAAGCGAACGATGCCTTGCAAGAGGCGCTGAAGCAGCGCAAACAGAACGAGAAGTTCGGCAACAAGGTGCCCACCGTGGGTGTATACGCCGACGAGTGGGCGGCAGGGCTCAAGCTCGCCGCCTCCACGATCAAGGGGTACAAGAAGATCATCCGCAACCACATCAAGCCCCAGCTCGGCGCGATCCGGCTCGACAAGCTCACCGCCACGAGGATCGCCCGCCACTACCGCGACCTCGAAGACCACGGCCGCAAAGACGAATACGGCAAGGGCAAGCCGCTGTCGGCCAACTCGGTGCACAAGGTGCATGTCGTGCTCGGTGCGATCCTCGACGCCGCGATCGACGACGGGCACCTGACGGTCAACCCGGCGAAGAAGAAGCGCACCGTCAAGCCGCCGACCACGAGCGAGGTGCGGGCACAGAAACCCGAGATCGTCACCTGGACGGCCGACCAGCTCGCCCTGTTCCTCACCTGGAACGAGAAAGAACTGAAAGACGAGCTGTTCCCCATGTGGCGATTCATCGCCTACACCGGTATGCGCAGATCGGAAGCACTCGCGCTGAAATGGTCGGACATCAACACGAAGAACCAGCGGGTCAGTATCCGCCGCGCCGTCGACACCGACGACTGGACGAAGACGAAACCACCCAAGACCGGCAACGCCCGCGTCATCGACGTGGACGCCGAGACCTTGAAGGTGCTCGCCTCCTACAAGGTCGCCCGCGCCGAGGTCTCGTTCGAGCTGGCGAAAGCCGATGCCTACGTGTTCGGGGACGACGACGGGAAGGTGCGCTCACCCGACGCGATGACGAGCCGCTGGGATCGCCGCATGAACTGGCTCACCAAGAAGCACGACACCATGCACCGGGTCACGATCAAAGGGCTGCGTCACACCCACGCGACCCTGCTGCTCGAACTCGGAGAGCACCCCAAGGTCGTCCAGGAGCGTTTGGGGCACTCAACGATCACCACGACGATGAACATCTACTCCCACGTCACCCCGACCATGCAGCGGTCGGCCGTGACCCGCTTCGCCGCCCACCTCGGCAACGCTTAGCACTTTTTCTAGCACTTCCAACGAAAATGGCCCCGATCAGGAGTTCAAAACTCCTGATCAGAGACCATTTTCCATTCGTGCGCGAGGGGGGACTTGAACCCCCACCCTCATTAATAGAGGACTAGCACCTCAAGCTAGCGCGTCTACCTATTCCGCCACCCGCGCAAGGGGGCTGCTGCCAGCTGATCCACTCACCTGGAGCCAAGAGAGCTTAGCACGGCAGCAGCAGCCGGAACGAATTGTCCGGCGCTGAGCTTACTTCTTCCCGCCGAAGCCGGCGAAGCGCTTGTTGAACTTGTCCACACGGCCGGCGGAGTCCATAATCCGCTGTTTACCGGTGTAGAAAGGGTGGGAGGCTGCGGAGATTTCGACGTCAATCACCGGGTAGGTGTTGCCGTCCTCCCACTCCATGGTCTTATCGCTTGTCGCGGTGGACCGGGTGAGGACCTTCTCACCGGAGGAGAGGTCGTTGAAGATCACCGGCTGGTACTTCGGGTGGATATCTGCCTTCATCAGTGGATCCTTTTCATGCGCCGCTGGTTTGTGCCAGAAGCATTCGGGAACTCGAAAGATCGTGGGCCCGTGCAGGGCCAACAGTCCATACTACGCCAGGCAAGAGCTCAGATCCACTCGAAGAGATTATTGAGCATGACCACTAGGGCGACCAATCCCAGGGTGACGATGACTCCCCGCAACACCACCGGGCTGAGTCGCCGCCCCACCCAGGCCCCGATGAGCCCGCCGATCGTCGAACCCACCGCAATGATGAGCACCACTCCCCAGAGGATCACCCGGTCGTCCGGATCGCGGATGAAATAGTCGACGACGACGTAGCTCACCGCAGCAGTCAGGTTCACAAACGCCACCAGCAGGTTCTTCACCCCATTGGCCTGCTGGATCGTAGCCGCCAAGAGAATCCCCATAATCGCCATGAGCAGGATGCCCTGGGCTGCGACGAAATATCCCCCGTAGATGCCCGCCAGAAAGACCAACAACACCAGTGGCCAACGCACCGAAGCAGCCGCTTTCTCCCCGGCGGCCTGCGGGTCGTCGTCGGGCTGCGGAGTATTGGGGTCCGGGTCGGCAGTGCGTTCGGCAGCACGGCGCTTCACCCACGCTGAGAGCTTCGGTTGGGCGAGCACCATGGCCAGCGACAGGGCGATGAGCACCGGCGCAACTCGACCGAAGACCTCCTCGGGCAATGTGATGAGCAACGTGGCCCCGATGACTCCACCGAGGAACGACGCCGGCACTAACCGGGCCAGCACTCCACGCACCGCGCGGATCTCCCGCCGGTAGCCCCAGGCCCCGGTGAAGTTACCGGCGATCAAACCCATCGCGTTGGAGACTGTCGCCGAGACCGGCGGGACACCAAAGGCCACCAGCACCGGGAAGGTCACCAGAGTTCCTGAGCCGACCACCGTGTTGATCGCCCCAGCCCAGATCCCAGCCAGCAGGATGAGTAACAGCAGCCCCAAGCCGAGGCCGTGCAGTTCGAAGTCGAGAATCGCCTCCACGGGTCAGCGAACCATGAAGGCTGAGTAGCGTCCCTCGCGCTCCACCAAGCGCAACGGCATGTCAAAGGTGGTGGAGAGGTTCTCCCCGGTGAGGGTCTCCCCGATCGGACCGGAGGCAACGGTCTCCCCGTCCCGCAGCATGAGCACATGGGTAAACCCGGGCGGAATCTCCTCCAAATGGTGGGTCACCAGAATCGTGGTGGGTGCCTCCGGGCTGGAGACCAACTGGGAGGTCCGAGCGACCAGGGACTCCCGGCCGGCAAGGTCCAGGCCGGCACCCGGCTCATCAAGGAGCAGCAGCTCCGGGTCGGTCATCAGCGCCCGAGCGATCTGCACCCGCTTCCGTTCCCCTTCAGACAGCTGCCCGAAGGGTCGGTCAAAGACCGTGCCCACCCCCCAGGTATTGAGTAATTCGAAGGCCCGACGCTCGTCGAGCTGCTCGTATTGCTCACGCCAACGTCCAGTCACCCCGTAGGCAGCGGTGACCACGGCATTGAGCGCGGTTTCATGACCGGGCAGGGAGTTGGCCACCGCGTTGGAGCACAGCCCGATCCGCGGACGCAGCTCGAAGACGTCCACCCGCCCGAGGGTCTCGTCCAGCACCTGGGCTCGTCCCGTGGTGGGGAACAGCCGGGCCGCGGCGATCTGCAGCAGGGTCGTCTTCCCCGCACCGTTGGGACCAATGATGATCCACCGCTCGTCCTCACCGACGGTGAGACTGAGGTTGTTCAGCAGTAGCTTGCGTCCACGGCGCACCGTGACGCCATCGAGGGAGAGGACTGGACTCATGGGCTCCACACTATCGAACGGATAGAGTGACCAGGCCATGAGTGAACCCCGCACTGACCGACCTGCTGACCTGCCCGCCGGAACGGTGGCCACCCTCGCCGCCGAACATCTGCCACCGTCCCTGATGCGTTCGGTGACCGCCGAGTTCACCCGACGTGGCCAGGTGCACCGCAGCGAATCGTCGTCGTTCCCCACCCCCGCTGGTCCGGTGGACGCGGTGCGTTGGGCGGTCTCGGTAGAGGACTACGACGACCCCGAAGGCACCGGATGGTTAGCCTCGCTGCTGCAAGATGCCGCCCACCAGCTCAGCGGTGATGTCACCACCACAGTGCTGCCGGCCGGGCAGCGTCCCAGGAAGACGGGCATGCTCATCATGGACGTCGATTCCACGCTCATCGACCAGGAAGTCATCGATCTGCTCGCTGCCCACGCCGGTCGTGAGGCCGAGGTCGCCGAGATCACCGAACGCGCGATGCGCGGTGAACTGGACTTCGCCGGGTCGCTGCACGCCCGCGTCGCCGCTCTGGAAGGTCTCCCCGTGACGGTGTTGGAGGAAGTGCTCCACCAGGTCACCCCGAGCCCCGGGGCACAAGCGCTCATTGCTGCGGTGAGCAGCCGCGGCTGGCCGGTGGTGGCGGTCTCCGGGGGGGTTCGACCAGATCCTGGCCCCGCTGGCTGAACAATTGGGGCTTTCCGCGCATCGGGCCAATGTATTGGAGGTCTCCGGTGGTGTACTCACCGGCAGAGTCCACTCAGATGTGGTGGATCGGGCCGCTAAGGCCCAGCAACTGCAGTCGTGGGCAGCGGAGTACGGCGTTGATCCCGCTTCTGTCGTGGCGATCGGAGACGGTGCCAATGACCTCGATATGGTGCATGCCGCCGGCGTCGGCGTGGCTTTCTGCGCTAAACCAGCACTGGCCGATGCGGCCGATCTCAACGTCATACATCGCAATCTTGATCTGGTGCGCTTCGCTCTGGGGCTCACTGGCTCGGCGCCTGATGGTGAAGACCCGGCAATCGTGCGGTAACTGAAGACGCCTACAGTCACCCCGGGTAGGCTGTAGTGAGATGCGGCACAACGATGTGCTCCTGATGAACCCTGATGAGAAAAACCCTGATGGAGGACACTTCCGTGACCGATACCGACACCGTCTTCTCCGAGCTCGACCAGCGTGCGGTGGACACTGCTCGCGTGCTGGCCGCTGACGCGGTGCAGAAATGCGGCTCCGGCCACCCTGGGACCGCCATGTCCCTGGCCCCTGCGGCCTACTTGCTGTTCCAGAAGGTCATGCGCCATGATCCCTCGGATCCGCAGTGGATGGGACGGGATCGGTTCATCCTCTCCCCTGGACACACTTCACTGACCCTCTACGTGCAACTGTTCCTCTCCGGCTATGGGCTGGAGATGGATGATTTGGCCGCGCTGCGGACCTTTGAGTCGAAGACTCCGGGCCACCCGGAGTACGGGCACACCGACGGGGTGGAGATCACGACCGGGCCGTTGGGCCAGGGGTTGGCCTCCTCGGTGGGTTTTGCCTACGGGCAGCGTCGCCTGCGTGGGCTACTGGATCCCGACGCCGCCCCGGGCACCTCTGTCTTTGACCACACGGTGTGGGTCATCGCCTCGGATGGGGACCTTCAGGAGGGTGTGACCTCTGAGGCTTCCTCGCTGGCCGGTCACCAAGAGCTCGGCAATCTCAATGTCATCTGGGATGACAACAAGATCTCCATTGAGGACGACACTGATATCGCCTTCACCGAGGATGTCGCGGCCCGGTATGAGGCCTATGGGTGGCACGTCCAGCGGGTCGACTGGTTGAAAACCGGCGACTACGTCGAGGACGTCGCCGAGCTGGAGCGGGCCCTCACCGCGGCCCGCGCGGAGACCTCCAAGCCCTCGTTGATCTGCCTGCGGACGATTATCGGCTGGCCGGCTCCGACCAAGAAAAACACCGGTGCTGCGCACGGTGCCGCTCTGGGGGAAGACGAGGTGGCCGCCACCAAGGAGGCACTGGGCTTCGATCCCCAGCAGCACTTCCACATCGACGCAGAGGTCCTCAGCCATGCCCGCCAGGTCGCCGAGCGCGGTGCTGCGGCTCGGCGCGAGTGGGAGAAGAACCTTGCCGCTTGGCGGCAGAACAATCCCGACTCGGCGGCTCTCTACGACCGGCTCCTCAACGGTGAGTTGCCTCAGGGGTGGGAAGAGGTTCTTCCGGAGTTCCCCGCCGGAGAAGCGGTAGCCACCCGTGCCGCCAGTGGAAAGGTCATCAACGCGGTGGCTCCGGTGCTGCCCGAGCTCTGGGGCGGTTCGGCGGATTTGGCCGGTTCCAACAACACGCTCATCAGCAGTGAGCCAAGTTTTGTGCCCTCGCAGCGGAAGACCGCAAAGTTCGAAGCTGACCCGTATGGGCGCAATCTGCACTTCGGGGTGCGGGAGCATGCTGCCGCTGCCATCACCAATGGGGTCCAGCTCTCGGTGCCTCTGCGCACCTATAACGGCACTTTCCTCATCTTTTCCGACTACCAGCGCCCGGCGGTCCGCCTGGCTGCCCTGATGGGGATCGGGTCGATCTTCGTGTGGACGCACGATTCCATCGGCCTGGGGGAAGACGGTCCGACCCACCAGCCAGTGGAGCAGCTGCCGAGTTTGCGGGCGATCCCGGGGCTCGACGTCGTGCGTCCGGCTGACGCCAATGAGGTCGCTATCGCCTGGCGAGAGATCCTCAAGCGCCGTGACCGCCCGGCCGGTATCGCCCTGACCCGTCAGGGGGTACCGACCTACGAACGCGGTTCCGGAGCCGCCACTGCGGAGAGCTTCGGCTCGGTCGAGGGTGTGTCCAAGGGGGCCTATGTGCTCGCCGAGGCGGTCAAGGACGGGGCCGTGGTGACTCCCGATGTCATCCTCATCGGCACCGGCTCTGAGGTGTCCCTGGCTGTGGAGGCCCGCCAAGCACTGGCCCAGCAGGGTCTCGCCGCCCGGGTGGTCTCCGCACCCTGCCTGGAGTGGTTCGCCGAGCAGGACGCTGACTATCGCGAAGCGGTGCTGCCGTCCTCGGTGAAGGCGCGCGTGGCCGTGGAGGCCGCCCACCCGATGACCTGGTACCCCTATGTGGGCGATGCTGGCCGGATCGTCGGACTGGATCACTTCGGAGCCTCGGCCGACTACAAGACCCTGTACCAGAAGTTCGGTATCACCTCGGAGGCTGTCGCTGAGGCCGCCGAAGAATCTATCCGCGCTGCAGCCTGAGACCTCCCCACCCCGCGAAGGAGAATCGCATGTCCACTGAGACCACCACTGCGAACCCCAACACCCAGGCGCTGAGTGATGTCGGCGTCTCGATCTGGCTCGACGACCTCAGCCGGGAACGGCTCAACAACGGTTCCCTGGCCCAGCTGATTGAAACCCATCACGTCGTGGGAGTCACCACTAACCCGACGATCTTCGAGACCGCGTTGCAGCAGGGCGAGGCCTACGAGGAGCAGCTGAAGGAGCTGGCAGCTCAAGGTGCCGACGCCGAACAGGCGGTCTTTGAGATCACCACCGCTGATGTGCGCGCTGCGTGTGATCTCTTCTCCGGTGTGTACGCCGCCACCGATGGTGTCGATGGTCGGGTCTCCATCGAGGTTGACCCGCGGCTGGCCCGGGACACTGAGCGGACCATCGAAGCTGCCCGGGCCCTGTATCAGGCGGTAGACCGCGAGAACGTCATGATTAAGATCCCTGCCACGGTCGAAGGGATCGAGGCGATTGCCACAGTGCTCTCTGAAGGCATCAGCGTCAATGTGACACTGATCTTCTCGCTGGAGCGCTATCGGGCGGTCATCAACGCGTTCATGCTCGGCCTGGAGAAAGCCCACGCCGATGGGTTGGATATCTCCAAGATCCATTCGGTAGCTAGCTTCTTCGTCTCCCGGGTGGACTCCGAGGTCGACAAGCGCCTAGAGCTTGCCGCAGAGGCGGGCAAACCGGATACTGCCAAGTTGAAGTCCAAGGCTGCCATCGCCAATGCCCGGCTGGCTCACCAGATCGCCACCGAGTCCTTTAGCTCCGAACGCTGGCTGCTGCTGGCTGAACGGGGTGGGCGTCCACAGCGGCTGCTGCTGGCCTCCACCGGAACCAAAGATCCCAGCCTCTCCGACACTCTTTACGTGACCGAGCTGGCTGCTCCCGGGGTGGTCAACACCATGCCAGAGAAGACACTGATGGCCCTGGCCGACCACGGGGAGGTCGATGGCGACACGATGACGGACACCTACGTGGAGTCCAACCGGGTTCTTGACGGTATCTCCGCTGCTGGGATCAGTTACCGCGATGTCGTCGACACTCTGGAGGCCGAAGGACTGCAGAAGTTCGATACCTCCTGGGAAGGCCTGCTCAGCACCATCGACGAAGGACTGAAGAGGAACGCATGAGTTCACTGGCGCTGTCACTACTCGGCGCGGCCCGCGAGGCCGCCGATACCCATGTGCCCGGTCTGGTAGACCACGAGTTCGCCTCCCGCCTGGCGGCCAAGGACCACACCCTGTGGGGTCCCGAAGCTGAGGACGAGGCGGCACAACGCCTCGGCTGGGTCTCGCTCTTCGACGACTCCAAGGAGCTTCTGCCCCGGATCACCCGTCTGCGCGAGGAACTCACCGATGAGGGTGTCGACCGAGTCGTACTGGCCGGAATGGGAGGGTCTTCGCTAGCTCCGGAGGTCATCTGCGCCACCGAGGGCGTGGAGTTGACCGTGCTGGACTCCACCGACCCTCAGCAGGTCTCCGGGGCCCTGCGCGATCTCCAGCGAACCGTGCTGGTGGTTTCGTCGAAGTCTGGTTCCACGGTGGAGACCGATTCTCAGCGCCGCATTGTGCAGAAAGCCTTCAGCGATGCCGGGATCGATCCGTTCTCACGGACCGTTGTGGTCACCGACCCGGGCTCCCCCATGCACGAGCAGTCCCGCGCCGACGGGGTACGCGCGATCTTCGAAGCGGACCCGACGGTGGGCGGCCGGTACTCAGCTCTGACGGCTTTCGGGCTGGTGCCCGCCGGGCTGGCCGGGGCTGATGTCGCTCAGCTGCTCGACGACGCCGAGGACGCCGCCGGGGTGCTGGCCGAGAACGAAGCCTCCAACCCCGGGTTGCAGTTGGGTGCGGCCATCGGCGGTACAGAACCGCTGCGCAATAAGCTCGTCATTGTCGATGCCGGCTCTCCCCTGGTGGGACTCGGAGCCTGGATCGAGCAGCTCGTTGCCGAGTCCACCGGCAAGAACGGCACAGGAGTTCTGCCGGTGCTTGTCGCCGACGGCGAGCCGGAACTGACACGGGAGTTCGACGACGTCCTGGTCGCTGAGATCGTAGACGCCGAGGCCGAAGACGGTGCCAGTGTCGACGCCGACGCCGGCGAGACCGTGGTAACCCCACACACAGTACGTACCGGGGGTAGTTTAGGGGCCCAGTTCCTGCTGTGGGAGGTCGCCACTGTGGTGGCCGGCTCCCTACTGGGCATTAACCCCTTCGATCAGCCCGATGTTGAGTCGGCCAAACGGGCAGCCCGCGGATTGCTGGACTCCCCCGCCCCGGAGGCTAGCGAGGCCACCGTCGACGGCACCGTGGAGATCCGCACCGCCGGGGATGAATCCCTGCTCAGTTCCGGTCAGACCACACTGCCTGAGGCGCTGCGGGCACTCATTGGGCGTGTCCCCGAGCACGGTTACCTGGCGGTGATGGCCTACCTGGACCGGACCACCGAAGCTCGCTTAGAGGACATTCGCCCCCAGCTGGCCCAGGCCGTCGGCCGACCGGTTACCTTCGGTTGGGGTCCGCGTTTCTTACACTCCACCGGCCAGTTCCACAAGGGTGGCCCTCACGTGGGTGTCTTCCTCCAGCTCACCGCTTCGGTGACCGAAGATCTCGAAGTCCCAGAACGACCCTTTAGCTTGGGGCAGCTCATTGCAGCCCAGGCCGCCGGGGATGCTCAGGTGCTCGCCGACCACGGTATGCCTGTGCTGCGGCTGCATCTGCGTGACCGGGAAGCCGGTATTGACCAGATTCTCGAGGCGGTCAGCGCCCTGTGAAACAGCAGATGACCCCGGCTCCGGCCCCCAACGGAGCACGCTCGGCTGGTCCGTGTGCCATGGTGATGTTCGGTGTCACCGGTGATCTGGCCCGTAAGAAGCTACTCCCGGCTATCTACGACCTCGCCAACCGGGGTCTGCTGCCGGCCAGTTTCTCTCTGGTGGGTTTCGGCCGCCGCGAGTGGAGTGACGACCGTTTCGCCGAGGAAGTCCTCAAGCACGTCCAAGCCGGCTCCCGGACCCGCTTTGATCCGCAGATCTGGGAGCAGTTGGCCGGAGGGCTGCGCTTCGTTTCCGCTAGTGGATTCGAGGACGACGACGCCTTCGCTCAGTTGGGCGAAACCCTTGCGGAACTGGATGAAACCCGCGGCACCGGAGGCAACCATGCCTTCTACCTGTCCATCCCGCCGAACTCCTTCGAGACGGTCTGCCAGAAACTCGACGCCCACGGCCTGGCCCGGCGGCAACAACACCCGAAGGATCCCTGGTCACGGGTCATTATTGAGAAACCCTTTGGCCATGATGAAGCCTCGGCCCACGAGCTCAATCATGCCATCGAACGGGTCTTCGCCTCTGACGATGTCTTCCGCATCGACCACTACCTCGGCAAAGAGACGGTCCAGAACCTGGTGGCACTGCGTTTTGCCAATCGACTCTTCGAACCGCTGTGGAACAACCAGCACGTCGACCACGTGCAGATCACCATGGCGGAGAATTTCGGAATTGATGGGCGGGCCAGCTATTACGATGGGGTCGGTGCCGCTCGGGACGTCATCCAGAACCACTTACTCCAGTTGCTCGCGTTGACCGCGATGGAGGAACCCATTCGGTTCGACGCCGACCACCTGCGCCGCGAGAAGGAGAAAGTCCTCGAAGCCGTGCAGGTCCCGGAGGACATTGAAGCTGCCAGCGCTCGGGGGCAGTACTCCTCCGGCGAACAGCACGGTGAACAGGTCGTCGGTTTCCTCGACGAGGAGGGCTTCGACCCGCACTCCACCACTGAAACGTTTGCCGCCTTTAAACTGGGCATCCACACGCGCCGATGGGCCGGAGTGCCGTTCTACCTGCGCACCGGTAAGCGTCTGGCCCGCCGGGTGACGGAGATCGCCGTGGTCTTCAAGAAGGCACCGAACCTACTCTTCACCGAAAGCGACGACGACCGTTTCGGGCAGAACGCACTCATCATCCGGATCCAACCCAATGAGGGGGCCACACTACGGCTGACCTCCAAAGTGCCGGGTACCACCATGGATGTGCGCGACGTCGATATGGACTTCTCCTACGGCCGTTCCTTTACCGAGGAGTCACCGGAAGCCTACGAGCGGCTCATCCTCGATGTGCTGCTCGGTGAACCCCCGCTGTTCCCTCGGCACCGTGAAGTTGAGCTCTCCTGGCGGATCTGTGATCCGTTCATTCAGCACTGGGAGTCGGAATCAGCCCAGCCGGAGCCTTATGCTCCTGGGTCCTGGGGCCCAGACTCAGCCCACGAGCTGCTCGCCCGTGATGGGCGTGAGTGGAGAATTCCCGGCTGACGTGCAGATTTGCTGCCTAAGGTGAATTCTTAAGGCGGATCAGATCACAGATGAGAAAGGGTACTGCCAGGATGAGCGTGCAGGTCAATACCGCTACTGCTGAACCGGTCACAGAGATCTTCGAGGACCAGCAACAGCTGGCCGACTCCGTCGCCGCGAAGCTGTTGACGGTCATCAAACAGACCGTGGATGAAGAAGGTGCCGCTCACATCTCGCTCACCGGCGGTGGCCCCGGCATCGCTGTGCTGCGCTCGGTCGCTGCGCTGCTGCGCACCGGCCACGCCGAGGAGCCCGCTTGGGCTGCAGTGCACTTCTGGTGGGGTGATGAGCGTCTGCTGCCCGAAGATGATCCAGACCGCAATGAGAAGCAGGCGCGGGATGCTCTCCTTGACCTGCTGGTGGACGACTTCGGCCTCCCGCCTGAGAATATCCATCCCGTTGCCACCTCCGAGGAGGCCGCGACCCCGGAGGCCGGAGCAGAGATGTACGCCCAGCAACTACAGGCCTACTCCCCCACCGGCGGCATCAGCGGACTACACCTGCCGCAATTCGCGGTCATGTTGCTTGGGGTGGGACCTGATGGGCACATCAACAGCCTCTTCCCGGGCAAGCAGACGCTGCAGGCCTCGGGTCGCACCACTGTGGGAGAAGAGGACGCTCCATCTGAGCTGGGCCCTCCACTGCGGGTCACCCTGACCTTCGACGCCGTCCACACTGCTCGTCGGGTCTGGCTGGTCACCGCCGGGGAGTCGAAGACTGAAGCGGTCACTCGAGCCTTCGCTGAAGACACCCCGGTGGAGGACATCCCGGCACGCAATGCGCGCGGGGCACACCAGACCGTCTGGCATCTGGATCGCGCTGCCGCGGCCGGGCTCTGAGAACCCTCGCTGAACCTCTTGACGGAGCGCTAGGACTCGACGTTGATTTGAATGATGAGCGCGAGGGCGACGATGATGACGCCCCAGATAATGCCCAGGCTGATGGTCAGCCGGGTCAAGTTTCGCTCGGCCACACCGGAGGAACCCAGGGAGCTGGTCACCCCGCCGCCGAACATATCGCTCATTCCGCCACCGCGCCCCTTGTGCAGGAGGATGAGCAGGATGAGGAGCAGGCTGATGGCGGCCAGCGCCACCTGCAATGAGATCATGAGGAAGTCCATAGCGCTCTTATCCTACTCAGCGGTGACGTGCTTCTCGAACTGGGCGATCTTCGCGAACTCTTCGGCATCCAGAGAGGCACCGCCCACCAGCGCCCCGTCAACGTCGGTACCGGCGAGGATTGCTGCCACGTTCCCGGATTTCACCGAGCCACCGTAGAGCACCCGAACTCCGCTTGCGAAGTCCTCACCATACAGCTCGGTGAGCTTGCTCCGGATCGCTGCGGACATCTCTTGGGCGTCCTCCGGTCCTGCCGTCTTCCCTGTGCCGATGGCCCACACCGGCTCATACGCCACGACCAGCTCAGCGAGGTCTTCTGCACTGAAGTCGGCCAGCGTAGCCTCGAGCTGACCCAAGGTGTGCTCCACGTGCTTGCCGGCTTCACGGACTTCGAGGCCCTCGCCCACACAGAGCACAGGGGCCAAACCGTGCCGCAGCGCAGCAGCGATCTTCCGGTGGAGCAACTCATCGGTCTCGGCGTGGACTTCCCTCCGTTCAGAGTGCCCCACGAGAACGAACTGGCAACCCAGCTTCGCCAGGAACGCACCGGAGATATCCCCCGTGAAGGCGCCCGAGTCCTCCGGAGAAAGATCCTGGGCACCGTAGTCCAAGGAGAGCTTGTCCCCGGTCACCAGCGTTTGCACACCACGTAAATCGGTAAACGGTGGGAAGACGGCAACCTGGACCCGTTGGTAGTCATGCTCGGCGTCGTCCAGAGTCCACGCGAGTTTCTGGACCAGAGCGATCGCCTGCATATGGTCCATGTTCATCTTCCAGTTACCCGCAATGAGGGGGCGGCGGATGAACTGGCCGTCTTTCTGAAGAGTCATGACATCCTTCGTCGTGGTCGTTAGTGCGCTAGCAGTCAGCTGACGTTGAGGGCTTCAATACCCGGCAGGTTCTTACCTTCCAAGTACTCCAGGGAAGCGCCGCCGCCGGTCGAGATGTGCCCGAAGTCCGATGCACTGAATCCGAAGCTGCGCACCGCCGCGGCGGAATCTCCCCCACCGACAACAGTGAAACCGGCGGTCTTAGCCAGCGCCTGAGCCACCGTTTTGGTTCCGGAGGCGAATGCTGCCATCTCGAACACGCCCATGGGCCCGTTCCAAAAGACGGTCTTGGCTGCGGCGATCTCCTCAGCGAAGACAGCAGCTGAGTCCGGACCGATGTCCAGGCCCAGAGCATCAGCACCGTGCGAGCCAGTCTCCAACTCAGCAACGGCCAAGACCTCGTGGTCGGCGTCGGCGGCAAAAGCCGAGGCCATCACAACGTCGGTCGGCAGAACCAGCCGGCAGTTCTGCTCTTCGGCGGCGGCGATGAAGCCCCGGACGACCTCAAGCTTGTCCTCCTCCACCAGGGACTTGCCGATTCCGTAGCCCTGGGCTTTGAGGAAGGTGAAGACCATCCCTCCCCCAATGAGCAGAGTGTCCGCCTTGGGCATGAGGTTCTCGATGACGGCGAGCTTGTCCGAGACCTTCGATCCGCCCAGCACCACCGTGTAGGGGCGCTCAGGCTGCTCGGTGAGCCGGGTCAACACCTCAAGCTCCCGGGCCACCAGGTCGCCCTGATATGCCGGAAGCACAGAGGCGACGTCGTAGACGGAGGCATGCTTGCGGTGCACCGCCCCGAAGGCGTCATTGACATAGGCGCCGCGCGGTCCGGTCAACGCCGCCAACTCCCCGGCCAGCTGGGCACGCTGGGCCTCATCCTTGGAGGTCTCCCGCGGATCAAACCGGACATTTTCCAGCAGGAGGATCTCCCCATCGGACAATCCGGCGGCAGCAGCCTGTGCACTCGGTCCTACAAGGTCTTCAGCCCGTGTGACCGGTACCTGCGTCAGCTCTGCGAGGCGAGCGGCAACCGGGGCCAGAGAGAACTCCGGCTTCGGCTCCCCTTCGGGGCGACCCAGGTGTGCGGTGACGATTACCCGGGCGCCGGCCGCGGCGAGTTTCTCCAAAACCGGCAGGGAGGCGCGGATGCGACCGTCGTCGGTGACGCGGCCGTCGTCGAGGGGGACGTTGAGGTCGCTGCGGACCAGGACAGTGCGCCCCGCGACGCCGTCAGCGATCAGGTCATCGAGGGTCTTCATACCAGTCAGATTACAGCGTTTTGCCGACGTAGACCGCCATATCGGCCAGCCGGGAGCTGTAGCCGTATTCGTTGTCGTACCAGGCGAAAACCTTCACCGTCTGGCCGATGACCTTCGTCAACGGAGCATCGAAGATCGATGCGTGTGGGTCCCCGACAATGTCGGTGGATACCAGCGGGTCCTCGCTGTAGGCCAGAGCACCGGCCAGCGAGCCCTCGGCGGCTTTCTTGAAGGCGGCGTTGACTTCATCGACGGTCACGCCCTCCTTCTTGACCGTGACGGTGAGGTCGGTACCGGAGCCGGTGGGAACCGGAACCCGGACCGCGAAACCGTCGAGCTTACCGTCGACCTCCGGCAGCACCGCGCCGATCGCCTTGGCCGCACCGGTAGACGTGGGGACGATGTTCAGCCCGGCTGCGCGAGCCCGACGCAGGTCCTTATGCGGGGCGTCGTGGAGACGCTGGTCTCCGGTGTAGGCGTGAATCGTGGTCATCAGGCCTTCGACGATGCCGAACTCATCGTTGAGCACCTTGGCCACCGGAGCCAGGCAGTTCGTGGTGCAGGAAGCATTGGAGATAACGGTGTGGTTCTGCGGGTCGTAGACCGACTCGTTCACCCCGAGCACCAACGTGGCGTCCACGCCCTTACCGGGAGCAGAAACGATGACCTTCTTCGCTCCGGCGTCAATGTGCTTGCTCGCCGATTCCTTATCAGTGAAGAAGCCGGTGCACTCCAGGACGATGTCCACCCCGAGCTCACCCCACGGCAGCTTGGCGGGGTCTTTCTCCGAGTACAGGGCGATACTGCGGCCATTGACCACCAGCTTCTCGCCATCGAGGGAGACCTCACCGGGGAACCGGCCAAGCACGGAGTCGAACTTGGTGAGGTTGGCTTGGACCGCCGGGTCGGTCAGGTCATTGATCGCCACGACCTCCAGGTCCTGGCCCTGCTCGGCGATGACGCGCAGGACGTTGCGCCCGATCCGTCCGAAACCGTTGATCGCGATGGTGGTCGCCATGTGCTGTTTTCCTTCCGTGTCCGGCGTGAGGGTGCATGACCCGATACAACGACTTGGGGATCAGCCGCGCCATGGACACCTACTCCGTGCCGGCGCTGCTGACCCCCAATAACGTCATCGTTCTCAGGTGCCTGAGGAATATGCAGTTCAATCAGTGCATCACCAGTATGTCACGTGCGTGATACTTCTGTGACCGCTGTCTCGCCATGTCGACGGCCAGCGGTCACAGCACAGCTCATGGGGTGACGAGCTTGCCAGCCCCGGCCTTGGCGGACTCCAGGCGAGCGGCGACGTCGGCCCAGTTGACGATGTTCCAGAACGCCTTCACATAGTCAGGCTTGACGTTGACGTAGTCGAGGTAGAAGGCGTGCTCCCACATATCCAGCATCAGCAGCGGAGTGGTGGCCACCGGCACGCCATTCTGCTGGTCGTAGAACTGCTCGATGACGAGGCTGCCACCGATCGGCTCGTAGGCCAGGATTGCCCAACCAGAACCCTGGATCGTCAGAGCGGCCTGGGTGAACTGGGCCTGAAAGTTATCGAAGGAACCGAAGTATTCATCGATGGCAGCGGCGAGTTCACCTTCGGGGCGCTCCTGACCCTCCGGGGAGAGGTTCTTCCAGAAGATCGAGTGGTTGATGTGCCCGCCGAGGTTGAACTGCAGGTCTTTGAGCAGCTTCGGCGTAGTGGAGTAATCGCCCTTCTCCCGGGCTTCGGCTAGCTGCTCCAGAGCCGTATTGAGACCCTTAACATAGGTGGCGTGGTGCTTGGAGTGGTGCAGCTCCATGATGCGCCCAGAGATGTGCGGCTCCAGCGCGCCGTAGTCGTAGTCCAGCTCAGGCAGGGTGTACTCGGCCATGGATCTCTCCTCCTGTTGGTCGGAATCTCACGAGGTCAGCGCCTCGCTCCGACTCTCATCCTATGCACTGTCCCGCAGTGGACATAAGGGGTTGACGCACTGTGACATGAGCTGTTCACCCACAGGTGAAATAACAGGGTTTCGTCAGTTTTTATGCATACCTAAAACTGTACTGGTGGGGCTGAGGAGTCAGTCGACGACGTCGTCGGGAACATTCGCGTTGGTGTCCGGAATACCCAGTTCCTCGGCTCGTTTATCCGCCATAGCCAACAACCGACGGATGCGCCCGGCCACTGCGTCCTTGGTCATCGGCGGATCCGCCAACCGCCCGAGTTCATCGAGCGAAGCCTGCTTATGCTGCAGCCGCAGTTTGCCCGCGTACTCGAGATGTTCGGGAACCTGGTCGCCAAGGATCTCCAGGGCCCGCTCCACCCGGGCGCCCGCTGCTACGGCGGCTTGGGCCGAGCGGCGGAGGTTAGCGTCATCGAAGTTGGCCAGCCGGTTGGCGCTGGCACGGACCTCTTTACGCATCCGCTTCTCCTCCCACACGAGCAGAGTCTGGTGGGCACCCATGCGGGTCAGCAGCTGAGCAATAGAATCAGCATCGCGGATGACGACCCGGTCGGCGCTGCGGACTTCACGGGCCTTGGCGGTGAGGCCGAGCCGGCGAGCGGCACCAACGAGAGCCAACGCAGCCTCGGGGCCGGGGCAGGTGACCTCCAAAGAGCAGGAGCGCCCCGGCTCGGTGAGGGAGCCGTGGGCCAGAAAAGCACCCCTCCAGGCGGCCACCGCGTCAGCCACTGAGCCATTGACAATGACCGAGGGCAGGCCCCGCACCGGACGGCCACGGCCGTCGATGAGCCCGGTCTGCCGAGCCAGGGCCTCCCCTTCGCGCACCACCCGGACCACATACCGGGCACCGCGTTTGAGACCGCTGCCCGAGACGACGATGACTTCACAGCCGTGCCCGTAGACCTCTGCGAGGCTAGCCCGGAGCCGACGGGCGGTGGCGGCGTGGTCGAGTTCAGCCTCGATGACGATGCGGCGGGAGATCACGTGGAGCCCACCGGCGAACCGCAGCATGGCCGATACCTCGGCCTTGCGTTCAGAGGTGGTAGCCACCTCGGTACGAGCGAGTTCGTCTTTGACCGATTCGGTCAGCGCCATAGTGTGTGCGGGTCCTTCGGTTGTCATCGGGCAGGCGGCCGGCTCAGCCATAGTACCGGCCCCAGCTCACGCCGGTGTGAACAGCCTGCTCAACGGTGGAAGACCTCGTTGAACGCGATCGCCAGCCGCAGGGTGTCGTGGATGTCTGATCGGTCATGCCGGCGAACCTTGGCCCAGGTGATCTCCGCACCGAGCCGTTCGGCCGAGGCGGCGAAGGCTTCCCGCTCCTCCTCCCCCACTGAACGGGGGTCGGCGATGACCGCGTCGATGTTGAGTCCCGGGGCGTAGTGGGCGAGAACTTCGAGGTGGTCGGCTGCGCTCATCCCCCAGGTCTCGTCAGTGTCCGGTTTGAGGTTCATCACCACACAGCGCCGAGCCTCAGTCTCCTGCAGGGCGGTGCGCAGATCCTCTAACAGCAGGTGTGGGAGCACCGAGGTGTACCAGGAGCCCGGACCAAAGACGACCCAATCGGAAAGCTCGATGGCATTGACCGCTTCCACGCAGGCTTCGGCGTCGGCAGGATGTAAGCGGACATCGGTGAGCTTGCCCCCGCGGCCGGCTCGGGCTAATTCGGCTTGGGAATCAATCCGCACCGGCTCGGCTCCGGGTTCATCGGGGGTCACCAAGCCGGACATCGTCAGCGGGGTCCGGGACATCGGCAGCACCTGACCCCGGGCCCCGAGCAGTGCGCCGGCCCATCGTAATCCGTCGACCGGATCACCGAGCAGCTCCCACAGTGCCACGATGAGCAGATTGCCCACTGCGTGGTTATCGAGGTGGCCGGCCACGCCGTCTTTAGACCGGAAACGGTGTTGCATCACTTCAGCCCAGGTGCGCCCCCAGTCGGTGTCATCGCAGAGGGCGGTCAGTGCCATGCGGAGGTCCCCAGGGGGTAAGACATCCATGTCCTGACGGATCCGACCGGATGAGCCACCGTCATCGGCGACAGTACAAATAGCGGTGAGGTGCTCGGCGGCGATCACTCGCAGTGCCGAGAGTGTCGCTTTCAGCCCGTGCCCGCCGCCGAGCGCAGTGACACGCAAAGTCGGCTGGGCCGGGGCTCGCGCCGCCTCGGCGAAGGAGGTGACCGTCGGTAAGGGGCCGGTGAAACTGATGGGTCCGGTGCTCATCGCCTCAGCTTCCTATTCGCGCCCGAGGTCCCGGTGGACCACGTTGACTGTCACTCCGGGGATCTGGTCAAGCCGGCGGGCGAGCTCCTCACTGATCGCCACCGAACGGTGTTTGCCACCAGTACAGCCCACCGCCAGGGTCGCGTAGTGCTTGTTTTCCCGGCGGTAACCCTCCAAGACCGGGTGTAGGGCTTCGACGTAGCGTTCGATGAACTCGCCGGCTCCTTCATTGACGAGCACGAAGTCGCGAACTTTGGGGTCCTGACCGGTGTAGGGGCGCAGCTCGGGCACCCAGTGGGGGTTGGGGATGAAGCGGACATCGGCGAGGAAATTGGCATCAGCTGGGACGCCGTATTTGAAGCCGAAGCTCATGACGTTCAGCCGCAGGGTGACTGGTCCGTCCTCACTGAAGAGTTCGTTGACCGCGGCGGCCAAACCGTGCACGTTGAGGTCTCTGGTGTCGATGACGACCTCCGCGGCGGATTTCACATCCTTGAGCAGGTCCCGTTCGGCCCGGATCCCATCGAGAATGCGGCCGTCGCCTTGCAGCGGATGAGGACGCCGTCCGTGTTCAAATCGGCGCACTAGCAGTTCATCGGAGGCGTCGAGGAAGAGCAACCGGTAGGTGATCCCTGCAGCTTCGATGGAGGCGAGGGATTCGCGCATATTGCTGTAGAGCCGGCGGGAGCGGACATCGAGCACGACGGCGAGCTTCTCTACGGACCCCGGGTTACGGGCGATGAGGTCCATCATCGTGGTGATGAGCTCTGGGGGCATCCCTTCGACGACGTACCAGCCCATGTCTTCCAGGGCATGAGCCACTGTGGTGCGGCCAGCGCCGGACATGCCGGTGACGATCAGCAGCTCGTTCTCCGGCGGCTTCTGCGGCGTCAACTGGCTCATGGTCACGACTCTACCGGCCTGTGCCGGCCAGCGTCACCGCCTGAGGAGTCCTCCGTTGACCGGAGATGCTCGGCGATCTTGTGGGCGGTGTGTAGCCCAATCCCGGGGACCTCGGCGATCTGCTCCGGTGTGGCTTCGGTGAGCTGAGCCACCGAGCCGAAGTGGGCGACCACGGCGGCTCGTCGCTTGGTACCGAGCCCGGGGATGTCGTCGAGCGCGGAGTGGGTCATCTGCTTGGACCGTGCCGAACGGTGGTAGGCAATGGCGAAGCGGTGGGCCTCATCCCGGATGCGTTGGAGCATGTACAGCGCCTCAGAACTGCGCGGGAGCACCAGCGGGAAGTCATCCTGGGGAAGCCAGATCTCCTCGAGCCGTTTGGCCAGACCGATCACCGGCATGTCCTCCAACCCCAGTTCCTCGAGAGCGGCCCGGGCTGCGTTGACCTGGGGTTGCCCCCCGTCGACGACGACGAGACTCGGCGGGTAGGCGAAGCGGGGGGACTGACGATCCACCACTGTGGATTCTTTGACGCTGTCGGTGTCCCCGGGGCTCTCCTCCAGCACGGGGTTCTGCGATTCAGCGAGTTCCTTCAGATACCGAGAGAAACGGCGGGTGATGACATCGCGCATCGCTGAGGTGTCGTCCCGGGCCGCTTCACCGCGGATGGAGAAGCGGCGGTAGTCCTTCTTTTTGGGCAGACCGTCCTCGATGACCACCATCGAGGCGACCACGTTAGTGCCGGAGGTGTGGGAGATATCGAAGCACTCAATGCGCAGCAGGGGCTCGCTGAGCCCTAGGGCTTCCTGGAGTTCACGCAACGCAGCCGAGCGAGTGGTGATGTCCCCGGCTCGGCGGGCTTTATGCAGCTGCAGAGCCTGTTCGGCGTTCTCCTGCACCGTGGAAAGCAGGGCCGCTTTGTCCCCGCGTTGGGGAACCCTCAGGCTGACCTTCGCTCCGCGCCGTGCGCTGAGCCAGCTCGCCAGTTCCTCATGGTTCTCCGGCAAGGTGGGCACTAGCACTTCCCGGGGGATGCGTTCGGTGTCGGGGATATCCCCGTAGACCTGCAGGAGGAGTTGCTCGACGAGACCGGCGTCGTCGAGGTCCTCGACCTTCTCCGAGACCCAGCCACGCTGACCTCGGATCCTCCCCTGTCTGACGTGGAAAACCTGCGCGGAGACTTCAAGCTCGTCCTGGGCGAAAGCGAAGAGATCGGCTTCTGTCTCCTCTGAGAGCACCACGGCGTTGCGTTCAAAAACCCGGCGGAGCGCTTCGAGGTCGTCCCGGTGCCGAGCGGCGTCCTCGAACCGCAGTTCGGCCACCGCCTGTTTCATCTGCTCCTCGATCCGGCGCATATGCGGACCTGGCCGACCGGCCATCACCTCGACGAACTGCTCAGCGAGGTGCCGGTGGTCCTCCTCAGAGATATTGCCTACGCAAGGGGCGGAGCACTTGTCGATATAGCCCAGCAGGCACGGTCTGCCGGAGGCTTCGGCCCGGCGAAAGACACCAGCGCTGCAGGAGCGCACGGGAAAAACCCGCAGCATTGTGTCGACGGTCTCACGGATGGCTTTGGCCGGGTGGAAAGGACCGAAGTACTTCACCCCCGGTTTCTTGTCCCCCCGCATGACCTGGACCCGGGGATACTTCTCGTTCATCGTGACCGCGAGATAGGGGTAGGACTTATCGTCCCGGTACATGACGTTGAACCGTGGGGTGTGCTGCTTGATCCAGGTGTACTCCAGCTGGATGGCTTCGAGTTCGGAACCGACCACCGTCCATTCGACCCGGCTGGCGGTGTGCACCATCGCGTAGGTCTTCGGGTGTAACTGGTGCACCCCGGTGAAGTAGGAGTTCAACCGGGACCGGAGGTTCTTCGCCTTCCCGACGTAGATGACCCTCCCGTGGGGGTCAATGAACCGGTAGACCCCCGGTTTGGTGGGAATCTCCCCGGGAGCCGGACGGTAGGAGGCCGGATCAGCCATAGCTTAGGGGTGGCCCGCCTCAGTGGGCCGGGTGTTATAGCCTTCAGCGCGTTCCTGTCCGGAGAGCGCGGCGATAGCGTCCATAACCTGCTCGGTGGCTTCTTTACGAGGCTTCATAGAATGCTGAGGGCCCAGGTGCTCGAACTGCAGCGGCTGGCCCACCCGCATCTGGAACCGTGCCAGGCGGATGGAATTCGAATCGGGCGCTTGGAGCTTCTCCGTGCCGATGAGCCCCACGGGGATCACCGGGGCCCCGGTCGCCAGGGCCAGCCATCCGACCCCGTTGCGTCCCCGGTAGAGCCGACCGTCCCGACTGCGGGTGCCTTCGGGATAGATCCCCACCCCTTGCCCGGCGTTGACGATATCGCCGAGTCCGTGGAGTGCGCTGACCGCATCGGCCTGTTTGTCCCGCTCCACCGGCACGGATCCGAAGGCTTCAAAGAACAGCTTCATCCCTTTGCCTTTGATGCCAGGTTGGGTGAAGTACTCGGCCTTGGCGAAGAAACTCACCGGGCGAGGAAAGATGCCCTGGATAAGCACCGAGTCGAAGAAACTTAAGTGGTTGCTGGCAACGATAAAGCCCCCGCTGGAGGGAACGTTCTCCAGCCCGGTGACCGTGGGCCGGCAGGCCAAGCGGATCGCCCGGCCACCGGCACGGCGGATGCCTTCGTGGGCGCGTCGGCGGTCAGCACCGGCCCCGCCGGGGGGAAGATCAGAAACGTCTGCGGTGGTCACCGGATTACTGTAGCAACGGCGTCGTAAGAACTACTGCAGCAGCTCGGCAAGGTACCGGCCGGTGTGGGAGCCGGTGGTGGCGTGCCCGGCGGCTACCTGCTCAGGAGTGCCTTCGGCGACGATCCGGCCACCGCCGTTACCACCTTCGGGACCGAGGTCGATGAGCCAGTCGCAGGATTTGATGACATCGAGATTGTGCTCGATGGTCACCACCGTGTTGCCCTTGTCCACCAGTCCCTGCAGAACTCCCAACAGCTTGCGGATGTCTTCGAAGTGCAGGCCGGTGGTGGGTTCGTCAAGCACGTAGATGGAACGGCCGTTGGAGCGTTTCTGCAGCTCGGAGGCGAGTTTGACCCGCTGGGCTTCTCCGCCGGAGAGCGTGGTGGCGGACTGGCCAAGCCGCACATAGCCTAGACCGACGTCGACCAAGGTGTTCAGGTGCCGGGCGATAGGCGCGAAGGCCGAGAAGAAGTCGGCGGCCTGTTCGATGGGCATATCCAGGATCTCAGCGATGTTTTTGCCCTTGTAGGTCACCTCGAGGGTTTCCCGGTTATACCGGGCCCCCTGGCAGACCTCGCACGGCACGTAGACATCGGGCAGGAAGTTCATTTCGATCTTCAGCGTGCCGTCCCCGGTGCAGGCTTCGCAGCGGCCACCTTTGATGTTGAAGCTGAACCGCCCTGGCTTGTAACCACGGGTTTTGGCTTCGGTGGTCTCGGCGAAGAGCTTGCGGATGTGATCGAAGACGCCAGTGTAGGTGGCCGGGTTGGATCGCGGCGTGCGTCCGATGGGGCTCTGGTCGACCTGGATGATCTTGTCGAGGTGCTCCTCCACGCCTTCGATCCGACGATGCCGACCCGGAACCTGACGCGCATTGTTGAGCTTATTGGCCAGAGCCTTGGAGAGGATCTCGTTGATGAGCGTGGATTTACCCGAACCGGAGACGCCGGTGACTCCGAGGAAAACTCCCAGGGGGATATCGACATTGACCCCGTGGAGGTTGTTTTCCTGAGCTTCGATGATGCGGAGCCTGCGTTCAGGGTCGACTGCGCGCCGAGTAGTGGGCACCGCAATACGGCGGCGGCCCGCCAGGTAGTCTCCGGTGATCGAGTCGGTATTGCGGGTCAGTGCCTCTACGGATCCGGAGTGGACGATGTTTCCACCGCGCTCACCGGCCCCGGGTCCGATATCGACGACCCAGTCCGCCTCAGCGATGGTGTCCTCGTCGTGCTCGACCACGATGAGCGTGTTTCCCAGGTCTCGCAGTCGCGTCAACGTCGCAATCAGCCGAGTGTTGTCCCGCTGGTGCAGTCCGATGCTCGGTTCATCGAGCACATAGAGCACACCCACCAGTCCGGACCCGATCTGTGTAGCCAACCGAATCCGCTGGGCCTCACCCCCGGAGAGGGTACCTGCGGCCCGTTCCAGGGTCAGGTAGGTCAACCCGACATCGAGGAGGAACTCCAGCCGGGCGAGAATCTCTTTGAGGACCTGCTCGGCGATCGTGGCGTCCCTGGCGGAGAGTTTCAGATTTCGGAAGAACTCGGCGCATTCATCGAGGGGGTAACGGGCAATCTCTGCAATCGAGGTCCCGGCCACCAGCACGGACAGCACAGCGGGATTGAGCCGCTGGCCATCACAGGCCGGGCAGGGGATCTGACGCATGTACTGCTCATAGCGGTCACGAGCGTTATCCGATTCGACTTCCTCGTGCTTACGCGCAATCCAGTTCAGCACGCCTTCGAACCCGGTGGCGTAGCGGCGCTCCCGGCCCCACCGGTTCCGGTAAGACACCGTCACTTTGTAGTTGCGCCCGTGAAGGAGTGCGTTCTTCGCCTTCTTCGGTAGGTCCTTCCACGGAGTGTGGACATCGAAGTCGAGCTCGTGGGCCAGACCTTCGATCATCCGGGCGAAGTAGTCCTTGGTGGTGGCGCCAGTGGACCAGGGCGCGATGGCGCCGTCGTCGAGGCTCAGTGTGTCATCGGGGATCACCAGGGACTCGTCGACTTCGAGGCGGGAGCCGATTCCCGAGCAGACCTCACAGGCACCGAAGGGCGAGTTGAAGCTGAAAGTGCGCGGTTCGATCTCATCGATCGGCAACGGGTGCTCGTTGGGGCAGGCGAGGTTCTCGGAGAACTGCCGGTACTTCGGACCTGTGAGTCCCTCGGGCACCCGGTCGGGGTTGGCGGGTTCTCCCTCATCGGTGAGGTCGACCAGATCGATGACGACCCGGCCGTCAGCCTGTTTCAGTGCGGTCTCCACCGAATCGGTCAGCCGCTGCCGCATGCCCTCGCGGATCACCAGCCGGTCGATGACGACGTCGATAGTGTGCTTGTACTGCTTTTCCAACGTGGGCGGGTCGTTGAGTTGGATGAGTTCCCCGTCGACCACAGCACGGGCGAAACCGGCACCGGCCAATTCGCGGAAGAGGTCTTTGAACTCCCCCTTGCGCTCCCGCACCACGGGTGCGAGCACCTGAAATCGAGTGCCCTCTGGGAAGGCGAGCACCTGGTCGACGATCTGCTGGGGAGTTTGCCGTTCGATCCGCTCGCCGCATTCGGGGCAGTGCGGCACCCCGATCCGCGCCCAGAGCAGACGCAGGTAGTC
This sequence comes from Nesterenkonia alba DSM 19423, assembly GCF_000421745.1. Classification (GTDB taxonomy): domain Bacteria; phylum Actinomycetota; class Actinomycetes; order Actinomycetales; family Micrococcaceae; genus Nesterenkonia; species Nesterenkonia alba. The sequence continues at coordinate 26,148 of NZ_ATXP01000003.1, forward strand.
GTGGATCTCGGTAACTGTCCCCACCGTGGAACGCGGGTTGCGGGACGTGGACTTCTGATCGATAGACACCGCCGGGGAGAGCCCCTCGATGAAGTCGATGTCTGGTTTGTCCACTCGCCCCAGGAACTGACGAGCGTACGCCGAGAGTGACTCCACGTAGCGTCGTTGCCCTTCGGCGAAGATCGTGTCGAAGGCCAGCGAGGACTTCCCCGAGCCCGAAAGTCCGGTGAAGACGATGAAGGCGTTGCGCGGCAGTTCGGCGCTGACGTTCTTCAGGTTGTGTTCTCGTGCGCCTTGGATGACGATTCGGTCGGCTTCAGCGCTACCGGTCACGCCATTCTGTGCGGCGCGGCGGGCGGCGTTCGCGTAGTACTCATCCACGGACTCGATCACAGCGGAGGCAGTCTCAGTCACTTGACCCAGTGTATTGCGCACCAGGTGATCGAACAAACATTCGAGACATGCCGAGGAAGGTTACCCTCGGGCAATGTGGTCGTCGATCTGATCCTGCCGGAGTACAGTGAGCTCTTCTGTGCGGGCGCTGATGACTTTCGACGGCGCCAGGGTGGCCGAGAGGACAACAGCTCCGGCGGCCACCATAAAGGCCAGCGCCACCGAGTACGTATCGATGAGACCGCCAAGGACAGCACCGCCGATCGCTTGACCGAGGGCCAGCGTGAGGAAGGAGAGCCCGACGCCGGCGGCAGGCTGATGGTAGTAGGTACTAGCTGCGGTGATAAGCAGTAACCCGGTGGCTGCAATATAGGCGGCACCATACACCCCTGAGGCCAGCAGGCTGGGCAGGATGAGATGCGGAACGATGCCGATGAGCACCGTCGTCGCCGCGATGCCGAGACAGCTAAGCATCCAGGCCCGGGTGAGACCGAGCCGGTACGCCACGTCTCCGGCGGCTGCACCGAGCAGTCCACACAGACCCAGCAGTGACCAGGCCAACGTGGAGCTGGCCTCACTGTGCCCGCCGAGGTCGATCAGTATGTCTCTGCTGAAGACCCAGACCGCGGCAGTCCCCACACCGAGGACCAAGGATGTAGCAAGCAGCTTCAGTCCGCCCTCTGGTAATAAGGGGTCGGGCAGTAGGTCCTTGACCGCTCGGCGTCGACCTCCCTGCCAGCGGACCGCCACGGTGTAGTCTTCGGCCTCCCGAGTGCGGGGCACACTGAAGGCGACCCAGACGGTGACGAACAGGGCCGCGATGCTGAAGGCTAGCCACGCACCCCTCCACTGCTCGAGGGTCAGCAGCGCCACCGGCCCGGAGAGGGCCACACCCAGCCCGGTCCCGGAGTTCACGATGGCCTGAGTGCGGTCCCGGCGGTCGCGGGGCACACGCAATGCCACAGCGTGGGCCAGGGGCGGAGAAGCGATACCGGTGCTCAACCCACCCAGAATGATGCCGAGAGTGAGCACACTGGCAGTGGGGGCCAGGGCGATCAGACCCATACCACCGGTCGCCAGTGCCCCGGCGAGCACGGCGAGACGGCGGCTGCCCAGGCGCGGGGTGAGCATCATCGCGGGATAAATGGCGAGGCAATAGACGGCATAGCTGACCGAACCGATGAGCCCAACGTGCCCGGGGGTGAGGTCGAATTCAGCCCGGAAGGCGGGCACGAAGAGTCCATAGGCGAAGCGGGCGATTCCGTAGGAGACAGCGATGAGCGCCAGCCCGGCGCCCGCGAGCTGGGTGGTACGGGCATGACTGAGCGGAACCATGGACACCTCCTAAACTGAAGCCTCAAACAGGCCGGAAGAGAGACGAGAGAAGAGATATACAGACCTGTAAACCTGTGGGGATAAACTACGGGTTACAGATCTGTTTAGTCAAGGAGTGAGTGTGGACCATCAGCCCATCGATCTGGACAGCCTCACCCCAGGGGCGTGGAAGATCCTCGACGTCGCCTCCGCGCTCTTCTACGAATACGGCATCTACTCGGTGGGGGTGGACACCATCGCCACCGAGGCCGGGGTAACCAAACCGATTCTGTATAAGAATTTCGGCAATAAAGACGGCCTCATTGCCGCCTACCTACAGAACCGGCACCGCCGGTGGTGGCCCAGGTTGGAGGAGGCCATCGCCGCGTCCCCCGCTCCCCGCGCCCTGGCGGTCTTCGATGTCTACATGGAAGACGCCAAAACCATGACCCGTGGTTGCGCTTATCTCAATGCGGCCGCCGAACTGGCCACCGATCATCCGGCCTACCCCCTCATCCGGCATCACAAGCACGTAGTCTGCGAGCGTTTGCGCCAGCTCATCGAAGAGGATCTCCCCCAGATCGAAGACCCGCAGCGGCTGGCCGACCATCTCTTCCTCCTGGCAGAGGGAGCCTTTGCCCACCACCGCATCTATGGAGGCAGCCTACTGGCCGAAGCGCGCCAGATTGCCCAGAAGCTGCTGTCCCCTTAACCACTAGTCGCTGATGTCATAGCGGTCTGCACACTGGCGTGTCCAGTGGTGCTGGCACATAGACTGTGCGGCATGTCCTCGGAAAGCTCCCTGATTCACGACCTCCCCGCCCTGACCGTGCGCCGCATCGCCGTCAGTGAGATGAGCAATAACGTTTATCTGCTGACCGCGAAGAAGTCCGGGGTTCAGGTGCTCATTGACGCCGCCGACGATGCCGAGGCGATCAGGTCACTGATCCGTGAAGCCACCGGGGACACGCCCTGCTCCCCGGGATTACAGGCGGTGCTGACGACCCATCGACACTGGGATCACATCCGGGCGCTGCCGGAATTCGCCGACGGGTCCGTGGAATTGGCCGCCGGGGCCGAGGACGCCGATGCGATCGAGGCGGACAAAGGTGTAACGATCACCCGGCGGCTGCACCACGGTGACACCGTCAGCTACGACGGCGTCAGCCTCGATGTCATCCACCTGCGCGGGCACACTCCGGGATCAGTCGCGTTCGTCTATCCGGTGGAGGACGGTCCCACCCATATCTTCACCGGGGATTCCCTCTTCCCCGGGGGCGTGGGGAAGACCTGGAGCCGGCAGGACTTCACCCAACTCATCGACGACGTGGAGAATCGGCTCTTCGCCGTCTACGACGACGACACCGTCATCCACCCCGGCCATGGCGCCCCCACCACACTGGGGGCTGAACGTGAACACCTGGCTCAATGGCGTGAGCGCGGGTGGTGACCCCTTCGGCGATGAGTGCCCGCCCCCGTTTGGAGAAATTGTCCGGCTCGTGGGGTCTCCCCTCAGAGGATGAACTGATTGCGGCCTTCGATACGTGGGTCCAGTCCCAGGGACTTCAGCTGTATCCAGCCCAGGAGGACGCCATCATCGAATTGGCTGCTGGGCACCACGTCATCATGGCGACCCCCACCGGTTCGGGGAAGTCAATGGTCGCTCTGGCTGCGCATTTCTTCGCTCTGTCCCGGGGTGAACGCAGCATCTACACCGCACCGATCAAGGCGCTGGTCTCAGAGAAGTTCTTCTCCCTGGTGGAGATCTTCGGGGCAGAAAACGTCGGAATGGTCACCGGGGACTCCTCGGTCAATGCCCAAGCACCCATCATCTGCTGCACCGCGGAGATTCTCGCCAATGAGGCGCTTCGTGACGGCTCGGCAGCCGATGTCGGTCCGGTGGTCATGGATGAGTTCCACTTCTATGCTGACCCGCAACGCGGGTGGGCATGGCAGGTGCCGCTCATTGAACTGGCTCAGGCTCAGTTTCTGCTGATGTCGGCGACTCTCGGGGATACGTCCCGCTTCGAAGGCACCATCGCGGAGCGGACCGGACGCGACGTCGTCGTCGTCAGTTCCGCGACCCGACCAGTGCCGCTGGAGTTCGAGTATTCGACGACCCCACTGCTGGAGAATCTTGAAAATTTGGCGGCCTCGGGGAAGGCGCCGGTCTACGTGGTGCATTTTTCCCAGCGGGAGGCGGCCGAACGAGCGGCCGGGCTGATGAGCCTGAATCTGCTGTCCTCGGCGGAAAAGGAACAGCTGGCCGCACGGTTGAAGGGTTTCCGTTTCAGCAAGGGCTACGGAGTGACACTGAACCGGTTGCTGCGCTCCGGAGTGGGTGTCCACCACGCCGGCATGCTGCCGAAGTACCGCAGGCTGGTCGAACAGCTCTCCCAGGAGGGTTTGCTGAAGGTCATCTCCGGAACCGACACCCTCGGGGTGGGCATTAATGTGCCGATCCGGACGGTTTTGTTCTCCGCGCTGAGCAAATACGACGGCCAGCGGGTCCGCCAGCTCAACGCCAGGGAGTTCCACCAAATCGCTGGTCGTGCCGGCCGGGCCGGCTATGACACCGAAGGCACCGTGGTGGTGATGGCCCCTGAGCATGTCATCGAGAACGAGCAGGCGCTGCGGAAGGCCCGGGCCAAACACGGTGACGACGAGGCGAAACTCAGCCAGGCGATGCGCTCGAAGCCGAAGAAGAAGCCCCCTGAAGGTTTCATCTCCTGGAGTGAGAAGACCTTCGACAAGCTCATCACCGCGGAGCCGGAGCCCATGGTTTCCCGTATGCGGGTCACCTATGCGATGGTGTTGCACCTGCTGCACCGGGACGAAGACCCCATCCTGGCGATGCGGCGGCTCATTCTGGCCAGTGATGAGACCCCTGCGCGCCAAGCGCAGTTGCAGCGGCGGGCGCTTCAGATCCTGCGGGAACTCTTGGCCGCCGGGGTGCTGGAGAAACGTCACGACGCCGAGTCCGATGGCCGCCGAGTGGATCTGACGGTCGATCTCCAAGAGGACTTTGCGCTCAATCAACCTCTGGCGCCCTTTGCCGTGGCAGCCTTGGACCTACTGGATCCGGAATCAGAGTCTTATGCGCTGGATGTCATCAGCGTCATTGAGTCCATCCTTGACACCCCGTACCAGGTCACCGGCGCCCAGGTGAAGAAGATCAAATCCGAGCGGCTGGCGGAGTTGAAGGCCGAGGGCGTTGACTACACCGAGCGGATGCGGATTCTGGACGAGCTGACCCATCCGCAGCCTTTGGCGGAGCTGCTGACCCAGCAGTTCGAGGTCTACCGCGCCTCCGCCCCCTGGGTGGGCGATTACGAGCTGGAGCCGAAGAGCATCGTCCGCGACATGATTGAACGTGCCTTCACGTTCATCGACGCGGTGAACTTCTACGGATTGGCTCGCAGTGAGGGTGTACTGCTGCGCTATCTCACGGATGCTTACCGTACGCTGCGTCAGACGGTGCCCGAAGCACGAGTCTCTGAGGAGCTGGCCGACCTCATCGAGTGGCTCGGCGAACTGGTCCGCCAGACTGATTCCTCCCTGCTGGAGGAGTGGGAGCGCCTCGCCGCCGGGGAGGACCCGGACAAACTGGCTAAGCTGGCTTCCCATCGGGAACCGGAATCAGCCGCACCCACGGGGATCACCGCCAATGAGCGAGCGTTCACCGTGATGGTGCGCAGTGCTATGTTCCGCCGCGCGGAACTGTTCGCCCAGGAGAAAGAAGAGCAGCTGGCCCAGCTGGAACCCGAGGGCTCGGCCTTCGCCTCACCGCAGGCCTGGGCTGAGGCATTGGACCGGTTCTTCGACGAGTACGACGACGTCTACACCGATGCTCAGGCCCGCTCCGGCGAACTCTTCCACCTGCAGCGGGACCCGGCGGATCGCCCCGGGTTCTGGCATGCAGTTCAGGTGCTCGACGACGACGCCGGCCACCACGACTGGGGCATCCACGCGTGGGTGGATCTGGCCGCCTCTGATGAGGCGGAGACCCCCGTGATGGAGGTCCACCGGGTCGGCGAACTCGCACCGACCTCTACGTTGGGACCCTGACCCGGCCGACACTGGCGGTACGAAGCACTTGCACACCACGCGTGAGGGCCGAGGCATGGTCCACGCCAGTGTCTTCAGGTCCATACAGGTATTTAGGTCCATACGATGTTCAACGTCCCTGCGGCGGCAGCGGCGGTCACCGCGGCGGCCGCCACGAGGCCAGCCACAAACACCAACGCCGCGTCAGCGCCATCACACTGGGCCGGCCGTGCCCAGGTTCGTTCTCCGGCGCCGAAGCCCCGCGATTCCATGGTGACCGCCAACCGGGTTGCGGTCCGGATCGCTTGGACCAGCAGCCCGAACACCTGGGAGAGGAAAGACCGTCCTTGAATGCCGCGGGCCCGCCGGGCCTGGCCCAGGGTGCGCCACTGTTCGGCCAGCAGACCCAGCAGACGCATGGCAGCCAAGGCGCCCAGGACGAAGCGGGCCGGTAGTCGCAGCTGCTGGGCCAGAGCATCGGCCAGGTCAGTCGGGTCGGTGGTGGAAAAGAGGATGACCGCCGGCAACACGATCGCCAGAGTGCGCAGGCCCATCGCTACGCCGAGTTCTACCGACCCTTCACTGATCGTGGTGAAGCCGAGGTCCACCAGGATCCGCCCGGAGGCTTCGCCGGCGATCGCTGTTCCCCAAGCGGCAACCACTGCCGCTACACCGAAGAACCACGTCCGCTTCACAAAGGCCGCCGGACTGATTCCCGCCGCCGGAAGCAGTGCCCCGGTGACGGTGAGGACCACCACCGAACTGACCCAGTCGATCGTCGCCACCAGGGCAGCAGTCACCAGAAACAGGGCCGCCAGTTTCGCCAAGGGGCTGCGTCGACCCAGCCAGGAGTCATCCTGAGCGGCGCGGAGCATCGGCAGTCCGGGGTCGGGGCTCTGCTGAGCCTGGTGCTGCTGGCTCTGTACCGCTGTCGTCGGGAGCGCTATCCGATCGGTGACGTCGAATTCTTCAGCCCCCACCGCCCGGAGGAAGGCGGCGTCGTGCGTCACCGCGCAGATCGCTCCCCCGGCCTCGAGGTGTTCCCGCAGCAAGGTGATGAGGTCGGTGAAGGTGGCCGCATCCTGACCGAAGGTCGGCTCATCCAGCAGCAACAGTGGGGCCCCTGCGGCCAGGGCAGTACCCACCGAAAGCCGTCGCTTCTCCCCTCCGGACAGGGTGAAGGGGTTGGCCTCGGCGAGCTGGTCGAGCCGTAGTCGCTGCAGCAGATTCTTGACCCGTTGGGCGATCTCATCCTCGGAGTAGAGCTGGTCTCCTGTGTCCGGGTCCCGAGCGGCCCGGGCACTGAAGGCCAGCTCCTCTTCGACGCTGCGAGTGATGAATTGGTGCTCTGGCTCCTGGAACACGAACCCGATCCGGGAGACGAGCTGGCCGGCAGCCCATCGGTGCGGGTCAGGGTCCAGATCCCCGGCGTGGGGTTCCAGTAGCCCTGCCAGAGTCAACAGCAGGGTGGATTTCCCCGCCCCGTTCGGCCCGGTGATACCCACCGCTGTGCCACGGCGCAGAGTGATGTCGACCCCGCTGAGTGCCACCGGTGTCGCAGGCCCGCGACGCCGGGGACGAGGGAACCGGGACACAGCCAGTCCCCGCCCGGCCAGCAGCCTCATGGACTTCCCTCCGGCACCTCCTGTGTGCCGGGAACGGTCAGTGCGCCCTGAAGGCTCAGCGTGCTGGGGACGCGTGCTCAGCGGATCGATTCCGGGCACCCAGAGTCCCATGCTCGCCAGTTCGGAACGTAGCGCATCGTCTTGGCGGATTGCCCCGGCACTGACTTTGCGGTGGACTCCGCCGCCGGGACTGAGAATCACGAGGGTGTCAACGTGCTCTACCCAGAGATCGAGACGGTGTTCGACGACCACTAGTGTGGCCCCGGTGCGCTCGATGGCGGCGATGATCGTGTCGCGAACCTGAAGGCCTCCGCCGGGGTCCAGGTGGGCGGTGGGTTCATCAAGCAGCAATAGTCCCGGTTCCATCGCGAGGATCCCGGCGAGTGCCAGTCGCTGCTTCTGGCCACCGGAGAGCTGTGCGGTCGGCCGCTGCAGCGGCAGGTGTTCACCGTCGAGGTCGCTGAGTCCGACCTCCACCAGGCACCGACGCACCCGGTCCCAAATCCGCTGTGGCTCGACGGCGAGATTCTCAGCGGCGAAGGCGACGTCGTCACCTATCCGGGAGAGCACCACTTGGGTTTCGGGGTCCTGCTGGAGCAGTCCGGCCCGGCCGCGGGCCTGCCGGGGGTCCTGCCCGTCGAGCAGCAGCTCACCGGTTGCGGCGGCGTCCTCGGCGGGCAGCACTCCGGCCAGCCCATGCAGCAGTGTGGACTTCCCTGCGCCCGATGGCCCCGCCAGCAGCACCCGTTCCCCGGGGTGGATGCTCAGGTTCAGTCCCGCCACCGCCGGGGTCTCCCGGTCCGGGTGCTGCCAGCTCCAATTGCGGGCCTCAACGCCGACGGCTCGCACCCCGGTGGCTGCGGTTTCAGTCGGGATCATGCCCGGCGGGCAAAGGCCAGTGCGGGTTCCCTGTGTGCCCGGCGGGAGGGCAGCGGGCCCAGCACCCCGGTGGCGGCCAGAGCCCGGGTGCCCACCCAGGGCAACAGTCCGGCAATCACCGCTCCGGACACCGCGAAGCACCCGATGTGGATGAGGGTCTCCAGTGGCGCGTAGGCGTACATCGGCACAATCCAGTGGTAGGTGATACCCCCGGCAAGGCCTGCCCCGGCCCCGGCGAGCATCGCGACCTCGCAGGTGAACCGTCGGTAGAGCACCAGCAGGAAAATCAGTTCCGCCCCGAGTCCCTGCATGAAACCGGATGAGAGCACCGTCAGACCCCACTGGGAGCCCAAGAGTGCGGAAACACTCGCAGCGACCATTTCACAGTAGATCGCCGCCCCCGGTTTGCGAATAATGAGCGCTCCGAGCACAGCGGGAAACAGCCACATCCCGTGGACGAGAGTTTCGATGGGCGGGTAGAAGGCGAACAGATTGCCGACCACGTGATAGCTGAGGTTCCAGGCCCAAAAGATGACCCCGGAGGCCACGGCGAGCGTGGAGGCAACCACGATATCGGTGACAGACCACCGGAAGGTCCCAGCGCGCTGGGAGACGGTGGCAGAGGATGCAGACGTACGCGCAGAAGTATTCATACTCGACTTCCTTCGCAGGTTCTAACCTGTGCAGGTTCTAGGGTCTGGGACGTGATCCCACTCTCAGCGACTGCCGGTGCGCGCTGCGCGGACTGTTGCCGTCCGGCTGGCGTTCCGTGGCCGCTCCCCTGTCGGTCAAGAGCCATATTCAGTTATGCGCATGTACAGTAGCACGCAGCGGCTATTGGTTCTGCTTCATGGCGCGTAGTTCTTTCTTCAGATCGCCGATTTCATCGCGCAGCCTCGCGGCGAGTTCGAAGTTCAGCTCTTCGGCGGCACGGTGCATCTGCTCGGTGAGCTGGGCAATGAGGTCAGCGGTGTCCTTCGCCGGTGTCTGAGAAGCCAGAGTCTGCTCCGCGGGGGTTCCGGCGGTGGCTGCGGGGGCGTCGTCGTCATCTTTCTGGAACCCGGTGAACCCGCGATGGCCCTTACCGTACTGGAAACCGGTGGCCAGCCCACCCATGCCCTGGAGCAGGTCAACGGTATCGGCGTCTTCGCGGGCGAGCTGGTCGGTGATATCGGCGATCTTCTTCTGCAGCGGCGTCGGATCGATGCCGTGTTCGGTGTTGTAGGCGATCTGCTTGGCCCGCCGCCGTTCTGTCTCATCGATGGCCGCACGCATCGAGTCGGTGATCTTATCGGCATACATGTGTACCTGCCCGGACACGTTGCGGGCGGCACGGCCGATCGTCTGGATGAGGCTGGTCGTTGAACGCAGGAAACCTTCTTTGTCGGCGTCGAGAATGGCCACCAGGGAGACCTCCGGCAGGTCCAGCCCCTCACGGAGCAGGTTGATACCGACGACGACGTCGAAGGTCCCCTTCCGCAGTTCGCGCAGGATCTCTACGCGCTTGAGAGTGTCGACATCGGAGTGCAGGTATTCGACCTTCACCCCGTGTTCGAGGAGGTATTCGGTCAGATCCTCGGCCATCCGCTTAGTCAGCGTGGTGACTAAGGTGCGTTCGTTGCGTTCGGTGCGGGCACGGATCTCGGAGAGCAGGTCGTCGATCTGCCCCTTGGTGGGTTTGACCACCACCTCCGGGTCCACCAATCCGGTGGGTCGGATGATCTGTTCAACGACCCCATCGGCCTGGCCCAGTTCGTAGGGTCCCGGGGTGGCAGAGAGGTAGACGGTTTGCCCAATCCGTTCGAGGAACTCGTCCCACTTCAGGGGGCGGTTGTCCATGGCTGAGGGCAGCCGGAATCCATGCTCGACCAGGGTCCGCTTCCGTGACATGTCCCCTTCGTACATTCCGCCGATCTGCGGGATCGTCACGTGGGATTCGTCGACGATGAGGAGGAAGTCGTCAGGGAAGTAGTCGAGCAGACAGTGCGGGGCAGAGCCCGGGGGGCGGCCGTCAATGTGCCGGGAGTAGTTCTCGATGCCGTTGCAGAAGCCCATCTGCTGCATCATCTCCAGATCGTAGGTGGTCCGCATGCGCAGCCGCTGGGCCTCGAGCAGCTTGTTCTGGGATTCGAGTTCTTGGAGGCGTTCACGCAGTTCGTCTTCGATACTGGTGATCGCCTTGGCCATCCGGTCATCACCGGCCACATAGTGGCTGGCCGGGAAGATGTACATCTCTTCCTCTTCCCGTACGACCGTTCCGGTCAGCGGGTGCAGGGTGTGGATGGCCTCGATCTCGTCACCGAAGAACTCCACCCGTACGGCGAGTTCCTCATACATGGGGATGATCTCCACCGTGTCACCGCGGACCCGGAAGGTCCCGCGGTGGAAATCTGTGTCATTGCGGACGTACTGCATGGTGACGAACCGTCGCAGCAGTTCATCCCGATCCACCTGTTGGCCCCGTTTGATGGGCACCATCTGGGCGATGTACTCCTCGGGTGTACCGAGACCGTAGATACAGCTGACCGTGGCAACGACCACCGTGTCCCGGCGGGTCAGCAGGGCGTTCGTGGCGGAGTGGCGGAGTCGTTCAACCTCATCGTTGATGGAGGAGTCCTTCTCGATGAAGGTATCGGTCTGCGGCACATAGGCTTCTGGCTGGTAGTAGTCGTAATAGGAGACGAAGTACTCCACGGCGTTATGCGGAAGCAGCTCACGGAACTCATTGGCCAGTTGGGCCGCCAGGGTCTTGTTCTGCACCATGATGAGGGTGGGGCGCTGGACCCGTTCGATGAGCCAGGCGGCCGTGGCGGATTTACCGGTCCCCGTTGCGCCCATGAGGACCACGTCTTTCTCTCCGCCTTCGATCCGCTCAGCGAGTTCCTCAATGGCTTTGGGCTGATCGCCGGAGGGCTGGTACGGGCTGACGACTTTGAAGGGCGCGACGGTCCGGGAGATCTTCGGGGCAAGGGACATAGCTCGGTTAACGCTCCAGGGTCGTGAAAAATTCGTCGACCTGGTGGTGAAGGTCTTCCAGGGTGCCGGAGTTGTCGAGCACGACGTCGGCAACAGCGGCTCGTTCGGCATCGGTCGCCTGGGCAGCGATCCTCGCTTCAGCTTCTTCTCGGCTCATCCCACGGGACTCAGTGAGTCGGCGGATGCGTTCGGCATAGGGAGCCTGCACCACGACGACGACGTCGAACCGCTCGGCTTGGCCGGTTTCGACCAGCAGCGGAATGTCTTCGACGACCACGCTGCCCTCGGGTGCTGCCTCGCGCCGGGCCCGGGATTCTTGCCGCACGCGCGGATGGATAATGTCGTTGAGCCGGGAGCGTGCGGCGTCGTCATCGAAAACGATCCGTCCCAGCGCCTGCCGGTCCAGAGTGCCCTGGGCAGTGAGCACCTTCTCACCGAAGGTCTCCACAACCTCTGCAAGGCCTTCGGTTCCGGGAGCGACGACTTCGCGGGCGAGCACGTCAGCGTCAATAATGATCGCCCCGTGCTCAGCCAACCGCTGCGCGACTGCTGATTTACCCGAGCCGATCCCTCCGGTGAGCCCCACACTGAGAATCCTCCCCATGGACTTCACTCTACTGAAAGACGCCTGGCCTCCGGGTTTCCGCGAGGGGCTGGAGGCTGTAGAGCTCTGCAGCTTAACCGCGGGAGGAGTCGTCTCCCTCTGTGGGTTCAGCGGTGGTCGGATCGATGACCGGCTGCTCGCCCGTGCGGATCCGGTATTCCTGAACCACCTCGGGTTGCTCGGCATGGTCCACATCCGGAGCGTTCTCCGGCTGGGTACCTTCGGCGTAGTCCGGGGCGACGACGGCCTCGACCAGTTCTGGGTCGTCTTCTTCCATCCGACGCTGGTACTCCTCCGGCGGCAAGGTCTGCAGCCACCGTCGCGAGGGGAGGTGGCCCAGTTCGCCGGCGTCTTCTCGGAAGGCCCGGTGGAGGCTGTACATCATGAAGAACGCCAGGACGAAGAACGGCAGCCCGAACACGAGTGCGACTTCACGGAGCACCTCAACCCCGCCTTCGCCGGTGAAGACCAGCAGCACCGCGGCCACCACACCGATGTAAATCGCCCAGATGGCTCGCTGGTGCGGGGCGGTGCGACCCTTGGGCCGGCCTTCCCCGTCGTAGCCGTTACACATGTCATCAAGCACCAGGGAGGCGGAGTCCAAAGAGGTGATGAAGTAAACACCGACCAGCATGATCGCCACCGCACTGGTCAGCGTGGCCCACGGGTAGTGCTCCAGCAGGGCGAACATCGAGGTCTCGGCACCCTCTTCGAGTACCTGATCCACGACTCCACCGTCACCGAAGAGCTCAATGTCGAACAGCGCGGTCGCCCAGGTGCCAAACCACAAGATGGTGAACATCGTCGGCAGAGCCAGCACCCCGGTGACGAACTGCCGAACCGTACGGCCCCGGGAAATACGGGCAATGAAGATCCCGACGAACGGGGCCCAGGAAATCGTCCAGCCCCAGTAGAAGATCGTCCAGTCCTGTTGCCAGCCCGTGTCGCCGAAGGTGTCGTTCCACAGTGCGACCTCCGGCAGGATCGACACGTAGGTGCCGGCGGACTCCACCATGCCGCGCAGCAGGAAGATCGTCGGGCCGGTGAGCAGGACAAAGAGCAGCAGCAGAACGCTGACGCCGATGTTGAAGTTCGACAGCACCTTAATGCCCCGGTCGATACCCAGCACAGCGGAGATCGTGGCGACGATGGTCACCACTGCGATGATGACCAGCCGACCCCAATCAGCTTCGGTGAACTCGAAGCGGGCGGCGAGCCCAGCGTGGATCTGGGTGGTCCCCAGCCCGATGGACATCGCGATACCGAAGATCGTTCCCACGATGGCGAAGATATCGATGGCCTTACCGATGGGGCCGTGGATCCCATCACCCAGGATCGGCTGGAAGAGGGATGAGACCCGCGGGGGCAGGTTCCGTTTGTAGATGAAGTAGGCGAAGGCCAGTCCCGGAAGGGTGAAGATCGTCCAGGTGTGCAGCCCGAAGTGGTACAGAGTGAAGCCCACGGCGTCCCGGGCGGCCTGTTCGGTTCCGCCCTCAATGCCCAGTTCGGCCCCGCGTGGCGGTTCGGCGAAGTGGAACGCGGGCTCGGCAACGGCCCAGAACATCAGGATGGTCCCGATCCCTGCAGCGAAGAGCATCCCGAACCAGGCCATATCGGAGTGACGGGGTGACTCCTCATCCCCGCCGAGCTTCAGTCGACCGAACCGGCTGATCGCTACATACACCAGGAAAAGCAGGAAGACGGTGACGCCGAGGATGAAGAACCAGCCGAAATGCTCGAAGATCCACCCGGCGGCAGCACTCCAGAAGTCGGCCATCCCATAGCCGACCTCATCGTAGGGCACGTAGTCCTCACTGTCGGGATCACGATCTGAGGCGCCGGGGATCACCAGCGTGACCGCCACGAACACCAGCACGAACGTAGAGGAGGCGAAGAAGAGCAGCGGATTGGTCCGCAGCTTCAGGGTGTCGTGGAGTTTCTCCAGCATGTATCCCTTTCCGGAATTGTGCGCAACATCACCTAGTCTTCTAGCGATCCACTACCGTACGCGGCGGGACCCCCGAGCACAACAAAGGCCGCCAGATCCCTAGGGACCTGACGGCCTTTGTTCAGCTAGCGCTCAGCTAAGTGTCACGGATGACTCACTTACCGGTGAGCTTCTCCCGCAGTGCGGCCAGCGCCTCATCGGAGGCCAGCGTGCCGGCATCCTCGGTCTCAGCCTGGTCGGAGGAGTAGCTCTGCGGAGCAGGCTCGCCCGCCGGGGTGCTGCTACGGGCGGTGTTGCCACCCACAGTGGCTTCGGCGGCTGCTTCGGCGTCGGCCTCGATGGCCTTGCGGACCTGTTCCTTGTGCCGCTCGAAACGCTCCGCGGCAGCAGCGTACTGGGCTTCCCAGGCTGCCCGCTGCTCCTCGTAGCCTTCCATCCACTCGTTGGTCTCCGGATCGAAGCCTTCGGGGTACTTGTAGTTGCCCTCTTCGTCGTACTCGGCGTCCATCCCGTAGAGCGCAGGGTCGAACTCCTCGGCGTCGGGGTCCACGCCCTCGTTGGCCTGCTTGAGGCTCAGCGAGATACGCCGACGCTCCAGGTCGATGTCGATGACCTTGACGAAGACCTCGTCCCCCACGGAGACAACCTGCTCGGCGAGGTCCACGTGGCGCACGGCGAGTTCGGAAATGTGCACCAGACCCTCGATGCCGTCCTCGACGCGGACGAATGCACCGAAGGGCACCAGTTTGGTGACCTTGCCCGGCACGATCTGCCCCAGCGCGTGGGTCCGGGCGAAGGTCTGCCACGGGTCTTCCTGGGTGGCCTTCAGAGACAGTGAGACGCGCTCGCGGTCCATGTCGACTTCGAGCACCTCCACGGTGACTTCCTGGCCGACTTCGACCACCTCGCTCGGGTGGTCAATGTGCTTCCAGGACAGCTCGGAGACGTGCACCAGACCATCGACACCGCCGAGATCCACGAAGGCACCGAAGTTGACGATGGAGGAGACCACGCCAGTGCGGACCTGTCCGCGCTCGAGCTTGTTGAGGAAGTCGCTGCGGACCTCGGACTGGGTCTGCTCCAGCCAGGCACGCCGGGAGAGGACCACGTTGTTGCGGTTTTTGTCCAGCTCGATGATCTTGGCCTCGAGCTCCTGACCGATGTAGGGAGCCAGGTCGCGCACACGGCGCATCTCCACCAGGGAGGCGGGCAGGAAGCCGCGCAGGCCGATGTCGAGGATGAGACCACCCTTGACCACCTCGATGACGGTGCCGGTGACCACACCATCCTCGTCCTTGATGCGTTCGATGTCGCCCCAGGCACGCTCGTACTGGGCCCGCTTCTTGGACAGAACCAGACGGCCTTCTTTGTCCTCCTTCTGGAGGACAAGGGCCTCGATGCGGTCGCCGACGGCGACAACCTCGTCCGGGTCAACATCGTGCTTGATGGACAGCTCACGCGAGGGGATGACGCCTTCGGTCTTGTAGCCGATGTCCAGCAGGACCTCGTCGCGGTCGACCTTGACGATGGTTCCCTCAACCATGTCGCCGTCGTCGAAGTACTTCATCGTCTCATCGACGGCTGCGAGGAACTCTTCTTCAGTTCCGATGTCGTTGACGGCGACCTGAGGGGCACCGGGTGCTGTTGCAGTGGTGGTCATGTAGTAGGGATTCCTATAGGGATTGTTCGGTTGGGTCAGTGCACGTGTTGATTCCCTGCACTGAGCGGCGGACAGTGTCAACAGCGCTGGAGCGCACGCGAACCGATCGCGGGCAGTCGAGCGGGATCTGTATCAGCAGTCAGATTCGACGCCGAAACGCCGAAACCAGCTCTGTGCGCAGAACGCGCCCGGTCAGTCTATACGCAGGCGGCAACCGGCATCAACCGTGACGCGTACATTTAGAAATGCGTCGCGCAGAACGGGCGATCCTTCAGGTCAACGGTGGCCGAGAGCGCAGCCCAATCGAGGTCCTCACCGGCAGTGATCCGCCCGGCATCCCGCAGAGTCAGGACAGAGACATCTCCTAAGTAAAGCGAACCAAGAGACTCGATATCCAGACTGATGTGCTGCGGCGTCGTCGGGCTCTGGCTACTGCTCACCTGCGCCACACCTGCGGAGACGGAGACGGTGAACACCCCGGAGGCGATGCCCATCGGGTCGGTGAGGCTGAGACTGAATTCCCCGTCGGTCCCCCACTGGCGGGATTGCAGGGCAGTCACTGGGTTCAGGACGCGGATCCACAGCACGTCCTTGATCCGAGTGACCCGCCAACTGCGCGGGTTCCGCGCTGCCCAGGGGGCGGGGTCCTCCACCGCGGTGGTGGCCCGAACCTGGTCGGCGAGATCGAGACTAGCCAGGTAGCGCCACAGCTCCCGGTGACTGGTCTCATCGACGGCGAGCAGGTCGCGGACCTCCACCCGGGTGGGCTCGGTCTCCCACCCGGCATGGGTCCACCACACGATGCCACCGATACGGCCATCGGCACGGACGTGGATGGCCGCGCGCATGCTGCGGTTCCACGTGGACCACTCCTCGACGTTCAGCCGGGCGGTAGCGAACTCGGTGTAGACCTGCTGACGATCCACTGATCCCCGGGTACGCCGATGGAATCCCTCCCAGACCTCGGCAATGGCTGCTTCGAGGCGACTGGGGTCGGCGGGGACCACTCTGCCCGTGGGCGGGGTGCGTAGCTCGAAACCTCCTGGGCCCCCTGCAGTGTTTACCTCCACGTGAGCTTCCCGCGCGGCCACCCCAAAACCGAAGCGCCCGTAGATGCCACCTTCCGAGGCGGTCAGCGCTGCCACCGGTGCCCCGTCAGTCACGGCGCGGGCCAGAGCGTGGGTCATCATGTGGCGCAGAATCCCGCGACGGCGATACGCCGCGTTGACCGTCACTCCGGTGATGAGCCGGGCCGGAAGAAGGTCCACTCCGGTGTTGAGTGTTTTATCGAAATCCGCCCAAGTCGCCACCGGGTACTCAGCGTGAAAACCGTAGTGCTCACGGACCCTCTCCACAGCGGGCTCGTCAGCTACGGGGTAGACCCCGTAGCAGTACGGGCCATGGCTGAAGTACGCCTGATAGACCCGGGAGAGCTGCTCATCGGAGAGGTAGGGCTGGTAGAAACCCTGCTCCATGGCGCGGGCAAAAGCGGCCGTGGCGGCATCAGGATTGCCTTCGGCGTCAGCGGCCGGGGTAAAGCCCCGGCCGGTCAGCCCCTCAGCCAATGGGGAAACGTGGGGAGGCTGCGGAGTGAAGGGGTCATCCGGCGTCGTCGTAGTACTCACCGGATTACCCTATCGGAGGCTGTCTCCGGCACCGGCGCCTCAGTGGGCCGCCGCGTGCCAGGAGTGGCCCACACCAACGTGCACATCCAGTGGAACGCTGAGTTCAGCGGCCGAGCCCATCTTCTCAATGAGCAGCTGCTCGACCTGCTCCCGCTCCCCCGGTGCGACTTCGAGGACGAGCTCATCGTGGACCTGCAACAACACTCGGGACCTCAGCTGGGCCTGGGTGAGTGCCGCATCGACGTCGATCATGGCGCGTTTGATGATGTCAGCGGCGGAGCCCTGAATGGGCGCATTCAGCGCGGCCCGCTCAGCCATCTGGCGCAGCTGGCGGTTATCGCTGGTCAGATCCGGAAGGTAGCGACGTCGCCCGTAGATGGTGGAGGTGTAGCCGTCCTTCTTCGCCTGGGCGACGACGTCACGCAGGTAATCACGGACCGCGCCGAAACGTTCAAAGTACTCATTCATCAGCTCCCGGGCCTCATCGACACCGATACCCAGCTGCTTAGACAGTCCGAAGCTGCTCAACCCGTAGACCAGTCCGTAACTCATCGCCTTGATCTTGGAACGCTGTTCGGCAGTCACTTCATCGGTCCCCACGCCGAAAACACGGGATCCCACGAAGTTGTGCAGATCCTCCCCCGCGTTGAAGGCTTCGATAAGGGCCGCGTCTGCGGACAGGTGCGCCATGATGCGCATTTCGATCTGGGAGTAGTCGGCGGTCAGCAGGGTCTCATACCCATCTCCGACGACGAAGGCATCCCGGATCTTCCGGCCGGATTCAGTGCGCACCGGGATGTTCTGCAGGTTCGGATGCAAGCTGGACAGCCGTCCGGTGGCGGCCACGGTCTGCATGTAGGTGGTGTGGATGCGCCCGTCGTCACCGATCGCTTCGATGAGCCCGGTGACAGTCTGCCGCAGTTTGGACGCGTCACGGTGGTTCATCAGATGTACGAGGAACTCGTGCTGCGTAGCGGCCAACAGCGACTGGAGGACTTCGACGTCGGTGGACCAACCGGTCTTGTTCTTCCGGGAATATTCGGTGGGCAGGCCGAGCTCCTCGAAGAGCACCTGCTGGAGCTGCTTGGGCGATCCGAGGTTGACCTCGTGACCCACCACGGCATAGGCCGCCTCGGCGGACTCAGTGATCGAGCGGGCGAATTCAGCGTCGAGGGCGTCGAGTTTCTCCCGATCCACCGCGATACCGGCCAGCTCCATCTGCAGCAGAATCTCCGCCAGCGGGATCTCCAGTTCGTAGAGCAGCTGTTCGGCTTTGCGCTCGACGAGTTCGGCGTGCAGGGCTGCCGAAAGCGGGTGCAGCAACATCCCGTGGACGGCGGCGCGGTCGAGATCCTCCTGAGTGAGTCCAGCGAGCACCTCCTGTCCGGTGAACAGGTCCAACTGTCCCCCGGCTTCGGCATCCTGGGTGTGCTGCTCTCCGCCGAGGTAGTCTCCTGGTTCGGTGGAGGCTCCCAGGTACTGGCTGACGAGATCGGCGAAGGCGTAGTTCCGCCGGTCGGGCTGGATGAGATACCCGGAGATGAGGGTGTCCTCCACGGCACCGCGCAGGCTCAGTCCGCGCCACGCCAGGCGTTTGCCGCCGTCCTTGTAGTCATGGATGAGCTTAGGCGCCCCGGTGTCGGAGAGCCATTGGGCCAGAGCTCGTTCCAGCTGAGCATCGGCGTCGAGTAGTCCGATCGCCAGGGCCTCAGCAGGGTTTTCGGGGTCCTCGGAGCTGGGCACGACGACGACGGCGAGGGCTTCGGCGGTGCGTGCGGCTTCGTCACGCTTGGCTTTAGTGGACAGCGACTCTCCGGACCGGTCCAGGCAGACCGCCACGGCCAGGGGCGCATCGGCGTGCTCAGCGAGGAAGCCTTGGAACTGCTCGGCAGTTTCGGCGGTGCGGACCGCAGGCAGCCGGCGGGTGGGCGCGGCACTCTCATCCGCCTCGGGAAACCGTGCGGCGAAGGTCTCGAAGAGCCTGTCGCGGATCTGGTTGAACTGCAACGCATCGAACAGCGGTTCGACCGCCTGACGGTCCGGCGGTGTCAGCACCGTCTCCTCGAGCGGGACAGGCAGGTCAAGATCTCGCTTGAGCTGGTTGAGCTTGAGGTTGCGTTCCACATTCTCCACCGAGGCCCGCAGGTTCTCCCCCGCTTTGCCCTTAATGGCATCAGCGTGCTCGATGACACCACGGGTGGACCCGTACTCGGCGATCCACTTCGCGGCAGTCTTGGGTCCGACTTTCGGCACTCCGGGCAGATTGTCTGCGCTCTCACCGACCAGAGCCGCGAGGTCGGGGTATTTCTCCGGCGGGACCAGATACTTCTCTTCCACCCCGGCCGGGTCGAGCCGGAGGGTTTTCATGATCCCGGTGGTGGGGTAGTCCAGGTGGGTGCGTTCGCTCACCAGTTGGAGGGCATCCCGGTCCCCAGAAACGATGAGCGTGCGCCAACCGGCCTTCTCCGCCTGGGTGACGTAGGTGGCAACGATGTCATCGGCCTCATACCCTTCCACGGTCACCGCGGGGATGGTCAGCGCCTCAGCGACCTGCTTGATGAGGTCGATCTGCCCTTCGAACTCCGGGGGGGTCTTGTCCCGTCCACCCTTGTACTCCGCGTAGGACTCGTGGCGGAAAGTCGGGGTGTCGAGGTCGAAGGCGAGGACCACATGGGTGGGCTGCTCCTCCCGGATGAGTTTGAGCAGCATATTGGTGAAGCCGTGCACCGCATTGGTGTACTGACCCGTCGAGGTCTGGAAGGACTCCACGGGGAGGGCGTAGAAGGCCCGGAAGGCCATGGAGTGCCCGTCGACGACGAGCAATGTGTTCGCAGTGTCTGTTCCCGGTGATGCCACACGGTCACCTTACCGGGGGTTTCAGCCCAGCAGGCGAACTGTCCCGTCCTTATCGGTGGTCGGGGACTCTTAGCTACCCCAATGGGCCTTCGCGGGGTTGCAGGAGGCTCCTTGGTGGGCCACCACGCACCGGTCTGCCACTACACCGTACCGCCGGATGAAGTGCGCAACCTCAGGGTGGCCAATTGGAAGGGTCGCAGGGTCAGCTCCGCGGTAGCGGCGTCGACCCATTCGGTGGTCTCCAGGGCGTAGGGAAGGTCTTCCGGTAATGTGCCACCCTCAGCCTTTATACGTTCCAGCACGTCAGTTTCGGCGAGCTGGGCACCACGTAGACCCGCCCCGAGCTCCAGGAAGCCCCGAGCCCGCCCTCCGGCGGCTTCGGCGATCCGTATGACAACGTCACCGGAGCCGTCATCGGCCAGTTTTACCCAGTCGATCACCGCATAGCCGGCGTCGAGGTCCAGGCTGACCAAGGGTTCCAGTGGTTGGCAGGCCGGTGTTTCACCGGCATGCTCTGTGGAGCCGGTGAGGCTGGGAGCGTTGATCCGATAGGCGGCGTCCACGGTGTGCGGAATATCCCCGAGGACCAGGGAGAACCGCATACGGTGGGTGCCCAGATCTGCCCCTGGGTCGGGGAAGCGTGCAGCCCGCAGCAGAGAGAGCCGGGCCATGGTCCCGCCACCGGGCCGCCGGGTGATGTCGCAGCCGTAACTGGAGTCGTTGGTGATCCCGACGCCGAGGTCGCGTTCACTCACGTGAAGCCACCGGTGCTGGTTGACTTCGAACTGCGCCTCCTGCCAGGAGGTGTTCTCACTGACCTCACGTTCGAGATAGCCGTACTGGGTCTCGAACGCCGCGTGCATGGTATGAACCTGTAGCGGCAGTGCGGCTTTGAGCATCCGTTCGGAGTCCTGCCAGTCGACCTCAACCTCCACCTCGATTTCCGCGGCACCGGGCCGCAGGCGGATCCGCTGGATGAAGCTGGACTGCCCGGCCTGACGTCGGCTCGTGACCAACGCTCCGGCGTCATCGGTGGTGATCTCCACGCTCTCGGGGTTCCGGAGGGTCTCCCCAAGACGTAGTGTGTGCCGGTCGATATCCCAGGCGTCCCAGCGCACCGGCTCGTCGCGGAAGAGGACCAGGGCGGCCAACTGCTCGGCCTGCGGAACGAGCTCCCGGCCGGAGGCCCCATCCACTACGGAACTCAGATACCCGTCACGGTCGACCAGGACCCGAAGCCTGCCGTTGTCGATCGCTGTGGTGCCCTGCAGGGAGCCGGCCTCATGGTGCTCGGTGATGGTGACATCCCCGGATGCCGAACGTGCCACCTGCCAGCCGCCTGCCGTGTCCGGGGTCAGCACCGGTGGTGCTGTGCTGTGCTCACCCGGGGTGAGGGCTGCAGCTGCTTGGGTGGCGAGCTCCTCGAGCCGCTGTAGCAGGTTCGCGTAAGTGGTGCGGGCCTCACGGTGTACCCAGGCGATAGAGGAACCGGGCAGGATGTCGTGGAACTGGTGCAGCAGGACCTGTTGCCAGATCTCAGCCAGCTCGGTGTACGGGTAGGGTGCCCCGGCACGTACCGCTGCGGCGGCGGCGAGGTGTTCCACAGCTCGCAGTGTCGCCTCAGCCCGACGGTTGCCCTGCTTCATGGCCAGCTGGCTGGTCAGGGTGCCCCGGTGGAACTCGAGGTAGAGTTCTCCGCGCCATACCGGCACCTCCCCACGAGCCCGGTATTGGCTTTCCGCCTCAGTGAAGAACACGGATGGGGATACCTGCCGCACCTGGGGGGAGCCTTCCAGGTCGGCGAAGCGCCGAATGCGCCCGAGCATCTCACGGGTGGGTCCTCCCCCACCGTCGCCGAAGCCGAAGGGCACCAGGGAGTGTGAGGACCGTGCGTGGTCGCGGAAGTTCCGCTGAGCGCGGTGCAGTTCGGCAGCAGTCAGTCCGGCGGTGTAGGTGTTAACTGGTGGGAAGTGGGTGAAGACCCGGGAACCGTCGTGGCCTTCCCAGTCGAAGCTGTGGTGGGGGAAGTCGTTGGTATCGCCCCAGGCGATCTTTTGGGTGAGGAACCAATTGAATCCGGCCCGCCGGACGATCTGTGGCAGTCCCGCTGCGTAGCCGAAGGAATCGGGGAGCCAGACCCCGTCGCACTCGATGCCGAAGTGCTCGTTGAAGTACCGCTGACCGGAGGTGATCTGCCGGATCATCGATTCCCCGGAGGGCATGACGGCGTCGGACTCTACCCACATGCCGCCCACCGGAATGAATCGGCCCTCCGCCACGCGCTGCTTCAGCCGGGCGAAGAGCTCTGGTTGATCCTGCTGCAACCACTGGTACTGCTGAGCGGAGGACATCGCGTAGAGGAAGTCGTCGTCGGCATCCATCAGGGCGAGCACATTGGCCACTGTGCGGGCGACTTTGCGTCGGGTCTCCCGGATGGGCCACAACCAAGCAGAATCGATGTGGGCGTGCCCGATCGCAGAAATGACGTGGGCGGTGGCGTGAGCAGGTTGGTCCAACACCTCGGTCAGTTCGGTACGGGCGGCACGCACACTCGCCGGTGAGCGCTGGTCGTAGACATCGAGAGCCCGCTCGGTCGCCTCCACGAGCCGCCAGTAGCGCGGTTCGGTCTGCGGTACTTCACGGATCAGTCCACCGATGACCTCAAAGTCCCGCAACAGTTCCCACACCTCGGTGTGGAACTGTGCCACGTTCGCCGCCCGGAACCGGTAGGGCTCGAACTCCTCGGCAGTGTGTTTCTCCCCCAGCCCGGTAGGGGCGAAGGCCGGGTCTTTGAGCACCATGGGGTTGGCTGCGGCCTCGAGGTAGAGGGTGAAGCTGCCATCGGCGGCAAGAACATCAGGTTGGGCGCCCTCACCGGTTAACCGCGCCCACGACTGGTTGGGGTGGATGGCCTTCACTGGTGTGCCGTCGGTGCGGTAGACCATCGCTTCCCCGTGGAAACCGTCCATGCCCTCATGCCACCCGGGGTCGAGAACGAGCTCGACGACGCCGTCGGTGGTCTCGACAGCGCCGGTCATACGAAACCAGGTGGTCGACCAGGCCGGCCCCCAGGTCTGACCCAGTTCAAAGGGACGGTAGTCCGGTGCCGCGCGGCCGGGGAGAGTCTCCAGCCCCACCGCGTGTGCGGCGGGGACCGGCTCTCCGTCACCGTCGACCTGCCAGGCCTGCAGACTCACCTCACCGTGCGGAGTGTAGAGCGCGGGGGTCAACCGCTGGGCGACAACACGGTCGAGGCGGGCCAGGGTCAGCTCAGGGTGGGAGTGCATGGTCTTAAGCCTATCCACCCGGGTCGATAACCTGGTACGCATGAGCGAATCCAGCACGCAGACAGAGTCTGAACAGACCGCGGGCCGTGAGTCCACCGACTTCCGACCCGGTTTCGTCTTCCGACCAGGCCCGACTCCCGCCCCGGAGGCGGAGGAGCGCGAGGCTCGCATGGCGGCGATGGGGATCCCCGAGGAGTACCGCAAGTGGTACGGGGTTCATGGGGTACCGCCCCTGTCGGCCAAACTGGGGATGGTCTTTGAGCACATGAGCCCGGACAAGCTGGTCGCCACCATGCCGGTGGGTTCTAATGAGCAGAACATCGGCATTTTGCATGGCGGTGCGCATTTGGCCCTGGCGGAGACGATGGGGTCGCTGGCCACGCTGCTGCACATCCGTGCGAACCTCGACGATATGGAGCGGGTCGCGGTGGGGATTGAACTCAACGCCACCCACCACCGGCAGATCCGGGAGGGCCTGGTGCGAGCGACCTGCACACCGGTGAATCTCGGTCGGCAGTTGGCCAGTCATGAGATTGTCATGCGTGACGAGTCACACCGGCGGCTCTCCACCGCCCGGATGACCAATATGATCATTCATCCGCGCCGGTGAAGACCAGCAGCGCTTCTTCGATCGCCTCGGCGTGACGTTCGGCGGTGTAACGGGAACGGATCAGCTCCAGTCCGCGGCTACCCATGCGGTACAACTCTTCAGGGTCGCTGAGCAGCTGGATGAGAAGCTCGCGGAGACTCGCGGCGTCGTCGTAGTAGCTGCCGGTCTCTCCCTCGATGACCGCCTCGATCTCCGGAGAGGAATCAGGGTGCCCGGCTTCGGCGACCACTGGGATCCCGAAACTCAGCGCCTGGATGACGTTCAGCCCCGCCCCGCCGATACTCACCGCCAGATCGGCGTGTGCGTAGAGGTCGCGGAGCCGATCGGTGTCGTAGACCGCGCCGAGGAACTGCGCTTCGAGACCAGCCTCGGCGAAGACCCGCTCAAGACGGGGCCGTTCGACACCGTCACCGACGACGACGACCCGTGGCGTGGGCGAGCCTGAGGGCCAGTGGCGCAGCGCCTCGGCCAAGGTGTCAAGACGGTGCCGGGTGGTCAGCCGCGACGAGTAGATGAGCGTGGCGCCTTCGGTGGCACCACGGCGCCTCCGGGCGAGGTTCACCGGCTGGCGCGGCAGCACGTGTTCCGGATAGAGCGAGTTGTAGACCACCGCCAGCTTCTCCGGGGGCACTCCGTAGGCGAGGCCGAGCTGGCAGGCCCGGTCGCCGTAGACGAGCAGACCGTCGACCAGTCGATAGAAACACAGCCGGATGTGGCGTTTGATCCCGGATTCGGGGCGCTTCCAGCCGTGGCCCCACAGCAGCACCCGCCGGCCGCGGATCCGACCGGCGAGAGCTGCCGCCCAGGCGGACAGCGTGTAGAACCTGCCTTCGAGGACATAGGCGTCATAGCCGCCGCGCCACACCGCAGCCACATCTCCCCGCTGCCACCACCAGAGTCCGACACGCAACGTACGGAGTGGTTCCACAGCAGAGAGGACGTCCTCGGAAGCTGAGGCAATGCGCTCGGAGGCAGTGGCCTCCGCGTTGTTGAACCGTCCCACCAGATCCACGGCGATCCGTTGGGAAGCCTGCAGTCGGCGCACCAGGGGCTCTCGGTAGTGGGCCACCGTAGGTTGGACCTGGAAACGGATGCGGGGACGCGAAGGGGACGAAGACTGCACTCCCCTATCTTGCGGGTCGCCGGCAGCACGGTCAGTGAGCAACACTCGGTTGCGGTCAGCCGGTTTGGATCACCCCCGTCCCCTTGGTAAAGTGACCAGGCGCTCGACGCCGAGCGGGGGTGTAGCTTAATGGCTAAAGCCCCAGCCTTCCAAGCTGGTTATGCGGGTTCGATTCCCGTCACCCCCTCAGTGTCTTCTCAGAACACGTCGTCCCAGAATCCCGGCGCTGCGGCCGGGCTGGCGTCCTTGACGGACCCGGCGGCCGCCCGACGGGCGGCACGCATTGCCGTCGAGTCCGGGAACCTGCAGCTGGCGGTCATCATTCCGGTGTTCAACAACGGGGAACACCTGCGGGCCCGCGCATTCCCCTCCTTGACGGCATCGGAGCATTTCTCCCGCCTCCACGTGCTCCTCATCGACGATGGCTCCACCTATCCAGAGACGCTCACCGCAGTGGAGGAACTCGCTGCCGCCTACGACAATGTCACTGCTTTCCGGCACCCGCCCGGTGGGTCGGGTTCAGCCTCCCGGGCCCGGAACACGGGGCTTGAGCTGACATTCACCGAGCATGTGACCTGGCTGGACCCCGATGACGAATTCCTCGGTGACGGCCCCTGGGATCTGCACCGTGCCCTGGCTGCGGCACCGGAGGCTCAGCTGGCCATCGGTAATCAACGGCGGGTCTTCAGCACCGCACAGGAGCACGTCGACAATTTGCGCTACTACTGCCATCACCGGCTGGCACCGGGCCGGTTCGCTGCCGGCGCCGACGTGCTGACCCGGGCGCAGTTTCGACCAGCGAACCTCTCGGCCACTGCAGCGCGTACCCAGTGGCTGAAGTCGCTGGGGGTGCGCCAGGTCCCCGGGGCCGCCGGACAGGATTCGCTCTTCTTCCTGCAGGCTTTTGCCGCCGCGGAGAGCTTCGCGGCGGTGGGCTCCACGGTCTACGCTTACCACGCGGAGGTCTCCGGGTCGATGGTCAACACTGTCACCGCCGAGTACTTCCGTAAATGCCTGGTCCGGGAGCAGGCCCAGGCCGCCTGGTTGGCTGAGGAGGGGCTGCTGGAGCGCTACGTCAGCGCAGGGTTCGAACGTGCCTTCAGCTGGTATCTGGGGCAGCTACGCCGGACCCCGAAGGATCAGCGGGCCGAGGCGTCCCGCCGGTTGCATGAGATCGCTGCCCTCTATGTGGACCCGGCGAGGCACCCGTGGCGCTACCCGGAGGCCATGGCGTTCTTTCGCCGACCCGGCGTTCCCTCTGTGGAGGGACTCAAACCCCTGGCCGGGCGTCTACGGAGTTCGGCACGCCGGCTACGGCAGGCGGCCCGTCCCAGCGGCCCGATTACGCCCGTGCGTATTCTTCGTTCCCGCGACCGGTGACGGCCTGCAGCATCCCGAGTCCTTCGTAGAAGTAGTACTCATCGGTGTAGGTCACTGCCTGCCCCCGCAGCCGTCGGCCGAGGATGCGCGCGGTGCCATAACCGATACGCACCGCACCCTCCGCCGTACTGCGCAGCCGGGCCGTTAACGGCCGACGCCTCAGGGAGTGTTTCAGCACCCGGACAGTTCCGCCGCGGCGGGCCCGGCGGCGCAGCCAGTCCACGGTGGCACGTTCTGGCGGGACGTACTCGCTCACGCGTGCGGCCTGAGACCACCACACCTGAGCCCCGGCGGCCATGAGCCGGTCGAACAGTTCCGAATCCTCTCCCCCGGTGAGGTTGAACGCCGGGTGGAAGCGCATCTTCTCCTGGGTGAACCAGTGCGCAGTGACCAGGGTGTTGTTCGTCGCAGGCCGCCGCGGGTAGGGGCCCTCAGGGTGATCGGTGGAGCGGACGTAACCATATGTGCTCAGCCAGGGGGGTTCCCCATCGGCGAACCGCGGCTGAACCGGTCCGGTGATGATGTCAGCACCGGAGGTGGCGTGGGCCTGCAGCAGGGCGGTAAACCAGTCGGTGGTGACCCGTTCGTCGTCGTCGAGGAAGATCACCGCTTCGGCGGTTTCCGGTACAGCGTCCAGGGAGGTATTGCGGGCGTGTACCAATCCTGGTCTGGGTTCGTGGAGGTAGACGGCCTCGGGGTATTCCGCCTCCACGGTGGTGTGCACCTGCGGGGCGGGGGCATTGTCGACGACGACGAGACGCGGCACCTGAAGCTCGGTACCACCAGCGGTGTTCAGGGGTAGTTTCACCTTCCGCAGCGAGCGCAGCAGCTCAACCAGAAGCTCCGGCCGCTGGTAGGTGCACACCAGCACCCACACAGCCGACGGATCGAGCCCGCTGTGCTCAGGACCGGGCTGTCCAGCCGCGGGGTGTTCAGTCCCGGGCATCGCGCCAAAACTCACCGAACCGCTCTGCGACCCGTTGCCCGGGGTTTTCGCTCAGTTCAGGGTTCTCGGTGAGGTCGGCGGATTCCTCCCCGGTGAAGGAGTCGGCATCCTCACTGGTCTCCAGGTAGTGCATGAACCCGTCCATATTGTCATTGGCCAGGGACCGCCGCAGCAGGGTCATGGCTTCTTCATCGGGCAGGATGACCTCGGCTCCCGCTGTGGTGGTGTGGTGCTCACCTCCGGGCATGGTGAACATGTGCACGTCGTGTCCCCGCAGATGAGTCATATCCAAGGCATAACCAGCGACCGTCTCGGCGTTGAGGGCGCTGTCGACCTCCATATACGGGGTGATGGATTCGACGACGTCGAAGACCCGTTGCGGATTGGACAGAGTGTCCCCGGAGAGGAACCTCTCGACGATCGCCCGAACGACCCGCTGTTGGTTCTCCACGCGGACATAGTCACCGGTGGGGAAGGAACGGCGCTCCCGGACATAGCGCAGGGCGTTGTCCCCCTCCAGCCGGATGGTCCCCTCGGGGTAGAAGTCTGGATTGCGCTGCCCGGCACTGAAGGAATGCGGATTGTCCACGTAAACCCCACCCAGGGCCGTGGTCAGATCGGAAAAGCCATCGAAGTCGATAATGGCCACGTGGTCAATGTGGGTGTAGAGCATCTCTTCGACCATGGCGACCACGAGGTCTTCCTGGCCGAAGCTGAAAGCGGAGTTCACCCGTCCCATGCCTTCCCCGGGGATCTCCACCCAAAGGTCACGCATGATGGACATCACATAGACCCCGGAGCGGTCGGCGGGGATGTGGACGAACATCATGGTGTCAGAGCGTTCACCCTCTTCCCCCAGCTGGCTGCGGTAGTCCGACTCCTGGTCTCCCCGCGAGTCGGTGCCCAGCAGCAAGATGTTGATCGTGCCCTCGGGGGTGCGGTAAGAGGTCTCGTCTTCTAGTTCGAGACCTTCGATGACATTGCGGTTGTCGTCGAAAGTCGTCTGGAGGTTGCGCAGATAGAGCCCACTGATAACCAGCCCGGCGATGAGTAGCACGCAGAGCGATCCGAGGGTGATCCCCACAATGCGTCCCACCCGGCGTGTGCGGCGGGGGGCACCGGACTTCCGGCGTGATGTCCCGGGGGGCCGGGCCTGCTCCGCAGGCAGTGAGCGTGCCCGGCGGGGGCGGTGCGGCGCGGGGGTTTCATCTGCCACGGGGCTCCCCTTTCACTGACTCGTTCTCACTGGGTGGCCCGTCCGAGCACCAGGGTTAGGATATCGGCCTCACCGTCGGTGGTCGTCAACTGCTCCACCGTCTCACGTGCGGCTTCACGTTCGGCTTCCTTCTTCGACGGTCCGGTCCCGGTGCCGTAAGCGGTGCCACTGATCGTCAGTACCGCAGTGAAGGACTTCCGGTGGTCGGGGCCGGAGTCGGTGACGGTGTACTTCACATCACCGAGCCCGCGGGCGGCGGCGATCTCCTGGATGGTGGTCTTCCAGTCCTTACCGGCGGTCATCGCCTCTTTGTCTTCCAGGAGCGGAGTAACCAACCGGAGAACCAGGTTGCGTGCGGTGTCGATATTCGTCGACAGGTAGGCCGCGCCGATGAGCGCTTCCATCGTGTCGGCGAGGATGGAGTCCTTCTCTGCCCCGCCGGTGCGGATCTCCCCTTCGCCAAGGCGAATGTGCTGCCCGACCTCTAGCCGCCGGGCGATCCGCGCGAGAGCCCGGGTGGAGACCAAGGCAGCCCGCAGCTTGGCGAGGTCCCCTTCGGGAAGGTCCGGGTAGGTACGGTAGAGGTAGTCAGTCACCGCCAGACCCAGCACGGCGTCCCCGAGAAATTCAAGACGCTCGTTGGTGGGAATGCCGTCGTTCTCATAGGCGAAGGACCGGTGAGTCAGGGCAAGACGAAGAGTCCCGGGGTCGATGTGGACCCCGAGACTCTCCATCAGTGCGCTGTGATCAGGCGTCGGCGACTTTGCGACCCTTGTACTCGTAGAACAGCGGAGTGTCGGCTGAGTCGGTCACCAGCTTGGCCTGGTGCGGACGGCTGTAGACGACACGACCGTTCTCCACGGTCTTCACCAGTGCCGGAGCGGAGGCTTTCCACTGTGAACGGCGGTGACGAGTGCGGGCGCGGGACTTCTTCCGCTTGGGGACAGCCACGGTGTCTCTCTTCTCTCTCGGGGGCGTTCGGTCTTCGTCGGTGAGCCCGGTCAGGACTCGAGCTGGCTTTTGAGCTTCTCCAGTTCGGCGAAGCGCGGGTCAATCTGCTCGTGGGCGTGCTCGGGGTCGTCCTCCATGCGGAAACCGCACTGGGCGCAGAGCCCGGGGCAGTCCTCACGGCACACCGGTGTGAACGGAAGAGCGGGGATCATCGTGTCCCTGAGCACCGGCTCAAGGTCCACGGTGAGGTCCTCCTCCACCGTCCGGACTTCTTCCTCGTCCGCATCGGCGTCGCCCGCTTCCGCCTTCTCCGGCCAGCTGAAGAGCTGAACGACGTCGACGGTGAGCGGATACCCGATGGGATCGAGACAACGCCCGCACTGTCCGGTGACCTCGGCAGAGGCCGTGCCGGTGGCCAGCACTCCCTCATGCACAGAATCCAGCCGGAGGGCCAGCGTGAGGTCACTGTGCTCGGCGATGCCGATCAGTACGGTCGCGAAATCTGCCGGAGTTCCGACGGTCCGATCAAGCGTCTCGCTCGACCCGGGGCTGCCCTGGAGCTCCTTGACGTCCACGCGCAGCCCACTGGTCTGCTGTGGATGTTTCACAGCGTGCCAGTCTACAGCATTACAGGGACGCCGTGAACTCCTTGAGCCACTCCCGCAGATCCGGCCCGAGGTCCTCACGGTCGACGGCGAGAGTCACCACCGCCTTGATGTAGCTGAGTTTATCTCCGGTGTCATAGCGCCGACCGCGGAAAATCACTGCGTGGACGCCCCCGCCCTCCTCAGCGGGTTTGGCCGCCATGGCTTGCAAGGCGTCGGTGAGCTGGATCTCCCCGCCTTTGCCCGGAGGGGTGCGTTCTAGTTCATCGAAGATCGCCGGGTGCAACACGTAGCGGCCAATAATCGCTAGGTTCGACGGCGCCTCCTCCGCCGGGGGTTTTTCCACCAGCCGGTGAACGGGCACCACATCGGCACCGGGCTGTTTGTCATGACCGCCGGCGTCGACCACACCGTAGGCGGAGACCTGATCTTCGGGGACCTCCATCACAGCGATGACCGAGCCGCCGAGTTTCTGCTGGGTCTCCATCATGACGGTGAGCAGTTCGTCCCGGGCGTCGATGAGGTCGTCACCGAGCAGCACGGCGAAGGGCTCGTAGCCGACGTGCTGCTTCCCGCAGAGCACCGCGTGACCCAGCCCCAGCGCTTGCCCCTGCCGAACGTAGTGGATGTCTCCCAGTCCGGTGGCGTACTGCACGGCCTCGAGCTTTTTGGTGTCTCCTTTATCCCGCAGAGTGGCCTCCAGCTGCGGGGCGCGGTCAAAGTGATCCTCCATGGACCGCTTGTTCTGACCGGTAATCATCAGGATGTCGTCAAGCCCGGAAGCCGAGGCCTCAGCCACCACGTATTGGATGGCGGGTTCGTCGACCACCGGGAGCATCTCTTTGGGCATCGCCTTGGTGGCGGGAAGGAAGCGCGTGCCCAGCCCGGCGGCGGGGATCACGGCTTTGCGAATGGAACCAGGGTTGCTCATATTTGTCACCTTACCCGGTCCTCGGCCCCTCATGTGCGCGTCAGTGCTGTTCAGAAAGACGCTTGTGAACGGCTCGGGGGACGAATTCGGAGACCGCCCCACCGAGGCTGTGCACCTCTTTGACCAGGGTGGAGGACAGGTGGGAGTGCCTGCCATCGGCGGCCAGGAAAATGGTCTCCAACCCGGTGAGGTGTCGGTTCATCGTGGCCATGGATGTCTCATAGGAGAAGTCCTGGGGCCCGCGCAACCCCTTGACCACCGCCGTGGCTCCGACCTCTTTGCAGAACTCGGTGAGCAGCCGCCCCTGGGGCAGAGCACGCACGGTGACTCCACGCAGATAACTGAAGGTCTCAGCGGCCATGGCGACCCGGGTCTCCTGGTCGAACAGGGGGTTTTTTGATGAGTTCGAGGCCACCGCGACGATCACTTCGTCAAAGAGGTTCGCCGCGCGGGCGATGACTTCCACGTGACCGTTGTGCAGGGGGTCGAAGGACCCGGGGCAGACCGCGCTGTACATATCCCCAACTTATCCGATTGTTTCAGTCGATCTCGTCTCGTCTGCGGGAGCCCGCCTTCGCTCGCCCCTCTGCGGCCTGCTCGATCACGCCTAAAAAGCGGCGGAACAGCAGGTCCCGGTCGAACTGTTCACGCGCCAGTGTTAAGGCTGCCTCGGAGCCGGTTGCGGGGTCGATCTCCCCGGTGGCCAGCTCAGCGGTGAGTTGATCGGCGGCGGCAGCTGGATCCCGCGGCAGCTGCCAGCCGGCTCCAGCCTCAGCGAGCACCTGGGGCAGCCATCCGGTGTGATTGAACAACACCGGTCGGGCGGCTGCTAGAGCGTCGAAGACTTTGTTCAGCGAGTTGATCTCCAAGGCGGGGTTGTCCACCAGTGTGGAGACAGCGAAGTCAGCCGCCGGCAGCATCCGTTCGATCTCGGTGCGCGGGATCTTCCCTGGCAGCACGTCCAACGGGGAGAGCCCGTACTGTCGGGCGATATCCCGAGCCTGTCCGGTGGCCGCTCCTTCTCCGTAGGCGACCACACGGAAACGTGAGTCACGGCGAGCCAGCTCCCCCGCCAGGCGGACCAACCAGGGGATGTCATAGGTCACTCCGAAGCTGCCAGCATAGAAGAGCACGACGTCGTCGTCGGCCCATCCCAGTTCGGCACGGATGGCCTGGCGATTCCGGCGACCTTCGGCGAAGTTCTCCACATCGGAGGCGTTAGGCACCACGGTGGTGCGTGCCGCCGGCCAGACCCGTTTAACCCCCTCCTCCATCCCCGGGGAGAGCGCGATGACATGCTCAGCAGCCCGGTAGGAGAGCTTCTCCAGACCGCGGGCGGCGGCGATGGTTACGGGGTTCTTCACAAACCCCAGCGCCACCGGGGCCTCAGGCCAGAGGTCCCGCACTTCGAAGACGAAGGGAGCACGGCGCAACCGGGAGGCGATAATGCCCGGCACCGCGGTTGTCAGCGGCGTGGAGGAGGCGAAGACGACGTCGGCGTCGACTTTCGCCGCATACCAGCAAGCACGAGCCATGAAGGAGACGAAAGAACGCACCCGCTGTTGGAAGACCATGGCGTTCTCATAGGGCACGGCCAAACGGTGAACGGTGACCCCTTCGAGCTCGGTGAGCTTATGGTCCCGTCCGCCGCAGATGACGGTGACCTCGTGACCGGCGCGGACCAGCCGCCGAGCGAACTGCCAGGGCCGCTGCCAGCCCGGTTCCCAGGGGAAGTTGAAGTGCTGGTGAATGTAGACGATCTTCAAACAGTCTCCTGGGAAGGTCGAAGGGTGGCGGCCTGCCCTGCTGAGTCTAAAGGAGAGTCCATGGCCGCTTCATCGCGGTTCGGCTAACCACACCGCTGTGGTGCCGTAGGTCTTGTGGTGAAAGGGGCGCATACTCGGGGGCC
This sequence comes from Nesterenkonia alba DSM 19423, assembly GCF_000421745.1. Taxonomy (GTDB): domain Bacteria; phylum Actinomycetota; class Actinomycetes; order Actinomycetales; family Micrococcaceae; genus Nesterenkonia; species Nesterenkonia alba. Next base: position 59,033 of record NZ_ATXP01000003.1, read on the forward strand.
AGGTGGGTTCGGGGCTACGCGAGGAGCGTTCGACGACCACAGTGGCCGCCTGGTGCAGTTGCTCCGCCGCGGCGGCGAGTACTTCAGCCAGTGCGGTCTCCTCCAGGGTGTAAGGCGGATCAAGGAACAGCAGTTCGATGGGTTCCCCCTGACGCTGACGCAGCGTAGCGAGCGCTGGTCCTTTGGTCACGCTTACCTGGTGCTCCTCGAAGAGTGCGGCGTTGCGCCGAAGCGCCCGGTAGGCGGCTTCGGCCCGGTCCACTGCTTCCAGGCTGCGTGCTCCACGGGAGAGCGCCTCGAAGCCCAGTGCCCCGGAGCCGGCATAGAGGTCGACGACGACGGCGTCATCAAGAGCGTTGAGCCCCTCAAGCCGAGAGAACAGCGATTCCTTGACCCGATCGGAGGTGGGCCGGGTCCCCTCCCCGCTCACCGGCGTCAAGCGACGGCCTTTATGGGTGCCGGCGATAATCCGCGCCATCGTGTGCTCCTCTCAGCTGGTTCTGACCTCGGAGTCGGCCCGCCACTGGGTGACCCGTCGGCGCAGCTCTTTGGCAGTTTCCCACGTGGGGTCCCGGGTGGTCAGCGCGGTGATGTGCTTTTCGGCACTGCGAATGAGGTCCTCGTCGTCGACGAGGCGTAGCAGCTTCAACCGCTGGCTGCGTCCAGTCTGGGTGGCACCGAGCACATCACCCTCGCGCCGGCGCCGCAGGTCTAATCGGGCTAAGGCCATGCCATCGCCGGTGGAGGCGACCTCGTGTAACCGCTCCATCGAGGGGTGGTCCTCGGGCAACCGGGTGACCAGCAGGCACAGATTCCCCTCGGTACGGCCGCGGCCGATGCGTCCACGCAACTGGTGCAGTGTGGAGATACCGAAGGAGTCGGCGTCGAGGATGACCATCATGGTCGCGTTGGGAACATCGACGCCGACTTCGACCACTGTGGTGGCCAGCAGCACATCGATCTCACCGCGTTCGAAGGCACGCATCCGCTCAGCGGTCTCCGCAGCGGGCATCTGCCCGTGAGCCACCTCGAGGCGGACCCCGGCCAGCTGCGGCATGGCCCGTAGGCGTTCCTCCATGCCTTCAACAGAGGCATCCTGGGCGATATGGGCCAGAGCTGCTTGACGGGTGAAGTGCCGGGTGCGCTGGATTCCGGCGGCGTCGGTGTAGGTCAGTTCGACCGCAGCAGCACCCTGTTCGAGCCCGAACCGGGTGAGCAGTTGACGGTTGAGCGTCTCGGCATCCTGTTCAGTCTGGGAGATCTTCGGGCACACGATGTAGACCTGGTGCCCGGCGGCGACTGTCTCGGCCACACGTGCCCACACCCGGTTGATCCATTCGGGTCCGCGGATCATCGGGACCACATGGGTGGCGATGGGGCTGCGGCCGGCGGGCAGGCCGTCAAGCACGGTGAGCTCGAGGTCTCCGAAGACGGTCACCGCCACCGAACGTGGAATGGGGGTTGCCGACATCACGAGCATATGCGGGGTGGGGGTGTAGCGTTCGCGCAGGGCATTGCGCTGTTCCACACCGAAGCGGTGCTGTTCGTCGATGACCACCAGTCCCAGGGCCGCGAAGCTGACCTTCTCGCTGAGCACTGCGTGGGTGCCAATGACGATCCCCGCGGCACCGGAGGCGATATCCAACAGTGCTTTCTTCCGCTCGGAGGTGCTCATCGAGCCGGTCAGCACAGTGATACCAACGGGCAACTCACCCACGGCCGCGTGGATGGAGCGCGCGTGCTGCAAGGCGAGCACTTCGGTGGGGGCGATGAAGGCCGCTTGCCCACCGGCGTCGACGACCTGCAGCATGGCACGCAGCGCGACGAGGGTCTTGCCGGAACCGACTTCACCTTGTAGCAGCCGGTTCATCGGGGCGGCTGCGGCCAGGTCGCCGGCGATGAGCTCACCACAGTGCCGTTGACCCTCAGTGAGCTCGAATTCAAGCTGCTCATCGAAGGCCGCCAGCAACCCGTCCTCCACCGGTGGTGCGGGGCTGGCCACTGCGAGGCTCAACTCGCGGGCCTGGTCTTCACGCACCCCCTGCAGCAGGAAGGCTTCGGTAAACCGCAGCCGTCGCAACCCCCGCTCAGGATCACGCAGATGGCCGGGGGTATGGATGAGTCGGTGGGCTTCGAGCTCGGAAGGGAGGTCTTCTGCTGCACGCACCTCGGCCGGTACCGGGTCGGGCCAGTGCTCTTCGTCAGCGGCGGCGAGCACCCGACGCACACAGCGCAGCAGGGTCCAACTGGGTAAGGATTTCCGCGCCGGGTAGATGGGGATGGGGGCGTCGGTATCGAGCTGTTCCAGCCAGAGAAGGTCTTCTCCCTCGCCCGGGGTCCCGTCGGCCTGTCGGATGACCGCGAAGTCGGGGTTGTTCAGTGTCAGCTGGTCGCGGTACGTGGTGACCTGTCCGTGGAACCAAGCGAGTGTGCCAGCCCGGAGCGCTTTTTCCGCCTGGTACCCCATGAAGAACGCCATGGTCAGGGTGCGTCCGACGACGTCGGCGACGGTGACTTCGACCAGGAAACCTTTACGTCGCTGCATGCTGCGACGGTGCACGTGTTCCACTTCGGCGGTGAAGGTGGCGTACTCCCCCGGAATGAGTGCATCAAGGGAGGACGGCTCATAGAGGTCGGCGTATTTGCGCGGATGCCGGCCCAGGAGTTCGCCAACCGTGGTGTACCCCAGTTCGCGGGTGAGCTTCTTGGCGTCTTTGGAATCCAGGACCCTGGTCAGCGGCGTCTCGGGCCCAATGGTCTGGTCCTTCAGGGCAGTGGTCATGGCAGCGATGTCACCTCAGCGGCGTACTGGATGACTCGAGGATCTCACCGGCCGCGCCGACGGCACTGAGGGCGCCGACGACGTCGTCGGTATGCACGTGGATCCGCCAGCGGTAGGTGCCGCGTTCGTCGGAGTCAGTGTCGATGGGGGTAATGATGACCGCCTCGCCGAGTTCGGTGAGGCGTTGCCGGACCGAGGCCGCACCCAGGGGATCCAGGGCGGCCGTGCACATCAGCTCCACCCCCTGAATCTCACCCCCGGGCTCACCGTGCTGGGCTGAGTCACGGTGATGAGGGCTTCGCTCCGTTGCGGGGGCCTGCCACCCGGAGAGGTCCTCCCACAATGCTGGGTCACTCCTGGTGCCGGTGATGGCCTCGGCGAGCGCGGCCAGCACCATCAGCAGTCCGAGGCCGCCGGCGTCGACGACTTCAGCCTCAGTCAGCGGCGGAAGCTGATGTTCGGTACGGCTCAGTGCGGTATGCGCCGCCTGAAGCATGGGCACCATGGCTTCGTAGAGGGCCTGCGGTGCCTCGGGATTCTCCGCGCTGAGGCTGAGCTCCTTGGCCCGGTCACGGGCAGCGTCGAGCACTGAGAGCATGGTGCCGTCCACGGGGTCGGACAGTGCCGCCCAGGTGCGCAGGCTTCCGCGATCCAGAGCTCGGCTCAGACCCGTGAGGCTCAGCCTGGTGCTGCCTCGCAGCGGTTCGGCCAGTCCACAGATCATCACCGCCAGCAGCGTGCCGGAGTTGCCCTGGGCGGTGCTCATCGCCGCGGAGCCTGCCCGGCCGAGCAGTTCGCCGAGGTCCTCTGTGGGGTGCTCCTGAATCGCTGCGCGGCAGGCCCGCACCGTGGTGAGCATATTTGTTCCGGTGTCGGAGTCAGCGATGGGGAAGACGTTGATCCGGTTCAGCCTTTGGCGATGCTCGCTGAGGGTCTCTTCGGCCAGGGCGAACCACCGGCGCAGCGCCGGTGCTCGGTCCTGCTGTGTGCCTCGGTGTTCTCCCACAGCCGACGAGGTTACCTGCTGAGGTACTCGTCCAGGGTGCCGTCCTTGATTGCTTGGGAGATCTCCTCCATCGCCTGGGGGTCCTGGTGCCAGATCCATTGCCCATCGTCGGAATAGCCGGAGCCGGCCGTGGGCAGGGTGGCGAACTGGATGTTATCGGCCGCGTTACGGTAGCTGAAAGCGATCGAGGCCGCTGTGGTGGAGTCGAGCTCCTCATCGGTGATGAGGTGCTCAGAGAAGGTGGAGACCATCTCGTGCAGGCGCACGGGATTGGACAGCGTGGAGGGGCTGGCCGCTTCACTGATAACCCCACGGATGAAGGACTGCTGATTGCGGATACGCTGCAGGTCCCCATCGGGGAAGCTGGAACGGTGCCGGACAAAGCTCAGCGCCTCATCGGAGTTCATGTGCTGTTGGCCGGGCTGGAAGGTGTACCCCTCGCCGGTGGTGAACGGCTCCGAGTACGTGGAATTGACCGTCACGCCGTCCATCGCGTCGACCAGTCCGGTGAAACCGAGCATGTCGACAGCGGCGATGTGGTCGATGCGCACATCAAACATCTGCTCCACTGTGGCCCAGGTCAACCAGGGGCCTTCTCCCCCACCGAGAGCCAGGCCGGCATTGACCTTGTGCCAGCCGTAGTCATACGGCAGCTCAACCCAGAGGTCACGTGGGATGGAGATGACCTGGATGGATTCGCGGTCAGCCGGTAAATGGATCAGCATCATCGTGTCACTGCGGGAGCCACCGGGGACCCGGGGCAAGTCTTCATCTTCCCCGGATCCGCCTTCGGCATCGGAGCCCAACAGCAGGATGTTCATCGACCCGTCATCCAGCGGGGCGGGGCGGTCCTCTTCAGGGGGGCGCACCGTGTCGGTACCGTCAGCCGATTCGGGGAAGTGCCGGACATTGCCGTCATAGGCCCGGGCCAGGGAGAACAGGTAGGCGCCAGCGCCCAATAGCGCGACCATGACCAGGGTGGCGAAGAGCCCGAGCACTGCCAGCCCGCGGCGTTTGCGGCGGGGGCGGTCGTCGTCGCTGTCGTAGAGGTAGACGGGCCCGTCACCTCCGGGGGGCGATCCGGGGGCGGTATGACGAGGGGGCGCTGCCGTCATCGTGGTTCTCCTTGGACTGGGCGCCGATGGCGCAGAAAGGCTGTAGTAGCCCAGAATAGAGCACATGCCCGCTGTTTCCGCTGTTTTCCGACCCCCTGCCGTGCGTACCGTCCCGCTGGGGGTTCTCTCCGCGGCGGTGTTGCTCACCGGGTGCACCTCGACGGCCTCTGTGGAACCGGCACCCGAGGCAGCTCATCCGGATTGCGCCGAGGTGATGCTGTATCTGCCCGAGGAAATCGCCGGACACTCTCAGCGGCCCACCGATTCTCAAGCCACCAGTGTGTGGGGTGACCCGGCCGAAGTGGTGCTGCGCTGCGGGGTGGAACCACCTGGCCCCAGCCCCGAGCTATGCGTCTCCGCCGGGGAGATCGACTGGATGACCATCGAGCTGGAAGACGACGACGCCGACACAGACATCTGGCAGTTGGTCAGCTATGGGCGAGAACCCGCAGTGGAGGTCGTCCTCGATGTGGCGCAGACGCCGTCGTCGACGGTCATGCTCGAACTCGCCTCCGCCGTGGGCCAGGTGGAGCAGACCCGGGAGTGCACCGAGGTCGAGCAGGACATCAGCGACCCGTAAAAGAACGCGCGTATGCGTGTCCACACCGGCTTCCGCCTCAGTGTGCGCGCACCCTCTGGTAGATCTCCGGGGCTTCAGCGTCGTAGACCCGGGCTCCGATCCGGATCCCGGCGGCGAAGAGGGCCGCTGCCTTCGTCAGTGCCACCACGGTGTAGACCCCCAGCCACACCGAGGAGTCGGTGAAGAACCAGGTCAGCAGCAAGACGATATCTGGGATCATCACCACCGCGGAGAAGAGCATAGTGACGGTCTGGATCACAAAGACCCGCCCGGCAGCCCCCTGAGGCTGTTTGAAGGGCGACTCCCCCGGTTTCGGCACCGGGTAGACGGTCTTGGCAGAGAACACCACGGCCAGACCCAGCACGGAGAAGAAGATACTGAGGCTGAGCACGATCATTACCAGCGCCTGGGTGGCGGTGCCGATGAAAACCATAGGGATCCCTGCGGCGAGCAACACCGCGGGAACACCGATCACGCATACCGCCACAGCTCGGCCGAGGCGATCCGCCTGACCGCTGAGGCCGCTGGTGACATGCAGAGCGAAGGCGGTGTGGTCATAGGAAATATCGGCCGAGGCCTGGTAACTGATCATCCAGGCAACCAGTGGCCCGATGATGTAGAGCAACCAGTCCATCTGAGTCTGCCAGGACATGAACAGTGCCAGAACGATCATCGCCGGGATCAGTGCCAGGGCTCCCCCGTAGCGGGCGTCCCGGATCCAGTAGATCAGCTGGCGTGCAGCCACTGCCCCCACCGGTGATCCCGGGAAACGGCCCAGCAGCCCGAGACGGGCTTGCCTGGTGCGGGAAGAGCCCGTGGAGGCAGAGGCGGGCTTCTCCGTGACCCGGATCAGGGCCATTTTGGTGACCCAGAGGGCGGCGACTGCTGTCAGGACCACGATGCCCAGCCTCAGTGCGGCCAGTCCCCAGTCACCCTCGGCAACGTCATGGGGCAGAGCGTAAACGGCTCCGAGCGGAGTGAAGGCGGTGACCGCCGCAATCTCCTCGGCAAGGTCGGAGAGTGTGTCGACGGTGATGATGACCCCCTGCATCAGCGGGTAGGCGGTCAAGGCAGCGCACATCCCCACGATCGCCAGCAGGTTCCGGAACCGGGAACCGGACAGCCAGGCCGCTGACGCGGCGGAAGCCGCCTGATTGACCAGAGCGCACAGCACAAAGGCGACCGGGGTCGTAAGCACCGCGACGATCAGAGTCACCGCCGAGGCTCGCCACAGCAGCACTTGGCCGACCAGGAACACGACAGTGAAAATTCCCAATAGGGACACCGCGCTGCTGAGGGTCAAACCCAGCATCAACTCTCGCCGTGGAATCCCGTAGGGGATGAACTGCTTGGGGTCCATCAACGGGTCTCCCAGCAGCACCGGGAGCACAATCCACAGCAACGTCATCACGCTACCCAGCAGCACCGCCGTGGCGAAACGCAGCTGCGGGTCGGCCCCACCAGAACCCTGCATCACCTGCGCCACCCCGGCGGAGATGAGAGCGACGAAGCCATAGAGGCCGCCGATCATGGTCCCGACGATGATCCAGGCACTGTTGGAGAAAGTATTACCGAACAGCTTCAGCTTCAGCCGGATGAACGTCACACTCGAAGCCACTGCAATTCCTCTCCAGCGGCCTCGGCTCCCACCAGTTCCACGAACCGAGTTTCGAGATCACTGTCCCCACGCACCTGATCCACTGTGCCGGTGGCCAGCAGCTGGCCAGCAGCGATGATGCCCACATGCGAACACATCCGCTGCACGAGGTCCATCACGTGAGAGGAGAGGATGACTGTGCCACCGGATTCGACGTAGTTATCGAGCAGTCCACGGATGGTACGGGCTGAGACCGGGTCCACGGCTTCAAAGGGTTCATCGAGAACCAGCAACTCCGGAGCGTGCACCATGGCCGTGGCCAGGTGGACCTTCTTCGTCATCCCTGCGGAGTAGTCCTGGACGAGTTTTCCGGCGGCCTCGGACAATCCCAACACCCGCAGCAGGTCACGGGTGCGCTCTTCGACGAGATCCCGGTCCATGCCCCGTAGCAGGCCCGAGTAGACCACCAACTGGTAGCCGGTGAGTTTCTGGAACAACTGGACCCCGTCAGCGAGGACACCCATGTGCTGTTTGGCCTCGGTGGGTTGCTGCCACACATCGATGCCGGCAACCTCGGCGCGGCCGGCATCGGGCCTCAATAACCCGGTGGCCATGGATAACGTGGTCGTCTTCCCCGCCCCGTTAGGACCCACAAAGCCATAAAAGGAACCGCGCGGGATCTCCATGGACAGCTGGTCAACAGCCACCCGATTGCCGAATCGTTTGCTCAGCCCGCTCAGACGCAGGGCCGGCGTTGATGCTGTGTCCTCCATAGTTCACCACCCTAGGGGTGAACTCAGCGGAACTCGTCCATCTCAGGGGTGATCTCTGCGGCCAGTCGTTCCAGCTGAGCGATAGTCTCGGGGAGGCTGCGCGCCTGGCGGAGTTCTGCGGCGATGATGTGTCGGATACGGTGCTCGGCATCGAGGAGGAAGCTCGTCCGCAGAGGAGCCCCGGTGGTGGTGTTGAAGACCCCGAAGGACCGAGCGGTGGCCCCGTGGGGCCAGAAATCGGACAACAGGTGCAGCCCATCAGGCACGGCGTGCTCGGCGGCGAAGGCGCGCAGCGTGTGGACCGAGTCGCAGGAGACCGCCAACACCTCAGCCGGAATGGCACACAGCTGCGGCCATGCACTGACCACGGCCTCCACTTCTGAGGTGCACACCCGGGAGAACGCAAAGGGGTAGAACATCACCAATACCGGAGCCCCACTCAGACGGCTGAGCTCGACAGTCTCACCGTACTGATTGCGTAAGTGCACCACCGGCGCCGGTTGCCCGTGCATCCCCGGAAAGCCAGCCGGATCGAGTTCTCCGCTCACCAGCTTTAGAAGGTCTTCCGATGCACCAACCTGGTGGCCGACCAGTGCGGGCTGACCCCGGCGGTGGTCGTCACGTGCAGCCCCGCATTCGGTGCCGCATCCTGGATTTCCACGGGAGCGATGTAGCCCTCTCTGCCCTTACGCGGAGTCAGCAACCACACCACTCCGGAGTCATCCAGGGTGGTCAGCGCATCCACCAAGGCGTCGGTGAGGTCGTCGTCGCCCTCGCGGAACCAGAGCAACACCGCGTCGACGACTTCCTGTTCGTCCTCGTCGATGAGAGGTTCCTCCAGTGCCCGCTCCAGGGCATCGCGGAAGTCCTCATCGACGTCGTCGTCGACACCGATCTCCTGGACCAGCGAGTCCGGCGTGAGGTCGAGCTCAGCGAGGAGCTCAGTGTCTCCCACCACGTTGGTGTGGGGGTCGTGTGCGTTCCCGGCAGGTGCCTGGGCGTCCTTTCCTGATTTTTCCAGTGACTGTGCCACGCCTCCCACGTTACGTGGATTTGGCTCACCGCGTGAAGTACGACACTGAATGAAGGTGCAGCACAGCGAAGCGGTAGAGTGGCGGCAAACGGCCGACCCCCTCTCGAGAAAGGTGCCCACCACCCATGAGCGCTGGCGAAGAGACCTCCCACATCCGCAGCGGGCTGACCAACCAGTTGCCCGATATCGACCCCGAGGAGACCTCCGAGTGGCTGGAATCCTTCGACCAGCTCGTCGAGGTCCACGGCACTGAGCGGGCCGAATACATCATCCGCACCCTGCTGCAGCGGGCCGGGGCGAAGTCCATCGAAGTACCGATGGTCACCACCACTGACTACGTCAACACCATCCCTGTGGACCAGGAGCCCGAATTCCCCGGAGATGAGGAACTGGAGCGTCGCTACCGCCGCATTCTGCGTTGGAACGCCGCGATCATGGTGCACCGTGCCCAGCGGGAAGGGATCGCCGTGGGGGGCCACATTTCCTCCTACGCCGGTGTAGCCACCCTCTATGAAGTGGGTCTGAATCACTTCTTCCGTGGCCAGGACCACCCCGGCGGCGGTGACCAGGTCTTCTTCCAGGGACACTCCTCCCCCGGTAACTATTCGCGGGCCTACCTGGAGGGGCGTCTGACCGAGGAGCACCTCGACGGGTTCCGCCAGGAAGTCTCCAAAGCACCCCACGGACTGAGCTCCTATCCGCATCCGCGTCTGATGCCTGAGTTCTGGCAGTTCCCCACCGTCTCCATGGGCCTGGGACCGATGAACGCGATCTACCAGGCGCAGTTCAACCGCTACCTGCACAACCGAGGCATCAAGGACACCTCCGATCAGAACGTATGGGCCTTCCTCGGCGACGGGGAGATGGATGAACCCGAGTCCCGCGGTCTGCTGCAGTTGGCGGCCAATGAGAAGCTGGACAACTTGCACTTTGTCATCAACTGCAACCTGCAGCGGCTCGACGGTCCGGTCCGCGGCAACGGAAAAATCGTCCAGGAACTTGAGGCGTTCTTCCGCGGGGCTGGCTGGAACGTCATTAAGGTTCTCTGGGGTCGGGAGTGGGACTCCCTGCTGGAGAAGGACGACGACGGCGAGCTCGTCCGCATCATGAACGAAACCCTCGACGGCGACTACCAGACCTACAAAGCCGAATCCGGTGAATTCGTCCGGGAACACTTCTTCGGCCGGTCACAGAAGACCAAGGAAATGGTCGCCGATATGTCCGATGAGGACATCTGGAATCTCAAGCGCGGTGGCCACGACTACCACAAAGTCTTCGCCGCCTACCAGGCCGCAGTGGAGACCCAGGGCAAGCCCACAGTGATCCTCGCCCAGACGGTCAAAGGCTACGGACTGGGCCCCAGCTTCGAGGGACGCAATGCGACCCACCAGATGAAGAAGCTGACCGTCGATGACCTCAAGCGCTTCCGAGACACTCTGCGGATCCCGATCAGCGACGAGCAGATCGAGGCCGATCCCTACAACGTCCCCTACTACCACCCCGGTGAGGACGCCGAAGAGATCCGGTACATGGCCGAGCGTCGCAAGCAGCTCGGTGGTCCGCTGCCCGAGCGTCGGGTGCCGCGCAACACCCTGCAACTGCCGGGTGAAAAAGCCTATGCCGCGGCGAAGAAGGGCTCGGGGAAGCAGAAGGCAGCCACCACGATGGCTTTTGTCCGGCTGCTGAAAGACCTCATGCGGGACAAGGAAATCGGCCAGCGCATTGTGCCGATCGTTCCGGATGAAGCCCGGACCTTCGGGATGGATTCCTTCTTCCCCACCGCAAAGATCTACAACCCCAAGGGACAGAACTACATCTCCGTGGACCGGGAGCTGATGCTCTCCTACAAGGAGTCGCCGCAGGGACAGCTCTTGCACCCAGGGATCAACGAGGCCGGCGCCACCGCGGCATTCACCGCCGCCGGCACCAGCTACGCCACCCACGGCGAGCCGATGATCCCCATTTACATCTTCTACTCCATGTTCGGCTTCCAGCGCACTGGGGACTCCTTCTGGGCGGCAGCCGATCAGATGGCCCGCGGGTTCATCATCGGCGCCACCGCCGGGCGGACCACGCTCACCGGTGAGGGACTGCAGCACGCTGATGGGCATTCCCCGCTGCTGGCCTCCACCAACCCGGCGGTGAAGCACTTCGATCCCGCGTACGGATACGAGATCGCCCACATCATCGAAAAGGGCCTCTACGAGATGTACGGGGATCACGACGGCGACCACAACGTCATGTACTACCTCACGGTGTACAACGAGCCGGTCACCCAACCGGCCGAGCCGGAGAACGTCGACGTCGAAGGCATCACCCGAGGCATCTACAAGCTCTCATCCTCGGACGCCGAAGGCCCCAAGGCCCAACTGCTGGCTTCCGGTGTGGCGGTGCCGTGGGCCCTGGAGGCACAGCAACTGCTCGCCGAAGACTGGGGGGTCAGTGCCGATGTGTGGAGCGTGACGAGCTGGAACGAGCTACGCCGCGATGCTCTGCAGGTGGAGCAGGCGGCCATGCTGGACCCCGAGCGGGAACCGGAGGTGCCGTTCGTGACGCGCCAGCTGGAGGGTGCTGAAGGGCCGATCATCGCCTCGAGTGACTATCTGGCCGCAGTACCCGACCAGATCCGACAGTTCGTGCCCAATGAGTTCGCCACCCTGGGTGCAGACGGCTTCGGTTTCTCCGACACCCGCCCCGCGGCACGGCGGCATTTCAAGATCGATGCGCACTCGATGGTGGTCCGCACCTTGCAGATGCTGGGTAAGAACAAGAAGGCCGCACAGGCAATGGAGCAGTACCGACTCTCCGATGTCAACGCCGGCACCTCAGGGGAAGAGGGCGGCGACGCCTGACACATTCGGGGTGTTGAAACCACCCTGAGTGCTCTGGAGCACCAGCAAAATGTCATCGCCGCGCTGTGATGGGGCGCAGATGACATTTAAGAGGTGCGGTCCGGCGTCGTGAGTTGATCCTGCACCCGCGATGTGTCATGTCCGCAGGAGACGGCAGGTCGGCCCAGGCCAGGTCGGATGAGAGCCTGCGGGGAGTCTCCCGCGCAGGGGGGGGACGACACGATGCCCTCCCGGTCGGTGAGCGCGACGGCGAGGCGACTCTCCCCCCGCGGCGGGACGACACCATGCTCGCCCGGTCAGTGGGCGCGACGGCGAGGCGACTCTCCCCCGCGGCGGGACTACACCGTGCGGAAGGCAGCGACGGCGTTGTGTCCGCCGAACCCGAAGCTGGAGCAGATGGCGACCTGGTCACCATCGCCCAGCTCCCGGGGAGTACCGGTGACGACGTCGAGCGGGATCTCCGGGTCCTGGTTGTCCAGGTTGATGGTCACCGGCGCTTTCCGGTCAGCCAGCGCCTTCACCGTGAGCACAGATTCCACGGCTCCGGCGGCTCCCAGCAGATGCCCGGTCTGAGATTTGGTCGCCGAGACGCAGATGCTGTCGGTGTGCTCACCGAAGGCTGCTTTCATCGCCGTGTACTCCGGGATGTCTCCCTTGGGTGTGGAGGTCGCATGTGCATTGACGTGGGTGACATCAGTCGGTGCGGCGGACGCCGATGCCAGGGCCTGGTTGATGGCCCGGGTGGCCCCCAAGCCTTCCGGGTCCGGGGCAGTGATGTGGTGGGCATCGGCGGTGACGGCGCCGCCGGCCAGTTCGGCATAGACCCGTGCTCCGCGGGCGGCGGCGTGCTCTTCGGTTTCGATGACCAGGACACCGGCTCCCTCACCCATGACGAAGCCGTCACGGTCGACGTCGTACGGTCGGGAGGCTGCGGCGGGGTCGTCGTTGCGACGGGAGAGCGCCTGCATGTTCCCGAAGGCCGCCAGGGGCAGCGGGTGGATGGATCCTTCCGTTCCTCCGGCGAGTACGACGTCGACCTGTCCGCTCCGCAATAAATCCATCGCCAGGACGAGGGACTCCACTCCAGAGGCGCAGGCGGAGACCGAGGTCCGAGCCCCGGCCCGGGCTCCGAAGGCCAGGCTGATGGCTCCGGCTGCTCCATTAGGCATGAGCATGGGCACGGTCATCGGCATGACCCGCCGGGGGCCCTTCTCGCGGAGGGTGTCCCAAGCATTCAACAGGGTCCAGACCCCACCGATGCCGGTGGCGAAGGAGACGGCGAATCGCAGCGGGTCCACGCCTCCCTCTTCGGGGTTGGCGCTGCCGAATCCGGCGTCGGCCCAGGCTTCCCGGGAGGCGACCATCCCCAGTTGAGTCGAGCGGTCCATTCGCTTGGTCTCCGGCCGGGAAAGCACCTCGGCCGGCTCCACCGCTACCTCCGCGGCGAAAGTGACCGGCAACTGGTATTTCTCGACCCAGTCGTATTCCAGGGTCCGGGCCCCTGGAGTTCCAGCGAGCGCATTGGTCCACAGGGTGGGCACATCACCGCCAATAGGAGTGGTGGCACCGAGGCCGGTGATGACGAGGCGCTTACTCATAGGGCTGGAACCTCCGCTTGAGATCTGGGGTGCGGGGGCCGGAGCCCCCGCACGGGCACTGCAATGTCAGCGAATCCGCGGGGCCTCAGCCCTGAGCGTTCGCGATGTAGTTGACGGCGTCACCCACGGTGGAGAGGTTCTTGACCTCTTCGTCGGGGATCTTGACGTCGAACTTTTCCTCGGCGTTGACCACGATGGTCATCATCGAGATGGAGTCGATGTCGAGGTCCTCGGTGAAGGATTTCTCCAGCTGGACCTCGTCGGCTTCCAGGCCGGTCTCCTCTTCGACGATTTCGGCCAGGCCGGCGAGGATCTCGTTCTTATCAGCCACAGTGGGCTCCTTTCATAGGTAGTGCAGTGAGTGGATACATACAGGTCTACGGTATGCGGATTACCTGAGCACCGTATACGAGGCCGGCTCCGAAGCCGATCTGCAGGGCCAACCCGCCGGAGATCTCCGGGTGTTCGGCTCGTAGTCGGTGCAGGGCTAGGGGGATGGACGCCGCTGAGGTGTTTCCGGCCTCGACGATGTCCCGGCCGATGAGCACATGCTCGGGCAGCTTCAGCTGCTTGGCCAGTTCGTCGATGATCCGGATATTGGCCTGATGCGGGACGAAGGCGGTGAGGTCCTCGGCGGTGATGCCTGCGGCCTCAATGGCCTCCTGGGCGACTTTGGCCATCTCCCAGACCGCCCAGCGGAAGACGGTCTGCCCATCCTGGCGCAGCGTGGGCCACAGGGTGGCTTCGGCGTCGAGTAAGGCGGCCACATCGCCACTGCGGCGGGCATGTTCGAGGGCATCACGCAACGGCAGCAGGGACTGGTTCATCGAGACGGCGTCCCACTTCTGGCCGTTGGATCCCAGGATCGAGGGCGAAATCCCCGGTGTTTCAGTGGGACCGACGACGACGGCGCCTGCCCCGTCTCCCAGCAGGAAACTCATTGAACGCTCATGGTTGTCAATGAAGTCCGAGAGTTTCTCCACTCCGATGACCAGCACATATTCAGCCAGCCCGGAGCGCACCAGAGCGTCCGCCTGAGCGATGCCGTAGCAGTACCCGGCGCAGGCAGCTGACATGTCAAAGGCCGGTGCCGGTGAGGCGCCGAGCCGGTCGGTGACCGCAGCGGCCGCGGAGGGGGTCTGGTAGGGGTGGGTCACCGTGGAGACAAGCACCGCCCCTAACTGGGAGGCCTCGATTCCGGCGTCGGCGAGGGCCTCACGCCCGGCTGCTTCGGCCATATCCACCACGGAGACCTCCGGGCGGGCCCGATGCCGGGTGACGATGCCGGTGCGCTTACGGATCCACTCGTCGGAGGAGTCGATCCACTGGCAGATCTGGTCGTTGTCCACGATGACATCGGGACGGTGAACCCCCAGACCCAGGACAGCGGTGCCGGGCACGATGGCCGGCTGGGCCAAGGCGGGGTGTTCGGGTGCGCTCACAGCGGGTGTGGCCTTTCTCAACGGTTTAGGCAGTGTGCTCAGCGACGAACTCCGCCGCAGCATCGAGGTCTTCCGGGGAGGTCACAGCCACAGTAGCCGTGCCTTTCAGCCCGCGCTTCGCCAGGCCGGTCAGGGTTCCACCGGGTAGCAGTTCCAGTACGCCGGTCACCCCGCGGGCCTGCAGGGACTTCTGCACCAGATCCCAGCGCACCGGTCTGGTGACTTGGTCCACCAGGCGACTGAGGATCTCTGCACCAGCGGTGACGTGTTCCCCGTCCCGGTTGGAGAGCAGGTCGACGACGGCGTCAGCGGCAGTCCAGTCGCTGACTGCCTGGTGAAGAGCCGTTCGAGCGGAGTCCATGTACTCAGTGTGGAAGGCTCCGGCCACCTTCAGCGGGATCACTCGGGCTCGGGCGGGCGGATTCTCTGCCAGGGCGGTGATTTTCTCCTGCACGCCGGCAGCTACAATCTGCCCGGGACCATTGATATTGGCCGCGGTCAGCCCGGCGGTGCTGATGGCTTCACGGACCTGTTCCTCCACTCCGCCCAGCACTGCGGCCATCCCGGTCTCGGCAGCGGCCGAGGCCTCTGCCATGGCTGTGGCGCGCACAGCAATGAGCCGTAGTGCCTGCTCTTCGGTGAGTGAACCGGCCAGGGTGGCTGCGGGGATCTCGCCCACGGAGTGGCCAGCGAGGACCACCTGGTCACCAAAGGAGGCGAGCCGTTCAGGGGTCAACCCCAGGGCCTGTGCGGACAGTAGTGTCGCCGCAGTGATGAGTGGCTGAGCGACGGCCGTGTCACGGATGGTCTCCTCATCCGATGTCGTGCCGTGGGTCCGCAGATCAGTGCCTGCCCAGGCGGAATACTTTTCAAGGCGACGGGCGGCGTCGTCGTCGGTGATCCAGTCGGTGAGCAGGCCGGGCTTCTGGGCCCCTTGGCCGGGGCATACGATCGCTAGCACAGCTCTACCTTTCCACTCGGAGACTTCGACGGCAGTTGTAGGAAGCCTACAACCTTCCCAGGACCAAAGCCGTCTGGAGGACATAGGCGTCCCGGGGGTCGGTGGGATCCCATCCGGTGATCTCCGTCACACGTTTGAGTCGGTACCGCACGGTATTGGTGTGGACGTAGAGCTCACGGGCTGCTGCTTCCAAGGAGAACCCGGTGGCGGCGTAGCGTTCCACTGTTTCAAGCAGCCCATGTCCGGCATCGGCCAACTGGGTGTAGATACCTGCGGTGAGGGCTTCTTTGGCGGTCTCATCTCCGGCGAGGGCTCGCTCGGGGAGCAGGTCCTCAGCTGCCACCGGCCGGGGTGCGGCCGGCCAAGCCCCCGCCGCGGAGTACCCGCAGAACGCGGCCGCGGCGGCCCGGTGAGCCGCAGAGACGGTGCCGCTGTGTTCGCTGTAGACCACCGGCCCCTCACCAAAGTGCGGTAAGACCCGGTCTAGTCCTTCGGTGAGGGATTCCACTCCGCCAAGGAGCAGGATGAGCTTTTCCCCTTGGACTGCAGCAACGGCGTCGGTGGCGAAACGGAGGCAGGCTCGGCGCAGATGGGACATGGCGACCTGATCGGTAGCCACCGGGATCTCACCGACCACGACGGCGATCTTGTCCGGGGAGCGCCACCCGACCGCGGCAGCTCGGGAGGCGATCTGCTCAGCGGGTTCACCGCGCAGCACCGCGTCGACGAGCAGTGCTTCCAGCCGGGAGTCCCAGGCCCCTCGGGATTCAGCGGCGCGTGCGTAGACATCGGCGATGGCGAAAGCGACCTCGCGGGAGTAGCGCAGCACGGCCTCGAGCATCGGTTGGTAGTCGGCAGGCGGCATCAACGGAGGCAGACGCTCTTCGACGGCGTCAACGATCGTGCGGATCAGTTGTAGGGCCCGTTGCAAGGAGATCGTCCGCATCAGGTCCGTCGGAGCTGGACCGAGGATCTCGTTGACTAACGGGATGTTTTGTGAGGCAGGATCCTCAAGCCAATGGGCGAGGCCTCCGATGCCGCGCTGGGAGATCAGGCGCAGGGAGGCGCGCTCTTCGGTGGTGAGCTGGCTGTACCAGGGAAGGTTTTGCTCGAAGTGTTCGGTGACCGTGGTGGTCAGTGGACCAAGGCTGCGGCGCAGCACATCGAGGCCTTCGGCGGAGACGGTGACCTCAGGGGGGAGTCCCCGCTGACCCTGGGCTGCTGTCTCAGTGCTCATCGCCCTTCACTGTAAACGACGCCGGGAGGTTTTTGTAGAGATCTCACAAGTGCCGCGCCGGGAGCGCCGAAGGCTCTCAGCCAGCGCGGGAGAGCCACCGCACCGGGGCACCTTCAGCGGCGTGGCGGAAGGTTTCGAGTTCTTCATCCCAGGCTTCCCCCAGCGCCAGGGAGAGCTCTTGATACACCACAGAGGGGTCCCCGGCTGCGGTTTCGTAGGCGTACCGAATGCGATCCTCGGAGACCATGATGTTGCCAGCGGTGTCGATCGTGGCGTGGAAGATTCCCAGCTCCGGGGTGTGGGACCAGCGAGAGCCGTCACAGCCGGGTGAGGGCTCCTCGGTGACTTCGAAACGCAGGTGGCTCAGGGAGCGCAGCGTGGACGCGAGTTGAGCGCCGAGTCCCGGCGTGCCCCGCCAGCCGAGTTCAGCCCGGTAGGTCCCGGGAGCGGCGGGCTGGGGAGTCCAGGCGAAATCCACGCGGGCGTCGACAACTGACGCCACTGCCCATTCCACATGCGGGCACAGCGCTGCAGGGGCCGAGTGAATATGCACGGCGCCACGGGCCTGGTATTCAGACATATTGATCCTCCACACTGCTTGTCATCGACGGGCTGTTGGTTCGTCTTCCCCTACGACCAGACAGCTCGCTATGAAGGATCTCTCCCTTATGCTAACAGCCCTTTAAGCCCGCGGGTGCGCCTGAGTGTAGGCAGCAGCTAGTTTCTCCACCGAAACATGGGTATAGACCTGGGTGGTTTGCAGGGAGCTATGTCCCAGCAACTCTTGGACTGCCCGCAGGTCCGCCCCACCGTCAAGCAGGTGGGTCGCGGCGGTATGCCGCAGCGCATGGGGGCCGCGGGCGGCTGTGGTGCCCAGGGCCTCGAAAGCGACGTCAACGCTTCGGCGGGCCACGCGGGCATCAAGTCGGGCACCGCGCGCTCCGAGGAACAGTGCCTGGCCGGAGCGGTCTGTACACAACAGGTGGCGGGCTGAGTCCCGCCACCTGCGCACTGCGGTCCGGGCCGGGACCCCATAGGGAACTGTGCGTTCTTTTCCGCCTTTGCCGCGGACCCGGATGAGCTGGCGTTCGTCGTCAATGTCATCGAGATCCAATCCCGTCAGTTCGGAGATGCGGATCCCGGTGGCATACAGCAGTTCGATGAGCGCCTCATCGCGTACAGCCACCGCCCACTGGCGGGGATCCTCAGTGGAGTGTTCTTCGGCCTGCCGCCGTCGGTGGGCGATCTGTTCGGTCAGCTGGCGCATATCGTCGGCCCGCAGCACGTCTGGCAGGTGCTGCCCCCGGGGGGCCGAGCTCAGCCGCACTGCAGGATCCTGGTCGAGATGACCGCGTCGCTGCGCCCAGGCGGTGAAGGCCCGCACACTAGCGGTCTTGCGATTGAGTGTGGAGCGACTGAGTCCTCTGCGGTGTAGTTCGGCGAGCCAGCCCCGCAGGTGATGAAGCGTCAGCGTGTCGAGGCCGCCGGTGTGCTCGGCCAGCTGGTGCAGGTCGGCGGCGTAACTGCGCACCGTGTTCTGCGCCAATCCGCGCTCGTGGCGTAGGAATGCACAGAACGCGGCAATGAGCGGCTCGTCACTTTCCGATGTGGCCATACCCTGCACTGTAATGTTCCCGACCCCAAGAACTGTTGATCCGCCGGGCGAGTCCGGCCCGCTGCAGGCGGGTCAGTCCGGCCAATAGCTGGGGCACCGGCAGTCCCGCCACACTGGAGAGCTTTTCTACGGTGGTCAACCGGCGTGCGGGGAGAGCGTCGTAGATTCGCCGGTCGAGTTCACTCACCTGATCCAGGGCGTTCTGAGCGGGTGACTCAGTGCCATCAGCGCCGGCCAGAGGCAGCATCGGCTCCGTGGCGGCGGCCACCATCTGCATCACATCCGCAGCGTCAGTGACCAACTGCGCGGGAGTCTCCTTCAACAGACGGTGGCAACCCGCTGAGCTCGGCGAGGTCACTGGCCCGGGGACAGCACCGAGTGGACGTCCCAGGGCCAGTGCGTGGTGGGCCGTGGAGAGCGCTCCCGAGCGCCACCGCGCCTCAACGACCACCGTGCCCGCGGTCAGTGCGGCGATGAGCCGGTTGCGGATGAGGAAGCGGTGCCGGCTCGGGGAGGCGCCCGGGGCCATTTCCGCCAGCAGCAGACCCTCGGTGGCAACACGACGCAGCAGGTCCTCGTGGCCGGCGGGGTAGAACCGGTCCAGTCCCCCGGCTAGCACAGCCAGGGTGGGAACGGACTCGGTCGTGGAACTGCAGGCTCTACCAGCACGTAGTGCGCTACGGTGCGCAGCTCCGTCAACTCCGTAGGCGCCACCGGAGACGATGCACACCCCACGGGCGGCGAGGTCTTCGCCGAGCTCAGCGGTGACCCGACCCCCGTAGTCAGTCATCTCACGGGCTCCAACGACGGCGATACTGCGGTGCGTTGCGGGCAGTCTGGCAACTATGTGCTGGGGTGAGGCGGCGGTCTCTGTTGTCCGGAACCACAGGGCTATGGGTCGTTGCAGGCCGAGATCGTCGAGAGCCTGGGGCCACCCGGGGTCCTCTGGGATGAGCAGACCACCACCGAGACGCTCGATGACCTCCAAGTCCCGTTCTCCGGCGGCCTGGTGGAGCCGGGTACGCCACCGCTGCAGTCCGGCGGCAAGGTTGCGTTGCCGGGGGCCCAGACCAGCCGCGGCAGCGGCTTCGCTCATGCGATGACTCAGTTGGTCCTCTGCCGAGCCGGAAACGATGAGCTGGTGGGCCTGCACCGGTCCGAGTTGATCGACGAGTAAGTGGCCCAGCGCATCTCCTGGCTCGATGAGACGGCTGAGTTCAGCGCGCACCAGGCGAACCTGCTCGGTCACCGCGCCACCGCCCGCAGTTGCATTGCGGCGTCGATGTGCTCCGCCGTCGGGTGCTCATCACCGCAGAGGTCGGCAAGCGTCCAGGCGGTGCGCAGCACTCGGACGTAGCCACGCAAGGAAATCAGCGCCCGGTCGAGAGCGGCATCCAGTTCCGCCACCACACCGCTGGGCAGTTTCAAAGCTCCGCACAGCACCGACATGGGGACCTGAGCGTTGAGCCGGTAGCCGTGTGGAGCCAGGCGCGCCGCCTGGGCTTGGCGGGCAGCCTCCACCCGGGCCCGTACCGCCGCGCTGGACTCGCCGGTACTCTCCCGGGCCAGCGCCGCAGACCGGGGACGCTCCACTGTGACCTGCACGTCGATCCGGTCCAACAGCGGCCCCGATAACCGGGCGAAGTACCCCCTGCGCTGAGGCACAGAGCATGTGCACTCAGCTCCACTGCCGACGCTGCTCATGCCGCAGGGGCAGGGGTTAGCCGCCAGCACCAGTTGGAACTGCGCGGGGTAACTCACTGCCCCGGCGGAGCGGTGCAAGGTGATGGTCCCGGTTTCCAAGGGCTGACGCAGGGAATCGAGCACTCCACGGGCGAACTCGGGAGCCTCGTCGAGGAATAACACCCCGTGGTGAGCACGGGTCACCGCTCCCGGGGTCGCCAGCCGTGCTCCGCCGCCGAGGATCGCCGCTGCACTGGCGCTATGGTGCGGTGCCTCGAAGGGGCGACGCCGGCGCAGCCGGGTCACACTGGCCGCCCCCGAGCTGATCGAGTCGATCGCGGTCACTTCCATGGATTCGTCCTCGTCCAACGGGGGCAGAATGGACGGTAGTCGTTCGGCCAGCATCGTCTTGCCAGCTCCTGGAGGCCCCACCAGCATCATGTGGTGTCCGCCGGCAGCGGCGACTTCCAGAGCCCAGCGGGCCTCGGCCTGCCCCCGGACCTCAGCCAGGTCGCCACCGGCCTCTTCGGGCTGCTCGGTCACGACAGATCCGCCCTGGCGGCGATCCACCGGAGTCACCTCGGCCGGCAGCGCCTGAGTGTCAGGAGCCCGGAAGGCGGCGGCGACCTGCACTGCATGGCCTGCACTGAGCACTTCCACCCCGGGAACCAGAGCCGCCTCAGCAGCGTTCTCCTCGGCGACCACTACCCGCTGAGTGCCCGCCTCGGCAGCTGCGGCGACAGCGGGCAGTACTCCGGGCACCGGACGCAGCCGACCATCCAGTCCCAGTTCGGCGAGGAAAACGACCTGCTCGGTATCGACCAGGTGCCCCTGGGCAGCCCAGGCGGCCACTAGGATGGCCAGGTCGAGTCCGGAACCGGACTTCGGCAAAGACGCCGGTGAGAGATTGACTGTCAGCCGACGCGCCGGCAGGTCGATGCCGGTGTTCTTAGCCGCGGAACGGATTCTGTCCTGACTCTCCCGCAGCGCAGCATCGGGCAGCCCCAATAGAACGAAGGCCGGCAGCGCCTGACCGATATCTGCTTCCACGTCGATGATCCGGCCCTGCATACCGATCAGGGCCACACCGCGTGCCCGTCCCATGCTCATGGCCGCACGTCCTCCAAGTGTTCGATATCCTGCGTCGCATCATCGCGATCTAGGAGAACAGAGACGACGTCGACGCGTCGGCGCCTCCGCTGGCACTGGTGGGTCGAGGCGTATTCGCTGAGAAGCCGATGCAGCCGGTACAGCTTCTCAGCGGTGACGGCTTCGAAGGGGTGACCGTAACCGATGCCTCGGCGGGTCTTGACTTCCACGGCGACGAGATCTCCGCGATGCTCGGTGACCAGGTCGAGTTCCCCGGTTCGGCTGCGCCACCGCGTGGCGAGCACCTGGTGCCCCCGTGTGGTCAGCCACTGAGCAGCCACCTGCTCTCCGATGAGTCCGGTGCGATCCTTGGCTCGCATGACTGTTCTCCTCTCCTGCCGATGAGAACAGCCTGCCCATCCTCCGGAACCTGCGCGGCCATCCCGATGGGCTCTGTGGACAACTCGGGCGTGTCAGCAGCTACCCCGCCCGGCGTGGAAAACTCAACGGCCCGCTGCGACGTGTGAAGGCACCTTCGGTTCAGCCTGAGCGTTGGTCTTTCAGGCCGCGCGGCGCTTACGCCGAGCATCAACGGACTTCTTCAACGCCTCCATCAGATCGACGACGTCGCCACTATCGTCCTCGTCCTCCGGTTCGCCAAAAGTGGCCTCCGTGTCGATCTCTTCCCCGGATTCCAGTTTCTCTTCGATAAGGGTCTGGAGTTGCTGCTGGTACTCATCGGTGAACCGTTCGGGATCAAAGTCCTCGGAATAGGCCTCCACCAACGATTCGGCCATCTGACGTTCCTTGGCGCTGACCCGAGAGGAGGGGATGTCGAAGTCAGGTTCGCGCAGTTCGTCAGCCCAGCGCAGCCCCTGCAGCACGATGACGTCATCGCGGACCCGCAGGACTCCCAGTCGGGTCTTCGAGCGCAGGGTGAAGGTGACCACGGCCACCCGTTCGGCATCACGCAAGGTCCGACGCAGCAGCACATAGGCTTTGGCGGATTTCCCGGCAGGCTGGAGGTAATAAGACTTGTCCAACACCATCGAGTCAATCTGTTCGGCGGGAACGAACTGTTCGACGGCGATTTCCTTGGACTCATCGGCCGGTAGCTCGGAGAGTTCGTCCTTGGTGATGATGACCGACTTCTCCCCGTCGTCGTAGGCCCGATCGATGTTCTTGTAGTCGATGACCTCGTCGCAGACCTCGCAGCGGCGCTGGTACCGGATCCGGCCTCCGTCGGCATCGTGGACCTGGTGGAGAGTCACGTCGTGAGAGGTCGTCGCTGAGTACAGCTTCACCGGCACCGAGACCAGCCCAAAGCTGACCTCCCCGGACCAGATTGCACGCATCGTTCCTCCCTGCTAGCCATCAGTAGTCAGCCTTCATGGAGGTCAACCTCCCATGCTGATCTGGGAGAACTCTTGAAAGGCGCAGCCGATGAGTCCACAGAGACAGACCGTAGAGATCGCAGGCCACCAGTTGCGGGTCACCAGCCTGGATAAGGTGCTCTACCCGGCCTCTGGCACCACGAAGGCCGAGGTGCTGGAGTATCTACAGACTGTGGCCGATGTGATGATCCCGCATATGGTCGGCCGGCCGGTCACCCGGAAGCGCTGGCCCGATGGCGTCGGCACCGAGGATTCCCCGCGGGAGGCCTTCTTCCGGAAAAACCTCGAGGACTCCGCCCCGGAATGGGTTCCACGACTGGCGCTACAGCATTCCGACCACGTCAACGTCTACCCGGTGGTGACTTCCCCTGCGGAGTTGGCCTGGTTCGGCCAGGTCGCCGCCCTGGAACTGCACGTCCCACAATGGAGGTTCGACGCCGATCCGGTCACCACGGAGTCCGAGGGCCTCTCCCCCGCCCCGCGCAGTCATCCGGACCGCCTCGTGCTCGACCTCGACCCGGGCGAAGGGGTCGGTCTGCTCGAATGTGCGCAGGTCGCCGACTGGTGCCGGCAGGTGTTGGAGGGTATGGGGTTGGCTTCCGTTCCGGTGACCTCTGGGTCCAAGGGCATCCATCTCTACGCCGCTTTGGACGGTTCATCCGATTCCCAGGAGGTCTCCTCTGTGGCCAAGGAACTGGCCCAGGCTCTGGAGAAGGACCACCCGGATGAGGTGGTCAGCGCGATGAAGAAGTCCCGTCGGGCCGGGAAGGTCTTCATCGACTGGTCTCAGAACCACTGGAACAAAACCACAGTGGCCCCCTATTCGCTGCGCGGACGGCCGGGCTCCGCACAGGGCCCTTGGGTGGCGGCACCGCGCAGTTGGGATGAGCTGACCGACCCTGAGCTGGACCACCTGGATTTCCGCGCGGTGATGCAACGAGTCACTGAGGGCATCGACCCCATGCAGGACATCACCGGAGCCTCCGCTGCCGAGACCTCCTCCGGCGACCGTTTGGCGACCTATCGCTCCAAGCGGGACGCGGCGAAGACCTCAGAGCCGGTTCCGGAGGACACTCCGCAGGCCACCGACGGGGATCCGATCTTCGTCATCCAGGAGCACCACGTCTCTCGGCTGCACTACGACACCCGGATAGAACATGACGGTGTGCTGGTCTCCTGGGCGGTACCGAAGGGTCCGCCTCTGCGGCGTGGCACGCAGCGATTGGCGGTACAGACCGAAGACCACCCGGTGGAGTATGCACAGTTCGAAGGGACGATCCCTGCCGGTGAATACGGTGCCGGTGAGGTCTCGATCTGGGACTCCGGGACTGTGGACATCGAGAAGTGGGAGCCCGGCAAAGTGGTCGCTGTATTCCATGGACGTGCGGACGGTGGGCTGGGTGGTGTTCCGCGTCGCTACGCCCTGGTCCACACCCAGCAGGGAGCACCCGACGACGCCCAGGACTGGCTCATCCGGATGACCAAAGACCAGCCCGTCGCCAGGCGAAAGGCGCCGTCGTCGTCGACGCCATCGGCTCACACCACCCATGACCACCGTGGGCCTGCTGGCTCCGCCGAGGATGAGGCCCAGGTGCCGGATCCGCTGCCTACACCCATGCTGGCCACGCTGCTCGAAGCCGAGGACCTCCACCGCCAGGACTTCGACCGCGGCTGGGTTTTCGAAGGCAAATGGGACGGGTACCGCATGATCGCCGCTGTGACCGGTGGGCAGCAGAGCACCGCGAAGGTGCGGCTGCTCAGCCGCAACGGCAAGGACTACACCGCGGTGTTTCCTGAACTGAGCGAATTGACCGAGGCCGTCCCCCCGGGAACGGTGCTGGACGGGGAGGTCGTGGCACTCAACACCGCTGGCCGCCCAGACTTCGGCCGGCTTCAGCAGCGGGGTCGGCTCACTGGCCGGAAGCAGGTTGAACGTGCCGTAGCGCGCATTCCTGTGCATTACATGGTCTTCGACGTGCTCCACACCGCAGAGCACTCTGATGTCACAGGCTGGGCCTACTGCCAGCGCCGTGAGTTGCTGTCCGATCTTCTCACTGGCACGGCGCACATCCAGCTCCCCGAGGATTTAGGCGATCTCTTCGGCGAGGCGATGGAGGTCAGCCAGGAACTAGACCTCGAGGGAATCCTCGCCAAACGCGCCACCAGTGTGTACCGTCCCGGCCAGCGGAGCCAAGAGTGGGTGAAGATCAAGCATGCCAACCATGCCGACGTCGTCATCATCGGGTATCGAAAGGGCAAGGGCAGCCGGTCCGCGACGTTCGGGTCGCTGCTGCTGGCCACGGAGGACGACGCCGGTCAGCTGTGCTACGCCGGGCGGGTGGGCACAGGGTTCAGCGAGGCGGACATCACCGAACTGCACCGTCACCTCAGAAAGCTGACCCGGAAAACCCCGCCGATTTCGGATGTTCCCGACCCCGATACCGCCGACGTCACCTGGGTGCGGCCAACACTCCTCGCGGAGGTTAAGCATGCCGGTTTCACCGCAGGCAACCGGTTGCGTCACCCGGTGTGGCGCAGGCTCAGGTAGCCAGCAGGCGTTGGCGTTCGGTCTCGACGTCGTAGCTGGCGGCCGGCCATTTCAGGTTCAGATCCGCCAGGGCCGCAATGAGTAGTTCCTGCACCGCCAGCCGGGAGTACCACTTGCGGTCCGCACCAATGGTGAACCAGGGGGCGTAGTCGGCGTCGGTGGCTTCGATCAGCCCAGCGTAGACCTTCTGGTAGGTACTGAACTCACTGCGGGCATCGGCGTCGGAAGGGTGGTACTTCCAGTGCTTATGCTCTCGATCCAACCGGGAGACGAGCCGGTCGAGCTGTTCTTCGGCGGAGATATGCAACATGACTTTGAGGATGACGAACCCCCGGCGGACCAGCTCACGTTCGAACAAGTGCAGCGCCTCGGTCCGTTCGGCCAGCTGATGCAGACTGTGGGCACCAGTGATCGTGGGAACCAGCACGTCTTCGTAGTGGGAGCGGTCGAAGACCCCCACGTGGCCGGGGGTCGGCAGTCGGCGGATGATGCGCTCTAAGTAGTGTTCTCGCTGCTCGGCGGCAGTGGGCCGGCCGAAGGCTGCCACATCGACGCCGAGCGGATCCATATGTCCCACGACGGTCTTGACCATCCCGCCTTTTCCGGAGGCATCCATGCCTTGGAGAATCAATAGCACCCGGGGTCCACGTTCGAGGTCCTCAAGGGCGGACTCAACGGCGGGACCGAAGAGTTCCTGCCGGCGAGTGTTCTCCTGATGGCTAGGACGCGGCGCACGGGCCGAGAGGGCGACATCCACGGCCCGACGGTCGCGGTCCTCCGCGGCAGCCACGTGGGCCCAGAGCAGCTCCTGCATCTGAGCCAGCACCTCACCCCGGGACTCTAGTAGCTTGCGACCGCGCTTCTTCTTCCCGCTAAACCCGATCCGGCGGCGAGTCGGCACATCGGTCAGCTGCAGTGGTGACGGATAACCGGTGATGCGCCACAACCGGCGAGGATCGTCCTCGAGGGGGTGGTCGCCGGCTTCATCGGGACCGGGGATCCCGGAGAGCTCAACATCAAGCGGCGGTGTCACATCTGGTCCAGCAGAGGCATCACTCATAGGCTTCATCCTATGGATATCGCTGACTCGGCTGCAGAGTACCCGGTCCTTGAGGAACGCAGTATTGCGAAGAACCCTCTCTTCGAGCACGTCGAGGCGCGGATCGATCTTCACGGCACACATGTCACCCGGGCCTATGTCAAACATCCCTCGGCGGTGGCTGTGGTGGCTACCAATGACGCCGGTGAGGTGCTGCTGCTGAGACAGTACCGCCACCCGGTGCGCAGCTTGCTGTGGGAGATCCCGGCGGGGATCCTCGATGTGGAAGCCGAGTCGATGCGCGCCGCAGCGGCCCGGGAGCTCGCTGAGGAAGCGGATCTGTCCGCCCGCCGCTGGCATACCCTGGTGGATTTCCATTCCACTCCCGGTATGAGTGACGAGTCACTGCGGATCTATCTGGCTGAGGGGCTGTCCGAGGTCCCTGCCCAGCACCGACACCATCGCCAGGGCGAGGAAGCCGGGATCATCACCCGCTGGGTTTCGCTGTCACAGGCGGTCCAACTGATACTCGCCGGAAAGATCCGCAACCCCACGGCGGTCACCGGCCTGCTCGCCTTGCATGCGGCACGCTCCACCGATACTGCGCTACGCCCAGCCGAGGCCTCCTGGGATCATCACCCGCGCGGTGTGGCTCCGTAGAATTCCCCAGGCGCGTCTGCCCCTCTGTCCTTAGGTGTACGCCGGGCGCGGGTTGAGCTGGTCGGTCGCCCCGGGGACGGGCTCGGCCGGGTCGGCGCCGAGGGCCACCACCCGATTGTTGGCATCCACGTGGACGATGCGGGGGCGGTGCTCGAAGAGTTCCTCATCTGTGCCCATGACGTAGGTGAGGATGATGACGAGGTCTCCTGGGTGGACCAGGTGAGCGGCCGCCCCGTTGATGCCGATGACGCCGGATCCTCGTTCACCGGCGATGGTGTACGTCTCCAGCCGGGCGCCGTTGGTGATATCCACCACTTGGACCTTCTCTCCCTCGACCATGCCGGCGGCCTCGAGAAGATCGGTATCCACGGTGAGGGATCCCACGTAGTGCAGGTCGGCCTGAGTGACGGTGGCGCGGTGAATTTTTCCGCCGAGAACGGTGCGCAGCATAGCCCGCCCAGTCTACTCCCCTGGCGCCCCGGAGTTCAGCCGACGGGTCTTTTAAGGGGTGTAGCTGTACCCAGACTTCTTCAGGTCCTCGATGAGCTTCTCGCGCCGGCGGTCGTGAACCTCGGCGAGCCGTTCCGCCCGGCGGGCCCGGCGAGCCTTCGTGGGCCAGGTGCAGATGAGGATGATGAGTACCATCAGCAGCACCAGTCCGGCGGTCCACATACCGGCGTCGATCCAGAACTGCTCGGGGTAGAGACGGATGAGCATGGCATCGGAGTCGAAGGTCCATGTTCCCTCCTCGAAGAGGAGGCGGTGGAACTCGTCGAAGAACAGCTGCCAGTTCAGCACAGCGACGACGGCGAGACCGGCGAAGAGAGCGATCGTCGCCCAAGCTCCGGCGAACAGTCCACGGGAGAATGCCCCGGGCCGCCACACCCGCAGCAGCAGGAAGAACAAGACCGTCAGAGCCAGCAGCACGAGGGCGATGATCATCGCCCACCACATCACCAGCTTCACATCGGTCATATGAGCCACTTCAGCTTCGGTGAACAGCGGTTCTCCCCCAGGGGCCAGTTGGCTCAAGTACCGGGAGTCTGCACCGTTGAACAAGTAGTCAGTGCCGTAGGAGCCGTAGAGCAGCCGATCCTGTTCATTGAGTTCGGCATCCTGCGGGAACCCGGGCCGGTTGTATGTCACCCAGAGGAACGCCGGGCTGGCGACGAGCCGAATAGCCGCCACCGTGAGGAGCACCGGGGTGAAGATCGCCACCAACACGGTCAGGAACCGGGAGATACCCCGGCGAGACTTGGTGACTTCCTCTTCGATGTCCGCCTCGGTGAGCTCCTCATTGGAGGAGGAATCCTGCCCCCGGCTGGCCGGCTGCGGTGCAGGGGCCTGCTCCGGCGATGTGGTCTCATCCTGACCGGAGGTGGACTGCCGCAGAGCCGCGAGGCGGTCCTCGTCGCTGTCCTGCTGCCCCGGAGCGATCTCACCGGGCCGGGTCTGCTCCCGCTGCGCTGCCCGAATGGGGAAGTCGTCGTGCCGCGGCAGCGCCGTGGTGGTCTGCTGGCCGGCATCCTGGTGATCCGTGCCAGGCACCACAGCCGTGGGCTGCTCGGTGTCTACCGCTGTACTGTCACCATCGCGATCCAAAGCGCTCTGCGCGGCATCTGCGTCTGCGGTGTCTGCGCTGGCAGGTTTCTCGGCAGCGGAGGCGGGAGCCCCTGTTGAGGCGGCTGCGGCGGCGTCGAGCTTGTCCTCTGCGGTCTCCCCCCGGGCCGCGGCGAGCTCCTCGCTCAACGAGCGGGTGACCCGACCGGTCGATGAGGAGGGCTGGGCCGGGGCCGGCTGGTCACCGGGCTGGGAGTCCTCGGCGCTGAGCCTGTCCTCGGGAAAGTCGGGCTCCTCTGAGGCGAAGGCCCCGTAGTCCAGCCCGGATTCGAAGTCCTTGTCCTCGCTGGGCTTCTCGCGCGGCGCATCAGGGTTCTGACTCATATCTCCACAGTAAGCGGCCGTGCCGACCTCACTGTGCAACGCGCCCGGAGAGTCGAGGGATTCTGCCCTCTGTCCCTCTTAAGCCGTCAGCTGGTGCTGACCGGAGTCCTGCCGCCCCAGCCCGCCGGTGACCCCGGCTGCGACAGCCCGGGAACCCAGTACCAGCGTATAGACCCAAAACGCGGCGAATGCGATCACACCGATGCTGATCCGCAGCCAATACGGCAACTCCGAGCCGGTCACGAATCCTTCGATAATCCCACTGATGAGCAGTACTGCGGCCAGACCGATCGCTACGGTGATGAGACGCAACGTCTCCTGGACCAGTGAGGCCGACCGCGGTTGCCGGCCGGGGGCCACCCAGGACCAGAAGATCCGCAGGCCCGCCGCCGCGGCGACGAAGACCGCGGTCAGCTCCAGGAGCCCATGGGGCAGGATGTAAATCCAGAACTCCGCTGCGGCCTGCTGCTCGTACATGATTCCCGCGTTGAGGCCCAGGTTCAGGGCGTTGACGGTGAGAACCAGTAGCGGCCACACCCCGGAGATCCCCAGCCCGACGCAGAGTGCGGCGACCAGAGAGTTATTGGTCCACACCTGGGAGGCGAAGGCCGAATGCGGGTGTTCGTAGTAGTAACCGACGAAGAGCTCCTCAGCATGCTGGGCTCGTTCCGCGGCCGGGATCATCGCATCCAGCTGCGGATGCGTAGCGGTCCACACTGCGAAGATGACCACCAGCGCAATCCAGGCGGCAGCGATGGCCAGGCTCAGCCACCGCAAGCGATACAGCGCCGCCGGCAGCGACTGGGTGACGAAGTAGGCCACCGCGGTCAAGGCGTTCTCTCCGGTGCCGGTGAAGTGGGCCCGGGCCCTAGCGATACGCGCTGAAAGCTGAGCGGCTGCCGGGGAAGCCGGTTCGGCGGCTTGGATCATTGACACATGAGTGGAGGCCCGGCGGTAGAGCAGCAGCAGTTCGTCGATTTCCTCAGCGGTGAGGTGACGGCGTCGGGCCAGCTCATCGAGCCGTTCCCAGCTGCGGTGGTGCACACGCAGGAATGCGTCGACATCGAGGGCCATGCCTCCCACCCTACCCACCGGCGATACGCTGGGGGCCATGGCCCGTTCTGTCCTCACCGGTGAAGCGGTGGCACTTGACCTTCCAGCGGTCTCCCTGCTGACCCGCGCCATCTCCCTACTCATCGACCTGGTGATCTATGTGGCGCTCTTTGTGGTGTGTCTGGTGGCTTTCGGGGTGGGAGGCAGCCGGGTGATCTCCGACGACGCCGGTTGGGCGGCACTGCTGACCGCCACAGCAGTGCTGTGCCTGATCGCCATCCCGATTGCGGTAGAGACCCTGACCCGGGGGCGTTCGGTGGGCAAGCTCATCTTCGGTCTGCGGCTGGTCCGCGACGACGGCGGCTCGATCCGTTTCCGCCACGCTTTAGTTCGGTGGCTCATCGGCCTCGGGGAGATCTATCTCACCCTGGGGCTGGTACCGCTGATCTCCGCGATGGCCAGCCGGCGCAGCAAACGCTTAGGTGATGTGGCCGCAGGTACCTATGCGGTACATGTGCGCCAGCGCGCCGTGGAACCGATGATGCTGCCTGTTCCGGCAACGATGGCCTCGTGGACCCAGATTGCCGATATTGGCCGGATTCCCGATGAGTTGGCCGCCCGGGTCGCTCGCCTGCTACGCACCGTGGAACACGGTGGCGCGGCCCGGAATATGCGGATGCTGGAGCTGACCGCTGAGGCCATGGCTGCAGAGGTCTCCCGGTATGTGTCCCCGCCGGCACCGGCGTCGTCCTCCTTGGAGTACCTCACAGCGGTGATGGCCGAGCGGCGCAACCGGGAATACCAGCGACTGGCGGCCCAGCAGCAGCGGCAGAGCCGCGTACTGGACAGGCTCAGCTCGGTGCCTCACTACCCCTGAAAGCCCTTCAGGAGGGCCCTCAGGGAATAGTGCTGCTTTCAGTACCGATAGTGCTCGGGTTTGTAAGGCCCGGCGACGTCGACACCGAGGTATTCGGCCTGCTCTTTACTCAGTTCGGTGAGTTTGGCCCCCAAAGCGGGCAGGTGGAGCCGCGCAACTTTTTCATCGAGCACCTTGGGCAAGGTGTACACCCCGGTGGTGTAGGCATCCTCACCGTCGTAGGCCTTATGGGACTTCGCGAAGAGTTCGATCTGGGCCATCACCTGGTTGGTGAAACTGGAGCTCATCACGAAGCTGGGGTGCCCGGTGGCGTTGCCGAGGTTGAGCAGACGGCCTTCAGAGAGCACGATGATGGAGCGGCCGGTGGTCTCGTCGAACACCCATTCGTGGACCTGGGGCTTGATCTGCACTTTGCGGACCCCCGGGATCCGGGCGAGGCCAGCCATGTCGATCTCGTTATCAAAGTGGCCGACATTGCCGACGATGGCTTTGTCCTTCATCTGCTGCATATGCCCGGCGGTGATGATGTCTTTGCCCCCGGTGGTGGTGATGAAGATGTCCCCGGTGGCCACGACGTCCTCAAGGGTGCTCACCTGGTAGCCGTCCATGGCGGCCTGCAAGGCGTTAATGGGGTCGATCTCGGTGACGATCACCCGGGCGCCCTGGCCGCGGAGCGCTTCAGCAGCACCCTTACCGACGTCCCCGTAACCACAGACCACCGCGACTTTGCCTCCGATGAGGACATCCGTGGCGCGCATAATGCCATCGGGCAGGGAGTGCCGGATGCCGTAGCGGTTATCGAACTTTGACTTGGTGACCGCGTCGTTAACGTTGATCGCCGGGAACAGCAGCCGGTCCTGGGCGGCCAGCTGGTAGAGCCGGTTGACCCCGGTTGTGGTCTCTTCGGTCACCCCGCGCAGGTTCTGGGCGATGCGGGTGAACCGTTGAGGGTCCTGCGCCAGGGAATCCTGCAGGGTAGCCAGGATGATCCGGTACTCCTCAGGGTCTTCCTCCTCGGCCACGGGTACAGCGCCAGCGGCTTCGAATTCGGCCCCCTTGTGGACCAGCAGAGTGGCGTCTCCACCGTCGTCGAGGATCATATTGGCTCCCAGGGTGGGGTCCTGGTCCGCCCCGGGCCAGGCGAAGATCTGCGCGGCGGTCCACCAGTACTCCTCCAAGGTCTCGTTCTTCCAGGCGAAGACCGGTACGCCCTGGGGGTTCTCGGGCGTGCCCTGTGGGCCGACGACCACCGCGGCAGCGGCTTCATCCTGGGTGGAGAAGATATTGCAGGAGGCCCAGCGCACCTCAGCTCCGAGAGCGACGAGGGTTTCGATGAGTACTGCGGTCTGCACAGTCATGTGCAAGGAACCGGCGATGCGGGCCCCGGCCAGCGGCTGGGCCTGGCCATATTCTTCACGCAGGGCCATGAGCCCGGGCATCTCGTGCTCGGCCAGCCGGATCTGGTGGCGGCCGATCTCGTGCAGGGAGATATCAGCGATGCGGAAATCGAAACTCATGCGGAGGTGTCCTCGGGAAGCAGGCGGGGTACGCCGCGGTCAATGGGGTAACGCAGGGCGGGGTCTTCGGTGGCGACGAGGTCGTCACCCTCCTGCCGTAGGGGGCTGCCGGTGGTGGGGCAGCGCAGGATCGTCAGGATGGCCGGATCGACCGCGGGTGTGCTGGACATAGGTGTACAGGGTATCGCGGCGCGGGGTCAGTCGCGGACCAGTCGCAGGTGCCCACGGGAGACCGGAGCCTCACCCTCCGGGGCGGTCAGCGGGGCGGGGGCCTGCCGAGCCCGCACTGTGGGGGCTGAACTGGCCGGCGCTGGTTCGCGTACGGCGTCAGCCACGGCGAGCAGGTCGCCGTCGTCGTCGCCGACCGGCTGCCCGTAGTCCAGGCGCAGCACGTCCCAGCCGCGCGGGGGGTTGACGCGGTCGGCGTGCCCGGCGCACAGGTCGTAGGTGTGCGGTTCAGCGTAGATGCTGATGGGCCCGACGACGACGTTCTGATCCTGATACGAGTACGTCAGGGTCGCCACGGCGGGCTGGCCGCAGCCGCTCTTGGTGCATCGGCGCTTGGAATCCACGTCAGCCGACCCTACCGGGTGCCGGCTGCAGGATCACGGGGACACGCTCAGCCGCGGGTTCGGCGGGGGTGAAGTCTGCGATGCTGAACCGTCCGGCCTCATCCCGACTCAACACCGCGGCGTGCACGGTACCGGAGACCTCTTCGACGACGACGCCGGATGCGTCCCCCAGCTCCACGCTCGCCCCGGATCCCGGCGGCACCTCGACCTCTTCGGACTCCTGTGGCGTACCGTCAGCGTCGAGCAGGTGATAGCTCAGTCGAGCGGTTCCCTGCCCGGTCGGCATCAGCCGCAGCTGGGCCTCCTCGGCCTGCTCCGGCACTGTTGCCACCATCTCCTCGGCGAGGGGCTGACGAGCCACACTGAAGGAGAAATCCGCCTCGGGCGGTCCTTGCTCGGTCTGCGGTTCGAGCTCTTCACCGGTGATCGGATCGACCTCCGGCTCGAGTTCCACCTCCACCTCAGTGCCATCTCCGGGGCTGCGAACTGCCGCGTAGGTGGGCACATCTGTGTGGACAACGACGTCGTAAACTCCCGCCTCGGGCAGACCCTCCAGATCCACTACGAAGACCTCTCCGGCGGGGGCCTGGAAAACCCCCGGGGTGGATAGCGGCTGTTGACCTTCGGTGTTAAAGGCCTGCAGCTCCACCGTCGCTTCGGCCGTACCGGGGACGTAGAGCCACAGTTCGGCCGCTGCGGTGGTCTCGGCGTCCTCACCGGGGATGGGAACTGCAGGCATCACGTGTTCGGTGCTGACCGCTGACTGCGCGGGCAGCAGTTCCGCCCCCAGTGGCGTACTGCCGGAGGCCCGGGAGGTCTCCAGATAGGCGAGAACGGGGGCAGATGAGGCAGTGACCTCCACCGCCAGCGGGGTCTGTTCGGGTGCTAAGCCGGCGAGGTTGATGGTCTCAGAGGACTCGGCGGGTACCAGCACGGTCGTCGCACCCAGAGCTCCTCGCTCCCCGTCGGTGTCAAAGGTGGTGACCTCCACTGCGGCTTGGCGGTCATAGGGGTTGGTGAGGATGATCTCAGAGACCGAACCGGTTCCTGTTTCCGGCCCGAGGAAGACGTGACGGCGCTGCGGAATCTGGCAGCGTGGACTTATCAGACCGGCGTCTTCGTCCACCTCTGCTTCTCGGCAGAGGGCGGGCAAATGCACCGTCCCGGCGGCGGTGTACGCAGGCAGTACTGTTCCGGCTGGCTCCTGGTGGGGAGCGGGAGCCAGCACAGCGGAAACACCGCCACTGAGGAGCAGCGCAGCCCCAGCGACTACTGTGGCCAGCCGCAGCCGTGGCGTGCCTGCTGAGGCGTGAGCCCTCCCCGTCTGCGACCTCTGCACAGGGTGAGCACTGGGGCGGGTGGCTGTCTGGGAGGATCCGGTGAGCTCAGTGTCCACGGTGTGCTGCGGTGCTGCTGTCTGGCGGGACCGCTCCTGCTGGCGGGCAGCCCTACGCTCTTGGCGGGCGGCACGTTTGGCAGCACGACGCTGCTGGCGAATGTACTTCTTCACCGGCTTAGCGCTCATGATCGCCTCCCTTCGAGCTGGGCGGTGGTCGCCACCGGCAAAATCCGCCAGCTGCGGGGCAGGGGCACCGCAATGAGGATCAGCACCAACAACATCAGCCCGACCGCGGTGAGCAACGGGTACTGATAGTCGGAACGGTGAGAGACCTCGAGGGTTCCCTGGTGTTCTCCCTGCGGCAGGTGGAATCGCCGCATCCAAGGCAGTTCTTCGTCTCCGGTGGAGGATTCCGTGGTCGGCCGTAGCTGTTCTCCGTTGAACTCCCCACGCCAGCCTCCGGCACGCTCGGTGGCAAGCTCCAGGAACTCTGCCTCTTCCGGGAGGGTCAGCGTTGTGCCGTGGATACGGCGGTCATCGGAAGCTACTGTGCTGAGCTGGTTGCCTTCACCGTCGATCAGCCGCGCCCAGGCAATATCTTCGTCCTCCGCCCGCCACAGCAGACCCCGGTCGGTGGGACCCACGGAGATGAGTCCGGCGGCGACGTCGGCGGCATCGGTCAGTGGGGTCTCCCCTTCTGGAATGAGGATGAAACCTACAGCGAGTTCCCGCAGTAAGTCTTCGAGGTCTTCGGCTCCGGGGGTCACCACTGCGGCGGTGAGTTCTGCCAGGCGCTGCTGGGATGCGCTGTGCTCATCGGTGTATTCGGCATCGGCACGCAGCGGCAGTCCCTGTGCGGTCACCGGGGTGCGCACGGCATCAAGCATCACACCCTGACCGGAGACCAGTTCGGCGGTCACCGTACCGTTGTCAATGCCGAGCACCAGCGTACGGGTGGAGTCTGGGCCCTCAGCGGCATCGGCGGCGGAGACCGGCACGTGACGGTGGGAGCCCGGGCTGATGAGCACGGGGTGATGGTTCACCGCGGTGATGGTGCGTTCATCCAGCGGGGAGACCGGCAACAGGCGCGGCGCCGCCCACAACACGGCAGTGGCGAAGATGGCGATGACCAACAGCGTGGAGGCCACCGGGGAGAACAGGCCCCCCAGGTCCACATGCGCGGTGTCCAGAGCGGCCAGTGCTGCAGCTAGCAGGCAGAGCACCAGCACTGAGACCAGCGGGCCGGGATGGGCTGCGACGAGTTCGTCCCCGATACGGCCGGTGGCCACGCCTGTCACCACCGCCGAATAGAACCCCGTGCCGGCGGCGGTCGTTCCGGCGACGAGGAGCAGCCGGCGTCGACCGGCAGCGATGAGCCCGATCAGTGCGATGACCAGCAGTGGTCCGCCGATGAGCAGCGCCAGCCGCAGTCCCCAAAAGTCTCCGTCCAGGACCGCGGGAAGCCAGGCACCCTCAGCACTGGCCCCAGGTAGCCCGGCTACGGGGTCGAACGCCACAGAAAAGCCCAGCAATTGCTGCCACAGTGGCGCCGGTAGTCCTGCCTCCGCTGCGGAGAGCGTCCGTCCGGGTTCGCCTAAGAGGACCGCGGCGAGCTGAGAGCCCCGGTCCAGGGTCGAGAAGACCGTGGGGATGAAAATCGCCAGCGCAGGAGCGGGGAGAAGCCAGAAGATGCGACCAGGACGCCCGAGCAGGCTGGCGGCCAGCACACAGAACACCACCGCCGGCACCAACAGGATCGGCGCACTAGCACAGAGCAGAGCAAGGACCAGTCCCGCTCCGGCTGCCGGTTCAAGTCCGCCGGTGCGCTCCCGGCGTCGACGCAGGGCGTGTACCGCGAGGACCACCACCACCGGTAGCAGGATATGCGCCATCACGGTGCCGATTCGGCCTTGTCCAGCGGCGGTGTGCAGTACGGGCAGCAGCGCCCAGATGAGCGCGGCGAGCACCCGGTGAAAAGCGCGTGGACTCCATAGTCCGGCTGCCCACCAGGCGGTGAGTGCAGCCAGTGGCGCAGCGAGGATGACCACCCACAGCAGAACTGTCGAAGCGTGGCCAGCGCTGAGCAGCGAGAGCACCAGGACCACCAAGGCAAAGGGATCCGCCGCGGAGCGTTCTCCCAGCGAATCAGCCGTGAGGAAGCTCACCGTCTGGTAGAGCGCCTCGCTAACTGAGGGGGAGGCTGGCAGCGCGGCTCCGCCACCGAGCACCGGTGTGGTCAGCAGCTCTCGGAAACCGATGAGACTGACGCCGGTGAGCGCGGTCAAGACCACGAAAAGGCCCAGGCGGTCCTCACTGCGCCGGGCCGGCATCTCATCAAACTCCCCGTCGCCGGTGGCCACATCGAGGAGACCCGCGTCCTCCTCCGCGACGCGGCGGATTTGGGGGGCGACCGTCTCGGCGGTGAGGTCACGGCGGCGCTGCCGACGCAATACAGCACCCGGTACCGGGTCTGCGGGCAGAGGTTCGAAACGTCTGGGTCCGCGAGTCATCATCCGTCTCAACCGGGCAATGGCGACCCAGTTCAGCAATCCATGGGCCGAGCTGGCCACCTGCCCGAACCCGGCCTCGGGAGCTTTACAGGCAATCAGTGCCAGACACCGCACCAGGGCCAGTACCCACTGCCCCAACCACACCAGCGGGATAGCAGCCAGGTGAGCCCGCGCCAACCGGGTGATGATCTGGCTGCGCCGCTGTTCGGCCGGTAGGTAGAGCGCGCCACCGAGCCGGTGAACGGTCTGACGGGTTGGCGGATCACTGCGGTACATCCGGGCTGCCGGCTCGATGACGACCTGGGCCCCCGCCTGCCGAGCCCGAGTGCAGAAATCAGCGGCGGCATAGTCCCCGCTCAGCCAGGGCGCAAAGCCCCCGAGCGCTCCGAAAAGGCGAGCAGAGACGAGCATGCCGTGGGCAGCGACGGCGCTGACGGCGTCGCGCCCGTCGTACTGCCCCTGGTCAAGCTCCTTGGGCTCATTGAGGCTGACGACTTCACTACTGGCCGTCAGGTACAGCCCCACGTTCACTAAACGGTCTTCCCCCATGCCCGCGTAGAGCTGTTTGGCGCCGACGATCTCCACTCGGGCATGGGTCTTCTCATCGGTGACGACGCTAAGCCGCTGCTCGAGTTTCTCCAGGGTGTCGGGGGCGGGCTGGGCCCCTGAGGGAAGGATCCACAGCCACTGGTATTTGGGGGTGAACCCCTCCCCCAGGTTGCGCTCCAGTGTGCGCCACAGCGGCGTCTGGGTGGCGCGGTGCAGGTCCTGTGGCCCGCGATAGCTCGGTGTGCTGAGCTCGATGACAGAGTCCGGGCGGCGGGTCTGTGTCTCAAGGGCAGCAGACGCGAAACCGCCGCCGTCGTGCAGGACGACAGCGGCGATATGCCGGGAGGCCGAGGCGCTAATCAGGCCCTCCGCTTTTTCAACTTACGGCGTTCCCGCTCGGAGAGACCTCCCCAGATGCCGAATCGCTCGTCATTGGCCAGCGCGTAGTCCAGGCACTCCTGCTTCACGGTGCACGCGGCACAGACCTTCTTGGCGTCCCGGGTCGATCCTCCCTTCTCAGGGAAGAACGCCTCTGGGTCGGTCTGCGCGCACAGGGCGTCCACCTGCCAGGCAAGTTCCCCTTCGACCTGTTCAGCGGGGATGAGTGTCGGGATGCCCAACCATACCGAGTCGACACTTTCACCCTGTACCTCAGCGCGGCGGGAAGGAGCCTCGCTGAGCGAAGTGACCGTGGACTCACCGACCTCGGCAGCTTCGGCCTGCTGGTGGGCGGCCAACAGTGCGGTGGCCTGCTCCTCCAGGCTGCTGCCGTGCTCCAGTCGGTCGGCTGCCTCCGGGTCGGCGGGGTCGACGAACCAGTCGGTGGGCACATCGAGCTGGCGCCGGCGTGCCGGCGCGCCCTCAGCCTCTGTGGTGAGGTCAGTTGCCCGCTGTGCCTTCCCCATATGTTGGGCCTCCCCGAAAAAGTGCGATCTGCTGGCGTTTTGCTGCGGTCTGCCCTTAATTACACTGGCGTAAGTATCCGTACGTCAAGTGCTCCGGGCGCGTCGTGGCCGCGGTGACTGCCTACACTGGCCCCATGGCGGCATTGAATCTGGGCAGTGGTCCCCAGCCCACGCCCCGTAGTTTCCCGGAGTTGATCGAACATTTGGCGTCCCGTCCGCAACCGGCGGTGGTCTACTACCACGGCAGCACGGCCGAACGGGTTGAACTCTCCGGGCGAGTGCTGGCCAACTGGACGGTGAAGCTCGTCGGCCTGCTACGGGAGGAGACTGAGATCACCGCCGGTGGCGTCGTCGTGCTCGATATGCCTTCCCATTGGAAAGCCGCAGCGCTATGGCTGGCGTGCATGGCCCTCGATACCGAAGTCCACCTGGGCCAGCCACACACCAGTCGGCGTGAACCCGACCTGGTCCTCACCGATCAGCCGCTGGCCTGGGTGAACAGTGACGAGCTCGCCGACGCGGAGCTAGCGGCGGTCTCCGGCGGGATGGTGGATTCCTCCTTTACCGAAGCGACCGGCCACCAGTTGCCGGCTTGGGTGCTCGATGTCTCGGCCGAGGTCCGCCAGCAGCCGGATCAGCTGCTGCAACCTCTGGAACAGGTGCCGCTTCCGGTTGTGGACTCCTCTATGGAGAGCCCCCTCGTGCTGACCACCTGGACGCCCGACACGGCAGCACAGATGGCTGCTCTCTGGGCGGAAGATGGTGTCGTAGTCCTCTTCCACGGCCCGCCCCACGGTCAGGTGTGGGAGCAGATGCTGCGCAACGAGGCAGCTACCTACCGGTCCTCGCGGTAGAGGATGTCCTGGTCGCCGATCATATGTGGTGCCTCGGTGGAACCGGTGCGTTCGGCTGAACGTGCCGCCGCGGCCCGCGTGGAGCCGTCATCGCCGGTGAACACCCAGAACTTGTAGGCGATAAACCGGAAGCACATCGCCAGACCGAGTCCGATGATGTTACCGGAGACGAAACTGGCCTCCGGGGACTGCAGCCCGAGCAGATAGAAAGAAAAAGCCACACAGCCGGACTGAATACCCAGACCGATGACGTTCATCAGGATGAAGAGCAATAGCTCCCGGGTTTTAGCTGAGCTACGGCGATGCCGGAACGTCCAGTACCGGTTACCCACCCAGGAGAACAGGGTGGCCACCGCACCGGCGATGATCTTGGCCTTGACCTGGGAGTCCTCCATGGGACCGTAGAGCAGCCACAGGAAGATCGCCGAGTCGATGACGAAAGCGATCCCGCCGATCGTGCCGAATTTGGCGACCTCCCGCCAGAGTGCGCGGATGAGATTCATGCGGGCTCCTTCCCCGAGGGATCTGGTGTGGAGGTGATGAACACCTCGGCGGATCGCTCTGCGCTGACCTGCACCGGCTCGTGCGCCGGGACGAAGACTGACTCACCGGCCGGTAGTCGAAGTGCTACTTCCCCCTGACCCAACAGCATGGCCTCACCGGCGGTACAGACCAGGATGCTGGCAGAGGACCGGTTGAGCCGGTAGACGCCGCAGAAGGCTGGGAACTGGAGACGCTCAAGCTGGAACTCCGCCACCGGGGGTTGGTAGAGCCAACGGCCCTCCACCGGGATGCGAGGCTGACAGTACGGCAGGTCAAGCACCCTGGTCTCGACGATCCGGAGTAGTTCGGCCACGTCGATGTGTTTGCCAGTGAGTCCCCCGCGCAGCACGTTGTCCGAGTTGGCCATGACTTCTATGCCGACCCCGCTGAGATAAGCATGGAGGTTTCCCGCGGGAAGATAGAGCGCCTCCGCGGGGCTGAGATCTACTCGGTTGAGCATGAGGGCGACGAAGAGTCCGGGGTCACCGCGGAAGGCAGAGGTGATCCGCCGCACCGTATCAGCACACCCTAAGCCCTCCGGGGTGAGGTCAGTGGCGGCATCAGCCGCCTGGCAGGCTTGGTCTGCCGCTGTGGTCAATGTGTATTCCACTGCGGTCCGGTAGTCCCCTCGAGCCACGTACTCGGTCACCGAGTCCACGAATCCCTTGTGCGGCTGGCCCAGACAGGTGGCAAGGTCACGGAGGTCTTCGGCGGCCTGCTGATGGGGTCGGAAGCCACATAGGGCAGTGAAGTTGGTCACTGCCACGATCGCTTCAGGTTTATGGTGTGGATCACCGTAATTTCGGTGCGGAGCCGTCAGCGGAATACCGGCGTCGTTCTCCGCGGCATAACCGGCCTCAGCCTGCGCCGGCGTGGGGTGGGCCTGGATCGATAAGGGCTTAGCCACGGCGAGGATCTTGGTCAGAAACGGCAACTGCCCATACCCCTGGGCGTCGCCGAGCAGCTGCGGATGTTCGGCGAGCAGCTCCGGTAGGGGAATACTCGGCGGCATGCCTGCAGCGCTGCCAAGTTCAGGATCCGACGCGGAAACCACCTGCACCCGCGAGGGCGCAGCCGGGTGGGCACCCATCCAGATTTCGGCCCGAGGTGCGGCCGACGGCGCCCATCCGAAGAGTTCGGTGAACGCAGTCGTGGATCCCCACGCGTAATCGCGTACGGGGTTCATCATCCTGAACATCGGCATGACCTTATCAGCGGGACCCGGCAGCCTCCGGGGAGGTCTCCCCGAGACGGTAAGACCTCCCTGATCGGCTACGAGCCATTACCCGGCTGGCTCACACTCCCCGTTGGTGCTAGCCGCCTGTTCGAGGATCTGCACCTCACCGCGATCCTGGGCCTGCATGAGGTACTCAGCCGTCAGCGGAGAACCATCGGGCTGGGTTGGCAATGCCGTCTCTTCGGGGTCGTGGCCCGGTTCGTCACCGGCTACGGCCTCGTCGGTGTGCTCGGGAGTGGGGCCCGGTGGTGAGCTATCCTCCGTCTGGTCAGCCCCGGCGTCGTCGGCTGTTTCCTCGGCCTCACCCGCCGCCTCGTCGGCGTCCGGGGACTGGTCGGCCGAGCCTTCCTCCGCGGCGATGAGCTCATCCACCCGGCTGTGGATCTGCTCGAAGTCAGGGTACGTGGAGAACAAATCCCCTTGACTGCCGAAGTCCGGGGCACCCAGGGTGAGTCGCTGCG
This sequence comes from Nesterenkonia alba DSM 19423, assembly GCF_000421745.1. Taxonomy (GTDB): domain Bacteria; phylum Actinomycetota; class Actinomycetes; order Actinomycetales; family Micrococcaceae; genus Nesterenkonia; species Nesterenkonia alba. Next base: position 100,398 of record NZ_ATXP01000003.1, read on the forward strand.
GGGTATGTTCCTGCGCCTTGGCGGCCAGGTCGAGCAAACGCCCCAATTGGGACTGCGCCAGGTTGGTCTCCACCATGGATTCGCCGGCCTGCATGACCTCGGTGAAACGGGTCAGCAGCATCTGGGGGTTGAACTGACCGATCATTGCCTGCTGAATGCACTGCTGACGCTGGATCCGGTTGTAGTCGGAGGAAAACTCACGCGACCGCGCGTAGGCCAAGGCCTCATCACCGTCGAAGGTGTACTCCCCCGGTTCCCACCAGACATCTCCCCAACTGCCGTCAGGGCGGTGCCCCCGGTACGGCACATACCCTCCAGATTCGATGGTAACCCCACCCATGGCATCGATGAGTTCGGAGAACCCGTCCATATCCACCATGACGTAGCCATGCACGGAAAGATCCAGGGTGCCGGAGACGGCGTCCATCATGGCCTCGGCCCCGGGGTCACGTGCATCGGGGTAGAGGTGGCTGTAATGGTTGTGCACATCGGTGTAGAGGAAGTTGATGATGCACTCATTACCGCAGTCGTATCCGCTGGGGTAGACCTCCCACAGGGGTGAGTCCTCGCGGAACTGGGCGTTCTGGAAGTTGCGGGGAATGGAGAAAATGATCGTTTCGGCGGTCTGCTGGTTCACCGAGATGACGTGGATGGAGTCGGGGCGCACCCCCTGGTCACGTCCCTCTTCGCCGTCGGCACCCATGAGCAGGAAGTTATAGCGGCCCTCCTCGGCGGGAATGGCGGTGCCGCCGTCGAAGATTCCCGCCAGGGCAATACGGGAGTCGTGGAGCATCTTCGCCGCATAGCCCAGTCCGCCGGAGGTCAGGGTCATCAGCACCACCAGTGCCACGCCGATGACCGCTCGAGCACCGGGCGCCAATGTGGCGAACTTCACTAACCTGGCGGTGTCCAGCCAGAGAATGAGCCATCCGATGGCCAAAGCGCCTAACAGGACTGTGCCCAGCCACATCACGAAGGGCTGGGTCAATGCGGTCAGCAACGGTCCTCGCATGGTGAAGGCCATGATGAGCCCGAGCAGCAGCAGCGCCCAACACGCGACTGTCACAGACAGAGCCGCCCGACCCAGTGCCCGGGAACCGGCGGTGACCTGCGCGCCACCGGGGACCACGAGGGTCAAGGTGGTGAGGATGCCCGCCCGGCGGGTGCGCTCGGCCGCGGAGGCGCCACGGGGGTTCCGGACGACGTCGCGCTGTCCGGAGAACTCGTGATAGGTGATGCTGGGAACAGTCACGGGCGGGTTCTGTAGGTCGACAGTTCGGCGGCTTCGCTCCGCAGTGCCGCACCTTTGGCATGGGCGGAGGCGGCGAGGTCCTCGTGAAAAGCCAGCAGCTTCTCACGCAGGCCGGCGGCGAACTCCCCCTCCCCTGCGGCGAGGGCACGCACTGCGAGCAATCCGGCGTTGCGTGCCCCACCTACGGAGACAGTGGCCACCGGGATACCAGCGGGCATCTGCACGATGGAGAGCAGGGAATCCATTCCGTCGAGGTGCTTCAGCGGCACCGGTACTCCAATGACCGGTAGCGGAGTGACCGAGGCGAGCATACCGGGTAAGTGGGCCGCTCCCCCGGCGCCGGCGATGATGACCCGTAGGCCCCGCTGGTGTGCGCTGCGGCCGTAGTCGAGCATCTGAGAAGCCATGCGATGTGCGGAGACGACGTCGGCTTCGAAAGGTACGCCGAACTCGTCAAGCGCCTCCGCGGCGGCGCGCATCACCGGCCAGTCCGAGTTGGATCCCATCACCAGGCCGACCAGTGCTGGGGAGTTCTCCTGAGTCATCCGTGCCGCCCTTCTACGATGATACTGGCCACCTCGGCCGCTGTCCTGCGGGCGCGATCCAGTCGGGCTCGGGCGGCGTCGAAGTCCTCTGTGCGTTTGGTCGTCTGAGCCAGGATGTTGACGTGTCCGATTTTGCGGCCCGGCCGAGGTTCTTTGCCGTAGAGGTGGATCTTCGAATGGGCTGAGCGCTGCATGGCCGCCGGTAGCGCAGCATGGAGGTCCGCGCCGGTTCGCTGTGGGTCATCAGAGCCGAGGAGGTTCTTCATCACCACGTGTCCTCCGGCCCCGCCGGTTACTGCTGTTGAGCCCAGTGGCAGATCAAGCACAGCCCGCAGGTGTTGTTCGAACTGACTGGTCACCGCTCCGTCTTGGGTCCAGTGCCCGGAGTTGTGCGGGCGCATCGCCAGCTCATTGACGTAGATTCCCGCCGGCACGTCGGTGTCAGCGTCCTCGGCGATTTCGAAGAGCTCGACGGCGAGCATACCGGTCACCCCCAGCCGTTCAGCGATGGTCCGGGCAATCCGCTCGGCCTCGGCCAGGTGGGCGGGGCTGGTGTGGGGAGCCGGGGCGATGACTTCATCACACACACCGTGGGTTTGGGTGGATTCGACCACCGGATAGGGCGCGACCTCACCGGACGGGGTCCGGGCGATCTGGGCGGAGAGCTCCCGGGTGAACGGCATCTTCTGTTCAGCCAAGAGCCCGGTGCCGGCGTTCTCGGCGCGGGCGAACCAGTCTGCGGTCTCGGCTGCAGCTGCCGCGGAGTCCACAATCCGTACGCCTTTACCGTCGTATCCTCCCCGGGGAGTTTTGAGCACCACGGGCCATTTCACGGCGTCTCCGAACCGGATGAGCTCGTCGACGGTGCTCACGTGCATCCACTGGGGGTTGGGCAGTCCGAGGTCTTCGATGGCACCGCGCATGGCCAGTTTGTCCTGGGCATAGCGCAGCGCCTCGGGTCCGGGATTCATGGGTACCCCGGCCTCGGCGAGCGCGCTGAGCACCTCAGCGGGCACGTGTTCGTGGTCGAAGGTGACCACCTGGCATCCGGTGGCGAAGGCCAGCACATCCTCAACGCTGCGGTAGTCACCCAGGGTGGTATGCGGGATGACCTGCGCGGCGGAGGCCTCCGGTGTTCCAGCGAGCAGCCGCAGCTCGATGCCAAGGGCCACCGCCGCCGGAGCCATCATGCGGGCCAGCTGGCCATCACCGAGTACCCCCACCACAGGGGGGCCGGTGTATGAGGTATCAGTGGAAGTCACGGCTTCCATTATGCGCGCCGATGCAAGGTGATCGGATCAGCGGCGCGCAAGGTGCCAGAATGGAGGATATGTCTGTGATCTTCGCCGGAACACCCCAGCTTGCCGCCGACTGTTTAGCTGGCCTGTTGGGGGCCGGCGCCCCGATCACTGCGGTGCTGACTCGGCCTGACGCGCCCGTGGGGCGAAAACGAAAGCTCACCCCGTCCCCGGTGGCCCAGGCTGCCGAGGCTGCGGAGCTTGAGGTCATCAAGGCGTCCAGGGTCGACGACGACGTCGTCACCGCGCTGCGAGCGCACCAGCCCCGACTGGGCGTCGTCGTCGCCTATGGCGCATTACTGCCCGAGGCGGCCCTGCAGGTCCCCGAACACGGCTGGGTCAATCTGCACTACTCGAAACTGCCGAAGTACCGAGGGGCCGCCCCGGTACAGCACGCTCTACTCAACGGGGAGACAACCACGGCGGCCACGGTGTTTCAGCTAGAGCGCGGCATGGATACCGGCCCGGTCCACGCTTCGGTGGACTATCGCATCCAAGAGCTGGCCACGGCCGGGGATGTGCTTCAGGACCTGACCCGGGTGGGCACCCACCTGCTGGTGGAGTTGCTACCAGCGCTGCTGGAGGGCACCTCGGAACCGGTCCCGCAGAGCGGTGAACCCAGCTATGCCCCCAAGCTCAGCCGAGCCGATGCCTATATTGACCCCGCTCAACCGGCAGCGGCGGTGGTGCACCGAATCAACGCGACGATCCCTGAGCCCGGGGCCTGGACATGGTGTGGTCCCGCCCGCCTCAAACTGGGACCGGCGCGGGTCTACTCCGGCGCTGTGGACCTTCCCGCAGGGCAGGTGGTACTTGCCGCCTCCGATCGGAGCCCCGGCGAGAAGCTCCCGGTGCTGGCTACCACCGACGGCGGTGTGGTCCTCACCGAGGTGCAACCGGAGGGCAAAAAGATGATGGATGCCACCGCCTGGTTGCGCGGGTTGACTCATCAGGCGGTGCTCGGTGGCTGAGCGGTCCCGGAAGCGGCACTTCAGTCGCCAGGCTCCCTCGCAGCGCTCGCGCCGGGCGGATCCGGCTCGGCTGGCGGCGTTCCGTGTGCTGCGGGCTGTGGCCGCAGATGACGCCTATGCGAATCTCGTCCTGCCCAAGGAGATCCGCCGGGCTCGTTTGGATCAGCGCGACGCCGGCTTCGCCACCGAGCTGACGTACGGGACGTTGCGTGCCCTGGGTACCTATGATGCCGTGCTGGCCCGGTGCGTGGACCGCGAACTGGGGCAGTTGGATCCGCCGGTGCTCGACGCGCTGCGTCTGGGTGCTCACCAATTGTTCTCCATGCGGGTCAGCGACCACGCAGCCGTCAACGAGACCGTGGGGCTGGTGCGCGATCAGATCAGCATAGGGGCCGGGGGCTTTGTCAACGCAGTGCTTCGCCGCGCTGCGGAGAAATCCCTTCAGGCGTGGCTTGATGAGCTCACCGCCGATGCCGACCCGCTCCAGCGGCTCTCGTTACGCACTGCGCACCCGGTGTGGATTATCCGGGCCCTGCGCCAGGCGCTGAAGCTGCACGGCCGCGCTGATGAGCTGGAGGCCTTACTGGCAGCGGATAATGCGGCCCCCGAGGTGCATCTGGTGGGACTGCCGGGAGTCGACGACGCCGGCTCCAGTGTTCTTCAGCAGGCGATCGCCTCCTCTGCTGAACCTTCTGATCTCATTGAGGGCGCGGCGATCTTCCGCGGTGGCGATATCGGACGGCTCGCAGGCGTCAAGGAGGGCACACTGCGGGCTCAGGACATCGGCTCGCAGTGGATTGCCCAGGCCCTGGCCGCTCCGGCGGTGCAACCCGGGGAACGGTGGCTGGATCTGTGCGCCGGACCGGGTGGGAAGGCCGCTTTGCTGGCGGCGCTGGCCGCAGAGTTTGATGTGCAGCTGCTGGCGAATGAACCTGCGGCCCACCGGGCTGAATTGGTGCGCCACGCTCTGAGCCCGGTGGATCCTGCAGCCTGGCGGATCCGCACCGGTGATGGGCGAACACTGGCTGAGCACGACCCGGGACCGTTTGACCGGATTCTGCTCGATGCACCGTGTACCGGTCTGGGGGCGCTGCGCCGTCGTCCAGAGTCCCGTTGGCGGCGCACTCCGAAGGACTTGTCTGACCTGACCCTCTTACAGGCGCAGTTGCTGGACGCCGCAGCCGAAGTCCTCGCACCGGATGGGTTACTGGCCTATGTGACCTGTTCCCCTCATGTGGCTGAGACAGTCCTGCAGGTGGAGGATTTGCTCAAGCGCCGCGATGATCTGCGGCTGCTTGATGCTGCCGAGCCGATGGCTGAGGTGGCACTGCCGACTGGACGGAAGCTGCTCAGTTCCACTCCGAAGGTCAGCGGTACCGCTGGGAAGACCGTCCAGCTCTGGCCGCATGTGCATGGCACGGACGCCATGTTCTTTGCCCTGCTGCAGAAGGAGCCAGTGTGATCGCTATCCACCCGAGCATTCTCTCCGCCGACTTCGCGAATCTCGCCACGGAGTTGGGGCGGGTCCCCAGTGCTGATGCCGTGCACGTCGATGTGATGGATAACCACTTTGTGCCGAATCTCACCCTGGGGTTGCCGGTGGTGCAGGCTATTCGGCGGGCCACGGATCTGCCGCTGGATGTGCATCTGATGATCGAGGATGCTGACCGCTGGGCACCCGGCTATGCGGAGGCTGGTTGTGAGTCGGTCACCTTTCATGCTGAGGCGGCCGCCCGGCCGGCACAGTTGGCTCGCACGCTGCGGCAGGCCGGGGCGCGCCCGGCGATGGCGGTGAAACCGGGGACCGAGCTCAAACCGTTGTTGCCGGTATTCGCCGAGCTGGACATGGTACTCATTATGACCGTGGAACCGGGATTCGGGGGCCAGTCCTTCATGGATGAGATGCTGCCGAAGATCGCCGCAGCTCGTCGGGCCGCCGATGATCTCGGTGGCCGGATTGCCGTCCAGGTCGATGGGGGGATCAGCGCCGAGACGATCCAGCGGGCCGCAGAAGCAGGGGCGGACACCTTCGTGGCTGGTTCAGCGGTGTACGACGCCGAAGACCCGGATGCCGCGGTTGCTCAGTTGCGCGGACTCATCACCTGAGACGATCGGCGAGGCGGTCCACCCTGGTGATGCCACCGGAGAAAGCTGCAGCGAAGAGAAAACCGGTGGTGGTCCCAACCTTCCCCTGAAGAGACCACCACCGGTCTGTGCGGAAGTCTACCGGAAACCGAAGCGGGGCTGGATCACAGTGGCCGGTTCCCCCGTAGGAACGAGTTCTTCCCGACGCAGTTCCTCGATGGCTTCTTCGAAGTCGTCGAGGTTCTCGAAGCCGCGGTAAACGGAGGCAAACCGCATATACGCCACGACGTCGAGGCGTTTCAGTGGTCCGAGGATTGCCAAGCCGACGTCATTGGAGTCGACTTCAGCATTACCGGAGGCCCGGATCGCTTCTTCCACTTCCTGGGCAAGCACCGCGAGGTCGTCGGCGGAAACGGGACGTCCCTGGCAGGCTTTCTGCACCCCGTTAATGACTTTTGACCGGTCGAAGGGCTCAGCGGCCCCTGACCGTTTGATGACGCTCAGCGAGGTGGTCTCCACGGTGGTGAACCGTTTGCTACACACCGGGCACTGACGACGACGCCGGATCCCCGAGCCGTCCTCCAGTGTGCGTGAGTCCACCACACGTGAGGAATCGTGCCGACAATATGGGCAGTGCATTGTTGAGGGCCTCCTCTCCCTATGAACAGGAGTGTACCCACAACATCTTGTGCCCACAAACCCCAACGCCACTACATATGGTGTGGAGCGCTGCAGTGATCCGACCCTGTCGTCAGATTTTCAGGCAGGTGGGTCCCAAAAGCGCCTTGAGGTCCCCGTAGAGCGCCGGCGAGGGAGTCACACAGTAGTCCTGCCCCAGACGCATGATCTGCACATTCTCTCCGGTCACCAACCGGACCTGAACCTCGGAGGGGCCGCTGTGTGAGGTGAGAATTTCCCCCAGCTCCCGCACAGTGGCCTCAGTGGCTCGCTGCACAGGCAACTGGAGCACAACAGGGCCCGAGACGCCGTCGTCGTTGATCTCTGGGACGGTGACGTCCATCGCGCGGATGGCCACGCCCCCGTCCTCCCGCCGGTCGATCTGCCCCTTAATCGCCACGATGAGGTCCTCGGCCAGCACCATGGAGACCGCCTGGTACACCTTCCCGAAGAACATGACCTCCACGGTGCCACCGAGGTCTTCGATCTCGGCCCGGGCGTAGGGGTTGCCGGAGGATTTGGCGACCTTACGTTGCAGAGAGGTGATCATCCCGCAGATCGTCACCGTAGCGCCGTCGGGCGGACCATCCTCGCTGGTCACTGAGGCCACTGACCGGTCGGCGTGTGTGTTGAGGGTTCGTTCGAGCCCAGAAAGCGGGTGGTCGGAGACATAGAGCCCGAGCATTTCGCGTTCGAAGGCAAGTTTGTCCTTCTTGTCCCATTCGGGCAGTTCCGGTACCTGGACGTGGTCGAAAGCATCGGCCTCGTCCTCATCCCCGGTGGCGAAGGCCCCGAAAATATCCGTCTCATACTGTTCGGAGTCCTTCTTCTTCTTCACCGCCTGGTCGATCGCTTGCTCATGTACGGCGACCAGACTGCGCCGGGTGTGCCCCAGTTCATCGAAGGCTCCGGCCTTGATGAGCGACTCCACTGTGCGCTTATTGCACACCTGGGAGGGCACCTTGCTGAAGAAATCGGTGAAGGACGTGTAGGCGCCTTTCTCCTGCCGGGCATCGACAATCCCGGCGACGACATTGGCCCCCACGTTCCGTACTGCCCCCATACCGAAGCGGATCGTGTCATCACCGACCGGAGTGAACGTCAGGTCGGAGTCGTTGATACTCGGTGGGGTCACCGTGACGCCCATCCGCCGCGCCTCCGAGAGGTACATGGCCAGTTTGTCCCGGTTCTCCCCCACACTGGTCAGCAGTGCTGCGAGATACTCAGCCGGGTAATTAGCCTTCAAATAGGCCGTCCAATACGCCACCAGCCCGTAGGCGGCCGTGTGCGCCTTGTTGAAGGCATAGTCGGAGAAGGGCAGCAAAATATCCCAGAGCGTCTGGGTAGCCTCTTCGGAATAGCCGTTGGCTTTCATCCCTTCGAAGAACCCGACCTTTTGCTTATCCAGCTCAGATTTCTTCTTCTTCCCCATGGCGCGGCGGAGCAGATCCGCTTGTCCCAACGAGTACCCGGCCAACCGCTGAGCAATGGCCATGACCTGCTCCTGGTAGACGATAAGCCCGTAGGTGGTGTCCAGGATCTCGGCCAGCGGCTCCTCCAACTCCGGGTGGATCGGGGTGACCTTCTGCTGACCGTTCTTCCGCAAGGCGTAGTTGATGTGGGAGTTGGCCCCCATGGGACCGGGCCTGTAAAGCGCCAGGGCCGCGGAGATGTCCTCAAAGTGGTCGGGGCGGATCTGTCGCAGCAGGCTACGCATTCCGGTCCCATCGAGCTGGAAGACCCCTAGGGTGTCGCCCCGGGCCAACAGCTCGTAGGAAGGCCGGTCATCGAGCTCAAGGGTCTCCAGGTCGATCTCCACCCCCTTGTTTTGCTTCACGTTCTCCAGGGCGTCGGAGATGATCGTCAGGTTACGTAGCCCGAGGAAGTCCATCTTGATGAGCCCGAGGGCCTCACAGATGGGATAGTCGAACTGGGTGATGATCGCCCCATCCTGTTCCCGCTTCATCAGCGGGATGATGTCGATCAGCGGATCAGAGGACATGATGACCCCGGCCGCATGCACCCCCCACTGACGCTTCAGGCCTTCCAGACCCGAGGCGAGGGAGAAGATTTCCTTCAGCCGGGGGTCGCCATCGACCAGTTCGCGGAACTCCCCGGCCTCCGGATAACGGCTGGAGTTCTCGTCATAGATGTCGCCCAACGGCATGGGCTTGCCTTGCTGGTCAGGCGGCATCGCCTTGGAGAGTCTCTCTCCAGTTTGGAAGGGTTCGCCCATCACACGGGCGGCATCTTTCAGGGCTTGCTTGGATTTAATGGTGCCGTAGGTCACGATCATCGCGACACGTTCGTCACCGTATTTCTTCACGACATAGTCGATGACCTCAGAGCGGCGCCGGTCGTCGAAGTCGACATCGAAGTCCGGCATGGAGACGCGGTCCGGGTTGAGGAAGCGTTCGAAGATCAACCCGTGCTGCAGAGGATCGAGGTCGGTGATACGCATCGCATAGGCCACCATGGAACCCGCCCCCGACCCACGGCCCGGGCCCACGCGGATCCCGTTCTCCTTGGCCCAGTTGATGAAGTCCGCCACCACCAGGAAGTACCCGGGGAACCCCATCTGGGTGATGACACCCATCTCATACTTCGCCTGCTCGCGGACTTCATCGGGGATACCGTCGGGGAAACGGTAGTGGAGACCCTTCTCCACCTCCTTGACGAACCACGATTCCTCGGTCTCACCCTCCGGCACGGGGAACTGCGGCATGTAGGCACCGGACTGCTCGGTGAAGTCAACTTCGCAGCGCTCCGCAATGGCTAGGGTGTTGTCGCAGGCCTCGGGGAACTCCTTGAATAGTTCCCGCATCATCTCCGCGGGCTTCAGGTAATACCCCGAACCTTCGAATTTGAACCGGTTGGGGTCATCGAGCGTGGCGGCAGTCTGCAGGCACAGCAGGGCACCGTGGGTGTGCTCATCGTGCTCGTGGGTGTAGTGCAGGTCATTGGTGGCCACCAACGGCAGATTCAGATCCTTGGCCAAACGCAGCAGATCCGCTTTGGTGCGAGCTTCGATCTGGTTGCCGTGATCCATGATCTCGCAGAAGAAATTCTCCGCACCGAAGATGTCCCGGAAGTCACTGGCGGCCTTTTTCGCCTCCTCATACTGACCCTGGCGCAACCGGGTCTGCACTTCCCCGGAGGGGCAACCGGTCGTGGCGATGAGCCCATCGGCGTACTGGGAGAGCAGTTCACGGTCGGCGCGCGGCTTGTAGAAGTGACCCTCCATGGAGGCCCGCGAGCCCAGACGGAAGAGGTTGTGCATTCCGGCGGTGCTGCGGGCCCACATCGTCATATGGGTGTAGGCACCGGTCCCGGAGACGTCATCGACGCCGTCCCCAAACCGCACGCGGGTCCGGTCGGTGCGGTGCGTTCCGGGCGTCAGGTAGGCCTCTAGACCGATGATCGGCTTGACGTCGTATTCCTGGGCTTTCTTCCAGAACTCATAGGCGCCGAAGAGGTACCCGTGGTCGGTCATGGCAATGGCGTCCATACCCAGGCGTTTGGTCTCTGCGAAGAGCTCGTCGATCTTCGCGGCCCCATCGAGCATCGAGTATTCGGTGTGGTTGTGCAGGTGTACGAAGCTGCCGCTCACTGCTCCCTCTCCCATAGGTGGTCTGGGCCCGTGCTGGCCTCCATCATGCCAAGCGGGTCGGACATCGTGCTCTAGCGTTTCAGGATCTCAAGTGCCTGGTGCAGATCCTGCGGATAGTCACTGTTGAAACTGACGTCTTCTCCGGTGCCGGGGTGGGTAAAACCCAACCGCACGGCGTGTAACCACTGGCGAGTCAAACCGAGATCGGCGGCAAGCCGCGGGTCGGCACCGTAGGTGAGGTCCCCGCAGCAGGGGTGCCCCAGTGCGGAGAAATGCACCCGAATCTGGTGAGTCCGCCCGGTCTCCAGGGCCACATTCATCAGGCTGGCCCGCCCGTAGGCTTCAATGAGCTCGTAGTGGGTTCGGGCCGCCCGCCCGTCTTCGACCACGGCAAAGCGCCAATCGTGACCCGGGTGCCTGCCAATGGGGGCGTCAATCGTCCCCTCGGTGGGGTCGGGGAGCCCCTGTACGAGGGCGTGATACGTCTTCTGCGGGGTGCGCTCTCGGAACGCACTCTTCAACAGGGTGTAAGCGCGCTCAGACTTCGCGACGACCATGACCCCGGAGGTGCCGACGTCGAGCCGGTGAACGATGCCGCGACGCTCCTGCGCCCCTGAGGTGGAGATCTCGATACCGGCGGCCAACAGACCCCCAATGACGGTGGGGCCGTGCCACCCGGGTGAGGGATGGGCCGCCACACCCACGGGTTTGTCCACGACGACGACGTCGGCATCCTCGTGCAGTACGGTCAGGTTCTCCACGGGCTCCACCTTTAACAGTTCTTCAGGCTCCGGGCGGTCCAAGCGCAGCACCGTGCCGGCAGCTAGCTTCTCGGATTTCTTCACACTCCGCCACGCCTGCGTCCCAGAGCCTGTCGGGACCCTCACTCGACCCTGAGCGATCCAACCGGCTCCCTCTGAACGAGAGACTCCGCACACAACGGCCAGGACGGCGTCGGCCCGCTGCCCACTGAGCTCTTCGGGGACCTCCACGGTCTCAGCCGGTGTCATTCGGTGGTGTCCTCCGGCGCAGGCGCCTGGTCCCGCGCCGGCTCATCCTGGGCCTTCTTCGTTGCCCGTGTCCCGTCCGGGTTGAGTCCGAAGAGCATCATGGCGCATAGGGCGATGATCGAGCAGACGATGAATGAGTCCGCAATATTGAACACGGCAAAATGCGGCACCGCAATGAAATCCACCACGTGCCCCTGGCCGAACTGTTCAAAGCTGCCCTGAACCAAAGAGGGCGGCCGGAAGAGCCGGTCGGTGAGGTTGCCGGCCACCCCACCGGCCAGACCGCCCAAAGCTGCAGCCCAGAGCCACGATCCGCCCAGTCGACGGGAGTACCACAGGGTGAACAGCAGCACTGCGGCCTGAATGAGGGTGAAGATCCAGGTGTGGTCAGTGCCCATGGAGAAGGCGGCACCGGGGTTGAGGTGGTGGCGCCAGTAGAGCACCGGCGGGAGGACCTCGATCTGTTCACCGAGTTCGAGGGTGGCTTCCACCCAGAACTTGGTGGCTTGGTCCAGGGCAAAGGCGAGGGCCGCGATCCCCCCGGCGAGGAGGAGCGCGGCCCTGCGGCTGGGTCGTGACGGGGATGTGGGCATCCCCTCCATTTTACGCCCCGGAGGCTTCCTTTTCGATGGAACCCTTGGAGTTCAGTTCATTGAGCTGGGATTCGATGTAGTCCTTCAGCCGCGCCCGGTAGTCACGTTCAAAACCGGTCAGCTCGGAGACCTTGCTCTCCAAGTCGGCTTTCTTCCGCTCCAAGGCGTTGAGAGTACGAGTGGAGGTCAGCTCGGCCTCTTCGATCATGTTTTCTGCACGGGTCTCGGCGTCGGTGATGATCTCAGTGCGCTTGGCCTCACCCTCGGCGATGAGCTCGTCCCGCTTGGTGGTGCCCTCTTCGATGAGCTGAGCACGTTTGGTCTCACCGTCGTGGATCAACTCGGCGCGCTTGGTTTCGCCCTCTTCGATGTACGCGGCACGGGTCTGCTCACCCTCGGCGATGTAGGCCGCACGAGTCTGCTCACCTTCGGCAACGTACTGGTCGTGCAGCTTCTGCGCCATGGCCAGCACTCCGGCTGCAGAGGTGGCCTGGTCCTCGAGGCCGGCCTCGGCGGAGGTCTCCGCAGCGGGCTGGGGACGCTCCTGGGCAGGACGGGTGCCGAGGGCGTACTCGGGGTAGGCGGTGACGTTCGGGTCGGCCTTGAGTTCGGGCTCTTCGGCCGTCTGCTCGGGCTCTGGCTCCTCGTCAACGACGGCCTCGAAAGTGCCGGTCTCTTCCCCCGTGGTGCCGGCGTAACCGGAGAGCCCGGCGTCTTTGAGCTCATCGGGCTCGACGACGCTGGGGTTGTTGTCGAGCTGTTCCTCGAGCTGAGCCACCTGGGCCTTGAGGTCCTCGTTCTCCTGGATGAGGCGCCGCCATTCGACGACCACCTCGTCGAGGAAGTCGTCTACTTCGTCCTTGTCATACCCAGGACGGAATTTGGTCTCCGGGAACTCCTTGTTCAGGAGATCTTCGGGCGTCAAAGCCATACGTCAGTCACCTCATCGTCAGTGGCCTCATGCCGGTGAGCAGGATCAGGCCTCAGAATACCCACAGCGGAATTTCACCCTCGACCCTAACCTTCAAGTCGGGGTTTCAACGGATCGGACCCCCTTGCCGCCGATCCCGCAGGTCAGGCGATGGCGCGCACCACGCCCTGACCGATAATCACGGCCAGGAACACGATGATAAACGCCATATCCAGGGCGATGCCGCCCAGATTCAGGGGTGGAATCTTCCGTTGTAGCCACTTAATCGGCGGGTCGGTGACCGCATAGACACTGACCGCCAGAATGAGCACCAGCCCCTGGGGGCGCCAATGCCGGGCGTACTGAGTGCTGATGTCGAAAATGATCCGGGTGACCAATGCGAACTGGTAGAGAACCAGCAGCAGGTACAGCGGTGCGGTGATGAGATCCACAGACGCCTAGCGTACCGGTTTCAGCTCTGGTTGAAGAACTTGGCGCCGGTTTCCTCGGCCGCGGCGGCCTGCTCCTCGGCGAGCACTTCGACGTTCTTCGGGGTCAGCAGGAAGACTTTGTTCGTCACCCGTTCGATGGATCCACCAAGCCCAAAGACCAGACCGGCGGCGAAGTCAACCAAGCGTTTGGCTTCGGCTTCCCCCATTTCGGTGACGTTCATGATGACGGGGATGTCCTCGCGGAAGGACTCACCGATGATCTTGGCGTCGTTGTAGGAGCGCGGGTGGACAGTGGTGATCTTTCGCATAGGCTCGTTCTCATCCCGGGAGGAGGGGGCACGCTTAATGGGGGTGACCGGAGCACGGTAGTCCGGATCGACGGCGAGGTTGGTCCGGTTGTAGGCGCCAGTGGTCTGGTGCTGCTCGCCGGCTTCCCCCTGCTTCTCTGCCAGGGAAACCACGGCACCGGTGGGCTGGTGCTGGGCTGGTGCTGCACTGTGTCCTCCGCCCGCGGCAGTGGGGCGTGCGGGGGCTTCGCGCACTGCGGTGGCGGTGCCGCCGCGCTGCTCACGACCCGCGGCTGGCTGCTCCGTTCCGAAGCTCTCCTCAGCGTAGTCGTCTCCATCGGCCAAACCGAGGTAGATCATCGTCTTCTTAAATGCACCGGCCATAACTCACGCTCCTGGGGAAGGTTGTCGCTTGCGAGCGGTTCTGAGACTACCTGGAGTGGTCGCGCTCACCGAGAACATCCCGTCCGATACGCAGGTGTGTCGCACCATGGGCGAGGGCTTCTTCGAGATCGTGACTCATTCCCGCTGAGATGGCTGTGGCCTCTGGGTGCTCTGCCCGAAGTCTCTGTGCGCACGCAGCTAACCGGGCGAAGGCCTCCCCCGGTGGTTCATCTAAGGGCGCAACAGCCATCAGCCCGGCCAGGTGTAACCCCTCGGCCTCAGCGATCGCCTCAGCCAGTGCAGGGATCCGCTCCGGGGCTGCACCTCCGCGGTTGTCCTCACCGACGGGGTCTCTGAGGTCAACTTGGATGAAGCATTCCAGTGGCTGGCTACGCTCTCCGGCATCGAAGGCCGCTGCCACGCCCTTGCTCAGGGCGGTGACCAGTTTGGGCCGGTCCACGGAGTGCACTGCGGTGGCGTAACGGGCCACGGACTTGGCTTTATTGGATTGCAATTGGCCAATGAAGTGCCAGCGCAGCCCCGCCAGCTGGCCGACATCGGCAGCCTTGGCCGCGGCCTCTTGGTCTTTGTTCTCCCCGATGTCACGGATCCCCAAGCTGTGCAGCCGCTGGACATCCGCGGCAGGGAAGTACTTTGTCACCACAATGAGCTCCACCGGCGTAGTCCAGCCAGCAGCCGCAGTAGCCGTCTGAATCCGCGCCTGAACCCGCTGTAGGTTCTGCCTCAACTGGGCAGTACGTCCGTGCGACGCAGTGTGCTCAGACGGTCCAGCCTGGTGCGGCTGCGCAGGGCGTTCAGGCTGCACCGGGGGTTCAGCCTGCCCAGGGACTTCAGGCCGCCTGTGGGGTTCAGCCTGTGCAGTGCGGTCCGGTTCGGTGTGTGCCTCCATCGATGACCAGGATAGTCACCCCGAGACTGTGCTGGCCCGGATCAGGAAAGATCACCGGCTCGGGCAGATCACTGCGGCAATGCGTCCGGCAGGTTCGCCCTGTTGCTGACTGCGGCGATGGGAGAACAGCCGGGGGTCCTCAATGGTGCATCCTCCGAGGTCGACGACGTCGGCTCCGGCGGCGGTGAGGATACGCACCGCCTCGGCACGCAAGTCCAAAGCGGCACTCCCCCACCGGGTCTGAGAACGGATGGCCGGACGCTCAGCGGCAATCTCTGCGACCATATCCTCGGGGATCTCGTAGCACTGTCCGCAGGCTCCGGGACCGATCCACGCAGTGATCCGCTCGGCTCCGGCCTCACGTAGCGCTTGGAGGGTGTTGTCGAGGATCCCTGCCAGTAACCCGGGGCGGCCGGCGTGCGCGGCAGCGGTCAGCAGGGCTCCACCGCGGCCCTCGGCGGTGAAGAGCACGGGCAAACAGTCGGCCACCAGGATGGCCAATGCGTGCTGGCCTGTGGGTGAGATCCAGGCGTCACCGGTGGAAGCAGGACCGCCGGATGGGTAGGTGGAAGCGTCCACGACGTCGGCGGAGTGCGTCTGGTGCAGAAACTGCAAGGTACCGGTGGGCTGACCCAGGTGACGTTCCAGGGCTCGGCGGTTGGCCTCGGCGTCCTGCGGATCTCCCACGTGGCGGCCTAAGTTACCTGCGGTGACGGAGGTGAACCCCAGTCGCAGCCCACGGGATTCAGCGTGCCGCCCACCAGCCTGCCGCCAGTCGGCCTGCCACCAGAAGGGAGAGTTCTCACGCGGTACGGTGCGGGTCACGGCCTCTATTGTTCCAGGTCTTCGCAGCGTGCTGTCCCTCGCTCGGCTCTCAGCCCGCCTCGGTGGCCGCGTACGCCCTCGGTCCCGGGGCACGGGTGTTCACCTCGGTGGCAGACAGCTCGGTGACAGACAGGCTGTGGGGGCCGGACCGTCACCTGTGGTCCAGCCCCCACCTGCGCTGTGATGGGAAGGTTCTCGCCAGAAGATCAGTGGTACTTCAGCAGTGACTCACTTCAGGAAGTCAGGGACGTCGAGATCGTCTTCATCCTTGCTGCCGGTGTAATCCGATTCCAACACCTCGGGCAGTTCTTCGCGCTGTTGCCCTTCGCTCTGCTGAGAGCTCTCCTCAAACCGCGGCGTGGGGGCCGTGTCCTGTGAGGCAGCGGAGACACCGGCTGCAGTGGTCGCCCCAGCCACCGGCGGCACCGGAGAAGCACTGCGCTGAGGAGCGGCCGTGGGCGGAGCAGCAGGCTTCGAGGTGACATCGGCCTGGTCGAAGCCGGCGGCGATCACGGTCACCCGTGCTTCATCACCGAGGGCGTCGTCGATGACAGCACCGAAGATGATGTTGGCTTCGGGGTGAGCGACTTCCTGGACCAAACGGGCGGCCTCGTTGATTTCGAAGAGGCCGAGGTCACTGCCACCCTGGATGGACAGCAGCACTCCGTGGGCACCGTCAATGGAGGCTTCCAGCAACGGGGAAGCGATGGCCAGCTCGGCGGCTTTGACGGCCCGATCCTCACCGTTGGCCGAGCCGATGCCCATCAGGGCCGAGCCGGCCCCCTGCATCACAGATTTCACATCGGCGAAGTCAAGGTTAATGAGCCCGGGAGTGGTGATGAGGTCGGTGATCCCCTGAACACCGGAGAGCAGCACCTGGTCAGCGGACCGAAAAGCGTCCAGCACCGAGACGTTCTTGTCGCTGATGGACAGCAACCGGTCGTTGGGGATGACGATGAGAGTGTCAACTTCATCACGGAGCGCTTCGATGCCCTGTTCGGCGGAGGTGGCGCGGCGCCGACCTTCGAAAGTGAAGGGGCGGGTCACCACACCAATCGTCAGTGCGCCGAGACTGCGGGCGATACGGGCCACCACGGGCGCCCCACCGGTTCCTGTTCCGCCTCCCTCGCCGGCGGTGACAAAGACCATATCGGCCCCGCGGAGAACTTCTTCGATCTCCTCGGAGTGGTCCTCGGCTGCCTGGCGTCCCACCTCGGGGTTCGCTCCGGCGCCGAGGCCACGGGTCAGTTCACGGCCGACGTCGAGCTTCACGTCGGCATCAGACATCAGCAGCGCCTGGGCATCGGTGTTGATGGCGATGAACTCCACGCCGCGCAGGCCCACCTCGATCATGCGGTTGACGGCGTTGACGCCGCCGCCGCCGATGCCGACGACCTTAATCACGGCCAGGTAGTTGTTCGGTGCTGCCACGTGTATGTGTCCCTTAGCTCTCGAAAAGTCTCGATATGTGCACGGAGACCCCGGCGGAAGATGGCCGGCTCCTCACTGCGTTGCCCGCCGACAGCCGCCGCTGCCTCCTCCGATGCAGTTCGCGGATGCATCGGCCTTGGCCACACGGTACAGCTGTCGGCGCCGGCTCTTCGACCCACCGTTGGCCGGTGGGGCCGGGAGCCTCCGTGACAGATGCCATTGTTCTGTTGCGCCTCCGGGACCGGCAACGTTCAAGTTGCACTTGAACCTCAACTGACGCCGCTGACCCGCGGGAGGGTTCTTGTCCCCCTAGGGTACTGGTCCGCAGCGCATTCAGCGGGTAACCGGGGCCTCGGGCGTGGAGATATCGATGACCTCAGCCTCTGTGAACTCCTCGGCCTCGGATTCGAGGATGGCGGTGAGCACCGCGGCCTTCTCCTGGGAGCGTTCATCACTTCCCCACACCACCGCACGTCCGTCATCGAGGTGCAGGGTCACCGAATCGGCGGAGTCGGCGGCGGCCTCGTCGAGCCGGGCCCGAGCCGACTCGGGCAGTTGTCCCAGCACAGAGACGATAGCGGAGAAGACGACGTCGTCTTCGTAGGCTGCGTCCGCGGAAATCTCCGGGGTGGCGTAGTCCTCAGCGTCGAGACTTTCGGCTCCGGTGAATTCGCGGATCACCTCACCGTCTTCGTTGTAGTAGCGCACGGCGTCGTCGTCCTGGACTTCTGCCACCGGTGGATGTTCGGTGATCTCAATATGCAGAGTGTGCGGAAGCTCCGCATGGGTCTCCACCTCAGCGACGACGTTCTCTTCGGCGAGCAGGGCATGAACATCGGCAGTACTCACCTGGGGCAGCGGTCTGCCGTGGAGATCGGCGGTGAGTTCTGCAGCACGGGCATCGGTGAGCAGCTCGTTGCCGGAGACCTCGACCTGCCTGACCTCCAGGGCCGGAGAGAAGTAGAGCACCGCCACGATGGCCAGCAGCGCCACCAACGCTGAACCGAGCGCCAGCACACCACGACGACGCCGACGTCGCACGGTGACGTTCTCCGGTTCTGGAAACTCCAGCGGAGTCTCATCCCCGGCCGGTTCTGAATCGGGTGTATCCATCATGTGCGGTCGGCGTGGGTTCTACTGCGCTGCAGTGCGCTGACAATCTGCGGACCCAGCTCGGTGATATCCCCGGCACCAAGAGTGAGTACGACGTCGCCTGGTTCAGCGATCTGGACTATTTCCTCGACTGCCTGGGCGCGGGTCCGCACCGGGTGACCCAGCAGTTCGGAGCTCACCCCCGGGATGGGTTCCTCACGTGCGGGGTAGATCTCCAGGACCCTGACGGTGTCGGCCGCACCCAAAGCGGTGCCGAATTCGGTGGCGAAGGCACGGGTCCGGCTGAACAGATGGGGTTGGAAGATCGCGTGCACGCGTCCGGTGTCGGCTGCGCTGCGGGCCGCTGCCAGCACGGCGGTGACTTCGGTGGGGTGATGGGCGTAATCATCGTAGACACGGATGGAGTCCACGGTCCCGCGCCATTCGAAGCGCCGGGAACTGCCCCGGAAACTGGCCACCCCTGCTGCCGCGGTGCTCAGCTGAAGTCCGCAGTACAGTCCTACGGCCACCGCGGCTGCGGCGTTACGCGCATTATGCACCCCTGGGACCGGAAGCTGCAGTTGCGCCCTCTGGCTGCCGGAGTGTAACTGCGCCTGCACTCCGGTGCTGCCAGTGGTCAGCTCAGTCAAGGTCAGGTCAGCTTCGGGTGCGGTGCCGTAGGTCGTCAGCTCCACGTTCCGGGCGGTAAGAGGGGAGCGAACCTTTTCGGCCAGCGACGCCGCCCCCGGGTCATCGATGCAGAGAATCAGCGCCCCGCCGGGCAGGATCCGCTCGGCGAAATCCGCGAAGATCTGGTGGACCGCCTCGGCGGTGCCGTAGTGGTCGAGATGGTCGGCCTCGACGTTGGTCACCACGGCAATTTCGGGGGCGTAGTTGAGCAGCGTGCCATCGGATTCATCAGCCTCGGCAACAAACCACTGACCACTGCCGGCCGCAGCGTTGGTGCCGAAACCGGCCACTGTCGCTCCGATGGCGAAACTCGGGCTGGTGCCGGCGTGATGCAGCATCGCGGCCACCATGGAGGAGGTTGTGGTTTTTCCGTGGGTACCGGCGATCGCGATCCCCCGTTTGGCTGCCATACAGGCCGCCAACCCCTCGGACCGGTGCAGCAGTCGCTTTCCGGCGGCTGCGGCGGCATCGAATTCGGGGTTGGTGCCCGCTTGGGCCACCGAGGAGGCGACTATGGTGTCGATGCGTTCGCCGGTTTCCTGCTCCACGGAGACGAGGTTTTCTGCGGCGTAGCCGACCCGCACCGGCACTCCGGCGGCGCGGAACTCATCCAGCACCGGAAGGTCTTTGGCGTCGGTGCCGGAGATGGGCACCCCGGCAGAGAGCATGAGCCGAGCCACCGCGGAGACCCCTACCCCGGCCAGCCCCAGAAAGTGCACCCGCCCCAACTGCTCGATCCCGACGACAGGGACGCCTGGCACCTGTCCCCGGGACGAACCTGACCCCGTGGTGACGCGGTTCATCGGGTGGCCACCTTCAGCGCCTCGGTGGCCATCCGCTCATCGGCGTCGGTGATCCCGCGTTCGGCCGAATGCTGTTGCATCGTGACCAGACGGCGCGGGTCCTCCAGCAGGGGAACAATATTGCGCCGGATCCATGCCCGGGTGAAGTGCTCGTCCTTGACCATGAGCGCTCCTCCGGCATCGACCAGCCCCCGAGCGTTGAGTTCCTGCTCCCCATTGCCAATGGGCAGAGGTACGAAGACCGCGGGCAGCCCCACTGCGGCCACCTCGCTGACCGTCGCCGCCCCGGCCCGGGCAACGATGAGATCAGCGGCAGCGTAGGCTAAGTGCATCCCGTCGAGGTACTCCCGCTGGTGGTACCCCTCCGTGGTGAGGGGGACGCCGTCGTCGTCGAGGACTGCTTTATCCCGTCCGGTCAGATGCAGGATTTGCGCTCCCGTGGCGAGGAGGTCCTGCAGTGCGGAGGCCACGGCCCGGTTGAGGTTCAACGCCCCAGAGGATCCCCCGGTGACCACCACTGTGGGAATGTCCTCGGCGAGTCCGAGCTCTCGGCGCGCAGAAGAGCGGGTAGCCTCCCGGTCCAACTGAGAAATCTGCCGGCTCATCGGCATCCCCACGTGCTCGGCACCTTTCAGGGGCGTGTTCTCAAAGGCCACTCCGGTGAAAGCCGCGACCCGGGCACCCAGGCGGTTGGCCAGCCCGGGCCGGGCATTGGCCTCGTGGACCACGATGGGGATGCCCAGGCGTTTGGCGGCCAGGTAGACCGGAGTGGAGACATAACCACCGACGCCGACGACGACGTCGGCCTCCTCGGTACGGAGAATCCGTGCCGCCTCAGCCACCGCGCTTCTGAAGCGCCCAGGGAAGGTGACCATATCCCGGGTGGGTCGCCGGGGCATGGGGACCTTTTCGATGGTGCAGAGCGGATACCCGGCGGCGGGGACCAGCCGGGTCTCCAGTCCGGAGGCGGTGCCGATCATCGTCTGCTGTGCAAGCGGCTCAAGCCGGGCGACGGCATCGGCGATGGCCAGCATGGGGCTGATGTGCCCGGCTGTGCCGCCTCCTGCGTGGACGACGGAAACAGCGGTCATCTGGTGGGTTCCCCTTCGGTGGTCGGTGGGTCAGGCAGTCATCGACTCAGGCCTGGTTCAGCGGTGCCAGTGTAGACCCCTTAGCCCCCTGAGCGCGGCGACGTCGGCGCGTGGGGCGACGGGCCTCGCGGCGCTGGCGGCGGGCAAAGTTCAACACCACCCCCACGGCCAGCAGGGCACAGGTCAGCGCAGAGCCACCGTAGGAAATAAACGGCAGCGGTACGCCCACCACCGGTAGCAGACCGGTGACCATGGCGATGTTGATGAAGGCCTGCCCCACCAGCCAGGCGGCAATGCCGATGCAGACCAGCTGAGCGAAGCGGTCCTCCGTGTTGGAGGCGACGCGGAAGACCCCCACCACCAGCAACATGAACAGCCCCAGCACGGTGAAGGTGCCCAGCAGCCCCAGCTCCTCACCGATGATGGTGAAGATGAAGTCGTTGTGGACTTCGGGGATGTAGTCCCACTTCTGCCGGGATTGTCCAAGGCCCACTCCCCAGAACCCGCCGGAGGCCAGGGCGTAGAACCCTTGAGTCGACTGCATACACGGGTCGGTGGGGTGGTCACAGTTGATACCGAGCCAGGCGTTCACCCGGGCCATACGGTAGGGGGTCATCCACATCAGGGCGGCCACGGCGACGGCAGCGATAGCCGCTGCGATGGCGAAGTAACGCAGCTTCACCCCGGCAGCGAAGAGCAACGTACCGACGATGAGGATGATGATGATACTGGTCCCCAGGTCTCCCCCGGCCAGCACTAAGGCCAGCACCGCCAGAGCCCCGGGTGCCACGAACGGCATCATCCAATGGGTGAAGCGACTCACCAACGAGCCCTTCTTCGCCAGGACCGCCGCACCCCAGAGCACCAAGGCGAGCTTGGCCAGCTCGGAAGGTTGTCCGCGCACAGAACCGATCTGCAACCAGTTGGTGGACCCGCCACCGTCAGAACCCAGCCCGGTGAAGGCTACGAGCATGAGCATCGACGCCGAAGAGATCATCGCCAACCACCCGATGCCACCCAACCAGCGGGTGGGCACCAGGGTCATCAGGAACATCCCTACTACCCCGAGACCGGCCCAGGCGGCCTGCCGGGTGGCAGTGGTGAAGGGTTGCCCATCGGGATCCACCGATGTGGAGGAGAGCACCATCGTCAGACCGATACCGGCCAAGGCGATCGTCGGTCCCAGGACCAGCCAGTAGTTGGTGTACGGATTACCGCCTTCGAAGAACCCCCAGAAGGACTTCACCCGTTCGCGGCGGCGACGGGCACGCTCAGCCCGCCAGGCTCGCCCGGCGGAACCGTCCGAGGGGTCAGGGTCTGCTGGAGAGGTTTCCGCCGCTTCAGGGGGCACATCGGTGACCAGGCTCAGCTGCGGGGCGCCCTGTGTGGTCTGTTCAGCAGAGGGTTCCTCCGGTGAGGGAGGGGTGAGCACGGCGGCATCGGAGACCGGACGTGCCGGAAGCCGCGGCGGGCGGTGGTCCACGCGTGTCTCCTAGTCGTTAAAGCCCAGCCTCGTCATCCGCCGGGCGACGGCCTCGATGAAGGCCTCGCCGCGGGCGGCGTAGGAGGCGAACTGGTCCTGCGAGGCCGCCGCGGGGCTGAGTAGAACAGTCTGCCCGGGCTGGGCGACGGCTCCGGCGGCCTCCACGGCGGCGTTCATTGCCTGAACCCCATCATCCCCTCCCCCGACGGCGGTCACCGGCACCTCGGGCGCGTGTCGTGCCAGGCTGGATGCCAGCGGGGCGGTATCGGCACCGATGAGCACCACGTGCCGCAGCCGCCCGGCAACGGCGGTCACCAGCGGGTCATAGTCCACACCCTTGGGTAGTCCGCCGGCGATCCACACCACATCGGTGAAGCTACTCAATGAGGCCTCGGCCGCATGCGGATTCGTCGCTTTGGAGTCGTTGACCCACAGGATGTCGTCTGCTGTGGCGACCGGCTGGATACGGTGCTCACCGGGCTGATACGCCCGAATCCCGGCCTGTACATTCTCTGGACTCACACCGGCGGCCCGGGCAAGGGCGGCTGCGGCCAACCCGTTGGCCACCAGGTGCTGCGGGGCAAGAGGGCCAAAGTCAGCCAGGGTGGCCAGCTCCAGGGCGCGGTGGCGCCGTTGCTGAAGGAAGGCTCGGTCGACCAGCAGATCCTCGACGAGGCCCACCTGTGAAATATCCGGGGTGTCGGTGGTGAACGAAATCGCCCGGCAACCTTCGACGACGTCGGCTTGAGCGACCATCTGCTCGGTCAGCGGGTCAGCGGCGTTGTACACACAGGCCACCCGGGTCCCGGTGTAAATCTTTGCCTTGGCCGCGACGTAGTCTGCGAAACTGCCGTGCCAGTCAATGTGGTCGTAGGCGACGTTCAGCACCGCTGAGGCGGTGGCGGACAGTGGCTCGGTGTAATGCAGTTGGAAGCTGGACAGTTCCAC
Source organism: Nesterenkonia alba DSM 19423 (assembly GCF_000421745.1). Lineage (GTDB taxonomy): Bacteria > Actinomycetota > Actinomycetes > Actinomycetales > Micrococcaceae > Nesterenkonia > Nesterenkonia alba. The sequence goes on from NZ_ATXP01000003.1 coordinate 123,746, forward strand.
GGCCAGCACGTCGTACCCTTCAGGGTCCCGGATGGCATCCAGGATGGGTAAGCCAATATTGCCGCAGGCCACTGCGCGGCGGCCATCAGCGTGCAGCATCTTCTCCAACAAGCTCACTGTGGTGGTCTTCCCGTTGGTTCCGGTGACCGTTAACCATTCGGGGGAACGGGCCCCCGGGCGTGCCCCGAGCCGGTGGGCCAGCTGGATATCGCTCCACACGGGCACACCGGCAGCAGTAGCGGCAGCGATCACAGGGGACTCAGGGCGCCAACCCGGGGATGTGATGACCAGGTCGGGTGCGGCACCGTCGTCGAACGCGTCCAGAGAACGGGTGGCCGGTTCACCGAAGCGAATGTCCTCCACTCCGACGATGCGCAGTGTCTCTGCGTCCTGCTGTTTGGTGTCCGTGGCGGCACCGTCGACGACGATCACCCGACAGTTGAGTTCGGCCAGCGTGTCAGCCGCGGAGAACCCGGTGGCACCCAGCCCGGCAACGAGCACCCGCAGCCCAGCCCAGGGGCCATCCCAACCCCGCAGGTGGGTCAATGTCATCGTGTCAGCACCCCGCTCGGCCGCTTCCCGGTGCGCCGGCGGCGCACCGGGTCCCCACCGGATTCGCTTACTCGTGGGTGCTGACGCCTCATTGTGTCAGCACCCACTCGCCGTAGAAGATCGCCATGCCCAGTCCCACGGCCAGCGCGGAGATGATCCAGAAGCGGACCACCACGGTCACCTCCGGCCAGCCCTTGAGCTCGAAGTGGTGCTGCAGCGGCGCCATGAGGAAGACCCGTTGACCGCCGGTAGCTTTGAAGTAGACCACTTGGATGATGACCGAGCAGGTGATGACCACGAAGAGCCCACCGAGGATGATGAACAACAGCTGCGTCTGGGTGAGGATCGCGAATCCGGCCAGCGCTCCACCCAGAGCCAGAGAACCGGTGTCCCCCATGAAGATCTTCGCCGGAGAGGTGTTCCACCACAAGAATCCGATGAGCGCCCCGGTGATGATCGCGGCCACTACGGCCATATCCATGGGATCGCGGACCTCGTAGCAGACAGATTCAACCGCACGGGGACGCCCGCACCCCTGGTTGTACTGCCAGATGGAGATGATCGTATAGGCGGCGGTGACCATGGCGGTGGCCCCGGTGGCCAGCCCGTCGAGCCCGTCGGTGAGATTAACGGCGTTGGTCGCCGCCGTGTTGATGATGTTGGCCCAGATGATGAACAGAATCGCCGCCACCACGGGCCCGAAGAACGCGAAATCCACCACAGTGTCCCGTACAAAACTGATCGCCGTGGACCCCGGGGTTTGTCCCTGGGCGTTGGGGAACTGCAGCGCCAGCACCGCGAAGAGACCTCCGACGCCGACTTGGCCGGCGATCTTGGCCCAGGCACCCAAACCGAGGGACTGTTTCTTGGTGATCTTGGCGGCGTCGTCGAAGAACCCGACTAAGCCCATTCCGGCCATGAGCAATAGCAGAAGCATCCCACTGGCGGTGGGACCGCTGGCGGTCGTCAGCAGCACGGTAATCCCGTGCGTCAACGTGTAGGCGATGAGGACCGCGAGGATGATGACCGCCCCGCCCATGGTGGGAGTGCCCCGTTTGACGTGGTGGCTGGTGGGCCCGTCGTCACGGATGAACTGCCCGTAGCCGCGGGCCACGAGGAACTTGATGAACAGGGGGGTGCCGAGCAGCGTCAGTAGCAGACCAAGGGCAGCACCGATGACAACGGCGATCACACAGTGTCCTTCCCCTGCTCGGCGATGCGGTCGCCTAAGAGTCTAAGGCCCGCATCCCGGGAGGATTTGAACAACACGATGTCTCCGCTGCTCAGGTGCTCGTTCAACCACGCGTGGGCGGCCTCAGCATCCGGCACCCAGTGCACCTCATCGGCCCAGGACCCCTCGGCGATGGCCCCTCGGTAGAGCGGATAGGCGGTGTCGCCGACCACCAGAGTCTGATCGATGTTGAGTCGCACCACAGTCTCGCCGATCTGGGCGTGCCGGACCGCGGTCTGCTCACCGAGTTCGAGCATCCCGCCGAGCACCGCGACGGAACGGCGGAGCGGGCCTTCTGCGGGGCGGGCCAAACGAGCAAGGGTCTTCAGCGCCTCACGCATTGATTCGGGGTTGGCGTTGTAAGCATCGTTGATGACCGTCACCCCGTCAGGGCGGTCAGTACGTTCCATCCGCCACCGGCTGGCGGCGGTGAGCCCGTCAAGCCGCTCAGCGATATCAGTCGGAACCAGGCCGGCGCGCCAGGCCGCGGAGGCGGCGGCCAGCAGATTGGTGACGTGGTGGGCACCGATCAGCCCGCTGGTGATCCGGTAAGCATGGCGGTCGGCCTCGGCGTGGTCGTAGAAGACCAGCGTCAGTTCGGCGCGGCCGGTGTCGTCAAGACGGACATCCTCGGCGGCGACGGACAGGTGCTGGCTGCCTCCGACGGCTCCGGAGCCGGTGCCGAACCAGGTCACTGGCGCGTGGGCGCGCTCCGCCATGGCGGCCACCTGCGGGTCATCAGCGTTGAGGATGACGTGGGTGGACGCACATTCGGCCAGTTCCCCCTTAGTGGCGGCGATGACCTGACGCCAGTCTCCGCCGGCTTCGGCGAATTTGCCGGCGTGAGCGGAGCCGACCATGAGAACTGTCCCGATGTCCGGGCGGACCATCTCGCAGAGCTGGCGAATATTGCCCGGAGCATCGGCACCCATCTCGATGACGAGATAGCGGGTGTCCAGTTCCGCGGTGAAAACGGTCAGCGGTACTCCGACTTCCCCGTTATAAGAGCCCTGCGGGGCGATCGTGGGCGCTTCTGCGCTGAGCACAGCGGCCAGCAGATCCTTGGTGGTGGTTTTACCCGCGGAACCGGTGATTCCGATGACTGTGGTCGGTGAATGCGCCCGGATACGGGTGACGATCTCCGCGGCCAGATCCCCCATGGCGTCGACGACGTCGTCGACGAGGACAGCCGGGTGGGCGGTACCGTCTGGGGCGTGGGTCTCGCGTTCAGCCAGCACCAGGACCGCCCCGGCAGCCAGGGCGTCGTCGATGAAGTGGTGCCCATCGGTCTGCTCCCCCGGCTTGGCGATGAACAGTGCCCCCGGGCTCATCTGCCGGGAGTCAGTGTCCGCGGCGGTGACGGTCAGCCGGTGGGGGGCCTCGACGCCGCGCAGCCGCCCGGAGACGGCCTCGGCGATCTCAGCGGCGGTCAACGGGATCACGCGGTGGCCTCCTGAGTCAGCGGGGTGAAGCCGTGCCGGCGCAGCGCGGCGGCCAACTCTGTCCGGTCGTCAATGTCGACCCGCTGGCCTGCCAGGTCTTGGTGGTCTTCATGACCGCGTCCCGCCAGCAGAATGGTGTCCTCTTCCGCTGCGGCGGCGACGGCGGCTTCGATCGCCTCAGCGCGGGGACTGATCTCCTCCAACCGAGTGCTCAGCTCGCCGGTGGCGATGGCATCCCGGGCCCCTTCAAGCAGCCCGGCGCGGATCTGTGCGGGGTCTTCACCGTGTGGGTCGTCGTCGGAGATGATGACGTGATCGGCCATGCGTACTGCGATCGCACCCATCGTGGGCCGTTTACTGACATCGCGTTCTCCGGCGGCTCCGATGACCAGGATGAGCTTGCCGGTTTCCCTCCGCACAGCGCTCAGGGTACGGATCATCGCATCGGGGTTGTGGGCGAAGTCGACAATGGCTGCGGGCCGGGTGCCGATGACCTGCATCCGCCCCGGGACGGCGACGTCAAAGGGTCGTTGATCCGCCAGGGCTGTGACGACTTCTTCGCGTGTGAATTCCTGTGGTCGTTCCGGGTCAGAGGCGGCCTCCAACACCATGACCGCTGCTAGGGCCGCATTCGAGACATTGAAATCCCCAGGAAGGGCGGTGGAGGTACGGATCTGCTCTCCACTGACCCGGTGGTGCAGAGTAAAGGCTGTGCCGAGTCCCTCCGGTTCGGGGTCAAGCACCTCCCAGTGGGCTTTAACCCCAGCGGCCAAGGACCCGGGTGCCGTGGCGAGGGTAACGATCCGGCCGGTCGCCTCCGCGGCCATGCGGTGGCCCCAGGAGTCATCGACGGTGATGACTGAGGTGCGGGTACGCGCCCGGGTGAAGAGTTCAGCCTTGGCGGCGAAGTAGCCCTCCATGGTGCCGTGGAGGTCGAGGTGATCTTGGGTGAGGTTGGTGAACCCTGCGACGTCGTAGTGGAGCCCGGAGATGCGCTTATAACTGATCGCGTGGCTGGAGACTTCCATGGCCGCGGCGGCGACGTTCTTCGCACGGAAGGCATACATCAGCCCGTGGAGAGCCACCGCTTCGGGGGTGGTCATATCTGAGGCGATCCGCTCATCACCGGCGGCGATCTCGATGGTACCGATCAGTCCGGTGGACCGGCCCTTTGGCTCCAGGACGGTCCGCAGCAGGGAACGCAGGAAGTACGTGGTGGTGGTCTTACCGTTGGTGCCGGTCACCCCAAATAGTGAGGGGTCAGAGGTGGCCGTGGTGCCGTAGACCGCCGCCGCAGCGGGGCCCGCGGCATCGCGTACGGCCTGGACTTCGATGATCGGCAGGCGGTAACCGAGGGCTTCACGGGTTTTGGCCACCCCGGCCGCATCGGTCAACACCGCGGCGGCACCCCGGGAACTCACCTCCGTGATGAAATCGGCCCCGTGGGCGCGAGCCCCGGAAACCGCGACGAAGAGGTCTCCCGGCCGGGTGTCGGCGGGGCGCATGGCTGCACCGGTGAGCCGCACGGCTTCAGCCGCTGAGGAGTCGGGCGTGAGGATGGGGCTATAGCCTGCGGCGGTGAGCGCCTCAACGACCGACCCGACGTCGGCCCCGGCAGCCGCGTCGCTGCCGGTTACCACGGATAGTCCTGCCTGTCTCCCACGAAGCCATCATAGGCCTCCGAGTCCTCATTGGAGGGCGGGACCCCGTAGCTGGCCAGGGTGTGGCTCATGATCTCCTGGAACGTGTCGGTGACTTCCCAGTCGCCCCATTCCCCTTCGGGACGGTGAATGGTCACAGAGACCAAAAACTGGGGGTCTTCCACCGGGGCCATCCCGATGAAGGACTGTGTGTAGCCGTCGAAGCCTCCGGAGTCGCCTGCTGCCTCACCAGATCCGGTCTTACCGCCGACCCGGTAGCCTTCGATGGCCGCGCCGGTGCCGCTGCCGTAGTCCACTACACCTTCGAATAGCCGCATCATCTCCTCTGAGGTCTCTGAGGAGAAGACCCGTTCGGAGTCAGCGGAGAGCGAGTGTTCGCTCCCGTCGGGGTCGATGTAGGCATCCACAATGCGCAGGGGGTGTTTTACCCCGTCATTGGCAAGCATCTGGTAGAGCTGCACATTGTGCAGCACGCTGGTGGTGTAGCCCTGCCCGAACTGGGTGGTCATCGGCTGACGGGCGTCCCACTCCTCCGGCGGACGCAGGATTGATTCGGCTTCAATGCCCAGTCCGATGTCGAGCGGTTCACCGATGCCGGCCCGGCGCATCCAGTCGTAACGGGTCTGCTCGTCGAGCTCGTTGCCGATCATCACGGTGCCGGTGTTGTACGAACGGGCAAAAATCCCCGCCGCGGTCATCTCATAATCGTCATGGGGACGGGCGTTTTGGATAGTCTCGCCCGCCCAGGTCTCCCGGTACGGCACGGTGAACGCATCAGTGGGGCTGACCACACCTTCTTCCAAGGCCATTGCAAAGGTGATCGATTTGCCCCCTGAACCTGGCTCGAAGTCCTGGGTCAGGGCGATGGGACGGCGGAAGAGCTCGTCGGCGGCACCGGGATCGGCAGGGTCGACGCTCTGGGAATCGGCCATCGCCAGAATTTCGCCCTCGTGACCCTCACGGAGGTCGACCACCGTGGCGTTGCCCCACTCGGCGTTGTACTCGTTGGCTTTCTCCGCAATCGCTTCCTGAGCGAACCACTGTAAGTCGGTGTCGATGGTGAGGCGGACATCCTGGCCATCCACGGGAGGAATGTCCTCATAGGTGGCCGTGGGGATGCGGACGCCGTCGGCACCGACTTCGTAGATACGCTCGCCTTCGTCTCCGGTGAGCTGCTCATCATAGACCCGCTCGATCCCTTCGAGAGGACCATCGGCACCCAGGAACCCTACGATCGAGCCGGCGACGGGCCCGCCAGGGTAACTGCGGTCGCTGACGGGTTCGTCGAAGATGCCCGGTGCCTGCAGGGCCATCACCTCGGCGCGTACTTCCGGGGAGACACTGCGGGCGAGCACCGAGTAGTGACTGTCATCGGTCATCCGTTCCATGATCTCCTCTTCGGAGATCGGCAGGATATCGGCGAGTGCGGCAGCAGTATCCTCCACAGTGACCGGCACGTACAGGTCGAGATCCTCGTCCCAGATCCGGTAGTCATCGGTGAGACGGGGGTCGGCGACGATGTCGTAACGGTCCACACTGGTGGCGATGATCCGGCCCTGGGAATCGACGATGTCGCCACGCTCGGCAGGCAGGCTCATAGTCCTCATCCGCTCGGAGACAGCGGTCTGGGCATAGCCCTCCGGATCCAGACCCTGGACTTGGAACAGTCGACCACCCAGCAGCAGCATCATGACCAGGGCGACCACCAGTCCGATGCGCATACGGAACCTCAAGCTCCGTCGTCGCGCGGCGGCGCTGGTTGCTGCCATGGGGTTCAGGCCTTTCTGCTGATGCTCTGTGGTCGGTGTCCTCTATGGGGTGAGCGGGCGCGGATCGTCGGCACGTCCCACCGGTTCAACAGCTGCCGCTCAGTGGCGCAGCTGCGGACCCGGGATGGATCCCCCACCACTGCGGGCGGAAGAGCCGGAATCTTCAGCTGCGCTGTCATTGTCTCCGCTGGAGGGGTGGGTCAGCGTGTCCAACGCGCCGAGACCGAGCAGACCGCTCGGGGAGTCAGCCGCCTGCTGGGAGACATCCACCGCCTCACCTCCCTCAGCCGCGAGGCCGGAGGGGATCTCGACAAAATTCGTCGGGGTGGTGCCGGTTTCTGCGACCTCCGCCGTGGTCACGACTTCGCCACTGTCCAGGTCGAAGGTTCCTGCGCTGGCGGGGGCGACCATCCCTAAGCCCACCGCGGCGGTGGAGAGCGCCTGAGGAGACTGCCGGTAGTGCAACTGTTCGGTGAGCGCTTGATTCTCGTGCATGAGCTGACGGTGCTCGTTCTGCAGTTGGACCACGGTGTACTGGGAGTTGGCCACGTGGATATTGATACCGAGCACCGCCGCCAGAGCCGCAGCGAGCATGAGAAGAGCACCGGCCATCAGGCCGCGCTGGCGACGTCGTACTTTAGGCAGTGCCTTCAACGCCGGACGCGAGGCATGACGCTCGGCCGGGGTCTGGGCGGACTGGCCGAGGGTCTCCTCGTGCAGGGGCGCGACGGGAAGAACGCTCATGATGTGCTCCGGGTCATCGGTCTGATCCTCTCAGCGGCACGCAGCTTCGCGGAGGCGGCTCGCGGGTTCATGGTGAGTTCGTCCTCGGTGGGGCGCTCGGCTCCCCGGGTCAGGCTGCGGAAAGTTGGCTTGTGTTCCTGTAGCTCCACAGGCAGTCCCGCCGGCGCTGAAGAACGGGTTCTTTCGGTGAAGGCCCGCTTGACAATGCGGTCCTCCAGCGAGTGGTAGGAGAGCACGACGACGCGGCCGGCGACGTCGACAACGTCACAGGCAGCCGGAATGGCCCGCTCAAGGACGTCGAGCTCCCGATTCACTGCGATCCGCAGTGCTTGGAAGGTGCGCTTGGCTGGGTGTCCGCCGGTGCGTTTGGCGGCGGCGGGCACGGCCCGATCAACGATGTCGGCCAACTGGGCGGTGGTGGTGATGGGTCGGTGCGCGCGAGCTTCCACGATGCGGGTGGCGATCCGCGCGGCGAAGCGCTCTTCCCCGTAGTGCTTGAGGATCTCCTTCAACCGGGCTTCGGAGACCTCGGCGAGGAGTTCCGCCGCGGTGGGGTCGGTGGAATCGGCTGCGGCGTCCATCCGCATGTCCAGCGGGGCGTCGTAGGAATAGGCGAAGCCGCGTTCAGGCTCATCGAGCTGCAGGGATGAGACACCGAGGTCGAAGAGCACTCCGGCCAATGCAGAGTCCGCAGGCAGAGTCTCGGCGATCTCCCCGACCTGGTCGTAGACGGCGCGCACCGAGCTGAACCGAGTGCCGTATTCACCCAGCCGTTCTCCGGCGAGGTTGAGCGCCTGGGGGTCACGGTCGATGCCCAGAACGTGGAGGCTGCCGTCAGCCTCCAACAGAGCCTGGGTGTGACCGCCCATCCCCAGGGTGGCGTCGATCACCACGGGAGTACGACCGGTTCGGCTCACACTTGCGGTCGCCTCGGTGAGCAGTTCCACACACCGGGAGAGCATCACCGGTGTGTGCCGCTGCTGGGCTGCCCCACCCTGCATGCCAACTCCCGTCGCTGGTCTCCAAGCCGGTGCCTTGAGCCGGCTCCCCTTCCGCACCGGGCCTGCCTGACATCGGGGAAGTGAAGTCAGGTCGGTCGGTGCGGCGGGAGGGCCCGCCCAAGGCGACGTCGTCACGGTCACGGGGAGTCCTCCTTACAGAAGGCCGGGGATCGCGTCCTCGTCAGTGGCCGAGAACTCGCTCTCCTTCTCCTCCAGGTACGCGTTCCAGGCCGCACTGTCCCAGATTTCGGCGCGGTCTCCCGCTCCGATCACCGTGACCTCGCGGTCTAGGCCCGCGTATTCCCGCAGCGCGGGCGGGATGGTAATCCTGCCCTGCTTATCCGGGGTCTCGTCGGAGGCCCCGGAGAGGAACACACGGATGTAGTCGCGCGCCTGACGGGATGTCAACGGTGCTGATCTCATCTGTTCGTGAACAGCCGCGAACTGCTCCTCACTAAAGACGTAGATGCAGCGCTCCTGCCCCTTAGTCAGCACCAGCCCTTCGGCGAGCTGGTCCCGGTACTTCGCGGGCAAGATGAGCCGTCCCTTGTCGTCGAGTCGGGGCGTGTACGTGCCAAGGAACATGGCCCGCACCACCTCGTCTCATCGATCAGGTCATCCCATCGCGCTCCACTTTACTCCACTTCCCCCCACTTTCAAACCACAGAATGCCCCTCGAGGGCCGATAAGGCAGCAGGGCCACCCAGAGATCCGCCACACATCATCCGGAATATCCTTCTGACCTGCAGAAATGCATGGTTCTCCCCGGAGTGATCCCGGGTGGTGGGAAGTGGGGGGAAAGTGGAGGAGCCTGGCCAGGGCAGGGTGGTCAAGCCGATGCAGGAGCGGTTTCAGACCGCGTCAATCAGCCGATGCAGAGCTATGCGGTAGCTCGTGGTGGAGGAAAGTGGTGGCCAACCTCAAGGCCTTCTGATGGCAGGCACCAGGATGGCCCGGACATCGGTGTCACCAACAGCAAGAACCCCCGCCCTGCAGCAGGACGGGGGTTCTTGCATGATGTGGTGGGACTTAGGGCTGCTGGCGCCGCTGCTCCCACTTCTCCTCAAAGCTGGCCATAAACGAGGAACCGGAAGGACTTGGGGCGGAGCTGCGAGGTCCGGATCCTCCACCGCCACTGCCGGGACCTGAAGGGCCCTGACCATTGTCACTGCTGCGCCCTCCGCCGGTAGTGGCGAAGTAGGCACCTGCACCCATCAGGAGGAATCCGACAATCCCGACGGGGATCCACTGCTGGTAGATACTGAAGACAAGGACGCCGATCCCCACCAGGGCGACTAAGAGCCCGAGGACGAGATTGCGCACGTTGAAGCGGCCAGAGGCGGGTTCCTGCAATGAGCTGGCGAAACCCGGATCCTCGGTCTGAAGCTGTTCCTCCAGCTCCTTCAGCAGCCGCTGTTCGCGCTCCGACAGTGGCATCGTGACGCTCCTCGCGTGGGGTTCATGGTCTTGGGGAACCAGTCTATCCTGACCAGCCGCTGGTCACATAGCCCACCCCAGAGAACACGGATGGAACTCCCAGTCAGTGACCAGCTTCACCTGTGGGTGAATCGGTGTCCTCAGTCCGGGGCCCGTGACGCCGGCGCAGCACAGAGGCGGGGGCCAGAGCCGCATGGGGGAACCGCTGGGAGACTGCGTCGAGGGCCCGTTCGGCATCAGCCCAGGAGTCTTCGTGGGCATCGATGCTTAACTGCACTGTGCCGTCTGCACCGTGGAGGCGCTCGGCTCGCAGTCCGAGCAGACGCACAGGTTGGGGCCGCTGTCCCAGGCTGGTCAGCAGTCCCATCACGGCATGGTGCAGCACGGGGGCCGACTGGGTGGGATGGCGCAGGGTGCTTGTCCGCGTCACGGTGCTGAAGTCTCGCCACCGTAGTTTCAGGCTCACAGCTTCAGCGGTGAGCCCAGCGGCGCGCAGCCGTGCAGCGACCCGGTGTGCCAAATGAAGCAGTTCGGCGGAAAGATCATCATCTTCGGTGAGGTCCTCGGCGAAGGTCTCCTCGGCGCCGATGCTCTTTTCTTCTCGCACTGGGGTCACAGCCCTTGGGTCGTGGCCCCAGGCAAGCTGGTGGAGGTGCTCTCCGGTGGCCCCGAGCCGCCGGATGAGCGTCTGCCGCGGGGTGTGAGCGAGTTGTTCGACGGTGCGCAATCCCATCTGGTGCAGAGTCTCGGCAGTCTTAGGCCCCACCCCCCACAGCGCACTCACCTCCAGACGGTGGAGGAACTCAAGGCGCTGAGCCGGAGGCACAATGAGTAACCCGTCCGGCTTGGCCTGGGTGGATGCGATCTTGGCGATGAATTTGCGGTCGGCGATGCCCACTGAAGCCGGCAACCCAAACCGTTCCCTGATCTCAGCGCGAATCCGGCGGGCCATCTGTTGCGGGGGGCCCAGCCGACGGACAGCTCCGGTGAGGTCCAGGAAAGCCTCATCGACGCTGAGCTGTTCCTTCACCGCAGTGAGCGTATCGAAGTAGCTCATGATCGCTGCAGAGAGTTCACGGTAGCGCGACATCTGAGGTGGCAGGACCACGGCCTCCGGGGACATCTGTTGGGCTCTGCTCAACGGAATGGCCGAACGCACCCCGTCGGCGCGGGCTTCGTAGGAGGCCGAGAGCACCACCGAGCGACCGCCTTCGGCCGCCACGATGATCTTTCGCCCGCGCAGCTGCGGTTTGTCCAGCAGTTCCGCTTCCACGTAGAAGGCGTCCATATCCACGTGAGCGATGATTGGCGCACGCGCAGAACCCATAGGATCAGACTATGCCGAGCCCCCGAGAAGCACCGCGTCCCCTCCGCTGCGCTGAGGCCTCCACCGCTGAACAAGCGCTTCTGGCCCATCGGCGGGAACAGAATGATTTCATCACCGAGGTCAACAGGACGTTGGAACGTTTTCTGACCGACAAACGCGATCAGATGACCCGGATCGACCCGCAAGCCGCTCCTCTGGTCGATGCGCTGTTGGCGTTGACTGCCGGTGGGAAGAAGCTGCGGCCAGTACTGGCCCGCATCGGGTGGCGAGCTGCCGGCGGCACAGACGAGTACCGTACTGCGGTGCGGTGGCTCGGCACCGCACTGGAACTGTTCCAGGCGGCTGCATTGGTCCACGACGACGTCATCGACCGCTCAGCGACCCGCCGTGGTCAGCCAAGCACCCACCGCCGGTTTGAATCCCTGCACGCCGAGGCGGAACTCTCCGGCGATCGGAACCACTTCGGCACCACGGGGGCGATCCTCTCCGGTGATCTGGCCCTGGCCTGGGCACAAGAAAGCTACGCACTCGCCGAGCAGCACAGTCCGGCCAGAGCACCTCAGGCCCCCCGTGCGGCGTTTCACCGCATGCACACCGAGGTCATCACCGGCCAGTACCTCGATGTACTCGCCGAGGTCTCCCCCGCTGCGGAGACCGAAGCCGAGGCACTTCGCCGAGCGCGCAGTGTCTTGACGTATAAGGCCGCCAAATACTCCACCCAGTATCCAGTGGTGATGGGCGCGGGCCTGGCTGGGGCTCCCCCGGAGCTGTGTACAGCTTTGGGTTCCGCTTCCCTGCCGCTGGGTCTGGCCTTCCAATTACGCGACGACATCCTCGGGGTCTTCGGCGACCCGGAGATCACCGGCAAACCCGTCGGAGACGACCTGCGGGAGGGCAAGCGCACTGAGCTCATCGCCTATGGGCTCCACCGCGCCAGCCCAGCGGAGGCCCGTCGCCTGGAAACCATGCTCGGTGATCCGCACTTAAGCGAGGATGAGGTCGCTGTGGCCCGCGAAATTCTCACCACCTCCGGAGCCCTGACCGCCGTGGAGTCTCAGATCGAACAGCTGACCGAGGACTCGGCCACCGCACGGGCCCGCTTGAGCGACCTGGGGGTCAGCAGCGAGGTGCTCACCGAATTCACCGAGGTGGCCGCACGGTTGACGGCCCGCAGTTCGTAAGCCCTTGACCCGCACTCCGCCCCCAGCCTTCGCCACAGGAACACTATCCAGCTTCCCGGCCCCGTTGGGTACCCTAGGCGGGTGACTGCTGAGGAGACGTGGCTGGGTTCCACCATCGATGGGCGCTACCGCATTGAGGAGCGCATCGCCCGCGGTGGGATGTCCACGGTCTACCGAGCCCGGGATGAACGGCTGAACCGCGATGTCGCTGTGAAGGTGCTGTTCCCCCATATGGCCGAGGACCACAAGGTGGTGCAACGGTTCGAGCAGGAGGCGAAGAACTCCGCACTGATCTCCCACCCCAATGTGGTGCAGGTACTAGACCAGGGACAGACCCGTGAGACCGCCTACATGGTCATGGAATACGTGCCGGGGGTGACACTACGCACACTGCTGAAGCGGGGTCCCATGACCCCTCGACTGGCCTTGGCATATGCGGAGTCGGTGTTGGCCGGGTTGGCTGCAGCCCACCGGGCCGGGCTGGTCCACCGAGACATCAAACCGGAAAACGTCCTGGTCGCCTCCGATGGTCAGATCAAGCTGGCCGATTTCGGTCTGGCGCGGGCAGCCACTCACCATTCGGGCACCTCTACCCTCATGGGCACTGTGGCCTACATCGCCCCTGAGCTGCTCTCCGGGGAAGGCTCTGACGAGCGTGGCGATATCTACGCGCTGGGGATTCTGATCTACGAGATGCTCACCGGGGTCCAGCCCTACACCGGTGACTCTCCCGTGCGGGTGGCGTTCCAACACGTCAACTCCACTGTGCCGGCGCCTTCAGCTTATGTTCCCGGGATGCCGGAGCCCCTCGACGAGCTGGTCCGGGAAGCAACCCGCGGTGATGCCTTGAGTCGGCCCAAGAACGCTGATGCGCTGATGGAGCTACTGCTTGAGGTGAAAGCCCGGCTCACCGATGCTCAGTTGGACTTCGCAGGTGCCATCGAGAAGCACGAACGTCTCCACGGGCGTGCTGCGGAGGATCCGGCCCCCGCCACCGCGGTGATGCCGGCTACACCCGCCCCGGACACCACAGATGAGCACGACGACGCCGCCACGGAGCAGGGCGAAGAAACCGTCACCCTCCATGAAGAGTTCCCCACCGCCGACGACGCCGACCCGTGGGACGAGGATGTCACCGAAGCGCTCGGGGCGGCCAAAGCGGCACCCCGCCCCCGGGCTCCGGAACCCCGCACGGCATCCCTGGCCGTGGATGAACGGCAGACAGTGGCCGAGGTTCCTCAGGTCCCCCTGGGGCGGCTCAGTGTGCAGGACGAGGAGACCTCACCCCAGGAGGTTGCGCCCTCGCGGCTACGGGGTGATCCGGGGTCTGCGAGCAAGAAAGCCCGTCAGCGTCCCACTGTGGAACTGGCGGGACCGACGCCGACGAAATCGTGGATCGCGGTTGCAGTGCTCGTCATCGTCCTGGCCGTGGTGATGCTCATCGCCTATCAGCTGGGGATCAGCAGCTCGATCATTCCCAGCCTCGGCGGAGGCGGAGAGCAGCCCGACCCCTAGGAGCTGTGGCCCTCACCTACTCCCTGGGTGGTGGGTCTAGGGTGGCCACGGGGTGGGTGCTCAGGTCACCCGAGTCAGGGACTCGGCGACTAAAAAGGCCAGTTCCAGGGACTGTTTGTGGTTCAGCCGGGGGTCAACCAGCGACTCGTAGCGGGCGTCGAAGGCGGATTCGTCAATGACGTCGGAGCCGCCCAGGCACTCGGCGACGTCGTCGCCGGTCATTTCCACATGCATACCGCCTGGGTAGGTTCCTGCTGCGGCGTGCACCTCGAAGAACCCGCGCACTTCGTCCATGATGTCGTCGAAGCGGCGCGTCTTATACCCGTTCTGAGCGGTGATGGTATTGCCGTGCATCGGGTCAGTGACCCAGACAACCTTGGCTCCGGAGTCCCGGACCGCTTCCACCAGTGGCGGCAGCTTCTGGCGAATGTTCTTCGCGCCCATCCGTGAGATGAGGGTGAGGCGTCCCGGCTCACGATGGGGGTCGAGTTTGTCGATGAGCGCTAGAACGGTCTCCGGCGTCGTCGTCGGCCCCAATTTGACGCCGATAGGGTTGCGGATCCGGGACATGTAGTCCACGTGGGCGCCGTCGAGGTCCCGGGTGCGCTCCCCGACCCACACGAAGTGACCGCTGGTGATGTAGGGGTGCCCGGTGCGGGAGTCGATGCGAGTCAGGGCACGCTCGTAGTCCAGCAGTAACGCCTCGTGAGCGGTGTAGAACTCGGTGCGCTTCAGCCCCTCGAATTCCACACCACAGGCGTCCATGAACTTCACCGCACGGTCGATTTCCCCGGCGATCTGCTCGTAGCGGGCGTGGGCCGGGTTCTCCATGAAGCCTTTATTCCACTGCTGGACGGCACGCAGGTCGGCGAATCCGCCTTCGGTGAAGGCCCGGATGAGGTTCAACGTGGAGGCGGACTTATGGTAAGCGGTGACCATCCGCTTGGGGTCGGGGATACGGGCTTCTTCGGTAAAGTCGAAATCGTTGACGATCTCCCCGCGGAAGCTCGGCAGGGTCACCCCATCACGGGTCTCCATGTCGGAGCTGCGGGGTTTGGCGTACTGGCCAGCCATCCGTCCCATTTTCACCACTGGCAGGGAGGCTCCGTAGGTCAGGACCACGGCCATCTGAAGGATAGTCTTCACCTTCGCGGAGATCCGGTCGGCAGTGGCGTCCTTGAAGGTCTCGGCACAGTCCCCACCCTGGAGCAGGAAGGCCTCACCCTCGGCCACCCGAGCCAGCCGACGCTTGAGCTTATCGACCTCTCCGGCGAAGACCAGCGGCGGGTTGGCCGAAAGCTGCTCGAAGGCGGAGTCGAAGTCAGGGTGGTTCTGCCAGTCCGGCTGCTGCTTCAGCGGCAGCTCACGCCAGGTGTCGAGGCCCGGATACTCGGCCGCACCGGTGTGGAGGATCTCTCCGGGTGCGGTCAACGGGGTCTCGGTACGCGGGGTATCGCCACGCGGCGTCTCTGCTGCAGTCACCCCCATAGGGTAAGCCGAGCTGCCGCGCTGGCCGAAATGAGGTTAACGGGCTTCCGGATGCTGGAAGCTCTCAGGCGATTCAGCGCTCCTGGTGCCGGCGGTCGTGGATCTCCTTGACGAGCCGGTCACGCGCTGCACTGGCCCGCTCCCGGGCTGCTGTGGCCCGGGCATAGAGCCGGTCGACCACGGTGTGGAAATCACGCATGATTTCCTCGCGGCGGATCTTCAGTGAGGGTGTCAGGTGCCCGGAATCGATGGTGAAGTCCTCGGCGAGCACGGTGAACTCTCGGATGGATTCGGCCTGCGAGACGCTCTGGTTGACGTCGTCGATGACCCCTTGGAGGTGTTCCACAATGGCGGGGTGTTCGACGAGCTGCTCCATGGGAGTCTGCGGGTCGATTCCATGACGTTCACACCACCCGCCGATCGCCTCGGAGTCCAAGGTGAGCATGGCAGCCACGAAGGGCCGACCCTCCCCGACGAC
Organism: Nesterenkonia alba DSM 19423; assembly: GCF_000421745.1. Classification (GTDB taxonomy): domain Bacteria; phylum Actinomycetota; class Actinomycetes; order Actinomycetales; family Micrococcaceae; genus Nesterenkonia; species Nesterenkonia alba. The sequence continues at coordinate 139,572 of NZ_ATXP01000003.1, forward strand.
GACGGCTTGGGAGACGAGGATGTCGGCGCGAATGGCGTCTTCAAGCTGGGCCGGTGACACGTTCTTGCCTGCGGCGGTGACAAGGATCTCTTTCTTCCGTCCAGTAATGCGCAGCCGGCCTACCTCGTCCAGCTCCCCGAGGTCCCCGGTACGGAACCAGGGTTCCCCACCGTCGTCCGCCTCGACAAACGACTCAGCGTTGGCCTGCTCATTATTGAAGTAGCCACGGAAGACGCAGGTGCCGCGAACCAAGATTTCGCCGTCGTCGTCGATTCTGACGGCGTTGCCCGGCAGCGGAGTGCCCACGGTGCCGATGCGGTAGAGCTCCGGGAGGTTACCGGCCACCGGAGCGGTGGTCTCAGTCAACCCGTAGCCTTCGATGATCTGGATACCGATGCCGTGGAAGAAGTGCCCGAGTCGTTCCCCCAGCAGAGACCCGCCGGAGAAGGCGTGGGTGACATTGCCGCCCATGCGTTTGTGCAGTTTGGAGTAGACCAGCCGAGCGAAGATGGCGTGCTTGGCGCGTAAGCGCAGCGGGACGGAGCCTTCCGCAGTGGCTCGGGACCAGTCGATGGCGGCATTGGCCGCGGAGGCGAAGATCCGCCCCTTGCCTTCGGCCTCTGCTTTCAATGCCGCGCCGTTGTAGATCTTCTCGAAGACCCGAGGCACACCGAGCAGGAAGGTCGGCCGGATCACGCCGAGGTCGTCGACGAGTTGCTTGATGTCCGAGGTATGCGCCACCCGTCCCCCGGCGGCAACGAAGATCACCGAGACGAAACGCGCGAAGACATGTGCCATGGGCAGAAAGAGCACCGTGGAGGAGTCCTTGCCGATGATCCCGTCCACGGCCGCGAGGGTTTGCAGACAGTGTTCGGCGAAGTTGCCGTGGGTGAGTTCGCAGCCCTTGGGACGCCCGGTGGTTCCGGAGGTGTAGATGAGGGTGGCGAGGTCCTTCAGCCCGGCCGCACTGCGGCGGGAGGCAACCTCGGCGTCATCGACCTCTGCCCCGGCGGTGCGCAGTGTGCCGAGGTCTCCCCCGGTGATGGAGAAGATGTCCTCCACCCCGGTGATGTTCTCCCGGTCGATAGCCTCCAGCACGGACTGCCGGTGGGCGTCCTTTTCCACGATGACGGTGCGCGCCCCAGAATCGGAGAGAATCCATGCGATCTGGGATGGTGAGGAAGTTTCGTAGATCGGCACGCTGATCGCGCCGGCATACCAGATGGCAAAGTCGATCAGTGCCCACTCGTAGCGGGTGGCGGACATGATGGCCACCCGGTCCCCGGGGGCTACCCCGGTGGCGATGAGCCCTTTGGCCACACGCACCACGTCGTCACGGAATTCCCCGGCGGTGATGTCCTCCCATTGACCGGGGCGCTGCTGCACCGTGTAGAGGATATTGTCCGGGTCCTGGTTCGCCTGGTCGGCGAGCAGGTCGGTGATGTTGGTGTCGGGGTCGACCTCGACCGCTGGGGGGGTGGAGATCTCGCGCACCGGGGGTTCCTCCTCGTGAGTGTGGGACAGGGACTGGACTCAGGCGGTGGGGTTCATGCGATCGTCATACTTGAGCACCATCACCTGTGGTGGGGCGTTTCGACGGCATCTGCAGGAACAAGATGATGAGGCCGAGCACGGCTGCACCGATCAGCGCCGGAGTGGTCCAGGAGGGGAAGCTCACCGGCAGGAACGGGAAGATGACCAGGGCCAGAATCGCGGCAATGACCAGGAACCAGCCCAGTACGACCCCAGGTTTAGCTCCAGCAAGCGGGTTCTTGGGGTTGGGCGGAGTGAAGTCGTCTTCTTCCTCCGGCACGGTGTAGTCCCGCGGGCCACGGCCGGAGGGGCCGCGCGGGGCCGGCCCTCGGCTCACCGGGCGGGCCTGTCCGCGGCGGCTGAAGATCGCGCTCGGTTCGTCGTCGCGTCGTTTGTTCATAGGGGAAGAATACCGGCAGGCCTGGAATTCAGGCAGAGTGGCTGCGTTCGGCGAGGAATCTGGTGATACGCCGGGTCAGCAGTTCGGCGTCCTCATCGAGGGTGGCCACGTGCTGACTGCGGCGCAAGATGACCTCGGTGAGCTGCTCCGGAGACAGGGCTTTCTTCAACACCTGCGCAGAGGCGGAGCCCAGGACATTGTCCCGGGGTGAGCGCAGCAGCAAGACGGGTGTGCCATCGGCGGCCAGTCGGGGCAGGCTAGCCCGGGCGGTGGTCAAGATGTGGTCTAGTGCTACCACTGCGCGCACCGGAGTCACCGGGTAGGCCTCTTCGGCGACGCCGGGTTTCGCGATGTCCCCGGCAATGGCGGGCAGGGTGGGTTTGATGGGGGCGAGCAGACGGGCCGCAGTCGCCGTGCCGCGGCGCAGCCGCAGGGCCGGGTTGATGACGGCTGCCCCGCGGAGCTGGTGTTCGGCAGCGATGTGTAGTGCCAGCGCCCCGCCCATGGACAGCCCCACCGGCACCACCGTGGCGCAGCGTTCGGCGAGCCGGTGGTAGGCCTCATCGACAGCGGAGAGGATCGTGCCGGCCTCGGTGGCGGCCAGGTCTCGCCAATGGGTGCCGTGCCCGGGCAGCAGGGGAACCTCTGCATCGAAACCGGCGGCACGTACCGCCTCAGCGACCGGTTCCACCGAGGCGGTGGTGGAGGTGAAACCGTGGACGATGAGCGCGCCTGTGCTGCTGTTCACCATGTGTTCACTTTAGGGTCTCTACAGTTGTGGCTGAACACGTGATCCGGCGTGCTGGCAGAGAGGACACCTGTGACCAACGCTTTCTACGTCAACGCGAAGCGCTTTCTGGTCGGCCCGGTGGTGAATGCAACCTTCCGCCCCTGGGTGAAGGGACTGGACAATATTCCCACCGAGGGCGGGGCGATCCTGGCGGCGAACCACATGTCCTTCTCCGATTCGGTGTTCATCCCTGTGGTGGTTCCCCGCCCGGTGCGTTTCCTCGCCAAGGATGACTACTGGAAGGGTCAGGGGTTCTCCGGAGCGTGGACCCGGTGGTTTTTCGGTATTACCGGGCAGATTCCGATGGATCGTTCCGGCGGACAGGCCTCGGCGGATTCCTTGGCGCATGGGGAGCAGGCGCTGCGCAATGGGGACCTGTTGGGGATCTACCCGGAGGGCACCCGTAGCCCGGATGGGCGGTTGTATCGCGGCAAGCTCGGGGTCGCCAAGCTGGCCCTGCGCGCCCAGGTGCCGGTGATTCCCATGGCACTGATCGGCACAGATAAGGTCCAACCCATTGACCGGCACATCCCCCGGATCCGGCGAGTGGGGCTCATCATCGGTGAACCGATGCACTTTGACGCTTATTACGACGTCGCCGAGGACCGATTCGCCCAGCGGAAGGTCACCGACGAGATCATGTATCAGATCATGCGTCTGTCCGGACAAGAGTACGTGGACGTCTACGCTTCAGAGGTTAAACAGCAGATGGCCGAGGAGGCCAAGAAGAACCGAAAGTAGCCGGCAGTCCCCCTGGGGCCTAGACCAAGAACGATGAATGCCCCTGACCGGCTTTCCCCAGGTCAGAGGCATTCATCCGCTGTGCGCGAGGGGGGACTTGAACCCCCACGCCCGTGAAGGCACTGGCACCTGAAGCCAGCGCGTCTACCAATTCCGCCACTCGCGCAGATCGAGGCTCATTCCGAACCTCTAGGAGCTGAAAACAGCGAGAACTACTGTAACCCGGAACGCCACCGCACGCCTAATCGACAGCCTCGGCCGCAGTGGGTCAGCAGGCATCCCGCTATAGTCGGATAGCTATGCCTACCGAGCCACGCGCGCACCCGGGGTACACCGCTGAGGATCTCAACTACCCCGAGCACCTGCCGGTCACCGCGGAACGAGAGTCCATCCTCACCGCATTGGCCGAACACCAGGTGGTCGTCGTCGCCGGTGAGACCGGCTCAGGCAAGACCACCCAGCTGCCCAAGATGCTGCTGGAGCTGGGGCTGGCCGACCGGGGCATAATCGGGCACACCCAGCCCCGCCGGCTAGCGGCCCGCTCAGTCGCCGAACGCCTCGCCGAAGAACTGGGAACCACCATCGGGGACGCGGTCGGCTACCAGGTCCGGTTCACCGCCGAGGTCAGTGCGGACACCGCGGTCAAACTCATGACCGATGGGATCCTGCTTGCAGAGATCCAGCGGGATCCTCTGCTGCGCAAGTACTCGGCCATCATCATTGATGAGGCCCATGAACGCAGCCTCAACATCGACGTCATCCTCGGCTATCTCAAACGCATCCTGCCTCAACGGCCTGATCTGAAAGTCGTGGTCACCTCCGCGACCATCGACCCGGAGCGTTTCGCCCACCACTTCAGCCAGCAGAACACCTCCGAAGGACCCCTGCCGGACGATGTTCCCATCATCGAGGTCTCCGGGCGCACGTATCCGGTGGAGATCCGGTACCGCCCGGTGGTTGATGAGGATGACGACGACGCCGAGGAGCGTGACCTCCTCGATGCGGTCAGTGACGCCGTCGTCGAACTCGCCGAGGAACCCCAAGGTGACATTCTGATCTTCTTCCCCGGCGAACGGGAGATTCGCGACGCCGCCGAAGCGCTCCGTGAAACCACCAGCGGGCACCGGAGGTTACAGAACACCGAGATCCTGCCTTTATTCGGACGGCTCTCCCTGGCGGAGCAGAAACGCGTCTTCACCCCAGGCGGCCGGCGGCGCATCGTGCTGGCCACCAATGTGGCTGAGACCTCCCTGACCGTGCCGGGGATCAAATACGTCATTGACACCGGCACCGCGCGAATCTCCCGCTACTCCACCCGCACCAAGGTCCAGCGACTACCTATCGAGCCGATCAGCCAGGCCAGCGCCAACCAGCGCGCCGGCCGGTGCGGACGGACCTCCGACGGTATCTGCATCAGGCTCTACAGCGAGGAGGACTTCCTCGCCCGTCCGGAATTCACCGACCCGGAGATCCTGCGCACCTCACTGGCCAGTGTGCTGCTGCAGATGTCAGCCATGGGCATCACCGAGACCCCTCAGCAGCTGATGGACTTCCCCTTTGTGCAGAAGCCCGACGCCCGGGCCGTCAACGACGCGGTGCGTCTACTCACCGAGCTCGGTGCTCTCTCCTCTCGGGGCAAGGTCACCGCCACTGGGCGCTCATTGGCGCAGCTGCCCGTGGATCCGCGGCTGGGCCGGATGATGGTCGAGGCCTCGCGCCGCGAGTGCCTCACCGAGGTCACGGTTCTGGCGGCGGCGCTGTCCATCCAGGATGTCCGGGAGCGGCCCACCGAGCACCGGCAGACCGCCGATGAGTTCCACCAACGGTTCGCCGATGAGAACTCTGACTTCTCCGCGCTGCTGAACCTGTGGCGCTACATTGGCCGCCAGCAGGCCGAGCTCTCCTCCTCGGCGTTCCGTCGCCTGTGCCGCCGGGAGTACCTCAACTGGCTCCGGATCCGCGAATGGCAGGATCTGGTCACCCAGCTGGGTGAATTAGCACAGCAGGCCCATCTGACCACACGCCGCATCCGGTGGCGGGACACCATTGACCCGGTGGGGCGGCACGAGGCGGTTCATCAGTCCCTGCTGTCCGGACTGCTCAGCCACATCGGTCTCTACAACCCGCGGACGCGTGACTACCAAGGCGCCCGGGGTACCCGCTTCGCCGTGTTTCCCGGCTCGGGTCTGTTCAAGAAGAACCACGACCTCATCATGGCCGCGGAGCTGGTGGAGACTTCCCGGCTGTGGGCGCGGACCTGCGCGACCATCGACCCCGCCTGGGCGGAGCAGGTCGGTGCTCACCTCATCAAACGCAACCATTCGGATCCGGTGTGGAGCTCGAAACGGGGTGCTGTGGTGGCCACCGAGCGGGTCACGCTCTTCGGAGTGCCGGTCATCGCCGACCGTACGGTGCTCTTCGCGACAGTGGACCCCGCCTTCGCGCGCGAGGAGTTCATCCGCCGTGCTCTGGTCGAAGGCGACTGGAACACCCGGCACCACTTCGATAAGCGCAACCGCCAGCGGATCGCTGAGGCTGAGGAACTCCAGGAACGCGCCGGACGTCGCGATCTTCTGGCAGAGGACCACGTCCTCGCCCGATTCTTCGCCGAACGGATTCCTGAACACATCACCTCCCAACGGGCTTTCGACGCCTGGTGGAAGAAACAGCGGCACCACACCCCTGAACTGCTCGATCTCCCTGAAGAGGTCCTGTACAAACCTGCCGCCGAGCAGGTGGACCTCGAGCAGTTTCCGGCCACCTGGGATCATGACGGGCTCGCCCTGGAACTGACCTACGCCTATGAAGCCGGGGTCACTGTCCGGGTGCCACTGGTCTTCCTCAACCAGTTGGACCCCGCACGTTTCGAATGGTTCATCCCGGGCCGGCGCACCGAGATGATCACCGCACTGATCCGCGCGATGCCCAAACAGTTGCGGCGCAACTTTGTGCCCGCTCCGGATGTGGCCACCCAGGCCCGCACCGTGCTGGAGGACCAGTACGACGCCGGTCGGGAGCCTTTCCGCCCCGCCCTCGCCCGAGTGCTGCGAGAGTTGAAAGGCATCCCGGTCACCGCCGAGGACGTACCAGTGGACAAGCTTCCGGAGCATCTGCGCTTCACCTTCGCCGTGGTCAGCGAGAAAGGGCGTGTGCTGGAGACCAGCGAACATTTGTCCCAGGTGCAGGAGCGCTTTGCCGGTCAAACCCGCGAGGCGATCCAACGCTCGGTCACCAGTGGCAGCGCATCCCGACCACTACCCGATGACGGTCGTACCACCACCGCCTCCCCCGGCGCCGACTCGCCAGCCCCGGAGCCGGGTGCCTCTTCTGCAGCCGGGCAAGGCGTAGACCTGAGTCTGCGCCATCAGAGGACATGGAGCTTCGGGGAGATCCCGCGGGCTGTCAGCAGCACCGTGGCCGGTCGTGAGGTCACCGGCTATCCTGCTCTCACCCCGGAAACAGGCGAACAGACTGACCGCACCACCGGCCAGGGGGCCAACACCGCTGACGGGGTGCGTCTGACCATCACCGGCTCAGAAGCCGAGCAATACAGAACCCACCGGCGTGGCGTCGTCGTGCTCTTACGCCATGTGCTGCCCTCGCCCCACCAGTACGTGGTGGACCACCTCAGTAACCGGGAGCGACTAGCCTTCGGTCAGTTCGCCTCCGCGGAGGACATCGTCACCGAGGCCACCACGGCTGCCCTGGATCACCTGGTGCCAGATGAATTGCCTTACACTGCCGAGGCGTTCGAGCGGATCTGTCGGCATGCCCGAGCCGAACTGATCGAGACAGTGCTGCAGCTGACCGGAATCGTCGCCGAAGTGCTCACCCTCAGCACAGAAGTGCGCAGCCGTCTGGACGGGGTGCGCTCCCAGGCGCTGAGTGCCGCGGTGGAGGATATGCGCGCCCAGATCGACCACCTGGTCTACCCCGGGTTCATCGCAGAGACCGGGTTCGCGCAGCTAGGGCATATGCCCCGTTACCTCAAGGCGATGCTCATCCGGCTTGATCGGCTGGAGTCGGGACAGTCCCTGGGCAAGGACACCACCGATATGCAACAGATCCAGCAGCTCGAGGATGAGTACGACGCCGCCATCGATGCCGTGGGCCCTCACCGCCCAGTTCCTCGGGCCTTAGGTGAGGTGAAATGGATGCTGGAGGAACTGCGGGTGAACCTCTTCGCCCAGCAGCTGGGAACTGCTCAGACGGTCAGCGCCAAACGGGTGCGCCGAGCCCTCAAACAGGCAGGCACTGAACCTCAGCGCTAAGCCGGCTATGCGGGTGGAATGCGGCTCAGTCGCTCTCAGCGGGGACGTGGTCGGTCTCTCCCATCAGTCGCAGCGCGACCCGGAGCTTCTCAGCGGCCTCGTCCATCTTCGCTGGATCCGGGTTATCCATGGCGTTGGCGAAATCGTGATCGGCCATGGAGTTCGACGGCCAGACATGGATGTGCAGATGCGGCACCTCAAAGCCGACGATCGCCAGCCCGGCCCGTTCGGAGCCAAAGGTCTCCACCTGGGCGGTGCCGATCCGGTGAGCCACCCGGGTCAGATGGGTGACCGTCTCGACGTCAGCATCAGTCCACTTATCCACCTCCGCCCGGGGCACCACCAGCGTGTGCCCGTAGGCCAGCGGGTTGATGGAGAGGAAGCCGACACAGGTCTCATCCGACCAGACGAAGCGCCCGGGGATCTCACCGGCGATGATCTTGGAGAACACAGTGCTCATACCGCTAGATTAACCCGACTGCTACCCTGGGGCGAGCATGAATGACACCTCCTCCGCCCCGGTCAAAGGCCGCTCTACTCGCCAGAAGAGAGCGGTCTGGGCGGCGCTGAACTCGTTAGAAGATTTCGTCTCCGCTCAGGAGCTACACCGGATCCTCACTGACCGGGGGGAGAAAGTCTCCCTGGCCACGGTCTACCGCGTGCTGCAGTCCCACCAGGAAGAAGGCCTGTTGGATGTACTGCGTCCCGACGACGGTGAGGCGATCTTCCGGCTGTGCGAGCGCACCGAACATCACCACCACCTGGTGTGCCGCAACTGCGGACTGACCGTGGAGTTCTCCGCCCCCGATGTCGAAGCATGGGCCGAGCAGCTGGCCGACAAACACCAGTTCACCGATGTTCGGCACACTCTGGAGATCTTTGGCCTCTGCGCCAAGTGCACTGCGGCCTAACCGAGGGGCACGCGCATCCGGGACAGCGATCCGGTCGCTGCTCAGGCAGCCGGCGGCGGAACCCTCATGAAGCAGCCGGAATGACCGGTGGAGCCTTGCGAATGCTCACCCTGCGGCGGCGTCGGGCGACCAGCAGGCATCCTAAATAGATGAGGAAACTGATCGTGGTGATATAGGGGCTGATGGGGATCGTCCCGGTGATGGCAATCATGATTCCGGCCACGGCACTGAACACACCGAAACCCATGGCCAGCAGCACCACCGTCAAGGGGCGGTGACTGACCTTCAGCGCGGCCGCCGCCGGAACCACCAGCAGGGACAGGACCAGCAACGCTCCGACCACCTGGACACTCATGGCAACCGCTAGTCCCATCAGCACCATGAAGATCATCGACAGCACCGAGGTGTTGACCCCTCGGGCTGCGGCGAGCTCGGGGTCCACCGACGCGAACAGCAGTGGCCGCCATAAAAGCACCAGAACCACGGAGATGATGACCGCCACGGTGACCAGGGTGCGGGTCTGAATATCGTCGACACCGACGATCTGCCCGGTGAGCAGACCGAACTGGTTAGCGCTGCGCCCCTGATACAGGTGCAGGAACAGGATGCCCAGACCCATCCCGAAGGGCATGAGCACGGCGGTGACCGCGCTGACCTCACGGTCCCTTAAGCTCAGCACTCCGATGAGCACCGCAGCCGCCACCGCCCCGACCGCTGAACCGGCCACCACGTTCAGCCCCAGTAGCAAGAAGAGCGCCGCCCCGGCAAAGCTGATCTCGGCGATCCCGTGGACCACGAGCCCGGCTCGGCGCAGGGCGATGAACACACCGAAGATCCCGCCCATCAGTCCGAGGACAGCGGCGGTGATGACGGAGTTTTGCACCAACTGGAACAGATCCCAGTAGCCCTCGAGGGTGTAGCTACTGCGAATGCGCTCCACCAGGGCAAGCGGCGGGGATTCAGCGAGCGAGGCAGGGAGGTTCAACGAGGCAGCGAGGTTCACAGCGCCTCCCGGATGGTGTCGGCGTCGTGCTCGTGATGGTGTTCGACGTGATCGGCGAGCACAATGAGCCGGCCCTTGTGTTCGACGACGTCGACCGGGGCGTCATAGAGCTCACTGAGCACCTCCGAGCGCATCACCTCAGAGACCGTGCCGATGCGGTACTGCCCGCGAGCGAAGTACACCACCCGGTCCACAGCCTCAATGATCGGGTTGATCTCATGGGTGACAAAGACCACCGCCGCCTCCCGTTGGCTGGCTTGGGTGGTGAGCAGCTCAGCGATGGCCTGCTGGTGCTGCAGATCCAGGGAGTGCAGCGGCTCGTCGCAGAGCAGCACATCGGGGTTCCCGGCCAGTGCCTGGGCGGCCCGAAGCCGCTGCTGTTCGCCACCGGAGAGCACTCCGACCGGCTGGTCGGCGTAGGCTTCGGCACCCACCCGCTGCAGCAGCTCTTCCACCGCGGCGCGGGTTCGAGCGGATTTCCAGGGGATCCCCCACCGGTGACCGTTAAGCCCCAGAGCCACAAGATCCCGAGCCCGCAGGGGGGTCTCGGCTGGCAGGCTCTGCTGTTGGGGGATGTAGCCGACTCGGGAGGAACCGCGACGCACTGGCTCGCCGAGGATCTCGGCGGTGCCGGTGCTGAGGTCCTGCAGACCGAGCAGCACTTTGAGGAAGGTGGACTTCCCCGAGCCGTTGGGACCTAATACGGCAAGGAACTCCCCCGGGTGGACCTCGAGGTCGAGGTTCTCCCAGAGGGTGCGCCTACCGAAGCTGATACCGGCTTGGCGAAGCCGGATCACCGGTGCTGCATGGCGGGAGTGTTCAGTCATGCATCGCTTCCAGCGCTTCGGCCACGGCATCGATATTCTGGCTCATCCACTCCTGGAAGTTCTCCGCATCGTCAGGAAGGGTCTCGGTGAACTCTACGATGACCACCCCGTTGTTTTCAGCCTCCTGCCGAATCCGCTGGGACTGTTGGGTCTCGGTCTGTGGGTTGTAGCTGAGCAGGTCGATCTCTTCAGTCAGCTCCAATGCCTGGTTGTAGAGCCGGGGCGAGACGTCGTCACCGTGTTCGACGGCGGCGAGGAACTCCTCTTCGGTGCGGTTGTCGAAACCGGCGTCGTCAAGCAGGTACCCGGAGACTGCCTCAGTGGCCAGGTAGCTACGTCCCTGGGCGTCCAAGGCCCGATTGCGCTCGTCCAGCTGGCTGATCTCTGCGGCCAGGTCTTCGGCATTCTCGGTGTAGACCTCGGCGTTCTCCGGGACGATGTCGCCGAGGTGCTCGGCCATATCCAGGACGAACTCCGTCATTCGTTCCAGGTCGTACCAGATGTGTTCGTTTTCGTAGGTTCCGTCCCACTCATGCGAGTGCCAGTTTTCGCCCTCGATGAGCTGGTAGACGTCGTCGTCCTTCTCCGCGGCGGAGGCCAGCAGTGTGATGAACGAATCGTAGCCTCCGCCATTGGCGACGACGACGTCGGCATTCTCCACCGCCAACCGGTCCTGGGGGGTCGCCTCATAGGTATGCGGGTCCACCGCGGTGGAGGTCACGATCGCCTCGGAGGCCACCGTGCCGTCTGCAATCTGGTCGATGAGATCGGCGTAGACGTCAATGGATGAGACCACGGTAATATCCGTCTGCTCCACCGGGGCGTCTGCGGCATTGTCCTCTGCGGTCTGGCCATCCTGCGCACAGCCGGTCAGGACAAGAACTGCCGCGGGCAGAACAGCCATCCACCTGGTACGCATCAAGCCTCCATCAGGGCGTCGGGACGAAGAGAACCGCCCACGAGCGTACATCTATTGAAAACAGTTCTCAAAATTAACGAGGCCGCCATGCGGGCAGCTTACGATCCGCTGACCTCATGACGGCGTCGGGAGTCTCGCGCCTGGGTCGCATCGTGGATCTCTCCGACGAGAATCTCCAACACATCCTCTAAGAAGAGGATTCCCAGGGTGTCACCGTCGGCGGCGAGGACACGTCCCAGATGCGAACCTGAAGCCTGCATGCTCGCCAAGCAGTCGTCGAGTTCCTCATCGGCAGAGAAGTTCGCCAGCGATCGGACTGCGGTCAGCGGGATGCGCTGATGGCTGGTCTCTGCCGGAAGGGACATCACGTCTTTGAGGTGGATGTAACCGACGTGGGCACCATCGTCCTTGGCCACAGGGAAACGGGAGAAACCTGTGCGGGCCACCGCTTTCTCGATCTGCTGAGGGGTGACATCCACCGGAACAGTCACCAGATCTTCCAGAGGGATCATCACCTCCTGAGCGGTGTGCCCACCGAAGTCCAGGGCTCCGGCGATGATGCCGGCGTCGTCGCGCACTGTCCCTCCACGGAAAGACTCGTTGACGATGGACTCCAACTCCTCCAATGTGAACGTGGAGACCACTTCGTCCCGGGGAGTGACGCGCAGAGCCCGCAGGATGAGGTTCGCCGACACATTGAGCACCCAGATCAGCGGGAAGAAAACCCGGTAGAGCAGCACCATCGGCGGGGCCAGTAACAGCACCGCACGGTCGGCCACAGAGACAGCGAAGTTCTTCGGCACCATCTCCCCGAACGTTACGTGCAGGAAGCTGACCAGCAGCAGGGCGATGAGGAAGGCCGTCGCACTGGCAACGGTGTATGGCACACCGAGTGCCACCATGGGATCAGTCAACAGGTGATGGATGGCCGGTTCGGAGACCAGCAGGATCAGCAGCGAACACACCGTGATGCCCAGCTGGGCCACCGCCAGCATCTGAGAGACGTGCTCCATGGCGTAGAGCGCTGTCTTGGCACGTTGAGAGCCTGCTTCGGCCTTGGGCTCCACCTGACTACGGCGAGCCGAGAGCACCGCGAACTCTCCAGCGACGAAGAACGCGTTACCGGCCAGCAAGACCACCAGCCAGAGAATCCCGAGCAAATCGGTGGTCATCGCACCTCCCGGGTCTCAGCGGCTCGGGCGGCTGCCGCCCGGATGTGCTCTTCTCGTTCGGCGGCCAAGCGTTCGGCACGTTCAGCCGCGGCTCGTAGGGCTTCACGGCGGGCGTGCGGATCTGGGATGAACTGGACCCGATCGATCCGCCGACCATCAACTGCGGCGACGACGAGCCGGCCACCATCGACGTCGACCTCATCCCCGATTCCGGCGATCCGACCCAGTTTCAGCAAGATGTAGCCAGCGACCGTCTCATAGGCGGAGTCTTCAGGCACCGAGAGTTCCAGGATCTGTTCGTTGATCTCATCAGGCCGCATCAACCCGGGGAAGAACCAGTCCCCTCCGGCCCCTTGGAGGACTCCGGGAGTCAACGCATCGTGTTCATCGGAGACTTCTCCAACGATCTCCTCGACGACGTCTTCTAAGGTCACCACCCCGGAGGTCCCGCCGTATTCGTCCTCGACAATGGCTGCCTGCAGCGGAGCCGAACGCAATTGGAATAACAGGGCATCCAGCGGGATCGTCTCCGGCACCCGAACCGGTTCGCTGCTCATCACGGTGGCAGCCACGAGCCCTTGTCGTTTGGACCGGGGCACCGCCACGGCTTTCTTCACGTGGACGATGCCGCGCACATCATCGGACCCGCCCTCCCCCAGTACGGGGAAGCGGGAGTAGCCGGTGCGCCGGGCGGTATCGATGAGTTCCTCAAGGGGAGCTTCGGCGTCGACGGTGACCATGCGCGGCCGCGGTGTCATGACATCGGAAGCAGTCTGCTCCGAGAAGTGCAGTGTGCGGTCCAGGAAGGCCGCCGTGTCCTCATCAAGGGTGCCCAGCGAGGCCGAGCGGCGGACCATCGAGGAGAGTTCCTCCGGAGTGCGCGCTCCGGAAAGCTCCTCTTTAACCTCCAAGCCGAAGCGGTTGAGCACTTTATTGGAGAAGCCGTTGAGCACCACGATCAGGGGTTTGAAGACTGCGGTGAAGATCAACTGCGGCCGAGCCAGGGCACGTCCGACGCGGAAGGCTTCGGCCACGGCGAGGTTCTTCGGGACCAACTCACCGATGAGCATCGTGACCATGGTGGCGATGAGGATGGCCACCAGCATCGCCACCGGACTGATTGCCTGTTCGGGGATGCCCAGAGCCCCCAGGGGGCCAGCAAGGAGCCGACCCAGGGGTGGTTCAGTGACATAGCCGATGAGCAGGGTGTTCAGGGTGATACCCAGCTGGCAGCTGGACAGCTGGGTCGATAGCGACTTCAAGCAGCGCATCAGCGGCACTGCTCGGCGGTCTCCCTGATCGATGGCGTTTTGGACAGTGGGCTGGTCGAGAGCCACCAGCGAGAATTCAACGGCAACGAAGAAACCGTTGCCCAGAATCAGCAGGAGGCCGATTCCCAGGAGCAGCCACTCCACTTAAGCGCCGCACCCCCGCTCGTAGCCGGGTGAGGTCACTGCAGAAAACGGGCGCCAGCCCGGTTGTCGATACTCCATGAGGTCTCGGATTTTACCGCAGCACCGGCTACCACGAGGCCCGCAGTGGTTTTCCTTCCTCATACCCTGAGGCGGATTGGACACCGACCACAGCGCGCTGGCGGAATTCGGCGAGCGTGGTGGCCCCCGCGTAGGTCAGGGCCGAACGCACTCCGGAGGTGATGTGGTCGAGTAGATCCTCAACCCCCGGGCGGTGGGGGTCCAGAAACATCGTGGAGGTGGAGATCCCTTCTTCGAACAGTCCCTTACGGGCACGGGCGAAGGCCGACTCCCCGGCGGTACGGCCTGCCACCGCCCGTGCGGAAGCCATACCGTAGCTCTCTTTGTACCGGCGCCCATCGGCGTCGGTGAGCAGGTCGCCGGGGGATTCGAAAGTGCCAGCGAACCACGAGCCGATCATGACTTGGGAGGCCCCGGCTGCCAGGGCCAGGGCCACGTCGCGGGGGTAGCGGGCGCCACCATCGGCCCAGACGTGAGCCCCCAGTTCCCGGGCCGCTTCAGCACATTCGAGCACCGCGGAGAACTGCGGCCGCCCTACGGCGGTCATCATCCGAGTGGTGCACATTGCACCCGGCCCCACGCCGACTTTGACGATATCGGCCCCGGCTTCGATGAGCTCGCGTGTACCTTCTGCGGTGACGACGTTGCCAGCGACAATGGGCACCACCAGTCCGGTGATGCGCACCGCTTCGCGGACCGCCTCGAGGGCCTCGAACATCTTCTGCTGGTGCCCATGAGCGGTGTCAACCACCAGCACATCGGCCCCGGCCTCCAAAAGCGCGGCAGCCTTGGCCGTCACATCCCCGTTGACACCGACAGCGGCGGCGACTTTCAGCCGTCCGGCGGCATCGAGATTCGGGGTGTAGATCGTTGAACGCAGGGCCCCGGCCGGGGTGAGCACTCCGGCGAGCCGGCCGTCATCGGCGGTGACCGGGGCGTAGGTCGAGCCTGCAGCATCCATTGCCTCGAAGGCGCCGCGCAAAGCCTCGGACCCCTCGAGGTCACCAACGGTCAACTGGACCGCAGGCATCCGCATCACCGAGGCCACAGAAGAAAACCGGTCCACACCTTCGCAGTCGGCCGCGGTGACCACTCCAGCCAGGCGAGTCTCGTCGTCGAGCACGCAGACGGCGTCGTGGTTGCGTTTATCCAACAGGTGCAGCACATCGAGCACCGTGTCATCAGCCGTCACTTTCAGCGGGGTCTCAAACACCGGGTGCCGATCCTTCACCCAGGCGATGACCTCCCGGATCACTTCGGCGGGAACGTCCTGGGGCAGCACTCCCAGTCCACCGCGACGCGCCATGGTCTCCACCATCCTGCGACCAGTCACCGCGGTCATATTCGCCGCAGCCAAGGGCGTGGTGGACCCCGTGGCGTCCTCACTGGAGAGGTCGACGTCGAACCGGGAACCGGCGGCCGAGCGGGAAGGGACTAAGAAGACGTCCGAATAGGTCAGCTCGTACCCGGGGCTGGTGAGGAATCGCATCACCAGACACGATACCGGCGCTGCTGGCAGAGACCTACCCAAACTCACTATGCTGTACGGCAGGTGACATTGAGGCCGCGAGCACACCGACGTGCCGCGCGACCACCGATCCATAAGGGAAGAGGCGTATCCACCGTGCCAGAGTTAACGTCCAGCCGACTTGCCGAGGAATTTCCCGGAAATGAGTGGCTGGTCGCCGATATTTACGAAAAGTACCGCCAGGACCCGGACTCCGTAGACCGCAAATGGGCCAAGATCTTCGCCGAGTTGGAGTCCGAGACCTCTGCTGGCGACAAGGCGGACTCATCGGAGACCACAGGCAACAGTGGCGGGAAGGCTCAGGGCAGTGCCGCCTCGAGCTCCTCACGCAACGGCGCAACCAGTAACGGCACCTCCTCCGGCGGTAGCGCCACCGCTGGTGACACGAAGCAGTCCGCCGGCCAGCGGACCAATTCCCAGACCTCGAGTTCCTCCTCTCGCGTGGACTCTCAGCCCAGTGCCGGTAACCAGCGCACCGCTGATGACACCACTCCGGCCACCGCCAAGCCCGCCGAGCCGGAGTCCGCTCAGAAACCGGAAGCTCGCAAGGCGGCCAAGCCGCAGGCCCCGACGCCGACGACCCGGAAGTCGGGCTCCGAAGGTGCCCCCATCCCCTCCGAGCCGGCCCAGCCCAAAGTCCCGGAGGATAAGACCGCAGAGGCCGAGGACGAGGTCACTCCCCTGCGCGGGATCGCCAAGGCGATCGCCTCGAATATGGATGCCAGCCTGGAGGTGCCCACTGCCACCACGGTCCGTGCGGTGCCGGCCAAGCTACTCATCGACAACCGCACGGTCATCAACAACCACCTCAAGCGCACCCGCGGTGGCAAGGTCTCCTTCACCCACCTCATCGGGTACGCGATGATCAAAGCGCTGCGGGCTCACCCGGAGATGAACGTCACTTACGACGTCCAGGACAAGAAGCCGGTGGCCATCAAACCGGCGCATGTGAACTTCGGTCTGGCCATCGACATGCCGCGCCCCGACGGTTCCCGAGCCCTGGTGGTACCCAGTATCAAGGGCGCCGAACAGATGAGCTTCACCGAGTGGTGGGGAGCTTACGACGACGTCGTCAAACGTGCTCGGGACAATAAGCTCACCCCCGCAGACTACGCGGGCACCACTGTCTCCCTGACCAACCCCGGCGGAATCGGTACGACCCACTCGGTACCGCGACTGTCTAAGGGCCAGGCGGTCATCGTTGGTGTGGGCGCCTTGGAGTACCCCGCCGAGTTTCAGGGTGCCTCCGAGAAAACACTGAACAACCTGGCTGTCTCCAAGGTCATCACCCTGACCTCCACCTATGACCACCGCGTCATCCAGGGGGCCGGTTCTGGGGAGTTCCTCAAGACGATCCACCAGCTGCTGCTGGGCGCGGAGAACTTCTACGAGGAGATCTTCGAGGCCCTGCGGATCCCCTACGCCCCCATCCACTGGTCGGCCGATATCCAGGTCAACCCAGAAGAGCAGGTCAACAAGGTGGCCCGCATCCAGCAGCTCATCCACGCCTATCGGGTGCGCGGGCACCTGATGGCATCGGTGGACCCGCTGGAGTACAAGATGCGCAGTCACCCGGACCTCGACATCGAGAACCACGGACTGACGCTCTGGGACTTGGACCGCGAATGGCCCACCGGCGGTTTCGGTGGGAAACCATCCCTGCCGCTGCGCAGCATCTTGGGGGTCCTGCGGGACACCTACTGCCGCAACACGGGCATCGAATACATGCACATCCAGTCCCCCGAAGAGCGGGAGTGGTTCCAGGACGAGATCGAACACCCCTACTCCAAGCCCACCCGGGATGAGCAGTTCCGCATCCTGGGCCGGCTCAACGCCGCCGAGGCTTTTGAAACCTTCCTGCAGACCAAGTTCGTCGGGCAGAAACGTTTCTCCCTAGAAGGCGGGGAATCACTGATTCCACTGCTGGACACTGTGCTTTCTGAAGCTGCCGACGAGGGACTCGACGAAGTAGCCATCGGCATGGCACACCGGGGTCGGCTCAACGTGCTGACCAATATTGCCGGCAAGACCTACGCCCAGGTGTTCCGCGAGTTCGAAGGACGCGAGGCCGGCACCGGCTCCGGGGACGTGAAGTACCACCTGGGCACCCGTGGCTCCTTCACCTCAGACCGGGGCAATTCCACACGTGTCTACCTCGCGGCCAACCCCTCCCACCTGGAGGCAGTCAACCCGGTGCTCGAAGGAGTGGTCCGTGCGATGCAGGACCGCCTGGACCAGGGCTCGGACAGTTTGAACAGCTTCTCGGTGATGCCGCTACTCATCCACGGCGATGCCGCCTTCGCAGGGCAGGGTGTGGTCGCTGAGACGCTGAATATGTCTCAACTGCGCGGCTACCGCACCGGCGGGACACTGCACGTGGTGGTCAACAATCAGGTCGGCTTTACCACTGCACCGTCCTCGGCCCGGTCGATGACCTACTGCACAGATATGGCCAAGGCCATTCAGGCTCCGGTCTTCCACGTCAACGCCGATGACCCTGAATCCGTGGCTCGAGTGGCCCGGCTGGCCTTCCGCTATCGGCAGCGGTTCAACAAGGACGTCGTCATCGATCTGGTGTGCTACCGGCGTCGTGGGCACAACGAGGGTGACGACCCCTCGATGACCCAGCCGAAGATGTACAACCTCGTCGAAGCCAAGCGCACCACTCGCCGCCTCTACACCGAGGCTCTGGTCGGACGTGGGGACATCACCCAGGAAGAGGCCGACCAGGCCCTGCAGGACTACCGGCAGCGTCTGGAGCGGGTCTTCACCGAAACCCACCAGGCACAGACCCAACCGGTGTCCACCATCGGCAGCGGTGCCGACGTCGCCCCCACTGCCTCCGAGGAAGAGGAGGAGACTCCCGCACGCTCCCCCGAGGACACTGCGGTCTCCGAGTCGACTTTGGTGCACATCGGGGAAGTGCACACCAATATCCCCGAGGGATTCACTCCCCACCAGAAACTGAAGTCACTGCTGGAGAAACGAGCCAAGATGGCTCGCGAAGGTGGCATCGACTGGGGCTTCGCTGAAATCGCGGCTTTCGGTTCTCTGCTCATGGAGGGCACCGAGGTCCGTCTCTCCGGTCAGGACTCCCGGCGCGGAACCTTCGTGCAACGGCATGCGGTCTTCCACGACCGGGTCAATGGGGACGAGTGGTACCCCCTGAAAAACCTCACCGAGGATCAGGCCCGGTTCTTCATCTACGACTCGCTGCTCTCCGAGTACGCAGCCTTGGGCTTTGAATACGGTTACTCCGTGGAGAACCCGAACTCTCTGGTGCTCTGGGAGGCTCAGTTCGGTGACTTCGTCAATGGAGCCCAAATCATCATTGACGAATTCATCGCCACCGCGGAGCAGAAGTGGGGGCAGCGCTCATCCCTGGTGATGCTGCTGCCGCACGGCTATGAAGGACAGGGCCCCGACCACTCCTCAGGCCGCCCGGAGCGGTTCTTGCAGCTGTGCGCCGAGGACAATATGACCGTGGTCATGCCGTCCCACGGGGCTAATTACTTCCACCTGCTGCGCCGTCAGGCCGTGGCTCGGCCGCGCCGCCCGTTGGTGGTGTTCTCACCTAAGCAGCTGTTGCGTCTGAAAGCTGCGGCCAATGGTGTGGAGGACTTCACCTCGGGGACCTTCGAAGAGGTCATCGCTGATCCGCAGGCCGACCCGGCCAAGGTCAAGCGCGTCCTGGTGGTCTCTGGACGGTTGTATTACGACCTCATCGCCACCCGGTCTAAGCACAATGACGAGGCCACCGCGATCCTGCGGCTCGAGCAGCTCTACCCCATGCCGGTGCAGCAACTGCAGGCCGAGTTGGATAAATACACCGAGGCCGAGGAGTTCGTCTACGCCCAGGACGAGCCAGCCAACCAGGGCCCCTGGCCTTTCCTGGGTCTGAACCTCCAGCCCGCACTGCGGCAGCAGCTGCAGTTGGTCTCCCGCCCTGAGTCGGCGGCGACCTCGGTGGGTCAGGCGAAGCGGCACGCCAAGGAGCTTGAGGAGTTGCTGCAGCAGGCGTTCCCGCACCTGGACCTGTAGTCTTCCTCGGTATGGAGGACGAACACACCGAACGGCAGATCCGAATCGTCGTCGTCGGCGATGAGCTGCTCACCGGGACCGGGGACCCGCGCGCCCTGGGCTGGGTGGGCCGGGTGATCTCCAAGACCCCCATTGACGATGTCGACCTGCAGCACTATGTGCTCGCTGTGCCCGGTGAAGGGGCTGAGGCGCTCTCCCAGCGGTGGCAGACCGAGGCTGCCCCTCGGTTCGCCGCCGAGACGGAGAACTACCTGGTCATTGCCCTTAACGGTCATGACCTGCGGTCATCGACGTCCTCGGCCCGCTCTCGGCTGAACCTGGCGAATATTCTGGACCGGGCCAGCCAGCAGGGCATCCGGTGTCTGTGCTTGGGCCCCACGCCCACGTTGGATCCGGAGTTCAATCGTTCCCTGACCGAGCTCAACCGGGCGTGGGAGGATGTCGCCACCCGGCGCAGTCACACCTACGTGGATGCCTTCACCCCGCTGCTCAACCATGGGCAGTGGCGTGAAGACCTCGCGGCCAATGAGGGCCGACCCGGTCAGGCCGGCTACGGGCTCATCGCCTGGCTGGTGTTGCACCGCGGGTGGTATCAGTGGCTGGACCTGCCCGAACCCTCCCCGTAGGATGGTGTGGTTGTCTACGTAAGGAGGTCTGCTATGAGCAAGCGCGGACGTAAGCGCCGGGACCGCCGCAAGAAGAACGCCAACCACGGCAAGCGGCCGAACTCCTAGAGCACTTCAAAAGAAAAGTCCGCCGGGGTACCACCCGGCGGACTTTTCGTGTGCGTAGTGACCGCACACCGCCTACTCATCCCGGCTCGTGTCCGGCTTCGACCCGAATACGGCTGATCTTCTCCATAATGGTGATCTTCAGTGTCTCCGGGGCTCGTTCCACACAGGACCGGCGCACCGCAGTGCGGATCAAGCACTCCAGGTCATAGTCGGAGGCACATTCCGGGCAGCCGTCCAGGTGGGCACGGACCTCTTCGATGTCCTCGTAAGACAGTGCCCCATCGAGGTACTCGTAGATCCGGGCAAGCCGTGCGGCGTGCTCGGTGTCGTCGCAGTCAGCGCAATCGGTGGTTTTCTCACTCATGAGCGTGCCTCCCCTCGCTGAAAGCCTCTCTCCCGGGCATAGTCTGCCAGCAGGTTGCGTAGCAGCTTCCGGCCCCGGTGCAGACGGGACATCACTGTCCCGATGGGGATGTTGAGAATCTCGGCGATTTCCTTGTACGCGAATCCCTCGACATCGGAGAAGTACACCGCCAAGCGGAACTCTTCGGGGATCTGCTGCAGGGCGTTCTTCACATCGGAGTCTGGTAAATGATCCAGTGCTTCAGCCTCAGCTGAGCGCAGTCCGGAACTGGTGTGCTCGGCAGCCTGGGCCATCTGCCAGTCTTCGACAGTGTCGGTATTGGCCTGGTGGGGCTGGCGTTGTTTCTTCCGGTAGATGTTGATGTAGGTATTGGTCAGGATCCGGTAGAGCCAGGCCTTCAAATTGGTGCCGGGCTTGTACTGGTGGAAGGCCGAATACGCCTTGGTGTAGGCCTCCTGGACCAGGTCTTCAGCGTCCTGAGGGTTACGGGTCATCCGCATGGCTGCCGAGTACAGCTGGTCGACGTACTGCAGGGCATCACGTTCGAACCGTGCCCTGCGTTCGGCCTCGGTCTCCTCGCCGGCGGTGTCGACGGCGGACGGGGTGGACTCAGTCATCACAGACGAGTCTACTGGCCCCGGCGCCCGGAGCAGAGTGGCCGCTGCTGGTGTCATATCGGAGACAACGACGGCGGCGCCCGTGTCATTCCTCGCCGGAGTTGGGTAGATTGGAGCGTGGACTGCGTGAAAGATCACAGCTGCGCCCCGCCCGATAAGGAGGATCCACATGTCCCTGGTCCGCAGAATCGCCCGCCCGCTGCTCGGCGCGACGTTCATCGCCGACGGCGTCGATCGGCTGCGCAACGCCGACGAGGCGGCGGAGCAGCTGGAGCCCACTTTTGAGGAAATCGCCTCGGTGGTGCCGCAGGCCGAGGTTGTGACCTCCAATCCCCAGCTGGCGGTGCGGGTGATCGGTGGAGTGGAAGTTGTCGCGGGCACTCTGCTGGCCATCGGCCGCTTCCCTCGGCTCTCGGCTCTGGTGCTCTGCGGAGTACATGAGCTCTCGGCGTACAACGAGTACCGCACCGCTGAGCTGAACACTCCCGAAGATGTCGCCGCCCAGCGCCGGACTCTGCTGAAAAATGTTGCCATCCTCGGCGGGCTTGGCCTGGCCGTGGTGGACCTGGCCGGTAAACCGTCGCTGAGCTGGCGGGCCGAGCACATCTCCAAGCAGGCCAAAAAGAAGGGCGCCAAGTTCGGAGAAAAGACCGTCAAGCGCGCCGAGGAGCTCGGTGACGACGCCGCCAAGCAGCTGAAGGCTCTGGAGCGTGACGCGAAGAAGCAGTTCAAGAAGGCGGAGAAGCAAGCGACCAAAGCCGCTCAGTCAGCAGCCAAGGAGGCCCAGAAGGCCAAGAAGAAGGTCGCCTGAGTGTGAGCATTCCTGCTGCATCGACTGTGCCCTGGTCCGCTCCGCGGGCCGGGGCACCGGTCTGTTCAGAGGCCAGTGTGCCGGCCTCGAAGTCCTTAACAAACCGCTACCTGCTGCTAGCGGGACTGGCCGCTGGCCCCTCTACTGTGGTGAATCCTTTGGACTCTCGAGACTCCCGGCTGATGCTGACCGCCCTGGAACGGCTCGGCTCCACGGTGGAGCACCTCACCGTCGGGGACGAACCCGCAGTCCGGGTGGGTCCTATCACGATCGCCACCGAGAGTACCGCGCTGGATCCGGTGGAGATCTACTGTGGCCTGGCCGGTACTGTCATGCGCTTCGTGCCGGCTGCCGCCGCCCTGACCGGACGGCGGGTGTTCTTCGATGGTGATCCTGAGGCACGGGTTCGCCCGATGGCTGCGGTACTGGAGGGCCTACGCTCCCTGGGAGTGACGGTCACCGAGCACGGCGAACCAGGTTTTCTGCCCTTCACTGTGGCCTCCTCCGGGGGGGTCGAAGGTGGAACGGTGACGATCGACGCCTCAGCCTCCAGCCAGTTTGTCTCCGGGCTGCTGCTGGCTGCACCACGGTTCAACCGGGGAGTACGGCTGACCCACTCCGGAACCCAGGTCCCCTCCCTGGAACACGTGGAGATGACCCTCAAAGTATTGGCCGACCTTCGCACTCACCCCACGCCAGCGGCCAGCGGGGTGTACTCCCCCGAACCGTATACCTGGGTCGTTGAACCGGGTGAGATCCCCGCCTTCGAGGTACGGGTGGAACCGGACTTATCCAACGCCGGCCCGTTCCTCTGTGCGGCCGCAGTAACCGGCGGGGAAGTCTCCATGCCGGGGTGGCCGCTGACCTCCACCCAGATCGGCCGGCGCTGGCCACAGCTGCTGGCCGAGTTCGGCTGCCAGGTCGACCTGACTGCTACCTCGGCCACCACCGGCACACTCACTGTGCGGGGCCCGCAGACGCTGGTGTCCCCCGGAGTAGTGGATGGCACCGCCGAACTGACCCCTACAGTGGCTGCCCTGGCGGCAGTAGCTCAGGGGGAGACCACGTTCACCTCCGTACAGCACCTGCGTGGACATGAGACCGACCGGATCGCGGCTCTGGTCACCGAAATCAACCGGCTGGGAGGCGCCGCCGAGGAGACCGAAGACGGCTTCCGAGTCACCTCTGGGGTGCGGCACGGCGGACTGGTCCGGGCCTATGCCGATCATCGGATGGCGACCTTTGGTGCAATCCTCGGGCTGGTCCTTGACGGTGTGGAAGTCGACGATATCGCCACCACCGCCAAGACCATGCCGGATTTCCCCGACCGCTGGCAGCGCCTGCTTCGCCCATGAGATCAACTGAGCTGATGCGAGGTGCGAATGGGTAAATGGGACCAGTGGGACGAATCAGCGGTGAAGGTCCGCCCCAATAAGAAGGGCTCCCGACCACGCACCAAGGAGACCCCAGATTATCCCGACGCCGAGGTGGGACGGGTCGTGCAAGTCGACCGTGGTCGGTTCACCGTGTCCATGGGTTTGGAAGCTGATGGCAGCGAGCGGGTCGTCACCGCGGTACGGGCCAAGGCACTGCGCCGCACCCCCGTGGTTCCGGGGGACCTCGTCGCCCTGGTCGGTGACACCTCCGGGGCTGACGGAACCCTCGCCCGATTGGTTCGGATCGAGGAACGCACCTCATTGTTGCGCCGGTCCGCCGATGACACCGACGACGCCGAACGCGTCATTGTGGCCAATGCAGACCAGTTACTCATCGTGGTCGCAGCAGCAGACCCCGAGCCCCGCACCGGATTCATCGATCGAGCCCTGGTCGCCTCTTACGAAGCCGGCATTCAGCCGCTTCTGCTCATCACCAAAGCGGATCTCGCCACCGACCCGCAGGATCCCGCCGGTTTGGTCAGCCATTACGCCGAACTTGATCTGCCCACGGTGATCTCCGGGTTCTCCGCTACTGAAGAGACCTCTGCCCCGCAGGGGTCAGAGTCCGCACCGGAGGTAGCCCTCTCGGCGGATGCTATTGCCCGGCTGCGCGGACTCCTTGCCGGCCACGTCACTGCGCTCATCGGTCATTCGGGGGTGGGAAAGTCAACGATGGTCAACGCCTTAACCGGCGCCGACCGTGCCGTGGGTGGGGTCAACGCCGTGACCGGCCGGGGACGGCACACCTCATCCTCAGCTGTGGCTTTAAACCTCGAGCCAAGGGGGGACCTTCACGAAGAGACGGCACGGCGGTCCTGGGTTATCGACACCCCCGGGGTGCGTTCTTTCGG
The DNA here is from genome assembly GCF_000421745.1 of Nesterenkonia alba DSM 19423. Lineage (GTDB taxonomy): Bacteria > Actinomycetota > Actinomycetes > Actinomycetales > Micrococcaceae > Nesterenkonia > Nesterenkonia alba. Next base: position 164,014 of record NZ_ATXP01000003.1, read on the forward strand.
TTTGGCACATGTGGATCCTGACGACGTCGTCGCCGCCTTTGAGGATCTCGCCCCGGGCACGGCCGAGTGCGAACCGGGATGCGCCCATCAATCACCGGCCGGCGGCTGCGCCCTGGATGCCTACGTGGACTCCGGAGCCGCCGGTGAACACGGTCCGGCACGGTTGGCCAGTCTCCGCAAACTGCTGGCCTCTGTGACCGGCAGTGAGGACGATTTCGGACACAAGCAGCTCGGGATGACCCCGCCTGCCTGATCCTGCCCCGCCGCCCGGGTAGCGTAAGCCCTATGAGCACCGCTTCAAGCCCGTATACCGAGGACCTGCGCCTGGCGCATATGATCGCCGATTCCGCCGATGACCTCACCATGTCTGCCTTCACCTCCATGGATTTCGAGGTCGAAACCAAGCCTGACCTCACCCCGGTGACGGAAGCTGATCGTTCCGCTGAGGAGCTCATCCGCGGCCAGCTCTCCCGTGCCCGCGGTCGGGATGCGGTCTACGGGGAGGAGTTCGGTTCCAGCGGATCAGGTCCTCGCCGGTGGGTGATCGACCCCATCGACGGCACGAAAAACTTCGTTCGCGGTGTGCCGGTGTGGGCCACGCTCATCGCCCTCGTTGATGAGGGTGAACCGGTTGTGGGGCTGGTCTCCGCGCCAGCTTTGGGGCGTCGATGGTGGGCAGCCAAGGGCGGCGGTGCCTACACCGGACGTTCCATGTCTCAGGCACGCCAGTTGCAGGTCTCCTCAGTGAGCACCCTTCAGGATGCCTCGTTCTCCTACTCCTCACTGGGCGGATGGCGTGACATTGGCCGCTCGCGGAGTTTCCTGGAGTTCACCGAGCAGGTCTGGCGCACCCGGGCCTATGGAGACTTCTGGTCCTACTGCCTGGTGGCCGAAGGCGCGGTCGACGTCGCCGCTGAACCCGAACTCGCGCTCTACGACATGGCTGCGTTGGTGCCGGTGGTCACCGAGGCTGGTGGCCGGTTCACCTCCCTGGAGGGCGAACCTGGTTGCAGCGGAGCCAACGCCCTGGCCAGTAATGGGCTGCTACACGAGGCAGCACTCAACGCTTTGGGTCCGGACGCCGGAGCGTGAACCTCCCCCGCCAGTCGACATTTAGGCACACCTAACACTAGGATGTAGGCATGCCTAAAAAATACGTAGCAGCAATGTCGCTGCCTCTGTTCTCCCTCACCGCCGGCTGTGCCGATGCGGACCCGGCCGCAGATGCCCCGCTGGTGGTGACCTCCTTCAGTGTGTTGGAGGACATCACCGCCCAGATCGGTGGGGAGCACATTGATGTCCAGTCCATCACCCCGGTGGGGGCTGAAGTCCACGAATACGATCCCACGCCTTCCGATGTCGCCGCCGCCACCGAGGCGGATCTCTTCATCGCTAATGGCCTGGGACTTGAGGAATGGTTCGAGCAGTTCGTCGCTCATGGTGAGGCCGCGGTGCATGAGGTCTCCGATGGGGTGGAGACTCTTCCGGTGACCGCCATTGAAGGACACCCCGACGACGCCGGTGATCCCGACTCCATGCCGACCGATCCACACGCCTGGCTCTCCCCTACACAAGCTCAGGTCTACGTGGAGAACATCGAGGCTGCACTGAGCGAGACCTACCCGGAGCACGCCGAGGACTTCGCGGAGAACGCCGCTACCTACCGTGAGCAGATCGAGGCGATTGCCGCCGATGCCACCTCCCGCGCCGGTGAAATCAGCGAAGAGGTCTTCATCGTCTCCTGTGAGGGGGCTTTCAGCTATCTGGCAGCTGACCTGGGTCTGACCGAGCACTACCTGTGGCCTCTCAACGCTGAGGACGAGGGATCACCCCGCCAGGTGGAAGCACAGATCGAGTTTGTCACCGAGCATGAGGTGCCGGTGATCTTCTGCGAATCCACCGTACCGCCCGGCCCTCAGGAGCAGGTCGCTGAAGCCACCGAGGCCGAGCTCGGTGAGACACTCTACGTCGACTCACTCTCCGAGGCCGACGGCCCGGTGCCGACCTACCTCGATCTGCTCGAGCACAATATCGACGCCGTCCTCTCGGTACACGAGTGAGATCGCTCATGACGCACGAGCACGCAGAAGCGGACACACCAGACCCCACAGCTACCCCACCGGCTCAGCTTCTTGAGGTGACCGCCGGCTACCCCGGAGTGACCGCACTGGAGGGGGTGACCCTGGGGCTTCACCCGGGGCGTATCACCGCTCTACTAGGTGCCAACGGATCCGGAAAATCCACACTCTTTAGCACCCTGCTTGGCTTGGTCACACCACGCTCCGGCACGGTCGAGATCTTCGGGCGCTCCCCCCACCGCGCACGGCGGGACAACCTGGTCTCCTTTGTCCCTCAGCACGAGGCGATCGATATGACCTTCCCCGTCAGTGTCGAACAGGTGGTCACTATGGGCCGGTACCCACATATGGGTCTGACTCGCCGCCCCCGAGCTGCCGATCGGAAGGCCGTCGAAGACGCCTTGGCAGCGACCGGTCTGGATACCTACCGGCGTCGCGGGATCGGTGAACTCTCCGGGGGGCAACGCAAACGCGCCTTCACTGCCCGCGCTCTGGCCCAGGACGCTCCACTGATGTTGCTCGATGAGCCTTTCGCCGGCGTGGACCGTACCAGTGAGCGGCTCCTGACCGATGTCCTCCACCGACTGCGCGAAACGGGCACTTCAATCCTGGTCTCCACACACCATCTCGATGGGGTGAAGGACCTGGCCGACGACGTCGTGCTCCTTCACCGTCGAGTACTCGCCTCCGGCTCCCCCGATGAGGTTCTCACCGAGCACAATATGGCCCGGGCCTTCGGTGCGGTCATCGCGGAGGCCGGCTGATGGACTACCTCATCCAACCGCTGGAGTATGCGTTCATGCAGAACGCCTTGGCCGTGGCGGTCATCACCGCGACTGTCTGCGGGATGCTCTCGGCCTGGCTGGTGCTCATGGGGTGGTCGCTGATGGGTGAGGCGGTGGCACATTCTGTGCTTCCCGGCGTCGTCCTCGCCTTTATCCTCGGAATCCCCTTCGGGGTGGGGGCGTTGGTGTTCGGGCTCCTGGCGGTCGCGCTGATTGGGGGGTTGGGGCAGACCACTGCACTGAAGCGGGATACGGCTATCGGGGTGGTGTTCACTTCCCTCTTCGCCCTAGGTTTGGTGCTCATTTCCACGGTGACGACCTCCACTCACTTACAGCACATCCTCTTCGGCAATGTGTTGGGGACCTCCCGGGCGGATCTGTACCAGGTGGCCGCCTTAGCTGCTCTCACCGCGACGGTGCTGCTCATCAAACGCCGGGACTTCACTCTGGTGGCCTTTGACCGGACCTATGCGCTGTCCATCGGCCTGCCAGTCGGTGCGCTGACCTGGACGCTGCTGGTGCTGCTAGCGCTGACCACGGTCACCGCTTTGCAGACTCTCGGGGTGATCTTGGTGGTCGCTGCGCTGGTGATTCCCGGGGCTACCGGTTTCCTGTTGGCACGCAGCTTCGGCCCCATGCTGGGGCTCTCCGCCGGCGTCGGCGCGGTGGCTGCCGTCGTGGGGGTCTACACCAGCTACTACTGGGATATTTCTACCGGTGGGGCGATTGTCCTGGCAGCCTCATCCCAGTTCCTGCTCGCCTATCTCTTCTCCCCGCGGCGGGGGCTACTTGCCCGCGGGGTGCGGCGCCTGAAGCGTCGACGCGCATAGAATATGAACCATGCCACGCACCTCCGCCCAGGGCCGCTCTACTGCCACCACGACGGCGACCACCTCCGTGGAGGACTACGCAAAGACGATCTACGGGCTTGCTGAGTGGGAGGGCGCTGATGTGACGGCGTCGGCTCTGGCAAAGACGTTGGGGGTGTCCAACCCCTCAGTGACGCTGATGGTGCGGAAGATGGCGGACCTGGGGCTGGTCGATCACCAGCCGTACGCCCCGATCCGTCTCACCGAGGAGGGACGGCGTCTGGCACTGGCCATGGTGCGGCGTCATCGGCTCATCGAGACCTGGCTGGTGCGGGAGCTTGGCTACAGCTGGGATGAGGTTCACCAGGAAGCCGAACGACTCGAGCACGCCGTCAGTGAGACCTTTGTGGAGCGCCTGGCTGAGAAGCTCGGCCACCCGGAGACCGACCCCCATGGGGATCCCATCCCCGCCGAAGACCTCTCCATGCGTTACCCCCAGACCACTCGGTTGTGCCAACTGCCCTCCCCCACCTCAGCGCGAGTGGAGCAGGTCGACGACGCCGTGCCGGAGGCGCTGCGTGTACTGTCCGAGCGGCAGGTGACGATCGGCTCCACGGTGGAGGTTGTGGAGACCGAGGACGGCCATGTCCGACTGGCCGCGGCACCGGCTGCTGAACCGTTCACTGTTCCCCATGACATCGCCCACGCCGTGCGTGTGAGCGTTACTGCCTAGCTCGCGGGTCTACCCTAGTTTTCATGTCCACTACTGAAGCGCGCGCCGAGCCCACGCGCCTACAGCTGACTCCACGGCTTGTGCTCGCTGTGGCGGCTGCTGGAGCGGCCGGGGCGTTGCTGCGCCTGCTGGTGGGGGAACTGATTCCCGAGTTACACATGAAGTTCCCGTGGACGACCTTCGCCATCAACGTCGCCGGTTCGGCGTTGTTGGGGCTGCTGGTGGGCATAGTGCATGCCCGGACACGGTTCAGCTGGACGATTCCGGTATTGGGTACCGGTCTGTTGGGTTCTTTCACCACGTTCTCCGCGGTGATGCTGGCTGCGGTGCCGGCGCTGTCTGGGGCCGATCACCTCAGCGCCGGTGTGGATTCCCCTCCCGGCGGTTTTGAGATGGTTTCCTACTTGGTGATTTCTGCAGTGCTGTGTACTGCTGCCGCAGCGGCCGGGATCACCCTGGGCCGGGCGGTCTTCGGCTGTGCGGCTATGGATTGTCCCGAACCGGGGGGTGCTCAGTGATGCTGGCCCTGACCCTTGGGGTTGCCCTCGGCGGGGCGATCGGCGCGACTCTACGGTGCCTACTGGATGCCTATCTGCCCGGCGGAGTGCTGATCGCTAATACGGTCGGCTCGCTGGCGATCGGGTGGCTCTACGGAATGCTGGTTGCGGGGAGTTCGTGGTTGACGGAGACGACGACGGCGGCGCTCACCGTGGGCCTCATCGGTGCCTTGAGTACTTTCGCTACAGTCTCCCTTCGCGCGGCCCAGCTGTGGACCGGACACCGCCGGTGGGCTGCGGTGGGCCTGTGGAGTGTGCATATCGTGTGTGGGTTGCTGGCTGCCTCAGCCGGGGTGTTCCTGTCCGGGGCATGGTGACCTGAGCCAGGCTGACCGACTCCCGGGAATGTTGCAGCCGGCGGAGCTGTTGAGATATTCTGACAAGTCCCGCTGGATGCGGGTGTTTCTTGATAAATGAACACGGGGACGATCGGTTTCGACGATCTGAGGTGATCGTGGGGAAGCGAGTCGTGGATGCCAAGTGACCACGTTAAAACCACTTGAGCAACCCAATAAGTGCCGAATCTAAGCGCACTGACTTCGCCCTCGCTGCCTAATCAGCGACTGGTGAGTCTGTCAGCCTGAGTTTGCTATCGACTCAGTGTCTGGCATCAGCTAGATAGCCACTGGAGTCTCACTTTCGTCACCGGGGTGAGACTCGACAATTGAGGTGACTGGGCCTGTCAGGCGCTTGTCTGCGTGACGCCTGGGGCCGAGCAACACGTTGAGCAGACTGCACTCGGAGAAGCCCACGAAAATCCAGATCGGACGCGGGTTCGATTCCCGCCGTCTCCACCATGTGAAGTGTCAGGACATCGTTCCGCGATTGTCCTGGCACTTTTCTTTTGTGTGGCGCGGGGGTGTGTCAGGTCATCGTTCCCGGGTTACCGGAAGACACCCCTGGATGGCCGGGGCACGGTGCATCGTATTCCGGGAGTTCCACAACCCTGCTAAGTTCAAGGCTGTGACTGTCACCGCGCGGATTCAGCACATCGTCTTCGACGCCCTGGAGAAACACCCCGAGGGTCTGCAGTGGGCTGAGCTGCTGCGCATCATCGAAGACACTGACCCCACCATTCACCCGAAGACCGCTAACGGCGTCGTCTGGAAGCTGGTAGAGAACCACCCGGAGACCATCCACAAGCCCGCTCGAGGCCGCTTCCAGCTGAAGAAATTCGCCCCAGAGACACACTGATCCGCCCTGGCTCTGCCCCACACACCACGTCTTGATCGATGCGCGGCATCGGCAAACTCTCATGAGACGTTGAGGTGATGTGCGGCTGACCTGGAGCGTCGTATTCCTACAGTAGAGGGTATGAGCCCTACAGAGAACAACGATCCTACCCAGAGCAACGACCCGCAGCGCAGCGACCGTGGACGGGATGATTCTGCCCGCGGCAGTGACTGGTTTACCCAGAAGCTGGGCTCAACCTCGGCCAGTGGGAACACCGAGCCGAGCCAAGAGTCCCAGAACCAGCCGACCACGGAGAACCCACGCCCCGCGCCGCGTGAAGACAGCCAGCAGGCTCGGCAGGATGCACCAGCCGAAGCCACCGATGAACAGGCCCGCTACGGTCGGGATGAAACAGCCCGGAATCCCAATCTGGACCCCGACCCGGCCGAGGCTGCTCAGGCCGGCGGTGGGCATCCCGGCGAGACACCCCCGGAGTCGTCTTCTGCGACAGCCACTCCCCCGGCTCCGGCACCGAGTAGTCCACCGAAATCAGCCACCATCATCACAGTGGTGGTGATCGCCATCGTGGCGCTGCTGGGGCTGTTCTTCCTCGGTTACATCGCCGGCATTATCGGCTGAGCCTGCCCTGAGGAGCCTGCCCTGAGCGGGCGCGCCGACATCGTGCTGTGCTGGGCCTTACACCACACCGCGCAGGTTCCGGTAACGCATGGCCCGTTGCGCTTCACGGGCGTCCTGCTTCTCCCGGAGCGCGTGCCGCTTATCGAACTCACGTTGACCGCGAGCGACTCCGAGTTCCACTTTGACCCGTCCGTCCTTGAAGTAGAGGCTCAGCGGCACCAGCGTTAACCCGGGGTCTTCGATCTGCCGGGAAATCTTCGTCAACTCCTTGGCATGCAGCAGCAACTTGCGCTTCCGACGTGCCGAATGGTTGGTCCAGGTCCCATTGAGGTACTCCGGGATGTGGACCTGTTCGAGCCAGAGCTCACCGGCGTCGTCGAAGGCGGCGAACCCGTCAGTGAGAGAGGCCTGCCCCTCCCGCAGGGACTTCACCTCCGTTCCGGTGAGGACCACCCCCGCCTCGTACTTATCGAGGATCTGGTAGTCATGGCGGGCACGCCGGTTCAGGGCGATGACGTGGTTATTCGGGTCTTTGGCCTTCTTGCCGGCCTTTTTAGTGTTGGTGCTGTACTTCCCCACGTGTCACCTCCTGGAATCCGTCTGATACCCACGACGTCGCGGGCTTGGGTGAAGAAAGTCGACGGCCCACTATACACCCGGTGCCCGGGATCACACCGGCGGGATCAGACCCGCAGATACCGTCGCACGGTGACCCATGAAGCTAAAGAGGCCAACAAGACGGCGATGAGGACCAGGCCCGGCATGACGATCCATGAGTCGGCAGCAGTGATGAACTGAACCCCGGAGACCTGTTCGGCCAGCCACTGACCCAGCAGGAATTCGGCGATCACCCAGGTAGCCGCACAGGCCAGCAAGGAGCCGAAAGCCGCAGCAATTATCCCCTCGAAGACGAACGGCAACCGAATCATCGACTTCGAGGCTCCCACCATCCGCATAATCGAGGTCTCCCGACGTCGGCTGAACGCGGCCAGCCGGATCGTGGTGGAGACCAGCAGCACGGTACAGAGGATCATCACCGCAGCGATGATGAGGGCGATGACGGTCAGCCCGTTGAGGATCCCGAAGATCTGGTCAAGGACTTCCTGCTGGTCGGCGACGTTCTCCACACCGGCGACCCCGGCGAAGAGCTCACTGACAATGGGGTATTCCTGAGGGTCCACCAGCAGCAGGCGGTAAGACTCCGGCATATCCTCAGGGGTCAGCGCCTGGGCCCGGATGCTCTCCTCTCGTCCGGCCACGAAATTCTCCAGGGCTTCTTCCTGGCTTTCGTAACGGAAGGAGTCCACGTACTGACTGGCCGCACCGGTGGTGAGCATCTCCTCGATGTTCTCCCGCTGGTCGGCGGTGACCGCCCCGGTGGGGCAGGCCACCTCCGGGGAGTTTTCCGTGCATAGGAACACCGAGACTTCCAACCGGTCGTAGAAGTCATCGGTCATCTGGGCCACCTGAATCTGCATCAGGGCGGCCGCCCCCACGAACGACAAGGAGATAAACGTCACCAACACCACTGAGGCAACCATGGCGACGTTACTGCGCAGAGAGCTGAAGGTCTCCCGCAGCATATAGGGCAACTGGCTCATCGGGACCTCCTGCGGCCGAAGAGCCGGCGCTTGGCTGAGGCGGAGAGCTGTTCCTCCGTGCGCCGGGCTTCGGCGTAGCCTGCTTCGACGGCCGAAGCCCGCGGACGCGGTACCGGGCGGGCAGCGGGAGCCTTCGACGCCGGCTCGGCGGGTTCCTCTGCCGCCGCACCTCCAAAGCGGGGTGCGGCAGGGGCTTCGGGCTCTGTGGGCTCTGGGGCCTGGGCCAACCAGGAGAGTCGGGGAGCAGCCTGAGTGGAGGCCTCCGGCTCCTTAACGGCAAGGGCCTCGACCGTGTCGGTATCCGGCTCATCAGGGTCGGTATCGGCTGGACCGGTTCCGACCGGGTCGGTCTCAGCGGACGCTTCTGGCTCTGTAGCGGCCGGAGCCACGGTCTCGGTGAGGTGGGTGAACACCGCCACGGGTTCTTCCGACCGGGTAGGTACCGGATCTGAGGCCCGTAGACCAGAGGATTCCTCCTCGGCGACCAGTGCTTTCCAGGCCGCCGAACCTTCGGGCGGGTCATACCGTCCCGGTGAGTCGTCACGGACCAGTCGGCCCCGGTGCAGCTGGACCACACGATGAGCGGAGGCATCAACAATGGCCCGGTCGTGAGTGGCCATGATGACCGTGGTGCCGGCGTCGTTGATCCAGTGCAAGACTTTCATCACCTCCGCCGAGGCCAGAGGGTCCAGGTTTCCGGTGGGTTCGTCGGCCAGCAGGATGGCCGGTTTGTTGATGACCGCCCGAGCGATCGCCGCTCGCTGCTGCTCGCCGCCGGAGATTTCATGGGGATAGCGTTTGGCCAAGTGGTCCAGTCCCACCCGGCTGAGCGTCTTCATCACCCGGGGGCGAATGTGGGTTCGTTTGGCACCGGTGACCCGCATGGCAAAGGCCACGTTCTCATAGACGGTTTTGTCCGGCAGCAACCGGAAGTCCTGGAAGACCATCCCCACGCTGCGTCGATACTCGGGCACCCGACGTTCCAACATCAAAGAGAGGTTCTGTCCGGCCACGGTCAGTTTTCCTGCCGAGGGTAAGCCCTCACGCAGAATCATGCGCAGCAGGGTGGACTTCCCGGAGCCGGAGGCTCCGATGAGGAAGACGAACTCTCCGCGACCGAACTCCACGGAGATGTCTTCGAGCGCGGGTTTCTCAGCGGAGCCGTATACCCGGCTGACCTTCTCAAAACGGATCACTGGTGGCGACCTTTGCGTTCCGGGGAGCTACTCGTTGTCTCCGCCTTGGGCCCGCCAGCGGATGCCGGCTTCGATGAAGCCGTCAAGGTCGCCGTCGAGCACTTTATCCGCGTTGCCGACTTCGTAACCGGTGCGGAGATCTTTGACCATCTGGAAGGGGTGGAGCACATAGGAGCGCATCTGGTCACCCCAGGAGGCTTTGATGTCCCCGGCGAGTTCCTTCTTCTCTGCGGCTTCCTGTTCTTTCTTCACCAACAGCAGACGGGCCTCGAGCACGCGCATCGCTGCAGCACGGTTCTGGATCTGGGATTTCTCGTTCTGCATGGACACCACGATCCCGGTGGGCAGGTGGGTGATCCGCACGGCCGAATCAGTGGTGTTGACCGACTGCCCCCCGGGCCCTGAGGAGCGGAAGACGTCGATCTTGAGGTCATTCTCATCGATGTCGACCGACTCGGTACCCTCCAGCAGAGGGATGACCTCCACAGCGGCGAAACTGGTCTGCCGGCGCCCCTGGTTATCGAAGGGGCTGATCCGCACCAGCCGGTGGGTGCCGGCCTCCACGGACATCGTGCCGTAGGCGTAGGGGGCGTTGACCTCGAAGGTGGCGGATTTGATACCGGCCTCTTCGGCGTAGGAAGTATCGAGGATCTTATAGGAGAAGTCACGGCGCTCGGCCCACCGGGTGTACATCCGCAGCAACATCTCAGCGAAGTCTGCGGCGTCGACCCCACCGGCTCCGGCGCGGATGGTGACCACCGCGTCGTGTTCGTCGTACTCCCCGGACATCAGGGTGACGATCTCCAGGGAATCGAGGGCTTGACGAATGGAGGCGAGTTCACTGACGGCTTCGCTGAGAACCTCGGTGTCGTCTTCCTCTTGGGCCATTTCAGCCATGAGTTCGACGTCGTCAATCCGGCTGGCCAGCCGGGTCACCCGATCAAGCCGAGCCTGTTTGTGGCTCAGTTGGGAGTTCACCCGCTGGGCGTTGGTCTGGTCATCCCACAGGTTGGGGTCAGCGGCTTGCTGTTCGAGTTCCGTGACTTCGGCGCGCAGGGACTCGACGTCGAGAACATCGGTGATGCGCCGCAGGGTGTCACGTAGCTCGGCGAGCTCGGTGGGAAAGTCAGTCTCTGCCATAACGGCACCACACTACCGGGGTGCATCGCCGGGTGCGGACAGGCGCACCCGAACGGGCTTGAAGGTCCCGGTCAGCGTTCCACGGTGAGACGGGCATGGGATTCCGCAGAGACTGGCACCTCAGCCGGTAAGACCCACCGCAGCACGGGCAGCTCCACCACGGCACCCAGTTCCACATGAATGGTCTCTCCCCCATCGGAGGTCCAGGTGCGCCGTACCTGCAGATTACTGTGACGGGTCGTGGCGCCTGAGGCCTGGAGGTAATCCTCGGCGGCGGCACGGGCCTGCTGACTACTGAAGACCGGAGGGTGTGGTCCTCGAGTGGTGTGGGCTGCCTCTGCTGCGGCGGAGGCGGCCCCGTCGGCAGCAGAGAGCACCTGCCGGGTCTCAACGGTCACCGTGGCAGCACCGATCACCACTGCCGATAGCATCAGAAGCATCGTGACCATCCCCACGGTGAGGATCGTGATCTTGCCGGTCTCGTCGCTGAATCCTGCGGTGGAGCACCGCTGTGTAGTGGATCCTCGGCGCTGAAGACCCCCTTGGCTCATGGCACCTCCTGCCGAACGACGTCCGATGCTGTGGCACTGACATTGACCAGTGTGAGGTCCACCCCACTGATCCGAGGCAACCCCGGCAGCGGTACGTGGACTTCCACGGTGATGGAGACCACTGATCCACTGCTGGTGCAGTCCGGGGTGCACTGACGAGTTACTGTGGCGTGCTCGGCGCTCACCCCGTAATCGCTCAGTGTCCGGGTGACCGCCTGTTCCGCGGCGACTTCCGGGGACACTGTGGATGTGGTGTGAACTTTCGCTCCCTGGTCCGCAGCCCCGGTGGCAGCGTAGGTAGCCGCCTGTACCTGTCCGATGGCCAGAAGGAACCACACCACCGGGATCATCAGCAGCACGCTCAAGGCAAGGAACTCCACGACCGCTGATCCGTGTTCCTCACGCATCAGCTGACGCAACGGTCCACGTCTGCGCCGGAGTCGACGTCGTCTACTCCACGACATAGGCTCCCGCAGTCACCTCCCAGTGTTCGATCCCCGGCAGAGCACTGATAAGTGGTAACTCAGCGGTCACGGTGATTCGCAGCACCTCTCCTTCTGGGGTGCTGACCTGCTCGTAGCGGACATCACGCGCTACCGATGAAGCCACACTGGAGTCCAGCAGCTCGCGGGTGCGCTGGGCTCCGTCCGCGCCGGTGCGGTCAGCGAGAGCCCCAAACCGCGCACCAGTACTGGCGGCATCGATGAGGGAATTCCGCACGTGTAAGGCCAGACCCAGTTGCACGGCGGCCAGGGTCAGCAGCACCAGCAGTGCAGCCACCATGGTGAACTCCACGGTGGCCGCACCGCGCTCTTCGGCTCCGAGCCGTTTACGGTGTGACCTGGTTGATGGCGTCATAGAACAGGTCAGACAGTGCGGGCCGAGCAATGGCCAGTAGGCCGGCGACGAGCACTGCGGACATCACGCAGATCATGACCCAGCCAGGAACATCGGCCCGTTCCTCCCGGTGTACCTCGCGCAGCAGAGTGGTCATCCAGGTCCAGATCGTGTGCATCATTGCTCTCCTTTTCCGTTCCGTTCATCGGTATGTGGTGGTCAGAGGTGTCATATGCCCAGCGACAACAGATGGAAACCGGGATAGGCGGCGAAGATCACTGCCAAGGGCAGGATCCCGAAAACCAGGGGAACGAGCATGCCGATCTCCTTCTGCCCTGCGGATTCCATGAGGTCGCGTTTGGACATCTCCCGGACATCTGCCGCCTGGGCGCGCATCACCTCAGCCATGGGAGTGCCGCGATCCAGCGCGACGAGCACACCGTCGAGGAATCGGCTGATCGGGGCGGCGTCCACACGGCGGTCCAGGTTCCGAGCTGCAACGGCGAAGGGGGTACCCGCCCGGATTTCGGCCAGCATCCGCTGCAGTTCGGTAGCGAACTCTCCGTGGGTCAATCGACTCACGCGTTCGAAGGCGGCCGGTGCTGTTTCGCCCGCGCTGACCGCCAGGGCGATCATCTCCGCCACCACGGGGAATTCCTCAAGGATCCTGCCCCGCCGTTTGGCCACCCGTGCCGAGAGGGCGGCATCACGCAGGACCACGCCGAGCACAGAACTGGCGACGATGCACACTAGGGCTAACAGCACATTGAAGGTATGCGCCACAGCAGAGACCAGACTCAGCACTGCTCCCCCTGCGGCACCTAAGGCTGAAGCGGCAAGCTGCTGCAGCCGGTACTGACTGACGGTGAGACCGGCATCGGCGGCATCAAGTCGCCTGGCCAACTGGTACGAGTCGACACCGAAACGGTCAAGCTGTCGCATCGCCGCGCGAACCGCTGGGGCGATGAGTTCAACCGCGGCCGGCAAGGAGGATTCCCGCTCATCCAGGGTGGCGGCAGTGCTGCGCACATAAGGAGCGATGCGCTCAGTCATTGTCGGCTGATTCCACGCCGGCACTGCGCCCAGGGCGAGGATCAGTCCCAGCCCGACTCCTATCCCCGCGGTGACCGCCCAGATGAGGACCGTGGTCTCCACTGTCACACCAGCACCCGCCTCTCCTGGGACAGCCGTCCAATACGCAGCATGGAGTGGTAACTGATAACTGAAACCACCAGTCCGATGCCTAATAACAGTGTTCCGGCGGCATCCGAGTACGCCTCGGCGGCAGCGGGCTGGGCAGCCATCAACAGGACGATGACCCAGGGCGCAGCCACTGCGAGCTTGGCGGCGTTGGTGATCCAGGACTGACGGGCCGACAGTTCACTGCGAGTGCGGGCATTCTGGCGCAAAAATTCACTGAGGGTGCCCAGTAGTCGCCCTAGATCAGTTCCTCCGACTTCCCGGGTGATGAGCAGCGCCGCGATAATCCGGTCCCCGACGGGATCGGCGAGCCGGTCCTTCAACCGGCGCAGGGCAGGTTCCAGATTTTGCCCGGATCGCCAGTCTCGCCCGAATTCAGCGAACGGCTCCCGCAATGGTTGGGGTCCGGCATTGCCCAGCCCGATGAGCGCTTCGGGAAGGCTGAGTCCCGAGCGCACCGCAGAGCGCAGGTGGTCTACGGCGTCGGGCCACACATCCGCTAACACGGCGCGACGGCGACGAGCCTGCCACCGCAAACCAGCCCATGGAGCGGCTCCGGCGAAGACCGCGAAACAGGCAGCCACCGGTGGTGCCTGGGTCAGGGCGAAGACCAGAAGGAAAACGAGGGCCGCACTGCCGACTATGACCAGTACAAGTGCGCCAGTAGAAATCCGCTGGTGCCCGGCTTCGTCGAGCAGTCGCCGCAACGGTGGGATGGTCACCTTCCGGGAACGCGGGGCCGACGGGGGCCAGAAGGATAAGTACATCAACAGCAGGCCCGTGCCCAGGCCGAGACCCAGCAGGACACTCATGCGACCTCCCCCTGCGCCTGTAAGAGGGACTGGGCTTGCTCGGAGAGTCGCGGGTTCTCGAAGACGGCGTGGGCATTGGGGCGTAGCTGCTCGCCGTCGTGACGGAACAACGACGTCGTCTCGATCGTCTCATCCTCGAGTCGCCCGGAGATGCCCAGGATCTCTTCGACGTAGCGGGTCCCGTTCCGATCCCGGCGACAGTGGACCACCAGATCAATACAGGAAGCGACGGTGGGCACCGTGAAGCTGCGGGAGATATTCGCACCGGCGAGCATCGGCAAGGTGGAGATCTTCGTGAGTGCATCGGCGGCGGAGTTCGCATGCACCGTGGCCATACCGGGTAGCCCACTGTTGAGCGCAATGAGCATATCGAGACTTTCGGCTTCCCGGACCTCTCCGACGATGAGCCGATCCGGGCGCATCCGTAGCGCTTCCTTGACCAGCCGACGTAGCGGGATCTCACCGGTGCCCTCAAGGCTGGGCTGCCGGCACTGCATACCGATGACATCACGCAGTGGTACGTCGAGTTCGAAGATCTCCTCGACGGTGATGACCCGTTCCCTGGCGCCAATGGCACCGGTGAGGCAGTTGAGCATCGTGGTTTTACCGGCTTGGGTGGCACCGCTGACCAGGATGTTCATTCCGTCGGCGACAGCCTGGGAGAGAAACTGGGCGGCGTGGCTGCTGAGGCTCCCCAGTCGGACCAGATCCTGCAGGCTGTGGGCCCGGGAGATGAACTTGCGAATATTCACCGCCCAGTGACGCCGGGTGATATCCGGGATGACCACGTGTAAGCGTGACCCATCAGGCAGCGCGGCATCGACGAACGGACTGGAGACATCGAGTCGGCGTCCGGAGGTCTTGAGCATGCGTTCCACCAGGTCACGGACACGCTCTTCGGTGAGGGTGATGGACGTCAGCTCAGAGCGGCCACCACGCGCGACGAAGACGGCGTGCGGGGCGTTAATCCAGATCTCTTCGATCGAAGGGTCATCAAGTAGAGGCTGAAGTTCGCCGAACCCGGCTACGGAGTTGAGGATGTCTTGCGCGGTCTGCTCGGCCTGGCGCAGTACTGGCAGTGAGGAGACCATGGAGCGCCGGTCGTAGTCGGTGATGACCGCATCGACGAGCTGACGGACACTCTCCGGATCCTCAATGGGGTCGATACCGGCTGCGCGAATTTTTTGCCGCACTTCGTCTTCGACGATCGCCGCCGCGTCCACGGTGTTGCCTCCTCTTCCGCTGGTGAACGCTCAACGCAAGGGGTGTGGCCGCCTGAAAGAGCGGACACGAGCTACACCTTAACTTCACGTTGAGGTGATCGCCAGCTGATGTGCAGCCTATGTGGAAAACACGCTTAGCAAAGGTGGTTTTCCACAAGATGGGACCCCGGCTCTGCGAGGGCAATACGGACTGCTTTATGGTCCTGCCGACATCCTTCAACGGTGTGCAGGAGGTGCGATGAGCCTGACGGTCACGGTAGTCCACGCCCCCGGAGCGGTCAGTAGCACACAGTGGAAACGGCTACGCGAGGAGGCACCGGGAGCTTATGACCACGAACTACGGCTGAGACTGGCCGGCACTGCCGCCTTCGACACCGTGGAGGGCGCCGAGATCGACAAGGCCCTGCGTACTGCCCTGGAGCTGCCACCCACTGTTCAGCTCAGTACCGGCGGGATCCTGCTGGCAGATCTGCCTGCCGGCTCCGACCGGCTGCATCCGGGCATGGTGGTGCTCTTGGCCCCTGAAGGCTTACCGCTGCGGAGTCCGCGGCACACTTTGGGTCTGTGCGTGGATTCCGGTCCCGATGCCGGACAGCTGTTTCCACTACGCCGGGGCCGATGGCGTCTAGGCCGAGGCGAGGTTGACTTGCCCGTGGCGGACCCGGCCATTGCCCGCCATGCCGCCGATGTCGTCGTCGGCTCCCGTGAGGTGCGGTGGAGCGATCACATAGAGGACCGGCCACTGACCACCGAAGATGTCATCGAAAGGGGCTCCACACGTCTGCTACTGAGCCGCAGTGAACCAGAACCCGGGGGCGGAGCCTGGCCCCCGAGCCCAGAACACGTGGATCAGAAACCACCTGAGGGCAAGCACCGCATGATGCTCGCCTTCGCTTGCATTCCCTTGGTGGTAGGTATCGTGCTGGTCCTCACCACAGGGATGTGGTTCTTCCTGGTCTTCTCGCTGGCCTCCGCCGCGGTCGCCGGGGGTGTGGCGGTGGCGGCTGGGCGCCGACGTCGGCAGTATCGGCGAGCCGTGCGCCACGCAGCCCGGCGATGGGCCCAGCAGTGCGAAACTGCCCTGCCCTCCCCTGGGATTGTGGCACGTAGATTACGCAGCCCGGTGGCCGGTCCCTCACCTGTGGAAACCCCTGCAGACGCCGTGCGCCTAGGACGCGGCAGCATCACGGCTGAGCTGGAATTCAGTGCTGCAGCATCGGATTCGCCCTGCAAGGAGATGCAGGTGAATTGCGCCACGGGCCTGTCGGTGGCTGGCGGGGAGGTCACCTGGCTGCGCGGATCAGCCCGCGATACCACCCGCCTCCTCCGGTGGATGGTGCTGCAGCTGTGCCTGCGCAACACCATCGACCATCATCTCCTCATAGCCGACGGCGGGACATTCAGCATCCCGGAGCTTCGTGACCTGCCTGTCGGGAGGCTTCAGCCCCATGAGGCTTCCACTCCTGATGAAAGTCTCGCACCGGGGGTGGCGGTGTTTCCTCTCGGTGCCCGCTGCGCCACACCGGATCTTTCCTCTTTCTTACGTGCGGGGTGGCATGTCATCGTTGCCCAGCCCACCTCTGGACCCGGGGTCGACACTGCCCCATCCCCGGGGCTCGGCCAGCATTCCGGCTGGATTGTTGATCTCACCGCACGGCATCTGCTCCGCATCGACGACGCCGGACGGCGCCACGAACACGCCACGGACCTCCGCTGGGACGGACTATCGGCTGAGACCTTTGCCGAACTGGCGCGTTTGGCAGTTCCACATACTGCCACAACGCACCGAACAGGCTTACCCACCCAGTGCACGGTCCCCTTGCCGGGGCAGCTGTTCACCGCCTCTGCTGGAAAACAGCTGGTGGCCCAGGTGGGTCGAAGCCAGACCGGTGACACCGTGCTGGATCTGGTCTCCGATGGTCCCCACGTGCTCATCGCCGGGACGACAGGCTCAGGGAAATCGGAACTGTTGAAGACGCTACTGCTCTCCCTGGCGGCGTCGTACTCTCCGGAGGAATTGAACTTTGTCCTCATCGATTTCAAAGGTGGTGCGACCTTCCACCAACTGGGCCGACTCGAGCACACCCTCAGTGTGGTCACCGATCTCTCCCAGGCGCAGGCGGAGCGAACATTGGAGGGAATCCGCAGTGAGCTGGTGCGGCGTGAGGAACTCTTCCTGCAAGCCGGTGCCGGTGATTACACCGAATACCGCCAGCTGAAACCCCAGGATCCTTTGGCTCGTATCTTGCTGGTGATCGATGAGTTCCGCATCTTCTCTCACGAACTTCCGGACACGATGGACGAACTCATGCGAGTAGCCACCCTGGGTCGTTCCTTGGGGTTGCATTTGGTGCTGGCGACCCAGCGCCCCCAGGGGGTGGTGACCGCTGATATCCGGGCCAATATTGGTGCCACGATCGCTCTTCGGGTACGCAGTGAGGATGAATCCCGGGAACTGATAGGCACTGCTGAGGCTGCAGAGATTCCGCGCACGGCCCCGGGGCGGGCACTGCTGCGCCGTGCCGGAGAGAAGCCCGAGGTGTTCCACACCGCCCAATTGACGTGCGGGCAGACCCTGCGCGCAGCGCCGGAGGTCGCAGATCCTGGCGCGAGGGCCCACGCCCAGGGTGCCGGTGTGGCGGAGCTGGTGGACCGGCTGGCCGATGAGATGAGCGCGCGCAGCCTACGACGCCGCCACTCACCTCTACAGCCGTCTCTACCCTCCTGTCTGCGGATCACTTCTGAGGATCAGGCACTGCGTCTGGGGTTGTTCGATGAGCCGATGGCTCAGCGCCAGTCCCCGATGGTCTTCACCCCAGATGAACCCCGCACCATGGCCCTGGTGGGAGAGGCCGAAGCCGGCGGCAGCCGGGTACTGCACGCACTCGGCCGGGGAGTGCTGTCCCTGCAGTCGACCTCGTTGTACATCTTGGACGGGGACCACAGTCTCAGCGATCTCAGCAGCCACCCCGGCGTGGGGGCCTATCTGACCTGCGATGACCTGCCCGAAGTCGACTATCTCCTCACCCAGTTGAGAGCCCGCCTCACGGCTCGCCGCACACGCCGATCCGGGCAGCAGGCCGCCGTTGCCGCAACCCCCATGGTGCTGCTGGTCACCGCGTACGGGCAGTGGCACGTAGCGGGGCAATCAGGACCCGGCAGCGGGATGGAACACCAGCTGGGCACGCTCATCGCTGAGGGCCCGGAGGCGGGGCTGTCTGTGATCGTCTCAGGAGGCCGGGAACTGAGCACCGGCAAGCTCGGCGGGCGCATCCCCACCAAGGTGTTTCTGCCGTTGGGCGTCAGTGAGGAGGTGAAATACCTGTGGCCCAAGCTGCGTCCTACTGACCCGCTGCCCGGCCGCGGGGTTTACCTCAGCCCCACCACGCCTTCGCCGGGATTGGAAGTGCAGCTAGCCACCGAGGCCGAGCCTGCTGAGCCAGACCACCGGTGGTCCGGGCCTGCCCCTGAGCTGCACGTGGCGCCACTGCCGGAGCAATTAAGCCGCAGAGAACTGCCACCGCCCCGGCCCGAAGAACTCTCCACAGGGATCATGCTGGGGATGACGCAATTCAGCCGGGAGCCGGCCCGGCTCCGTTTGGGGCAGGTCACGCTGCTGCTGGGCTCCCCGGGAACAGGGAAAACCAGCACCCTAGAAATGCTGCGGAACCGGCTGGACCAGATCAACCGTGGCCAGGCTGACAGACTACGCATCGTCCGGATCACCGGCGGGGCGGATTGGGATCTTTCCCACCCTCCAGAGATCCTGCTCCTTGATGATGCTCATCTCTGCCGGGCCGAACAGCACCAGCAGCTCTCGGCGCTGGTCTCAGCGGGCACCCGAGTGGTGGCCTCCGCGCTGCCCGGTGCAGGGGTCTTCACGCAGCTGCCGTGGGCGCACCCGGCACGCACCGGGGAGAACCTCGTCCTCAGCCCGACCCATCGGGCGGAAACGGATGCTTTCGCCGTCGTCGCGCCGGTGCTCGAGCGCCCCGTCCCGGGCCGTGCCGTACATCTGCGTCCCGAAGGTCCACGACTGATCCAGCTGGCGTTGTGAAA
This sequence comes from Nesterenkonia alba DSM 19423, assembly GCF_000421745.1. Taxonomy (GTDB): domain Bacteria; phylum Actinomycetota; class Actinomycetes; order Actinomycetales; family Micrococcaceae; genus Nesterenkonia; species Nesterenkonia alba. The sequence goes on from NZ_ATXP01000003.1 coordinate 183,407, forward strand.
ACTGCTCGAGTCGTCAGCAAAGTCACAGCATCTCAGCAGCGCCACCTCAGAGAACGGGCGTAGACATACCGACTATGGACAACACATCACGATCCACCACTGCAGGACTGATCTCCGTTGCCACCGCCGCAGCCCTGGCGCTGGCGGCCTGCGGATCAGACGACACCACTGAAGACACCACCGAACCGGCTCCGCAGGACACCACGGAGGCTCCCGAGCCCACCGAGGCAGAGGAGGAAGAATCCCCTGGGGTTGCTGAGCCGGATGAAACGGAGGACGCCGAGGCGACCGACCAGACACCCGATGCTGAGGAAGCCACCTCCGACCAGCAGGCCGGTGACCAGCCTGTCTATCAAGCTCTGGCTACTGTCCAGGAGGAGTACCCCGACGGTGTCATCATCGACTTCGACACCGAAGGAAACCACATCGAGTTCTCCGTCTTCGATGGAAACACTGAGTGGGAGGTCGACGTCGACGCCGAGACGTTCGAGATCATCGACACTCGCCAGGAGGGCCTCGACGCCGATGACGAACAGGAGGCACTCGCCGTGGAGACCGACTTCGGTGAGGCTTTGGCCACCGCGGAGGCAGAAGGCGGGGCGGAACCGCAGGAGGGCGACCTCGACACCGAAGACGGTGTGGTGGTGTGGCAGATTGAGCTGAGTAATGACACCGAGGTGTCAGTGGATGTCGCCACAGGGGAGGTTGTGCGTGTCGACACCTAAGCAGTGACCGGTTCGGCCGACTCCATAGGGGCCTGGGGATACACTTGTCCAGTTGAGACAAGTCCCAGGCCCCTATGGAGTGTGTTGTGAGCATCGACCCCGGGCAGTCAGCTGCGCGCCGGGATCTCACCGGCTACTCCCCTAAGGCGAAAGCGTGGCGGGCGTTTTTCGAAACGAGTGCGGTGATCTCTGACCGCATGGAGAAGCGGTTGCACACCACCACGGGACTGAAGCTTTCCGATTACAACCTGCTGTTGATTCTCACAGAGGCTGAAGACCACCAGCTACGCATGGGAGAGCTGGCCGAACGCATGGTGTTCTCTCCTTCCCGACTGAGTTACCAGGTCAAGTCCCTGGCTGCCCGGGGACTGATCGAACGATGCATCCACGAGCAGGACAAGCGGGGCATGACCGCTCGGCTCACCGCGGAGGGCCGGCGGGTCTTCGCCGCCGCCTCGCGCGTGCACGCCGAGCACATTCGGCAGCTGTTTCACCCCGCCTTGGACGATGAGGAAGCCGATGTGTTGCGTCGGATCTGTGAGTCGATCCATCACACGGTGGTCACCGTCGATGATGATCTCGCTTAGCTCTCCGCCAGCACAATTTCGACGGAATCCGCCCGGCGACGCAACGCCTCGGAGGCGGCGGCTTCCGTTTTGACACTGGCTAAGGCCAGTCGCCGGTCGACCGCGTCAAGACCTTCAGCGGTGACCACGCCAATACTGAGCTCCGGTCCCTGCCCACCGCCGAGTACCCGCTGGCCGGTGGCCGTGGCGGTGGCGATGCCCAAAGCAGGTGACAGACGCAAGCCGGTCACTCCGGGGCAGGCAGCGACGATCTCCTCTAATGCTGCGGCGAGTTGCTCGTCGGCATAGGAGGGCAGCCAGGGTTCACCTTGGGCGAGCTGTTCAACGGCGGGGCGTCGCAGCACAAACGTCAGCTCGGCCCCGGGGTCGAGCACCGCCAGCTCCGCTCCTTCGGCCAAGGCAGCCAGCATGACGCGTTCGGTTTCCGCCGCCACGGGTCGCCCCTGCGGATGCCAGGCGGTCAGTGCCTCCACGGAGGTGAACACCGGCATCGCGGTGCGTCCATCTCCGGCCTCCAGGGTAATGAGTGAGATATCTGCTTCTTTGTCTCCGGTGGCGATATCGCCTGAACCGGTGGCAAGCACCGCGGCGAAGAGCCGCTGACCTCGCAACACATTGACGAAACTGGCCTCATCGATCTCTCCGGCCAGCAGTTTCTTCCGCGCGGCAGCCACCACCGGCGCGGTGTGCCCATCGTCTGTGGGCCTGGTGTGTAACGGGTTACCCTCGGCGGAGAGGTCGCGTCCGTCCCAGGGGATGCCGGCAGAGTCGGCCGGGCGTCCGTCTGCACTTCGGTGCTGCCGGGCGAGCAGCTGGGCGATATGCCCCGGGAGCTGCCGTGCGTTTGGCTCGCTGCTCATGCCGAGTCGGCGGCGACCGCCAGCGCCTCAGGCAGTGTGAACTTCCCCGCGTAGAGCGCTTTGCCCATAATGGCCCCCTCCACCCCCGAGGAGACCATCTTCGCTAAGGCTGCGACATCTTCCAGGGAGGAAATCCCTCCGGAGGCGACAACTGGTTTGTTCGTCCGGGCACTGACTGCGGCCAACAGCTCGGTATTGGGGCCACGCAATGTGCCGTCTTTGGTGACATCGGTGACCACATAGCGGGGACATCCGGCGTCTTCAAGCCGAGCCAGCACCTCCCAGAGGTTTCCGCCCTCTTTGGTCCAGCCGCGGGCTGCCAGTGTTTCTCCTCGGACGTCAAGGCCGACGGCGATGGCCTCGCCATGGCGGGCAATGACCCGTGCGGTCCACTCCGGGTCCTCCAGAGCGGCAGTGCCCAGGTTGACTCGGGTAGCCCCGAATTCCAGGGCGCGTTCGAGGGACTCGTCATCCCGGATGCCCCCGGAGAGTTCGATTTTGATATCGATGGCTTCGACGACGCGTCGCAACACCTCACGGTTGTGTCCGCGGCCAAAAGCGGCGTCGAGGTCCACCAAGTGGATCCACTCCGCTCCCTGGTCCTGCCAGGTCTGTGCGGCCTCCAAGGGGTCGCCGTACCCGGTCTCTGATCCGGCTTCTCCTTGAACGAGCCGGACTGCCTGGCCGTCAGCGACGTCCACAGCGGGCAACAGCTCGAGGGCAGGCACAGTGGAAGGAGTCATATCAGTCAAAGTCCTCACGTTTTTCTACAGGCTGGTGATCCAATTGCGCAGCAGTTGGGTGCCGGCGTCCCCGGATTTCTCCGGATGGAACTGGGTTGCGGCCAACGGGCCGTTCTCCACGGCAGCGACGAAGTCGGTCCCGTGGTGGGACCAGGTGACTTTCGGTGGGGCCATGGCGGGGATGGTTTGGTCGAAGTCCCAGGACTGTACGGCGTAGGAGTGTACGAAGTAGAACCGTTCGTCCTCGATTCCCTCGAAAAGCACACTGCCCTCCGGTGGCCGCACGGTGTTCCACCCCATATGAGGGACCACGACGTCCTCCGGCAAGGCGGTGACCTCCCCGGGCCATTCCCCCAGACCCTGTGCGGTGACGCCGTGTTCGACACCTCGTTCGAAGAAGATCTGATGACCCACGCAGATACCCAGGACCGGGCGTCCCCCGGCGATCCGTTGTCCGATCCAACGGGGTGCACCGGTGGCGTTGAGTGCTTCCATCACTGCGGCGAACGCTCCAACACCAGGGACGACCAACCCATCAGCATTGAGCAGGGTCTCCGTGTCCCGGGTGAGTTCAACGGTGCCGCCGGCGCGTTCCAAGGCCCGCACCGCCGAGTGGACATTGCCAGACCCGTAATCGAGAACCGCCACTGTGGCAGAGGCGCTCATAGGGCACCCTTGGTGGAGGGGATCTCGTCAGTCCGGGGGTCGGATTCCACCGCAGCCCGCAATGCCCGGGCAAAAGCTTTGAACTGTGCTTCGACAATGTGGTGGGGATCGCGACCTGCGAGCACCCGCATGTGCAGGCAGATGCCGGAGTGGTAGGTGATCGCCTCGAAGACGTGCCGGGTCATGGAGCCGGTGAAGTGTCCACCGATGAGGTGATACTGCTGGCCTTCAGGTTCTCCACTGTGCACCAGATATGGGCGGCCGGAGACGTCGACGACGGCGTGGGCCAGTGCCTCATCCAGGGGCACCGTGGCTTCACCGAAACGCCGGATGCCTCGTTTGTCTTCTAGGGCGGTGCCCAGCACCTGACCGAGGACGATCGCAGTGTCTTCCACGGTGTGGTGGACATCGATCTGTGTGTCGCCTTCGGCGTCGACATCGAGGTCGATGAGGGAGTGTTTCGCCAGGGCGGTGAGCATGTGGTCGTAGAACGGAACGGTGGTGGAGATATTCGATGTCCCCGTTCCATCAAGCTTCATGCGCACCTTCACACGCGACTCGCTCGTGCGACGCTCCATACGTGCCTCGCGGGCGCCGATGAGTTCAGCGGGGGTCTCTGCCATGGGTCTCCTCTAACCAGTTGCGCAGTGCGGTGAGAAACGCTGTGGTCTCTTCCTCTGTTCCCGCGGTGACCCGCAGGTGCCCGGGAATACTGACTTCTCGGATGAGCACTCCCTCTTCAAGCAGGTGCTGCCACGCCGCGTGGGCGTCGTCGAGCCCGCCGAAGAGAACGAAGTTGGCATCAGATGGATAGGGCCGCAGTCCCATGCGCTGCAATTCGGTGACGATGCGGTCTCTCTGGACCTTGATTCGCTCCACGTTGGCCATGAGCGTCTCAGCGTGATCCAGAGCCGCACGAGCAGCCGCCTGGGTGACGGCCGAGAGGTGGTAGGGCAGCCGGACCAGCCGCAAGGCGTCAGTGACTTCCGGTGCGGCAGCCAGGTAGCCCAACCGTCCGCCGGCCAGCGCGAAAGCCTTGCTCATCGTTCGGGTCACGATCAGTCGAGGTCTGCCGTGGAGCAGCGTGAGGGCAGAGGCTGTGCCGGGCTGACGGAACTCCCCATAGGCCTCATCCACCACGACCATCGTCTCCCCCTCAGTGGCGGCATCATAGGCAGCCTCGACCACCTCAAGCCCCAGAGCGGTGCCAGTGGGGTTATTGGGTGAGCACAGAATCACCACATGCGGTTGATGCTGTCGAATCTGGGCCGCAACATCCTCCGGGGTCTGCGTGAAGTCGGCGCTGCGCGTTCCAGCAATGTATTCGCTGTAGGTCCCCCGGGCGTAAAGGGGGTACATCGAATAGGTCGGAGGAAAGGCCAGAACGGACCGCCCCGGTCCGGCGAAGGCCTGCAGGATGTGCTGCATCACTTCGTTGGAGCCGTTCGCTGCCCAGATGTTCTCGGCGCTGAGATCCGGAGTCGGCAGGTCTCGGTTGAGGAAGTCGGCGAGTTTTTCCCGCAGGGCAGTGAATTCCCGGTCGGGGTACCGGTTCAGCGTCTCCGCGGCGGCGCGAACTTCCTTCGTTATCGCATCGACGACATCCGCCGGCACGTCATAGGTTGTCTCATTGACATTGAGCATGGCCTTGACCGTTAACTGAGGAGCACCGTAAGGCTCTTGGCCCTTCAGTTCATCCCGCAACGGCAACCGGTCTAGCCGCTGCGCGCGTGTCATCTCGGTATCGGTCACGCCTCCATCGTATCGGCCCGACTCATTCGCCAGCGCCTCATCTTCCGGTGCCACGTCCCCGGGCCGTTGATGAAGGCATGGTGGATATCACTCGGCAGGGATGTACAGACGCTCACCCGGTTGTAGCTGTGAGGACTCCAGTCCGTTGAGCTCGGCAATCCGTTCAACGGTGGTGTGGATGTCTTCTTCAGTATCCGCCTGGGCCGCAAGTGACCAGAGCGTATCCCCCACCCCCACGGTGACTTCCTCTGCCTGTACCCCGGAGACCTCATGAGAGGCCGCCTGCGCCTGGTTCAGCGTACTGATCCCCAGGAATAGCCCCGCGGTGAGCAACCCGCAGACCACGGTGAGAACTGGAATGCCCAGCAGAACGAAGCGCCCCCGGCGGGTCAGGCTGACGTGCCCCGGTGCTGCCCCGAATGTGGTGGTGGTCATCTCATCTGTGGTGTTCATCTCTTCCTCCGTGATCGATCCGTTGAACGAAGCGCTCATCGAACTCGTGTTCTATTTTTAGCACACATCTTCGAATAGATCCACGCTGAGTCGCACACATCTCTGGAATCTGTCTGCGATGTGGCGTAGTGTGAAGCTAACTTCGAAGTGACATTCGATGCTGACTTCTATTCCAGCAAGGGGGTCGGACACGTCGAATGTCCCGGCAAGAGACCGCGAAGCCACACGATGAAGGAGGTACGCCTTGTCTGAGAGCTCAGAGTCGGTGCCGCCGCTGACCACACGGCAGCGGCAGATCGTCGACGTCATTCAGAAATCCCTGGCTGAGCGCAGCTACCCACCCTCTATGCGGGAGATCGGTGATGCCTGCGGTCTGGCCTCGCTCTCATCGGTGACCCACCAGCTGGCTCGTTTGCAACAGCTCGGTTACCTGCGTCGGGTCCCTGGTAAACCGCGGGCTATGGAGGTGATCCGGGATTCCTCGGGTCGCTTGGTCCATCAAGAGCCGTCTGCGTCCCCCGAATCCAGCGGGGACTCCACCGTGGTGGATCTCGATAGCTACCGCACGGCCAGCGACTCACGCCTCAACGAGATCCCTGTGGTCGGCCAGATTGCCGCCGGTGGACCGATTCTTGCCGAACAGAACGTCGAGGATGTCATGGCTCTGCCGCGTCAGCTCACCGGGGAGGGTGAGCTGTTCATGCTGCAGGTCCGTGGTGATTCGATGATCGACGCCGGAATTTTCGAAGGTGACTGGGTGGTGGTGCGCCGTCAGCCCGATGCGGACAACGGCGATATCGTCGCCGCACTGTTGGACGATGAGGCCACTGTCAAAGTCCTCAAGCGCAGGGATGGGCACCAGTGGTTGCTGCCGCAGAATACGCAGTACGAGCCGATCCTGGGCGATGAGGCCACCATCATGGGCAAGGTCGTCACCGTCCTGCGCAGCTTGTAACGGCAGTTCATTTTCCCCGCTTCCCGGCATGCCAGGCTGTGGGGAAAGCGGTCTCAGGCGTTGCGTAGCCTGTTAAGCGCCTGACGCACAGCGGTACCGTCAGTGGTACGCCACAATCCGGGCATGGATTTCACAAGGAATGTTCCATACTGTTTGGTCGCCAGCCGGGAGTCCAGCACAGCAAGAACCCCCCGGTCCTCAGAGCTGCGAATCAACCGTCCGGCTCCTTGGGCCAGGCGGATGGCCGCGTGAGTGGCCGAGACCTGCATGAACCCGTTTCCACCGGCCCGATCGGCTTCCACCGTCCGCGCAGTGGTCAGCGGGTCGTTCGGCCGAGGGAAGGGAATCCGGTCAATGGTCACCAGGCGGCACGAGCGTCCCGGCACATCAACTCCCTGCCAGAGACTCATCGTGCCAAAAAGGCAGGTCTCCTCCTCGTCAGCAAATTGCCGGATGAGCGCAGACATTGTGGCATCCCCCTGACAGAGAATCGGGACATCGAGTGTGCCCCGCAATTCTTCGGCGGCCTCTTCGGCGGCACGCCTGGAAGAGAACAGCGCCAGGGTGGCTCCGCCGGAGGCGTGAATAAGCCCGGCGAGTTCTTCTCTCTGATCCTGTTGGGTGCTCAGTGAGGGCGCAGGCAGGTGCCGAGCAACATAAAGCATCCCCTGCCGGGGGTAGTCAAAGGGCGTACCGACATCAAGGGGGTCCCATGGCGGGGCCTTCTCACCGCGCAACCCCAGCTGCCCGGCCATCACATCGAAACTCTCCCCAATGGTTAAGGTCGCCGAGGTCAGGATCACCGTACGGGTGCTGAAGAGCCCCTCCCGCAGTCGAGCTGCCACGGTCGTGGGCGCGACGTAGATCAGCGGGGGCTCCTCCGGGCCCGCCTCCTGGTACCCCTTCCCCGGCACGAAGGTGCCAGGCCGGGTCAGCCAGATGACATCGGGGGTCTGGTCCGCCTCAAGCATCCGCTCAGCAACAGTGCACACAGCCTGCAAGCGAGCTCGGGCGGTGGTCCGGCCGGCGTCTGCCTCGGAGGCAGCCTCCCCGCCGCTGTCCTTGGAATCCGCCAGAGCCGTACGAGCTGCCTGCCTGGCTGCGTCCACTGCCGCAGTCTGCTGCTCATTGAGCCCCCGGTGCAACAGTCCCGAGGGGGTGGAGGCGAAGGCCGCTTCTACGGCGGTGGCTGCCTGCTGTAGAGGCTCCACGTTGATCGCTGTGTGCCGGCGCGCGGAGGAAGCCGCCGCGGAGATCATCCCAGCCGAGAGGTGCTCCGTCACCGCTGAAGTGACCCGTTCGGCGAACTCGTGGGCCTCATCGATGATGACGGCGTCGTGCTCCGGCAGCACATCGAGGCCTTCGAAGGCATCGATGGCCAGCATGGCGTGATTCGTGACGACGACGTCGGATTCGTTGGCTTCAGTGCGGGCCAGCTCGGCGAAACACTCCTCCACCATGGGGCATTTTCTGCCCAGGCAATCCACCGCGTTGACCGAAACCTGCCGCCAGGCTTGGTCGGTGACTCCTTCGGGTAAGTCGTCACGGTCCCCGGTCTCGGTTTCTTCGGCCCACTCCCGCAGCATCATCACCTGTTTCCCTAACCGGGAGGTGGGTTCATAGGTGGTGACCCCGCCGGTGGGTTCGGTGGCCACCGAGAACAGCGCCTCGGCGTCGTCGTCGGTCTCCGGGAAACCTCCGGCCAGCTTGTGTTTGCAGAGATAGTTGGCACGCCCCTTGACCAGACCCACCTTCACCGGGCGGTCAAGCTCCGGTTCGATGGACTCCAACAGCCGGGGCAGGTCGCGGCCCATGATCTGGGCCTGGAGCGCCAGCGTGGCCGTGGAGACCAGCACCGGCCGCTCAGACTCCAGCGCATGGGCCACGGCCGGCACCAGGTACGCCAGGGACTTACCCGTGCCGGTACCGGCCTGGACCATCAGGTGCCGCTGTTTCTGAAGCGCTTCGGCAACCCGCCGAGCCATGATGACCTGACCCTCACGGCGGGTCCCGCCGAAGGAGTCCACCGCGGTGGTGAGCAGATCCTCGGCGCGCTGCTCCGGAGCTGTGGTCACCGTCATCGATCAGGCGGCCACCTGGTACTTCGCCATATCGGCGGCAAGCGGAGCACGGACTTTGACTCGCAGCCGGGTGCCCTGCTCTTGGTACTCGGTGGAGAGAATCTCGGCATCGGCCTCGTGCAGCCGGGAGACGATGTCACCTTCGGTGTAGGGCACCAGCAGGTCCAACTCGATGTCAGGACGCGGAATGGACTGGCTAATCCGTTCCTTCAGCTCGGCGATCCCTTCACCGGTGCGGGCAGAAACCACCGCCACATGCGGTTCGCGGCGCCTGATGCGGTCGATGACGTGCTGTTCGGCGGCGTCGGCCTTATTGAGCACGATGATCTCATCGACCTGGTGGGCTTCGACGTCGGCGAGCACTTGCCGCACCGCGGCGATCTGCCCCTCAGGCTCCGGGTGGGAGGCATCCACCACGTGGAGGATGAGGTCGGCGTCGGCGACTTCTTCCAGCGTGGAGCGGAAGGCTTCCACCAGCTGTGTGGGCAGCTGGCGGACGAAACCCACGGTGTCAGACAGCGTGTACCCGATTCCATCGGGGGTGACCGCTTTACGCACCGTCGGGTCTAGCGTGGCGAACAGTGCGTTCTCCACCAGCACCCCAGCGTCGGTGAGCCGGTTGAGTAAGGAGGACTTCCCCGCGTTGGTGTACCCGGCGATCGCCACCGAGGGCACGGCGTTGCGTTTCCGGTTGGCGCGTTTGGCCTCCCGGGCGGGTTTCATCGCGGCGATCTCCCGGCGCAGTTTGGCCATGCGCTGGTTGATCCGCCGCCGGTCCAGCTCGATCTTGGTCTCACCGGGACCACGGGAGCCAATTCCACCTCCGGCTGCGCCGACCCGTCCACCGGCCTGCCGGGACAGTGACTCACCCCAACCGCGCAGACGGGGCAGCATGTACTCCATCTGCGCCAGTTCGACCTGGGCCTTACCTTCCCGGGATTTGGCGTGCTGAGCGAAGATGTCCAGGATCAGCCCGGTGCGGTCGATGACTTTGACTTTGACGATGTCTTCGAGGCCACGCCGCTGAGAGGGTGCCAACTCGGAGTCGACGACCACCGTGTCGGCTCCGAGTTCGGCCACTGCCTCGCGGATTTCCTCGGCTTTACCCGATCCGAAGAACGTTCCGGGGTCCGGGGTGGAGCGCCGCTGGAGGAATCCATCCAGCACCGTGGACCCGGCGGTTTCGGCCAGTGCGGCCAGTTCCCGCAGCGAGTATTCGGCTTCGGCGGTGGATCCGCCGGTCCACAGCCCGGCGAGAACCACTCGTTCCAGGCGCAGCTGCCGGTATTCGACTTCCGTGACGTCTTCAAGTTCAGTGGAGAGCCCTTCGACCCGGCGCAGACTGCGCCGTTCGAACAAGTCGTACTGTTCGCCGTCGTGGTCGGTGTGCTCTTCGGTCTCGGCGAGTTCGCGGGCTCGGCCATCGAGCACACTGCGCCGGTGGCGTTGCTCGGGGATGATCCGACTCTGCTCGCTGGAGGCTTCATCGGCAGCGAGGATGCGCGCAATGGTGGCGTCGATCGTGGATTGGCTGGTGTGCTTTTCAGTCATGTTCTCCGTTCACCCGGGTGTTCTCCGGGGCCCGCGGCGAGCCGGACGGCTTCTGCGGCGGGGCTTGTCAAAGATGTGAATGGCCTTGGGATCGGGACTCAACCGCTCAGGCGGGAGTACAGCAGGGCATTCCACATGTGTGACAGTCTATCCGATCCCCGTGGCGGGGGCTGGACTACTATGCAACGGATGGCTGGTGCGCATTATTTCTCCCCGGACCCGGACACTCCCCTGATACGGCGACAGGTGGAGGTCGAGCTGGCCGGACGCAGAGTTGAGGTGACCACCTCCGGCGGTATTTTCTCCCCCGACGGGATCGATAAGGGCACAGCGGTGCTGTTGCAGCGTGCCCCAACACCGCCGCAACAGGGCGCTCTACTGGATCTGGGCTGCGGGTGGGGTCCGATCGCACTGACCATGGCGCAGCTGGCCCCGCAGGCTGCGGTGTGGGCGGTGGATGTCAACGAACGAGCCCGGACACTATGCCGGGAGAACGCCGAAGCCCTCGGACTGGACAACGTGACCGTCGCAGCCCCTGATGAAGTCGGCGAGGAAGTGCGCTTTGCTGGGATATGGTCCAACCCTCCCATTCGGATCGGTAAGGCGGCCCTGCACGATCTGCTGCTGACCTGGCTGCCGCGCCTGACCCCGGGCGGTGAAGCCTGGCTGGTAGTGCAGAAGAATCTGGGGGCCGATTCGCTCCAACGCTGGCTCTCCGAACACCTCTCAGCTGAATACGATGTCGACCGCCCCGCCTCCCAGAAGGGCTTCCGGCTGCTGCGGGTGGAGCGTTCATCCCCATGACCCGCACTGACCGCTCCTCGGAGGAAGAGGTGATCTTTGGCGAGTGGCGTGCGCTGCGCACTGTGAGTTCCCGCTCTCTGGCACGCACCCGAGCCCTACTGGAGGTGTTGGAGCATGATCCGGCGGGGTTCTCTCCTGCGGTGCTTGGCGTCGTCGGTTCCAAGGGGAAGGGAACCGCTGCGGTCTATGCCTCTGCGACTCTGTGCGGGCTGGGGCTGCGAACCGGCACGGTGATGAGTCCGGGCATCGTGTCCAATGCAGACCGGATCCGGGTCAACGGCACAGCCGTCAGCGCCACAGTCTGGCGCCGAGCGTTGCGGCGTCTGGCCGAAGCGAGACGCCACCTCCCCCCGGCGACGGCAGAGACCGGGTACTTGGCTCCCACAGGGTTGTTCATGGTGCTGGCCATGCTGATCTTCGCCGAAGAGGGGGTCGACGTCGTCGTCGCTGAGGCCGGAATGGGTGGGGTCTCCGATGACCTCTCCCACTGGCCATTGCAGACGGTGGTGGTCACGGAGATCTTCGCTGAGCACCTCGATGTGCTGGGTCCCACCCTCCGGGATGTGGCCCGGGACAAGGCCGGTGTCATCGGGGCGGGTACCCAGTGGGTGGTGAGCCTTCGGCAGTCTCCGCAGGTGCACCGTGAGATCGAGCACCAGCTGGACCGCTGCACCTGCCTCGGGCGCGGGCCGCGGGTCATCGAGGTGGCCACTGAGCCGACGACGCCGGCTGCCCTCCCTGAAGCGCTGAACACGCACCTTCCGCAGGGGATTCAGCGGAGCAACGCTGCAGCCGGTGTCCTCGCGGCCCTGGCCGTGGCAGGCCACGATCCACACCACCCCACCCTGGAGAGTTCCGGTACCCCAGCAACCGCAGAGGCATCACGCTGTGGCCACAGCTTGGGCCGCAGCCCGGTTCTTCCGCGCCTGACCTCCACGCTGGCTTCGGTGCGGTACCCCGGGCGGCTCTCGGTCCACCAGGTGCCCGCGACCGCTCCCGGGGACCCCCAGCCGTGGTGCATCGTGGATTCTGCGGTCTCCCGCGCCGGGCTGGAACACGCTTTAGCCTTCAGTCGCGGTCAGCTGGGGTCCGAACCGGACCAGGTGCTGGTGTGCTTGCCTCCGGGGAAAGACCTCCCGGGGTTTGTGGCGGGGTTACGACACTGGCCGGGGCGGAAAGTGTTCGTCGAGCTCCCCGGAGCCTACACCGGGACCCCGGATCGCTCGGCCTGGCCAGAGGGTCCCGGCTGGGAATGGGCGTGCCTCAAGGATCTCGGTGGCGCGGCCGTGCATGAGGCCGCCGGCTCGGCTCAGCTGGTGCAACTGCTCAGCCGCGGGGATTCCCTGGCGGTGGGGACGGTCCTGTTCACGGCCCTGGTACTGCGCACCGTGGGGGCTGAGGCTGAGACCCTGTTCACCGTGCCGCCGGAGTCGCCTGTGGAGGCTTGCTCAGCGTGACTCCGGTGGCCCTGTGGTGTCAGGGGCTCAGATGAGCGTACCGGTGTAGACCAGCACCGCCGGTCCGGAGAGGGTGACGTCTTCGGCACCGTCAGCCCGGGGGGTGAAGGTCACCGTGACCACTCCCCCGGGGACCTCGACACTCCAGGTGTCGACACCGTCGTCGGCTACCCACACTCGGGTCGCTGCGGCTGCGGCGCAGGCCCCGGTTCCGCAGGAGAGGGTCTCCCCGACTCCGCGTTCGTGGACCCGCATGCGCACTCGCCCGGCCCCCTCTGTGACCAGTGGGTCTCCGGGGACCACGAATTCCACGTTTGTCCCGTGCGGCGGGGTGGGTTCCACTGTGGGTGCGGTGTGAAGGTCGAGGCGTTGCAGGGTCCGCCCGTCTGGCAAAGCGACCACCGTGTGGGGGTTGCCCATGGAGATGCTCAGCCCGGGCCGCGGGTCGGCGAGGCCGGCCACTTTGACCAGGGAGTCGCTGCCCCGTTCGGCGGCCAGTTCTGGGTCGATGAAGGACCAGATCCCCATGCCCACCGCGTAGCCTTCAGGTACCTTCTGCACGGTCTTGATTCCGGCGCGGGTCAGCACCGGCAGTTCATCACCCTCGCTGAGCTCAGCGAGCCCTTCGGCGATGAGGAAATGCACAAAGGCCCGCACACCGTTGCCACACATTTCGGCCGCACTGCCATCAGCGTTGCGGTAGTCCATAAACCACACCGGTGCGGCATCGTCGCTGCCCAGGCCCGCTGCACTGAGCAGTCGGCGGGCTTCATGGTCGGCGTGGGCGGCCACGGCCCGGATGAACCCGTCGGCTCCGACGCCGAGGTGACGGTCGCAGACCGCAGTGACGAAGGTGGCGTCGAGGTCCTGCACCCCAGCAGGGTCGGAGACCAGCACGAAGTCGTTGCCGGTGGCGTGGGCTTTGGTGAACTGCATAGGGGTATTCAACCAGTCGCAGCGCGGATTGCTTCCTCGGCACGGTCAGTGAGGTCCTCAGCGGGTGCGCCCAGCCAGTGAATCCGCCCGTCGGCACGGAACCAGGTCTCTTGGCGGCGGGCGAATTTTCGGGTGGCGGTGACCGTCTGCTCGGCGGCCTGGTCTTCGGAGATCGCCCCGTCGAGCACCCGTAGGAACTGTTGATAGCCGATGGCGTGCTGCGCGGTTTTGCCGTGCCGGAGTCCTTGGGCGGCTAACTGCCTGACTTCGTCCAGGAGCCCACGACGGCGCATTGTCGCCACTCGATCTTCGATCCGTTGGTGGAGTACCTCTCGGTTCACGCGCAGACCCAGCTGTACCACCGGTTCCACGCTGGGCTCGTACTGATGTGGCGGCATGAAGGTGGTGAACGGCCGGCCGGTGATCGTCACCACTTCCAGGGCACGGATGAGTCGCCGGTCGTCTTGGACCACGGCGGCGGATTCGGGGTCGGCTGCGCGCAACTGGGCTCGCAGCGCCTGGGGGCCTTCGACCTGCAGGCGATCTTCGAGCTGACGGCGCACATCCGGGTCGGTGGGCGGAAACTCAATGATGTCCACTGCGGCGCGGATGTACAGTCCGGAGCCGCCGACCATGATGGGGGTTTTGCCGCGGGCTCGGATGTCGGCGACGACGTCGCGGGCTTGCCGCTGGTAGGCGGAGGCGGTGGCTTCTTCGGTCACCTCGAGCACATCGAGCAGGTGGTGCCGGATGCCGCGCGCCTCCTCCGCTGTGATCTTGGCGGTGCCGATGTCCATGCCCCGGTAGAGCTGCATGGAGTCGGCGTTGATGACTTCCCCGTCGAGACGTTCAGCCAGTTCGACCCCGAGCTGGGACTTACCGGAGGCGGTGGGGCCGGCGACGACGATCAGCGGCGGATGGGCCACTAGGAGGTCCGCAGGCTGGGCATACCGAGGGACACCGCCGCGGGTTTCTCCCCGGTGACCTGCGTGGTGCCGACACCGCAGGAGTCCGCCTGCCACCGGTCCCAGGCGTCTCCGGCACGCGAGGGGCGCACCCGGTAGTGCTCCTTCTGCGGGTCGGAGAGCAGATGGAAGCTTCCAGCACTGGTGATCGGCACTGTCACGAAGTCCCCGGGGCGAGGTGTCGCCGCCCCTTCGGGCACACTGAAGTGCACTAGCCGGTTGTCCGGGGCCCGGCCACTGAGCCGGCCGGTCTGCTCGGCTTTGGTGCCGCCGTCGTTGGTGACCAATAGTTCTTGAGTGGTGCCGACCAGCCGAGCGTTTTCTTCTGCGGTGATTCGGTTCTGCAGCTCCAGGAGGCGTTCGAAGCGCTCCTGGACGATCTCTTTGGGGATTTGGTCTTCCATAGTGGCCGCCGGTGTGCCGGGGCGGGGCGAGTACTGGAAGGTGAAGGCAGAGGCAAAACGCGAGGCCTCCACCACGCGCATCGTCTGAGCAAAATCTTCTTCGGTCTCCCCGGGGAATCCGACGATGATATCAGTGGTGACCGCCGCTTGCGGGATCCGTTCGCGCACGGTGTCCAGGATGCGGAGGAACCGTTCGGCACGGTAGGAGCGCCGCATGGCCTTGAGCACACGGTCTGAACCGGACTGCAGGGGCATGTGCAGTTGTGGCATCACGTTGGGGGTTTCAGCCATGGCGTCGATGACATCCTCGGTGAAGCTGGCCGGGTGTGGGCTGGTGAACCGGACCCGTTCCAGCCCTGGGATCTGCCCACAGGCGCGCAGGAGTTTGGCGAAGGCTCCCCGGTCTCGGAACTCCACTCCGTAGGTGTTGACGTTCTGCCCCAAGAGGGTGACCTCCACGGCTCCGTCGTCGACGAGGGCCTGGACTTCCGCCAGGATTTCCCCGGGACGCCGGTCGCGCTCTTTGCCGCGCAAGCTGGGCACGATGCAGAAGGTGCAGGTGTTGTTGCACCCCACGGAGATCGACACCCACCCGGAGTGCACACTCTCACGCTTGGTGGGCAGCGTGGAGGGGAAGGTCTCGAGAGCTTCAAGGATTTCAATGCTGGCTTCGTTGTTGTGCCGTGAACGTTCCAACAGGGCCGGCAGAGATCCGATGTTGTGGGTGCCGAAGACCACATCCACCCAGGGGGCCCGTTCCAGCACAGTGTTCTGATCCTTCTGTGCCAGGCAGCCTCCGACGGCGATCTGCATCCCGGCGTGTTGGTCCTTCACCGGTTTCAGCTGGCCCAGGTGCCCGTAGAGCCGGTTATCAGCGTTCTCCCGGACCGCGCAGGTGTTGAACACCACCAGGTCCGGGGTGCTGCCCTCGGCCGCTTTGGTGTAACCGGCGTCTTCGAGGAGACCGCTGATGCGCTCCGAGTCGTGGACGTTCATCTGACAACCGAAGGTGCGGACCTCGTAGGTGCGCAGCGTCTCAGTGGTCTCCGGGCGGTCCAGAACTGTCTCGGTCATCGCCGTCATTCTACCGGCTGCTGGTACAGCTAGCTGATGAGGCCTACGTGGCAGTGCGCTCCTCAAGGGCCTGGGTGACGATCCGGAACGCTACCGCGGGACTGTGCCCCCGACGACCCAGCATCCCCACCAGCCGCCGGGTGATCTTCTCCCGTTCCCGACGAGCTTCAGGATCTGCCCCCGGGGGAACATCAACACCCCGCAGTTTGGCCTCCACCAGGTCGCGGGCGGCAGCGTCCTCATCCTCTGCGGTGAGCTGATCCAGCGCGGCCTCAATGGTTTCAGCGGCCACCCCTTTGTGCTTGAGCTCTTGACGCAGAGCGGCGGTCCCTAATCCCTTCAGCTCATGGCGAGTACGCACCCAGGTACGGGCGAAGGCGGCGTCGTCGACCAGCTGGACGTCTTCCATCCGGTCGAGGACCGCATGGATCGTCTGCTCGCTGATCTCCTTGTCTCGCAAGGCTTCAGCCAGCTGGTGACGGGATTTCGCCGACCCGGTTAGTTTGCGCAGCACGATGTTCCGGGCCTGAGAGTACTCATCGGTGGCCTCTTCACCGGTCGTTGAGCTGGCGGTAGAGCCCACTGAGGTCTCAGCCCCGGATTCCAGCTTTGCCAAGGAGTCCCGCAGCGCGGCGAGGGTGGCTTCCTTCTCCCCCGGTACATCAGAGGTTGTGGGGGGTGCGCCAGGTGTGTGCGACCTCGTCTCAGACATGGTCGGTGTGACTCCTAGCCGTCAACGGCTTTCAGTTCGGGTCCCTGGTCCTGGTTCGCCGCGGGGATAATGCCCAGCTTTTCCTTGATCCGCTGTTCGATCTCATCGGCGAGGTCCGGGTTGTCCTTGAGGAACTGCCGGGCCTTTTCCTTGCCTTGGCCGAGTTGATCGCCGTCATAGGTGAACCAGGCTCCGGATTTCTTCACCAGCCCGTTCTCTACGCCGACGTCGATCAGCCCGCCTTCGCGGGAGATGCCCTCGCCATAGAGGATGTCGAACTCCGCCTGCCGAAACGGCGGGGCCATCTTGTTCTTCACGATCTTGGCCCGGGTCCGGTTACCCACGGAGGCGGTTCCCTCCTTGAGGGTTTCGATCCGGCGGACATCCACCCGGACCGAGGCATAGAACTTCAGGGCTTTACCACCGGAGGTGGTCTCTGGGGAGCCGAAGAAGACCCCGACCTTCTCCCGCAGCTGGTTGATGAAGATGGCGGTTGTCTTGGTCTGAGCCAATCGGCCGGTGATCTTCCGCAGGGCTTGGGACATCAGCCGGGCCTGCAGACCGACGTGGCTATCGCCCATCTCCCCTTCGATTTCAGCACGCGGTACCAGCGCGGCCACTGAGTCGATGACCACGATGTCCAATGAGCCGGAGGAGACCAGCATGTCCATGATCTCCAGAGCTTGTTCCCCGGTGTCCGGCTGGGAAACCAGCAGGGAGTCAGTGTCCACACCGAGCTTCTCCGCGTAGGTGGGGTCCAGAGCGTGCTCAGCGTCAATGAAGGCTGCGATGCCGCCGTTCTTCTGGGCATTGGCCACTGCGTGCAAGGCCACAGTGGTCTTACCGGAGGATTCCGGACCGTAGATCTCCACCACGCGGCCGCGCGGGAAGCCGCCGATGCCCAGAGCGGCATCCAGGGCGATGGAGGAACTCGGAATGGCTTCGATCGGCGCACGGGTCTCGTCGCCGAGCCGCATCACCGACCCCTTGCCGTACTGCTTGTCGATCTGGGCCAGTGCTGCGTCGAGCGCCTTCTGCCGGTCGGGGCTGACTGCCATGTTTCACCTCACGTGTTGCGATGGGTTCTTCGGATGCAGTCGAGACTAGAACCAGCCTCTGACACGTCCGATGTCCATTCCGGATACTGTGCAGAGTCCGGCGTGTCGCCGACTCCTCCCGTGCTTCGTGGAAAACATAACACCCGCATCGAACACAGTTTCGATCAACACGCCTGTGTCGCTCAGCTTTCCGGTGGAGTGATCTTCGCCGGTATATCCCGTCCCAGTCGACGTTCTTCGGGAACGTCCTGTTGGATACAGATCGCCTCCCAGACCCGCCGGGCATCGATACCCTGCTGCAGGGCTTGGCGTGCGGTGAGCTGGTATTCGGTAAGAACCAGCTCACCGGCGAGGATATGGGCGTAGGTCTCGCCGAACTCGTCCTCCATCAGGGACCAGAAGCGCGACTCCCTCATGCCGCCTTACTGTCCGGTTCCACGGCGACGGAGGCGACGTCGTCGTCGGCTGTTTCATCGTCCTCGGCGGTTTCGTCCTCGGCCGCGGCGTCGTCGGAGTCCTGCTCCTGGGTACTGTCCGTCTGGCCGGCGGTATGCGGAGGCCAGCCGGTGCCGTGGGCGGCGTCGTAGTCGGCGTAGGTCTTGTTCAGTTTGCTTAAGAGCTCGGAGAGCACTTCGATCTCTTCGAGGTTCCAGGCGGTGAGCATCTGCTGGTAACGCTCTGAGCGGTCCCGCTGGGCGGCCTCTAAGCGAGTGCGCCCTTGATCGGTGAGGGAGACCACCAGGGCCCGGCCATCGGCGGGGTCGGCCTTCTTCGTCACAAACCCGCGAGAGGCCAATGTGGATAACTGCCGCGAGAGTGTGGGTTTGCCGATGCCCAGGTGCCGGGCGATGGCGGTCATTCGCATGGGTCCACGGTGCTGCAGTGTGGCCAGCACCGAGTACGACGCCGGCTCAATCTCCGGGTCGATTTCTTGGGCCAGTTTGAGCGCGTTGAAGCGTCGTCGCACGAAGAGCCGGCTGAATTCACGCTCCAGTTCTTTCACTTTCGCGCGGCGATCGGAATCTGTCATACCGGCCAGTGTAAGGGCATCGAGTCATACCTCCCGGGGTAGGAGGCAGAACGTGAAGCCTAGAGGCCGACGAGTTCCTCGTTGCCGAATTCACGCTGGAACTCGGTGGGCACAGTGTCCGGAACGGTGAAGCCTTCGGCCTCAGCGATCCGTTCGGCCACTTGGAAGAGCATCGCGGCCAGGGGCACATTGAGCGCAGTACAGATGCTGGCCAGCAGCTCGGAGGAGGCCTCCTTCTGCCCGCGTTCGACCTCGGAGAGGTACCCCAACGAGACTCGGGCATCGTGCGAGACGTCCCGCAGTGTGCGTCCGGAGTCTTGGCGGATGCTGCGCAGCACGTCGCCGATCTCCTGGCGCAGGACCACGCCTTTGGCTTCACGAGTCTCCACCCCGGGCTCAGGGTGTTCGGCAGTGTCCTTCCACCGGGTGACTCCGTTGACGGTGACTGGCTGTCTCACCATGGGGATCTCCTCAAGTGCTGATGACGATTGCCCTATCACAACGGACGTGGTGCGCCTGTTGTTCCCACCTTAGCCCGAAGCGGCCTCCGGTGGGAGTCCTGGGGGCTCCGTGTGGAGGAAATCCTCGAGCAGGCTGAGGGCTCCTTCCACGGTGGCGGCACGGATCTCGGAGCGGTCACCGTCGAGGTCAAGTAACAGGGATCCCGCCAGCCAGTCGCCGTCGACGTCGCTGGGCTGGGTCTTCTCCGGCAGGCTGAGCCCCAGACGCTGCGCTGCCTCCGCGGTGCAGGCCAGTCCCAAGTAGACCGTACCGACGTCTTTGCCCTGGTGCGGTTCGGGACCGGCCACACCGGTGGTGGAGATCCCGATATCGGCAGCACAGCGGGTTGCGGCCCCACGAGCCATCCAGGCGGCAACATCTGGGTCCACGGCCCCGCGGGATTCCAGCAGATCCTCCGGCACGTTGAGGGTCTGGGTCTTCACGGTCACGCTGTAGGCGACGACCCCGCCCAGCAGCACTGCGGAGGTGCCAGGGACATCGGCGATCCGTGCGGCCAGAGATCCGGCGGTCAAGGATTCCCCCGTGGCTAAGGTCAGACCGCGGTGGGCGCACCGTTGGACGATCTCGACTGGATCGGTGTGCCGGGAGGCGTCACGGGCGACGTCGTCAGCTTCTCCCTCAATGGCCATGCCGGGCACTGTAGTCGGCGGGGCTGAAAACCGGCTCAAAGCCGAAGGCATCTGCGCTCACCAGCGGCTAGGACCGGGCAGCGGCCCGGATGCGCACCGCCTGGACCACGTAGTCGATGCCGGTGATGATCGTCACCACCAAGGCGACCAGCATGATCCCCAGTGCGGCATCGGCCAGCCAGCTGGCGATGACCGCCAGCGGCAACAACATCAGCTGCAGTCCCGCCGCCTGCAAGAGCGTTTTCAGCTTCCCCCCACGGGAGGCGGGCATCACCTGGGTGCGCAGCATCACCATCCGCAGCAGGGTGATCCCCAGTTCCCGGACCAGGATGAGGATTGTCACCCACCACCACAGCTCTCCCAGCAGGGAGAGCATCACCAGGGCGGCCCCGACCAATAGTTTGTCGGCAATCGGGTCGGCGATCTTGCCGAAGTCCGTCACCAATCCCCGGGAACGGGCCAGATCGCCGTCGATCTTGTCGGTAATCATCGCCACGGCGAAGACTCCTGCCGCCACCCAGCGCCACGGACCCTGCTGGGCTTCCAGCTCAGTGAAGGGCCCCTGGGCATCGAGCAGCAACAGCACCACGAACACCGGCACCAGGGCGATGCGCACCAAGGTGAGGATATTGGCGATGTTCAGCAGCGGAACCGGCTGCGGGGACTGGTCACTCATCCCCGTCAGAGTACTACTCCCACCACGCCTGCTTCAGCGTGATGACCGGCACCGGCGATCACCGGCCGGTCAGCTCCCAGGCGTCTTCAGAGTCGGTGGGGTGATCGGCGCCCTCGTGGTAGTGCTGCATCTGCGGTAACCCACGGGTGCGTTCGGCAAGGTCGGCGGCGATGAGGTCTTGGACCTCAGCGGTCTGGCTCTCCGGTGCCGGACCGGGCTCAGCGGCCTCCGGTGGGGGTGCACTGGCCTCAGCGGTCTGGGTGGGGGCCGCCGCGGCCTCGGTCAGTACGGGGTCATCGTAGGGTTCCGACGACGTCGTATCCTCACCCTTGATGGTGGCCAGCACCTCACCGAGCTGCTCGGGTGGCACCAACACGTCCCGGGCTTTGGACCCTTCGGAGGGGCCCACCACACCGCGAGATTCCATCAGGTCCATCAGCCGGCCCGCCTTGGCGAAGCCCACGCGCAGCTTACGCTGCAGCATGGAGGTGGACCCGAACTGGGTGGTGACCACCAGTTCCGTGGCCTGCAGCAGCAGGTCGAGGTCATCGCCGATGTCCTCGTCGATCTCCTTCTTCTTCGGCTCCATGGCCTGCACCGCGTCCTCGCGGTATTGGGCCTTCAGCTGAGACTTCACGTGGCCGACGACGGCTTCGACCTCGGATTCGTTGACCCAGGCACCTTGGACGCGCATCGGTTTGGCGTTGCCCATGGGCAGGAACAGCGCATCACCCTGCCCCAGCAGTTTTTCAGCCCCCACCGAATCCAGCACCACACGGGAGTCGGTGGCCGACGACGTCGCAAACGCCATACGGGAGGGCACGTTCGCCTTGATGAGCCCGGTCACCACGTTGACACTGGGCCGCTGGGTGGCCAGCACCAGGTGGATACCGGCGGCACGGGCCAGCTGGGTGATCCGCACGATGGAGTCTTCGACGTCGCGCGGGGCGACCATCATCAGGTCGGCCAGCTCATCAACGATCACCAGCAGGTACGGGTAGGGACGCAGCACCCGCTTGGAGTCCGGCGGCAGGGTGATCTTCCCGGCCCGGACGGCCTTGTTGAAGTCGTCGACGTGCTTGTACCCGAAGTGGGCGAGGTCGTCGTAGCGGTTGTCCATCTCTTTGACCACCCATTCGAGGGCCTCGGCGGCCTTCTTGGGGTCGGTGATGATGGGGGTGACCAGGTGGGGGATGCCGTCATAGGCAGTCAGTTCCACCCGTTTGGGGTCCACCATGACCATGCGGACCTCATCCGGGGTGGCGCGCATCAGCACCGAGGTAATCATCGAGTTGATAAACGCCGATTTACCGGCCCCGGTGGCACCGGCGACCAGCAGGTGGGGCATCTTGGCCAGGTTGGCGACCACATACCCGCCTTCGACGTCCTTCCCCACGCCCATGACCATGGGGTGGTCGGTCTTCCGCGCCGCATTGGAACGCAGCACATCACCGAGGGCCACGACTTCCTTGTCCCGGTTGGGGATCTCAATGCCGATGGCAGACTTCCCCGGGATGGGGCTGAGGATACGCACCTCATTGGAGGCCACCGCCAGGGAGATGTTCTTCTCCAAGGAGGTGACTTTCTCCACTTTGGTACCGGGGGTGAGTTCCACCTCGTAGCGGGTCACCGTGGGACCCCGGGAGAACCCGGTCACCGTGGCATCGACCTTGAACTGGGCGAAAGTGCCGTTGAGGGCCTCGACGATCTCGTCGTTGGCCGCGGTGTGCTCCTTCGGCACCGGCCCGGACGGCAGCAGGCTCTGGTCCGGCAAGGTGTAGGTGACATCCCCGGCCAGTTCCAGCTGCTCTGAGCGCACCGGGAAGTCCGACGCCGGCGTGGGAGCCTCCGGCTGGTTCGTTGGGGTGACTTCTGTGGTCGGCTTGGTGGTCGGTGCCGCAGAGGAGGTTTCGGCGTCGACGTCGTAGACTCCTGCGGCTTTCTTCGCCGCGGCGATCTGGTGTTCCTGCTGGGTGGGACGCTTGCGCCCGGGCTTCACCGCAGGGGTGGGATCACCGGGAGCGTCATCGGATTCGGAGAAGACAGGGGTGTCGAAGGCACCTTCGGCCGCGCGGGCGGCGTCGGGGTCGAAAGCCTCAGTCGGCGCAGTGTCCGCCGGGGGCTGGGGGTCCGCAGATCCGCTGAGTTTGGCGAAGAATCCGGGCCGCTCTGCGCGGGGCTTCTTCGACTTCTTGGCCTGCGGTTTGGGGGTTTGGGCGGTGTAAGCCGCAGTGGGCTGCTGGGCATCTCCACCGGCGGGCACATCATCATCGGTTGCCGCTGGTGGGGTCGGCTCACCGATGATGTGCCGACGAGCGACCGCGATCCGCGCGGGGATACGACGCAGAGGGGTGTCAGTGAGCACCAACAGTCCGGCCAGCAGCACCAGACTGAGGATGACCCACACCGGGTAGGCGGTGACCAGGGAGGCCAGCGGCACGGCGACAAGGTAGCCGATGATCCCCCCGGAGCTGAGCATGTTCTCGAATCCACCGGCGTCCGAGCGGGCGAAGGTTTCGTTCACAGTGGGCAGACCGGCAGCCAGGTGCGCCAGCCCAGCGGAGGCACCCAGGATGATGAGCAACCCGACGGCGACTCGCCCATTGGCTTCGTGCTCCTGGGGGGTGCGGAAGTAGCGCACTGCGGTGATGAGCAGCGCCAGGGGAAGCAAGACTGAGGCCCAGCCAAGACTGCCTGCGGTGACCCGGTGCACCAGATCCGAGGCCCAGTGGTCCCACTGCCGGGCACCCCACCAGTCGACGACAGCAGTGAGGACCGCAAGCAACAGGAAGACGAACCCGGCGGCGTCGCGCCTGTCATCGGGATGGATCTTCACCTGCCGGCCCAGACCACGGAACGCAGAAGCCACCGGGGTGGCCAGGGCAAGCCAGAGCCCGGTCAGCAGCCGCAGCGGCAGAGGGGCCTGATCCTCCTGCGCGGAGGTTTTCTTCGACGTCGTCGCGCGAGCTGTGGAAGAACCGTTCTTCGTGCTCGAGTTCTTTCCGGCGGCTCGCGAGGGGGAAGTACGTGTCGCCATAGGTCCAACCTAGCGGCAGGAGGGCACCCACCGGCGCATATCCACGCAGTCCTGTACTGAAGAATCGCTGGTGCACCTAGAGTGAAGAGCACACGACGACGGCACACCAGCCTCCGTCAGCACCAGATGAAGCACACCAGACAATACGACAGGCCCCCAAGCAACAGGCCCCCGTAGAAACACGACCGAAAGACCGCGACGCCGGGAGGGATTGTGGCACTGAGTCCGGAGTTCACACTCACTGAGCAAGAACAGCAGCACCTACACCAGCTGTACAAGGAACTGCACGCCCACCCGGAGCTGAGCATGCAGGAGCACCGGACCGCCGAGCGGATCGAGCAGCGCCTCAGTGCACTGGGGATCGAACACTTCCGTTGCGGAGGAACCGGAGTGGTCGGCGTCGTGCGCAATGGTGA
Organism: Nesterenkonia alba DSM 19423; assembly: GCF_000421745.1. Classification (GTDB taxonomy): domain Bacteria; phylum Actinomycetota; class Actinomycetes; order Actinomycetales; family Micrococcaceae; genus Nesterenkonia; species Nesterenkonia alba. The sequence goes on from NZ_ATXP01000003.1 coordinate 207,500, forward strand.
AGGACCCGTGGTCGCACTGCGCGCGGATACCGACGCCCTACCGGTGGCTGAGCACACCGGTGTGGACTACGCGTCCACGGCCCAGGGCACCCTGCCTGATGGCACCAGCACAGAGGTGATGCACGCCTGCGGGCATGACACCCATATGGCCTGTCTACTCACTGCCGCCGGGGTGCTGCTGCGGCAACGGGAGGACTGGTCCGGCACGCTGGTGCTGATCTTTCAGCCCGCGGAGGAGACCGGGCAAGGCGCCCGGGCCATGGTGGCTGATGGCCTGTGGGAGAAGGTCCCTCATCCTGAGGTGATTCTGGGTCAGCATGTCTCCCCCGGTGATGCCGGCACCGTCACCATGGCGCTGGGTCCGGCGATGGCGGCGGCGGATAATCTGCGCGTCACCGTCTACGGCAAGCAGGTCCACGGTTCCCAACCACAGAACGGGATCGACCCGGTGGTGTTGGGCGCCTCGATGGTGACCCGGCTGCAGAGCATCGTCTCCCGGGAGGTGGACCCTCGCGACCCGGCGGTGGTGACCGTGGCGGTCTTCCGCGCTGGGCTGAAGGAGAACATCATCCCGGAGACCGCCGAGTTCACCGTGAATATCCGTACGCTCACCGAGTCGGTACGGCAGCAGGTGCTCGCTGCGGTGGAACGGATCATCCGCGCTGAGGCCCAGTCAGCCGGTGCGCCCGATCCGGTCATTGAGCACTACGGTCATATGCCCGCCCTCATCAACGATGCCGAGACCGCCCAGGGAGTGTTCGACGCGCTGCGCGGGTCTCTCGGGGCTGACCGGGTCGCCGTGGAACGTCCCCGCATGGGCTCAGAGGACTTCGGTGTCCTCGGTGAGCAGGCCGGGGTGCCGAGTGTGTTCTGGTTCTTCGGCGCCAGTGAACACGGGGCCGAGGACCCGCCCGGCAACCATTCGCCGTACTTTGCGCCGCTGATTGAGCCGACGCTGAGCACTGGGGTGGAGGCCATGGTCACCGCAGCCCTGCACCGTCTGTCCAGATAAACGCCCAGCACCACAGGGCTGGTGAGGTGCTGGGCAGCGCCTTAAGTCTCTACCACCACGGGCACAATCATCGGCTTGCGGCGCAGCTTCCGGTTGACCCAGGAGCCGATGGTGCGCCGCACCACCTGCTGCAGCTGGTGGGTGGTGTGTTCCTTGTTGTCCTGAATCGCTTCAGTCAGCGCCTTGGCAATCTTCGGCTTGATGTTCTTGAACACCTCGTCCTCTTCGGCCACACCGCGGGCGTGGATGTCCGGGCCGGAGATGATGGTGCCGGTTTGCCGGTTGACCACGGTGATGACGGAGATGAACCCCTCCTCCCCCAGGACACGGCGGTCCTTGAGCTCGGATTCGGTGATCTCCCCGATGGAGGACCCGTCCACGTAGACGTAGCCGGCTTCGATCTGACCGACCTCGCGGGCGGTGCCGTTGTGCAGGTCGACCACGGACCCGTCCTCGCAGAGCAGCACACGCTCTGGTTCCACACCGGTCTGCTCGGCGAGTTTGCCGTTGGCGATGAGGTGCCGGTGCTCCCCGTGCACGGGCATGACGTTCTTAGGTTTGAGGATGTTGTAGCAGTACAGCAACTCCCCGGCGGAGGCGTGGCCGGAGACGTGGACCTTGGCATTGTCCTTGTGCACGACGTCGGCGCCGAGCTTCATCAGCCCATTGATCACCCGGTAGACGGAGTTCTCATTGCCGGGAATCAACGACGACGCCAGAATGATCGTGTCCCCTTCACCCACCTGGATCTGGTGGTCACCATTGGCCATCCGGGACAGTGCGGCCATGGGTTCGCCCTGGGATCCGGTGGACATCAGCACGATCTTGTGGTCGGGCAGTTCGTCGACCTTCTTCACGTCAACCAGGATGTTCTCCGGGACGTTGAGGTAGCCGAGCTTGGCCGCAATCGACATGTTCCGCACCATGGAGCGGCCCACGAAGGCGACTTTGCGCCCGTGGGCAGCGGCGGCGTCGAGCACTTGCTGCACCCGGTGGATGTGGCTGGCGAAGCTGGCCACGATGATCCGCCGTTGGGAGCGGTGGAAGTAGGACTCGATCACCGGGCCGATGTCCTTTTCCGGAGCGGTGAACCCGGGGACATGGGCGTTGGTGGAATCGGAGAGGAACAGGTCCACGCCTTCTTCACCGAGCCGGGCGAAGTGGCGCAGATCGGTGATCCGCCCATCCAGTGGCAGCTGGTCCATCTTGAAGTCCCCGGTGTGCAGCACAGACCCGGCTTCGGAGCGGATGAACACCGCCAGGGAGTCGGGGATGGAGTGGTTGACGGCAACGAATTCGCACTCGAAGGGGCCGAAGCGTTCGGTGTCGCCTTCGGCCACGGTGAGCGTGTAGGCGTTGATCCGGTGCTCGGCGAGCTTGGCTTCCACCAGGGCTAGGGTGAGCTTGGAGCCGATGAGCGGGATCTGGTCGTTTTTGCGCAGCAGGTAGGGCACCGCACCGATGTGGTCTTCGTGCCCGTGGGTGAGCACAATGCCGACGACGTCGTCGAGCCGGTCTTCGATATAGGTGAAGTCGGGCAGGATGAGGTCAACCCCGGGCTGTTCCTCCTCGGGGAAGAGCACCCCGCAGTCGACAATGAGGATCTTCCCGTTGAGCTCGAAGACGGTCATGTTCCGTCCGACCTCCCCGAGCCCGCCGAGGGGGACGATGCGCATCGTGCCGTTCTTCAGCTTCGGCGGGGTGAGAAGTTTCTCCGGTGTCAACGTGTGAGGCTCCTTCGAGGTGTGTGGAGATCTATGCGGGTGTGTGGTGTTGTCAGGTGAGCTGGGGGTCTCGCGTGTTCTGCTGGGTCTTCGGGGGTCGACCGGTTAGAGCGTCCAGCCGGCTTCGCGCAGGTCACTGCGGATCAGTTCCTGTTCAGCGGCATTGGCTTGGACCAGGGGCAGGCGCACATCGGGGCGGATATCGAAGCCCAGCCAGCCGAGCACGAGTTTGGAGGCCACAGCCCCCTGCACTCGGGTCATCAGCGCACGGATGACGGGGCCGAGCTCACTGTGGGCGATGCGAGCGGCTTTGAGTTCATAGTTCAGCACCGCATCGACCATCCGCCGGAATGTGGGGGCCGCCACGTGGGAGGTGACGGAGACGACGCCGGCAGCACCCATCGCCATCCACGCTAAGACGTTCTGGTCGTCACCGGAGTAGATCTCCAGGTCGGTCTTGGTCAGCACCTCAGTGGTGGCGGTGATGTCATTCTTGGCGTCCTTTAAGGACATGATCCGTGGGTGCTCGGCGAGTTTGAGGATGGTCTCAGTGGCCACTGGGATGCCGGTGCGGCCGGGGATGTCGTAGATCATCAGCGGCAGGTCCACAGCGTCGGCCACTGCGGTGAAGTGGGCGTAGACACCGTCCTGGCTGGGTTTGTTGTAGTAGGGGGTGACCACCAGTTGGCCATCGGCCCCGGCCCGTTCAGCCTTGACCGCCATTTCCAGGTCGTGGCTGGTGTGGTTAGTGGAGGTGCCGGCGATGATCTTCGCGCGGTCGCCGACGGCGGATTTCGCGGCCCGGACCAGGTCGGCCTTCTCGTAGTCCTCCAGTGTGGAGGTCTCCCCGGTGGTGCCGGAGACCACCAGTGAGTCATTGCCCTCATCGACCAGTTTGGCGGCCAGCGCTTCGAAGGCTTTGAAGTCCACCCGGTCATCGGCGGTGAAGGGGGTGACCATGGCGGTGATGAGGTGCCCGAAATAGGGGTCGGTCTGGTCCGGGTGTTTGACTTCGCCCTGGGCCAGGTACGGGTCGAATTCACGCGGAGTCTGCTCGTCGGCCGTCATAGGCAGTAGCCTATCGCCTGTGATGTCCCGCACCCACACCCGCCGCTCGGCACGCCGCCGGCTGACCGGGGTGGATGCCGCCCGCGGACTGGCGCTGCTGGGAATGTTCACCGTCCACGTGCTGCCGACCACGGATGAACTCACCGGGGAGGCGACCTGGGCCGGCACCTTGTTCGCCGGACGCTCCGCGGCGCTGTTCGCGGTTCTCGCCGGGGTGGGCATCGCCCTGCTCACCGGGGGTACTAAGCCTGAGAGACCCAGTACGGAGGTGAACCGGGACCGGGTCTCCCTGGCGGTGCGGGCCGGCGTCATTGTGCTCATCGGCCTGTTGGTCTCTCTGCTGCCGGCCGGGGTGGCGATCATCCTGGTCCACTACGGGGTGATGTTCATCCTCGCACTTCCGTTTCTGCGGCTGCGGGCCCCGGGCTTGTTCCTGCTGGCCGGAGTCTGGGCTGTGGCGGGGCCGGCGTTCTACTGGGTGTGGCAAAACGCCCTGCGGGAGGGGATTGAACCCTGGGAGTCACCGGAGCGGCTATGGCGCTCCCCCATCCTGGTTGATGTCTTCCAGCCTCTGCAGCTGCTTCAGGACTTGGTGGTCACCGGATACTACCCGTTGCTGGTGTGGCCGGCCTATGTGTTCTTCGGTATGGCACTGGGTCGGCTGGATCTGCGTCGGATCTCCACTGCCTTGATGCTGGTAGTCGGCGGGGCTTTCGTGGCTGCGGTGACCGCGGTGATCGGGTGGTGGGTGCGGGAGCACTCCACCATGGTGGAGGTCATGCTGCAGATCTACGGGGGCACCCCGGAGCAGATCCGTGGAGCCATGGTCGCCGGGGATCACCAGGTCCCGTTGATCCTCGATGAGCGCTGGTTCCTGTTGGATGCCGCTCATCAGAACACCCCGGTGGAGGTGATTCAAGCGATGGGCTGCGCTGCCGGCGTCGTCGGCGTCTGTCTTCTCATCGCCAAGCCGCTGCCGTGGCTCTTGGCTCCGCTCTCCGGGGCGGGATCTATGCCGCTGACGCTGTATGTGGGCCACCTGGTAATGCTCAGTCTCTGGCGGGACGAAGAAGCCCCGCTGCATGCACTCTCGGATGCGGTCATGCTCACGGTGCTGATCGGTGGGGCCTTAGGCATGGGGCTGCTGAAGGCGCTGCTGGGGCGCCGGGGGCCGTTGGAGGCGATGACCCATGCGGCCTCGGCGGCTGCGACCGGGCGCCGAAGGTGACCCGATAGTCTGGAGACCATGGCTGAACAGATCAAAGTCGCGGTCCTCGGTGCTTCGGGGCGGATGGGTTCGGAAGCGGTCAAAGCGGTCGACGCCGCCGGTGACCTTCAGCTCGTTGCTCGCCTGGGCAGCCGGGATTCCTTACAGCAAGTGCTCGACGCCGGGGCCACCCATATCGTGGACCTCACCGTCCCCGCCGCCACAGAAGACAATGTGCACTTCGCGGTGGAGCACGGGATCCACGCCGTGGTCGGTGCCACCGGCTGGGATGCGTCCCGGTTGACGCGACTTCAGGAAGTTCTCACCGAGCACCCGGAGACTGGAGTACTCATCGCTCCGAACTTCGCCCTGGGCTCAGTGCTGGCCACCGCGTTTGCGGCCAAGGCTGCGCAGTTCTTCGAGTCGGCGGAGATCGTTGAACTCCACCACCCGAATAAGGTCGATGCGCCCTCGGGAACGGCCGTGCGCACCGCCGAGCTGATGGCGGCCTCCCGTCGGGACCACGGTGTGGGTCCTTCCCCTGATGCCACCGAAACACAACTGCCGGGGGCCCGGGGTGCGGTGGTCGAGGACATCCACGTCCACGCGGTGCGTCTGCGTGGACTGGTGGCTCACCAGGAGGTGTTGCTGGGCTCAGCCGGTGAGCAGCTGACCATCCGGCATGACTCCTTCGACCGGGCCAGTTTCATGCCCGGGGTGCTGCTGGGGTTGCGGACTGTGGCTTCCCGGCCGGGACTGACCCACGGCCTGGATGGCTACCTGGATCTGGGACTGTAGGGGCCGGTTGTGCGTTCGAAGATTTTCACCTTCATCATGATCGGGCTGCTGCTCATTATGCTCGGCGGCGCGTTCACCGCCGGGGTGCGGTTCCTGCGGGTCGATGACGCTGTCGCACAGATCATCGGCCTGGGCACTATTGTGCTGGTCATCCTGGGGTTCTGGGTGCTGATGCGGGAGATCAGTTTTGGGCGCAGTATCGAGCGGCTCGGCCGGATCCTCGATGCAGAGGGCGGGCTGCCGGAGGACACAGTGGACCGCTCCCCCGGTGGTCGGCCGGACCGCGAACAGGCCGACGAGCAGTTTGCCCGGTTCCAGGCGGAAGCTGAGGCGGCCCCGGAGGACTGGCGCAGCTGGTTCCGGCTTTCGGTGGCCTACGACGTCGCCGGGGACCGTCCGCGAGCCCGGCGTACGATGCGTCAGGCCATAGAGATGGAACGCGCTTCCCGCAACCGGAGGTGAGCCTTCAGAGCCCCACCCACTCGGAGGAGCCACCGGTGAAGTGCTGCTTTTTCCAGATCGGCACCTCGGCTTTGATGGTCTCCACCAGTTCTGCGCAGGCTTCAAAGGCCTCAGCCCGGTGCGCACTGGCCACTGCAGCCACAAGTGCGTGGTCACCGACCTGCAGACTGCCGATCCGGTGGGCGGCATAGATCCGCACCGTGGGGTGCTTGGCCGCGATCGTGGTCGCCACATCGGTGAGCACCTGCTGGGCGCTGGGGTGAGCGGAGTAGTCAAGCCGGGTCACAGGCTGGCCGGCATCGTGGTTGCGCACTATCCCGGAGAAGACCACGACGGCGCCTGCCCGCTCATTGCCGGCGGTTGTCTCCGCTTCGACTGTGCTCAACGGGGACTCGGTGATGGTGGCCGCCAGCACCCGCTCGTGGGGGAACTCGAAGGGCTCATCGGCGGGGTAGCCGTCGCGATTCAGCGGCGCGGGGGTTTGCTCTGCCTCGGAGCTCATGCAGGGGTCTCCTCGTCTGACCCGGGGCGCTGTTCAGCGGATGCGCCCCAGTCTTCGTGGGCCCGGATATCGGCTACCTGGTCACACAGGTGGGGCAGCAGCTCGGTGAGGACTTCCATTCCTTCCCGCACGGCCTTCGGCGAGCCGGGCAGGTTGATGACCACGGTGCCTTCGGCGACTCCGGCGACTCCGCGGGAGAGAGAGGCCAGCACGTTCTTGCTGCGCCCGTGGGCCCGGACTGCCTCCATGATGCCGGGGATCTCTTTATCCAGCAGCGGGACGGTGTACTCGGGGGTGAGGTCATCGGGGGTCAGCCCGGTTCCCCCGGAGGTGATGATGACCGCCGGCTCCACTTGCACCAGCAGTTCGGAGAGGGCGGCGAGGACCCCTTCCCCATCGGGGATGATGACCGGCGGCCGACAGATGAAACCGATCGTGGCGGCGTATTCGGCGATGATCGGGGCGGAGAGGTCTTCGTGTACCCCGGTGGCGGCCCGGGTGGAGACGATGACCGGGGCGATGACCCGGGCCTGGGGGTCGTAGGGGGTCTCAGTGCCGTAGGGGTCCTGGCTGTGGTCGTGACTCATGCGCGGGTCCATCCTCCGGATTTTCCGCCGCTTTTGGCCAGCACCTTGGTCTCGGTGATGGTGGCGGTTTTGTCGACGGCTTTAATCATGTCGTAGAGCGTCAGGGCTGCTACCGAGGCAGCGGTGAGTGCTTCCATCTCCACCCCGGTTTGGGAGGTGGTCTTCACCTCAGCGGTGATCCGCACCGCGGTGGGCTGGGGGGTTCCTGGCTCAAGGTCCACAGTGGCCTTACTGATGGGCAGCGGGTGGCACAGCGGAACCAGATCAGGGGTGCGTTTGGCGGCCATAATCCCAGCGATCCGTGCGGTGGCCAGGGCGTCCCCCTTGGGCAGTCCACCCTCGGTGAGCTGGGCGATGACCGCCTCGGTGGTGGTCAGTACCGCCTGGGCCCGGGCGGTGCGGGCGGTAGCGGGTTTGGCGGAGACATCAACCATATGGGCGGTGCCGTCCTGGCGGACGTGGCTGAACTGCGGGCTGTTACTCACAGGGCTCCTTGTCGTATCTGCCGGCCGGGTAGCAGGATCGCCTCCCGGTGGGTTCCGGCCGCTACCTCGACGTCGTCCTCGGTGAGTTCCAGCAGCGCATCGGCTCGGGCCAGGTGTCCCAACAAGTGGGAACTTGGGCCGCCGACAGCTCGGGCGAGGACGCCGTCTTCGGTGGCTTCCAACTCTACGCGTCTGTATTGCCGAAGTCCCGGCCGGGAGCTCAGCGGTTCGGCTAGACGCACCGCCACCCGCCGCGGCGGCGGGCAACTGGGGTCCACTGCGCTCAGTGCCGGGCGCAGGAGGGTCTCCACGCTCACTGCAGCGCTGACCGGGTTGCCGGGCAAGCACACCACCGCTATAGGTGGGTTCTGCCGGCCTCGTACCGGGAGCTCAGCATCGAGGATCCCCCATCCTTGCGGTCCGCCGGGTTGTTGGGCCACTGTGCCGAAGCGGATGCCGCGAGCACTGAGCACCTGCCGGACCACTTCGAAGGCCCCGGCGCTGACACCCCCGGCGGTGAGGATCAGCTGGGGGTGGTGGGCGGTGATGAGTGCGGTGAGCCCGGCGGTGAAGGTCTCGGGGTCGTCAGTGGCCAGCTGCGCGGTGGATACCCGGTGCCCCATCTGCTGGAGCACGGCCCCGATCAGCGGGGCATTGGCGTCGTAGAGCTCCCCGGGGTGCAGTGGCTGGCCGGGGCTGCGCAATTCTTCGCCGGTGGAGATGACCAGTGTGCTCACCGGGGCGAAGACCTCCACCCGGTCGATACCGCAGGCGGCCAGGACCCCCACCCGTTGTGGGGTGAGCAGTTCTCCCGCCTCGGCGAGCACATCGTGGGTCGCGATGTCACTGCCGGTGCGGCGGATGTACTGCCCGGCGGTGAGATCAGCGCAGGTGAGTCCGGTGAAGGTGACCTCAGCAGGTGGACCGGAGTCTGCGGCGTCGTGGATTCCGGTGAATCCGTGCCGGGTTTTCTCCACGGGGACGACGACGTCGGCTCCGGTGGGAATGGCCGCTCCGGTCATCACCGCAATCGCAGCACCGGCGGGCAGCTGGCCGGGGGCGGAGCCGGCCGCCACGATCCCGGCCAGCGGCAGGGTGGTCTCACCGGGTGTCACATCCGCGCTGCGCACGGCGAATCCATCCATCTGGGAGTTGTCGAATCCGGGTAACGGACCGGGGGCGGTGATCCGCACCGCGGCGAGGCGACCGGCCAACTCAGCGGTGACTGGTAACGACTCCGTGCCCCGGAGGTCAACGGCGGCCGCGAGGACTTCCCGCAGTCTGCCGATGTGCTCGGCCACACTGGCCCGGGGCTGTTCACCCGCGGCGATGCCGGCCTCTTTCCCCTGTTCAGAAGAGCCCCGGGACGTAGAATGGCTGTGCATGAAGACCAGCGTATCGATTCAGCCGAGGCCGGTAAGCGCCGAGGCTCCGGCTGCCTCACCGCATCCGGTGCAGGCCGGGCTGGTCGATTCCTATGGTCGCCGCGCTACGGATCTGCGGATCTCACTGATTGATAAGTGCAATCTGCGCTGCACCTACTGCATGCCAGAGGGTGGGTTGCCGTGGTTGAAGAAGGATCAGCTGCTCACCATAGATGAGGTGCGCCGGCTGGTACGTATCGCCGTGGAGATCTTCGGTGTCCGGGAACTGCGGCTGACCGGTGGGGAACCACTGGTGCGTCACGACCTGGTGGATATCATCGCCGGAATCCGCGCCGATCACCCGCAGTTGCCCATCGCGATGACGACCAATGCCATTGGTTTGGAACGAAAGGCCGCCGCCCTGGCTGAGGCGGGTCTGACCCGGGTGAACATCTCCTTGGATTCGATCCACCGGGAGACCTTCGCCCAGTTGACCCGCCGTGACCAGCTGGACAAGGTCTTAACCGGGGTGGAGGGTGCGGCACGGGCCGGGCTGACTCCTCTGAAGGTCAATGCGGTGCTGATGCGCGGGATCAATGACGCCGAAGCCCCGGATCTGCTCGCGTGGGCTCTGCAGCGGGGGTTCGAGCTGCGGTTCATCGAGCATATGCCGTTGGACGCTGACCAGCAGTGGAAGCGGGAAGGCACGGTGAGCGCCGAAGAGACCCGGCAATTGCTGAGCACCCGCTATCGGCTGCGGCCCACCGATGAAGACCGCGGTGGAGCGCCTGCCGAACGGTTCGATGTGTTGGACCGGGACACCGACGAGCTGCTGGGGCGGGTGGGCGTCATCGCCTCGGTGACCGAACCGTTCTGCTCAGCCTGCACCCGCACTCGCATCACCGCAGAGGGCCGAGTGATGAGTTGCCTGTTCTCCACCCAGGAGTACGATCTGATGCACCTGCTGCGGGACGAGACCGCCACCGACCACGATGTTGCCCGCCGGTGGGCCGATGCCATGTGGAATAAGCCGGCGGCCCACGGAACGGACCGGCCAGGCTTTGAGCTGGAGAGTTTCACTCGCCCGGAGCGGTCGATGTCGGCGATCGGAGGATAACCCGATGAGCACGGAGACAAACACGCAGACCTCCACCCCAGACCCGGCGCCGGAGGCCGCCGCCACGGTGACCGTGTGCTTCTACGCCTCGGCGGCGGAGGCCGCTGGTGCCGAACAGCTGACGTTTCGGCTCCAGAAGAGCCCGACGCCGTTGGATGAGTTCATCGCGGCTCTGCCAGCCCTGCTGGCGGACCATCAGGCCAGTACCGCACGTGCACAAGACCCTCCAACTGGGAACTCCTCCCCCAGCTTGGAGCGGGTGTGTGGCCGCTCCAGCTTTCTCATCAACGGAACACGGGTGAACCCGGAACGGGCCGTTGTGCACCACGGGGACCAGCTCGATATCCTTCCGCCCTTCGCCGGCGGGTAGCCCTTCTCTACCGCTGGGCCTCTGGTCACAGTCCGGTGGATTGGGTTTCCAACCCGGTGGCTTCCCGGGAGCGTCCCCGGATACCGCGGTAGACCGCGAAGGCCACTGACGCCAGAGCCAGCAGCAGGAACGCCGCGGAGATCGGCCGGGTGATGAACTCGCTCGGCTCGGCGATCTGCAGCGCCCGCAGCATGGATTCCTCCAGGGTGCTGCCCAGAATGAGCCCCAGAATGACCGGGGGTAGGGGCACGGAGAGTTTCACCAGGATGTAACCGATGACCCCGAAGATGAGCACCACCCAGATGTCGAAGATCCGGTTGTTCAGGGCGTAGGACCCGACCGCGGTGAGCACCAGCACGCTGGGCACCAGGACCGCTTTGGGCACCATGGTGACCCGTGCTAAGAACGGCAGCAGCAGAGTCTGGATGACCAGCACGCCGATGGCTGCGACGATGATCGACAGGTAGATGGAGTTGACCAGCACCGGTTGCCGGTCGAACAGTCCCGGTCCGGGGGCGATCCCGTGGAGGATCAACGCGCCCATCATGATCGCCTGCGCCACATCCCCGGGGATGCCCAGGGAGATGGTGGGAATGAAGGCACCACCGGCCACCGAGGAGTTGGAGGCCTCGGAAGCCACGATCCCACCGGGGTGACCTTTCCCGTACTGTTCGGGGTTCTTCTTTTCGGCTTTCTTCGCCCGGTCGTAGCTGATGAAGTTGGCCGACTCGGCCCCGGCTGCGGGCAGGGTGCCCACGAAGGTACCGACCATGGAGGACCGGCCCACGTTGACTTTTTCCTGCCAGATGTCTTTGGCCACTCGGCGTACCGGCACTCGGATCTTAGCGGCACCGGCGGCGGCCTGCCGGTTGTCGGTGCGGGATTCCTCCACGTTGATGAGTAACTGGGAGATGGCGAAGAGTCCGATGAGCACCGGCAGCACATCGAGACCTCCGGAGAGCTGTGGGTTATCGAAGTTGAACCGCAGCTGACCGGTCGGGGCCACCCCGACCATCGCCACCAGCAGTCCTAAGCACCCGGCGATGAGTCCTTTGACCAGGTGTTTGCCACTCAGCCCAGCGACGAGGGTCAGGGCGAACAGCACCAGGGAGAAGATCTCCCACGGCCCGAAGTTCAACGTCAGCCGCCCGATGAGTGGGCCCAGGGCGAAGAGCACGATCGCCCCGAGGATTGTTCCGATGACACTGGCGGCGATGCCGATTCCCAGGGCACGGGCCGGTTCTCCGTTCTTCGTCATGGGGAAGCCATCGAAGATCGTCACCACCGACGACGGCGTCCCGGGGATCCCCAGGAGCGTTCCAGCGATCAGTCCTCCGGACAGACCCCCAATGTAGATCCCGATCATCAGGGCCAGCCCTTGAATGGGACCCATCGCGAAGGTAAACGGGAAGGCGAGCACCAGCGCCATGGTGAAGGTGAACCCCGGGATGGACCCGGCGATGATGCCGAAGAACACCCCGGCGAAGATGGTCAGCAGCACCATCGGCTGGGCCAGCTCACCGGCGGCCTCGAGGATGTGGGCGAAGTCCATGCGTGTCTCTCCCTAGGGCAGGAAGGTGCTCAGCACCGTGCGGAACAGATAGTTCAGGCCGAAGGGCAGTCCGACGGCGATCAGTGCGGCTGCGATCACCACACCGCGGGTGTACTCGCGGATCAGCAGGGCGAATGCCCCGGCGAGGAAAATGATCGAGGCGACCACGAATCCCAGGGGGTCCATCAGCGCGATGTAGACCCCCACGGCGGCCAGCAGGGCCGGCACCCGCCAGTGCAGGCGGAAGAAGCCGCCGATTCCAGTAAATCGGACGGCCTCCTCCGCTTTGAGGAAGCTCTGCACGACCAGCAGTACTGACAGGGCGAAGATGGTCGCCAGGATGATCCGCGGCAAGAAGGCCGGCCCCACGGCGGCACCCCCACTGGGGCCGGGAAGCTGGGCCGATTCCACCCAGAACGCGGCCACCAGCACCATCAGCACCAGAGCGAAGACCCGGTCAGCCATGGGCACTCTCCTGTGTCTGCGTCGTCGTGGTCATCATCGTGGTGTGCTCCAGCAGGGGGCTCAGAAGGCCTGCATCTGATCGGCCAGTTCAGCCATGGCCTGATCGAGTTCGTCGAGGTGGTCCTGGTACTCATCCGGCCCCAGGAAGTTGCTGTAGGAGCCGAGCTCTTCGACGTCTTCCTGGAAATCGGGGTTGTTCACCGCGGCTTCGAAAGCCTCGGCGATGATCTCGATGCGGTCATCCGGGGTGCCCTCGGGGGCGAAGAAACCGCGGTCCACTGTCAGGGTGTAGTCCACGCCCTGTTCCTGCACGGTGGGCAGGTCAGGCAGGTTGGGGTCGCGTTCTTCGGCGACGATGCCCAGCGGGAAGAGGTCGCCGTCTTCGATGTACCCCTCTGCGGAGGCGTAGTCCCCGGTCATCCCGTCGATTTCACCGGCCACCAGGCCGGCGTACTGCGGCCCGGTGCCGTCGTAGTCGACGTAGTTGAGGATGTTGGTGTCCAGCCCGGCGGTATCGAGAATCGCGGCAATCGAGTAGTGGTCCTCAGAGCCGGTGGTGAAGCCCCAGTTGACGGTGTTCGGGTTGGCTTCGACGTAGTCGAGGAAGTCTTGGAGGTCCTCGATGTCGTTCTCCTCGGCGAACTGTGTGGAGACCGACGGTAAGTGCGGGGTGATGGTCCCCAGGGCGATGGGTTCGAAGGCGTCGAAGCCGTAGTCGACGATGTTGTTGTGGTAGGCCGCTGCCACCACCTGGTGGGACCCGAGGATGGTGTAGCCATCGGGGTCGGCTTCCATCACCTGGCGGGACCCCACGGTGGCGGAGGCTCCCTCCACATTGGAGGGGGTGATCGTGACATCAAGCTCTTCGGAGGCGTATTCGGCCATGAGCCGGAAGAGCACATCGGAACCGCCACCGGGCGGGTAGGGGATCACCATTTCGATGTCCTGAGTGGGGAAGTCTTCGTCTCCCCCGGCCTCGGCGCCGCCGTTGTCGCAGGCGGTGGCCAGCAGGGCGAGCGCGGCGGTCGCGCCGATGAGCGTGGTGGTCTTCTTCATCGTTGTTGTTCTCCTCATAGTTGCTGGTCTTATGTGTCCTGGTGCGGAAGTCTGCGGGGCCGGGCGAAGCCCGGTGCCTGGGCACCGTGCAGCGCGCGGGCCAGGGAGTCGTTGCGGGTGGAGACGATGTGCTCGGTGAGGGCTTCTTCGCCGTCGTCGTACCGTTGGTTTTTCAGCGCCTGGATGACCCGCAGGTGTCCGGCGGCGGAGGAGGCCAGCTGCTCGGGGGCGATGTAGCCATACATCCGCAACGCACGAATCCGGTCGTTAATGTGGCCGAGCACATCGACCAGGGCCGGTTCTCCTGCGGCGGCGAGCACTCCGCGGTGGAAGGCCTCATCCCAGGAGGTCAGACTCGGTTCGATCTCCGGTGGGTCGGTGAGGACCTGCTCCCAGGTCTGCTCGAGGTCATCGAGGATCTGAAGGTCGTAGCTGGCCGCTCCGGCGGCGACCCGGCGGATGCCTTGGAGTTCGATGGCCAGACGCGCCTCGTAGAGTCCCCCGATAGTGTCAGCATCGGGCAGGACCAGTCCCACTCCGTCGGCATTGCGCTGCAGCAGACCTTCGGCCACTAGCCGCGCTAGGGCTTCCCGTACCGGGGTCCGGGAGACTCCGAAATGCGCTCCGATGGTCTTCTCCGTTAAGCGGTCCCACGGGTAGACCCGCCCGGCGCGGATGTCGTTGCGCAGCCCGGCGTAGACCCGGTCGGTCGCCGAGCCGCCGCCGGCACCCACGGCCGGAGCGTCATCCATCGGCTCGTTATGCCGATGTGTGGACACTGATGTATACATGGTGGAACACACTAAAGATGAGGTGTTACAGGTAGGTTTCATCGAGAAATCCTGACTGTAAATCGGCCGTGGAATCTTTACGTTTCCACTCTGCGGAAAAACGAAGGAGCGCGATGAGCCGCAGCATTCTCCAGCCTGGTACGGGGCCGATCCCGGGGGATCACTACCTGCCCACCACACCGGCCACCTCCATCTGGGGGTGGTTGCCGACGACGTCGACTCCCCCGGTCCTCGAGGTGGCACCTGGTGCTTCGGTCACCATCGACACGCTCTCCCATGAGGGGATCCTGCCGGACCAGGGCCGGGACCCGGTGGGCTTCTTTGCCCGCCACGGCGTCGATGAGGTGCTCGAGGATGCCGTCGGGATGGCAGCATCGGATACACCACTGGGCCCAGACGCCGGAGCCCATGTGGTCACCGGCCCGATCCACGTGGCCGGGGCCCAGCCCGGGGACACCCTGCAGGTGGAGATCCTCCAGCTGCACAGGCGGGTCCCCTACGGGGTGGTGAGTAACCGGCACGGCCGTGGGGCGTTACCGGGAGAATTCCCGGAGTCCGAGGGCAATGTCAGCCACTTCAGCTGGGTGGAGAACCACCAGGGAGCCGAGCACGGGTTCATCGACGCCGGGGCCGGGCGCACCGTGCGTTTCCCGCTGGCACCGTTCCTGGGCCTGATGGGAACCGCCCCGGCCGCCGAGCACGCAGTGAAGAGCTCCCCGCCCGGTGAATACGGCGGGAACATCGACATCAAACACGCCGTAGCCGGCACCACGCTCTACCTACCGGTCAATACCGAGGGTGCCCTGTTTTACACCGGGGATCCACACTTCGCCCAGGGCAACGGGGAGGTGGCACTGACTGCCATGGAGGCCTCACTGCGGGCCACGCTGCGGCTGTCCATTCTGCCGGCCCCATGCGCCGGTGAGGTGATCGGCGGGGCCGTGGGACCGGTGGTCGAAACCCCCGAACACTGGATTCCTTCCGGCCTCGACGAGGACCTCAACGTGGCCATGGCCAACGCCACCCGCAATGCCATCGCGTTCTTGAACCACCGTTTCGGCGTGCCCCGGGATGTGGCCCTGGCTTATCTCTCTGCCGCCGGGGACTTCGAGGTTTCCCAGGTGGTCGATGGCGTCAAGGGGATCCACTGCATGATCCGCAAGGCCGATTGGACCGCCTGGGTCTGAGCTGGCTGGTCTCACTGGCCGCTCTAGGCGGGTCCGACCACGGTGATGGCTCGGGGTGAGGCCACCAGCCGCTGGGCCACACGCTGGACATCGAAAGCGGTCACCGCGTCCAGTTTCGCCAGCGATTCGGAGATATCGGTGTACTCTCCGCGCACCAGTTCAGCTTTGCCCAGCCGGGACATGCGGGAGCTGGTCTCCTCCATCCCCAGCACCGTGGCCCCACGGAGTTGCCCTTTGGCCCGGGCGAGCTCCTCAGCGCCCACGGGCGTTTCGGCAAGGTGTTCGAGTTCAGCGGTCATCACATCCACCACGGTCTGGACTTTCTGCGGCAGACATCCGGCATAGAGCCCGAAGTATCCGGCGTCGGTGAAGGCCGCGGAGAAGGAGAACGTCGAATACGCCAGGCCGCGGCGTTCCCGGACTTCCTGGAACAGGCGGGAGCTCATTCCGCCGCCGAGCACCGCGTGTAACAGGCTCAGGGCAAACCGGTCGTCATCGTGGGCGGGCATCCCCCGGCCTCCGACGATCACCTGGGCCTGCTCAACATCCTTGCGGTGGTGCTCCACACCCTCTTGGACCGGGATCTGCACTGCCTCACCGAGCCGCCGGGGCGCCGGATAGCCGGAGATGCTCACATCCCACGCCGAGGCCTCGAGCGCTTCGTGGACCACCTGGCAGAGTTCGTCATGGCGCAGTCCCCCGGCTGCGGTGATGACCAGTTCATCAGGCCGGTACCAGCGGGTGTAGTGGTCCCAGACATCCTCACGGGTGGCGGCACGGATGGCCTCCGGGGTGCCGCCGATCGGCCGACCCAAGGGGTGGTTGGAGAGCACCTGGGCGGCGAAACGTTCGTGGACGACGTCGGAGGGGTCGTCTTCGGCCATGGCGAGCTCTTCGAGGATCACCCCGCGTTCCAGTTCCATCTCATCGGGGGCGATGATCGCCGAGGTCACCATATCGGTGAGCACCTCAGCGGCCATGGGCAGATCGGCATCAAGCACCCGGGCGTAGTAGCAGGTGGATTCCTTGCCGGTCATCGCATTGGATTCCCCGCCGACGGCGTCGAAGGCGGCCGCGATGTCCAACGCTGAGCGGCGCCGGGTTCCCTTGAACAGCAGGTGCTCGAGGAAGTGGGTGGAACCGTACTGGTGCTCGGCTTCGTCCCGGGATCCCACCGCCACCCAGTAACCCAGCGTGACCGATCGCACACCGGGCATTTCTTCGGTGAGGACACGCACTCCGGAGGGAAGCACGGTGCGCCGCACGGTGGAGCCGGCGTCGGCGTTGAGGACTCCTTCTGTCGTCGGGGTAATGTCCACGCGCATAGCAATCCACGGTACCGGAAAGCTCACATCCAGAAATCCAGAAGACGGGTACAGGATGCGTTAGGGTGGCGATGTTAGCCGGGCCGAGCGGCTCGGTCCGGCACTCGTGCCCGTACGGAGACCGCCTGGTCAGGCAGGAAGGATCGCGCACATCAGACGTATCCTGCCACACGCTCTGGGGGTCCTTGTGGTCGGGGCTCGGGTGATCTATGCGGTGATGAAACTGCTGCCGGTCCAGAAGAAAGTGGTTCTGATGACCCGGGACTTGCGGCAGTCGCGCGTGGATTTCGCCCTGCTGAAAGAGGCCATCAGCAGCCACCACCCCGAGTACCGGATCAAAGTCATCCGGCATAAGAAGCTCTCGGCCGGCTACCTGATCGCCGCCCTGCGGGAGATGTACCACTTGGCGACCTGCCGCGGCATCCTGGTGGATGGTTACATCATCCCGGTCAGCGTGCTCAACCACCGCAAAGATCTGCCCGTGGGTCAGATCTGGCATGCCCTGGGCGGGTTCAAGAACTTCGCCTATATGGTGACCGGCACCCCGGAGGGGCCTGATCCCAAGGTGGCCCAGGTGATGCGCATGCACCAGAATTACACGTTCATGTGCGCCGCCGGCACGGTGCCCACTGAGATCTTCGCCCGCGCGTTCCACATCGACCGCGAGCTCATCAAACCCCTCGGCGCAGCCCGGATCGACTACCTGCTTGATGAGCAGCGCACCGCCGCGGCACGGGAGAAAATTCTCACTCGCTACCCGGAGCTGGCCACCGGACGTACGGTGCTCTACACCCCGACCTCCCGCCGGGGCCGCGGGATCCCGTATCAGCGCCTGGCTGCGGCGTTCGCCCAACAAGCCGACGACGCCGACACCCTCGTCATCATCCCCCACCCGCAGGATAAGACCGAGTTACCTGCGGACAATGGCACCCTCATCGGCACCGAGTTCAACGTGCTCGACTGGCTCACCGTGGCCGACGTCGTCATCACCGATTACTCGGCGGTGACCTATGAGGCCGCACTGCTGGATATCCCCACCGTCTATTGGGCCTACGACCTCGAAGAGTTCCGCGCCTCCCGCGGGCTGCCCATGGAGAACTATGAGGAGGCTGTGCCTGGCCCGGTGGTGAAGACCTCCAAGGAAGCGGTGGCCCAGTGCCTACCGCCGGTGGAGTGCGACTACCGCCCGTGGCGCCAGCAGCACCTGGACTTCATCTGTGAGCCGGACGGAGAACTGCCTCGTCAGCCGCCACGGTGTGCGGAGAAGATCGTCGCCGAACTCAAGCTGGACTGACCAGCTGAGCTAACCAGGTGGGCTTACCAGTTGGACTGACCAGGTGGGCTAACCAGGTGGACCCATTGGGCCGGCTCGAACGGCAGGGGCCTCACCAGCCCTTATCCGCCGTAGGTGTAGTGGCCGGTCTCCGAGACCTCAAAACCTAGCCCGGGGTTCAAGGCGCTGTAGCAGCTGACCCGGTCATCGAGGACCGCGCATTCGAGGAACCCGTCGGTGGCGAGGTCGTCGGCACTGAATTCTTCGCGGCCTTCAGGTTCCACGGTGGCCTCACAGGCCAGGGAGGCCCCGGTGACCTGCAGCTGGTAGGTGGTTCCGTCCTCGCAACCGTCGGGTGCGGAGAAGTTGTGGTCGTAGACGGTGCAGCGGACGCCGTCGTCGAAGACACATTCGATGTTGCCGTCGTGGGCGGCGAATCCGGTCACCACCTCGGCACCCCGGTCGGCTAAGCCCCGGTCGACCCAGTCGTAGTCCAGCCCGGCGAGCACCTCGGGTGCGTTGCCCGCTTCGGTTCCCGCCCGGACTTCGGAGACTACTTCTCCGGCGTGTTCGGCGTCGCAGGTGTCTTGCAGTCCAGCGAGGGCTTCTTCCAGCTCGCTGGTGTGCTCCTCGGCGGGGAAGTTCTCATCGTCGGCTCCGGCGGAGAGGAATTCGGCCAGCACCCCGGCATCATCGGTGGCTTCGCAGCTGCTTTCCTCCGGTAGGGCGGCGAGGGCGGCCCGCGCCTGGGCCAGGGCGTCCTCATCGGGGCCTTCGGCGGCTTCTTCTTCGGTGGTGTCCTCGTCTTCTTCTTCGGCTGGTGCCTGGGTGAAGGGCCCCTCGGTGGGTTCGGGTTCGGCCACCGGATCGTCCTCACCGCCGAAGAACATTCCCGCTAAGAACATCACCCCGGTGAGCACACCGACGGCGATGAGCACCAGGCCGGTATACATCAGCGCGTTCCCGCGGCTACCGCCGGCGGGCTCGGTCTCAGAGTTTTCCTCCCCGGTGGACTCCCGGTACCCGACGGGTCCGGCGGGGGCCAGCACCGAGGGGTGCTCTCCGGTGCTGAGGCCTGGCTCCGCCGCGTAGGGGTCTCGGGGTGGCTCGTAGTGGTCATCGGGCCGCAGTCGCAGCGGCGAGTCAGCCGCTGTGAAGCCCTGATGCTCCGGCGCATCAGCAGCCTCGGGTGCCTTCGCAGGGGGTGTCTGCGGTGTGGCTGCACTGGCTGCCGGGTCCTCGAAGAATTCCGGTGCGGGTTCCTCGGACCCCGGGCCCACCCCAGGCTCGGGCTCAGCTTCCGGTGCGGGGGCATGATCCAGCTCCGGCTCTGGGGGGAGCTCGGAGGCTGGTTCTTCCTGGTAGGCGGGGATGGCCTGCTGGGTTTCGGTGTCATACATGCCCGCCAGCGGATTGGTGGAGGCTTGGGCACTGGAGACATCCCGCCCGGGGTGCCGGGACGCGATGGCCACGTCAATCTGCGGGTCACCGAGGGAGGCGAGCGCGTCGATGAGCTCCTGGTAGGTGCCGGGGTTGGCGGCCACAGCCGGCCGCAGCTCGGGGTAGTTCTCCGCGATCCAGTGCAGAACGTCCCAGTCGGTCTCCGGATGTGACGCGAGGGCTTCAATCTCTGCGTACTCGTCCTCGGTGCTCATAGCCGTCCAGCATATGGCCAGCGGAGAGGACACGCCGAATCCCGGCAGCTAGGTGACACCGCACCCGCGGGCCGCTCACCAGCGCGCATGAGGCCGGCGCTGCGGCGTGGGCTCTGCCTTACTGTTGGGCAGCGAACTCGTCGAAGCTGCCTTCGCGCATGGCTTCGCCGGCTTCTTCGATGGCGTCCCAGTCGGCGACCACAATGGATTCGCTGCCGGCACGTCCGGTACCCAGGTTGGGGAGGGTGAAGGTTTCGATGTCTCCACCGCGGATGTTACGCAGTTCCCAGCCGAGGTCTGCCACGTAGCCGCCGTCGGCCAGCCGGGAGTCCACGGACATGTGGGGGCTGAATCCGCTGACCATGCTGTGCACCCGGGCGGGGTTGCTCAGAGTCTGGGGGGTGGCGACGTCTTCGATAACCCCGCGCATGAAGGCCTGCTGGTTCTGCACGCGCTGGTAGTCGCCGTCGCTGAAGGCGCGGCGTTCCCGCACAAAGCTTAGTGCTTGGGATTCGTTCATGTGTTGCGGGCCCGCCTGGAACTGGTATCCGTCGCGGGAGGTGAAAGCCACCGGTGAGTCCACGGTGACCCCGCCCATTTCTGCGACCAGCCCTTGGAAGCCCTGCATATCGACTGCGGCCACATGGTCGATGGGCACACCGAACATGTTCTCCACGGCGGCCTGGGCGTATTCGGCCCCTTCACCGAAGCTTAAGGCGGCGTTGATTTTCGCTTCCCCGTGTCCGGGGATCGGAACCCAGGTGTCCCGCATGATGCTCATCATGTAGACGCTTTCCCGGTCGTGCGGGATGTGGACCAGCATCATGGCGTCGGCCCGGCCGGCGTTGGGCAGCCAGGGGACGTTCTCGTCTTCACCGGAACCGCCACCGGCGTCGGAGCCGATGAGCAGAATGTTGAGCTGATCGTCGGGGACTTCGATGTCTTCCCCGTCTTCGCCGGTTTCGGTGCGGGTGACGGCGTCGGGCTGTTCGTGGCCCTCGACGCCGTCGCTTTCGGGGATCACGTTGACGGAGTCTTCGTAGGCCCCGCGCACGGAGTTCAGGAAGAGCGCGGCGATGGCGACCCCTCCAACGACGAGCACGAGCGCCGCCGAGAGCGTCATAACGGCGACGCGCTTGGCCAGGGATTTGTTCCTGGGTTGCTCGTCGACCTCGTGGAGCAGTTCATCAGTCACGCGCTCCAGGGTACGGGACACCCCGGATACGCTCACAACCGCCATGCCGGGCACTATCCGCACACCGGGTGGCTACCGCCAGTGAGTGTGCCGGTCAGCTGCTGCCCAGCGGCCCGTTTTCTAACCGGGTGAGGTAGGTCTCTTCTTCCAGACTGAGGACCTCTGCGGCGGTGCCGTGGGCGGTGACGAGTCCCGCGGTGACCAGCTGCTGGGTGATGGTGAATTCGTAACGCAGATCATGCATCATGACCAGGTCGTTGATGGCCTGGCGGGGCCCGAATCCGGTGGCCGCCTGCCGGTACCCGGAGGCGAAAGCGGCCGAACCGGCGTAGAAGTCAGCGTGCATCAGGTTGATCTCCGCTGGCCGGAACTGCAGCAGGTCGTAGAGGATCCTTTGGATCCCCAGGGGTGCGCCCCGGTGGTAGAGCCCGAATTCGAACCGGGCGAAGCGTAACCAGTCCGGCGGGTTCTCAACGACGGGTCGGTAGAGCGGCCGGGCCACCGCCAGGCGCAGTTGCCCGGTCTCGGTGGCGCGGCCGACGTCGTCGTAGAGCCCGGGCAGGTCGTGGCCGGCGTAGTAGGCGATGTCGGTGCGGCTGCCGGCCCGTGCCGCATGAGTGGCGGTGAACTCCGGGGTGAAGCGGGTGCGGATGACCACGTCGTGGTCGTCAATGAACGCGCCGAGTTCTTCCTTGGTGGGTGCGGGGCCGACGACGGCGACCCGGGCCCCGTTGATGAGCTCGGCGAAGGTGTCCTCGGCGGTCAGTGGGGTGGTTGCCGCGCGCTCGGCGGCGTGCTGGCGCAGCGGTTCGGGATCCCCGGAGAAGAGGGCGGCGTCGGCGGCGAGTTTCTCCACCGCCCAGCGGGTCACCGCATCGGGAGTGTCCACGAAGGGTCGGGCCGCTGTTTTGGTGAGCTTCTCTGTCTCCCCTAAGTAGGCGTAGGCGCCGAGCAGGTGTTTCAGCCACAGGGGTGATTCCAGGGGGATGTGACGCAGTTCGCGGACCCTGTTCTGCGCGGTGAGCCGCCGCAGGGCCACCGCGGGGCGGAATTCGCCGAGGAACATCAGCCGTGCGGCGATGGTCTCGATCAGTAGCTGGTTGAGGCCTGCGACTTTGTCCTGATATTGATCCAGGAGCGGCAGGCTGCGCCGGATCGCTTCGGCCGGGGGGTCGGGCTGGAAGAGTTCGTTGATCGGGTCCCAGAATCGGGAGCCGGTTTTCAGCAGCCCGCGGGTGGGTTTCAGGGTGGCTGCGGCTTCCCAGATGCGCTGCCAGTCGTAGTGGGTGCGGGCTCCGCAGGTGAGGATCCCTTCGATGGCGCGGAGGTCTTTGGGGTTGGTCTCAAAGGCGCGTTCGTAGTATTCGGCGGCGGTGTCGAGATCCCCGATGTAGGGTTTGCGGGCCGCGGCGGCCACGGCGATGAGGTTGCCGCTGGTGGGGTCTTCTTCAGCGCGGGCCTTGAGGCTGTCTACCTGCGGTGCGGACTCCGGTTCTGTTGCCGGTACCAGCCCGGCGACCGGGTCGTAGACGATCGCCTCACCGGGTTCGGTCTCATCCTCGCCGAGGGCGTCTTTGAGCAGTCCGGCGAGGATACCGCGGTAGGTACTGGTGGGGTCGGCTTCCCCTGTGGTGACGTCTTCGGGTTCGACCCGCTCGGCGACGGCTTCGAGTACTCTGGCGGCCCCCGGCACCCGGGCGAGGCGGCAGGCGACCCCTTTGACCACTGCGGCGGCAGCGATTTTCCCGCGCAGGCCATGCAGGCTCACAGCCATGGGCAGCACTCCTGGTCAGCACGCTCGGCGGTCGCGTTGTTCACCCGGGGCAGTCTACGTGGCCCCTCTGAGATCCTTCAGAGGTCAGCGGCGCCGGCTCCTGCGCTTATCGGAGGGCACCGCCGGTCTCCACCGCTGTGATGTAGTCGGTCTCGCTCATCGCCAGGACTTCGGCGACCCGGCCGTGGGCGGTGAGCAGTCCGGCCCGGTGCAGGGTGGTGAGGAACCGGAAATCGAAGAGCAGGTCGTGGCTGACCACCAGGTCGTTCAGCGCTGAATGCGGCCCGAACCCGAAGTCTTTGGCCTGGCGGTATCCGGCGCCGAAGGCTTGGGTTCCGCTGTAGAGGTCGGTGTTGAAGACGGCGATCTCGGCGGGGTGGAATTGCAGCAGGTCGTAGATCATCCGCGGGATGCCCAGGGGTGCTCCGTGGTAGGTCACGGAGAGGTCTTGCCGCGCGTACCGCAGCCACGGCTCATCTCTGCGCATGTCTCGGGCCACGCTGAGTGGCCGGGCCACAGCCAGGTGCAGCTGTCCGGCCCGGTGTGCCTGACTCATGTGGGCTGCCATGGCGTCGAGGTCTTGGCCGTTGACGTAGGCGACATCGGTGCGACTGCCTTGGGCTGCTCGCTGCTGGGTGACGAAGTCGGGGGCAAAGCGGGGGCGGACGACGACGTCGTAGGTGTCGATGAGCTCCCCTAGCTGGTCTCCGGTGTCCACGGGGCCGACGACGGCGACTCGCTTGCCTGCCACGAGGCGTTCCATCTCTGCCTCGGCGGGGAGGGGTGCTGCCTGGCGCACCTGCTGGGAGTACTCCAGATAGGGCTGCACTCGTCCCTGGGTGAGGTGGACGTCGGCGGCGAGTTTGCGCAGTTGCAGCCGGCCGAGGTCGGTGTGCGGGGTCCAGGGCATGGGGTCGATGAGCCGCTGGGCTTGCTCGCCGCGGCCGAGGTAGATCAGCGCGGCGAGGACCTTCTGCCGGTGGCCGGTGTGCCCACCGGAGGTGGTGCCCAGCCATTGCAGGGTTCGTTCGGCTAAGTGTTCGCGGATCCGGTACCCGAGCCCTAGGTGTCCGGCAAACTGCAGCCGGTAGCCGATAAGCGCGGTGACTGGCCAGCTCAGCCGCACCTGCTGTGCCCCCCGGTGTGATCCACGGCGTGACGGGCCGTGTGGCTGGCTGACCAGCGCCTCGGTGGCGGCTTGGGCCCGTTCGGTGGAGATCTGCCCGGAGGTGGAGGTCTCGGTGGTGAAGAGGTCTGCGAAGCGGTCTAGGTGCTCCAGCACGCGGCGCTGTTTTTCTCCCCGGGTGCGGTGGGTCTCGTAGTCCCGGGCGATGCGGTACAACCATTCCCAGTCCTGTGCGCCTCGGCAACCCAGGGTGATGACGCTGCGGAGGATCTGCGAGTCGCCGGGGCGCAGACGCAAGGCACGGGCGTAGGCTTCGGCGGCGTCGTCGAGCCTGAGCACCCCGGGTTTGCGGTATTCCTTGCCCAGGGCGATGTACAGGTCTGCGTCCGGGCGCAGCGCGGCGGCGCGTTCCATCAACTGTAATCCGGCGTGGGGATCACCGTGGATGGCTTCGAATTGTCCGCGTTGGCGCAGCACTGCGGGGTTGTCTGGGGCGAGTGCGGCGGCCCGGTCCAGGGTGGCGCGGACTTCGGCTTGGCGCACACCGGGCCCGGGGGTCAGCCCCACCACGGGGTCACGGATGATGCCTTCTCCCCCGCCGCGGAGTAGCGAGCGCGCCAGGGCGAGGTGCCGGGCGGGGTTGTCTGGTTCGAGTTCGGCGGCTCGCTGGCGCATCTGCAGCACCGCGTCGTGACGGCGCAGCCGTAGGTACCGTACGGCGAGCCGTTCGAGCAGATCAGCGTCGGTGATCTCTGCGATGTTCAGACGGGTCAGGAGTTTCTCCGCCCCGGAGGCGTTGGTTTCGAAGAGCACATTGGCCGCTTGGGCGTGGAGCTTCTGCGCTCGGGAGCGCTGCCCGGTGAGTTCCGTCTCTACCGGACGGGGCACGAGTTTGCCGGAGGCGACGACCGCGCGGGCTGCTGTGAGATCCGCCCCGGGGATCCGGGTGACTGCCTGCAGGGCGCGTCGGGCGGCTTCGGCACCCAGGATGAGTGGTTTGAGCATCGGCGTCAGTCTAGTGAGCGCAGGTGATAGGTTGCCGCATGTTGGTGAAACTCGCTCGCCCTGACGACGACAAGAAGAGACGTTCACGTGGTACTGAAGAGATGGGCCCGGAGCGGCCGCGTGGAGCCGCTACGCCATGGGGATCCGCTGGTCACTGTGGGGGTGACCACCCACAATGAGGGCAGCCGGCTGGCCCGTTGTCTAGACAGTGTGGTGGGTCAGTCTCTGCCTGCTCAGCAGGTGGAGGTCATCGTGGTCGATGATGGTTCCGCTGACGGCACCCATGCTCGTGCTCAGAGCTATGCCGAGCGTGCTGATTGGGCTGGGTTCTCTGTGTTGCGGCACCGGAGGACCGGCACGGCCGCCAAGGGCCGGAATATGATCCTGGATCAGGCCCGCGGACGCTACGTTTTTCTGGTGGATGGGGACGATTACTTGGGTCCGCAGGCGTTGGAGGCCACCACGGCTGCGGCGGATAAGAGGCGCGCTGACGTCGTCGTGGGTAAGTATCACGGGGTGAACCGCCCGGCGCCGAATATCCGGGATCCGCGCAACCCCAAGGGCCGGGTCAAACCGGGTGAGTATCATTCGGGTTGGCTGAACAGTCTGCATATTCAGAAGTTGTTCCGTACGGAGTTTGTGCGTGGGCTTCCGTACCGGTTCAATGAGCAGCTGGTGTATTGCAATGACCACCCGTTTATGGTGGCGGTGTTCCTGCATGCTGGCACGGTGGCCAGGGTCGACGACGTCGAGTGTTACTTCATCACGTTGGAGGCTGATGCTCCGGGTCACCGGGGGCATGTTTCCCGCGCGGAGATCTCGGCGGTGGCGCAGTTGCAGTTCTTGCACGATGTGTTTGGGAACCTGGCGTTGGCTCGTGGACAGGGCGGGGATGTGGCGGCTTTGGCTAGCCGGATGCGGGTGCACTATTGGAACCGGTTTTTGAAGAATCAGCTGCCGGCGTTGCTGCTGCGGAAAACGGATCCTCAGGCGGTCACGGAGTTGGCCCGTCAGGCACGCTATATGACGCAGTTGTACGGGGCGCAGGCGTCTCAGGCGGGTCTGGTGGATGAGGCTTCGGCCATGTTGCAGGCGCTGAACACTGAGGATGCTGAGTCGGTCCGCTCCGCCGCTGCCCAGGTGCGTGAAACCGCCCGCCGCCGCGCCGCCGAGTCCTAGCGTTTTCCGGGTTGGGTCAGTCCAGGACTTTCTGTAAGCGGGTGAGGGCGGTGGTCAGGGTGGTGGGGTGTTTGCAGAAGGCGAAGCGCAGCAGGTAGTTCAGCTCGTCGTGGGGGTCGTCTTGGGTGCTGGGGTGTGTCAGCGCGGAGACGGGGATGGTGCCTACGCCGGCGTCGTCGATGAGTTTCTGGCTGTATTCCGCGGCGGTCAGGTCGGTGAGTTCGCGGGTATCGGCCAGGATAAAGTACCCGGCCTGCGGGGTGTAGGTGGTGAAGCCGAGCTCGGTGAGCCCGGCTGCCAGTAGGTCCCGGGTCTGGTGCAGGTGTTGCCGGTTGTGGGCGTAGAAGCCGCGGTCGTCGTGCAGCCCGGCGGTGACGGCGTACTGGTAGGCGGGGTTGGCGGTAAAGGTCAGGAACTGTTTGACTCCCCGCACCCGGTTGACGAGTTCGCAGCTGGCGGTGATCCACCCGGTTTTCCATCCGGTGAAGGAGAAGGCTTTGCCGGCTGAGCTGACGGCAACGGCGACCTGTAGTGCCCCGGGGATGGTGAGGATGGGTGTGTGGCTGACACCGGCGTCGTCGAAAACGAGGTGTTCGTAGACTTCGTCGCACATGATGACGACGTCGTGGGCCCGGGTTGCGTGGATGATCGCCTCTAGCTCGCCACGGGTGAAGACGGTCCCGGTGGGGTTGTGGGGGCTGTTGAGCAGGATCATGGAGGTTTGGTCGGTGAGGCGGGCGATGAGCGCCTCGACATCGGGCCGGAAGTCGGGGGCTCGCAGGGGGATGGTGCGCAGGTGCGCTCCGGCCAGGGAGACCATGGCCCCGTAGGAGTCATAGAAGGGTTCGAAGCTGAGTACTTCGCTGCCGGGTCGGGCGAAGGCCAGGATGCTGGCGGCGATGCCTTCGGTGGCGCCGGTGCAGTACAGCACCTGGGTGGTGGGGTCCAGGTCGAGGCCGTAGTGGCGCCGTTGGTGTGCGGCCACTGCCTGCCGGAAGTCGGGGAATCCGGCGCCGGGTGGGTATTGGTTGGTGGGGCCGTGGTCGGTGGTGATGGCTTCAGCGGCTAGCTGCCGCATCCAGGCGGGTCCGTCGTGGTCGGGGAAACCTTGGCCTAGGTTGATGCCGTCGCGGGCTGCGGTGGTGGCGCCGACGCGTTCGTAGATGGTCGGCAGCACGGCATGTGCCTGCTGGTCATAGGTATTGGCGCCTGCCGCGGCACGTGCCCACGGAACCTGCCCCATCTCTCTCCTTAGGTGGCTGTGTGGAACGCTGCCACAGCATCCCGGCAACACACAAAGATTGTCACTCGTTTACGTGAGGCCGAGTTCGTGGAGGCGTGCGGTGACTTTGGGGATGTCGTCGGGCCGGTCTACGGGCATGGAATCATCGGACATTTTGAGGACTTCTACCGGCAGGCCGAGTTCTAGGAACCGCATGACCTCATTGTCCTCGACGGATTCCAGGGGTGTGCGCTCCCCGGGGGCGGCGAAGGCTTGGAGGTCTTCGGGAGGGTAGGCGTAGACGCAGACCTGACGGTAGGCGAAGCGGTAGGCGCCGTCGTGGGATCCGGGCACGGGTGCCCTGCCGATGTAGATGAGCTGGTTGTTCAACCCGAAGAGCAGTTTGATGTATTTGGAGTCGTGCCACTGTTCTTCAGTCATCTCGCAGTAGCCGATGTAGGTTTTGCTCCGGTCGGCGCGTGCTGCTTCCAGGATGATCCGCAGGTCTTCGGGGTTGAAGACGGGTTCATCGCCTTGGACGTTGATGTAGGTCTTGGCGGGTAGGCGGGCGGCGACTTCTGCCACCCGGTCACCACCGGTGGGGTGATCGCCGGTCATTTCGTAGCGCACGTTGTATTCACGGCAGGCTTGGGCGATGCGGTCGTCGTCGGTGGCGACGATGACCTGGTCGCGGTCCATGACCTCGAAGCATCGTTCGGCGGTGCGGATAATCATCGGTTTGCCCGCCAGGTCTACCAGTGGTTTGCCCGGCAGTCGTGAGGACTTATACCGCGCCGGAATAATGACTAACTCATCTACTTCGTGACTCACACAACTTCCTTATGCAGGTTCTAGGCGTTGGGGATGAGGAACGATCCATGAAGCACCACTCGTGATGCGGATATTTGCCTCCTGACCGGGGTGCATCAGCAAAGAGTCCAAAAGCATATCCATGCGAATGTCTTCATGCACAGCTACAACCCGCTCCAGGGGGCCCTCTGGTGGGAGCTCGCCTGGGGCCGTTGGCTCCAACGCGAGTAATTTGACGGAACCTCGGTGGAGGACAAAGACGTTCGCGCCTCCAGTACGGGAGGCGCGCGCGATCACTTGACTGCAGAGGTCTTCTCCTAGCGCCACTATGACTGGGGACTCCCCAGTAGCAGTGACAAACGGAAGTTCTGGCTGCGGGCGGATACGCGCAAAATCCTTCAGCAGAGCCTTACTAAGCGCCTGCCGCTGATAATTTTTGTTTACTTCACGTTCAGTTCCCATATTTCCACCTCCCGTAGTACTGCTCTGCGTTTTCGACGATTTCGTCCACAGAGCTGGCGAAGGTGTCTTCCACGTCTTGCTGAGATCGTATCTCACGGATCACTACCCGCGCCTGCTGCCGCCCGGGGTTCCTGTAGAACTGATGACGATGCACTTCTTGATGACTGGTATCAATCCTGGCCACCACCGAGTCATGATGCTTCAACTCCACCGCGTAGTGCACTAATTCCCACGTGACTCGGTGATGTACCTGAATCAAAACCACGGCAAGGTCCGGCTCAGTGCCTAAGCTCCACATCACGGGAGGAAGCTCGTGCCGATCCTGTTCCGGAGGTCCCTGCCAACGACTCGCCTCGGGCGTTAGTACTTGATTCTCTGGCGACTTCTTACTTCGTGAATTGTCCACACCCATCGCATACCAATTCGACGCTCCTACACCTTATTCGAACAAATATTC
This sequence comes from Nesterenkonia alba DSM 19423, assembly GCF_000421745.1. Classification (GTDB taxonomy): domain Bacteria; phylum Actinomycetota; class Actinomycetes; order Actinomycetales; family Micrococcaceae; genus Nesterenkonia; species Nesterenkonia alba. The sequence goes on from NZ_ATXP01000003.1 coordinate 236,730, forward strand.
GATCTCAGATGTGCTTGACGATGGGGCCTTACTCTAGACACATGACATCCGCCGCAGCGTCGCCCGCAGAAGACCGTCCCGTTCGTGATGGCCGGGCACTGGTGGAGGACTTCGTCCGCACGGTGGCAGAACCCAAGCGCGGCAACCTCAACCAGTGGAGCAGCACCAAGAATCACACCAAACTGCTGCTGGATTCAGCACGGCGCCAGAAGCTGGGCATCAAGAAGATCGGTTATACCCGTGCCACCATGTATTCACTCTCGGCCAACAGTACGACGACGGTGGGCGGCATTTATGGCAAGCTCACCACATTGGCCAGTCACCAGGCGTATCAGACCACTCGTTCACCGAACCTGCGCCGCGGCTGCCTGGCCGCCTCTGGCGTGCCGCACCTGGCCGGCAAGTCTTTCCATGTGACCCAGGAGACCGCCGCCCAGGCCTATTTCCAGCAGCTGGGTTCCCCGGTCACTTTGAGCATTTCTACCCCCAAGCTCCGCTCCGAGGAGCACAATCTCCGCACCGCCCGGGAGCTTTCTCAGGCGTGGCAGGTGCTGGCGGAGAAGAGCAGTTCATTACCCACACTGAAGCAACAGATCGAGGTGGAGGCCCATTACCCCGCATTGTTGCTGCGGGCCTATGTGGTGGGTGAGGACGTGGTGGCAGCTATCGTCCGCCTTCCCTTGTATGTCCGGGGTGACGGTCAGACGCCCTTGCTGGACCTGGTGGAGGCTGAGCTGGCTCGCTATGCCAGTTGCCAGTACTTGAATCCGGCTGAGGAGCGCACCGCCGGGCAGATCATCGAGTCTCTGAATCTTCACCCGGAGTCGGTGCTCCGCCAGGGGGAAATACATCTGCTCGCGGACACTCCCCCGTCCCGGGAGACTCCGGCGTGGACCTTCGATGTCCTCGATATCGTGTCAGAGGATCTTCAGGCCTTAGCGGTGGACGCTATGTGGGCTTTCCCGGGGCTGAGCGCCACGGCGGTGGATATCCTCACGCCGTCGGTGAATTCGGCTGAGGGCAGTGTGGTGGCCACGCTGGATCCGGCTGCGGACTTGGAGCCTTTCCGTTATCCGGCGTTCGGCACCCAGCGGTTCCCGAACCGGGCCATCATGGAGCGTATGACGCCGAATTCTTAAGACTTAGTTCTTGGCTTCGGTTGTGCTCTTGGCGGCTTTGCGTCGCGCTGCTCGGCGTTTCTTCTTCAGCTCGCGCATGAACTGCTTGTATTCGGTGAACTCTTTGCCGGCCAGCAGGTCTTGCTGGATGCGGTTTTCGGCCAGTCCCCACATCTCCCCCATGCGGCGGTCCCATTCTGGGGTGAGCACGTTGGAGCTGCCGGGCCGGGGGGTGAATTCACCGAAGACGAGTTCCCCGTCCCCGCGGAGCATGTCGATCCGCATGAAGGGGTAAGGGATGGCCAGGCTGATTTTCTTGGCGATCTCGAGGTCCTCGGGGGTAAAGCCGAGTCCTTCGTGGCGGGTTACTTTCCACCCACCGGGGGCTTCGATGCGTTCTCCTTCTGGGCTCCAGAAGTCCCATCGGGTTTCGGGGTACCGGTTGATTTCGGAGACGAATGCGATTTCTCCGTAGAAGCTCCAGAATTTCAGGTCGATGGCGGGGGCCCGTGTTTCCCGGTCGCTGAGGATGAGTTCTTCGGTGGTCCACTCGTCTTTTTTGGCGCTGGTGGCTGAGGAGCGGTCTCTGAGGATGGCGTACGCGTGGGTTTGGAGGTCTTCACGGGTGGTGAATTTCTTACCGTCTTTGGCGTGGAAGATCTCGTCTGTGTCGAATACTAGGTAGCACCCTTTGGAACCTGAGCCGCGTGCGGGTTTGATGACGGTGCCGGGGGTGATCTCCACCTCAGCAAAGGGCCGGCTTACTCCGTCGGTAGCGGGCCTGCGCATCCCGAGGGTGTCGATGAATTCGAATCCCGGCTGCTTATCCGTAAGAGAGCGTGCGGGTAGTCGTCCCCCCAACCGTGCAACTTCAGTTTTGGCCACGATGTGTCCCATGAAGGACAGTCCGCGCCCTACGTAGAGTTTTTCTTGGCGCATCCGGTGCAGCATGACGTCTTTGACGTGGTGGGGGGAGGCTACGGCCAAGAGTTGCCGGAGTTGTTCGATGTGCTCTTCTCCCCCTTCACGCCGGGCTCGGGGTGCGAGCATGCGCCCGAGGGTGCGCCGCATCTGTTCGTCGGTGTGGTGGACGAGGTCGACGAGCTCTTCGGGCGTGAGCTGGTCTTCTTCTGCTGCCATGAGGTCCTTCTATCGTGTGCTTCGCAGAGGTGCGCTGATCTCAGTCGCGGCGGCGAAGGGTTTCAAACTGTTCTTTGACCTCTGCGACGTCGTCTTCGAGGGCGAATCGGTGGGATTCGAGGGTGGCGAGTAGGCGACGTTCGGCTGCTTCGATCCGAGCTTCGGTGGCGTCCAGTGCTTTGAACCGGTCGGCGGTGCGGTGGTCGATGCGCCGGGAGGAGGCCAGAGCGGACCGGGTGGAGGTGTCAATGTCCACCAGGCGTTTGCGCATGGTCTCCAGGGTGTGGGTCATTGCGGCCAGGGTGAAGGCGGTGAACACCACAAAGATGCCGAATGCGGCGACGCCGGCTAGTGCGGCGAGCTGCCACTGCTTCAGCAGTGCGGCCACCAGGGTGAGAGCCAAAGCGAGCGCGCAGAGAGCGAGGACGCCGAGCTGTTTGGTGGAGAGACCTTTCATGAGGTCGGTGCCTCCTGGGTGCGGGGGTGTGCATCGGCTGCCGGGGCGCCCAGCAGCGTGTTCATCAGCTCACCATATCCGCCGGTGCCGTAGTGGGCGGCGAACTCCACACCTCGCCGTGATTGGGCGAGGTACCGCTGCGTGTCTTCGGTGTGTTCGGTGATCGTTTTGTGCACCTGCTCGGGTGAGGCGTAGAGTGCGGCGTCTCCGTATACCGGGGAGAACCCGGGGGGCAGGATGACCAGGCATCCGGCGGCCATGGCTTCGAGCACGGGGAGTTCTGCTCGTTCGGCGGTGGCGGGTTGGGGGTAGTGCACAAAGAAGTCGAGGCTGCGGTAGTAGGTCTCTCGGGTGATGTCCTGCTGGCGGAAGCTGAGCCAGGCGGCGGGGAGGCGTTTGTATCCGAGCAGGCGCAGTAGGTAGCTGGGGTCTCCGTAGAAGCGGATGTCGTAGCGCCCGTCGGTGGGCCATAGGGTGCTGATGGTCTCTGCTGTGGTGGGCCAGTGGGTTGCGGATTCTCCGGCCCAGCGTCCGATCACCGGTCTGGTGTTACGGGGGCGACGCCGCGGGGTGACCCATCGTTCCGCACTGAAGACCGTGTGGTAGGTGTGTCCGCTGATCTCGTTGGGGGGGAGGTATTTTTCCAGCTGTGTGCGGGCCTCAGCGGAGGTGGCGACCCAGTGCGGTCGGGTTCCGAAGAATTCCGCACCGTGGGCGGCGCATTCTGCAGGCAGGTAGTAGACGCTGAAGCCGGTGGGCTCGGCTGGTGCTTTGTCGGCCACGGCGATCACCTGCCGAGGACGGAATGCTGCTGGATGGTGCGGCATGAACTGCAGCAATTCCGGTTGGCGGACGAGCACTGTGTCGACGTCGTGGAAGTCTTCGTCGGCTAGCACATGGGTGACTTCTCCGTTGCGGATGAATTCTTCGATGGGTTCGCAGTAGACCCGGGCGTACTGGGAGAGGTGGATGGCGTTTTCGAGGTGGAGGATGCCGACTCGTCGCCCCGTGGTGGTCAGGTGCCGGATTTCTTCGATGGCCGCGGCTTGGGTTTCGCCGTATTCGCACCAGTCGGCTACCACGACAACGTCGAGGGCTGTGGTCTTCTCCGGTGGGGAGGTGAAGCGCGGTGGGATGTAGATGGGGTCTGTGTGGTGTGCTGAACGGCGCAACTGCTGGGGATTGGCGGTGGCGTGCCACGTTTTATAGGCGCTCCAGAAGGCGCGGCGAGCGGGGTGTTGCCAGCCGGGCCGGAAGTCGCTGCGTGAGAGCGAGTTGGGCAGGATGCGCATGAAGATCAGTGGTTCGGCGATGGCGTAGACCTCTGCTCCCCCCGTGGCGGTGGAGTAGGCGGAGACCCGGTCGCGCAGTTCGTTGTCGCTGGCTTTGCGGGCGGGAATGTAGCCGCCGAGTTCTTTCATGATGTGGGTTCGCGCCATGAGTGTGGGTGCGGAGGGGATGAAGGGGCTGTATCCGCGGCGGATGCGGACGAGGTCTTCGGTCATATTGACGGTGTAGACCTGGTTGCCGGGGCGGCGGGGGTTGCGCTGTAGGTAGTTGACTTGGGTTTCGATCCGTTGGGGGTGGGACCAGTCGTCGGCGTCTTGACCGGTGATGTAGCTGCCTTGGGCGTGGTCGATCCCCACGTTGCGGGCGGCGTAGGTGCCGCCGTTGCTGGTCAGGCGGATGACGCGCAATCGGGGGTCTAGGGCCTCGAGTTCGTCGAGGATGGGTGCGTATTTTTCCCCGGATGCGTCGTCGACGACGAGCAGTTCTAGGTTTTGCCAGCTTTGGTCGAGGATGGACCGCGCGGAGGCCAGGATGTCGTCCCGTATGGGTTTGTAGCTGGTCATGATGACCGTTACCAGCGGGCCCTCTGGCTGGGGTCCGTGGAGTGGAGGGGTGGTCAGCCGGTTGAAGGGGACTTCGTCACCGTCTCGAAGGTGTAGTGGCACCAGGTTGTGGCTGCGGAAGGGCCGGTTGAATCCTTCGAGCCATCGTTGGTAGTGGGCGTGACTCTTGTGCCCTCTCACGAAGGGGCTGTGAACGTCGACTCCGATGTAGCCGAAGAAGTTCCGTTGGATGTCGGGGCGTTCGGCCAGGAGGGTGTCGAGGTCGTCGAAACGTCGTTGTTCGAAGTAGAGGTCGGCTAAGAGCTTGTTGTAACGCCGGCCTGGAACGGTCCGGTGAAATTCTGTGCTGAGGAGTTCGAGCATCGCGGTGGCGACGTCGCCGTCCTCGGGGTAGATGTCCTGTAGGGCCGTGACGTAGGCCAGCCTTCCCAGGGCTTCCGGGTCCACGCTGTAGGGGCTGAGCGTTCCGTTGAGCACAGCTTCGCGGAGCTCAGTATTGGAGAGGGTGCCGTGGCTGGTGTCATGGGCGAGTAGCTCACGCATGTGCGTGGACTCGCTGCGCAGCGCTGTCCGTTCCAGCCCAGCGTCATAGTCCCCTGCATTGTGGAGATAGTGCTCGAGCAGTCTTCCTCGCAGCAAAAGTTCCCCCGATAGTTTCACCGTTCCAATGTACCGCGACGCTTCGGCGGTGAGCCGGTTCTCCTCCAGCGCGGCTCCGCTGACGTGATCCACCGGTCCAAGGCCGCGGAACCGTACGCAATCTGACTTGAGGGAAGTTCGACGGCAATAGACATCGTCTCGACTCTGCGTCAGTCACAGAGGAATGCGAAGGCCATAAAGTCTAGGGAAATCTCTGAGGTTGATAGTGTGATGGCACGCTTGCGTGATGGTTCCGCGTCTAGTTCGAGGAGTTCCGTGCCACGAGTCTCTATCGTCATCCCTGTGTTCAACGACGAGGAGTTCGTTGGGCGCGCGCTCGACAGTTGCATCAACCAGACTCTTGAGGATATCGAAATCATCTGCGTTGACGATGCCTCTACCGACAGCACGGTCTCGGTCATTGAGAGCTATCAGCGTCACGATTCTCGCATCCACCTGATCCGCCAGCAGACGAATCTCTCAGCTTTTCAAGCGCGCCGTGCAGGCATTATGGCTGCCCAATCCCCCTATGTACTGTTCCTCGATGGCGACGACGAGCTCGCTACTACCGCGGCTGAGGTGACCTTCTGGAGTGACCCCTTGATTTCGGTCCAGTAGTTATGTGAGTTGCACTGGCGCCCGCTCTTGGCGGGAGGAAGACTGGTGTAACCATGACAGCGAAGAGGAAGCGGCACTCCCCGGAGCAGATCATCCGCAAGCTCGGTGAGGCTGAGAAGATGCTGGCCCAAGGCCATGATGTCGCCGCGGTTGCCCGGGAACTCGGAGTTACTGAGGGCACCTACTACCGGTGGAAGAACCAATACGGCGGGCTCAAGGCCGAGGACGCCAAGCGACTCAAAGAGCTCCAGAAGCAGAATGACCGGCTCAAACGACTGCTGGCCGAGGCAGAGCTTGAGAAAGCT
>NZ_ATXP01000004.1 GCF_000421745.1 Nesterenkonia alba DSM 19423
GAAGGTTCCAGGCCACGAGCTTCTCCTCATCAATTGTGGAGTCCTGTCACCACCCAGAACGGGGCGCCTGGGCAGCCAGCTGCCCAGCCCTGCCAGCCCCAGGCCCTGGGGTGGAGTCGGTGGGCGGTTCATGCTCGGCATCCACGTTAGAAAACAAGCCCTCAACACTGGGACTGTCGTGCCTCTATCAGCGATCCACGATCCGCCCGTGACCAGCTCCTGGGTGACAACACCCCCCGGATCATCACATGACTGGGGGCAAACGATCATGCCCAGAAGCCGGACCGGACAACACCACTTATCCTGCCGGAAAACTGGTGCCCCTAGAAGCTAACGGGTGTCAACTTCTCTGTGTAAGGCCTGGTGGTGGGCCTTTCGAGAGGAGCATGTGTGTCTGTGACGGACGAGAAGAAGGACGCGACGGCGGCGATGGCTGCCGATCTGGTGGCATCGGGCGCTTTGGACGGGTTGTTCGCCAAGATCGATGCCGGCGAGGTGCAGCTGACCGGTGATGGTGGGATGCTGCCGGCGATGATCAAGGCCGCGCTCGAGCGCGGGCTGGCCGCCGAGCTGTCCGACCACCTCGGTTACGACAAGGGCGACCCGGAAGCGAAGTACTTCCCGAACTCGCGCAACGGCACGACGCCGAAGACGGTCGCCACCGAGGTCGGTGACGTGGCCCTGGACGTGCCGCGCGACCGCGACGGGACGTTCACCCCGATGCTCGTGCCCAAGGGCGCCCGCCGCCTGGGCGGGCTGGATGAGATGATCATCAGCCTCTACGCCGGGGGGATGACGGTCCGCGACATCGAGCACCACCTCGCTTCGACGGTCGGCACCGAGTTGTCCCACGAGACGATCAGCAACGTCATCGACGAGATCCTCGATGAGGTCATGGCCTGGCAGAACCGGCCGCTGGAGGCGTTCTACCCCGTCATCTACCTCGATGCGATCGTGGTCAAGGTCCGCGAGGGGGCGCACGTGCGCAACAAGGCCGCGCACATCGCCGTCGGGGTCGACATGGACGGCGTCAAGCACGTGCTGGGCATCTGGATCGAGAACACCGAGGGCGCGAAGTTCTGGGCGAGCGTGTGCGCCGAGCTCGCCAACCGCGGGATCCGTGATGTGCTGATCGTGTGCTGCGACGGGCTCAAAGGGTTCCCCGAGGCGATCGAGGCGACCTGGCCCGACAGCCTCGTGCAGACCTGCGTGGTGCACCTGATCCGCTCGTCCATGCGGTTCGTGTCCTACTCCGACCGCAAGGCCGTCACCGCGGCGCTGCGCCCGATCTACACCGCAGCGAACGCCGAGGCTGCCGAGCAGGCGCTGGCGGCGTTCGAGGCCTCACCCCTCGGGGCGAAGTACCCGCACGCGGTGGCGACGTGGAAAGCGGCCTGGGAGCGGTTCACACCGTTCCTGGCGTTCCCGCCCGAGCTGCGCCGGGTCATCTACACCACAAACTCGATCGAATCGCTGAACTACCAGCTGCGCAAGGTGACCAAGAATCGCGGACACTTCCCGTCTGACGACGCGGTGCGCAAGCTGCTGTGGCTGGCGATCTGCAACATCGAGGACAAACGCGCCCGCGAACGGGCGAAGGAACGCGGCCTACCGGCCAACAAGCGCAGAGCCTCCGGCCGGCTCGTCCAGGGCCAGGTCACCACGAACTGGAAACAAGCCCTGGCCCAGCTCGCACTCGCCTACCCCGAGCGAATCAACCCCTACCTGTAACCCCACCTGACCAGCGCACTTACACAGAGAAGTTGACAGGCTCCCGTCGGGCGCAGCGCACGATCCGCCCGCGCTTCCGTGCACGCCTCGGACTCGCCGGAGCCCCCCTGCTCGGCCTCGCGCTCGGCATCGGCTGGACTCCATGCATCGGGCCGACCCTCGCCGCCATCCTCTCCGTCTCCTGGAACCTCGGCGACCCGATCCGGGCCGGCGTTCTCGGCGTCTCCTACTCGCTGGGTCTCGGCATTCCCTTTGTTCTCCTCGCGCTCGGTCTGGGCTGGGCGGCCCGGTCGATGACGTTCCTGCGCCGTCACATTCGGGGTATCAACATCGCGGGCGGCGTTGTGCTGGTACTGCTCGGACTGCTCATGGTGACCGGGCTCTGGACGCGGCTGATGTCGTCCTTGCAGGGGGTGATGGCGAATGTCCAACTCCCGCTCTGAATCGGACACCCTGCCGGCACGACCGAGCGACCACGTCGACTCGGTCGAGCGGGGTGCTCCCGAAAGTGGTCTCGGCTGGCGCGCCTGGCTGCGCTGGGCCTGGCGGCAGCTCACCAACATGCGCACCGCGCTGATGCTGCTCCTACTCATGGCCGTCGCCGCGATTCCCGGATCGCTGTTCCCGCAACGACAGGCCGACCCGAACGGTGTCGTCCAGTATTACGATGACAACCCCGAGCTCGCTCCCGTGATCGACAACTTCCAGCTGTTCGACGTCTACAACTCGGCCTGGTTCTCCGCTATATACCTGTTGCTGTTCGTCTCTCTCATCGGGTGCATCATCCCGAGGATCAAACACCACGCGAAAGCGTTGCGCTCTCCAGCGCCGAAGACGCCAGCGCGCCTGGAGCGGATGGCCGCCCATTCCTCCCACGAACTGCATCTGGTCGAGGGGCGTACCTCGGACGCGGATATCGAGCAGGCGATCACGATCGCGGCCACCGAGCTGCGTCACCGCGGATACCGCACGGCCCGCTACGATAACGCAAAGACCTGGTCGGTGTCCGCTGAACGCGGACACTTGCGCGAGACGGGCAACCTCGTCTTCCACTCCGCCCTGGTCGGTGTACTCGTAACTGTCCTCCTCAGCAGCGGACTCAACTACACCGGCGACCGTGTCATCGTCGCCGGCACCACTTTCGTGAATGCTGAGAGCGCCTACTCTTCCTTCGCTCCGGGCCGCTTCTTCGACAGGGACTCGCTCACTCCCTACGCGATGACCCTCGACGGGTTCGATGTCGAGTACGTTGAACCCGGCAGGCCTGGTGCGGGGCAGGCGGGGAATTTCGCCGCGCATCTCACCTTTCGAGAGCCCGGCAGCGAGGAGACCCGGGCTGAGACGGTGCGCGTCAACGCTCCCATCACCGTGGACGGCGATCGGGTCTACCTGCTCGGAAACGGGTATGCACCGTTGATCACGATCCGCAACGCGCAAGGCGATATCGTCTACCAGGAGCCGCAGCCATTCCTCCCGCAGGACTCTGCCATGACGTCGCTCGGGGTGGTGAAAGTCCCCGACGGGCTGCCCGAGCAGGTCGGGCTCATCGGGTTCCTCTATCCGACTCAGAGCACGCTGGAAAGCGGGGCGTCCTATTCGGTGTACCCCGACCTCATCAACCCGCGCGTCACGTTCAACGTCTTCACCGGCGATCTCGGCATCGACGACGGCACCCCGCGCTCCGTCTACCAGCTCGACACCGAATCCATGACTCAGATTACCGGCGGGGACACGGGCGTCGACTCGATCGAGCTCACGCCCGGCGATACCGCTGACCTCCCGGATGGGATGGGCACCATCACCTTCGAGGACCTCACCGCGACCGAGGGCGCCGATGAGCCGGTGAAACGATTCGTCTCGCTGCAGATCCAACGCGACACCGGCGCCACTTGGGTGCTCATCTTCTCGATCCTCGCAACAGCGGGGCTCATCACCGGGCTCCTCGTCCCGCGCCGACGGCTCTGGGTGAAAGCCTCCCTCATCACCCCCGCCATTGGCGACCGCAAGCTCCGGATCGAATACGCGGGCCTCGCCCGCGGCGAGGATCCCGGCCTCGAACGCGCCGTCACACAGTTCAGCGAGACCCACCTCTCGATGATCGCCGAGCAGTCGCCGTCACCGCTTTTCAAGAAGGGAACCCCATGACCCAGCACATCGTCCAGAAACCCAAGAAGAAGATCAGCACCTCGATGAAGGCCGCGCTGATCACGATCCCCACGCTCCTGCTGGTCTTCCTGATCATCATCCTCGTCACGCTGCTGAACCGGCCCGAGCGCGCGGTGCCTGAAGGGGCACCGGACAGCGCGGGGAAGGCCACGGTGTCGTTGGTGCAGGAGAACTCGCATGTCCTCGACGATGCCGGGGAGGGGGCGCCGGTGCTCGTCGAGTTCCTCGACTTCGAATGCGAAGCGTGCGGGGCCGTCTACCCGGTGATCGAGGACATCCGGAAGCAGTACGACGGCGAGATGACCTACGTCGCTCGCTACTTCAACACCAACCACGCGAACTCGATGAACGCGGCGCTGGCGGCCGAAGCCGCCGCCCAGCAGGGGAAGTTCGAGGCGATGTACCGCAAACTCTTCGAGTCTCAGCCCGAGTGGGCGGAGCAGCAGGAGTCCCAGGCCGACAAGATCCGCGGCTACGCCGAAGAGCTCGGGCTCGACATGCAGGCCTACGACCAGGCCGTTGCCGACCCCGCGACTCAGCAGCGGGTCGAGGAAGATCACAACGCCGGCCTCTCGCTCGGCGTGCAGGGCACCCCCACCTTCTTCCTCAACGGCGAATTGCTCCAACCCCAGTCAGTCAACGACATCACCGACGCACTCGACGCGGCGATCGCGGAAAGCGAGGGATAGCCGTGGATCTCGAACTGCAGGCTGCACTCGACGAGTTCTCCGTGATCGCCGTCTGGTCCGCGATCACGCTGTATGTACTCGCGTTCATCGCCTTCGCCTACGACCTCTCGCAGCGCGCATCCCTCGCCCCCACCAAGCAGCGCGAGACGGTGCTCGTGGGTGCGGGGGCGAGCTCCGCGCCGCCCGCCCGCGAACCGGCTGAACCGAGCCTGCGAATGCCGGCGTCGTAGCGGTCTCGCCGATACTGGGCGCGCCTCGCCATCGCGTTCACCGGGCTCGGCTTCACTCTCCACCTCGCCGCAACGATCACGCGCGGCGTGGCGGCCGAGCGGGTGCCATGGGCGAACATGTACGAATTCGCGCTCATCGGAACCCTGCTGATCATCGCCGTCTACCTGGCGGCCCTGCGCTGGTTCGACCTGCGGTTTCTGGGGGTGTTCATCGCGGGCATGGTCGTGTTCTTCCTCGGCGGATCTGCGATGTCCTTCTACGTCGAGGTGACGCCTCTGATGGATCCGCTCAAGAGCATCTGGCTTATCATCCACGTCTTCGTCGCATCGCTCGCGACCGCGCTGTTCGCCATCGCAGCAGGACTCTCCACCATGCAACTGCTGCAGGCACGGCGGGAACGACAACGGGCGCGGGGCGCGGGTCTCGCCGGTCTCGGCCGCGGCTACCTCCGCACGCTCCCGAACTCCGAGGCACTGGAGACCCTCGCCTACCGCTTCGCGATCCTCGGGTTCATCTTCTGGACGTTCACCCTCATCGCCGGGGCAATCTGGGCGAACGAGTCATGGGGACGCTACTGGGGCTTTGACGTCAAAGAGGTCTGGACGTTCGTCATCTGGGTGCTATACGCAGGCTACATCCACGCCCGCGCTACGCGCGGCTGGCGCGGCACGAAGTCCGCCTGGCTGTCGCTTATCGGGTTCGCCGCGGTGCTCTTCAACTTCACGATCGTCAACCTCCTATTCAAAGGTCTGCACGCCTACTCGGGCATCAGCTAAACGGTGGCGAGACTCCCCATGTCGAACCAATCACGAAGCTGCGCGGTGCTATCCGCGACAAGTGCCTGGACCGGTGTAGTGTCGCAATCCGCAGGCCCGTGCTCGAATCGACGAGTTGCCATCATGTCAGTATTGACTGTATAGTTCAGTGCATGCTGACCATTGCTGCACGCCTCGATGTCATGAACCGGCTGGGCCGGGCCATGGCAGACCCGACGCGTTCCCGGATCCTGATGTCCCTGCTTGATGCTCCGAGCTACCCCGCGGTGCTGTCCCGTGAATTGGAGCTGACCCGTTCGAATGTCTCGAACCATCTGACGTGTCTGCGCGACTGTGGGATTGTGGTTGCGGAGCCTGAGGGCAGGCAGACGCGATACGAGATCGCTGATCCGCATCTAGCGGCGGCGCTCGTGGCGCTGGTGGATGTGACGCTGGCTGTGGACGAGCACGCTCCGTGCGTGGACGCGGCGTGCACGGTGCCGGGCTGCTGCGCAGCGGGGGCGGACGCGTGAGCGCGGCGTGCGGCTGCGACGAGCCGACCATGACATCCGTCGGCGAGGCTGAGGAGGTAGCGCGTCCGTGGTGGAGGGACCGCGGGATCTTGATGCCGGTGTTCTCCGGTGTCGCGTTTCTCGCCGGCCTGATTACCGAGTGGGCGGGAGCGGACACCCCGGCTCTGGTGCTGTTCTGGATCGGTCTGCTGCTGGGGGCGTCGACGTTCACGCCCGGCGCGATCCGGAATCTTTTCACGAAGGGCAAGCTCGGGATCGGGCTGCTGATGACGATCAGCGCGCTCGGGGCGGTCATCCTCGGCTACGTCGAGGAAGCGGCGGCGCTGGCGTTCCTGTACTCGATCGCTGAGGCGCTGGAGGACAAGGCGATGGACCGGGCCCGCGGGGGCCTGCGGGCGCTGCTGAAGCTTGTGCCGGAGACCGCGACGGTGCTGCGTGACGGGGAGTCGGTGGATGTCGCCGCGAAGGACCTCACGGTCGGGCAGGTGATGCTGGTGCGTCCCGGGGAGAGGATCGCGACCGACGGCGTCGTCCGGGCGGGCCAGTCGAGCCTGGACACCTCGGCGATCACCGGCGAGTCGATCCCGGTCGAGGTCGCACCCGGCGATGAGGTCTCCGCCGGCGCGATCAACGTTGCTGGCGCCTTGGAGGTCGAGACGACCGCGGCGGGCACCGACAACTCGCTGACCACGATCGTGGGGCTGGTCGAGCAGGCCCAGGCCGAGAAGGGCGACCGTGCCCGCATCGCCGACCGGATCGCCCGTCCCCTTGTTCCGGGCGTGCTGATCCTCGCAGCGCTGGTCGCGATCATCGGCTCGCTGTTGGGCGACCCGGAGATGTGGATCACCCGCGCGCTCGTCGTCCTGGTCGCCGCCTCACCGTGTGCGCTGGCGATCTCGGTGCCGTTGACGGTCGTCTCCGCGATCGGCGCGGGCAGCAAGTTCGGCGTGATCATCAAGTCCGGCGCGGTCTTCGAGCGCTTCGGCACGATCCGGCACATTGCCGTCGACAAGACCGGCACCCTCACCCGCAATGAGCCCGCCGTCACCGCGGTCCTCACCGCTGACGGCGTGGGTGACGCACAGGCGCTGGCTTGGGCGGCAGCGCTGGAGCAGCACAGCACGCACCCCCTTGCCGCAGCGATTACCGCCGCCGCACCGGAGGCTCCCGCGGCTACAGATGTGACCGAACTGGCCGGGCACGGCATCGAAGGCACCGCAGGCGGGGCGCGGATCACAGTCGGCAGTCCTCGTTGGCTCGATGCCGGCGGACTTGCAGGCCGGGTCGAGGGCTTGGAGGAGCAGGGTATGACCGTCGTGATCGTCCACCGCGACGGGGCACCTGTTGCCGCGATCGGTGTCCGTGACGAGTTGCGTCCCGAAGTCCCCGAGGTCGTGCGCACCCTCGCCGCTCAGGGCATCGGCGTGACCATGCTCACCGGCGACAACGCCCGCACCGCGCGTGCCCTCGCCGCGCAGGCTGGGATCGACGACGTGCGCGCGGAGCTGCGCCCCGAGGACAAGGCGACCGCGATCGGCGAGCTGTCGAAAGCGGGATCGGTCGCGATGATCGGTGACGGCATCAACGACGCTCCGGCCCTGGCTGCCGCGGACATCGGCATCGCGATGGGGGCGACCGGCTCCGACGCGGCGATCGAGTCCGCCGACGTCGCCTTCACCGGCCACGATCTGCGCCTCATTCCGCGCGCGTTCGACCACGCCCGCCGCGGACGGCGCATCATGAACCAGAACATCGTCCTGTCGCTGCTGATCATCATCGCGCTGCTCCCCCTCTCCCTGTTCGGGGCCCTCGGGCTCGCCGTCGTGGTCCTGGTCCACGAGATCGCGGAGGTCATCGTGATCCTCAACGGGTTGCGCGCTGCCCGCACCCGCACTCCACGGTTGGCGAGCTGATGCTTGCGACCATCGGATCCGCGATCGGCCTGTTCGCGGCGACCAACATCGACGACATCGTCGTGCTCACCGTGCTGTTCCTCGCCTCCAGCCGCGGGAAGCCGCGACCGTGGCAGATCGTCGCGGGCCAGTACCTCGGGTTCATCACCCTGGTCATGATCAGCGTGATCGCCGCACTCGGCCTGACCATCGTCCCCGACGAATGGGTGGGCTTCCTCGGATTGATCCCGCTCGGCATCGGCATCTGGACCCTCGTGCGCGGCCTGCGCCGCAACGGCGACGATGATGACGACGACAAGATCACCGCGGTCGGGCTATGGGGCGTGGCCGGGATCACGATCGCCAACGGGGCTGACAACATCGCCCTCTACACGCCGATCTTCCGCACCAGCACCCCCGCCGACGTGGCGATTATGATCGTCGTGTTCCTCGTTCTCGTCGCCGTCTGGTGCGTCGCCGGACGCCTGATCGGAACCCACAAGGTCGTCACCGAGACGCTGGAGCGGGTCGAGCACTGGCTCGTTCCGGTGGTGTTCATCGGGCTGGGCCTGTTCATCCTGATCGAGTCCGGGGTCGTCTCCCGCCTCGTCGAGGTCATCGCATGACGCCGCCCACGATCACCGGCCATGAGCCCGCGGCCCCATCATCTCCGCACCCGCGGCGATGGCGGCTCGTCGCCGGGGCCTTTCTGCTCGGCGGGCTCGTCATCGCCATCGACCAGGGCACCAAGGTGTGGGCCGAAGCCGCCCTCACCCGAGGAGAGCGCATTCCGCTGATCGGCGACCTGCTCGGGTTGCAACTGGCATACAACCCCGGCGCGGCCTTCTCCTTCGGCGAAGGCTTCACCTGGGTGTTCGCGGTCGTGGCCGCCGCCGCAACAGTCGCGGCGATCGTGTTCGCGTTCCGCGTCCAGCGACCCGCGTGGGCGATCGTGATCGGTGCGCTCGGGGGTGCCGCCGCATCCCACGCCTTCGACCGGCTCTTCCGTGAGCCCGGGTTCGCCCGCGGTCACGTCGTGGACTTCCTCGCCTACGGCAACTGGTTCATCGGCAACATCGCCGACATCGTCATCGTCACGGCCGCGATCGCCGGAGCGTTCCTCATGCTCCGCGAACCCCCAGCCCGTCACCACGACGGTGCCACTCCCGAGGAGTGAAACCCTGTCAGAGTTTCTCCGGTACGGGGTGCTGACCTCGAGTGGTGAGAGCCAGGAGCCTAGCGCCGCGCACACCGCGAAAAGTGCTAACGAAAGTGCTAATGAACCTGTAGGTCGGGGTATCGCGGTGGAGTTATCCACAGGTCAGATGCCGTAGATCGTTGATTTCATGCGGCAGAACGCTAGGTCGAGATTCGCGGCGCGAGGGGGTCGAGGTCAGTTCAAGTCCCCCTCCGCGCACGAAAACCCTGGGCAGCTCTGGGTCAACCAGAGCCCCGGGGTGTTTTCGTCTCAGCACGGCGGCAGCCCAGATGGTGGTGCTAGTCATAGCCCCCGGCCTCTTCGTGTTGGGCCACTTGCTCTTCGCAGGTTCCCTCATAGCCGGGCCAGTCCGCCCTGGACTGAGACATGTTCCAGAGAGCTTCGCGAAGGTCAGCTTCGGTTTCGAACTGTTCGACGCTGTAGGGAAGGCTTGTCTGTTCGCCCTCCCAGCAGGCAGTGAAGGACTCGAACTGATCCCACTCCAACATTTCGATGTAATCGGGGTGGCACTCCGGTTCAGGCATGGCACCTTCGCCGTCCCAATCCTGCGGCCACCCGGCAGGTTCGTGGCCCTCATTTTCAGCCAGCGCCTCGGGATCATCGCACTCAACCCATATCTCGACTGGAACCGGGCCATGGATCATCTCGCCGTTATCGGTGATGACGTCAACCGTCTCCCCGGAGACTTCCGGAGGCCGCTTGGTGGGGTCGTCTGATTCCTCGGTCTCCTCAGAGTTCCCTTCGCCCTCTTCCTCTGCGTCTTCTGTAGCCGCTGAGGTCGTCTCAGCCCCATCCGCGGCGGGGGCGTTCTCATCTTCGGGAGTTGCTTCCGCTGCGCAGGAGGCGACCAGTAGGGCCACTCCCAGCACGGAGAGAGCCGGTGTCAAGGCTGTGTTACGCATATCTCTCACCTTACGTTGCCAGAACATCACGACTCGGGGATATGACAAGGCCCCTCGGCTTGAATCTAGAGCCGAGAGGCCTGATGGCCCTGCTGTTTCTTTCTGCCGGCCCATCCTGCCGAGTGCATACACAATGGCCCTGGGAGTTCTGCTGGCGGCAGGACTCCCAGGGCCGGATGCGTTACCTCACCGCGAGGGTCAGTTATCGACCTTCACAATGTCACCGGTGGCGACGTCGACGTAGACCTCCACGTCATTGCGCAGCTCGATCTCCCAGACGACGACGCCGTTTTCGGTGTCGAGATCAGCTTCGTAGAACTCCGAGTCACCTTCAGATTCAGCGATCTGCACCGCCTCAGTGAATTCGATCTCCACCGACTCCGCCTTGGCGCGGTCGTCACCGTCCAGGGATTCTTCCTCGTAGTCCCAGATGTCGAAGCTCTCCGGGTCGAGCTCGAACTCGTACTCCACCTCAGCAGCGGGGTCGAAGATCTCCACTTCGAAGTAGGCGCCTTCATCCTCTAGTTGCCCGATGACGCCGTCGGGGTACTCTTCGGCGAGGAATTCGGCGACGTCGTAGACTGCACCTTCACCGGAAGCCGCCCCGGTATCGGAGTCATCGGCGGTGTCCTCGGCCTCGTCCTCATCGGTAGCGGCACCGGGGTCCTCGTTCTCTTCGGTGTCCTGGCCTTCAGCCGGTTCATCCTCGGTGCCCTCATCGACGGTTTCGGCCTCTTCTGCGTTCTGGTTCTCTTCTTCAAACTGCGCGGCCTCTTCCGGGGCGCAGGCGGCCAGCGTCAGGCTTGTCACCGCGGCCACCGCAGTCACGGCGGGGATCAGGGGCTTACGAGTGGTCACTGTGCGGACAGTCATGGGAACTCCTTGGGATGTCTCGTTGTTCATGATGACACCAGTGAGTCGTGATCGGCTGTCAAAAAGTTGCAATCGGAGGCAGCCTGTCGTGTTCTTCCCGTCGAAGAGCGGGCGTTGCCGACAGTCTCATCAGTCCGTCTGCCCAGCGGCAGTACAGTGGGAACTATGACTGAGACACCTGCCCAGCTGGCTGAGACTGAGGTCGTTGACTTCTGCTGTGACCTCATCCGTTTTGACACCACAAACTGGGGAGAGGGCCGGTCCAAGGGGGAGCGGGAAGCCGCTGAATACGTGGCCGAGGCACTGCGCCGGGCCGGACTGGAACCGCAGATCTACGAATCTGCACCGGGGCGAGCTAACGTCGTGGCCCGGATGCGGGGTACGGACCCCGACGCCGGCGCATTGGTTGTCCACGGCCACCTCGACGTGGTGCCTGCTCAAGCAGAGGACTGGCAGGTCGATCCCTTCGCCGCGGAGATCCGTGACGGCCTGGTGTGGGGCCGCGGCGCGGTGGACATGAAGAACATGGACGCGATGATCCTCGCCGCAGCCCTGCGGATGAGCCGCGAAGGTCATCAGCCGACCCGTGACATCATCTTCGCCTTCTTCGCCGATGAGGAAGACAACGGAACCTACGGGGCCGGCTGGATGGTGCAGAACCATCCAGAACTCTTCGACGGTGCGACCGAGGCCATCAGTGAAGTGGGCGGGTTCTCCGCAGATATCGCTGGCACCCGTGCTTACCTCATCCAGACCGGAGAGAAAGGTCTGCACTGGACCAAGATGACCGCAACCGGTACCGCCGGGCACGGTTCGGCCGTCCAGCAGGACAACCCGGTGGTCACCTTAGCTGAGGCGGTTGCAGCGATTGGCAACCACACCTGGCCCATTGAGTACACCAAGACCACCCGCGCCCTGTTCGAGCAGCTCAGCGAACTCACTGGGATTCCCTTCGACGAGCACAACCCACAGCAGCTGTTGGAGGCCACTGGGTCCACGGCGAAGTTCATCGCTGCCACCTTGCAGAACACCTCCAACCCCACACTGTTGGAGGCTGGGTATAAGCACAACGTGGTCCCCGGGGAAGCCTCCGCGCTGGTGGACGCCCGCACTCTGCCGGAGCAGGATGAGAAGGTCGCGGCGGTGTTGCGTGAACTCGCCGGGGAAAAAGTGACCTTCGAACTGCTGAACGCGGGGCCCTCCATCGAGCTGCCATTCTCCGGGGCGCTGGTGGAGCAGATGGTTGCGGCCCTGCACGCTGAAGATCCCGAGGCGAAAGTCCTGCCTTATATGCTCGGCGGCGGAACGGACAATAAGCATTTGGCTCAGCTTGGTATCGCCGGTTATGGGTTCGCCCCCTTGCAGTTGCCCCCGGAACTGGACTTCACCGGCATGTTCCACGGCGTGGACGAACGGGTCCCGGTGGATTCACTGCGCTTTGGAGTGCGGACACTGTACCGGTTCCTCGCCGCCCAGTGACTCGGTGAGCTATGGTGGTGCGCCAACGGAGCACACCCCGACGCTTCAGGAGGCAGAATGGCCCACCAGCAGGGAGCCTCAGCATTGACCGCCCACTACACCGAGCACCAGGCCAATGGCACCGGATGGGAGTACCTAGTGGTGACCTGTCAGCCACGGGAGTCCCTGGCCGAAGTGCGGCGGAAGGTGATCGATGCCGCCGAGTACGGGCGGTGGGAACTGCGTCGCTCGGCGCTGTACACCGGCGGGGTGCGCAAGTACTGGTTGCGCCGGCGGATCATGCGTGTCGCCAAAACCCTGTAAGTGTCTTTCTGCGCGGTGCTGACGCGGCGGGTGCGGCGTTGATACTGTTGTCTTCATGAAGACTGATCCCCGCGTCGCACTGAGTGCGCTGACGAATGCTCTCGAAGAGCACCTCTCCGCCGCTGTGAACCGACGTGGAGACGACGATCCCGCCGTCGAGACCGCGTTCTACAGCATCGCTGACGCCTTTGAGGCCTACGAAGACGCGCTTTTTGCCGCCACCGGTGAAGTCACTCCGCTGGATCTCTACGATGAAGAGAACGACGTCGACGATGTCCTCGACGATGAGGACGAAGACGACGACCTCGATGAAGCACCCAGCGACGACTGAGGCGCCTGACACCCCGTGAAATCTTGGCCTCGCCCCGCTGTGCCCGCGATCCCCTCCCTGGGGGAGACCCTCGAACTGACAGACACCCCCACCGGAACCACCACTGCGGTGAACTCCCGCGGAAATCTGGCCTCCCTCTACGTCTGTGGGATCACCCCCTATGACGCCACCCACCTGGGCCACGCCAACACCTATGTGCATTTCGACGTATTAGTGCGCTACTGGCTGGCCTGCGGGGTGGAGGTCAACTACGTGCAAAACGTCACCGACATCGACGACCCCCTGTTGGAGCGAGCCGAGGCCACCGGGCAAGACTGGCGAGAACTCGCCGCGTCTCAAACCGACCTGTTCCGCGCCGATATGCAGGCTCTGCGGGTCATTCCACCGACCACCTACATGGGAGCGGTGGAGATGATCCCCGGAGTGGTCGCCGATGTCGAGAAACTCCTCCGGCTGGGGGTCGCCTACCCTGTGCCAGCCGAAGACGCCGCCGGTGACGACTACTACTTCGACATTGCCGCCGCAGAGGCGAACACTTCCTGGCGGCTAGGAAGCGTGGGTGGCTATGACCGTCCCACCATGGAGGAGCTCTTCCCCGACCGCGGGGGCGACCCGCAGCGCCGAGGAAAGCGTGACAGCCTGGATCCGCTTCTGTGGCGGGCTGCCCGCCCGGGTGAACCCCAGTGGGATGGCGGGAGCCTAGGTGCCGGTCGGCCGGGCTGGCACATCGAATGCTCGGTGATCGCCCGGCGGCACTTGCCGGCCCCCTTTACCCTGCAGGGCGGGGGCTCCGATTTACGGTTCCCGCACCATGAATTCTCCGCCGCCCACGCCACCGCTTGCGACGGGGTGCCATTGGCCGAACACTATATGCACACCGGTATGGTCGGGCTGCACGGGGAGAAAATGTCGAAGTCCCGCGGCAACCTCGTCCTGGTCTCCGAGCTGCTCGCCGCTGGGACGGACCCCCAGGCGGTGCGGACTCTGCTGCTGAGCCACCACTGGCGCGAAGACTGGGACTACACGCCCGAGGACCTTGCCGCCGCTGAGGCTCGGCTACAGCGGTGGAAGACCGCCTTGGCCCGAGCCCCTGAGCACCATGGTGGAGAGCACGACGCCGCAGCCTCGGCACCCAGCGAGAAACCTCACCACGTGGCCGGGCTGGGTGAGCCTGACGAGCTCCAGTACGCACTCCATGCGGCTCTGGCGAATAATCTCAATGCACCGGCCGCGCTGGACACCCTGGATCTCTGGGCGGATGGGCACGTGGCGACCGGCACGGCGCGGGAGCGGGTGGTCGACGTCGTCGATGCCCTGCTCGGCTTGGATCTGAGCTCACCGGGTCACTAGCAGGGGGGAACCGCACGCCGCAGCGGTCGGTTGCGTCCAAGCCCGCTGCGCCCAGCCTCAGAGCTCTCCGCGGAACTCACCCCTTGGTAAGAGGTCCGGATGAGGTTAATCCTGGGGCGGACGACGACGTCGCAGGTAACGTTCGAACTCCTCCGCGATGGCTTCCCCGGAGGCCTCCGGCAGATTCGTGGTGTCGGTGGCTTCCTCTAGTCGCTTGACGTAGTCGGCGATTTCGGCGTCCTCTTCGGCCAGTTCATCGACCCCGCGTTCCCAGGCGGCCGCGTCGTCGGCGACCTCGGAAGTCTCCAGACTGATTCCCAGGATTTCTTCTAATTTACGCATCAGCGCCAATTGAGCCTTGGGGCTGGGGGCCTGCCCTACATAGTGCGGCACGGCCGCCCACAAGGACACTGAAGGAATCCCTGCCTGGTAGGCGGTATGGGCCAGGACCCCCACGATCCCCACCGGGCCCTCATAGGTGGGCTCCTCAACATCAAGCTCCTCACGGACGGATTCATCCTCTGAGGAGAACGAGGCCGGAATAGGGCGAGTATGCGGCACATCGGCCAGCAGCGCCCCCACCAGGACCACTGCGTCAGCGGAGTACTCGGCGGCCTTGGTCAGCAAATCCGCGGTGTAGGACTGCCACCGGAAACTGGGCTCCACCCCGTGGACGAAGAGCACATCGAATTCGGAGCGGGCAGGGGAGGCTTTCAAGATGGTGGTGGAAGGCCAGACGATCTCTCGGTGCCCCGCGTTGCGCACCACCTTGGGTCGGGAGAATTGGAAGTCGTAGTACTCCTCATCGGTGAGCTTCTCCACGACTTCGGCGTTCAGCGCCTGAGCGATGGCCCGTACCGCAGCGGAAGCCGCTCCACCGGCGTCATTCCAGCCCTCGAAGGCCATCACCATCACCGTGGGGCGACGGGGAGACCCGCCCTCGGCGGCGGAGAGCCGGCGCAGGTGGGCAGCAAACCGCCCAGCCCGGTCGATGCTCTCAGCCGGGCTGTCGGGGTGCTCAGAATCCGGTGTCACGTCATCGGAACTCACGTTCTTCACACTAGCGCCAGCCCATCATCGGCGGAAGCGTACGATGGTCCCATGTCAGAACTGCAGGCCGTTTTCTGGGATATGGACGGCACCTTGGTGGATACCGAACCGTACTGGATCGCCGCCGAATATGAACTCGTCGCCGAACACGGCGGGCAGTGGAGCCAGCAACAGGCTCACCAGTTGGTCGGCCAGGCGTTGACCTACAGCGCCGGGATTCTTCAGGAAGCCGGGGTGGACCTTCCTCGGGATGAGATCGTCCACCAGCTGATGGGCCGGGTCATCGACAAATGTGCTGAACGTATTCCGTGGCGTCCAGGTGCCAGAGAACTGCTCACCGAGCTCAATGACCACGGCATCCGGTGCGCGCTGGTGACGATGTCCTGGAGGCCGCTGACCGAGGCAGTGCTCTCCGCACTGCCGGAGGGACACCTGGAGTTCGCCATTACCGGGGACGCCGTCTCCGCGGGGAAACCCGACCCGGAGGCCTACCACGTTGCTTTTGAACGTATGGCTGCTGACCACCCCGCGCGCACCGGGGAGCCGCTGCAGCGTCAGCGGTGCATCGCCATCGAGGACTCGGTACCCGGCACTGCTGCAGCAGCCGCTTCAGGGTTGGTGACCCTGGCAGTACCGCACTACTCGCCGCTACCGCAGAGCTCCGACTGGCACTTAGCCGAGACCCTCGCCGGTCTCGGTGTATCTGAGCTGACCGAGCTGTTGCCGAAGACCCCCGCGGCCGTATGAGTTCACCTGCTCGCGCCATCGGCGCTCACCTGCGTACCGGTGTGCTCAAACCCGGCGAACGGGTCCAGCTCACCGATCCCAAGGGCCGTAAGTCCACTATCACCTTGGCCGAAGGTGGCCAGTGGCACACACACCAGGGTGTACTGCGGCACGAAACGCTCATTGGGCAGCCCGAGGGCATTGTGGTGACCAATGACGCCGGCCAGCCCTACCAGGTGTTGCGTCCGTTGCTCAACGACTATGTGCTCTCGATGCCGCGGGGGGCCACAGTGGTCTACCCCAAGGACTCCGCCCAGATCATCCAGGTCGCTGATATTTTCCCCGGGGCTCGGGTCGTGGAAGCCGGCGTCGGCTCCGGAGCCCTGTCTATCTCCCTGTTGCGTGCGGTGGGGGACACCGGCACCCTGACCTCCTACGAACGGCGGGAAGAATTCGCTGAGATCGCCCGCGGCAATGTCGAAGGGTTCTTCGGCGAGGCCCACCCCGGGTGGAGCATCCGGCTCGGTGACCTGCAGCAGCAAGCCCCTGAGCATCAGCAGCCCGGCAGCGTGGACCGTGTGGTCCTGGACATGCTCGCCCCCTGGGAGTGCTTGGAGGCGGTGAAACACATGCTGGCCCCTGGGGGAGTATGGGTCAGCTATGTGGCGACTGTCACCCAGCTGAGTCGGTTGGCTGAGCAGATCCGCGCCTCCGAAGGATTTACCGAACCGGAGGGCCACGAAACGATGCTCCGCACCTGGCACCTCGACGGTCTGGCGGTCCGTCCCGATCACCGCATGGTCGCTCACACCGGGTTTCTGCTCTCCACCCGGCGTCTGGCTGACAACCAGACCCCGTTGCAGCTGAAGAAACGCGAGAAAGCCAGCGAACCGGCCCCGGAGGACAAAGCCGCCTGGCCCGCTTATGACGAGGATGTGAGCTGGACCGAAGACAGCCTGAAGGCTCGCGTGGTATCGAAGAAGAAAGCCCGGCGCGCCGCCGCCCAGGCGACGCAGAATGCCGAGAAGGCCAAGGAGGTGCCCCGCGATGACCGATGAGACCAGCACCGCGACCGAAGAACAGCTGAAGCACTTGCGTTCCCAACTGAAACGTGCGCACCGTCAGCTCGAGGACCTGCGCTCCCGCTACCGGGAGACCGAGACCCAGCTGCGTGCCGCCGGACGCAACAATGAACGGCTCTCCGGGATGCTGGAGGCTACCCGTGGGCAGATCAGCGAGCTGAAACAGGCTCTGGAGTCCGACGGGCAACCGCCCTTTACCTACGCCACAGTGGTCGCTTACCGTCCGGCCCGTGAACGCACCGAGGGCAAGGAGATCGAAGCGACCACGGCCGCCGGCTGCGATGTGCTGCACTCCGGACGGAAACTGCGGGTGACGATCTCCCCGCTGATCGATCCGGAGCAGCTCATCCCAGGTTCCGAGGTGCTACTCAACGAGAACCTCACTGTGGTTGCCGTTTTGGATCCTGAACGCACCGGGGAGATCGCCCGCGTGAAAGAGGTTCTGCCTGACGGGCGCCTGGTGATCATCGCTCGTGGGGAAGAGGAACGCGTCGTCGAACTCTCCGAGGCTGCTCGGCGTGCCGCAGAAGAGCACGACGACGCCGGCTCGCCCGACCGACCGGGCAGAGACCGTCAGCACCCCGTCCAGTTGGGTGACGCCGTCGTCGTGGATCTACGCACCGGCACAGCCACCGAGGTGGTCCCGCTCTCTGAGGTTGAAGACGTGGTCCTGGAGGAATCACCCGATGTCTCCTACGAGGACATCGGCGGCCTGGCTGAGCAGATCGATCAGATCCGCGACGCCGTCGAACTACCGTTCCTCCATGCCGACCTCTACCGGGAGCACGGGTTGGCCGCACCGAAGGGAATCCTGCTCTACGGCCCACCGGGCTGCGGGAAGACGATGATCGCCAAAGCGGTCGCCTCTTCCTTGGACCGGGAATCCACGGGAGCGAGTTTTCTCAATATCAAAGGTCCCGAGCTACTCAATAAATACGTGGGGGAGACCGAACGTCACATCCGGGTCATTTTCGCTCGCGCCCGGGAGCGCGCTTCGGCCGGCCGACCGGTTGTGGTGTTTTTCGATGAGATGGAGGCGTTGTTCCGTACCCGTGGCTCCGGGGTGTCCTCTGATGTGGAAACCACCATTGTGCCGCAGCTGTTGGCCGAGATCGACGGGGTGGAGTCCTTGGACAACGTCATCATCATCGGTGCCTCCAACCGGGAAGACATGATCGATCCAGCGATCCTGCGCCCCGGACGGCTCGACGTGAAGATCCGGGTTCAGCGCCCCGGGCTGGCCGGAGCCAAAGAGATCCTGCGCATTCACCTGTCCTCCACTGTGCCGTTGCGAGCCGATCTGGTCGCCGAGCACGGCTCCGCCGAGGCCGCCCGGGAGGCACTGATCGACGCAGTGGTCACCCGCCTGTACAAGCAGTCACGGGCCCTGCTGCGGCTGATCCATGCCGACGGGTCCACCACGACCTTCGGTTCCGAGGAGTTCATCTCCGGGGCGGTGCTGAGTAATATTGTCGATCGGGCGAAGAAAGCCGCTATCAAAGAGTTCCTGGCCGCCGATGAAGATCCCCGGGCTAAGGGTCTCACCGAGGCTCAGCTCATCGCCGCCGCTGAAGCTGAACTCGCCGATCAGGTCGAATTGGTCAACACCGCCGATCCCAGTGAATGGGCCCGAATCCAGGGGGTGCCGCCCACTCCGGTGCTGCGGGTGGAGAAGCTCATCGACGCCGCGGGGCTGCGGCAGGCGGTGGGTACATGAGCGTGCGTCGGCTCATCGGCATGGAGACTGAGTACGGGATCCACGCACCCTCGAATCCACGGGCTTCCCATGTGGCGTTGAGTATTGAACTGGTCAACGCCTACGCGGCGGCCGTGACCGAGGCCGGAGGAGCGGTGGCCGGAACCGAATGGGATTACCAGTCTGAATCTCCGCTCGTCGACGCCCGAGGCTGGGTGTTGCCCCGCTCGGCGGCTCACCCCACTCAGCTGACCGACACCGACGAGGCGGTCTCCTATGCGGCCGAACAGGAACCCGGTGCCGGTCCGTTGCGTGATGTGCTCGGCAATATCAGCGGTGGGGATCCCAGCCCGGCAGACGCCGCCGAACGTTCAGTCTTCGACCACGCTCCAGGCTCCGCCCACTGGCGGGGAGACTACTTTCAGCTCAAACCCGGTCAGCCGCAGTTGCTGATGAACCTGGTGTTGGCCAATGGGGCCCGGTTCTATGTGGATCACGCCCATCCTGAGTACTCTGCCCCAGAAACGATCGGGGCCAAACGGGCGGTGCTCTACGACATCGCCGGGGACCGGATCGCCCGTACTGCCGCCCAGCGTCTTTCCCGCGAAGACGGCGCTCCAGAAGTGCTGCTGTACAAGAACAACACGGACAACAAGTCCGTCTCCTACGGCGCCCACGAGAACTACCTGGTTCCGCGGTCAGTGCCCTTCGATGACCTCATCACTGGGCTCATCCCGTTCTTCGTGTCCCGACAAATCCTCTGCGGCTCCGGACGGGTCGGCATCGGCCAACGCGCTCAGACCGCTGGCTACCAGATCAGCCAGCGGGCTGATTTCTTCGAAGAACAGGTCGGCCTGGAGACCACGGTCCGCCGGCCGATCATCAACACCCGGGACGAACCGCACGCCCATCACGACTCGTGGCGACGGCTACACGTCATCATCGGTGATGCCAATATGAGCGAGTACTCCGCCTGGATGCGTGTGGCGACCACTGCCCTGGTCTTAGACCTCATCGAATCCGGACAAGCCCCGAACCTGCGGTTGGCCGATCCGGTGGCTGCCTTAAAGACCATCAGCCACGACCCCGACCTCACCGCCACCGTGCGTACCGACCGCGGGCCCATGACCGCACTGGAGATCCAGCAGGTCTACCTCGAAGCAGCCCGGCAGCGGGCGGCCCAGCTGACCGCACCCTCTTTGCCGCATATCGCCCCGGACACTGAGACTGCTGAGACCCTTGAAGCCTGGGAGGAGTTGCTCAGCGACCTCAGTGAGGATCCCTCCCGCGCCGCAGACCGGGTGGACTGGGTCGCCAAGCTCCAGCTCATTGAGTCCTACCGCCGCCGCGACGGGCTCAGCTGGGATTCGCCCCGGCTGGGCATGATTGACCTGCAGTACCACGATCTGCGTGAGGATAAGGGTCTCTACTACAAGCTGGCCCGGGCCGGGCGGCTGCGCCGGCTCTTCACCGACGACCAGATCGCCTGGGCGGCCCAGCACCCCCCGGAGGAGACCCGGGCCTGGCTCCGCGGGACCCTGGTGGAACACCACAATGACATCGTCGCGGGGGCTTCCTGGGACCAGATCCTGCTCCGCGAGGACCCCGCCAGTCCACCAGTGCGCCTGCACCTCAGTGAGCCCACCGCCGGTTCCCGCGTGGAGGCCGAACCAGTGTTACATCGCGCAGGCACCCCGCGGGAACTCATTTCGTCGCTGGCAGAGCTACTCGAAGGCTCCGACACGTCACAGCACCGGCACTAGCGGTGTGGCCTCTGTGCGCCCGGTGAGGGGACGGCACAGCGGAGACCCTGCGGGAATACCGCAGCCGGCCGATGACCTCTACCATGGGCAGATACCTCGACGGGTTCTCGACGGGTTCAAGGAGACGCAGTATGGCAGCACAGCCGCAGAAGCAGCCGCACCGGTCTGGCGGATCAGACGACGCCGACCAGGCAGACCAGTCCCAGCTGAAGGCCAACCCTCAAGCCACCCAGCGTGCTGAGGAACTCGACTCACTGCTTGATGAGATCGACACCGTCTTGGAGACCAACGCCGAAGAGTTCGTCAAAGGTTTCGTCCAGAAGGGCGGAGAATAAGGCGTGGACCGTCGCGTCTACGGCGTCGAAACGGAGTTCGGCATCACTCACCGGCCCACCGCGGGCCGGGGCCTACCACCCGATGAGCTGGCCCGCTATCTCTTCCGTCCGGTCGTGGACTTCGGCCGCAGTTCGAACATCTTCATCCCCAATGGTGCCCGGCTCTACCTCGACGTCGGCTCCCACCCGGAGTACGCCACCGCCGAGTGCGCTGATCTCATCGACCTCATCGCCCAGGACCGGGCGGGCGAAGCCATCATGCATGACCTCGCCGTGGAGGCCGAGCGGCGCATTGCCGCCGATGGCTTCACCGGCCAGATCTGGGTGTTGAAGAACAACGTGGACTCCGCTGGGAACTCCTACGGCAGCCACGAGAACTACCTCATTCCGCGCACCACCCACTTCCGGCGGCTCTCCGGGATCTTGCTGCCGTTCTTGGTCACCCGCCAGATCCTCGTCGGCGCCGGACGGGTTGTCCCCAGCGACGATCAACGTCCAGCCCACTACGCGTTCTCTCAGCGGGCGGATCACATGTGGGAGGGCATCTCCTCGGCGACCACTCGGTCGCGGCCGATCATCAATACCCGCGACGAGCCCCACGCCGATGCTGCAGCACACCGGCGACTCCACGTCATCGTCGGTGATTCCAATATGTCGACGACGACGTCGCTGCTGCGTTACGGCTCCACAGACCTGGTGCTGCGCATGATTGAAGCGGGTGTGCCGATCGGTGATTTTGAACTGGAAAACCCCATCGGGGCAATCCGGCACATTAGCCACGACATCACCGCACGGGCCGAGGTCCGCATCCGCGGCGGAGAGACGA
This sequence comes from Nesterenkonia alba DSM 19423, assembly GCF_000421745.1. Lineage (GTDB taxonomy): Bacteria > Actinomycetota > Actinomycetes > Actinomycetales > Micrococcaceae > Nesterenkonia > Nesterenkonia alba. Next base: position 21,933 of record NZ_ATXP01000004.1, read on the forward strand.
TGACCGCGGTGCAGATCCAGCGCGGCCTGTTTGAGCGGGCTCAGCGGTTCGTGCGTGAACACGGAGCCCACCACGATCACGTCGAAACCGTTTTGGAACTGTGGGAGCGGACACTGACCGCAGTGGAGACCGGGGAACACGCGCTCATTGACCGGGACATCGACTGGGCGATCAAAAAACGGCTCGTCGAGGATGTCGCCAACGCCCGTGGTCTGGGCTACGACCACCCGCGCCTCGAGCAACTCGATATGGCCTACCACGACGTCAACCCCGAGCGGGGACTTTTTCACCTACTGGTCCGTCGGGGGCGGGCAACTGACATCCTCAGCGCTGAACACGTCCGGCAGGCGATGATGACTCCGCCGCGGACCCGGGCGGCGGTGCGCGGCGAGTTCCTCTCCACAGCTCGGGCTTTCGGTGCTGAAGCCACCGTGGACTGGGTGCATCACAAACTGGTGGACCGTCCGCTGGAAGCAGTGATGGTCAAAGACCCCTTCGCCCCTGAAGACGCGCGAGTTGAGGCTCTGCTGGACAAACTCGGCGATCGCCGCACCCAGCTGCGGGAAGTCAGTGCGGAAGAACGCCGTCGCAGTGGTGTCTGCCCGGCGCTGACTGATCGGTACGTGCTGGTCTCCGGTGGCACCACCGAGGACCCACCGGTGATCTGAATCCCGCGGCTATGGTCTGAGACACATCTGGTGCGCGGCGAGGTGCCGTGTTCAGCCGGACGCGGTACAGTTCCCTGCGATGCCTACTGCACGTACCACCACCAGAACCCTGGCGCTGAGCGCCGCCGCTGCCCTCATCCTCACCTCCTGTGGCGACGCCGCCGGGGAGGGGCAGGGTGACACCGATGCCCTCTCCGGGATCGAGATCAACCATTCCGAGGATGGCGCCCCCGAAGTCCTCCTCCACGACGCGGTGGAAACTGACGAGTACTCCACCCGGGTGGTCAATGAAGGTGACGGTGATGAGATCGAGCCCGGCCAGGTGGTCGGGATCCAGCTCGCCGCCGTGGACCCTGAAGAGGGCGGTGTTCTCCAGCACACCTATGACATGCCCATCTCCGAGCTGATGTGGGTCGCTGACCCCGAGGCAGAGGAGGACGACGAGGACGAAGCTGCCCCGCCGAACCCACTGCTGGCCCTCCAGGAGACTTTCGGCATGGGTGGGGTGACCGTCGGCAGTGACCTGGCGTTCTACGTGCCCGCTGACCCGGAAGCCGGTGCTGCCACCGAAGAGCTCTACGCGGTGCACATCAACGAGCACTACCCACAGCCCTACGCCACCGGTGAAGAAGAAGAGCAGTCCGGGGAGCTGCCCGAAATCGACAGCACCGAAGGTCAGGCTCCTGAACTCACCGGCCACGATGGCGATGAGGACGCTCCGGAGGAACTGGTCTCCGAGGTGCTCATCTCCGGTGATGGGGACGAGATCGAAGCCGAGGACTACCTCTACGTCCAATACCGCGGATGGCGTTGGTCTGACGGAGAAATCTTCGACGAGTCCTGGAGTGAGGAGGAAGAGGGCCCCGTTGACTTCGCCCAGTTCTCCCTAGACCAGGTCATCGAAGGCTGGACCGAGGGCATCCCGGGCCACCGTGTGGGTGACCGAGTCCTGCTGGTGATTCCCGCCGAACAGGCTTACGGGGAAGCCCCCGAAGAGGACGAGGACGATGACAACGACGACGAACTGGCCGGTGAGCCGCATGAACTCGCCGGAGAGACGCTCATTTTCGTCGTCGATATCTTCCACCGGATCGACGGGGAGACCCTCGATGAGGTCCAGGCCCAGCAGGCTCCGCCGGAGCAGCAGCAGCCTGAACAGCCCGACTTCACCGATATGTCGGACGAGGAACTCGAGGACTTCGCCGATCAGATGGGCATGAGTGTCGAAGAGCTCGAAGAAATGCTCGGGCTCGACGCTCCCGACGAGGAGGATGCCGACGGCGAGGATGACGAGGCCGAGGACGAGGCTGACTCCGATAACGCCGACGATGAGGCCGACACCGGTGAGGAGGACGAGTGATGTCATTCGGCCAGCGCAATTACGACCGCAGCCGCCCCGAGATCGACTTCCCCGGTGACACCCCGCCGGAGGAACTCGTCATCGAGGAACTCATCCCCGGCGGGGGGCCCGCTGTGGAACCCGGCGATCAGGTGTCCTGCCACTACGTGGGTGTTGCGTGGTCCACCGGTGAGGAGTTCGACGCCTCCTGGAACCGCGGCCAGCCATTGGACTTCACCGCCGGGGTCGGGCAGGTGATCCCCGGCTGGGATCAGGGCCTCATGGGCATGCAGGAGGGCGCGCGGCGTCGTCTGGAAATCCCGCCCCACCTCGCCTACGGAGAAGCCGGAGCCGGGGGAGCGATCGGCCCGAATGAAACGCTGCTGTTCGTCGTCGACCTTGTCAGCGTGCGCAAAGGCTGAACACCACCACACCAAGGGGGAGCCACTGTGGGGTCTGAACCGGCCGAGGACGTCAAACAGGATGTCCGCGCCGATACTGGTGTGGCCCGGGCACTATCGGTGGCCAAGACGATTCTCGACGCCGGCCAGGCCGGACTGACCAAGGAGCAGATCCGACAACGGGTCGAGTTTTACCGCGACGCCGCCCGCGAAGGCCAGGACTTCGAGAGCTGGGACCGGCAATTCGGCCATGACAAGGCCTACCTGCGGGCCTCTGGGGTCCCCTTGCCGGAACCGAGTCCGGAAGACAACCGGTACCGGATCGACCCAGAGGAATACGGGCTGGCCGATTTGCACTTGACTGCCGCCGAGCGGCTTGCGCTGCACCGGGCCCAGCTGATCTTCGCCAACAGCAATATCCGCGGGCTCGACCACGCTCTCTGGGCACTGAACCCGGGAGCCGAACCTCCGCGCGATGACGAGTCCCCCGAGGCACTGCAGGCCTCCATCGGTTCTGACACGGAGATTGAACGGCTGATGCAGATTGCTCGCATCGGCATGCGCCAGCCGGTGCGCTTTGACTACACCTCCCGGGGCAAATTGCACGCTGAGACACGGCGGGTCATCACCCTGGGCACCGGGGCCCGCGGGCACTGGTATCTGATTGGCCATGATCTCGACGCCGGTGAGATACGTACTTTCCGGCTAGACCGCATCCGGGAGAAGGTCACCTCCCTGGCACTTCAGGACGAAGAGGACCGCCGGCAAGCTGAGCGCATCGCCACCGGGCAGGACTACGCTGATGTTGACATCGCAGCGGTGGTGGAAAAGCTCCCGCACACCGAATCCCGGCAGAGCGTGCTCGAAGGCGCGTTCACCGCTCATCAGGGTCCGGCTCCGACCCGCCCTAAGCTGCGGCCGGTAACTCCTGGGCGAATCACCGACGCCGCCGAGGCGAAAGTCGACCGGGTCATCAATATGGCCGCCTACCTGCTCTCCAGCGGTGGGGCCCGGCCCAGCGAACTGATGCGTCGCTACGGCATCAGTGACAAACAGCTACAGCGGGATCTGCTCAGCCTGCAGCAGACTGGAACCTTCACCTCCCAGTTCGGGGAGTTCACCGACGTCGAACCCATGCCGCCGCTGACGGTCGAAGAGTTCCGCACCGAATATCTCGCTGAGGATCCCGTCATTACCCTCACCGACCCTGGAGGACGCTCCGCGGAGGCGATGTCCCGGCCGGTGTCATTGACCAAACCCGGCGCACTCGGACTGCTCATCGCGCTCAAGGCGCTGATTGATGTGTGCCCGCCCGGAGAAGATGAGATCGTCGCCGCGGCGGAATCGCTGCAGCGCAAACTCACAGCGATCGTGCCGGAGAAGCTCAGCCAGGCCGCCGAGACGATGGCGCTGGCCCGCACCCCGGCTGATGCGCGGGTGCTGGCGGCAGCCCGTTCTGCCATCCACGACGGTACGTGCCTGCACATCGAGTACACCGACGCTGAAGGTCGCCACTCATCCCGGGTCATTGAACCGGTTCAGGTGGTCTACGACGGTCCCGACACCTATTTGCGGGCCTGGTGCCGTCAAGCGGAGGCGGAACGGTTCTTCCTGCTCTCACGTATCGATAGCATCGAGGCGTTGCCTCACCAGCGCCGTGGTCGCCAGGCCGAACACGTGGAACTGACCGATGCGGTGCGACCCACCCCGCCGCGGACTGAGGACGCCGTGGATGTTGTGCTGCGCTTCGCGCCGGCGGCAGCTGGCGTGGCCGAGCGTTTCCACCCCCAGCGGGCGGCATGGGAATCAGACGGCGCCCGAGTGATCGCCACCTATTTCCGCTCCGAGGAAGCCCTCATACGCCGGGTCATCGAATCCGGTGGTGACATCGAGGTCCTCGCCCCTGAGACCCTGCGGACTGAAGTGCTCCGCCGAGTCTCAGCACAGCTTCTGGGCTAGACTGGTTCGGACCACGAAAGGAACAGTGCTATGGGACTTCAAGGCTGGCAGTGGGCGATCATCGCCCTCATCATCCTCCTGCTCTTCGGTGCGCCCAAGCTGCCGAAGCTGGCACGGTCCGTCGGTGAGTCCATGCGGATCTTTAAATCCGAGGTCAAGACGATGCGCGACGACGGCGGCAACGAGGGTACCGACGCCTCCGACCCCACTGCCGTCGAAGGGCGGGTGGTCGACCCCACCGCACCGGAGGGCAGCCACGACCCGCGGCGTGACCACCAGACGTAAGCATGGTCACCGCGGCTGAGGAGAAGCCCAGGAAGAAGAAACGCCGCAAGCGCAAAGATCCCGAGGGGACGATGTCCCTGCGGGAACACCTGCGGGAACTGCGGCGCCGGTTCATCATCGCCGCAGCAGCTGTTGTGCTCGGCTCCGTGGTGGGTTTTGTCCTCTACGACGAGATGTTCTCCCTGCTCGCCGATCCGGTTCTCGCCTACTCCGGAGGCGAGGACGGTCGGATGACCGAGATCGCCTTCAACGCAGTGGGTCAGCCACTGGACATGCTGATCCGGATGTCGCTTTTTGTCGGCGTCGTCGTCTCTTCCCCAGTGTGGCTCTACCAGATCTGGGCGTTCATCATGCCGGGCCTGAAGAAGACTGAGAAGCGCTATGCCATCGGGTTTATCGCCGCCTCCGTGCCCCTGTTCCTCAGCGGCATCTTGCTGGCCTACTTGGTGCTGCCGCAGGCGATCCGATTCTTCTTCGGACTGAATCCGGAAGGCACCTCCAACTTCATCGCCCCGGATATTTACTTCACCTTCGTGCTGCACCTGTTCCTAGCCTGCGGGATCGCCATGGTTCTGCCGGTCATCCTGGTGGGGGTCAACATGATGGGTCTGGTCTCCGCCCAGCAGATCCTGCGCTCCTGGCGGTGGGTGGTCATGCTCATCGCCGTGATGTCCGCCATTGCTGCACCGGGCGGGGAGATCGTGACGATGTTCCTCATCATGGCGCCACTGACCGTCTTCTTCGGGGTGGCGATCCTGCTGTGCTTCCTCAACGACCGGCGCCGGGCCAAACGAGAACAACGGGAACGCGAAGAACTGCTCGGCAGCGCCTGAACCCGTTGCTGAACGATTTTCGTGGTGACCCGGTGCTGGAGCAGATATTCCTCCCGCCCCCGCTGGGTCTCAGCGGCTGCGGGCGGTCTGCTGAGCCCGTAGCGCCCGGAGCAGGTGGTCCTGTTCTTCAAGGATGATCCGCCGCAGCGCCCGGGGGCCCGGGTTCTCATCCAGCCAGTGTGCCGTCATTTCCACCACCGGGTGGTCTGCCGGGTCCTGGCCGGGGGAGAGGTCCTGAACCGCGGGGAAGAGACCGCGCACCACACGGGTGGCCTGGCCCTGGGTCATCGCCTCCCACACCTGAGTCAAGGCGCTGAAATAGCGCGTTTCGTAGCCGGATGTCAGCCCCGTGGGGTCATCGGTATAACCGGCGATGAGCGCGGAGAGGTGATCGTTGGAAAGTTCGGCGCCGTCGTCGTCGGTTCCTGTCAACGCTTGCTGGAGGAGCTGTTCTTTCCGTCGGGCATCGGGAAGGGCAGCACTGGCCCGACGGTGGGCGATCTTCGCCCGGGTGGTGGTCTGCTGTTGCAACGCGGTGTCGAGCTGGTCGGCAGTGACCCGCCCGTGTGCGGCCAGGGCGGTCAGGAAGGCCCACCGTAGTTCCTCGTCGACATCGAGACCGGCAATCCCTAACTCCTCGGCCCGCCCATCGAGTAGATCTGCCAGCAGGTCCAGTTGGCTGCCGTGGCGCACTGACAACGAGGCCAGCGTACGTGCCACTGCCCGCTGGGTGTCCCCGCCGTCGGCCTCGGTGAGGAACTCCGCTAGCCGAGCGGCGAACCGGGTTTGAATCTCCCGGCGGTGCTCGGCGGGAGTGTAGCGTTCAGCGGCCAGATCCGCCTGACGCAGCAGCGTGGTCACCACAGAGGCCTCAGGCACCTGCAGACCTAAGTGCATCACCGCGTCGACGAAACGGCGGGCCGAAAGCTCGCCGTCGCGCACCATGGACCATAGTGCTGCCCATACTGTGGCTCGACCCAGGGGATCGGCCAGCGGGTAGCTCAAGGCCGCGGCTACGGAGTCGGCATCGAGACTGAGCTTGGCGTAGGTGAGGTCCTTCTCATTGGGCAGGATCAGTCGTGGCTCGGCCGAATCCGGCAACCACAGCCCGTCGATCTGGGTCAGACCGCCCTCGGCATCTGCGGGCAGTTCTGCTGGCACCGACGAGTGCAGCACTAGCTGGTCACCGTCGAGCACATAGAGCCCAACCTCGATGACGTGCGGGCGGGCGACCTCCTCCCCAGTGGTCGGGTCGATGCCGCTTTGCCGGATAGCCAGCCGGGTTCCGTCGGTCTCCACACTGAGCACAGGGATCCCGGAGGTTTGCAGCCAGGCGGCGGCCCAGGAGTGCATATCCCGTCCGGTGACCTCTTCCAAGACTCCGAGGAAGTCGGTCAGTGAGGCGTTACCGAAGGCGTGGCGGGCGAAGTACCGCCTGGAAGCCTCCCGGAAAGCATCCTTGCCTGCATAGGCTGCCAACTGTTTCAGCACACTGGCGCCCTTGGCGTAGGTGATGCCGTCGAAGTTCTGGTCGGCGGCTTCAAGGTCCGGGATATCGGCGACGATCGGGTGAGTGGTGGGCAACTGGTCCTGGACATAGGCCCAGCCCTTGCGACTGTTGGCGAAACTCGTCCAGGCCGTGGTGAAATCGGTGGCCTCGTCCACGGCCAGAGTGCCCATGTAATCGGCGAAAGATTCCTTCAGCCACAGGTCGTCCCACCAGCCCATGGTCACCAGGTCACCGAACCACATATGCGCCATCTCATGCAGGATGGTGTTGGCCCGGTTCTGATGCTGGGCTTCGGTGGCTGCAGTGTCGAAGATGTAGGACTCCGTGAACGTCACCAGTCCGGGGTTCTCCATGGCCCCGAGGTTGTACTCCGGGACGAAAACCTGGTCGTACTTACCGTTGGCCCCGCCGCTGCGACCCCACGGGTAGGGGTAAGCGAACTCGTGGTGGAAGAAGTCCAAGCCCTGTTTGGTGACAGTGAAAATCTCCTCGGCATCGAGGTGCTCGGCCAAAGCGGCCCGGCACAGCAGAGTGAGGTCGACGTCGAAAGCTTCCTCACCGGGCACCCCACCGGTCCAGGTATCGGTGACGGTGACGTAGGGTCCGGCCAGCAGCGCGGTGATGTAACTGGAGAGCACTTCGGTCTCGGCGAAACGCACTCGCACCAATCCGACGCCGTCGAGACCTTCAGCCTGCCCGGGAACCTCCTCACGGGCAACTTCCCGACCGTTGGAGCGCAGTTGCCAGGTCTCCGGGCCGGTGATGGAGAAGCGGAACCGGGCTTTGAGATCGGGTTGATCGAAGACGGGAAAGACCCGGCGGCAGTCGGCCGGCTCGTACTGGGTGTAGAGGTAGACCGCTCCGTCCTGCGGGTCGGTGAACCGGTGCAGACCCTCCCCGGACCGGGAATATTTCGATGTGGAAGACACCTCAACCGTGTTTTGCCCCTCGACCAGACCCGGCAGTGCGATCCTCCCGGTGGTGACGTGCTCGGCCGGGTTGAGTTCCTCGCCGTTGATGATGAGCGTTTCGACTGAAACACCGATGTAATCCAGAAATGGCACACTTCCGGCACCGGCCGCGGCGTCGAAGGATAACTCCACCCTGGTGTGTACCGGGTAGGTGGTGGCCCCTTCCGCTGCGGCCCGGGACAGGTCGACGTCTACGGCATAGGAGGAGACGGTGATCGCCGCAGCGCGCCGGGCAGCATCCTCACGGGTCAGATTTGTCTCAGTCATGGAGCTATCTCATCACAATGTGCAAAGGTAAGGACTATGGCTGACCTCTTCGCCGGGTATGCGCAGGCTATGGAGCAGTCCACTGCCTTCGACGAGATGTTCACCCGCCACGGCACCCTCCGGGAGGATTACAGGCGGGTCCACGACGTGCTGCAGTCACTGACCCTGGCCGATGTCACCGCCCGGGCGGAGACCATGTCACGGACCTTCCTCGACCGCGGGGTGACCTTCGACTTCGCCGGCGAGGAACGGGCGTGGCCGCTCGATGTTGTCCCACGGATCATCCCAGCCGGGGAGTGGGATCGCCTCTCGGCGGGAGTGGCGCAACGGGTCAAAGCCCTGGAGTGCTTTCTCAACGATGTCTATGACCGGATGGAGATCGTCCGCGACGGGGTGCTGCCCCGCTCACTCATCACCACCAGTGCCCACTTCCACCGGGAGGTTTACGGCTTCGGCACCCCCGGTGGGGTTCGGGTGCACATCTCCGGGATCGATCTGGTCCGTGACGATACCGGTGAGTTCCGCGTGCTCGAAGACAACGTCCGGGTCCCCTCTGGTGTCAGCTACGTGCTGGAGAACCGGCGCGCTATCGCCAAAGGGCTTCCCGAAGCCTTCGCTGGGGCCGGGATCCGCCCCGTGGAGGAATACCCCCGTCGGTTGTTGTCGGCCCTGCGTAAAACCGCGCCGGAAGGCGTGGATGACCCCACCGTGGTGGTCCTCACCCCCGGGGTGTATAACTCCGCTTACTTTGAGCACACTCTGCTGGCGGGAATGATGGGGGTAGAGCTGGTCGAGGGCCGGGACCTGCTCTGCCGGGGCGATCGGGTCTACATGCGCACCACCGAAGGTCAGCAGCGGGTCGATGTCATCTACAAACGTCTCGACGACGATTTCCTCGACCCCCTGCAGTTCCGCGCTGACTCCATGCTGGGAGTTCCCGGGCTGGTCAACGCCGCCCGCGCCGGCCACGTCACCATCGCCAATGCAGTGGGCAATGGTGTGGCCGATGACAAACTCATCTACACCTACGTTCCAGAGATCATCCGGTACTACCTGGGCGAAGAACCCATCATCCCCAATGTGGACACCTACCGGTTGGAAGAGCCGGAGGCCCGCGAGGAGGTCATGGACCGGCTCGAGGAGCTGGTGGTCAAACCTGTGGACGGCTCCGGCGGCAAGGGTCTGGTTATTGGGCCGGCTGCGACACGTGAAGAGCTCGAAGCCCTGCGGCAGAAGATCCTCACTGACCCGCGCGGTTGGATCGCCCAACCGGTGTTACAACTCTCCACCGTTCCCACTCTGGCTGAGGACACCTTCGGACCGCGGCACGTGGACCTGCGTCCCTTTGCGATCAATGACGGAGAAGACGTGTGGGTCCTGCCCGGCGGACTGACTCGCGTGGCCCTGACCGAAGGTTCCCTGGTGGTCAACTCATCCCAGGGTGGCGGGTCCAAAGACACCTGGGTCATGGACCCCGAGGCTGACAGTGCCGAGGAATCCGCCAGCCGAGCGGTGCCGTGGCGGTGGGGACGCCGACGTCGCACGGTTCCCAGAGTCTGGCCCAGCACCTACGAGACCTCTCGCCGCCTCACCGAGGAGTACGACGAACAGCAACAGCAGCGGAACCAGCAGGAAGACCAAGGGGGCCACCCGTGCTGAGCCGTATCGCTGAGTCCCTGTTCTGGATTGGCCGCTATGTGGAACGCGCCGACGGCACCGCTCGTATCCTTGATGTCCACCTCGAACGGCTTAACCAGTTGCCGGTGCATGAACAGCGCACCGTCTCCGCTAACCTGCTGGCCGTGATGGGCGCCTCCACCGGAGAGGAGGACGACGACGTCGCGGGGCTAAAAGATCTGCTGACTCGCCTGGCCTTCGACCTCAGTCAGCCCAACTCGATCGCCGGGGCGCTCTCTGCCGCCCGGGAGAACGCCCGCCGCGCCCGTGAAACGGTCTCCGCCCCGGTGTGGGAGTCACTGAACGCTACATGGAACGGGCTGACCGGTCACCGGCAGGACGTGGTAGGTACCTACCGGTTTTGCACCTGGGTGATTGAACGCACCGCCACGGTGCAGGGCCTGGCCGACTCTACGATGAGTCGGGATGATTCCTGGCAGTTCCTCTCCTTGGGGCGGTCCCTGGAGCGGGCGGATATGACCGCGCGGATGCTCGCCACGGGGGATGAGGACGCCTTCAAGCTTTCCTGGGCGAATATGCTGCGTTGCGCCGGTGCCTATGAGTCTTTTCTGCGGAGTCGGCGTGCGGCGTTCGGGGATTCTTTCGCCGTGGAGTTTCTGTTGCTGGATCGGCTCTTCCCCCGGTCGGTGGTTTCCTCACTTCGGCAGGTGGAGGCCGCCTTGATCGCCCTGGATCCCGAATACAGCCGCACCGGGAAGATGGATGCAGCTCGCCGGCTGGTGGGTCAGGCGCGTACATTCTTAGAGTTCCACCACACCGATGATCTGATGGGGGAGTTGCCCGAGCATCTTGAGCGGGTCCAGGCGGCCTGTTCGGGCGCCTCGGACGCCATCACCGCGAAGTACTTCTATCGGGCGAGCGACCACGCCTGGACTGGGGAGAAGGTGTAACCATGGCCCGCCTGTACGTCGAACACGTCACCACCTACCGGTACGACGAACCGGTGACCGTCTCCTACAACGAGGCCCGGATGACTCCGCAGACCGATGCCGCACAGGTGGTCCTCGACACTGAGCTGCGTATCCGCCCCCACGCCACCACCGACTCTTTCTACCGGGATTATTGGGGCACCAAGGTGCACGTCTTTGACCTGCACACCCCTCACGATGAGCTGACCATCACTGCCAGCGCCACCGTTGAGGTACACCGCACGGAGAAGCAGCACGAGGCCGAAGATCTGCTCGACTGGCACGAGCTGAGCGAATCGGAGATCTTCGAGGACTTCAGCGACTACCTGCCGCAGTCCCGGCTCTCCGAACCCGGGGATGAGCTGAGCCAGGCGGCTGCGGAACTGGCTCGGGGGAAAACCCCGCACCAGACCGCGCACGCGGTGTTCTCCTGGCTGCGCCAACAGATGGAGTACCAGCCCGGCACAACCGGGGTGCACTACAACGCCGCGGCCTCGTTCGCCGAGCGGCGTGGGGTCTGCCAGGACCTCTCCCACGTGGCGATCGGGGCCCTGCGCAGCCTGGGTCTACCCGCCCGCTATGTCTCCGGCTATATTCACCCGAACCCCGAGGCTGGGATCGGTGCGGCGGTGGAGGGACAGTCCCACGCCTGGTTGGAGTGGTGGGACGGCCGGTGGCACACCTGGGATCCCACCAATCACCAGCCCGCCGGGGAGTACCACATCCTGGTGGGCCGCGGCCGGGATTACCACGACGTCACTCCCTTTAAGGGGATCCTCTCCGGGGGTGGGACCACAGAGCTCGACGTCGAGGTCACCATTACGCGGCACGCTTAGCCAATACGATCCTCTCCTCCACCGGCGCCTGGGCTGAAGCGCGCAACCGGCGGTAGTATTCCTCGGCTTCGTGCTGCCGTTGTGCCTCGGCCTCTGTGGTCAGCTCCATGCGGAGGTGTTCAGGCTGGTAGCCGAAGGCATCCACGACATCCTGCACATGGGGTCGCAGTCGAGCCAGGAGCCGGTTGATGTAGGGACCGAGGGTCCTTGCCCGCTGTGCGGAGATCCGCCCGTGGCACAGGTACCAGCTGAGGTTGGCTTCCACTCGAGTCAGAGCGTAGAGATCCCGCAGCCAGGTGAGGACCTCGGCGGTGCCGGCGTCGTCGACCTGACTCAGCGCCTCCGTGAAGGACTCCCACAGCAGCAGGTCTGCATGGGCTTTCGCCGCCTCGATGAGCTCGCTCTGGTGGGCATTGAACACCGCCGCCCGCTCCGTGCTGGAGAGCTTGGTAGCATGCCGTAACTCTCCGGCGAGGTCTGCGACCATCTGGCGGACTCGGGAGCTGAGCAAACTTCGCTGCACAGTGGTCTGTTTGAACCAGTTGGCACTGCGGCGCTCATCCCCGGTGTCCTGCACCGACTGGAGAGTCCGGCGCAGGCCGAAGCGGTGCATTACTGCGGAACCGGCAGTGGAGGCGACATAGTTCGCCATAGCGGCCACATCGGCGTCGGCGAACTCTGCGGCATAGTCGGTCAACAGGCGTTTGGCCACCAGTTGTAACAGCACGTGGTTATCGCCTTCGAAGGTGACCCAAATGTCAAGGTCCGCACGCAGGCTGGTCAGCCGGTTTTCGGCCATGTATCCGGCTCCACCGCAGGCTTCGCGGGCAGCCTGCAGGGTCTCCACCGCGTGCCAGGTGGCGATGGGTTTCACCGCGGCAGCCAAGGTTTCTAGCTCCTGGCGGTTCTCCTCGGAGTCGTCCCGCCCGGAGAGAACGTCATCGAGTTTGGCGAGTAGTTTCTCGTGGGCGAAGCTGATCGCCAAGGTGGCGGCCAGCCGGGGGATGAGCCGGCGTTGGTGGAGCTGATAGTCCAACAGCACCTCTTCCTGAGTGCTGGAGGTCGCGTGGAATTGCCGGCGGGCGTTGCCGTAGGTCACCGCACCGATGAGGGCGAGTTTGGCAGCCGCCGACGCCGATCCACTCAGTGAGACCCGCCCCTGCACCAGAGTGCCCAACATGGTGAAGAATCGGCGGCCAGGGGAGGAGATCGCCGAGGAGTAGGTGCCGTCGGCGTCGACATCGGCATACCGGTTGAGCAGGTAATCGCGTGGGATCCGTACATGATCGAAGCGGAAGCGGCCGTTATCCACCCCGTTGAGACCGCCTTTGAGACCGTCATCGGTGATGGTGATCCCGGGTAGGGGCTCCCCGTCGTCGTCGCGGATGTGCACATAGAAACAATGCACCCCGTGGTTGACTCCTCTGGTGATGAGCTGGGCGAAGACCACAGCGTCTTTGGCGTCCTCCGCCGCGTTGCCCAGGAACCGTTTGGTCGCGGCGGTGAAGGGGGTATGGATGATGAACTCTTCGGTGTCGACGTCGTAGGTCGCGGTGGTGCCGAGGGAGGAGACATCTGAACCGTGGCCCATCTCGGTCATCGCGAAGGCCCCAGGGATGCTTAAGTCCATGATGCCCGGCAGCCAGCGTTCATGGTGGTGGGTCGAACCCAATTGCTGGACCGCAGCACCGAAGAGCCCGAACTGCACCCCGGCTTTGATCTGCAGGGAGGGGTCGGCAGTCACCAGTTCTTCGAAAGCGGCGATATTGGCCCCGGGGGCCTCACTACCGCCGAAGCGCCGGGGAAAGGCCCGGTGTACGGCGCCGGCGGTGACCAGACCCTGTAGTTGGTCACGGACCCGCTGGCGGTGCTCATGGAGGGTCAGTCCCGGCACGGAGTGGAACTGTTCATCGGTGAGGGTTGCGCGGGTGGTCAGACGGGTCTGTGCCCAGCGCCCCAACAGAAGACGCTCGAGGCTCTGGGGATCGACGGTGGGTTCCTCCGCCATGGTTCTCTCCTGACGTGTGATGACACACCGCATCTAGTGATGCAGCTCACACCTAGTGTAAACTACTCATCAGTAACGAATCTAGACGCGCTGTCGCCGGCAGCCCACCCAAGACCCGCTGCAGGAAGAGTGATCCCATGAGTTCCAGCCCCAGCACACCCCGCGAAGCCCTCATCCTCGGCGGTAACCGCATCCCCTTCGCCCGAGCCCACGGCCCCTATGCCGCTGTCTCCGCCCAGGACATGCTGACCGCCACGTTGGAGGGACTCATCGCCCGTTTCGGTCTACAGGGTGAACGTCTCGGTGCCGTCGGCGGGGGAGCGGTCCTTAAACACCCCCGGAACTTCAACCTGGTCCGCGAATCTGTACTGGGCACCGCCTTGGACCCCACCACCCCGGCCTATGACGTCCAGATGGCGTGTGCCACCGGTATGGAAGCCATCGGCTCAGTCGCCGATAAGATCCGACTGGGCCGCATCGATTCCGGGGTCGGCTGCGGAGCGGATTCCATCTCCGATGCGCCGATCGTCGTCACCGATGAACTGCAGGCAGTGCTGATGAAAGCCTCCCGCGCCAAGACAGCCGCCAGCCGATTGGCCGCCCTGTCCACACTGCGCCCGGGCCACCTGCTGCCCCAAGCCCCGGGAGTCGATGAGCCGCGCACCGGGATGTCCATGGGGGAACACATGGCGGTGACTGCCCACCGTATGGGCATCAGCCGTGAAGACCAGGACGCCATCGCCCTCGCCAGTCACCGTCGTCTCGCCGCCGCCTACGACGCCGGCTTCTTCGATGACCTCATCACCGCCTTCCGATCAGTCACCCTAGACACCATCCTGCGGCCGGACACCACCGCGGAAAAGCTCGCCGGACTCGACCCGGTCTTCGGCAAGGACCTCGGCGAGGAGGCGACCCTGACTGCCGGAAACTCCACCGCCCTGACCGACGGGGCAGCCGCAGTGCTGTTGAGCTCGCAGGATTGGGCAGAAGAACACAACCTGCCGGTGCTGGCCAGCTTCCTCGACTACGAACAGGCCGCCGTGGACTTCGTCGACGGCGCAGAGGGGCTCCTCATGGCTCCGGTCCAGGCAGCCGAACGCTTACTACGCCGGCATGACATGCAACTGGAAGATTTCGAATACGTAGAGATCCACGAAGCTTTCGCCGCCACCGTGCTGGCCCACACCACCGGCTGGGAAGAGCGCGGCCTGGGACGCGCCGATCCCGAACGCATCAACGTAGTGGGCTCATCCCTGGCCGCTGGGCACCCCTTTGCCGCGACCGGCCCGCGCATCGTCGCCACGACGGCGAAGCTCCTGCACGGTCAGCCCGGTGCCCGGGCCCTGATCTCAGTCTGCGCCGCCGGAGGCCAAGGCATCACCGCAATCATCGAAGGACGGTAGTCATGGACACCTACACCCAGTTTGCCAACAGCATGGTGGGACAGCAGCTCACTAAAACCCTGGGTCTGCCCCAGCCGGCGGTGCTGCGCCGTTACGACCCAGACACACCTCTGCTTCCAGGACCGGTGGTCCTCCTGGGGGCCTCCTCCGCCTCAGAGGCCGTGGCCGAACACTTACTTCAGTGGGACCTTGACGTCCGCCGCCACGTAGCACCGAACGAGCGCATCGCCGGCATCGTGGTGGTCCTTGATACCGTCGCCACTCCAGGGGACCTGGGCAGCACCGTCCTGGAGCTGGGGAGCCTACTGCGCCAGCTCACACCCTCGGCCCGAGTCGTGATCGTCTTCAGGGACCCGGGCGGCAGCGAAGACCCAGCCACCCGAGCCGCCCGACAAGGCATCGAAGGGTTCACCCGATCGCTGGCCAAAGAAATGCGCCACGGCGCCACGGCCAACGGGCTGGTACTCCACGAATCTCTCGATGCCTCCGCGCCCAGTGTCGCCGGTGCCCTGCGCTTTGTCCTCTCCGGACGCTCCGCATTCGTCTCCGGACAAGTCCTCCGCGTCTCCACCGTCAATGGAGCACTCCCGGGAGACTGGAAGCGGCCCCTGGAGGGAAAAGTCGCCGTCGTCACCGGTGCTGCCCGCGGCATCGGAGCCGCCATCGCCACAGTATTGCACCGCGACGGGGCGCAGATCATCGGTGTTGACGTTCCCGCCGCCGGAGAATCCCTCGCCGAGGTCATCAACTCAGTCTCCGGCACCGCACTCCAGGTGGACATCACCAGCCCCGAAGCCGGTCAGCGCATCCTCCAGCACGCGGAGGAACGTTACGGCCGCCTCGACGTCGTCGTCCACAACGCCGGCATCACCCGGGACAAGCTGCTGGCTAATATGGACCACCACCGGTGGGACTCCGTGCTCGCTGTCAACATCGAATCCCAGTTACGGATCAACCACGACCTCCTCGCCTCTGAGCTGTTCTCCCGACCGGAGAAGGGCTCGGGGCCGCGGATCGTATCCCTGGCATCGACCTCCGGTATCGCCGGGAACCGAGGCCAGACCAACTATGCGGCCTCCAAGGCAGGGGTCATCGGGATGGTGGCGGCAAGCGCTGCCCAACTGGAGTCCCGGCACGGCACGATCAACGCGGTGGCGCCCGGGTTCATCGAAACGGAGATGACGGCGAAAATGCCTGCCTTGCCACGGGAGGTCGCCCGCCGGCTGAGTTCACTCAGTCAGGGTGGCCAGCCGGTTGATGTCGCCGAGACAGTTGCCTTCCTGGCATCCGACGCGGCCGGGGGAATCAACGGGGAGACCCTCCGGGTCTGCGGGCAGAACCTGGTGGGAGCCTGAGATGGTCACCAGGATCGAGCTTCCCCAGCTGGGACGCCTGTACCGTCACGCCGCCCTGGACGATGCCCGTCGACGGATCACCGGACGCAGCGCTGAAGGGGGGCTTCCCGAAGAACCCGTGCTGGTCCGGCATCCCGGGATTTCGGTGGACAAGGCAGACCAGTACCGGGCGCTGATCGGCTCAGAAGTCATCGATGGCGTCCACCGGCGGGCAGTGCCCTCAGTGCTGGTCCACATTGCGGTCTTCCCGGTTCACGTCGCGCTCATGACCCAGGACTCCTCCCCGCTGCCGCTGATGGGAATGGTCCACTTGGCCAATGACGTCACGTGTCACCGGCCGGTGTTGCCGGCTGAACCCTTCCAGATTTTGGTGTGGGCGGAGAATATGCGCCCCCACCGCCGTGGCACTCAATTGGATGTGGTCGCTGAGGTGTACCCAGAAACCGCGGATGTGGAGGCCGCCGGAGCCCAGACGCTGTACCGAGGTGTCTCGACGTATTTAAGCCGGGGTGTCTATGCGGCCGGGCACGTGGAGCCAGATGAGGCACGTGGTGCTGGCGGGACCTCAGAATCCCCACGAGGATCAGAGGCGCCAGTGGGGGAGAAGACCGGTCTGTGGAAGCTTGGCGCTGATGCCGGTCGGAAATACGCTGCTGTCTCCGGGGACTACAATCCCATCCACCTCTCTGCTGTGACAGCCCGTGCACTGGGGATGCCGCGACCGATCGTCCACGGGATGTACTCGGCCGGGCGGATGCTCGCCGGACGGGAACCGGAGCAGGCAGGCCACCGGTGGACCATCACCTTCGGGGCCCCTGTCCGGCTGCCCGGCACTGTGGCCTTTTCCGCGAAGCAGCTGGCCGAATCCCACTGGCGGTTCACCGGGTGGCATCCACGGAAGAAACTGCAGCACTTCAGGGGGGAATTGCACCTGCTGACTGAGCACCGGTGAGGCCCCGGTGGGAACAGTCGCGTTTGGAAGGCACTGTGTCCGCGGTCAGTCGCCAGAGGGGCGCCAGCAGCGATAGAGTTCCCTCTCGTGAGTTTGGGATCTTCCACAGCAGAGCAGAGCAACCACGAGTCCACCCCGCGCGGGTGGCTAGACCGCTACTTCCACGTCACCGAACGCGGTTCCACCTATGGTCGGGAAATCCGGGGCGGGTTGGCGACGTTTTTGGCGATGAGCTACATCATCGTCCTCAATCCGCTCATCATCGGGGCGGCGGCTGACTCCACGGGTCAGTACCTCGGGGGAGGGACGGAACCAAACCTGCCCGCCGTGGCTGCGGCGACCTCGTTGATTTCCGGTGTGTTGACCATTGTGATGGGGGTGCTCGGCAAATTCCCCATGGCGGTGTCGTCGTCGTTGGGACTGAGTGCTTTCATCACCTACGGCATTGTGGTGCTGCCGGGGATGACATGGGCCGATGCGATGGGGCTAGTGGTCATCGAAGGTGTCATTCTGCTCATCCTGGTGCTTACCGGTTTCCGCTCGGCGATCTTCAATGCTGTCCCCACACCGCTGAAGACCGCGATCAGCGTGGGCATTGGGCTGTTCATCGCGCTGATCGGCATGATGAACGCCGGGTTCATCCAGAACACCGGTGGTACCGGGCTGGAACTCGGTGTGGACGGATTCGTTTTTGGGTGGCCGCTGCTGATCTTCCTGGTGGCACTCTTTGCGCTGTTCGTGATGTGGTCAGCCCGGGTGCGCGGTGCCATCCTCTACTCGATCGTCGGGGCCACCGTGCTGGCCATCACACTGGAGTCAGTGCTGCGGGTGGGGCCGGCCAGCGAAGACCAGCCCTATGGGTGGGACCTCACCGTGCCGACCCTGGATCAGGAATGGTTCACTCTGCCGGACTTCTCCCTGCTGGGGGAGTTCAACCTGCTCGGCTCATGGCAGAGCATCGGTATTGTGGCCGCGACCCTGCTGGTCTTCACACTGCTTCTGGCGAACTTCTTCGACCTGCTCGGCACCATGGTGGGAGTCTCTAACGCCGGTGGCATCCGGGATAGCCGGGGCGAGATCCCGTACTCGAAGCGCATTATGGTCTCCGATGCCATCGGCACGATCGGCGGAGGGATGGGCTCGACCTCGGTGAACTCCGGTTTCATCGAGTCCACCGTGGGTGTCGGTGACGGTGCCCGCACTGGGCTGGCCAACGTGGTCACCGGGACACTCTTTCTTGCCACGATCGTGCTGGCACCACTGGCTGCGGTGATTCCCACGGAGGCGGCTTCGGCCACTTTGGTGCTCGTTGGTTTCCTCATGATGCAGCAGATCGTGCGCATCGACTGGAAAGACGTCGAAATGGCCATTCCCGCGTTCATGACCGTGGTCATCATGCCGTTCAGTTACTCGATTACCAATGGCATCGGCGCCGGGTTCATCACCTACGTCGTCATCAAGGTGCTGCGTGGTAAGTGGCAGGAAGTCCACCCGCTGATGTATGTCACCGCGGTGATGTTCGTGTTGTACTTCGTCTCCGGACCGATCCAGGACGCCCTCGGCGTCAGCTGACCGGTCAGCCTGCCCCGGTATCGGTGGAAGCTTTAAAGCCTGGGTGTCATGTATGTGGGCCCTGCCGGGATCGAACCGACGACTCTCGCGGTGTAAACGCGATGCTCTACCAGCTGAGCTAAAGGCCCGTGCACCAATGGGGACCATCCCATCCGGCACGACTATCCACTATAGAACACAAAGGCGCCGGGGCCGATCCTGCCAGGGATCAGTACCGGCGCCGTGCGGCGGAGAAGGCAGTGCTCAGAGGCTCAAGCCGGTGAAGTCCCGGGGGCCCCGCATCCGAGCAGCCGCCTGGCTGGCGCGGATGTCGCGCTCGCGGCGGTCGGCGGCGGCGTTGAGCATTGCGAGGATGCGGTGGTTGGCGTCACTCTTTGCGCTGCGGTTCTTGAAAATCTTCTGCTTCAGTACGGTCATCGGTGCGTCCTTCAGTGTGGTAAGTGGTTTGTCCTTTCGCGAGCGTCCAAGCGGTCGCTGCGCAGGAAGAACCTCGACCGTACCCGAAACATTCCTGTAACACCGAGTTTACATGGCAACTGTGAGTGAATTCACAGGCTATATGTGACGACAAACACCACCGGGTGATTCATGACACACCAGTCGCGCTAATAACATATTCCGCCCCATGAAAACCAGCATCACGTGACGGGGGTCTCACGAGGGGATCTCACCGAAGTGCATCAGCTGCGCGAGCCTGCTCAGCCGCATACAGTGCGGCACCCACGATGCCCGCGTTATTGACCAGTTTGGCGGGCACGACGTCGGCGCGTAGCCCAGTCACATACGGCAGGAAATCGTCACTGCGTCGAGAGACGCCTCCACCGATGATGAATTGATGCACCGGCTGAATGCGCCAAATATAGGCTAGATACCGGCGGAGAACTTCTCCGTATTCGTCCCACGGCATATCGGCACGCTCGCGGGCCGCCGCAGAAACCTTTTTCTCCGCCGCCACGCCTTCGAACTCAGCGTGGCCCAGTTCAGAGTTGGGCACCAGCACACCGTCATGCACAATCGCGGTCCCTACCCCTGTACCGAGGGTGACCATCATCACCGTGCCGGGCTGACCGACTCCTGCCCCGTAACGGACTTCGGCTAAGCCGGCGGCGTCGGCGTCGTTCAATGTAGAGATCCGCCCCGGCAGGTGCTTGAGCAGGGCATGGGCATCGCACTCGATCCACGAAGGGTCGATATTCGCCGCTGAGAGCACCACATTGTCGATCACAATCGCCGGGAACGTCACCCCCACCGGTGGCACATCCTCCACAGGGGCCTCGTCCCGGCTGCGCAGCTCAGCCAAAATCTGCTCCACGACACCGGCTACTGCCTGCGGTGTGGCCGGTTTCGGGGTGTCCACCCGGAATCGTTCGCCCACCAGTTCACCGGTGGTCAGGTCCACGATTCCGCCTTTCATCCCGGTACCACCGACATCGATGCCGATGGCCTTCTCCGGTAGGGCATCCACCGCGGCAGATCCAGGAGCGATCACACGGGTGGCGAGGGAACGTGCTTCAGGGTGCGTCATGCGGAGGCTCCAGAGGATGAGGTGGCCTGGCTGGACTGGTCACTGGGCAGGGTGAGGATCTCGGCGCCGTCGTCGGTGACGACCAGCGTGTGTTCGAACTGTGCGGTGCGTTTGCGGTCCTGGGTCACCGCGGTCCAGCCGTCCTCCCACAACTCGAAGTGCCGGGTGCCCAAAGTCAGCATCGGTTCGATGGTGAAGACCATGCCCGGTTCCATGGGTTGGGAGTACTCGGGGGCGGCGTCGTAGTGAGGAATGACCAAACCGGTGTGGAATGCCGGACCAGTGCCGTGGCCGATGAATTCCCGCACCACCCCGTAGCCAAACCGTTTGGCGTAGGACTCGATGGCCCGCCCGATGACGTTGATTGGTCGGCCCGGCTTCACCGCGCGGATACCGCGCATCATCGCCTCGTGGGTACGTTCCACCAGCAACTGTGACTCCTCATCCACGGTGCCGACCAGAAAGGTCACATTGTGGTCCCCGTGGACTCCGTCGAGGTAGGCGGTGATGTCCAGGTTCACAATGTCACCCTCGGCCAGCACTGTGGAATCCGGGATGCCGTGGCAGATGACCTCATTGACAGAGGTGCAGATGGACTTGGGGAATCCGCGGTAGCCCAGGCACGAAGGGTAGGCCCCACGGTCGATGAGGTACTGGTGGGCAAAGGCGTCCAGCTCATCTGTGGTGACCCCGGGGGCAATCAGCTCACCAGTGGCCACCATGCAGTCAGCGGCCAACTGCCCGGCACGGCGGATCCGCTCGATGGTCTCCGCATCGAAGGCGTCAGGCCCGGTGTATTTCGGTGGGGCATCCCGGCCCACATAGTCCGGTACGGCGATGTGGTCGGGGACTGTGCGCTGTGGACTCAGGGTGCCTTTGGTGAGCGTGCCGATGGGGGCGTTCTTCGCCGGAGTGACCATGTGTACAGCCTATCGAGTGTGGCGCGTACTCTGATCCCATGAGCACCGAATACTGGTACAACCTACGCACCGGGACAGTGGAGAAGGGGCCACAGTCGTCCTGGCAGCAGCTGCTGGGACCGTATAAGAGCTACGCCGAGGCCGCCGCGGCCCTGGACCGCGTCCGGCAGAACAACGAGCGGTGGGATGACCAAGACAAGGACGACGACGCCGGGTTTCTCGGTTTCATGCCCCGCGATGATGACGAGGACACGTCGCCTTAAGCGGGCCCGCGTTCTTCACCGGTTTCAACCGCACCAGCAGCTCGGTTTCAGAAGCTGTGTTCCTCGCCGGGGAAACGTCCGGTCACCACATCTTCACGGTAGGTCGCCACCGCCTGGGTCATCACTGAGCGCAGATCCGCGTACTGCTTGACGAACCGCGGCACCCGCCCGGAGTTCAGACCCAGCATGTCCTGCCAGACGAGAACCTGCCCGGTGGTGGCCGACCCCGCTCCGATGCCGATGGTCGGTACCCGCAGCGTGCGGTCCACCTCGGCGGCAACCTCGGCGGGAACCATCTCCATCAACACACTGAAGGCCCCAGCGTCCTGGAGAGCGACGGCGTCGTCGATCACTTTCTGCCGCGCTTCACCCCGCCCCTGGACTCGGTAGCCGCCCAAAGCGTGCTCGGATTGCGGGGTGAAGCCCACATGCGCCATCACAGGGATACCCGCGGAGACCAGCGCCTCGACGTGCCCAGCTAGCGACGCATCGCCTTCGAGTTTGACGGCCGCGACGCCGGCTTCTTTGAGAAAGCGCACAGAGGTTTCCACTGCCTGCTGCGGGGAAGATTCGTAGGAACCGAAGGGTAAATCCACCACGACCAGTGCGCGTTGGGCCCCGGCCACCACCGAGGTGGCGAAGACCAGCAGCTCATCGACAGTGATGGGCAGGGTCGTCTTACGACCCATCACTACGCTGGAGGCCGAATCGCCCACCAGAAGGACCTCCACACCGGCCTCGTCAAAGACGGCAGCGGTCATCGCGTCATAGGAGGTCAGCATGGCAAAACGCTCCGAGGCGTCCTTGAACCGCTGGAGGTGATGGGTGCGGATGCGGCGTGGTCGGTGGGTCGCATCGTCCTGCCCCGCACCGGTGTATGGGGGTGTCTGCTCGGCAGATGACATGCTTCTTACAGTAGCGCCTCACCGGTAAGCGTTAGAGTGGTCACGGCGTCGACAAGCACTTCTCAGGAGGCCTTTGAGCATGGACCGTCAGCAGGAATTCGTACTGCGCACCATCGAGGAGCGTGACGTCCGTTTCGTCCGCCTGTGGTTCACCGACGTCGTCGGGTCCCTGAAGTCGGTGGCGCTGGCCCCCGCGGAAGTCGAAGCCGCGTTCAGCGAAGGCCTGGGCTTCGACGGGTCCTCCATTGAGGGGCTGTCCCGGATCTTCGAATCCGACATGCTGCTCAAACCCGACCCGTCCACCTTCCAGATTCTGCCCTGGCGTGGCGATGAGGAACCCACCTCCCGGATGTTCTGCGACATCCTCACCCCGGACCAGGAACCGGCAGCCGGGGACCCCCGCAATGTGCTGCGCCGTCAGCTCGACGCGGCCGCGGAGATGGGGTTCACCTGCTACACCCACCCGGAGGTGGAGTTCTACCTGCTGGACTCTGAACAACCAGACGCCAATGGCCAGCCGGTGCCTGCCGACCGGGCCGGGTACTTCGACCACATCACCGGCAAAGTCGCCCAGGACCTGCGCCGCCACACGGTCAATATGCTGGAGGCGGCCGGGATCTCCGTGGAGTTCAGCCACAACGAGGTCGGCCCGGGCCAGAACGAAATTGACCTGCGCTACGCTGACGCGTTGACCACCGCGGATAACATCATGACCTTCCGCACGGTGGTGAAGGAAGTGGCCCTGGCTCACGGCAAGTTCGCCACCTTCATGCCCAAGCCGTTCTCCGAGCACCCCGGTTCGGCCATGCACACGCATTTCAGCCTCTTCGAAGGCGATACCAACGCCTTCTACGCGCCAAACGCCGAGTACAACCTCTCCACTACGGCCCGGCAGTTCATCGCCGGAGTGTTGCACCATGCTGCGGAGATCACCGCGGTGACCAACCAGTTCGTGAATTCGTATAAGCGGCTCTGGGGCGGGGGAGAGGCACCCAGTCACATCTCCTGGGGGCACAACAACCGCTCGGCCCTGACCCGAGTCCCGCTGCATAAGCCCACCAAGGGCGGTTCTGCCCGTGTGGAGTTCCGCGGCATCGACTCAGCAGCCAACCCGTACTTGGCCTACGCCGTGGTCATCGGAGCTGGGTTGAAGGGCATTCAGGAAGGCTACGAGCTCTCCGAGCCGATCAGTGAAGACGTCTGGAGCCTGACGACCGCCGAACGCAAAGCACTGGGGATCAAACCCCTGCCCGGCACCCTGCACGATGCGATCCGCCAGATGGAGGACTCCGAACTGGTCGCCAGTGTGCTCGGTGAGCAGGTCTTCGACAATTTCCTGCGGAACAAGCAGCAGGAATGGGATGGTTACCGCGTCAACGTCTCCCCCTATGAGGTCCAGCAGTACCTGGGTGCTGTCTGAACCGAGGGTGTTATGGCAGAACCTGCGGCACGTGAGCTGATCGCCTCCGGGTTCCAGGAGATCGAACGCGCCCAGGCGTTCTTCCAGGACCCGCAGCTTGCCGGACTCGATGCTGGAGAGCTGGCTGGTCTGCTGAAGCATTCCCCGGATCCGGATCAGGCTCTGCTGTTGCTGATCCGGTTGTGCGAACGGGCCCCCTCAGCGCGGGAGATTGTCGCCCACGGTGGTGAATGCGCCGTCGGGTTACTCCGTCTGCTGGGAGCATCTCAGGCCCTGGGCGAGTTCCTCATCCGGCACCCCGAATGTATTGAGGTGGTCACCGAGGCCCGGAGGGAGGACGCCTCAGCCCAGGATCTACGTGAGGTGTTCTTTGCCGCGGTCGACGCCGATGCCGAGGCTGAGCGCCCCACCGCCGCTTTGAGTGAGGATTTCACCGCAGAAGATGCCGGTCTGCGTCTGCGGGTGGCCTACCGTCGGGAGATTCTCGCTCTGGCTTTGCGAGACCTCACCGCGGAGGATCCGTTGGCTTACCAACCGCTGGCCTCCCGTCAGCTGGCTGACGCTGCAGCTGGGGTCATCGATGCAGCTCTGGCGGTGGCCCGTGCCGAGGTCCAAGCCCGCCGCCAGGAAGCCGAGCAGGTCGATCTTGCGGTGATCGGTATGGGCAAATGCGGGGCGCGGGAGTTGAATTACGTCTCCGACGTCGATGTCATCTTCGTCCACGCCGCCCCCGATGGCCTCGACGCCGACGCAGCCCAGACCGCGGCGGTGGACTTAGCGGCCGGGATTTCCAAAGTGCTCGGCTCAGCACGGGGTGAACCCGGGCTCTGGGAGGTGGATGCGAACCTACGTCCTGAAGGTCGAGATGGGCCGTTGAGCCGCACCCTGGATTCACACCGTGAGTACTACGCCCGCTGGGCCCACGGATGGGAATACCAGGCGCTGCTGAAGGCCCGCCCCATCGCCGGGCACGCTCAGCTCGGGGCGGACTACATGGCCGCAGTGGAGCCCCTGGTGTGGCAGTCCTCCACCCGGGAAGGGTTCGTGGCGGATGTGCAGGCCATGCGTCGCCGCGTCTATGACAACATCCCCGCCTCCCACGCTGACCGAGAGATCAAACTGGGCCGCGGTGGACTGCGGGACATCGAGTTCACCGTCCAACTGCTGCAGCTGGTGCACGGCCGGGTCGATGAATCCATCCGTGCCAAGGACACGCTCACCGCGATTGAGGCTCTGCAGGTCGGGGAGTACGTCTCCAGTGCCGATGCTGAGCAGATGTCCCGGGCCTACCGACAGCTCCGGCTCATCGAACACCGCATCCAGATGACCAATATGCGGCGCACCCACCTGATGCCGGAGAAGGAAGAGACGTTGCGTAGCTTGGCCAACGCAGTGCGTCCGCCCGGGGAGAGCCGCCGGGCCACCGGTGAGGAACTGGTCAGCCTGTGGCGCAGCACGGCCCGGGATGTCGCCGGATTCCACGAGCGGATCTTCTACCGGCCTTTGTTGTCCACGACGGCGGTGCTCAGCGACGACGAAGTCAGGCTCTCGGCGGAAGCGGCCCAGGCCCGGCTCTCCGCTCTTGGCTACAGCGATGCGGCCGGAGCGGTCCGGCACATCGAAGCACTGACTTCTGGGGTCAGCCGTCGGGCCACCTTGCAGCGCCGGGTCCTGCCGGCGATGCTGGGGTGGTTGGCAGATGGGGTCGATCCCGATGGCGGTCTTGTCGCCTTCCGACGACTCTCCGATTCACTGGGCAAGAGCCCTTGGTACATGACGATGCTGCGGGACTCCTCGGTGGCGGCCGAGCGGCTGGCTACCATCCTCTCCGGGTCCCGGTTCATCGCCGATATGCTCGAGCACTCCCCGGAGGCTGCCAAATGGCTGGGTGACGACGCCGAACTCAAGCCCCGCAGTTTTGAGGCCCTGTGGACCGAAGTGCAAAACTCGCTAGCCCGGCATGAGGGTGAAGCCGAGACCGCAGTGCGGCTGGTCCGACTCATCCGCCTGCGGGAAGTGCTCCGCACCGCTGTGGCGGAGGCGGTGGGTGTCATCGAGGTCGACGCTGCCGGTCGGGCTCTCGCCGAGGCAGACCGAGTAGCGACCCTGGGGGCTTTGCGGGTCGCCGAGGAGGAGATCTTCGCCGGTGAGGGGCAGAAGACGAGGTTCCTCGTGGTGGCCATGGGACGGCAGGGTGGCCGGGAAATCGGCTACGGCTCGGACATGGATGCCATGTTCGTTCACCGTCCTGTGGCGGAGGACCCTTCGGGTCAGCAGCAAGCCGAGGCGGCCCAGCAGGCACAGAAGTTGGCGCAACGGCTGCGGCAGTTGCTGTCCGCCCCGGTGAAACCCGCTGTGCGAGGGGAGTACCCGCTACAGCTTGACGTCGATCTACGTCCCGAGGGGAAATCCGGACCCCTTTCCCGCTCTTTGGAATCTTACGAGGAGTACTACCACCGGTGGATGGAAGTCTGGGAACGCCAGGCCCTGCTGCGCGCCCGGCCGGTGGCCGGCTGCCCCCAGTTAGCTGAGGATTTCCAGGCGCTGATCGACCCCATCCGTTATGGCCCAGCGCCTACGGCCTCCCAGGTGCGGGAGATCCGCCGCATCAAAGCCAGGGTGGAGTCCGAACGACTCCCGCGGGGAGCTGACCCCACCCGGCACGTCAAACTGGGCCGTGGGGGCCTAAGCGACGTCGAGTGGATGGTGCAGCTGCTGCAATTGCAGCACGCCCACGAAGTCCCCAAACTGCGGACCACTTCGACACTGGGGGCACTCAACGCTTTGATTGATGAACAGATTCTGGGTCCGTACGACGCCGGCGTGCTCGCCGAAGCGTGGACCCTGTGTACTCGAGTGCGTTCGGGGAACAAGATCTGGTCCGGGCGGCTCTCCGATGTGCTACCGACTGCACGGCGGGACTTGGAAGCGGTCTCCCGGTGGTGCGGTTTCGGCCCGGGACAGGCCAGTGAGTTCGAAGAACACTACCTGCGCACCACCCGCCGGGCCCGGCAGGTCTACGAGCGGCTCTTCTACGAGGACTGAGGCGCCAGCAGCTGCAGAGTGCGGTGCTGGACGGCTTCCTCCGGGGCCATATTGACCAGAATCAGCTCATCGGCCGAGACACTGTTGGCGAAGTCCTCCAACCAGGTGGTCACCTCATCGGGTGAACCGGCGGTGGTCTTCGCCAGCATGGCAAGCACCTGCTGACCGGCTGGATGATCCCGGAGCTGTTCGACGTCGTCGTCGGTGAGTTCCCGGTTCCGGCCCAGCATCCGTTTAATCCAGGTGTTCTCCGCCTGGCGCAACTGTTCCCGGGCGAACTCGGCGTCGTCGTGAACAATGACATTGGCCGCGGCGATGAAGTGCGGCTTGGCCTCCGGTCCGTTGAGGGAACCGGCGGCGTTGAAATTCTCCCGGTAGACCCGCGAAGCCTCGTGGAGCATCTGCGGGGCGAAGTGCGAGGCGAAGGAGTAGGGCAGCCCCAGTTCGGCAGCTAGCTGGGCGCCGAAGAGGGAGGAACCCAGAATGAACAGCGGAACCTCGGTTCGCCAACCGGGGTAGGCGTTGACACCGGGGACCCGGCTGCGACCGGTGAGATATCCGTGCAGTTCCATCACATCTGAGGAGAACCGGTCGGCTTCGGTGCCATCGCGGCGCAGCGCGCGCATCGTCACCGCGTCGGTTCCCGGGGCGCGGCCGAGACCTAAGTCGATGCGATCGGGGTAGAGGGTCTCCAAGGTGCCGAACTGTTCGGCGATCACCAGAGGGGAGTGGTTGGGCAACATGATCCCGCCGGCCCCCACCCGCAGGTTCTGCGTCTGGGAGGCGATGTGCTGGATGAGCAGGGAGGTCGCTGAACTGGCCACATGCGGCATGTTGTGATGCTCGGCGAACCACAGGCGCCGGTAACCCAGGGTGTCAGCGGTCTGGGCCAGCCGCACGGAGCGAGCGATACCTTCGGCGATGCTTTCGCCATCACGGACGGTGGCGAGATCCAGCAGGGACAACGGGCGGGTCAATGAGGTCATACTTGAGCCAACGCCGGTCAGGTGCTGTGTCATCCCGTCAGGAGTCTGAATCTCCACAGGCCTGGTCTCTGGGTTGTTTCAGGCTGGTGAGTCAGCAGGGTCGAGGATGCCTGACGGCGCCCACGGGCACTGCCTGTGGTGGGTCAGCGCTCGGTGGAGTGGTCGTCGTAGACGGCGATGCTGCCGTCGTAGTTGGCCACCCACACGGTGCCTGTGTGGGCGTCGTAGCTCACCCCGATGGGGTGACCGCCCTGACTGGGGAGCCGCTCGATCTCCTCGAGGGTCTCGGCGTCGAACTTAGAGACGGTGTTCTCGTTGTAGTTGACCACGTAGAGCGCGGTGCCGTCGGCTGAGATGTCCATGGTGCGGGGTTCAGCGCCGGTGGCCACCCGGTCGACGACCTCGTCGGTACTGGGGTCGAAGCGGATGAGCTCATTGGCACCAGCCACCGTGATGTAGAGGTTTTCCCCGGTCTCATCGAGCACCAGGTGGCGGGGACGCTCCCCGGTGGTGAGGATGACTTCGGAATCTCCGCTGTCCAGGTCGACTTTGTACACCTCGTTGGCGTACATGGCGGTGACATACGCGGTGGTGTTATCCGGCATGACGGCGATACCGCGGGGTTGGGAATTCAGGGGGATGCGCATCTGCTCTTCTCCGGAGGCGACATCGACCACGGACATATCGTGGTCGCACCAGTTGGACACCAGCAGTGTGTTCCCATCCGGGGTGAGTTCGACATACTTGGGCACTCGGCCGACTTCAATGAACTGGTCCCAGTCGCCCTCGGCCGTGCTGTAGCGGTAGACCGCAGACGGTTCGATCGCCTCACCGTTGGAGCAGTCGTCATCGGCGAACGCGCCGTCGAGTCCGGTCAGTACATAGTTGGTGACGTAGGCGTACTCACCATCTTCGGTCCACACCACCTCCACCGGAGCCCCGGTGACCGCTTCCGGGTAGCCCTCCACGCCGTAGTCGGCCGGGTTGACGGTGTCGTCGAGTTCGTGGAGGAGTTCGCGCTCCTCAGTGTCGTAGACGGTGATGGTGTGCTGGTACATCATGTTGTTGGCGATGGCCAGGCCCCGGTCATTGGACACCACGGACTTCGGTGAGATCACCGGATCGGTGATGGTGGTCTCGTGGACCATCGTGGTGGTGTTCGACGCCGGCCATTCGGGCAGCTCTGCCTCCTCGGACTCGGTGTCCTCGCCCTCGTCTGAGTCGCCGGCTGCTGAGGTGTCAGAATCCTGCTCATCGGCGCTGCCGACGTCGTCGTTCTCCCCTTCCAATGTGGGACCGGGGATACTGCCTTCGTCCTGAGGATCATTGCCGCCACAGGCGGCGAGCCCCAACAGCAGTGCCAGTGCTGCGGCGGTCGAGGAAGCCAGTCGGGTGGTCGTCATTGTGTCCTCACCGGGTCTCACATTCGCACTTGGACGGTTCCAGCAATTCTGTCATGGGCACCGCGGCCATCCGGGGAAATCACCACAACCGGCAGGATCGCAGTCAGCAGCAGGGTGCGCAGGCCCGCCCAGTGCACACCGGGGATGGTGGCGGGTCCGTCGGTCCGCAGGCGGACCACCTGGATGCGGACCAGACGCTTACCGATGGTCACTCCGAGCAGTCCCACTAACAGGATGTGCATCGCCACGAAGATGCCCCAGGTGACCCAGACGTTGTAATCGAACCATGTGACAGAGATCAGCGAGGCGATGCCCCAGTCGATGAACAGGGCCAACAGGCGGCGCCCCCAGGGAGCCAGGGAGCCGGGGCCGTCTGCGGGAAGCCCCAGCTCATCGCCGGGATAGGGTCCGGTGCGGTCATCAGGTGTCACAGCCAGCCAGTCTATTGAATCCGCCCTGCGGAGCGTCTGTAACGTGCCCGAAACATTTGTGTGACCCCGCAGAAACCTCGATCTCTGTAGGGTTGAGCTGAGAACCCCGGACGGTCATGAGGCCGCTGCGGGGTGTCCGTATCACTCATGTCCGAAGGAGCTAAGGCCCCCATGTTTTCAAGCCCCGAAGAAGTCCTGAAGTACATCGAGGAAGAGGATGTGAAGTTCGTCGACATCCGCTTCACCGACCTTCCCGGTCTGCAGCACCACTTCAACGTTCCCGCCCACACGGTCGACCTCGACTTCTTTGAGAACGGTCAGCTCTTCGATGGTTCCTCCATCCGCGGGTTCCAGGGAATCCAGGAATCGGACATGCAGCTGATTCCCGACGTGGCCACCGCGTTCGTCGACGAGTACCGTGTGGAGAAGACCCTGGCGATGAACTTCAGCATCGTCAACCCCCGCACCGGTGAGCCCTATGGGCGTGACCCCCGTGGCGTGGCCAAGAAGGCCGAGGAATACCTGGCCTCCTCCGGTATTGCCGACACTGCATTCTTTGGTCCCGAGGCGGAGTTCTTCCTCTTTGACAGCGTGACCTGGAAATCCTCCCCGGAGGAGTCCTTCTACTCGCTGGACGCCCGGGAGGCGACCTGGACATCCTCCGAGGAGAGCCTGGACGGGCCCGGTGGTCACAAGCTGGCGACCAAAGGCGGCTACTACCCGGTCTCCCCGCAGGACAAGACCGCTGAGGTTCGCGACGCGATCGTTATGGCGTTGGAGCGTTCCGGTATTTCTGTGGAGCGGTCCCACCACGAGGTGGCGGGCCCCGGTCAGCAGGAGATCAACTACAAGTTCAACACCCTGGTCCACGCTGCCGATGACGTGCAGAAGTTCAAGTACGTGGTGAAGAACACTGCCGACCAGTACGGCAAGGCTGCCACTTTCATGCCCAAACCGATCTTCGAAGAGAATGGCTCCGGTATGCACTGCCACCAGTCGCTGTGGAACGGTGGGGAGCCACTGTTCTACGACGAGAAGGGCTACGGCAACCTCTCCGACACCGCTCGCTGGTACATCGGTGGTCTGCTCAAGCACGCCCACGCGGTGCTGGCCTTCACCAACCCCACCGTGAACTCCTACAAGCGCCTGGTCAAGGGCTACGAGGCCCCGGTCTCCCTGGTCTACTCGCAGGGCAACCGGTCGGCCGCGATCCGTATCCCGATCACCGGTTCCAACCCCAAGGCCAAGCGCATCGAGTTCCGCGCGCCGGACTCCTCCGGTAACCCGTACCTGGCGTTTGCCGCCATGCTGATGGCTGGTCTGGACGGGATCCGCAACCGGATTGAGCCCCACGAGCCGGTGGACAAGGACCTCTACGAGCTGCCCGCCGAGGAGCTCAAGGACATCCCCCAGGCCCCTGGTTCCCTGGAGGAAGCACTGGATGCCCTGGAGGCCGATCACGAGTTCCTGCTCGAAGGTGGCGTGTTCACCGAGGAGCTCATCGAGGCCTGGATCGAGTACAAGCGGGAAGAGGAGATCCTCCCGCTGCACCTGCGCCCGAATCCCTATGAGTTCGAGCTGTACTTCTCCGTGTGACCCCTGTGGCCTGATTCAGGCCCGGAATAACGCGGGAATAGACTCAGTGAGCTAGGAAGCTCCCAACAGATTCCCAACATTTGAATCCTCTTTGGATGAGGCCTCGCGAGCGGCGAACAGTTTCTGGACTGCTGCTCTCGGGGCCTCATCCGCGTCTGGCCACAGGTGGGAATAGGTTCGCAGCGTGGTGTTGGGAGTCGAATGCCGCATGCAGTGCTGAACAGTTACAACGTCGAGGCCTTCTGAGATCAGCATGCTGGCGTAGAAGTGTCTGAGGTCATGGAAGCGGAACTTCTCATAGAAGCCGAGTGCATCTGCGGACTTCTTGACCACGACTTGCATCCGGTTCGGCGTGATCGACTGACCGTAGGCTGAGCGCACCAGCGTGTTGGAGTGACCCTGGTCGACGTAGAGAGAAAGCTCCAGGGCCATTTCCTCAGCGATGGGCACCTGCCACTCTGAGGAGTCTGTTTTCAGCAGGACACCCCCATGCTGGAGTTTGGGCTTCACTAGCCCGCGAGCGTAATCAATGTCTCGCCTTTCATCGATGGCAACTACTTCGCTGGCACGCAGGCCCGAAAATGCGCCGAGCAGAACAGCAGGTTTCAGGCCGTCGGGCACATGGTTATAGAGATCCCACACCTGCTTCACAGTGGGAATCTGCTGCTCACGCTTGCCCATACCGGGAGTGGTGCTCTTGGTACAGGGAGACCGGACCAGGATGCCTTCCTCGACTGCAGCGTCCATGATCTGCTTGAAGCGGCGGTACTTCGCGTAGATGGTTGTCTGCTCCAACCCCTCTGCCTTCATGGAGGCTACCCAGGTCTTGACCTCCGAGACGGTGATGGAGCGCAAGCGCCTCTCACCGAAAACGTCGTTGAGACGTTTCAGGTCGGTCTCCACCTGGCGGTAGGTCGATTCCCGGTTGACCCGCTGCCCTTGCTTCCACTCCTCACTCCAATCCTGGAACGTCTTACGGAGCAACTTGAGGTCGACTTCGTATCCTTCGTTCAGCTCCGCTTCAACTTTGGCTTTGAACTCCTTGGCCTTGCGCTTCTCGTTCTTATTAAAGGTCTTGGAACGCTGCTTCTTATTCAGCGTGCGCCACATGACCTCGTGCTTACCGTTGGGAAGGGTTCTGATCGATGCCATTAGTGAACCTCCACATTCATTCCATCTTCAGCGAATCCTTGTTCTGCCCGCTCCCGTGCTCGCTCTGCGAGTTGCCTGACGGACAAGGCCAGATGTTCGCTGAGCCATTTGTCGAGCGCGCTAATCTCATCGGCCTCTGACTGCGTGAGGCCTCCCTCGCGCTCGCCAAGGTAATCCTGGACGTACGAGCGCACGGCCAGATAGTCCTGCTGTGCTGTGACCCTTTCGCGAAGTAGATCAGCGAGGCGCCCCTCGATACCTTCCAGCACCTGCTTCTGTTGGCGCAGGTTGATGAGCACCTGGTTCGCCTCTTCCGAGGCCCACAGTGATGCTGGGGCGATGCCGAAGTAGTCAGCGAGTGCTTTCAGCTCTGCGGCGCGAAGGGGTCGTTCGCCCTTCTCCACGTTCCACACAGTGCTCTGGACCCATTTGAAGCCGCAGCTGCGCATGTGGTCTGCGATCTCATCCTGTGAACGCCCTGCACGAAGCTGGCGGATGTTCTTACCAATGAGCCTGTCTGTATCTGCTGGATTCTCAGTCATAGTGACACCATACCGCACATTATCGGTTTACACAGTATTGCGTGACCGCGTAATGAGGTCTACAGTGGGACTGCAAGATCGAATACGAAAAACATGTGAAAGGAGATAGAGGGTGTTTACCGAACCTATCGAGAAAGCCCGGGGCAACGTCCCCAAGAGTGAGCTGCTGTACGTGCGTGACATCGCCGAACGACTTGGCCGCTCGGTCGCGCAGATCAACTACATGATCTCGACTGGCCAGCTCCCCGGGACGGCCCTTGTGGCCGGACGCCGCTGCATCAAAGAGTCAACCTTGGAAGCGTGGATCGACGCGCACTTCGAGGAGGCGGCCTGACGATGCGGCAGAAGATCACTAATGAAGAGAAGCAGCCCGGCCCCACGTCGCCAAACATGAGCCGGACCGCTTCCTATGAGACGCCCAAGGAGGGTATCGATATGTCTGATTCTAGCGAACTTGCGCAAGCTTCGACGAAACCTGCGCCGAGGGTGTACTCGGCGTCAGTTGATGTCGATTGGCTTCGCGAAAAGGCGACCTCCTATAAGGGGCAAGTTCGTCTGGGGTTCGAGGTCGCGGCAGAGTTCCAGCTCCGCGTCATGCACATTTCAGGCCTCGGGTGGTTCCACTGGACGGGAAAGCACTGGGAGGAGGACCTCGGAAACAAGTGGGCAACTAACGCTGCCCTTGCCACCATGCACAAACTTCAGGAAAGGCATCCTGGGGATAAAGACCTCTCGAATGCGATTCAGAGCTGTCAGAGCTCCTCAGGAATTAAGGGGATTCTGGACGTTCTCTCTTCTCTGCCTGGAATCGCCGTGAAAGCTAAACAGGTTGACGCCGACCCATATCTCCTGAACTGCGCGAATGGGACGCTAGACCTCCACACACTGGAGCTCCGTCCGCACAACCCGGCTGACCGATTGACGAAGATCACTAGAGCTGCCTATATGCCCGGTCTCCGTTCCGCGCTCTGGTTGGACTTTTTGGACCAAGTGTTGCCGGATAAACCGGTGCGAGATTTTCTGCAGCGCGTTGTGGGTCTCGCGCTGATCGGTAAGGTGCTGGAGCACATTTTCCCCATACTGACCGGTACAGGGGCCAACGGGAAAGGAGTCTGGTACGGAGGCATCAATTTCGCACTCGGTGACTATGCGCATATTGCTGAGCCAAGCCTGTTTGATGCGGTTAGGAAAAATCCGAACTCTCCGAGCCCCGCTTTTGCGGACTTAAAAGCAATAAGAGTCTCGTTTTTATCGGAGACAGAGGAGGGTGCTGAACTGGCGCCGGCGGTGTTGAAGCGTCTCACTGGTGGGGACACCCTGAAAGCTCGGAAGTTGTACCAGAACCTCATTGAGTTCGAGCCCTCCCATACACCCCTGATGATTACGAATCATTTGCCGAAGCTTCCGGCAGACGATCCTGCCGTCTGGCGGCGTGTACGGGTCGTCCCGTTTGATGTGGTGGTTCCCGAGGACGCCCGCGACCCTCATCTGCCGGAGAAGCTGGAATTGGAAGCTGACGGCATTCTGACATGGGCAATAGAAGGGCTAGCAATGTATCTCGCTCATGGACTAGGTGAGCCCACCGCGGTCCATCAGGCGACCTCCACGTATGCACAGTCCCAAGACGATGTGCAGCGGTTCGTTGAGGATTCCTGCACCACCAGCCCTTCCCATGATGGTGACACCACGAAGGTGCTCCACACCGCCTACCTGGAATGGGCAGAAAGTGAAGGCATGCACAAAGCTCACCAGCTTGGTCAGAGGAAGTTTGGGGAGGCGTTAGACCGCCTCGGATTCGTTGCGAAGAGGACGAATCGCGGAGCCGTCCGAACCGGCCTGGCTGTGGCTCAGGACCCAGTGGTGATTCCGCCTCCGGTCCTCGGGCCTCAGCCAGCTTCGGAGGAAGATCAGCCGTTCTGATGCTTACACCGGTGGTCCTGCCATCGCTCAGGGTCACCGGTGAAACCTCCCCGTATTTCGAGAACCATTAGGAGGATTTGATGAGCAGCATAGAAGCCGAGATCGCGGCGGTGAAGGCTAAGGCGGAGGCGCGAGTGCGTCGGCTGCGTGAGCGCGAGCG
The DNA here is from genome assembly GCF_000421745.1 of Nesterenkonia alba DSM 19423. GTDB lineage: Bacteria > Actinomycetota > Actinomycetes > Actinomycetales > Micrococcaceae > Nesterenkonia > Nesterenkonia alba. Next base: position 57,166 of record NZ_ATXP01000004.1, read on the forward strand.
AAAGCGGCAGCGAGATCTAGACCTGCGGGTCGCTTCCCTGCTGCGTGAACACGATGCAGACACCTATGTGGCGCTGAGCCAGCGGGCTCGGGCTCAGCAGGAGGATGAGCAGGCCAAGCGATCAGCGAAGGCGCGTGATGCTGCCCGGGCTCGGGCAGGTTCACGATCAACCGGCGGCACCGGTGACAGCCATGTCGCTACCCCCAGCGAGCACGGTGGGGGTGAGTCGCGGTGATGGGCGCGGGGCGCATCACCGCCGGGTACGGTCCCGGGCGCGGAAGCAGCCGGGCCGTGGCCGCCCCTGGGTTTGGGGGTCGAGGGGGAAGGGCGCAGCCCAGCCCCCTCGCAAGCGGCCCTTGGCAGACTGAGCGCAGCGAGCGTCTGACAGGGTGCCTGCTTGCGGGAGCTGTCGCCTGGGTCATGCCGTGCTCACCTTCGCAGGAGGTGTGCTGATGGGCAGGATGAATCAGGAGTCAGCTCCGGCGGCGAGGGACGCGCGACTCACTGTTCGGTTCAGCTCGGAAGAGATGAACCGGGTGAGGCGTGCGGCGCGAGCCCGTGGACTCCCGGTATCGGGATATGTGCGTGGTGCCGCCTGCGAAGTAGCCGACACCACGACCTCCCGGGAGTCCACCACGGGGACGGGGCTGGTCAAACCGGCCCTGTCCCCGGAGCAGGTCGCTGTGATCGATGCCGCCCGCGTCGATCACAAGCGACTGAGTGTGAACCTGAATCAGTTCATGCGCCTGGCGCACCGAGGGCAGGTGGACCTGGGGAAGCTGGCTCCGGTGGTGGTTGAGCTGAATCTGCGTACCGAGTGGCTGGTGGATGTGCTCTCGGGGCGGCGATCGTTATGACGGCGATTACGAACGTGAAGCCGGTCTACGAGCTGGGTGAGCGCAGCGATTACCTCACAGTCGGGGTCGGTGAGAAGAAGCACCAACACCGGGCAGCGGGAACAGACAGGGTGGCGTACTTCTATTGTGATGAGCCTGACGTGGAAGCATTCATTGCCCGGGGCAATAAGCTGGCGGCCCAGCACGGTCGTAGGGTAAAGGCGCATTCTTACGTAGTCTCGTTCTCTCCTGATGTGCTGGATGTGAACCGCCCGGAGGACGTGCAACGCGGCGGTGACCTCGCCTTCCTACTGGCCAAGAAGATGCGCCCTCGATCCTCGGCGCTGGTGATCGGGCATGTGGACGGGTCCTGCGTCCACGCCCATGTTGTGACGCTGAACCACGACGAGCAGACCGGCGCAGCACCTAAGGACTACCGGATGCACTGGCAAGTTCGGCAGGCCAATGATGAGTTGCTGCGGGAACAGGGCATGGAGGCCCTGCAACCTCAGCACACCAGTTCTCAGGCCGGATACTGGGCTCAACGACGCGGGGAGCTGGACGGGTTCGACCAGATGCTCGGTGATGCCGTGGCCGGTGCTCTTGCTGACCCTGATGCAGTGGACATGGTCTCCTTTCGTGCCGCTTGCGCTGACCGTGGCGTGCAAGTTGAGGAGAAGCGCCACCCGGTGAAGAAGGACGGCTACCGGGGGCTCAGAGCAGGCGATCAGGCTGTCGGCCTGGTGTACAAGATGCGCGACACCACTGGTTCCGGTGACGGACGAAAGCCTCGACTGCGGCGTCGTGCTGCCGGGAAACTCTCCCCGGAGTTCACCACTGATGGTCTGACCGAGGCGTTCACCGCAAAGACGAAATCCACGCAGAATTCGCAGCCAACGACCAAGCCCGACGCCGCCGAGCCTGACGTGCAGGTCGAGGAGGACTTCGACCTCATAGCTGCACGATTCCGTCGGTCGCTGGCCGCCCGGCAGCCGAAGTCTCCGGCTCGGCAACGACACCTGGACGCCAAGCTGGGACAGCCCACCCAGCAGCGTGATCGAACTTATGGCGATTGATATTTCCCAACAATGAAGGAGCCGTGATGGACACCAACGAAGCAGCGCGTGAACTGGTCTATGAGTATGTACAGGCGGTACTAGATGAGGCTCGCCTGGTACATGACCCGGTGAGCATTGCCCGTACTTTGGCCAGGCTCAAAGTGCAAGCGATGGAGCCCACGAGTACTCAGGGTGCCGGGTACGTGGTGCTGGATAACTCGGGGGCTCCGCTGGATATTTTTATCCATGAGGGTGACCTTGATGAGCAATACACCATGAAGGCGATTCGGCAGTGCGTGAAAGACAACAACAGCCCGTTCTTCAGTGCACACACTGATCTGCTGGACCTAGTAGAGGTGCCCGACGGCGGAGCCGACGTGGAGTTCACTCGGGCTTCGGCGGAACCAGCCTCGGCCCGCTACCAGGGAGGAGGCGAACCTGAACCAGAGATGAGCTACCGCGAAAAGATGAAACAGCTGCCTTCCCACGAGGAGATTAAGGCTGATACGGACAGACTCGTGGAGACATTATTCGGACCAGAGCGGGGAAACGACGCGCCTTCCCGCACCAAGCGCATGCCGGAGTCAGTTCGCCGCAAGTTCATCGAAGAGGAAGAGGACCAGCAGCGAGCCGATGAGCCTGAGCTGGATTAAGAGGTAATCATCCGGCGGAAGCCCCAAATGACGGACACAGACCATCCTCCCAGACTTTCCCTCGGCAGGGCCGAGCATCGCATTCACAGGTGAGCTCGTGCGCAAGGGTGGCGGGCCGATTGCGGTTTAACAGCTTCGCCTTGCAGTGACGTGAGTGACGCTTTGACCCCAAAGTCTCAGACTGGGTGCCCGGGCGACCTGGCTAGCAGATTGTCACAGACTTTCCCGTCAGGGCTGCACTCCACTCGTAGTCGGGCTCAGGGGAAAGACACCTAAGTGCGCAGCCGTGCCGCTGTGACGGTAGTGACGAATCTGTCCCAACTTTTCACAAATCGAGCCACTGTGGTCACAGTGAGAAATTTGGGACCTAAGCGTCACATCTGTCACTACACCACCGACGCTCACTTCCCCCTGAGCCCAGCCCTGGTGAACAGGCAAAGTCCCGGCCCAGAACGTCACTGGCGTCACCAGGAATTAGGGCAGCAGGCCCTCACACTCTGCCCCGCCCCACCCTGAGCCCCGAAGAGAAGAGTCCTGACCCGAGGGACTGGCCTACCTGCTAAGAGACAGAGCAAAAAAGAAAACCCCGCAGGTAGCAGCAAAAAGCTGCACCCACGGGGTTTCTAGGTGTTGCGATCAGCCCAAGGGCTCGGAGCCGGTACTCAGCCCTCCACTCTCACCTCAGCGATCAGCAGTCGGCACCAGCGTCGCCGACATCGTCACCAGCGCCGTCCTGCTCGTCGGGGTCCTCGATCCAGTTGCCCTGGGCATCGACCTGGTAGCCGTGGATGTTGTAGTCCACGACCTCCAGCTCACCGGAGGCGTTGACGTTGAATTCTGCGTAGGCGAACTCGCCGATCTCGGCACCGTCGACGTCGTAGGTCTGGCACTGGGCTTCACCGCCTCCGTCGCCGGCGGGCAGGTCCCGGCCGGTGTTCTCGCCGGCTTCGAACCACTCGATGGTGTTGAAGTACACCGTGCGAGTGGAGCTGTCGTCCCCCGGGGCTGCGGCGCAGTCGATGTCGTGGGTGACGTTGGAGACATCGCCGCCGTCGAAGAGGTTGCCGCTGTCACCGTTGAATACGCCAACGTTGCCTTCACCATCGCGAACCATGTCGAAGTATTCAGGATTGTCGACGGCGATGCTGAACTTGGTCTCTTCGGAGAGCTCCTCGGCGGAGCCCGAGCTGGCGCTGCCGTCCTCCTGCATCTCGCCGGCGCCCTCGAGACGGTTCCAGCTGTTCAGCGACAGCTGCTCTTCGGCCCCCTGGTTGTACTCGTAGGCGACGTCGATGGTGCAGTTGTCGCCGGCGGTCACAGTGGCCGAGCGCAGGATCTCGTTGGTCTCGGGGTCGTAGTCCTCGTCCATCTCCATGACCTCGTCAGGGATCTCGATGGTGAGCTCCTCGACCGGGCCGGGGTCTTCATCGAAGGTGAAGGTCGGGGCACCGGCGGTCTCTTCGCCGCCCTCCTCTTCACCATTGACCTCGTCGTTGGTCTGGTCCTCGCCGTTGGAGGTGTCGGCGTCGTCGCCGTCACCGCAGGCGGTCAGCGCCAGCAGCAGAGCTGCGCTGAGTGCGGTGGTCTTGGTCAGTGCGCTTTTGTTGGTCATGTCCGTCTCCATTCCGTTACGTGTTTGCTGAGAGGCAGGGCACAGCTTCCTGTACTTTCTAGCACAGCATCCTGTGCTGTTTTACGAGCGTTTCTCGGCTGGTCTTATATGTGTGCAGAATCCGCCCGAACCCGACCTTGACCAGTTGCGCCTTGCCATAGGCCAGGCCCGGGTGAATGCAGAGCTCACTCTGGAGGAGCTCGCTGAGCGGTCTGGGGTCTCCCGCCAGACGATCCTCAACTTGGGATCGGGGAAGTATTACGGAGACATGCGCACCTGGCTGAAGTTGTCGCGCGCCCTCGGCATCAGCCTGGACGAGCTCACAGCCCCGGTGTGGCGCGACAGTCACCGCGACGACTCATAGGTCGCCAGCATCGCAAGCGCCTGCCGGCCATTGACCAGTGCAGACTTGGCGGCAACCTCTGCCTCGTACCAGCACCGCCTCGCCTCCCTGAGCTTGGTGGGCACAGGGCCGATCAGCGGGGCAGTGGCATGGAGCTGCTGCAGCTGAGCCTGCACCGTGGTGAGCTCGCTCTTCAGCCGGCACATCGTGGCCTCGGCATCCTGAACGGTCGGCCTGGTCAGCGTCTGCATCACAGCCCGAGCCCCTCGGTGAAGTAGGTCAGCGCCCGGTGAGCAGCCTCATCGGATGCGATGGGTCGCTCGACCTTCTCTCCGCCCCAGTAGGCCACCCAGCGGGGCTGGGTAATGTCGCCGTCCTCGTCGATGGTGGCCTCGATCTCCACATGCGGCCCGCCGGTGGTGAGCACCACGGAGACCTGCCGGCGCATCACGACCTCCAGCGGCTCCTCATGCAGGGAGTCGATGGGGTCGTAGTCGTTGTGGGAGACGCCGGCGTCGAGGGCTTCGAAGATCTCGGAGAAGGTCCTCTCGTTCGCGGTGATCTGGTCAGCCAGCTTGTCGTGCATTCCGGGCATAGGGCAGCTCCTTCATTGGAAACAACAGATTCACGTCATTCCCGGTGCGCCGCCCTCGGCGCTCATGCCCTGCGGCTAGAAGAAGGGTTCAAGTGGAGTTACGCATACCCAGCGGTTCATCCTTCAGACACTTATGGCCCTAGAAACTTAAGAGAGTTGAGACTTTGGATTATCGGCTTGAGAGGGCACTTCTCGCGTCCTCAGCTCTCCTCGTGAAAATCAGCGAAGGGGACGTCGAGCTTGTCGGCAGCTTTGCGGCGAGCAGCGCGACCTCGACGGTCGTACCCAGCAGTCGTGGCGGGATTCTGGTGTCCCAAGATCTTCGACACCACGGACAGGTCGGCACCGGAGTCCAGCAGGTCACCGGTGAAGGTGCGCCGCAGGTCATGCGGGGTGACGTCTTCGCCGTAGCGGCGGGCAACGACCTGGGCCACGGTGTTGGTAGACATACGATTGCCGGTCAGGGCATATCGAGGCTTCATCTTGGACATCGGATTGAACAGCGGGCCGGCGTCGTCACCGCGGGCCTTCAGCCATGTACGCACGGCGCGGCGAACACCGGGAGCCAGTGGCACATCGCGGACGACGCCACCCTTTCCCGTGACCACCATGGACTCCAAGTCAGTGTCGAGGTGGTCGAGATCCACATCCACAGCTTCCTCCCGCCTGAGCCCGGCGCCCCCGAGTACGGCGATCAGGGCGGCGTCTCTGCGTGCGGTGATCGTACCGTCGGCAGCGAGGTCCTGGAAGACCTGCTCTGTGCGGGTGGCAGAGATATGTCCGCGAGATTGCTTCTCCTCGTCGCGGGGCAGCTTCTCGGGACGCACTGCGTTGAGCATCGGGGTGGCCTCATTGTAGGTGAGCACCCCCGCATTGAGTGACTCCCGAATCACAGCACGCACAGCATCACGCATGGCGTTGCGAGTGGATGCTGAGTTCCAGGTGGAGGTGATTCCGCGATCCAGAGCTTCAAGGGCCTCGGTTGGCAGCGCAGACCAATCTGCGCTCCAGACATCCTTGGGATTGGTGATCCGGGAATCGGTGGACATCACCACTCGGGCCAGACGTTCTAGACGGAGCTTAGCGGTGCTCGGGGTGCTATGAGCCACGGCCAGTGCCACAGTGCGGTGCACAGTGGCCGGCGTGAGCGCCCGGGCATCATCGAGAGCAGCTTCTACGGCATGTGCGGGCACACGCGGGGGTGTGGCCGGAGGGTCGTAGAGCTCGATGTCCATATTTATACTCTACGGCTAACGTATAGCGATAATCTATCTTATCGCTTATACATCAAGATGGGGAGAGTCGCTTGCCTTAGAAGTGAACCTCCTACTGAGACTGGAAGGTCTATCCGGCAGTTACATCTGACATCACCCGGATTCAGAGGTGGCTTTGGGGCTTATGTTTCCCTCTTCGGTGGGGATCAGGGGCGTGGCTTTATCCCATCTCTCCTTGATCCACAAGGACATATGCTCGGCAGCTAAGGCAGGCATCGGAGTGAGCACCGTGAGAGATTTCCGCCGACTCACGGAGTTTAGCGAGGTCCCCAGCGTCCATACGCGCCCGTCCTCGGCAAGGATCATACGATCGTGTATGCCTGGTGACATTCGAACTTGAACCCGAGGGGTATCGGCTTGCTCCAGGTATTTTGAGATCGAAGCACGCTTCTTAGGAGAAGAGCCGCGCTCACTATTGGTGACGAGCATGCGCCGCACGCTTGTGTGCTTTTCTAGATCCTTTAGCTCATTGACCTGAAGATGCGGGTCAACCAGTACCGCCTGCCCCATATCCGACAACTCGCCAAGAAGTGTGGGATATGCCACGGGGTCATCCGAATCCAGCACCACCACCTGCGATGAATCAGAATCGTCACTCTGGTCACCCCTAAGCAATGCTTTACCGAGTGGAGTCAGAGTAAGGCCGCCATCGCGGGTGCTTCTCAGCCATCGCATTCCCATCAACATGCGAGACATGGAATGTGCACTCCAATGAAACGCTTCGCTGTATGTCCAGGTGTCAGCGAACAGAGGGAAGTCTTCAAGTCTGACCAGGTGTGTCTGCCCTCCATGTTCTACCCAATCATCTAGCTCTGAGGGCTTGATTTGATAACCGCCTTGGGCTGCGGCGTTTACTAGTTCTAAGGATCCCCGCTGGAGATCCGTCAGGATTGCCATAGAAGAATCCTTCCACACAAGAAAGGTAGGTAAGCATCTTTTTCTTTTTCTAGCCAGCAGTTAGGGAAGATCACGAGTGCACCGGCCTCATGATCTTCAAGTGTGTTAACCCACCCTGATTGATGCAGTCTTCGGCTAGTTCGCGCACTCGGAGGTGAAACTCAGTGTCTGTCGACCTAGCGTCCACGCTGCTTTCCACGGGTGTGTACTGGTTCATCGGTGTCGAATTTCCCTCATAGGGCGTGTCCCCAAGATTCGAGGTCGTCACCATCACCATCGGCTCATTACCCTGCCACTCAACTCCAACTCGGAGTTCGTATTCACTAAGGTGGAGATGCTCTGCCGTAGCTCGCAGCAAAGCCATGAAGTCAGCGACAGCGGCTTCCATGGTGGTGCCCCAAAATTTATGGGGCGGAAAAATGTCTCGACTGGAGGACTCACCACCGAGCGCGGTGGCATATGCAACGCTACCGTCGTGCAAAATGCTGCCCCACGTCTCGTACGCATCCCCCCTGGCACGAGGATTAGCAGCGGCCACCCATCTTCTTAAACCTGGTCGAGGATGCAAGGCGTCGGCCTCATTGATTAGACGCAACACATGATAGGGAACGAACTTTTGGCCTATTGCAAATGCTCGCTGGGCAATGTCGTGGGCGTCCTGACGAGAGACTGAAGCCCCTAGGCGCGGGACTCTGGGGCGAGCGACTGCCACGAACCACGTTCGGTCTGAGGCGTTGCCATACGCTGACATTTCGCCGTAGAGGCGGTCCATGGCTTGAGATGCCTCCCGCCGCTGCTCAAATCGGCTTCGATACGCTGTTTCAATCTGGCGCTCACCCATCCACGCAGTGTCGGCGCCATTACGAAATGGGGCAGAAAACTGATGCTTCTGCATCACTAGATGGGGGTTATCCAAACTCTCTGGAACTTCAACGACCACCGCCTTTGGGTGATCGTCGATGTAATGGATCGTCGCTCCCATCACGGGCGGCTGGATAGCGGAGAGCATAAGTTGCATCATGGTGCGCTCGTAGTGTTCGTCGAAGTTGCGGATACTCACTCTCCCAGTGGCTTTCTTCTGTGTCTCATCGACCCCATAGATGATGACGCCACCTCCGCTGTTGGCCATCGCAGCAACATCTTTAGGAAAGTCACTATTCTTGAGTTCACGAGCTTCGGGAAGTTGCTTCTTCCAATCGAGATCAGAGGATTCCTCAACGCCTTCGGAAACAGCCTGGTCGATGAGCTCTGTCGTTAGAGGAGCAGGTGGTTCGCCCAAAGCACGGTGCAAGGCTGTAAATGTCATGATGGATCAAATCCTCCCTATTTGCCCACGGCGTTGGTCAGTGTTTGGTAGGCCGGGAAGAGAAGCTCAAGGCGCTGCTTGTCGCCAGCAAGACGGCGACTTGCTCCGAATAGCTTGTCCACCTCCGCGTCGAGCGCGTCGTGAGCCTTCTGCAGCGACTTATGCCCACCCATGAGGTAAGGGTCGTACAAGTCCGCCAGAGATTGGTCAGGGCGTTCAGCCCGGGCTTCCAAGATCTTCTTCCCCGCGGCGATGAGCCGGCTCCGCGTCTGCTCGTCGAGCTCGGGCACCGGGAAAGTGTTCCAGGTCAGCTTGTTGGAGAAGCGAACGTCAGATTTGATACGTCCACCGATAGCTCTTTGCCAGGTGATGAACATCGAAGAGGAAACGAGAGCAAAGAGTAGTCCCTCTTTATCCGGAGCTAGGAAATTTGCATTACCGCAGATTACCTCGGGTCCGTATCGAGCGGTGAGCCAATATCGGTATTTGACACTGACGTGACTAGGAATACAGAGGTAGGGGACATCGGGTTGCCGATTTTCGGTGAATAGATGTGGAGTATTTGCCGCTTCTTGGGTCGGAATTTTTGGGCTCTTCAGACGCTCAGTACGTACTGCTTCTAGGCGCTCTTTGATTTCGGGAGAAGCTCTGAGGTCAGCGGGTGTGAGATCTTCAAGCCAGAGACACCAGCGATCAATATTGTGAAGCATCTCTTGAGCTCCGACGAATCGTCGAAGATATTTCGAAGCAATCGGGTCCTGCTCAAGTCCGTTTGTTCCATTTTTCGACTTGAAGACGAGATTTCCATCATCCGTGGGTTGTGAACCTTTGGTGACACTTGGCACAACTGGCGAGAGCGGCTGATTAGCCTTTCGTACCAGGATCCGAGGTCCGTCGATCAAGTATGCGTTGATGCCTTGGGTAACTTTTTGCAACTCTGGCTCGGAGTTTGGTTTTACGTAATTCCACATGCGTGGTTGGAATTCACTTTCCCGCGTGAACCCAACAATGACGCAATGAACACCTGCAGGTTGTCCCGGGGCCTCCGAATCCCACGTGAAGGAACGGTGTGCAAACTTAATGTCCCACCCTGTGTTGTACAAGGGCTGGAAGAGTGAAGGAACCGGGACCCCCTGCGTGATCGAGTTAGTAGCGACGAACGCGAATTCCCCGGGCCTCTCCTGAAGGAGCTGTTTTGATTTGGCGAACCATCCGGTCACGTAGTCGAAATACCCGTCATAGTCTGTTCCCCAGACTCGGCGCAGGTCCTCAATCTGGCTTTCGCTTCTGTCGTTCTGTGGCACGAAGGGCGGATTCCCGAACACGTATGTGTTGCCCTCCGGTATCGGAAGCTCGGCTTTCCAGTTCAACTCTAGGGCGTTTCCGTGGATGATCTTAGCTGTGATGTTGATAGGAAGTCGGTCAGGAGCTTGCCCGGTTCTTTTGGCCAATAGTCGATTGGCCTGGTGGTCCACCAGGAACATCGCAGTCTCGGCGATCTTTGCCGGCCACCAGTTCAGCTCGAAGCCGTAGAACTTATCGATGGTCAGCATCTGGTCCAGCGTCGCATCCAGGGCCCCTGTGGTGGTGCCCTCACGCTTGCGGCGCTCATCGATCAGGTCCGTCTCGACAGCCCGGAGATGGGCGTAGGCGACGTTGAGGAAGTTGCCTGCACCGCAAGCAGGGTCAATGTAGATATTGGAGGCGATCTCCTGTTGGAGTCTGCGTAGATCTGCCACGGAGGTGGACTTGTTCCGGATCAGCCGTGCAGCCCTGTCACGATAGTCGTCCAGAAAGAGCGGGTTGAGCGTTTTAAGGATGTTCTTCTCGCTGGTGTAATGCTCTCCATCTCCCCGGCGAGCTTCTCTCGACTTCACGAGCTGGAACATCGCGCCGAAGATCGCTGGGCTAATGTTTGTCCACCTGAATCTGGCAGCATCCAGCAGCGCCTCTTTGAACTCAGGCGGGACGCTGTACCCAACCTTGAAGGTACCGTCGAACACTCCACCGTTGACGTAGCGGAATCGGGATTCTAGATCCGGGAGATTGCGCCAGAACTTGTGATTCTTCTCCGGATCGGTGTTGAGTAGGTCAAATAGCGCATCCAGGGAGGGGCCGAGATTCTTGGAGTTGATGGTCTCCAGCCACCGGTAGAACAGGTCCTGCTCCCACAGACCAGCGTCATCACCATAGAGCAGGAAGAGCAGCCGCGTCATCAGCACCGAAGCCAGCTCGGTATCATCGTCCTCATCCTCGGGAGTCGTAGGCGCGTCGTCGCCGACCTCCTCGTCGGCGTCCTCTCCGGCGAGGGTGTTGAAGAGGTTGGCCATGAGCTTGGCAGCCTCGATGGAGGCGTTCTCCTGCTCACGCTTGGTGAGGGTCTCGACCCCGGCGAAGAAGAGCAGCTGCTCCAGGTGATCGGGCACCTCATCGACGGTGAACCGCAGGGTCCAGGACTCATCACCGAGGCGGTCGAGACGGAAGTTTTCGAAGTCGGTGGCGATGATGAACCGGGGCCACTCATGGGTGCCGACACTGCCACCGTTGAGGTAGTCGATGGCCTGGTCGTAGGCCGCGTCGAGGTCTTTGCCGAGACTCTTGGCCTCTCCGATGACCACGCCGGACCAGAAGAAGTCGATGAACCCAGCACCGCCGGTGGAGGCACGGTCAGCGTTGCGCTCGAAGACGTCAATGCGTTCGGGGTTGATGTCGAAGCAGCGCATGAGGGCAGACCAGAACTGCTGAGCATGGCGTTTCTCCGTGCCGGACTCGCTGCCATCCTCACGCCATGTGGCAATGCGCTCCTGCCAGTGTGCGGAAAAGTCGATCAGCCGGCGATGAATAGCCTCGCGGTCTACTACCTCATTCATATGTGTCCCTCAGCAGTCAGTCAGAGTCTTAGATTCACCCTATGCGAGAGGAGGGACATACCGGCGGAACCGTTTCCCTCCGCTGTGCCCCTGGAAAGGAAAACCCCCGCACCGAATGGGTGCGGGGGTTTCTCGACGCGGTGCTCAGCTCTGCAGGATCTGACACGCCTCGTAGAAGGCGAAGGATGTCTGCGGGTCCAGCCCAGGAAGCAACTTGCCCAGGGCGCTGTCGAAGTCGTCGACGAAGCCCAGCAGGTGGAACACCAGCATCGCCACACGACGGCCATCAGCCGACATACCCTCGGGCGGCGCGATACGCAGCTCTCCCTCCGCGAGATTGCCTGGGATGGCGAAGTCGGTGTGGTCTGGGTCATCGAGGTCGGTGTGGACCAGCACTCGTGCGACCTCCGGATAGTACGGAGAGTGCATGAGTAGGTGCGCTGCGGCATGGTGCCGCCGGGCCCGGTCCTTGTCTCCCCACCGGGGCTGCAGCAGTCGCTCAGCCTCGGTCTTCTCAGCCACCAACGGTGCTACCCGGGCACGGCGGAAGTTCTCTGCCTCCTCGGTCCCGAGAATCAGTTCCAGCAGGTCGGAGTTCATCGTCAGCAGGAACTCCAGGTGGAGCTTGACCTCCTGTAGGCGCTGGACGACAAAGTCGTGGTTGACCGGGGCAGGGTAGATGCCTTCGAGCCGGTTGATCTCAGTGCGGATGTACTGCTCAGCAGCACGGGACAGAACGATGGTCCTGGTGGTCATAGCTACCTCCATTAGTCGGAATATCCAGCGATGCCCCGCGCCGCCGGTGGCGGCTGCATCTGGGCACAGCAGGACACGCCCCATGTAGGGGGTGTCAGCGGAGGTAGTGCTTAGCAACGTATCAGAATCAGATGCAGATCGGTGGTGCTGTTGATGAGCCGCCTCCCAACAGATTCCCAACAAACGCCCCACATTTCGGCTGAATCTCACCAGATCTCACATCACCAAAAACCCCGGAATCACAGGCCAAACTGGATGCCCCCTTACCCGGCTATACCCTGATACGGCTTCGAGCTGTACTTCTCCGTGTGACCTCTGTGGTCTGATTCAGGCCCGGAATAACGCGGCGGTGGGTTCCACGAGCTAGAAATCTCCCACGGGATTCCCACCACGTGGATCCTCTGTGAACGAGGCCCTGCGAGCGGTAAGCAGTTTTTCTGCCTTGCCGCCCGCAGGGCCTCGTGTCGTCATTGTCGGTTCAATCGTCGGCTCAGGCGGCACGTTCTAACGAGGCGCCCTCGACATCGACATCGGGCAGGATTTTGTCCAGCCACTTCGGCAGCCACCAGGCAGCAGGCCCACAGAGGTGCAGCACTGCCGGGACCAGCAGGATGCGCACGACGAAGGCATCCAGCAGAACCCCCACCGCCAGGGCCAGACCTAAGGGCGCGATCATCGGGTCCGGCTGGAAGGCGAAGGCTCCGAAAACGGAGCTCATGATGAGGGCTGCCGCGGTGACCACTGCGCGTCCGGCGTGGAGGCCTTGCCGCACCGCCAGTTGAGGCGGTGAGCCATGGGCATAGGCTTCCCGCATCCCCGTGGCAGTGAACAGTTGGTAGTCCATGCCCAGGCCGAACAGGACTCCCACCATCAGGATCGGCAGAAAGGTGATGACCGGCCCCGGGTCGCCGGGGACGAAGAGACCGCCCAGCCAGCCCCACTGGAAGATCGCCACCACCACACCGATGGCAGCGGTGAAGGAGCCCACAAACCCGAGAGTGGCTATCACTGGCAGAAGGATGGAACGGAACACCATGACCATCAATACCAGGGACAGCAGCACCACCAGGGTGAGATAAAGAGGCAGGGCATCGGAGATGATCTCGGAGATCTCGATGTTTGCTGCCGTGGCGCCGGCCACCGAGAGTTCGACGTCGTCCATGTCGGTGCCTTCCAGCAAGGTGCCGGCGGCAAATTCCTCACTGAGGTGTTCAGTGGATTCCGCAGAGGGGCCCTCAACAGGGATGACCTGGAAGATGGCGGTGGTGTTGTCGTCATTGATGGCAGCCGGCACCACGGAGTCCACGTCCTGGTGGGCTCCGAGTTCTTCAGCGATGGTGATCTGATAGGTCTCTGCGGCCGCATCGTCCAGTTCGGTAGGTAGATCGGCCACAGCCAAGATGGGACCGTTCCACCCCTCACCGAAGTGTTCTGCGGTGGAGTGGAATGCCTCGTAAGCGGGGCTTCCCGTCTCCTCTGCGCTGGCATCTGGCATGCCCAGCCGCAGATCGGCAGTGGGGATAGAGAGCACACCCAGGCCGATCACGCTGACTACTGCGATCGCCACAGCCTTGGCGGTGGGCATAGGCGTGGTGATCGTACTGGTGGGCACAGGGGTGGGGGAGTGCTCTTTCTCCTTCTGGGAGCTTTGATTCCCGCGGGCCTGCAGAGCAGCTCGTTCCTTCTTGCTGAGGATGCGCTGGCCTACCAGGGAGAGCATTGCCGGGGTGAGGGACACTGCCATCATCACCGCAATGGTGACGAACATGGCTGCGACGGTGCCCATCAGTCCCAGGAACGGTAAGCCAGTCACATTCAATGCCAGCAAGGCGATCACCACGGTAGCTCCAGCGAAAACTACTGCGTTACCTGCAGTGCCATTGGCTAAGGCAATGGAATCCCTGACCCGCATTCCGGCCTTCAGCTGAGTGCGATGCCGGTGCAAGATGAACAACGCGTAGTCGATCCCCACAGCCAGCCCCAGCATGAGGCCCAGGGTCGGGGTGATGGTCATGACATCCAGGAACCCTGAGAGGGAGAGTGCAATGAACATGCTGATTCCCACACCCACCAGGGCATTGACCAGAGGTAGGCCTGCGCCGATCAGGGTCCCGAGCATGACCAGCAGCACTACTGCTGCGACCATGAGGCCCACGGCCTCCGCCGCGCTCACCAGATGAGCATCTTAGAACTCGAAGCCGCTGCCGGGAAGAACTTCGACACCTTCAATGTCAGCCTCGGCGAGAATTTGGTTGATCTCTGCGAAGTCCTCCGGACTGATGGTGGTGATCTCGTCTTCGAAGTCCGCCATGAGGATGGCAGCGCTGCCGTCCTCCGATACCGGTACCGCCCCAGTAGTCAGCTCAAAGAGCTGCTCCGAGCGTTCAAGTTCCTCGAAACCTTCTGAGATCTCTTCTTCAGCTTCATCGAGCTCATCTTCGGCCGCGGCAAGCTCGGAATATGCTGCATCGAGTTCAGCCTGCTGGGCCTCGAACTCCTCAGCAGCCAGCTCATAGACGCCCTGAGCCTCGGCTTCTTCCGTGGCGGCATCGAGCTCTTCCTGCCCGGCGTCGAGTTCCTCACGAGCTTCGGAGAGGTCAGCACGGTTCTGATGAACCTCTTCTTCGGCGGAGTTCAGCTCATCGCGGGCCTGTGCCAACTCCTCTTCACCGTCGAGGAGGTCATCGCGGGTTGTGAAAGGGTTATGTGCGGCAGCGATCTGGGGGTGTTCTTCCATGTCCTCGACCAGATCGCCGACAGCATCGCGTTGTTCAGTCGTGAACGATTCCCCATCCTCGGTCTGGAGAAGAGCCTGGCCGCCGTCTCCGCTGCCTTCGGAGGCGTCTGGAATCTCTTCTTCAATTCGGTCCTGAACCTGAAGAGTTTCCATGTCCGGAAGCGTGATGTCAGTGCTGAGCTCTTCGCTGAACAACGCGAAAGCACCTATGGAGGCCAGTAGTAGGGCGAACCAGAAGGCGATGACAGTTTTGATACGGGTGGCGGCAAAGCGTCCCAGACGAAAAAGGAGTGTGGCCATGCCCACGACACTAGAACGCTACGTAGCGTAGCGCAACGATCTGTTAGGCCTTTGCGCCCGCTATCACCAGATCCACCAGCTCTTCGCACCATGACCAATCCGGTCGCGTGCCCACCAGAATGCGGATGGCGAGTGTATGGCTCAGTGCAGAAGCCAGAACATCCACACTGTGGTTGTGAGAAATCTCACCATCCTGGATGGCTTTCTCGAGACGCCTCTCCAGGTGGTCGTTCGTCCAGATATTGGCTCGAGAACCGCCGCCTTCCTCGCTGTGAGCGATGGCCTCCATGCTGTAGGTCAGCAGGCCGCGGACCAGGTTGATGTTCTCGGGACGGAATGCCTGCTCGCGGACTTCCTGCATCCATCCGAGGAGGTCGGCCCGCAAGTCCTCAGTGAAGTCAACGTCCCGGTGTGGCAGTTCCAGGTGTCCCTCGATGATGGCATCGAGAGCAATCTCAGCCTTGGAGCGCCATCGGCGGTAGATGGTGGTTTTGGCTACACCAGATGCGGCAGCGATGCCTTCTACGGTGAGTTCGTCATACGGTCGGGTTCGAACGAGCTCCGCCGCCGCGGCCAAGACGGCTTGCCGTGTTTTAGTGCTCCTCGGGCTGTCCTGTGGCACGGGTACCCCATTCATGAATTGACGTTTGGCCTTCTATTCTGCCTGGCGGCAGAGGTCATGCCCTTCATTGTCGCCTGAGGTGATCTGCCGAAATCCTCTGTGGGGATGAAGGGTGCTCAAGAGAAATACGCTACGCTACGTATCGTTCTACTATTAATGTCCTTCGCCCTCGTCTCTAGGAGCCCCCATGTCTCTGCGTACTTACCTCATCACCGGTTCAGCCAGTGGTATCGGTCGAGCAACGGCCGAACTGCTGAAGGCGCAGGGCCACCGCGTCATTGGTGTTGATATCCACGACGCCGACATTACGGTGGATCTCGCCACGCATCAGGGGCGTGAGACATTGGTGGAGCAGGCCCGTGCACTCTCTGGTGGCACCGTGGATGCCGTCATAGCCAATGCAGGAGTCACGATGCCGCCACACGTGAGCGTCTCGGTCAATTACTTCGGAGCTCTTGCCACAGTTAACGGGCTGCGCCCTTTGCTGAACCAGTCAGATTCACCCCGTGCGGTGACGACACTATCCGGTGCACTGCTCTCCCCACCGGATCCTGAACTTCTGGAGCATCTCGCCGCCGAAGATGAGGAATCCGCTTCTGTGCGGATCGATGAGATGTGCGAAGAGATGGATCAGATGGCTGCCATTTCGGCTGTTTATGCCACGAGTAAACGGGCTCTAGCACAGTGGCTGCGCAGGGTGGCGCCGACGGCGGAATGGGCGGGAGAGGGGATCGCGCTCAATGCCGTCGCCCCTGGCTGGGTGGATACGCCCTTGGTCAAGGACGCACTCACCGAGGATGTGCAGGACTCCCTGAAGACGCTGGCGCCACTGAACGGTCTCGCTCAGCCAAAGAATCTGGCCCATACCTTCGCCTGGCTGACCAGCCCTGAGTGTACTCACGTCTGCGGGCAGATCCTCTACGTGGACGGCGGGGCTGAAGTGGTCACCCGCGGTGACCGCGCCTGGTGAGGGTGGAAACGCTCCTTCTAGTGAGCTAATGAGCTCGTGAGGCCCGAGGCGACCAGGCCGGGAGCCTACGCAGGGACTGCAGGAGGTGTCGACGTCGTCGGCTGCTCCGCTGGGGTGCCCAAGCCCCGGGTGCGGTAGGTGGCCCGGTGCCGGTCATAGACCATCGTGGCGGCCACCACTGTCAGTGCTGAGCCGAGCATGTGCACCCACACCAGGCCGATCGGTAGGCCTGTCCAGTGCTGCCAGTAGCCGATGATCCCCTGCGCCACGATGACCGCCACCAGGAACCACGCGGCCCGCTGCTGTGCCGGTGAGGAGCCGATCATCCGCTGTCGGGCGATGATCGCGATCGTCGCTGCGCAGAGGATGTACACCGGAATCACGTGGAGTCGGGTGACGAACTCGGCGTCGAACTCGTGCCGCGGTGACCCGGGATCCCCGGCGTGAGGACCGGTGCCGGTGACCACTGTTCCCACCACCACCGCGGCCCAGGCGGAGACGATGACCACTGAGGCCATGGTCCGGGCAAACCCGTCGGAGGGGCCATCCACCAGGGGCCGGCCGGTTTCTCCGTTGTGCTTGAGCTCCACCTTCACCCGCAACAGCAGCATGGTCGCGGCCATGACCAGTGCCGCTGAGGCGAGGAAGTGCAGGGCCACCACCCACGGGTTGAGGTTGGTCCACACGGTGATCCCGCCGATCACCGCTTGCAGTGGAATCCCGCACAGGATGAAGATGCTCAGACCCACCAGGCTGCGGTGGGTTTCCCACAGCCGCACTAGCGCTAAGAACATGGCCGCGCAGATCGCCACGAGCACGTAGGTCAGCATGCGGTTGCCGAACTCGATGGCGCCGTGCATCCCCATCTCCGGGGTGGAGATCCAGGAGTCGGCAGTACAGCGCGGCCACTCCGGACAGCCCAGCCCAGAGGCGGTCAGCCGCACGGCCCCACCAGTGAGGATGATACCCACGTTGCTGATGAGCGTCGCCCAGGCGAGCCACTTGGTGCCTCGGCTGATCTGAGTGGGAAGCCGACGTCGAATGGGGTCCACCGCAGGGCTTAACACCCGGGCCAGGAACCGCAGGGGCATGGTCAGGATCTCCATTGGAACCACCTTCGTGCAGCGAGAACGGCGAGCACACTCCAGCCCGCCAGGACAAGACAAGGGATGACGGCGAGGTTTCCCTCCCCGGCAGCGCGCATTCCTTCACCCAGGGCAGCAGACGGCAACAGCAGCAACAAGGCGCCAGTGCCCTCGTGGTTCAGAGGCAGTACCGTGCCGCCGGCTGCACCCATCAGGACCCAGGCCACATTGGTCACCGCCAGCGTTGCCTCAGCACGCACGGTTCCTGCAATGAGCAGTCCCAGGGCCGTGAACGCCGCCGCGCCCAGGACCACCACCACAGCCAGCCAGATCAGTCCGGAGGCATGGGGGGACCAGCCCAGGGCCAGTCCCGCAGCGCCGAGTGCCAGGATCTGGATCACCACCACGCAGAGCACCGCGCAGGCTTTGCCCAGAATGAGTCCGCCAGGACCGAGGGGAGTGGTGGCTAAGTAGGCCAGGGCTCCGTACTGGCGTTCGAACCCAGTGGCGATGCCCTGCCCGGTAAAGGCTGAAGCCATGACCGCTAGGGCGAGCACTCCGGGGACCACCACGTCGATTCCCGGCACCACATCGGTGACGGTGTGCACTCGGTGCAAACCAATCAGCACCAGGAGCGGAAGAATCAGGGAGACCAACAACTGCTCACCGTTGCGCAGCACATTGGCGGTTTCATACAACCCGTGGGCTAGGACGCGGCGCAGTGCGGGGGCCGGCCGAGAAGGGGAGATGGAAGTCACGGGGTGGACACCTCCCAGAACACGTCTTCCAGGGTACGGGCCTCGAAGCTCACCTCGGCGGGCATGACATCGATCTGCTCCCACCAGCGGCTCAGCCGTGTCAGGTCCTCGGGGGAGGTGATCCCGTAGACCGCCCAGTGGGCACCTGCTTTATTGGCGGCGTCGCCGTCCAGCTCCACAGGCAAGGGAGCGGCGCTGAGTTCTTCAGCGGTCAGAATGCGGGGGGAGGCGAAGACCAGTCGACGGGCAGGCAGGTGGCCGTTGCGTTCCCCGGTGGTCAGTTCCGCGACGGTTCCATGGCGCACGACGACGCCGTCTTTGAGGATAAAGACAGAGTCGGCTTGCTTCTGAGCTTCCTCCAGCAAGTGGGTGGTGAGGATGATGCCCAGGCCGAGCTCCTTTAAGTCCGCGATGAGGTCGACGACGAGGTGCCGGGATTGCGGGTCGAGGCCGGCGGTGGGTTCGTCGAGGAAGACGACTTCCGGCCGTCCGATGAGCGCAGCGGCCAGAGCAACCCGCTGTTTTTGCCCTCCCGAGAGGCGGCGGATCGAGGTGGTGAGGAAATCGGCCATATCAAGACGTTCGACCAGATCCTCTAAGGGCCAGGGGGATTCGTGCAGGCGCGCTACGTGCTGAAGCAGGGCGCGGGGGCGCACCGACTGGGGGAGTCCGCCGTCTTGGAGCATGACCCCAACCCGGGCGCGCAGGGCCGCCCCAGCGCCATAGGGGTTGTGACCGAGCAGTTGCACGGTGCCGGCCGAGGGGCGGATGAGACCTTGGGCGCACGCCAGGGTGGTGGTTTTGCCGGCCCCGTTGGGGCCGATGATGACGGTGACTTCGCCGCGCCGAGCGGTGACGTCCACCCCGGAAAGGATTTCCTTGACCCCAGAAGCTGATCGGGCTGAGCCGACGGCATACCGCACCTGGGACAGCGTCAGGCACGGTGCGGGCGTGGTCGGAGGCATCACTGCATTCTACGTCCTCACCACCATTTTTCTACAGTGCGTAGAAGAATGGGTGGGGTGCCCCTTGATTTTCAAGGCACATGGGACGCCGCAGCCGGGTGACGGGCTACAGGCAGAGTTAGGTGCGCCTTGCTGGATACCTTCTTCTGAGTAGGTCAGAATAGGGGCATGGCTTCAGACGTTGAGACCCGCCTTGCTGCTGACCTCAGCGGTGCGCGCGAGTCTGACGGATCAACCCGCGAGCGGGTGCTGCAGCTGGTGGTGGAAGAAGGGCCGATCTCCGCAGCAGCCCTGGGTAAGAAGCTCGGGCTGACCGCGGCCGCTGTGCGCCGTCACCTTGACGCGATGACCGAACAGGGCATCGTGGAGGTCCACAATGTCACCGGCAAGCGCAAGACCGCCGGGCGCCCCTCGCGGCGGTATGTCATCTCCTCCCGCGGGCAGGAAGTCCTCGGCGACGACTACCTCAACCTGGTGCGTTCCGCCCTGGAAATCCTTGAGAGCCACGCCAGCGAACACAACGAACCCGATACCGTCGACGACGCCGGCGTCGCCTCCGATGATGAAGGCTCCACAGACTCCAGTGGCGCCCGCCTCTTGGCCAAGGAATACTTCGGGCGCTTCGAGACCCGTTATCAAGACGAACTGAAGAAGATTGAGGACCTCGACGAGCGCACCGAACGCCTCGCCGAACTGTTCAACTCCGACGGGTTCGCCGGCTTCACCCGCCTGGTGGGCCGGGACAGCCCGCTGCTGGCCATGCAGTCCACCCAGCTGTGCCAAGGGCACTGCCCCATCCGGGAAATAGCAGAGGCTCATCCGGTGTTCTGCGAGGAAGAGACCGCTATGATCTCCCGCTTATTGGAGGTCGATGTGCGGCGGCTCTCCACGCAGGCCGCGGGAGCCCACGTGTGTACCACACACGTCCCGGTCGGGCGGGAGAAACTGGCAGCCGAACGGCGAGCCAGTGCCCAGGCCGGCACCAAGACCACCGCCGGACGGTCCACGCCGCGGCGGAAGCGAATCGTCATCTCCCCGCGTCAACAAGAGAGGTTGTCATGACCGAGATTCAGAAGGCCGAAGAGGCCCTGAAGAACACCGAGGACCCGGGTACCATCGCCGAGATCCTCGAAGCGAACCCCGAGCTTAAAGACCTCGGCACCGGTTACGAGTACGGCTGGTCCGACCCGGACACCGCCGGAGCCACCGCCAAGCGCGGACTCGACGAAGCCGTCGTCGAGGACATCTCCTCCAAGAAGTCCGAACCGGAGTGGATGCTTAAACTCCGCAAGAAGGGTCTGAAGTACTTCGAGCGCAAGCCGCTGCCCACCTGGGGTGCGGACCTCTCGGAAATCGACTTCGACAACATCAAGTACTTCGTGCGTTCCACCGAGAAGCAGGCCCAGACCTGGGAAGACCTGCCGGAGGACATCCGCAACACCTACGAAAAACTTGGCATCCCCGAGGCTGAGCGTGAGCGGCTGGTGGCCGGTGTCGCCGCCCAGTACGAATCCGAGGTCGTTTACCACCAGATCCGTGAGGACCTAGAGGCCCAGGGTGTCATCTTTATGGACACCGACACCGCACTGAAAGAGCACCCCGAGTTCTTCGAAGAGTACTTCGGCTCAGTGATCCCTGTCGGTGACAACAAGTTCGCCGCACTGAACACCGCGGTGTGGTCCGGTGGATCCTTCGTCTACGTCCCCAAGGGCGTGCACGTCGAGATCCCGCTTCAGGCCTACTTCCGGATCAACAC
This sequence comes from Nesterenkonia alba DSM 19423, assembly GCF_000421745.1. Taxonomy (GTDB): domain Bacteria; phylum Actinomycetota; class Actinomycetes; order Actinomycetales; family Micrococcaceae; genus Nesterenkonia; species Nesterenkonia alba. The sequence continues at coordinate 78,559 of NZ_ATXP01000004.1, forward strand.
CGAGAACATGGGCCAGTTCGAGCGGACCCTCATCATTGCGGACGAGGACTCCTACGTCCACTACATCGAAGGCTGCACCGCCCCGATCTACAACACCGACTCCCTGCACTCTGCGGTGGTGGAGATCGTGGTGAAGAAGAACGCCCGGGTGCGGTACACCACCATCCAAAACTGGTCCAACAATGTGTACAACCTGGTCACCAAGCGTGCTGTGGTCGACGCCGGCGGAACCATGGAGTGGATCGACGGCAACATCGGCTCCAAGGTCACCATGAAGTACCCCGCGGTCTACCTCACCGGTGAGCACGCCAAGGGCGAGACCCTCTCGGTGGCCTTCGCCGGAGAGGGGCAGCACCAGGACACCGGTTCGAAGATGGTGCACATGGCGCCGAACACCTCCAGTTCCATCGTTTCCAAGTCAGTGGCACGTTCCGGAGGTCGGGCCTCCTACCGCGGGTTGGTGCAGGTCAACCCGGAGGCGAAGAACTCCGCCAACTCGGTGGTGTGTGATGCCCTGCTGGTCGACACCATCTCCAAGACCGACACCTACCCCTACATCGATATCCGGGAAGACGATGTGACCCTCGGTCACGAGGCCACCGTCTCCAAGGTGTCTGAGGACCAGCTCTTCTACCTCATGGCACGCGGGCTCGCCGAGGACGAGGCCATGGCCATGATTGTGCGCGGGTTCATTGAGCCCATCGCCCGCGAGCTGCCCATGGAATACGCCCTGGAGCTCAACCGCCTCATTGAACTGCAGATGGAAGGCTCGGTCGGCTAAGACACCTCCGACGACGCCGCGTACCGGTACTGGTCCAGGTGGTGGGCTCTTCTCCCGCCGCCTGGACCGCTGCCTGCAGCGGCGCCGGCCTCCACGCCTGAAGACCATGTCACCTTGTGTCCAGCACGGCCCTTGACGGAAGAGAACTACACATGACGAATACCCCTGCAGAGCAGGTCGCCGGAGTCGAGGTCGGCGAACGCCGGATCTCCATCCCCGGCTTCACCGAAGAAGGCGAGAACCTCGCCGAACAGACCAATGCCGCCGCCGATCACAGCCACGGAGGCCTCGGCGAGTCCAAGCCCGTGACCTCTGGTGCGGGCTCCCGAGCCAAGCGGCAGACCGGCTTTGACGTTGCCGACTTCCCCGAACCCACCGGACGGGAAGAGGAATGGCGCTTCACCCCGCTGAAGAAACTGGCACCGGTCCTCAGCGACACGCCCTCCGACCCGGAAGCTGTCGACTACCAGATCAGTGCCACTGAAGACGTCACCGTCTCCTCGCTCTCCCACGGCACAGCCCCACGGAACAGCGTGCTGCAGCCGGCCGACCGCGCCGCCGTCGTCGCGTCGAAGAACGCCGCCGAAGCGCTCTACATCCAAGTGCCCGCTGACACCGAAGTCGCCGAACCTATTCGTGTGGACATCACCGGACTCAAGCCCGGCGGCCGCGCCAATAGTCACATCGTGCTGGAAGCGGGCACCCATGCCAAGGCGGTCTTCGTCCTGGAGCACCGCGGAAGCGCAGCCTTCAACGGCAACGTGGAGGTCAAAGTTGGCGACGGCGCCAGCGTCACCGTCATCTCCCTCCAGCGGTGGAACAAAGACGCCATCCACGCCGGGCAGCACGACGCTGAAGTCGGCAAGGACGCCACCTACAAGCATGTGGCTGTCTCCCTCGGTGGCGACGTCGTGCGGCTGAACACCAACTTCCGCTACGCCGCAGAAGGCGCCGAAGCGGAGATGTACGGACTCTACTTCTCCGACTCCGGTCAGCACATCGAACACCGGACCTTCGTGGACCACAACAGCCCCCGGAACACCTCCAACGTGCTCTACAAGGGCGCCTTGCAGGGAGAGACTGCCCGGACCGTCTGGGTGGGCGATGTGCTCATCCGCAAAGAGGCCGAAGGCACCGACTCCTACGAAAAGAACCAGAACCTCATCCTCACCGACGGGGCTCGCGCCGACTCGGTGCCGAACCTGGAGATCGAAACCGGAGTCATCGAAGGAGCCGGGCACGCCTCCTCCACGGGCCGGTTTGATGAGAACCACCTGTTCTATCTCATGGCACGCGGTATCCCGGAAAAGGAAGCCCGCCAGCTGGTGGTCCGCGGCTTCCTCAACGAGATCATCCAGAAGATCGAAGTCCCCGCCATCGAGGAATCCCTCCAGGAAGACCTGGAGAACGAGCTGGAGATCCACAGGAACTGACGCCCGGCGCCGGCAGCAACGAACCACACGTCTTCACGAACAGAAAAGGACCAGCACACCATGTCAACTCTCGAGATCAAGGACCTGCACGTCTCCATCGAGACCGAGCAGGGCAGCAAAGAGATCCTCAAGGGCGTGTCCCTGACCATCAATTCCGGTGAGATCCACGCCATTATGGGGCCCAACGGCTCCGGTAAATCCACCCTGGCGGCCACCATCGCCGGTCACCCGCGTTACGAGGTGACCTCCGGGTCCATCACCCTGGATGGCGAAGACGTCCTGGAGATGGAAGTCGACGAACGCGCCCAGGCGGGCCTGTTCCTGGCCATGCAATACCCGGTGGAGGTCCCCGGGGTGACCATGACCAACTTCCTGCGCACCGCCAAAACCGCGCTCGACGGCGAAGCCCCCAAGATCCGCACCTGGACCAAAGAAGTCAAGGACGCCATGGAGAAGCTGCGCATCGACGCCGACTTCGCCAACCGTAACGTCAACGAAGGCTTCTCCGGCGGTGAGAAGAAGCGCGTGGAGATCCTGCAGCTAGAACTGTTCAAACCCAAGTTCGCTGTGCTCGATGAAACCGACTCAGGTCTGGACATCGACGCGCTGCGCGTGGTCTCCGAAGGCGTGAACCGTGCTCACCAGGAGAACAACATGGGCACCCTGCTCATCACCCACTACACCCGAATCCTGAACTACATCAAGCCCGACTACGTTCACGTGTTCGTCGACGGCAAGGTCGCCGAACAGGGCGGACCCGAGTTGGCCGACGAACTGGAAGCCAACGGTTACGACCGGTTCCTGGCTCAGGTTTCCGCCTGAATCGATCCAGCGGGAATCATGCCTTCCCAATGGGCGTTGTGATCGTCCAGACTGGGAGCAGGAGAGGAGCACTACATGACTGAAACCACACAGCAAACTCCGCTTGAGGACATCGAAGAGGCCCTCAAGGAGGTCATCGACCCCGAGCTGGGCATCAACGTAGTCGACCTCGGCCTGCTCTACGGACTGCGCTACGAGGACGATGGCGCCCTGGTCATCGATATGACCTTGACCACCGCGGCCTGCCCGCTCACCGATGTGCTCGAAGAGCAGGTCGGACAGCACGTGGGCACCATGGTCGACGAATGGCGGCTCAACTGGGTCTGGATGCCACCGTGGGGTCCGGAGAAGATCACCGACGATGGCCGCGAGCAGATGCGTGCCCTCGGGTTCAACATCTAAGAACCTGCCTCACGCAGCGCCAGCCGGCGGTAGTGAGCGATCGCTGCCGCCGGCTCGTCATCTGCTACGACCTGCCCATTATCGAAGACCAGGACCCGTTCCGCACCGGCGGCGAAGTCCAGGTCATGGGTAGCGATCAGCAGGGGCACCTCCAGGCGCATCAGCCGCTGCTGGAACTCGGTGGCGGCGCGCAGATCCAGCAGTGTGGTGGGCTCATCGGCCAGTACGAGTTCCGGCTCAGCCGCCAGCACCCCCGCCAAGGCGACTTTCTGCCGCTCCCCAGAAGAAAGCTGATAGACCGAGGAATCCCTCCGGTCACCGAGCCCCACAGACTCCAGGATTACAGCAGCACGACGACGCCGCTCCGCGCGGTCTGTGACGGAATCCTTCAGCGAGAACTCAATATCCTCACCCACCACCGGCATGATGAGCTGGGCCTGAGGGTTGGCGAAAATGAAGCCTGTCCGCGGCACCTGTGGACTGAAGGTGACCTCCCCGGAGGTCGGTTCAACGAGTCCGGCGATCAGTCGCAGCAGAGTCGACTTGCCGGAACCGTTGGCGCCCACCACAGCGATAACACGCTCGGTGAGCTCTAAGGACACCGGCCCTAGAATTCGCCGTGGTGAGCCGGCGTCGTCGACCTGCACGCTGACCGCTTCGAGCCCGATCGTTACACTGGACCGGTTGCCCACCTGCACCCCCTGAACTGACCTGTACTGACGAAGGACGAATCAAGCATTGATCAGCGTATCCAACCTTGAGCTGCGCGCCGGCGCACGCCTGCTGATGGATGGGGTTTCCTTCCGCGTCGACGCTGGCGACAAGATCGGGCTGGTGGGGCGCAACGGGGCCGGTAAGACCACCATGACCAAAGTGCTGGCTGGCCAGGCCCAACCCGCCGCCGGTCACGTGGAGCGCCGGGGGTCCATTGGGTATCTGCCTCAGGACCCGCGAGTGGAGAACATGGAGCAGACCGCCCGGGATCGGATCCTTTCTGCACGCGAACTCGATGTGGTGACCACCAAGCTGCGTACCGCCGAAGAGGACATGGCCTCCAGTAATGACGCCGTCCGGGACAAGGCGATGCGCACCTATGACCGGCTCCAGGCGCGTTTCGACGCAGCCGGGGGGTACTCCGCCGAGGCCGAGGCCGCTACGATCTGCGCAAACCTGGACCTGCCCGAACGTATCCTCAGTCAGCCGCTGAAAACCCTCTCCGGTGGTCAGCGGCGCCGTGTGGAACTGGCCCGCATCTTATTCTCCGACGCCGACACGCTGCTGCTCGATGAACCGACCAACCACCTCGATGCTGACTCGATCGTCTGGCTGCGGGACTACCTCCAACACTTCTCCGGCGGGTTCATCGTCATCTCCCACGACGTGGAGCTCATCGAACGCACGGTCAATAAGGTGCTCTATCTGGACGCCAACCGCATGACCGTGGATGTGTACAACATGGGATGGAAGAACTACCTGGCTCAGCGGGAGCAGGACGAGGCCCGCCGTAAACGCGAGTTCGCTAACGCGGAGAAAAAAGCCACTGCCCTGCGCGCTCAGGCGGAGAAGATGCGGGCCAAGGCCACTAAGGCCGTGGCCGCGCAGAACATGCTCAAACGCGCCGACCGGATGATGGCCGGATTGGAAGGGGAACGGCAGACCGACCGGGTGGCCAATATTCGTTTTCCGCGACCGGCTCCTTGCGGCAAGACCCCCTTGATGGCCCGCGGGCTGAGTAAATCCTACGGGTCCTTAGAGATCTTCACCGGGTTGGATCTGGCGATCGATCGGGGATCTCGCGTGGTGATCCTCGGGTACAACGGGGCGGGGAAGACCACCTTGCTGCGGTTATTGGCTGGGGTCGACCAGCCGGATTCAGGGGAGATCCTCCCCGGTCACGGACTGAAACTGGGGTACTTCGCCCAAGAGCACGACACCCTCGACACCCAGCGCAGCGTCCTGGAGAACATGAAATCCGCTGCGCCGCAGCTGACCGATACCGATCAACGCAAGATCCTGGGGTCCTTCTTGTTCTCCGGGGACGACGTCGCCAAACCGGCTTCCGTCCTTTCCGGGGGTGAGAAGACGCGGCTGGCTCTGGCCACACTGGTGGCCTCCAGCGCCAATGTGCTGCTGCTCGACGAGCCCACGAACAACCTGGATCCGGCATCTCGTGAAGAGATCCTTGCGGCTCTGCGCACCTACGAAGGTGCGGTGGTGTTGGTGACTCATGATGAGGGAGCGGTCGAGGCGCTTAACCCCGAACGGGTCGTGCTGCTGCCCGACGGGGTCGAAGATCTCTACACCGCCGAATACGAAGATCTCATCACCCTCGCCTGAGATAGGTTCTTTCTCCAGGACACACGAGGTACATCACCGGGACTCGGTGAGGTGTTCATCCACCCAGGCGTCTTCGGCGTCCTCATCTGAGTAACGGCCACGCTGCTGCCGGTAGCGACGCTTGGCCTCCCGGATCCGTTCCTGCTTGGAAATCGTGGAGATCCCGGCCGGGGCGGGAGCCTCATCTGCGGCCTCATCCGCGGCATCGAGATCCCGGTTGCGGGCATGCAGCCGTGCTGCATACCCCCATCCGACAAACCCCAGCAGACCAAAGGCGATCCACTGCATCGAATACGACAGGTGCGGTCCCTCATCCAAGCTCGGGCGGGGGAGTGCCCGAGGGGCCTCCGCGGGTGCCGGATCCTCTGAAGCGAGTACTCCATAGCCGCCGTTGAGTAGGTCATACTCTAATTCGGCGTCGTACTCATTCAGATCGATCGAGGCGAGTTGCCCCTCCGGGGCGCCGCGGTCAATCGCCGGCTCCGCTGGTCGCAGCCGCACCACGACATCCACCTCACCACCAGGTGGCTCCGGATTATATGCCGGACGCGATCCATCAGTGCTGTCCAGTGGCAACCAGCCCCGGGAAATCGCGATGACATCACCGGTCTCACTGACCCGGAACGGCACCAACTGTTCATACCCCACATCCCCGGTGTGTGGGCGGTTCCGGACGAACCGGTGATCCTCACCCAGGTAACGACCGGTCACCTCCACCACGGTCCACTCATCAGCCTCATCTGGGTCAACGAACAGCTCCCGGGCCTCCGAGTAGCCAATGGGATCCTCGTCATAGTTCGCCACGACCGTGTTGATCTCATCCAGGGTCTGCTCACGCCGATCCCACTGCCACTGGCCCAAGAAGTAGCAGGCCACCGCGAACGCCGCACAGACCGCCAACCAGCCCAACCAGGTGGGGGTGAGTAAGAACGCATACCGCCGGCTCACCGCTGTACCTCCTGAGACTGCACATCCTGAGGCTCCAGAGGCTCCGTGGTCCGCCAGAACAGTCGCTGCTTGAGGAAATGCTCCAGCCAGTCCCGATGCTCATCACAGGCCAGCCACACCTTGCGGCGGTCCGGGGTGTGGATCTTCGGATTGTTCCACTTGATCTGCCACACCGCATCGGTTCGGCAGCCCTTACGGGAACACTGCGGCGACTCCGGACCGGGCTCAGCCGAGCCGAGCGATCCGAGTAGGTCCATCAGCGGTGACTCCTGTACCTGGGGTTGTCTTCGTTCTCCTGGTCGGTGAGCGCCTCTTCGGCCAGTTCGCCGGGGATGACCGAATCAGTATCCGACTGAGGTGGCTCAGCGGCGGCGTCGTCATCCTCATCTTCCCACCACTGGCGCGACTCTGCGGCCTGTTCATGCCCGGTACTCAACTGGCGCGGATCCACAGCGGCCGCCCGGCGATCATAGCGATCCGCCCCGGCATTGGCGCTGACCACCGCGGTATACGGCAACACCACCGCCCCGAGGACGAACACCCATGCCCACCAGCTCTCCCAGACCATGGCCACCACGCCGGCGAGGACAAAGCACACCATGCGCAGGCCCATCGACACCGAGTAGCTAATCATGCGTGAACGCTGCTCGACGCTGTGCCGAACAGGCGCATCAGTGATCGACTGGACCGACTCGGTCATCCATCTATTCTACGCGCGAGTACCGAGTTGTCTCACGTAGGGTGATTCAGGACAAAAAGGCCCGCCACGGGCAGCAGAACCCGCATACAGGAGGAACATGAGCCGCAGCGTTCTCATCACCGGAGGCAATCGAGGCATCGGCCGCGCCATCGCCGAAGAGTTCCTCGCCCAGGGTGACAAAGTTGCCGTGACCACCCGCAGTGGAGAGGCCCCCGAGGGTGCCCTCGGTGTCGCCGCTGACGTTACCGATGCCGCCTCCATTGACGAAGCGTTCAAGACCGTGGAAGAAGCCCACGGGCCGGTGGAGATCCTGGTGGCCAACGCCGGCATCACCCGAGACACGCTGCTACTGCGGATGAGTGAAGAGGACTTCTCCGACGTCGTCGACACGAACCTCACCGGAGCCTTCCGCGTCCTCAAACGCGCGTCCAAAGGGATGCTGCGGCTCAAGCGCGGCCGCGTGGTGCTGATCGGATCGGTGGTGGGTCTCTACGGCTCCCCGGGTCAGATCAACTACGCCTCATCCAAAGCGGCCCTGGTGGGCATGGCCCGTTCTCTGACCCGGGAACTGGGCGGGCGTGGCATCACCGCCAATGTGGTGGCGCCGGGCTTTGTGCGCTCGGATATGACCGACCAGCTCGACGAAGACACCCAGAAGAAGTACTTGGAGAACATCCCCGTCGGCCGGTTCGCCGAAGCCGAGGAAGTAGCCCGGGTGGTGCGCTGGGTCGCCAGCGCCGACGCCGGCTATATTTCCGGTGCGGTGATCCCCGTCGACGGAGGCCTCGGCATGGGGCACTGAACCCCACCAGCCATGTCCCAGCCATATTGCGATATCCCAGCGGAAGTCCGCTGTGAAGAGGGAATATCGCTGTGAACTTTGAAGGAGACACTATGACAACACAGGATCTGGCCGGCACAGGCGCGGTCATCACCGGCTCATCGCGTGGCATTGGCGCGGCCACAGCACAGCTGGTGGCCGCCCGGGGAGCCGGAGTGGTGGTGAACTATCGGGCCAAAGCCCCGCGGGCGAAGAAAGTCGTCGCAGGCATCGAAGAGGCCGGAGGACGCGCGGTAGCCGTCCAAGCCGATATCACCAGCGACGAGGGCGCACAGACCCTCGTTGACACCGCCGTGGAGAACTTCGGTTCCCTGAACCTGCTGATTCTCAACGCCTCCGGCGGCATGGAAGCAGATAAAGGCGAGGACTACGCTCTGAAACTCAACCGAGATGCGCAGGTCAACCTGGTCAAAACCGCACTGCAGGTGATGCCCTCAGGCTCTCAGATCGTCTTCGTGACCAGCCACCAGGCCCACTTCATCAACCAGGTCGCCACGATGGACGCCTATGAGCCGGTGGCCCGATCCAAACGCGCCGGTGAAGACGCCCTGCGCGAGCTCATCCCCGACCTCGATGCCAAGGGCGTAAAACTCACAGTGGTCTCCGGGGACATGATCGAAGGCACCATCACCGCTACACTGCTCGACCGAGCCCAGCCTGGCGCCATTGAGGCCCGTCGAGAAGCCGCCGGCAAGCTGTACACGGTCGAAGAGTTCGCGGAGGAAATCAACGCTCTGGTCGGACGCAGCGACCTCGAACAGGGGCACACAGAACTCGTCGGTGGGGCCGAAGATTTCCTCGCCGCTCATAGCTGATCAGCTGAACAGCAACAGCCCCGTCGGCACGGCCAGCAGCGCAGCGGAAAGCCCGAGCACCGCGGCCCGGGCCACGGGCCCTAGTGGTTCCGGCGGGGCGATGAGACGCTGCAGCCGGGCACCGGTGATGATCCCACCCTGGCCGGTGCTCAGCTGCTGCTCAGGATCCTCCCCGCCTGGCGTCGTCGTCGCAATCGACCGCAGCAGGTCGGTGCGGGAATGCTCCCCGAGAGCGCCGTCGTCGGCCAGCATCTCGGTGAGTTCCAGGACAGCTTCACGGCCATACCGGGTGGTGGGTAGCCACGGCAACGCCCGGTACCAGGCCTCGAACGCCAGAGTGAGGAAATGATGGCGCTGCCGCAGATGAGTCTTCTCATGGGCGATGACGGCACCGAGCTCCTCCGGACTCAGCTGGTCGAGCAAACCACGGGAGAGCACGGTGAGCGCCCCGGCGTTTGTCCGGCCAGGCAGGCAGTAGGCCAAGGGCGCTTCGTGCTCGATGACATGGGTATCCGTCAGCCGATCCGGTAGTGCCTGCGTGCCATCATCAGTCAGGGGAGTGGAGAGCAGATTCACCATCTCCCGGTGCCGCCGCCGCGCCGAACGCACACGGTAGAACGTGCGGGCCAAAGTCAACAGCAAGTGCGCGGCGAGCAGAGCCCCCAGACACAGGGCAAAGATGTGGCTGGGATGGACATCACGTTCCTCGAGTCCCGCGTAGTCCTCGTAACGGACCGCCTCAGCCAGGGTGACAAACGCTGAAGGCAGCGAGTTCCCGAAAGGGGAAAGACCATAAACGATCGGGGCACCGATGATCGCCAGACCACCGGCTAGCGCGATGGCCTGCCATAACACCATCGCCACCCAGGGGGAGCGCACACGGAAACGCGCAGTGTGTAACCACTTAGGGACAGGAATCGCCAGCACCACGGCGAGGGCTGCAAGCAGAAAGGCGAGGGTCTCCACTGCGGGCCGACGCGGGTGCTAGGGACTTACTCGGAGAGAATCCGGCGCAGCGTGGCAGCTTCCTCTTCGGAGACACTGCCGATGAAGCGGGCGAGCACCGCCTCCCGGTCGCCGGCGTTGCCGAGCACTTCGTTGAGCATTTCCACGGTGTGATCCTCGCGTAAGGCAGAGGCGGCGTACCGGTGAGGCCGAGAGCCGCGGTCCCGAGTGACCATGCCCTTTTTCTCCAGACGAGAGAGCACTGTGAGCACAGTGGTGACGGCCAGGGACTCATCGAGTTCGTCACGGACGTCGTTGGCCGAAAGCTTTTGCCCGCTGTCCCACAGCAGGGTCATAACCGACCGTTCGAGGTCTCCGAGACTTGCCATCGTGGTGATGCTCCTTTCGCGCGTTAGCACCAGGATACGCCGAAATCCGCGTTTCTTCTACATCATGTAGAAGCCTGCCGGTGCGTGTCGGCTCAGGACTCGGTTCAGGAGTGTTCCAACACCTTGCGGCTGAGTGCCTCGGGGCTGGAGGCCACCGCCTCCACCGGCTGTTCGGCCGGGACGCCGGAGGCATCCCGCCTGGCCATCTCAGCGGGCAGCACCCGGGCCGAACCGTTGCGAGCAGCAGCCAGCGGGGGAGCCAGTACTGCAGCGCCCAGACTCAAATGGTCCTCGCCCCGGAGGAAACGGTGGGCACGCACCCCACCGGTCGCTCGGCCTTTAGCCGGGAACTCCGCCAGCTCCGAGACCTTCACACTGCGCACATCAAGACCCTCCAGCTGACCGTCCCCGGCGGCGCAGGTGACCACGACGGCGGCACCGGGCTCCTCAGCCGAGGCAGCCGGCACCACAGAGAACCCAATGACCTCGTCTCCCTCGGTCAGCTTCATACCTGCCACACCGGAGCCGGTGCGGCCCTGCGGACGCACCAGCGAGGCCTCATAGCGCAGCAATTGCCCGCCGCGAGAGATGAAGACGAGCTGGTCGGCATCCTCAGCCACCGCCACGGCCACGGCACGGTCGCCGTCTTTGAGGCTGATGACCTCCCACTCGTGGCGGTTCAACGGATACTCCGGAGTCACCCGTTTGACCCGACCACCGGCGGTCCCCAGGGCGATCACCGCATCAAGCGGTACGAAGCCCAGCAGCTGCTCCTTCTTCTCCAGGGAGAGGAACTCAGAGACTTTGACCCCCTGGTTGAGGTTGAGACTGCCACCGGCAATCTCCACCGCCGGCATATCGACTACCGGGACCCGCAGCATTCGACCCGAGGAGGTCACTGCACCGATCTCCCCCCGGGCGGTGGCCGGCAGTAGTGATGCCAGGGCGTCGTGCCGCCTGCGGCGAGAGGGGTGGACGAGAGCGGAACGGTCCGTGGTCCGGGCGAGCATGCCGGAGGTCGACAGCGCCACCCAGCATGGGGAGTCCGGAATCTGTAGTGCGGAGCCGGCGTCGTCGGCTGCAGAAGCCTTCCCAGCCGGCACGGGAGCTGGTTCGGACTCAGCCTCCAGCAGTTGGGTGCGCCGATCATCCCCGTACTTCTCAGCCACTTCGTCGAGTTCCTCCGCGACCGTCCGGCGTAGCAGCTCGTCGGAGTCCAGAATCGCACTGAGTTGCTCGATCTCCTCTTCGAGCCGGCGTTTCTCCTGTTCCAACTCGATGGTCGAATACCGGGTCAGCTGGCGCAGCCGCAGCTCCAGAATATGCTCAGCCTGCGGTTCGGTGAGATCGAAGATGGTCATCAGCCGCTGCCGAGCAGCGGCGGTGTCCTCAGCGGCGCGGATGATCTGGATGACCTCGTCGATGTCGACAATGGCAATGAGCAGACCCTCCACCAGGTGGAGACGGTCTTTGCGCTTGCCCAGCCGGTGGGCAGTGCGCCGCCGCACTACCGTCAGCCGGTGGTCAACATAGACCTGTAGAAGCTCGAGTAACCCCATCGTCCGGGGCTGACCGTCCACCAAAGCCACGTTGTTGATCCCGAAGGAGTCCTCCAGCGGAGTGAGCTTGTACAGCTGAGCCAGTACCGCCTGCGGATTGAACCCGGCCTTCAGTTCGATGACCATCCGCAGCCCGTGCTTGCGGTCGGTGAGATCGAGCACATCGGAGACCCCGGTGAGCTTCTTCGACTGGGCGGCTTCTTTGGTCTTCTCGATGACCTTCTCCGGACCGACCATGTAGGGCAGTTCAGTCACCACAATGCCGGTTTTGCGGGCCGAGACCTGCTCGATGCTCACTTTGGCTCGGGTTTTGAAGCTGCCACGTCCGGTCCGGTAGGCCTCACGTATTCCTTCCAGGCCCACGATCCGTCCGCCCGAGGGCAGGTCCGGGCCAGGAATGTGCTCCATGATGTCTTCGAGAGTCGCCTCCGGGTTGAGAATGAGGTGTTTGGCCCCGGAGACCACCTCCCTCAGGTTGTGCGGGGCCATATTGGTGGCCATGCCCACGGCGATCCCGCTAGCCCCGTTGACCAGCAGGTTCGGCAGAGCGCTGGGCAGGACCGAAGGCTGGGTGAGCTGGTTGTCATAGTTCGGCTCAAAGTCGACGACGTCCTCATCGAGGTCAGCAGTCATCGCCATCGCAGCAGCGGTCATCCGCGCCTCGGTGTAGCGGGCGGCCGCGGGACCATCGTCGAGCGAGCCGAAGTTGCCGTGGCCATCAACCAGCGGTAGACGCAGCGCAAAGGACTGGCTCATCCGCACCAGAGCGTCATAAATGGCGGCATCCCCATGCGGGTGCAGCTTCCCCATCACCTCGCCGACCACACGGGCGGACTTCACATGACCCTTATCCGGACGGAGGCCCATCTGCGCCATCATGTACAGGATCCGGCGCTGCACCGGTTTGAGCCCGTCGCGGGCATCGGGCAAGGCCCGGGAGTAGATCACCGAGTAGGCGTACTCCAGGAAGGAGGTCTCCATCTCCGAGGCGACGTCGATATCGGTGATATTGCTCTCAGGGGTGGCCGGGGCAGCGGCGGTCTGGCGGCGGGCCATAGTTGGCGAGTACGGTCCTTGTCTCACGAGGCGGGCAGATGGTCGTTACCCTTGATCCTATGGGCCAGACACCACGCGGGCGTGGATATCCGGAACACTGGGAAGCCGATGTCGTGCTGCGTGACGGTGCGGCGGCGCATTTGCGGCCCATCACTCCCGACGACGCCGAGCGGCTCCAACGCATGCACGCCGGCCAGTCCGAATCCTCCATCTACCTGCGCTACTTCACCTATAAGGCCACCCTCAGTGACGAGGATCTCGAACGTTTTACCAACATCGACTACGTCAACCGGGTCTCCTTTGTGGTGCTGCTCGATGAAGAGATCATCGCCGTTGGCGGCTATGACCGGATCGAGGGAACCACCGAGGCTGAAGTCTCCTTCAACGTGTCCGATGACCACCAGGGGCGCGGTCTGGGGTCCATTCTGTTGGAGCACCTGGCCGCCGCCGGCCGGGAACGCGGCATTGAACTGTTTTCGGCTGAGGTGCTGCCCCAGAACCGCAAAATGATCGGGGTCTTCACCGAAGCCGGCTATGAAGTCAGCCGCAGTTTTGAAGATGACGTCATTCTGGTGAGGTTCCCCATCGACCCCACGGAGAAATCCCGGGCCGTTATGGAAGCCCGTGAACACCGGGCCGAGGCCCGCAGTGTTCGCGGGCTGCTCTCACCTGCGCAGGTGGCGATCATCGGTGCCTCTCGGGAATACGGGTCCGTGGGCTACCACCTGTTGGAGAACATCGTTGAAGGCCGTTTCACCGGCGGTGTGCACTCCGTGAATCCGGAGGCCTATGAACCCGAGTCGGCGGCGTCGGGCTCCACACTGGCCCATATCCGCCACAACGTAGATCTCGCAGTGGTGGCGGTCCCTCCAGAGCACCTCGACCGGGTGGTCAGCGACTGTGGTCGTGCCGGTGTGAAGGGCATCCTGGTGGTCACCGAATCCACCGGCCGCATCGACCAAGGTGAGCTCGTCCGCCAGGCACGGCGCTGGGGGATGCGGGTTATTGGTCCTGCTTCGGTCGGACTCATCAATACCGACCCGGAGGTGCGGCTCAACGCGTCGTTGACGCCGGTGATGCCGGTACGCGGAGGTATTGGGCTGTTCAGTCAGTCCGCCTCTGTGGGGGTGTCACTGACCGCCCAGGCGCACCGGCGCAGTGTGGGAATCACCGCCTCCATCTCCGCGGGTAACCGGGCCGATGTCTCCGGTAATGACGCTATGCAGTATTTCGAGGACGACGCCGCCACCCGGGCTCTGGGGGTCTACCTTGAGTCTTTCGGCAACCCTCGGAAGTTCTCCCGTATTGCCCGCCGGGTCTCCCGCAGTAAACCCGTGGTGGTGGCGAAATCCGATGTCATGGGACGCCGACTGCCCCCCGGCCACGAAGTGCGGACCACCCGGGCCCCGGCCGGCGCAGTCGATGCCATGCTGGAGAACTCCGGGGTCATCCAAACCGGTAACCACGACTCTCTGATGGATGTGCTCCAGGTGCTGGCTACCCAGCCGCTGCCCACGGGCAATCGGCTCGGTATTCTGACCAATTCCCCCTCGATTGGACGAATCCTCGCCGACGCTGCGGAAGGTCACGGACTGCGGCCGGTGCGGATCGACGCTGAACTTGACCTGGAGGTCCCGGAAGACCAGGCCCGAACCCGTCTGTCCCAGGCCCTGACGGACCAGTTCTACGATGACGAGATCGACGCCGTCGCCCTGTGTCTACAACCACGGATCACCGGGGAGCAGTACGACTTCTTCCGGTCGATCTCAGAGGTGGCTCGGCAGCAGACCAAACCGATGGTGATGTCGCTGATCGGAGTGCTCTCAGCCGAGGTGCCGCTAAATTTCATCGGCAATGCCGGTCCGGTCATGGAAGACGGTGCCCTGCAGCAGGGCGTGCCGGTGTTCAACTCCCCGGCGCGGTCGGTCACCGCACTGGGGAAGATCACCCGGTACGTCCAATGGCGGGCCGAAGGCATCGGGGAGAGCTTCGTGCCCGCTGGGCTTGAGGGCCCCAGGACCGCCAAACAGGGGGACGAGCTGCTCGATACCTGGCTGGAAGACCTCGACGGTGCCGAGCTGCACCGCCTGAGCCAGGAGCAGACCGCCGAACTACTGGAACTCTACGGATTGCACCTGTTGGAATCGGTCCGGTTCGACACCGCAGATGAAGCCGCTGAGGCGGCTCAGCGGATGGGCTATCCGGTGGCGGTGAAGTCCACGAACCCGTACCTGCGCCACCGCCTGGACCTCGGTGGAGTGCAGCTGAACATCGACGACGAGCATATGCTCCGCCGGGCGGTCACCGATATGCGCCGCCAGCTGGCACGGTACGGAAGTCCCGGCTTAGAGGTCCAGCCGATGGCTCCGACCGGACAGGGATGCATTGTGCGGGCCATCGAGGACCCCATGATGGGACCGGTAGTATCTTTCGGTGTCTCCGGGGATGCGGTAGATCTGCTGGGAGACTGGGCTCATGCTGTTCCGCCGATGACTGACCAGGACGTGCGTCGATTGGTTCGTGGGCCCAAGGCCGCCCGGAAGCTCTTCGGCTACCAAGGGTTGCCGGGGGTGGACGCCGCGGCCCTGGAGGACGCCGTACAGCGGGTCGCCATCCTGAAGGACAACCACCCCCAGGTGGCGGTGCTGCAACTGTCCCCGCTGCTGGCCTCATCCGAAGGGATCAGCCTGCTGCATGCCACCGTGGACATCGCCAACCCCCAGGAGCGCACTGACTCCGCCCGCCGAGCGATCTCGCGGTACTGAAGAGAGGAAGTATCACACCATGGAGACGATCCGCTGTGTCCTGCTGAAGCAGGGGGAGATCTTCCTCAAAGGGGAAAACCGCTCAGTCTTCCAGAAGAAACTGCGGCAGAACTTCGAACGCACCTTCCCCAGCGAATGCGGACAGATCCGTGTCCAACCCCGCGGGGGCGTCGTCGTGCTCTATCCACAGCGCAACGCCGACCACCTGGCGGCCCGGATGACTGAAGTCCCCGGAATCAATGTGGTCGATATCGCCGTGCACGTGCCCAAGGAAACCGGGGCCATCGTGGCCGCGGCCCTGGGGGAGCTGCGCCGGCGGTTCGGCGAAGACCTCAGCGCTGAGCAGCGAGCCTTCGCCGTGATCTCTCATCGGCGAGACAAGCAGTATCCACTGACCTCCGAGCAGCTCAACCGCGGTATTGGCGCGGAGATCCAAAAGGCCACTGGCTGGCCAGTGAACCTCAGCCGCCCCGAGGTCAGCATCCGGGTGGAGATCAACTTCGGGGAGGCGTTCGTCTCCGTGGAACGTCTACGGGGACTCGGCGGACTACCGGTGGGCAGTTCAGGCCGGGCCATGGTGCTGCTCTCCGGCGGGTTTGACTCCCCGGTGGCGGGCTTCCGGATGATGAAGCGGGGACTGGCCTGCGACTTCATCCACTTCTCCGGAGCTCCTTACACTGACCCCTCATCGACCTACAAGGCCTATGCCCTGGTCAAACAGCTCAGCCGATTCCAGCCTGCCTCCCGGTTGTGGGTGGCGCAGCTGGGCACAGCTCAGCGCACGCTGGCCTCATCGTCCGACCCGGCCCTGCGGACCGTGGCGCAGCGCCGGCTCATGCTACGCATCGCCGAGGAACTCGCCCACCGTCAGCGTGCAGCCGCCCTGGTCACCGGGGACAGTCTGGGGCAGGTGGCCAGCCAAACCCTGAGCAACATCGCCACAGTGGACCAGGCGACCACACTGCCGGTCCTGCGGCCGTTAGTCGGCTGGGACAAGGAAGAGATCATCGCGGAGGCGCGGCGTATCGGCACTGAGGAGATCTCCGTGCTGCCCGACCAAGACTGCTGCACTCTCCTGGCGCCGCCACGGCCTGCCACACATTCCGATGCTGAGACTCTGCTCAAGGTTGAAAAGCGTGCCGGGATTGACGACCTCGTTGCCGGGACCGTGGCCAATCTGCAGGAATTCCGGTTCGCTGGGGGGCACGACACCTCCCAGCGAACCGAGGAGCCGGTGGCCGCTGGCTGAGGTTACAGCACCCGCCCGGTGCGGCGGATGTGCTGTGCCAGTCGGCGGAGGCCTTCATCAATACTGACCGCTGGCTGCCAGTTCAGCGCCTGCCGGGTGGTGCGTTGGTCGAACCAGTGTGCGGTTGAGAGCTGTTCGGCGAGGAACTTGGTCATCGGCGGTTCGTCCTCGTGCGGACCGGTCAGCTCCCAGAGCTTTTCGATCGCCAGGCCTGCCCCCTTGGCCAGGCTGGGGGGTACTCGCAGCCGCGGTGGCTTGGCTCCACCTGCTTGCGCGATCCCGGCGAGCAGTTCACCAATGGGACGCGGTTCCCCATTAGTGAGCACCAGCCGCTGCCCAGCAATCATCGGCAAGCGGCGCAGTCCCGCGGCGAAAGCGTCGACGGCGTTGTCGATGTAGAGAGTATCCACCAGGGCCGCGCCGGTACCTAACAGTGGAAGCCGCCCGGAGCGGGCCCGCTGGACGATCCGGGCTGTCAACTGCCCGTCCCCGGGGCCCCACACCAGGTGCGGGCGAATAATGAGCACCTTCGTGCCGGCTGAAGCCCGGGCCTGGGCGATCTGCTCGGCCTCGGCTTTGGTCTGGGCGTAGTGGCCTTCGGCGTGGAGTGGGTCGGCCGGCCCTGCTTCCGCTGCGATGAGTGACTCACCGGCGTGAGCCACCGAAGGGGAGGAGACATGAAGAACGTGCTCGACGTCGGCGAGCCACGCCTCATCGAACAGCAGCTCCGTGCCCCCGATATTGACCCGTTCGAACTCGTCCCGACGCCCACTGACGGAGACCTTCGCCGCGAAGTGGACAATAGCGTCCTGCCCCTTCACCGCCCGAGCCACATCAGCGGGGTCGGTGAGCGAGCCGCGAACATCCCGAGCGCCGCTCACCCCGCTGGGTCGACGCTGGAAGGTCGTCACCTCATAGCCGGTGTCGACCAGGCGTTGGGCGACACTGCGTCCCAACAGCCCGGAGGCCCCTGTCACCAGCACCTTGGAGCCGGGGAGGATCTCAGTGCTCACGGAGCACCTGACCTCTCTCCGGCGAGCACTGTCTGGGCCCACTGGGCCAGCCGGGTCCGGTCAATCTTCGAGTTATGCCGAATATCGGTGGGCAGCTCATCGACCACCAATACCGCGGCGACGGGGATCTCTGTGGCGGCCCGCACCCGGGCCGCGAAGTCGGGGCTAGCCAGGGGGGAGGAGCCGTAACGCAGCCTCAGGCCCGGCTCCGGCTCGATGATCGAGACCACCGCCTGAGTACCTACCGGCCCCACTCCGACCGCCGCACTGCGGGCCACCTCGGGTAGAGCATCCACAGGTGTTTCAATGACACCGGGGCCAAGCGGACCTTCAGGGGAGGTGATGACATGCTGCAGGCGCCCCTGGATCCACAGCCTGCCGGCGTCGTCGATATGTCCCACATCACCGGTGCGATGCCACAGCAGCCCCTGGTCGGTATCGCGTGCGGCCAGTCGGTCGGTGAACCATAGCCGGTCGTAGCCGGCCTTCAGATGTGCTGCTGAGACCACCAGTTCCCCGAGGACACCGGGAACATCGGTCGGCTCGGCCAGTTCCTCGGCCGGACGGCCGGTTTCATCCAACGGCGCGACAGCGAAACGCACCCCCGGGACTGGCTGCCCCACACACACCCCGGGTTGACCGGTACGCATCGCCTGGTGGATGCCTTCCCGGTCGATATCGGCCTGCAGCAGACCCTCGGTCATGCCGTAGGGAGTGTGCAGCTCAGCGGCGGGGAAGATCTCCTGGACCTCATCGAGTAACCGGGGATGTACCGGTGCCCCGGCAGAGAGCACCAACCGGATCTTTCGCAGCGCTTTGGTCTGTTCAGCGGAGAGGTCTGCAGCGGTGGCGACCACATTGCGTAGCGCGGCCGGAGAGCCGAAGAACATGGTGGCACCTCCGGCCAGGGCAGCCTCGGCCACCGCAGCGGCGGTGAGCGTGGAAGGTTTCGTCACTGACATATCCGGGGTGACCGAGGTGGCTCCGATCGCCGGCCCCAGCAGCGCGAAGGGTGCGAAACCAGCAATGAGCGAGGCCCCCGGTTTGACGTCGAATGTCTCTTTCAGCAGGGCCACGAGAGCGCCGAGCCGAGCGTGGGTGTAGACCACGCCCTTGGCGGGCCCGGTGGAGCCGGAGGTGAAGAGGATCGCGGCGGCGTCGTCGGGCTCTGGAGCGGGGACTTGCTGCAACAGGGCCCCGGCGTGACGTCGCAGCAGCCGGGTCACCGAAGCTTCCACGTGCAATGCACGAGCCTGACGGGTGCTCAGCGCATCGACACTGATGCGACGCCCCGGCCAGCCAAAGGTCCGGGCTACGGTCAACCCCGGAACCGCACCAATGATCCAGTCTGGCCACGCTGAGCGCACCGCACGGGTCATCCCACGTAGTCCCAGGCCGGCGTCGGCGACGACAACTACCGCCCCCAGCCGCAGGCAGGCGTAGAGAATGACTGTGAGCGTATTCCCCGGCTGGACGAGCAAGGAGACCCGGTCGCCGCGGCGTACCCCTAGCTCGTGGAGCCCTACGGCCAAGGCATCGACCTGTTCACGCAGTTGCCCCCATGTCAGCGTGCGGTCACCCTGCTCGGCAGTCATATCCACGGCCGCCGGGGCGGTACGCCGCCAACTGATGGTCAGTTCTTCCAAGGCATCGTGCAGGCGTGCGATGGGTGCTGCCGGTGGGGGAGAGGCCAAAGCCCTGCGGTCAGAGGCCTCAGGGTTGAAGGTGTCCTCCAGCCAAAGGAACAGCGGTGCGGCGATGTCACGTTCCTCGATGAGCAGATGTCCCGCCCCTTCGAACCGGTGTAGATCGGCATGGGGGAGTCGCTGCAGCAGGTCGGCCAGGTACCGGTCCCGGAATACCGGGTCCTTAGGCCCCCAGAGCAGCAGGGCAGGTTTTTGCCAGGACCGCAGTGCCTCTGAGGTCTCATCAAGGACCGTGCGGGAGGTGTGCTGGGCTAGGGCCGGGATATCCGCCACAAATCCGCCGATCCCGCCCCGACCCAGTCGGGAGACATACGGGGCCCGGTAGGCGGCCCGGACATCAGGGTCGAGCCCTCCTTCAGGCAAGGACAGTGTTACCTTCAGGAACGCATCAGTGAGCACCGTGGAGCTCGGCAGCACACCGGGAGCCATAGCCGCCCGCAACGCTGGGGGCACCGGTTCACCGGCCGGCTGATCCACTGCGGTGTTGAGGCTGACCACTGCGTCCACCGCTTCCCGGTGCCGGGTAGCCCAGGCCAGCGAGATGATCCCACCCCAGTCGTGCCCCAGGGTGACCAGGGGGGCTTCAATGTCGATCTCCAAAGCGTCCATCAGTCCGTCCAGGTCGCCCAGGCGGTCTTCGAGCCGGCGGTAGCCATCTGCGTGCACACTGGGCGCCTCGAGGTGCTCTAGCCGTTCGGAGAAACCCATGTCCAGCTGGTCCGGTGCGATGACCCGCCAGGCGTGGCCCGGGCGAGCCAGCTCCACTGATGCCGCCAGCACCGATCGCCACATATAGGACCAGGTCGGGTTGCCGTGCACGGCGAGAATGGTGCCGGTGGGCGTGATGCCGCGATCTGCAAGGGCGTCTGCGGTGTCCAGCACGTGGAAGCCCCGCGGCCCGTCAGGGGTCTTGGCGGTCACCAGGCGGGACCACTGCGCATCCAGTCCGGGCAGCGGGGTTTGCGTCAGAGTGTGGAACGGTAGGCGGGCAGAGGCGGCAGGGATTGGCGGGAAGAGGCGGGGCACGGTGCTCAGCCGGTTCACCATTCGATCTCCACCATCGCGGTGTTCAGCCCGGAGCCCACACCCATGCACAGCACCCTGGATCCGGTCACCAGGTTCTTCGCCTCACGGGCCAGGGTGATCGGCAGAGAGGCCGGCCCCACATTGCCCAGCTCCGGATACGTCACCGGAACTTTCTTCTTATCCAGCTTGGCGGCCTTAATGATGGAGGAGGTATGCAGCTGGGAGACCTGATGGGTGACGTAAGCATCCATGGACTGCCAGGAGAAATGTTTCTTCGCGTCCTCCCAGGCGTTCATCACCAGTTCCAGTCCACCGTCGAGCAATCCACGCGCATCGGTGAACATCCCGCGGTGGTCTCCCACACACAGTTCGTGGTGCTGGGTCGCCGCCCGCGTCACCCCACCGACGATCCGGTGCCCTTCTGGGTGCTCATCGGCCGGGCCAATGACCGCCGCAGCCGCTCCGCATCCCAGGGTCAAGGAGGCGAACTCCGTCATGAAGTCCTGGCGGGAGACTTCCTCCAAGGCGTTAATCCGCTCAACGGTGGCGTCCTGGACCTTGCGGGCATCCTCCCCGTTGACGATGAGCACATATCTGGCCTGCCCGGCGTCGATCATGGTGGCCGCCAGGGTCATCGCGTTGACGAAACCCAGACAGGCGTTGGTGATGTCAAAGTTCATGGCCGAACTCGGTAGACCCAGCTCGTGGTGGACCCCCACCGCCACTGACGGCTCCAGGTGCTCGCGGGTCACTGAGGTGTTGATCATCACCGAGATGTCCTCGGTGCTGACCCCGGCGGCTTCGAGGGCTCGGCGCCCTGCCTCTACGGTGCCGGCGCGTACTTCGTCATCGCTGCGCCAGTTCCGCCGGGCTTTGACCCCGGCTACCCGCTGCAGCAGTCCGGAAGGGAGCTTGAGTCGCTTGAGCGCATCGGCCAGACGCTTATCGAGGTCTTTGGAGGTCAGCACCAGGGGGGCCTCGACCTCGGCCACCGACAACAGCGCAGCGTTGCGGTGGTGGAAGGTCGTGTTTCCCTCAGACCGTTTCTGCAGCACCGGACCATTATGTCGAATGACACCAGGCCGGGCTAATCGGCACTGGCCACGGGCAGCTGGCCGTTTACTTTTACTATGGAGCCCATGACGCTTCAGCAGGCCATTGAGCGCGGTGGCTTCTATCCCGCCCTCGTACACCACACCGTCACCGATGCGCTCGACGGACGGGAGGCCACCCACCAAATCGTGCACGTCGATACGCACTTCGATATGGAGGAAGTCCATCGGCACATTACGGTGCTGGCCCTGGCCGAGGATGTCGTCGTCGTCGCTCACCTGGATGACCATGACGCCGACGATCAACCGGGGACCTACCCTCACGACGACGCCGGCCCCTCCGCCTCTGGGGATGTCGTCGCCCGGATCTCCACTGAAGTGGTGCCGGTGCGGCGTCTGGGCTCGGTCATCCTCTCGGAGGTGCACCGCCGTCCGGAGCAGTTTGACCCGCAGCGCGGACTGGCCGAGGTCACCCTGACGATGAACTGGTCCGGCGGAGCCCGGTTCGATTCGATGCCCGCTGACTGCGGCAACCCCGAGTGCGTGGCTGACCACGGTGATACCGGCACCGTTTCACCGGAGGACATCGTGTTACGCATCGCCGCTACTGCTGAAGGCGACACCGCTGTGGAGGAGGCGCGCAGCTTCGTCAAAGCCTTGCGGCGCGCCTGTCTGAAATACGCCTGAGGCGGAATCGCATGAGTCGTTTGCCCCCATGGCCCGCACCGCCGGACTACGACGGCGCCCACTTGCGTCACGTGCTGCCCTCAACCTGCGCTGCGCTGGGACTTGAGGGATTCACCAACCGGCTCGGTGTGCCCCAGAGCAATATTGCCGTCGTCGTGCTCGCCGACGGACTGGGAGAGCGCAATCTCGCTGCTCATACCGGCCACGCACGTCACTTGGGGGCCGCCTGGCGCAGCCTGCAGACGGCCCGCACCCTGGACTGCGGAGTGCCGGCCACTACGGCCACCTCGTTGAGTTCCTTCGGCACCGGAGCCACCCCCGGGGAGCACGGCATGCTCGGCTATGACCTCTACGCTGAGCACCTTGACCGCGTGGTCAATATGCTCGGCGGCTGGGATGACGACGTCGACCCCGCCACTTGGCAGCCGGTACCGAGCCTGTTGCGCCAGGCGCAGCAGGCCGGAGCCGAGGTGCTGACGGTCTCCCGCAGCCAATTCCGAGATTCCCAGTTGACCCGGGCTGCCCTCCAGGGCGGGGAGTTCGCCGGTGCCGACCGGATCGAACACCGTTTCCGGGCCGCCGCAGAGTGGATCACCGCCCAGCGGCAGGCCTGCGGTGGGGTGCGCCGCGGCCCGCCCACCCCACTGCTGGTGTACCTCTACGTTGACGAGCTGGACAAAGCCGGTCACGAATACGGTGTCGCCTCCGCGCAGTGGCGACACCGTCTGGAGAGCCTTGATGAAGCAGCCCGCCGGTTCTGCCACAGCATGCGGGAACGATTCGGGGACCAGATCACGGTGTTGCTGACGGCGGACCATGGAATGATCGACTTACCGAAGACCGCTCGGACCGATATCAGCGCCCGGGAGGATTTACTCACCGGGGTGGTGCACACTGCCGGTGATCCGCGTCTGGTCTACCTGCACACCGCCGCCGGCGCCGCTGGGGAGGTGGCCGACCGCTGGCAGGAGGCCTTCGGGGACCAAGCCTGGGTCCTGCAGCGTGAGGAGGCCATCGCCGCCGGATGGTTCGGTCCCGTCACCGAGGCTGCCGCCGAGCGGATCGGAGACGTGGTGGTCGCCATGTACGACGACGCCGGCATTTTCCACACCGCACGCACCGGCCGAGAGATCGCCTCGCTCGTGGGATTCCATGGCTCCCTGACGGAGACCGAACGGAAGGTGCCACTGCTGGAGCTCACCGGGCGTGCCCTCGGGTGAGGTTCAATCGTCCTTGGAGCCGAAGAGGATGTCATCCCAGCTGGGCATCGTGGGCCGACGGGACTTTCGCGTGGAGGACCGGCGCTTAGGCGGAGCCGGTTGGTGGGCCTCATCTGCTGGTGAATCGGTTGTTGAATCCTCGCTGCGGGATTGGTCTTGGGCGTGCTGGTGAGGCCCCTGGTCAGCGGTGGCGGGTTCGGTGTCTGAGGGGCCACCCCCGCCGGTGTCGGAACCAGACTCGGCGGGGTCCTCGTCCCCGTCCTGGTAGCTGAATCCCCACGCGTCGGTGGCAGAGTCGGTCTCGGTTTCCTCGCTGAACTGCTCCATCCCCGGCAATGCTCCGGTGGTGTGTTCTTCACCGGATGCGGTCTCTTCGGCAGAGGCGATCTTCTCGGAGGGCTCTTCGTCGGTGTCGTCTGGGCCCACCGCGCGCAACGGGGAGACCGTGGCAGGAGCTGACTCGTCCCGGGTGAGCATCGTGGCGAGCTTGTCTTCGGCCTCGTGGTCGGTGCCCAGGCGCTGGCCGCGGCGGGCCCGCAGAATCTCCAACAGATCCTCGGCGTCGTGACCGGTGGAGGGGCCACCACCGGGTGCGGTCTGCCCGGCCGGGTGCGGTTCGGTGGCCGGCTGTGGTGGTGCGGATCCGGCGGAGGAGTCGACGTCGAAGGGCTCGTCCACCGGAGCCAGACGACGGCGCCGGGAGGATGGTGTTGTGGTGGCCGCCGGTAGTTTCATCAGCGTTTCGGCCCACTTGTTCTCCGGACGTAGTGACCGTGCTGAGGGGTTGAAGACCCAGCGGGCGGGGGGACGCTCACCCACAGTGCCGGCGTCGGAATCTTCGGCCAATGTGAAGTCGCAGACCACAGTCCAGGTTCCGTCTTCGCGCCGCCAGGCGTCCCAGGAGGCCTCCTCAGAGGAGACTCCCAGCTGACGCAGCCGCACTGAGGTCATCGCCTCCAGGGTGGCCGGGGCATCGCCGAAAGCTAATCGGTGTGTCTGCCCGGAGGAGGCCCGAGCGACCACGGTTTCCCGTGCGCGGGCGGCGTAGAAGGCACGTTCATCAGCGATCGGTCCGGCGAAACGCAGCACATACTCCCGGGCCTGCCCGCTGGAGGCGACGACGTCGTCCACGCTGGCCCCGGCGCGCAGCTTCGCCTGGATCTGCCGTGGCGACATCGGCTGGCGCTGGTCCGCCTCTGCGGTGCGGGTGGGGGAGTTGACCTGGGCAATCGCGGCACGCAGGGCCTCGTCGACGGCCACGCGGTACTCGCCGCCCTCGTTGTCTGAGAGCACCAGCGCCGGTGTGCCGCCTTCGGCATCTACCCCGACGATGCGCAGCTGAAGCATGACCTTGGTCTGTCCTCCGCGTGGAAACACTTGTCTTGTCGGGCAACCTTACCGCGCAGTCCTGCCGGACCATTAGGCTCGCTCAACCTGCGGTTCAAACACGCCCGCGTCGACGGGATTGGACGAATAGGGGGAGAGTCGGACACAATCTGTGCGACCTGTTGCGTCCAGCAGGCGGGCCCGACCTGCACGGATGCTGCCAGACCCCAGGAGTGGAGCACCAGATATGGCTACCGACTACGATGCGCCCCGTAAGAACGAGGACGAAGTCAATGAGGACTCGATTGAGGAGCTGAAGAACCGCTCGACCAACCGCCAGTCCGCGGTGGTGGACGAGGACGA
Source organism: Nesterenkonia alba DSM 19423 (assembly GCF_000421745.1). GTDB lineage: Bacteria > Actinomycetota > Actinomycetes > Actinomycetales > Micrococcaceae > Nesterenkonia > Nesterenkonia alba. Next base: position 103,994 of record NZ_ATXP01000004.1, read on the forward strand.
GGCTGAGGCTGCTGAAGGTTTCGAACTGCCCGGTGCGGACCTCTCCGACGAGGAGTTGCAGGTGCGGGTGTTGCCGGCTCAGAATGACGAATTCACCTGCGGGGAATGCTTCCTGGTGCGCCACCGGTCACAGGCGATCGACCGCGGTGACGGCACCCTCATCTGCGCTGACTGCGAAGGCTGAGCGGTGGACACCGAGCGCGTCCTCTACACTGAGCGGCTCTGGCCCGCCTGGTGGCTGTGGACTGCCCTGGTCATCGCCGGGGCTGCGCTGTCGGTCATCTTCTTTCCGATCGATGTGATGTACGGGGTGCTGGCGATGATCGTCGGCATCGCTTTAGTGGTCTTCGCCCTGTGGATCACCACTCCCCGTCTTGAGATCACTGAGGCGGTGCTGCGGGTCGGGCGTGCACAGATCGAACGGCAGTACCTGGGCCGGGTGGTGGCCCACACCGGGGATGCCGCTACCGAGCAGCTGGGACCGGGCTTTGATGCTCGCAGTTACCAGTGCATCCGCGGGTGGATTCCCACCGTGGTCACCGCACAGATCACCGATCCTGAGGACCCCACGCCGTACTGGATCTTCTCCACCCGCAATCCGCAGGCGGTCCTCGCCGCCCTGGACTCGGAGGAGCCGGTCCGCACCACTGGTGTCTCCCGCCTCTAAAGTGCCTGCCGGCCTGCTGCCGGGCATACCGGATGGTGGGATGGACCCCGCTGCCGGGGTGCCAGGATCTCAGGCAGCATCTGTAGACTCAGTGACCGTGAAACCCCTGGACGTCCCGATTCAGCTGCTCGACCCCGATCTCCCCCTGCCCCGCTATGCGCGTAGCGATGACGCCGGAGCCGATCTACTCAGCGCAGAAGACTTCACTCTGCAGCCCGGGGAGCGGCGACTGGTACCCACTGGCATTGCCATCGCCATCCCTGCCGGTTGGGTGGGCCTGGTGCATCCGCGCAGCGGCCTGGCCGTCCGGCATGGGGTGACACTGGTCAACAGCCCCGGCACTATCGACGCCGGATACCGCGGGGAAGTCAAAGTTCCCCTGGTCAACACCGATCGTCACCAACCGGTGAGTTTCGCCCGCGGGGACCGCATCGCCCAACTGGTCATCCAGCGTGTGGAGCATGCCGCCTTCCGCCCGGTGGAGAAGCTGCCGGATTCCGAACGGGGTGAGTCCGGATTCGGCTCCACTGGGGGTCACGCCGCAGCCGCACCCACTACACCCCAGACCCGCTGACGCCCCGCCTGATTGAGCTGATGTAAGGAGACCGATGCTGTTCGGCAAGAAGAAAAAAGACCAGCCCGCCAAGCCCGCTACGATCAAAGAGGCGCTGGCTCAACAGGAGGCTGAGCCGGAGGTCGAGATCACCGAGGGCTCCGCCGGTGACGATGACGACGTCGTCTCTGAGGAAGGCGCTGACACCACCTCCGCAGCGGACACCTCTGAGGTGACTTCCGACGGTGACGAAGACCAGCGCGCCCAACCCTTCGCCGTGGCCAAAGCTCCCCGGGACATCAGCGAACTCGAGTCCACCCGCGGATACCTGAACTTTGGGTCGGTGCTCATCCCTGCGTTGAAGAACCAGAAAGTCCGGCTCGACGTGGACCAGAAGACCAAGCGCGTGGTGTCCCTGACCATCGGGCTGGGTCAGGCCAGTCTGCAGTTGCAGGCTTTCTCCGCGCCTAAGTCTGGCGGTATTTGGGATGACGTGCGGAGTCAGATCGAGGAATCTGTGCTCAAGCAGAAAGGCCGTGCCCGGCACGTAGAAGGCCGTTTCGGCACTGAACTGCACGCCCGAGTCCCCACCACTCTCAAAGACGGGCGGCAGGGGTGGCGAGCTGCTCGCTTCATCGGCTATGAAGGCCAACGCTGGTTCCTGCGCGGGGTCATCGGCGGCCGCGGCGCCATCGACCGTAAAGCCTCCCAGGCGGTGGAGAATCTCTTCGCCCACATTGTGGTCAACCGCGGGGAAGACCCCTTGCCACCACGTGAGCTACTGCCTTTGAAACCCCCTCCGGGTACTAAGCGGGTCCGCGTGCCGCGCCAGGGCAGTGCCGCCGAGGCGCAGAACTCCCGGGCAGCTGAGTCTTCCCAGCCCCGGTCCCGGGACAACAGCGGGGAGTGACGACCACCGCATGAGCAACGGGTCCAACGCTGACCAGGTCGGGCGCCAGCTGTCCGATTCGGCGGCGAAGAAACTCTCCACCCGCGACGACGGTTCCCTGGACATCAAAGCCTCCGTGGGCGGGTGGCGCGGAGTGGCCGAGGCAGCCCTGCCGGCAGCTGCCTTCCTCACCGCTTACCTCATCACCGAGGACTTGGTGCCCGCTCTCATCGGTGCGATCGTCATGGGTGCGGTCTTTACCGCCATCCGACTAGCTCAGCGTGGCAGCCTCATCCAGTCCTTCTCTGGGCTCATCGGGGTGCTCATCTGTGCGGCCTTCGCCTACTTCTCCGGCGATGCGCGGGGTTACTACGAGCCGGGCTTCTTCATCAACGCTGGTTACATCCTGCTGTTCGTGGTTTCCATCGCAGTGAAGTGGCCGGCCATGGGTGTGCTCTTCGGCCTGGTCCGCGGAGAGGGCTTCGAGTGGCGGCACGACCCCATTCGCCGACGTCGCTACGCCCTGGCCACCTGGATCATTACTGCGGTGCTCTCCACCCGCCTGGTGGTGCAGCTTCCCCTCTACTGGGCGGATCACGTCGCCGCACTCGGGGTGGCGCGGGTGGTCATGGGCGTGCCGCTCTACGCCTTCGGCCTGTGGCTGGGGTGGATGATAACCCGCCCCCAGGCCCACCACCAGGCAGCCGAGAAAGCCGCGCAGAAAGGTGATGCCGAGCACGCGGCGCGGGAGGAGGAGACCGCCGAGGCCACTCCCCCCTCCCCGGACGGTGCTCAACGGTGAGTACCGCAGCAGACACTCTGGAACTGACTACCGGGCCCATGGTCCACGGCGGCCACTGCATTGCCCGCCACGAAGGTCGTGTGGTGTTCGTCCGTCACGCCGTGCCGGGGGAGACCGTCCGAGTCGCGCTCACCGAGTCCGCTCCCGGGGCGAAATTCTGGCGTGCCGACGTCGTCGAGGTCCTTGAGGCATCCGACCACCGCCGGCGTCACCCGTGGCGTGCGGCTGACTCTCTGGCCGCCTACGAACGCAACCTGCGGCCGGTGGGCGGCGCGGAGTACGGCCACATCACCGAAGCGCACCAGCGCCGGCTCAAAGCCCAAGTCTTCCGGGACACTCTGGCCCGCATCGGAGACATCACCCTGGCCGATTGTGACCTCCCCTCCATCGGGGCGGATGGGGAACTGCACGTCACCGCCCTACACAACCCCGACGGCGGATTGCACTGGCGCACGCGGGTCAGCTTCGATGTTGACGAGACCGGCCATCTGGCGATGAAACCGCACCGCTCGCACGACCTCATCGGTGTGACCCGGATGCCACTGGCCGTTGAAGCCATCGACACCAGCGGCATTTTCAGCTGGGATTTCAGCGGTGCCCAGCGAGTCGACGTCGTCGCCCCCGCGGGGGAGCAGCCGCTCACCCTGGTTATCCACGCCGAAGAACGTCAGGGACTGGGGGAAGCCGGCAGTGCTGCACTGCGTCAACAGGCTCAGGCGGAGTCCACGATTGGCTCGATCATCCTGGCCCACCGCCACACCGAAGGTGTCGCGACCAGCGGTGCGGGGCGTCGTCGTCGTTCCCAGCTGCGGCCGACCCGGGTCAGGTACGAGGTCCTCACCGGTGAACGCACCATCACTGAGCCGCTACCGGTCTGCGTTCCACCTCCCGGTGGGGCGCCCTCCTTGGCAGCCGTCGAACTACCCCCCGAGGCCTTTTGGCAGATTCACCGGGCAGCACCGCAGACTCTCACCGAAGCCGCGCAGGCGATGAGCGGGCTGGAGACCGGGGCTAGGGCTGTGGACCTCTACGCCGGGGCGGGACTGTTCACCGCCTGGGCTGCAGCCACCGTCGGAACGAGTGGACGGGTGCTCTCCGTGGAAGCCGCTGAAGGAGCCAGTGCGGCAGCCGAGCGGCTCTTTACCTCCTGCGAGACGGTCGAGGTCGTCCGCTCACCGGTGGAGAAGATCGCAGCGGATCTGCCCGAAGCCGATCTCATCATCCTCGATCCACCGCGGGCCGGGGCCGGTCGGGGCGTCATCGAAGGAATCGACGCTGCAGCGCCGCAGCAGATCCTCTACATCTCGTGTGATCCGGCCTCTTTCGCCCGCGACGCCAAGCAGCTCACGGCCCTGGGATGGCGGCTGGCCGATATCCGCGTGTTCGACATGTACCCCAACACCCACCACATGGAATCGGCAGCGATCTTTACCTCCCCGCGGTGAGGCCCACCTGGCCGCTGATAACTGACAGATGTGAGTAGGATGGAGGCGATACAGCCCTCGGGCGCTCACGATGTCGTGAGCAGAGGTCTGGGTCGCGCCACTGACCCGGCTCCTGACCCGCCGCGCGCACCGCGGTGCCAGGGACCGGGGCGACTCGGCTGAACGCCCGTGGGCGGGCAAGGCCCGCGTGGGCCGTGTCAGTCTGGCAACGAGACAAGGAGTCGAAGCGTGAGCACAGTCGACAGCTTCGGAGCAAAAGGCGTTCTCAACGTCAATGGCGCCGATTACGAGATCTACCGGCTCGACACCGTCGAGGGGTACGAATCCCTTCCCTACAGCCTCAAAGTGCTGCTGGAGAACCTGCTTCGCACCGAGGACGGTGCGAACGTCACCGCCGATCACATCACCGCTCTGGGTAGTTGGGATGAGACCGCACAGCCCAGCACCGAGATCCAGTTCACCCCCGGACGTGTGCTGATGCAGGACTTCACCGGCGTGCCCTGTGTGGTCGACCTGGCCACCATGCGTGAGGCCGTGGCCGATCTGGGCGGTGACCCCAACCAGATCAACCCGCTGGCACCGGCAGAGATGGTCATCGACCACTCCGTGCAGATCGACGCCTTCGGTTCCGCCGATGCCATCGAGCGCAATATGGACATCGAATACCAGCGCAACGGCGAGCGGTACCAGTTCCTGCGGTGGGGACAGACTGCCTTTGAGAACTTCCGTGTGGTGCCCCCGGGCATGGGGATCGTCCACCAGGTCAACATCGAGTCCCTGGCCCGGGTGGTCATGACCAAGCAGACCGACGGCGCTCTGCAGGCCTACCCGGACACCTGCGTAGGGACTGACTCGCACACCACCATGGAGAATGGCCTCGGCGTGCTCGGCTGGGGTGTGGGTGGTATCGAGGCCGAGGCCGCGATGCTTGGTCAGCCGATCTCCATGCTCATTCCTCGCGTGGTGGGCTTCAAGCTCACCGGTGAGATCCCCGCCGGTGCCACCGCTACCGACGTGGTGCTCACAATCACCCAGATGCTGCGTGAGCACGGCGTGGTCGGCAAGTTCGTCGAGTTCTACGGCGAAGGTGTGGCCGAAGTGCCCCTGGCCAACCGTGCCACGATCGGGAACATGAGCCCCGAGTTCGGCTCCACGGCTGCGATGTTCCCCATCGACGAGGTCACCATCGACTACTTGCGACTCACCGGCCGGACCGAGGAGCAGATCGCCCTGGTGGAGGCTTACGCCAAAGAGCAGGGCATGTGGCATGACCCATCCCGTGAACTGCGCTTCTCCGAGCACCTCGAGCTGGATCTTTCCACGGTGGTGCCTTCGATCTCCGGGCCGAAGCGTCCTCAGGATCGCATCGCGCTCAGTGACGCCAAGGAACAGTTCCGCAAGGACATCCACAACTACGTCACCGAGGAAACCGCTCGGGTCACCGAGGCGGTCAACGGCAAGGCCGATGAGGCTGTCTCCGAGACCTTCCCCGGCTCCGACGCCCCAGCACACAGTGCGGACGAAACCCAGGACCCGGCGGATAAACCCCGCCCGGCAGATCCAGACGCCGAGCCCGTCATCGGTCGGCCGTCAAAGCCAGTGCCGGTGAAGATGGAAGACGGCCGTGAATTCCACATCGACCACGGTGCGGTCTCCATTGCTTCCATCACCTCCTGCACCAACACCTCCAACCCCAATGTGATGCTGGCCGCAGGAGTCCTGGCTCGCAATGCGGTGGAGAAGGGCCTGGTGCAGAAGCCATGGGTGAAGACCTCAATCGCCCCCGGGTCCAAGGTCGTCACCGATTACTACGAGAAGTCCGGGCTCATTGAGTACCTGGAGAAGATTGGGTTCTTCGTGGTCGGCTACGGCTGCACCACCTGCATTGGTAACTCCGGTCCGCTTCCCGAGGAGATTTCCCAAAAGGTTCAGGAAGAGGACCTCGCGGTGACCTCGGTGCTCTCCGGTAACCGGAACTTCGAAGGCCGGATTAACCCGGACGTGAAGATGAACTACCTGGCCTCCCCGCCGCTGGTGGTTGCCTACGCCCTGGCTGGGTCCATGGACTTCGACTTCGAAAACGATCCCCTGGGGCAGGACGCCGACGGCAACGATGTCTACCTGCGGGACATCTGGCCAGACCCTCAGGAAGTCCAGAAGATCATCGACGAGTCCATCGACACGGACATGTTCACCTCCAAGTACGCTACTGTCTTCGACGGTGACGAGCGCTGGCAGTCCTTGGACACTCCAGAAGGTGCGACCTTCTCCTGGGATGAGAACTCCACCTACATCCGCAAGGCCCCGTACTTCGACGGTATGGAGCTGGAGCCCGAGCCGGTCAGCGATGTCACCGGCGCCCGAGTGCTGCTGAAGCTCGGTGACTCGGTGACCACGGACCACATCTCCCCGGCCGGTGCCTTCAAATCCGATACACCGGCTGGCCGGTACCTGCTGGAGAACGGTGTGGAGCGCAAGGACTTCAACTCCTACGGCTCCCGGCGCGGTAACCACGAAGTCATGATCCGCGGCACCTTCGCCAATATCCGCATCAAGAACCAACTGCTGGCCGATGAGAACGGCGGGGCCGGTGTCGAAGGCGGGTTCACCCGTGATTTCACCCAGGAGGGTGCACCGCAGGCCTACGTTTATGACGCCGCGATGAACTACCAGAAGGAAAACATTCCGCTGGTGGTGCTGGGCGGCAAAGAGTACGGTTCCGGTTCTTCCCGTGACTGGGCGGCCAAGGGAACCCGCCTGCTGGGCGTGCGTGCGGTGATCGCCGAATCCTTCGAGCGTATTCACCGTTCCAACCTCATCGGCATGGGTGTGCTGCCGCTGCAGTTCCCCGAGGGGGAATCAGCCGACACCCTCGGACTGACCGGCTTCGAGATCTTCGATATCGAAGGAATTGAGAAGCTTAATGACGGGCAGACACCCTCGACGGTCAAGGTCACCGCAACCAAGGAGGACGGCGGAAAAGTCGAGTTCGACGCCGTGGTTCGCATCGACACCCCGGGTGAGGCCGAGTACTACCGCAACGGCGGCATCCTGCAGTACGTGCTGCGCCAGCTGGTCAAGAAGTAACCGGACACCTGTTGATGAGGTGACAGCGACCAGCTGAGAGCATCGGAGACGGTACGCCTTCACGTGTCAGGCCCCGGCGCCGGGAACAATCCCGGGCCGGGGCCTGACACTGTCCACGGGACGTTTAGAACGTGCGTCGAGTGAGATCTTGAATATCGTTGGTGCCTTCAACCAAGGTCCGATAGATGCGTTCATAACCGGATCCCATGACCGGTAAGTCGAACTTCGCCTCTGCATGGGCCCGGATCGCTGCCGGGTCCAAATGCATCGCTTGGTGGATTGCTGCTGGAAGATCCTCGATACGATCCACAATGATCCCGGAGGTACCATCGGCGACGACTTCCGGGACGCTGCCGCGGCGTGTGGCGACCACCGGAGTCCCGCAGGCCATGGCCTCGGCCATCACCATGCCGAAGGGCTCCTCCCATTGGATAGGGAAGAGCAGTGCGGAAGCTTTCGTGAACAGCTCGCGTTTGAGCACCGCGTCGGCTTCCCCCAGGTATTCCACACCGTCGCCGAGCCGTGGCTGGATGTGCGCGGCAAAGTACTCCTTTTCCGGATCTTCATTGAGCTTGCCGGCCAAGACGATGCGTCGGCCGGCAGCTTTCGCTGCCTCAATGGCCACATGAGCTCCTTTGTCCGGATTAAACCGGCCGATCCACAGCAGAAAGTCATCCTTGGCTGCGGTGAAGGGGAAGCTGGCGACGTCGACCGCATTGTGCACGGTGCCGATCCAGTTGAGGTCCGGCGCCTGTCGTCGCTGGGCCTCGGAGATCGCGATGATATCCACGCGGCTGCCTAGGCTGCGGTAGTACTCCCCATTCAGGCCGCTTACCGGTCCGTGCATCGTGGTGACGGTGGGAATACTCCGGCTGCCGGCCAGCAGCGGACCGGCTAGGGAGTGATCGTGGACGATGTCCAGCTCCAGATCCTCCAGGGCCCGGGCGGTTCGGGCTGCGGAGATCACCTCGGGCATCGGACTGGAGCCCAGCAGCTGGGAGGGCGGCTGGTCGAAGGTTGTGATGTGCTGCCTGGCACGGGTGCCGTTACCACCGGCGGAGACGAGGACTACCTCGTGGCCGCGGGCGACGAGCTGATCGGTCAGGGCTGCGACGACCGCTTCAGTGCCTCCGTATCCCTTGGGTGGAAGCTCGAACCAGGGCGGGGCGACCATCCCGATGCGCAGAGGACGATCCTGTGTTGGTGCCGAAGCGGCGTCATCGGGAATCTCTGGGGCAATGGACATGGGTTCCTCCAGATTGAACGTGAGGGAAGCAACCAGTGATCCTTCAGTGCAAGATGAAGAATACTTGCAATCAGAGTTGTAACTAATATCCTAGTGAACCGCAAGAGACGTGTGTGATGGAAGGTGAGAAGAGTTCCATGACCGAGCAGTCTGTCCGCCCGCTGATGCCCTCGGAGGATGTCCGGCCTGCCGGTTTACCGGCAGTCTCTCTGCCACAGACTCAGGTGACCCAGGTCGAAGGATCTACCTTCTGTGTCTCTGGGATCCATGGGGATATTCGGCCCGGTCGTGCTGAGGGGCTCTTCGTCCGGGACACTCGAGTGCTCTCGCGGTGGGAACTGCGCGTTGACGGCGAATTGCTCGAACCTCTGACTGTTATCCCAGCTGAGCCCTTCGAGCAGCGGTTCGTGGCCCGCGCTCCGGTGCGTGAAGGTCTCGTTGAGCCGACGCTCATCGTCGAGCGACGCCGGCTGGTTGGTCAGGGAATGCGCGAAGACATCACCGTGCATAATTATGGACCCGAGGCGGCAGGTATCCACCTCAGCCTGACCGTTGAGGCGGATTTCGCTGACCTGTTCCAGGTCAAGGAGGGGCGGAGCGCATCGCTGGCCTCAGTGGCCCACCACCAGTCCGGAAACGATCTCATCTTCACCTCTGAGCGTGGAGACCAGAACCGGGGGGTCCGGGTGAGTTCAGCCGGTGCGGTGACTGCCCCACACACTTTGACCCATCGGGTGGTGGTCCCCGCACACGGGCAGTGGTCGGCCAGTGTCACGGTCCACCCCTCGGCCTCGGGGGAAGAGTTCGACGCCGTCTTCCCCACAGAGCAGGACATCGAAACGACTGAACCAGCCCAGCGTATGCACAGCTGGAGGGAGACCACGCCCCGCATTGAGGTGGAGAACACAGTTCTGGCTGGGGCGCTGGCCACCAGTGAACAGGACCTCGGTGCGCTGCGCATCACCGATCCTGAGCATCCCGAGGACGATGTCGTTGCCGCTGGGGCGCCGTGGTTCATGGCTCTGTTCGGCCGCGACTCACTGCTGACCAGCTGGATGTTGCTCCCCTTTGCGCCGTCACTGGTGCTCGGCACACTCACCACACTGGCCCGGTTACAGGGCTCTGGGGTGGACCTCATGACAGAGGAAGAGCCCGGCAAGATCCTTCACGAGGTCCGCCATGGGGCTGATCTTTCCCTCGCCCTGGGCGGTGACAGTGTGTACTACGGTTCTATCGACTCCACTCCACTGTTTGTCATGCTCGCCGGACGAGCCCTGCAGTGGGGCGCATCAGCTGAACAGCTCGAACCAGTCAAAGACGCTGTGCGGGCTGCAGCAGCGTGGATCCGCGACTACGGTGATCGCGACGGCGATGGATTCGTGGAGTATCAGCGGTACTCCGATAAGGGGCTGGCCAACCAGGGGTGGAAAGACAGTCACGACTCCATTGCCACAGCAGAGGGCGTCCAGGCCGTGGCCCCGATCGCATTGGCCGAGGTGCAAGGATATGCGTATGCCGCTTACAGGGCCGTAGCCGACTTAGAGGACTTCTGGGGCCGGCCAGAGGTCGCCGAACGGTGGCGAAGCGAAGCCGCCGCTTTGAAGGCTCGGTTCCACGAGGTTTTCTGGATGCCCGAGCGCAGGTTTTACGCCATGGCCCTCGACGGGCACAAACAGCAGGTGGATGCGTTGAGTTCGAATATTGGCCACTGCTTGTGGACTGGCATCGTGGCAGAAAAGTACGTCGACGACGTCGTCGATACCCTCATCAGCGAGGACCTCTTCACCGGATTCGGCATCCGGACGCGGTCGGCCTCCTCCCAGGCTTTCAACCCGGCCAGCTACCACAACGGCTCGGTGTGGCCACACGATACGGTCATTACCGCCGCTGGTATGCAGCGGGTCGGGCGCCGCGATGCTGCACTGCGAGTTCTCTCCGGACTCACTGACGCCCTTGAGGCATTCGGTGGTCGACTGCCGGAGTTGTTCTGTGGTTTCTCCCGCCAGGACATGCCGGTCCCGGTGCCGTATCCCACCTCGTGTTCGCCGCAGGCATGGGCGGCGGCCGTGCCCTATGAGATGCTGCGCATCGGGCTGGGGCTGGACGTGGATCTCACCCGCGGGCGGGTCTGCGCTGAGGCGGCACCGAAATTCTTCGGTGCCGTGTCGGTCCGAGGAATCAGTCTGGGCCAGAAAGGGAGCCTGGACGTCGTCGCCGATGAACACCAGGCCCAGCTCAGTGGCATTCCGGAAGGGGTCCAGCCCCGGTAGACTGTGTCCCCAGATATGCTCCACGAGACCACTCCCTTCTATACGATCGGCCAGGTTGCCGAGATCCTGGGTGTCCAGCCGGCTGCGCTGCGCAGACTCGACGAGCAGGAGATCGTCTCCCCAGAGCGTTCCGAAGGTGGTCAACGGCGGTATTCCCAACGTGAGGTCGAACAGCTGCGCCAGATCGTTCAGCTCACCGAAGAGGGGGTGACCCTGCCGGGTGTGAAGAAGGTCATGGAGCTGCAGCGCCGGGTTGATGAGCTGGAAGAAGAAGTCGCCGAACTGCGCTCCGAATAGGGACTTCGGCGCGCCAGGCCGATACAATCGCAAAGATGAGCATCCTGAAGACGATCCAGTCGCCGGCGGATCTGTCCAAGCTCAGCGCCGAGCAGCTGGAGCGCCTGGCCGGGGAGATCCGTGAGTTCCTCATTGCCAATGTCTCCGCCACCGGCGGGCACTTAGGGCCCAACCTGGGCGTGGTCGAATTGACCTTGGCACTGCACCGGGTCTTTGACTCTCCGCGCGACTCCATCATCTTCGACACCGGCCACCAGGCGTATGTGCACAAGCTGGTCACCGGCCGTCAGGACTTCTCCACACTGCGCACTCAGGGCGGGCTCTCTGGGTACCCCGATCGCGGTGAGTCGATCCACGACATCGTGGAGTCCTCCCACGCCTCCAGTTCACTGTCCTGGGCAGATGGCATCTCCCGGGCCCGTGCACTCTCCGGGGAGGGAGACCGGTACGTGGTCCCAGTCATTGGCGATGGCGCACTGACCGGTGGCATGGCCTGGGAAGCGCTGAACAATATCGCTGCCGATAAGGACCGGCGGGTGGTGATCGTCGTGAACGACAATGGCCGCTCCTACGCACCGACGGTCGGCGGGATCGCCAACCAGCTGTCCAAACTCCGGCGTGGGGTCCTGGATAAGGTCCGCACCCACCCGACTTACGAATCGGTGATGGACGGCACCAAGCAACGGCTTCAGGACGGCGGGCCGGTCAGCCGCATGGTCTACCGCAGCTTGCACGCGGCCAAAAAGGGCGCCAAGGACTTCTGGGCACCTCAGGGTCTCTTTGAGGATCTGGGGATGAAGTACATCGGTCCCGTGGACGGGCATAGCCTCTCTGCCATGGAAGAAGCTCTGGCTGATGCGCGCAGTTACGGCGGGCCGGTCATTGTGCACGCCATCACGGAGAAGGGACGTGGCTACGCTCCGGCCCGGGCCGATGAGAACGACCAGTTCCACGCAGTGGGGGTCATCGATCCGGAAACGGGGGAGGCGGTCTCGCGGGGGACCTCACGGTCTTGGACCTCAGTGTTCGAAGAGGAGATCGCCGCGATCGCCGATGAGCGTGACGACGTCGTCGCCCTCACCGGAGCGATGCTCATCCCCGTGGGGCTGCGCACCTTCGCCCAGCGCCACCCCCACCGGGTTTTCGACGTCGGAATCGCAGAACAGCACGCCGTGGCCTCTGCTGCTGGACTGGCCTACGGTGGGATGCACCCTGTGGTGGCGGTCTATGCCACGTTCCTCAACCGAGCTTTCGATCAGCTGCTGATGGATGTGGCTCTGCATAAAGCCGGGGTGACTCTCGTGTTGGACCGTGCCGGTGTCACCGGTCCCGATGGTCCGAGCCACCACGGAATGTGGGACCTGTCTCTGCTGCAGATCGTTCCCGGACTACGGATCGCCGCACCCCGGGATTCCACGCGGCTGCGTGAAGAACTGCGCGAAGCCGTCGCCGTGGAGGATGCCCCCACCGTGGTTCGGTTCTCCAAAGGCACCGTCAATGATGAGATCGATGCCTTGGACCGGCTCGACGACGGCGTCGACGTCCTGCGCGCCAGTACCTCACTGGGCAGCGGCGCCGATGTGCTCATCGTCTCGGTGGGGACCATGGGGGAGCTGTCCTTGGACCTGGCCAAACGGTTGGAGGATCAGGGGATCACCTCCACGGTGATCGACCCGCGCTGGGTGTTGCCGGTACCGGAGTCGGTGGTTTCCCTGGCTGCGCGGCACCGGATCGTGGTGTGCATCGAGGACGGGGTCAAGGCCGGTGGTGTCGGCTCCCGAATCCGCCAGGACATGCGTGCTGCCGGGGTCGATACCGCCCTGAACGAGGTGGGTCTGCCGGTGGAGTTCCTCGCTCACGGCTCACGGGCTGAAGTGCTGGAGCGGGTGGGGCTCACCGCTGCGCAGATCGCCCAGGACACGGTGGCTCAGGTACTGGGGACCAAAGTTCCCTTCGCCCGGCGCCTGCCCGGGGAGGACACTCCCACCGGGGAGATTCCCGCCTTTCGTACCCGCTGAAGCGGAAGCACGGGCACGGCCACCCGGAGATCTACAGGTATAAACGGATGACGCCCTCGGAGATCTCTGCCTCCACGGCGTCAAGGGGATCTTCTGCCGGCCGGACTTCGACCTGACCGGTGACCAGGTTGTATTCCGAACCGTGGCAGGGGCAGCGGAACGTACCACGGTCTTCATCAACGCCGACGGTACACCCCTGGTGAGTACACACCGCGGAGAAGGCCCGAACCTCAGCATCTGAGACCCGGTGCAGCAGAAAGTACTCCTCACCCACTTGGACCTGTTCAGAGGCCCCGACGGCGAGCGACTCGGCGTCGAGCACCTCAACCCACTGACTCGGTTCGGACTCTTCGTCGGCACCTGCGCAGGCGGTCAACGTCACAGCTGAGGCCGCAGCGCAGCCGCCTAAGAAAGTCCGACGCCGACACGGCGTCGTCGTAGGCTTCACAGCTCCTCCAGCGGATCCGGGTCCAACATCGCCACAGTGATGATCGCGGCGGTCTGTTCGACCTGCCAGGGCCGTGCCCCCAACTCCTCAAGAGCCGTGCTCACCGTGTCGAGATCAATGCTCTGCGGAGGAGACCAGCACAACTGTTTGAGGACCGCAGGGGTCAGCAGGGTCTCCGGCATCATGTTCAGCGTCTCAGCGTGGCGAGCCAGGCGCGCCCGAGCAGTGCGGAACCGGCGAAACGCTTCTGGATTCCGGTCCTTCCACGTCCGAGGGGCGGGAGGTCCGGAGTCGGGGCGTTGCCGGCCCGGCAGGTCCTCGGAGGCGGCACCTGCCTCAATGGCGCGAATCCACCGGGGGGCTTCCCGCTTGGCCGCCCGGCCCTGGAACCCCGGTACGTCAAGCAATTGCGGGACAGTGCGGGGCATTGCATCGGCGGCGGCTACCAGCGCTTTATCCGGCAACAAGTGCCCGGGGGAGAGGTCACGTTTCTCGGCCAGCGATTCTCGGGCCAGCCACAGTTCACGCAGCACCGCCATCTTGCGCGGTGACTTCAGCCGGTTGATGCCGGAGGTCTTGCGCCACCGCTCGTGCCGGGGCAGCTGAGCCGGTTTGAATCGCCGCAGGTACTCAAATTCCTGCTGGGCCCAGTCCCACTTGCCCTGATCGGTGAGCAACTGGGCCAGAGCTGCGCGCAACTCGATGAGCAGCTCGACATCCAGGGCGGCATACCGTAGCCAGGATTCCGGGAGGGGCCGTCGTGACCAGTCCGCAGCGGAGTGCTCTTTGGCCAGCCGGACCCCGAGCAGTTGTTCGACGACGGCGCCGAGCCCCACTTTGGGCAGTCCCGCCATCCGGGCCGCAAGTTCGGTGTCAAAAAGTGCTGGTGGGCTCATCCCGAGTTCGGCCAAGCAGGGCAGGTCCTGTGTTGCCGCGTGCAGGATCCACTCCGCATCCCCCAGGGCTCGCTGGATGGGCAGCAGTGTGTCGAAGACTTCGGGGTCGATGAGCCAGATGCCGGTGCCTTCGCGCTTGAGCTGGACCAGAAACGCCCGCTGTCCGTATCGGAACCCGGATGCGCGTTCGGCGTCGACGGCGACTGGACCCTGGGCAGCACCCAGCGCCTCGGCACACCGCTGTAACCCTCGCTCAGTGTCAATGACACCCGGTACACCGCCGGCGGGCTCGGTGAGCAGGGGTAGCTCCTCAGTATGTTCAGTCACTGGAGTGTCAAGTCCTCCTCAAGGACGGTAGGGCCAGCACGCCGTCAGGTACCGGTGGCAATCCGGCGAAAGAACACACCATATCCGCCCAGGCCTCAACATGCCGGCCGAGATCCCGGCTGCGGGGGGTCCAGGAGGCGCGCAGTTCAACGTCGTTACTGGGGGCCCGGGACTCCAGCGAGCCGAAGGACTCCGAAAGGATTCGAGTGGCGGTGCCTCCGGCGTGGGTGCAACCGGCACCGTACTGAGCCAGTGAGTCAGACAGCCAGGTCCAGGCCACAGAGGCCAGCAGCGGGTCATCGCTCATCTCCGGTTCCAGCTCGGCGCGGATGTAGATGACCACCCGGAAATCCCCACCCCAGGAGTCTTGGCCCTCTGGGTCGTGCAGCAGGATGAACCGCCCAGTGGCCAGTAGCTCAGGGTCGTTTGTTGCGGTGGTTTCTTCGGGAACTTCAGCGCTGAGCGCGACGGCGAAAGGCGCCAGTTTTCTGGGAGCGGGTACCTCTTCGACAGTCGCTTCCTGGCGGGTGGTGGCTGAGGTGATCTGGTCCAGTGCCACCCGAAAGCTGGCGGGCAGCCCCTCCGGCCCCTGCGGGGTGTCACGGCGGGGGCGGCTGGGGCCGGGTGTGTTCAGGGGGCCGAAGACGCTCACACCTCAACCCTAGAAAGCCCTGGCGCCAGGGTCCCTCAGGCGCGCCGGAGGAGCGTAGCGGCGGATGCCGGGCGGTGGATATTAGGTGCCCGCTGCGACGGCGATGAGCCGGTCGATCTCCTCGCCGGTGGTGGCGAAACTGCACATCAGCCGCAGGACTGGCTGACCGGAAGCGCTGGTGTCCCAGGTGTGCGCTAGGTACCGCGACTGAATTCGTTCGGCGACTTCGGTGGGGACTTCGGGGAACACCGCGTTCACCGAGGGCGGGTTCACTTTCACCCCCGGCACCTGACGGAGTCGCTCGGCCAGCAAGGCCGCCATCTCATTGGCGTGGGTGGCGTGGCGATGCCATAGGTCGGTGCCGAACAGGGCTAGCAGCTGTGCGGAGAGGAACCGCTGCTTCGATGCCAGTTGCATGGAGAACTTACGAATGTAGTCGGCCCCGGCGACCCGCTCCGGGTTGACCACGACGACCGCTTCAGCGGCCAGTGCGCCGTTTTTAGTGGCACCTAGGCTCAGGATGTCCACCCCGCAGGCTGCGGTGGTATCCGCCAGGGAGCAATCCAGGGCTGCGGCAGCATTCGACAGGCGGGAGCCATCGACATGCACTGCGAGTCCGGCGGCGTGGGCGACATCGGCGATACTGCGGATCTCATCCGGGGTGTACACGGTACCGAGTTCAGTTGACTGGGTCACGGTGACCGCCAGCGGTTGTGCGGCGTGGACAAACCCCTGCACCCCCAGTTCCTCGGTGATGTCCTCAGGGGCGAGTTTGCCCTCGGAACTGGGGCGGGGTAGTAGTTTCATCGCTCCGAGCCGCTCCGGTGCGGCACCCTCATCATTGTTGACGTGCGCCTGCGCAGAACAGATCGCAGCACCCCACCGGGGGAGTACCGCTTGCAGTGCGACCACATTGGCGCCGGTGCCGTTGAACACCGGGTAGATCTCCGCCTGGGGACCGAACTCTTGCTGAGCCCATTGCTGCAGTTGGGTGGACTCGGCATCAGCTCCATAGGGCAGGGCTGAGCCATGGTTGGCACGCTCCACGGCGTCCAGGATTTCCGGGCTGATTCCGGCGACGTTATCGGAGGCGAAGGAGGGGTCCAGATCCGCTCCGGTATGGCGTTGTTTCCCCACGCTCACTGCTCCCTAGCTTCTTCGTTGTTGGCTGATTCATCCTGAGACTGGATTGCTTCCCTCGTGGATGGTTCGCCGGGGTTCACCTCGCTGTGGGCTGGTTCGAACCGCATGGATACCGAGTTGATGCAGTACCGCAGGTCTGTCGGGGTGTTGAAGCCCTCACCTTCGAAGACGTGTCCCAAATGGGACTCGCAGGAACCGCAGCGGACCTCGATGCGTTCCATGCCCATGGAGGTGTCTTTTAAGTAGGTGACATTGGACCCCTCGGCCGGCTGATAAAAGCTGGGCCAGCCACATCGGGAGTCGAATTTGGTCTCTGACTCGAAGAGTTTGGCCCCGCAGGCCCGGCAGTAGTAGGTCCCCGGTTCCTTCGTGTCCCAGTACTCCCCGGTGTAGGGCCGCTCAGTGCCGCCTTCACGCAGGACGTGGTACTCGAAATCGGTTAGCTTCTGACGCCACGGATCGTCACTCATGCCATCTATCTCATCACGGGACCGGGTTGATGCGTAATCTAGTGGCATGAGGCTCATCAGACGCGATGACGCACCGGCCACCCTGCTGCGCAGCCTCCGCCGCGCTGGGGATCTCGCCGAACTTGGACAGGTCCAGGCTGGTCGACAGGCCCAGAACGTGATCCGGCGGATCCGGCGGGAACCGGAGCCGACCCCCTGGGTGCGGGCTGCGGCCTCCGGGGCTGTGGTGGGTCTGGGTGCAGGCCTGACACTGACTGCCGTGGCTTCGGCTGTGGCCGGGTACTTCGCCCGGGTGGTGGTGACTCCCGTGAAGGAACGGGTGGAGAACCTTGAGATCCTCGCCGTGGTTTCTGGTTCTGACGGTGATGAGGTGATCCTCCCGGCTACGGATGAAACCGTCGTTGACGGCACCTATGGGCTCTACTTCCACGGTGGACAGGGCTTCGCCCGCATCGGAGACATCACCAGTTTCTCACCGCGTGATGGCACGTTGGCCCGGCGTATCGAGTACGTCACCGGCGGGGACCTACGAACTGCTGTACGGGGGTGGTGGTCATCGGTGACCTATCAGAGCCCGGCCGACCTCGGACTGGAGTTTGACGATGTCCTCATCGACCTACCCGGCGGTCCCGCCCCGGCCTGGCATGTGCCCCCGGCAGATTCCACTGGGCCGCTGGCGAGGCAAGGTATCTGGGCGATCATGGTCCACGGTCGGGGAGGGGCACGGACTGAAGGGCTCAAAGCCCTTGGCGCGGCCCAGCGGCTGGGGATCGACTCGCTGCTGATCTCTTACCGTAATGATGGTGAGGCTCCGCCCGCCCCAGATGGTCGCTATGGTTTGGGTATTACCGAGTGGGAGGATGTCGAAGCCGCGATCCGTTACGCCTTGGAACAGGGCGCTGAGGACATTGTGCTCTTCGGCTGGTCGATGGGAGGGGCCATCGCATTGCAAACTGTGGACCGGTCTCCGCTCTCGGCTCGGGTGCGCGGATTGGTGCTCACCGGTCCCGTCATCGACTGGATTGATGTGCTGGCCTACCAGGCCCGTGCTCTGCGTATCCCCGAGCCGGTGGGCCGGATGACCCGCTGGTTCATTTCTCACCGGGCGGGGCGCCGAGTCACCGGTTTGGCCTCCCCGGTGGATCTGAAAGTGCTCAACTGGATAAGCCGCTCTGAGCAGCTACGGCACCGCACACTGATCCTGCACAGTATTGACGACGACGTCGTCCCCTACGGTCCCAGCCGGGACCTTGCTGAGATGAATGAGCGGGTCACGTTTGTGCCGTTCACCCGCGCCAAACACGTCAAAGAGTGGAACCACAAGCCCGAACGCTGGGACGAACACGTCGAGCAGTGGATGGTGGATCTTTTTGCCGCCCCGGCACCGGGTCAGACCGGTGCGATCGACCTTGAGGCGATCAGTGCGGCGTCGTCTGCTGCAGGTGATCCCGCACGTTCCGCTTGATGCGGGCCAGCATCGCGCGGATACCGCGTAGTCGCAGAGGAGTGATCGTCCGGGCCAGCCCGAGCCGGTCGGCCAGGTCGTCGGGCACGGCGAGGATCTCCTCGTACGTCAGGCCGTTGAGGCCCTGATGCACGATGGAGGCGAAGCCCCGGGTCGTGGGGGCTTCCGCGGGGGCTGCCAGGACCAGCTGGGCAGTACGGGAGGCGTCATCGTACTCCACGGTGAGGAACAGCGGAGTCTGGCACTCCTCGACCTGTTCCATCTCACCAAGCCGGTCCTGGTACTGCTCGGGGACATCCGGCAGTTCGTTGGCAAACTCGAGTAACAGTTCCAGGCGCTGGCGGTCTTCGACCGCTTGGAACTCATCGACGATCTCCTGCAGAGACGCCGGCATCTTCTGTTCAGTATTAGTCATCAGTGTCAAGAGTATGTGAGCGAAGACGGAGGGAAAACCCGGAGGATTCCTTGTGGGAGCGCGTTAACCCTGCCGAGCTACAGTGTCAACGAGCTCGGCAGGGTTAACGGCGAGTGAAGGAGGAGGGTTTTCCCGGAGGCTTCGCGCCGTCGCCTCACGATTATTTGGCGGGGACTTCGCCCTTCTCGGTGCCGGTCACGATGGGCAGACGCACCGCGTTGCCCCATTCGGTCCACGAGCCATCGTAGTTACGGACCTTGTCGTAGCCCAGCAGGTGCTTGAGCACGAACCAGGTGTGGGAGGAACGCTCACCGATACGGCAGTAGGCGATGACCTCATCGGCCTCTCCGACGCCGGCTTCCTCCTTGTAGATTTTCTCCAACTCTTCACGGGACTTGAAGGTGCCATCCTCATTAGCGGCCTTGGCCCACGGCACAGACGCGGCGGTGGGGATATGCCCACCACGCAGGGCACCCTCTTTGTCCTCGAAACCGGGAGCGGAGGTCACTTCACCGGAGTACTCGGCGGGGGAGCGGACATCGACCAGCGGGCCCTTGCCCAGGTGCTCCAGGACGTCCTCGCGGAAGGCGCGCCAGGCATCGTCCTCGCGCTTGGCCGGTACCGGGTAGTCGGTGGGAGTCGGGCTGGGAACCTCAGTGGTCAGCTCGCGACCCTCGTCAACCCACTTCTGCCGGCCACCGTCGACCAGTCGAAGATCCTTGTGACCGAACAGCGTGAACACCCAGAGGGCGTATGCGGCCCACCAGTTGGACTTATCACCGTAGAAAACCACGGTGGTCTCCGGAGTGATGCCCTTGGCGGAGGCAAACGCGGCGAACTGCTCCTCGTTGATGAAGTCACGGGTGACCGGGTCGTTGAGGTCGGTGTGCCAGTCAATCTTTTGGGCACCGGGAATGTGGCCGGTCTCGTAGAGGAGTACATCCTCGTTTGACTCCAGCAGGACGACGTTATCGTCATCCTTGTGCTCGGCGACCCAGTCGGTGGAGACCAGAGCGTCCGGGTTGGCGTACTGGGAGAAGTCCTTGTCGGCCATGGAAGATTCCGCCTTTCTCGCGTGCGTGCAGTGACAAAAGCTTTGTCGTTGACCACACTAGTCGGCTCAGCGCTTCGGGTGAAGGGTTCAACGTCACGAATCGTCATATGTTCACCCAATGTTCAGTTGCCGCTGGGTGGGGTGCCGGCTGCGCTACCTGGTACAGCCGCTCGGTACAGTGGAGCCTATGCCCACCGCCGAGCCGCTTTCCCAGCGAACCCCCCAGGTCGGCGTCGACGACCTCCTGGGGTCGCTGTCGCCTTCATTCCGGTTCTCCGAGGTTTCCTTTGACAGTTATATCCCCGATCCGGGACATCCTTCACAGGCCGAAGCGGTCGAGGTGCTGCGTGGTTTCGCCGAGAATGTCAACGGTGCTGGTCAGGGATCAGGCGGATTCTTCAGCAAGCTGTTTGGCCGCGGGGCTGAGGATTCCGCGCCGCAGGGGATCTACCTCGACGGCGGGTTCGGTGTGGGCAAGACACACCTGCTCGCCTCGCTGTACCACGCCTGCCAGGGACCGAAGGCCTTTGGGACCTTTGTGGAGTACACCAACCTCGTGGGGGCGTTGAGCTTTCGCAAGACGGTCGATGTTCTCAGTGGTTACCGGCTGGTGTGTATTGACGAGTTCGAGCTCGACGACGCCGGGGACACGACCCTGATGTCCCGCCTATTGCGGGAGCTTTCCGATGCCGGAGTGAAGCTCGCTGCGACGTCGAACACCCTGCCGGGCTCCCTGGGGGAGGGGCGGTTTGCCGCCAGCGACTTCAAGCGGGAGATTCAGGTGCTGGCCGATCAGTTCCGGGTGGTCCGCATCGATGGTGAGGACTATCGCCACCGCGGACTGCCCGAAGCCCCTCCGCCTCTGGAGTCAGCCGCGGTGGAGGGCTTTGCACAGGAGCACTATGGGGACCGGACTGTCGTCGTCGACGATTTCGGACCGCTGTGTGAGCATCTGTCCCAGGTCCATCCCAGCCGATACCGGCGGCTCATCGAGGGGGTGGATGTGCTGGCCATCAAGGATGTTGACACGATCGATTCCCAGGCGCTGGCGCTGCGGTTCGTGGTACTGGCCGACCGGCTTTACGACCAGGATGTCAAGATCGTTGCCTCCGGGGTGCCCTTCGATCAGCTTTTCACCGAGGAGATGATGGCCGGTGGGTACATGAAGAAGTACTACCGAGCGGTTTCTCGCCTCACGGCCCTGGCTCGCGCCGGGCAGATGGGAGAGCAAGCCCTGTAAGTGACCAGTTCATCCGGCGTTAACCGCTGGGTGCTTGGATATTCGGCGGTAGCCGGAGACCTGGAGAAAGGCGGCACGATGGCGCAGAAGGAACCCTGGGAAGGACTCGAACCCGGCAGACCGCGGCAGAATCTGCGTGAGTTCATCGACCAGCTGCGTGCCGGGGGTTACACCGTGGCCGATGGGCACACTCCGGATCCGGATCTCATCGATCCTCAAGGCAATGCGGTGGAGACCTGGCAGGAGAATTACCCCTACGATTACCGCCTGGATCGGGAATTCTACGAGCTGGAGAAGTATCACCTACAGGTCGAGTTGCTGAAGTTTCAGTACTGGGCTGAAGACTACGGGCTCAAACATGTCATTGTGTTCGAGGGTCGGGACGCCGCAGGCAAGGGCGGAACCATCAAGCGGTTCACCGAGCACCTCAACCCCCGTACTGCGCGCGTGGTGGCCCTGGCCAAGCCATCCGACCGGGAGCAGGGTCAGTGGTATTTCCAGCGTTATATCTATCACCTGCCGACCGCCGGGGAGATGGTGCTGTTCGATCGCTCCTGGTATAACCGCGCCGGGGTGGAACGGGTCATGGGGTTCTGCTCTGATGCGGAGTACGAGGTCTTTATGAAACAGGCTCCGGTCTTCGAGCAGATGCTGATTGATGCAGGCATCCACTTAACGAAGTTCTGGTTCTCTGTGACGCAGAAGGAACAGCGCACCCGTTTTGCCATCCGGCAGATTGATCCGGTCCGGCAGTGGAAGCTTTCGCCCATGGATTTGGAGTCTCTGGACCGGTGGGAGGCCTACACCGAGGCTAAGGAGGAGATGTTCCGCCGCACGGACACCGACCACGCCCCGTGGATCACCATCAAATCCAATGATAAGAAGCGGGCCCGGCTCAACGCCATGCGGTATTTCCTCTCCCAGTTTGAATATGAGGGGAAGGACCACGAGATCGTTGGCGAACCGGATCCGCTCATCGTCCAGCGTGGCCGCGAAGCCGTAGGGGACTAGCCGCGCGAGTGGTCGGTTTCTCACGTGGGCACAGCAGCCTGGTGAGTTTTCGGCACTGTGTCCGTCATCGCCCGGGGATAGGATGAGGTCGGCAACGACGACGACCACTCACTTTAGAGGAGAGACATTGGGCGCTGATATTGGTGTGACCGGACTAGCCGTGATGGGGGCCAACCTCGCACGGAACTTCGCACGCAACGGGTACACCGTGGCGTTGCACAACCGGTCCGTGGCGCGCACTGACTCGTTGGTCAATACCTACGGTCATGAGGGCCAGTTCGTCCGTACCGAGTCTCTTGCGGAACTGGTGGAGGCTCTGGATCGCCCCCGGCGGGTGCTCATTATGGTTAAGGCCGGGGCCCCGGTAGATGCGGTGATTGAGGACCTCGTGCCGCTTCTTGATGAAGGCGACATCATCATCGATGCCGGTAACTCTTTTTACGAGGAGACTCGTCGTCGTGAGGAGGCACTGCGCCAGAAGGGGCTGCACTTTGTCGGCGTCGGGGTCTCCGGTGGTGAAGAAGGGGCGTTGTGGGGACCGTCCATCATGCCGGGTGGGTCCCGGGAGTCTTATCAGACGCTGGGCCCAATGCTGGAGTCCATCGCTGCGGATTATCACGGGGAGCCCTGCTGTGCCTGGGTGGGGACCGATGGCGCCGGGCACTACGTGAAGATGGTGCACAACGGTATCGAGTATGCCGATATGCAGGTCATCGGCGAGGCCTATGACTTGATGCGTTCCCTGGCGGGTCTTGAGCCTCAAGAGCAGGCGGGGGTGTTCCGGGAATGGAATTCGACGGCGTTGGCCTCGTACCTGATTGAGATCACCTCCGAGGTGTTGGATCAGGAGGATGAGCTGACTGGGCGTCCTTTGGTGGATGTCATTGTCGATGCGGCTGGTCAGAAGGGGACTGGCCGGTGGACGGCAATTTCCGGGCTGGAGGTGGGTTCTCCGGTGACCACGATCGCTGAGTCAGTCTTTGCTCGTTCGATCTCTTCGCAGCGTTCGGTCCGCGAGGTCACCTCCCAGGTCTTTGAAGCTGGAATCAATGAGGCGGTCACCGCTGAGGAGCTTTATGCATCCGGGGATGCACGGCAGGACTTTGTGGAGGACATCCGCAAGGCGCTGTATGCCTCTAAGTTGGTCTCCTATGCGCAGGGGTTCGACATGCTCAGCGCGGCCGGGCAGGAGTTCGGTTGGGATCTGAACATGCGTACTATCGCTTCTCTGTGGCGTGCTGGTTGTATCATCCGGGCGGATCTGCTCGATACGATCATGCGAGCCTATGACGCTCCGGCGGCGGATCAGCCGCGTAACCTGCTGCTGGCCCCGGAGTTCACTGAGGCGCTGGCTGAGTGTCTGCCGTCCTGGAGAAGAGTCGTTGCCGCGGCGGCAACCTATGGGGTGCCGGCCCCGGTGTTCTCCTCAGCCCTGGCCTACTACGACTCTCTGCGGGCTGAGCGGCTACCGGCGGCCCTCACCCAGGGCCTGCGCGACTACTTCGGCGCCCACACGTATCAGCGCATCGACAAGCCCGGGACGTTCCATATTCGGTGGAGTGAGGATCGTACTGAGGCTGAGGTGTAGGCTTTCGGTCCTTGAGGCGTGAAGGCCGCGGCGGCTGTACGCGGCCGAGAGGCGTGCGGGCTTTGCCCGCCGCCGGGACCAGCGCCGCAAGCGCGGGACGTTCCATATTCGGTGGAGTGAGGATCGTACTGAGGCTGAGGTTTAGATGAAGAGGGCGGGGTCGAGGGCGTAGTGGGCGGGGTCCACAAGCGGCTTGTGCTCTTCTTCCCGGCGTTTGCGATCCTTGGCTGGTACTCCGATGAGCACCGAGTGGGCGGGTGCGGACTTCACGACCACGGCGTTGGCTCCTACAGCGGAGTGTTCGCCGATCTCGACGGGGCCGAGTACTTTGGCGCCGGCTCCTACGGTGACTCCGTCACCGAGGGTGGGGTGACGTTTGGTCTGCTCCAGGGAGGTGCCGCCGAGGGTGACCCCTTGGTAGAGCATGCAGTCATCGCCGATTTCTGTGGTTTCCCCGATGACCACGCCCATGCCGTGGTCGATGAAGAATCGCCGGCCGATCGTCGCGCCGGGGTGGATTTCGATGCCGGTCAGCCCCCGGGCCACTTGAGAAAGCACTCGGGCGGGGGTTTTGAGGGGTTTGACCTGCCACATCTTGTGAGCCACCCGGTGGGCCCAGATGGCGTGGAGTCCGGAGTAGGCCAGGACGATCTCCGCATTGCTGCGGGCGGCCGGGTCGTGTTCTCGGGCGGCGGTGATGTCCTCACGGAGTCGGGAGATGAATCCCACAGTTGGCGCCTTTCAGCTGAAGGGGTGCGTCGGGGTGGCGAGCCCGGGGGTGATGGTGGTGTTCCCGGGCTCGCCGGCGGTGTTTAGCCGCGGATGTCTTCGTAGAGCAGGGTGGAGATGTAGCGCTCCCCGAAGTCTGCGGCGATGGTGACGATGAGTTTGTCGCGCATATCTTCACGGGCGGCGACTTCGAGGGCGGCAGCGACGTTCGCTCCGGTGGAGAGTCCGCCGAGGATTCCTTCTTTGGTGCCGAGTTCCCTGGCGGTGGAGATAGCGGTCTCCAGTTTGGCTTGGACGACTTCGTCGTAGATGTCGGTGTCGAGCACTTCGGGGATGAAGTTCGGTCCGATGCCTTGGATCTTGTGCGGTCCTGCGGCCCCTCCGGAGAGGATCGGAGAGTCTTCGGGTTCGACGGCGACCAGGCGAACTTCTGGCTTGCGTTCGCGTAGCTTCCGTCCGGCACCGGTGATGGTGCCGCCGGTGCCGATGCCGGCGACGAGTACGTCAACGGCACCGTCGGTGTCCTGGAAGATTTCCTCACCGGTGGTGGCATAGTGGACTTGAGGGTTGGCCTCATTGGCGAACTGCCGGGCCCAGATGGCGTTCTCGGTCTCTTCGACGATCTGCTTGGCTTGTTCCACGGCGCCGCGCATGCCTTCGGAACCGGGGGTCAGTACGATCTCAGCACCGTAGGCGCGCAGCATGACCCGACGCTCGGTGGACATGGTCTCCGGCATGGTGAGTACCACGCGGTAGCCACGGGCGGCTCCCACCATGGCCAGGGCGATGCCGGTGTTGCCGGAGGTACCTTCGACGATGGTGCCGCCGGGTTTGAGTACGCCTGCCTCTTCGGCGGCGTCGATGATGGCCGCACCGATGCGGTCCTTCACCGAGGATGCGGGGGAGTAGAACTCCAGTTTCACCGCCACATTGCCCGGCAGGCCCTCATCGAGTCGGTTGAGTTTGACCAGGGGGGTGCCACCAATAGCTTCAGTGATGTTGTTCAGCAGGGGCATGACGTGCCTTTCGGTCGCGGTGGATGCGTGTCGATGTCACTGTATCGAGGCCGCTCAGACAGGGGTGTCTTGCTTTACCCACTGTGACCAGTGGGCGCGCAGCTGAGCGATTTTAGGGTCGATGATGAATTGGCAATACCCCACCTCCGGGCGCCGGGAGTGGAAGTCCTGGTGTTCGGCTTCTGCCTCGTGGACTGTACCTAGGGGCTCTAAGGTGGTGACGATCGGTCTGGCGAAGTGTTCTTGTGCCTGTTCGATGGCTGCAGCGAATTCACCGCGCTCGTCTTCTGATGAGTAGAACATCGCGGAACGGTATTGGGTGCCGACGTCGTAACCCTGCCGGTTGAGGGATGTGGGGTCGTGGGTGGAGAAGAAGATCTCGTAGAGCACTTCGGCGGGGAGCACCTGCGGGTCGAAGGTGATTTCCACGGCTTCGGCGTGCCCGGTGGTTCCGGTGCACACTGCCTCATAGGTCGCCGGTCCGTGGCCACCGGTGTAGACGCTGCGTACCCGGTGTACGCCCCGCAGACGCCGGGCGATGGAGTCCAGGCACCAGAAGCATCCGGCGGCCAGCACGACGGTTCGCAGAGGGGTGTGCTCGGAAGGGGCTGTGCTCATGTCCGATGCAACTCACCGAGTCTGCAGTTCATTCCGCATCGGAGGTTCGCAGTGGTTGGTGCTCTGGCTGATGTGTTGAGTCGTTGTGTGGGGCCCGGTGACGTGCGAGGATGGCGCTCTGCCGAACTCTGGAGGGTTCATGACACCTCACTCTTCCAGTGACGAAAATCAGCAGGCTGCGGAGGAGACCGGTACTTCTGAACCGCCGGCCACCACTGAGCCCATCGATCCGGTCATCAGTGCTGCTCCGCCGGCTGCGACCCTGCAGCCGTTGGTTGAGCCCTCAGCCCCGGATCCGGCGACTGGACCGGTGCCCGCTGGTGCACGGCGGCGTCGGGATGTGCGGCATGTTTTCCGTCGGGTGATGCATATCGACTCCACCCAGACCGGACAGATACCGATTATTGATCGACTGACCGGCACCCCCTATGAGAATCCGTACCAGGCTGAGGAGCCCGGTGAGGCCGATGAGCTGGTCACGATCAACTTGGTACTGGACCTGGGGGAGGCGTTGTTCCGGTACGGTGCCGGGGCTCTTGAGGTGGAGACGTCGATCATCGCGGTCTCGGCGGCGTTCGGGATGAAGAACACGGACGTGGACATCACCAATCAGTCGATCATTCTCAACTGGGCACCGGAGGGGAAGGTTCCCTATACCCGGGTGCGGGTGGTGCGGTCGTGGTCGGCGAATTTCCGGGCGTTGTCTGCAGTGCATCAGCTGGTCACCGACATCATTGACGGCCATCTGACCCGCAGTGAGGCTGAGGAGCGGCTGGCGGAGATCACTCGGCAGCGGAAGCCCTATCCTCGGTGGGCGGTGACGCTGGCTGGGGCGCTGTTCGCCGCCTTCTTCTCCAGTTACACCGGCGCCACCCCGCTGGAGGCTCTGCTGGGTTTTGGGGCTACCTTGCTGGTGCTGGTGTTGACCCGGCAGTTGAGCCGGCGGAAGGTCCCGGAGATCTTTGCCCTCGCCGCCGGTGGTTTCACGGCCACCGCTGTGGCCTTAGGCGGGATCGCTGCTGGATTGGATATGACTCCTTCGATGGTGGTCGCCGGTGGGTTGATGATCCTGCTGCCCAGCGTGCGCATTGTCTCGGCTTTGCAGGATGTCATCAATGCTTTCCCTATCACCGCGGCTGGGCGGCTGGTCTCGTCTCTGGTTGCCTTCGCCGGGATGACCGCCGGGATTATGGTCGCGGTAGTCCTCGCCGAAGCCGTGGGGGCACCTCAGGTGGAGATTGCCGAGGGCATCACCCGCCTTTACTCAGCCCCGACACTGGCGCTGCTGGTGTTCTGCTCGGCGGTCAGTGCCGCCGTGGTCGAGCAGGTCCCGTGGAGACTGCTGGCCCCGACCGGGGCGGTCGCCGTGTTGGGATTTTGTGCCTTCTACACCGGGGAGCTGCTGGGTTTAGGGGAGACTTTTACTCCGCTGATCGGCGCCACTGTCATCGGGGCGTTGGCGCGGGTCACCGCCTTGCGTTTCGGTGCACCGCAGCTGGTGGTCGCGGTGCCGGCGATGATGTTCATGCTTCCGGGGCTGCTGATCTTCCGAGGGATGTACCAGCTGGCCATTGAGGATTCGACCTCCCTGATGCTCGCTGGGCTCTTCCAGCAGTTCACCGCTCTCATCATCATTTTGGCGATCGCTTCGGGCATTGTGCTGGGCGATGTCATCATGCGGCCGTTTACTGCGCGGTGGAAGTCGCATGAACGCTTTAAGGCCCGACGTCGGTAGATCCACTGCGGCATACTGGGCACCATGACTTCCGGAACCTCTCCCGCTGTGCCCGCCCTGTCCGAGGTGCTCGACGTCGTCGAAGAGCTGTGGCCGAGCTCTTTGGCTGAGTCCTGGGATGCTGTTGGCCTGGTGGCCGGCCGCAGGGAGGCCGAGGTGTCGACGATCCACTTCGCCGTGGACCCGGTGGCTGAGGTCGTTGAAGAGGCGTGCCGGGCGGGGGCTGATCTCCTCATTACCCACCACCCCTTGTTGCTCCGCGGGGTGACCACCGTGGAGGCTGGGACCTTTAAAGGCGCGGTGATTCACCGCCTCATCGAATCTGGGTGCGCCTTGCTCAGTGCCCACACCAATGGGGACTCGGCGGTCGGTGGGGTCAATGACGTGCTCGCTGAGATCCTGGGGTTGGAAGAGACTACTCCGCTGAAACCGGCGGAGGAGGGACTTAACGAGGAGGGGCTCGGGCGGATCGGTACCCTGCCTCAGGGCACCACGCTGGGAGATTTCGCTGCCACAGTGTTCGGCATTTTGCCTGCAGTGGCCGGCGGTGTGCGAGTGGCCGGGGACCGTGATGCCTTCATCCAGCGTGTGGCCCTCTGCGGTGGGGCCGGTGACTCGCTGCTGCAGACTGCCGCTGAGGCCGGTGCCGATGTGTACATCACCGCGGATCTGCGCCACCACCCGGCCTCTGAGGCGCGGGAAGCCGCCGCTGGGGGCAGGCCCTACCTGATGGATGTCTCCCACTTCGCCTCCGAATGGTTGTGGTTGCCCGCTGCGGCCCAGGCGTTGGACCGTGCTCTGGCTGACCGGGGGTGGCAGGTGGAGGTCGCTGTTTCTGGCATCAATACCGACCCTTGGGATTTCGTCATTACCCCCGGGCATTGATCCCGCACCACCCGGTGCTGGTGCGGTTACAGTGGTCCGGTGACTGATCTGATCGTTGAAGCCGATGGCGGCAGCCGCGGCAATCCAGGAATCGCCGGGGCCGGGGCTCTCGTGAAGGACACCGAGGGGCGAATCCTTGCCGCGGTTGCCGTGCCTCTGGGCCGGGCGAGCAACAATGTCGCCGAGTACACCGGTCTCATCGAGGGGCTCAAGCTTGCCCGGCAGATCGATCCGGCAGCCTCCGTGGAGGTCCGGTTGGATTCCAAACTGGTGGTCGAGCAGATGTCCGGCCGGTGGAAGATCAAACACGAGGACATGAAACGGCTCGCCCACGAGGCATCGCAGATCCTCTCCCCGATGCAGGTCACCTACACCTGGGTGCCGCGCAAGGACAACGGCGCCGCCGACCAGTTGAGCAATGAGGCGATGGACGCCTCGGCTGCTGGTACCGCATGGGATCCGGCCGCTAGCGCTATCCAGCCCAGCACCTCACGCCGCCCGGGCTGAGGTCTCACCCGGAGGCGATCAGATCCAGTTGGTGGGGTTTTCTGCCCTGGGCTGGCCTGAGTTCTACCAGCCAGCGGGTGCAGGCGACGTCGACGACGTCGTCGATCGTCTCCGGGGCAGGCTCAGCCCGCAGCAGCATGCCAGCCAGTTCTCCGCGCGCGGCCTTGGCGAAGTGGGTGACGACCTTGCGTTGGCCATTTTTTTCGGTGAAGTTATTGACCTGTAGAACCCGCTGGGGGTCTCCCGGGAAGGGTTTCTGATACGAGCCTGAACGACAATCCACCAGCAGTTCGCCGGCGAGAGTCTGGTCCAGCGGCGCCGCCAGGTGCTGCTTCCAGAAAGTGCTGAGCCGGCCGAGCTGCGGGAGTGTGATGTCCATGGCGCATCGGTAGGCGGGAATGGGGTCAGTGAATCCGGTCACGCCAAACAGCCCGGAGAAGATGAGTACGTCATCGGCAGCCCGGCGCATCGTTGCTTGGGGCAGTGAGCGTGCCGCCAGTGCTTCATAGAGAACCCCGGTGTAGACCTGCCAGGCCGGTGCCGTGGGGGCAGAAGGCATATCCCGGTTGGCGTGCACCTCCGCCATGGCCCGGGATCCGACCTTGAAGATCTGTTGCGCGTCGGCTCGCGCGCTGGCGGCGATCACCGCATCAAGCGCTGTGCGGCGCGCGTCGGTGAGCTCAGGCAGAGTCAGCGATTCCAGGTCCAGGGGTGTCCCGGCGTCGTCGGGTGTGGTCTTGCCCTCTGAGGGTGGAAGCAGGATTTTCACCTCGGCAGGGTACCAACCGGTGGGAATGGCCGGTGCGGCGTGCCAGTTGTACTGTGGAGCGTGCAGGGCGGGTCGGCTAGACCATCGCGGCGCCGTGAGGTGCCGAGGAAAGTCCGGGCTCCGCAGGGCAGGATGGTGGGTAACGCCCACTCGGAGCAATCCGCAGGCCAGTGCCACAGAAAACAGACCGCCGGCGGCATGCCGGTAAGGGTGAAACGGTGGGGTAAGAGCCCACCAGCGCACCGGGTGACCGGTGCGGCTTGGCAAACCCCATTCGGAGCAAGGTCGAACAGAGCACGTGTGAGGGCTGCCCGCCCGAGTGCTCGGGTTGACCGCTTGAGGCGCCGTGGCAACACGGCGTCCAGATGGATGATGGTCCTTCGACAGAACCCGGCTTATCGGCCGGCCCGCCCCCTGCACATGACATAGACTCGGAGCCGTCAACGACGACGATTCCGACCTTGGAAGGGAAGGCCCGACGACGTGTC
The DNA here is from genome assembly GCF_000421745.1 of Nesterenkonia alba DSM 19423. Lineage (GTDB taxonomy): Bacteria > Actinomycetota > Actinomycetes > Actinomycetales > Micrococcaceae > Nesterenkonia > Nesterenkonia alba. Next base: position 134,724 of record NZ_ATXP01000004.1, read on the forward strand.
TGCACCCATCAACGAGCACCTCGACAGCTGGATCCAGCGCGAAGCACAAGCTGAGGCGATGATTCCGCTCATCGGCCGCCTCTACCGTGAGAACAACGTGGTCACCGGTATCTACGGCCGCCAGCTGGTCAACCAGTCGGCCATCGACATTCTCAAAGCCCACCGTTTCGCCCGCCAGATTGACGAAGTCGAACTCCCGGTCTCCGAGACGTTGCCGCTGGTTGAGGCGCTTACCCGGCTGGATCTGGGGGCCGCCAGCATCGACCTGGCTCGGCTGAATAACGCATTCAAAGCTTCCGGGCACAGTGACCTTGAGGCATTTTTGCGGGAGGAATTGGCTGAGGTGGTCGGGCGTAAAGGCCAGGGCCGGGCTGAACCGACTGACGTGGTGCTCTACGGATTTGGGCGTATTGGCCGCCTGTTGGCTCGCATTATGGTCGAACACGCGTCCTCCGCCTCTGGGCTGCGGTTGCGTGCAGTGGTCGTTCGCCGGGGTAAGGGCAATGACCTGGCCAAACGCGCTTCCTTACTGCGCCGGGATTCGGTGCACGGACCGTTCGCCGGATCCATCCGGGTGGATGAAGAGCGTCAGGCGATCATCGCCAATGGCACCTACATTCAGGTCATCTACGCTGATAGTCCAGAGAATGTGGACTACACCGCTTACGGGATCCATGACGCTCTGGTGGTGGATAACACTGGTATCTGGCGGGATGAAGAGGGTCTGAGCAAGCACTTGCAGGCCCCGGGAGCTGCGCGAGTAGTACTCACCGCGCCGGGCAAAGGCGGAATTAAGAACATCGTCTACGGGGTCAACCACCACGATATCGACGACGGCGACCAGATCCTCTCGGCAGCTAGCTGCACCACCAACGCCATCACCCCAGTCATCAAACTGATGCACGATGAGTACGGCATCGACCATGGGCACGTGGAGACGGTCCACGCCTACACCAATGACCAGAATCTCATTGACAACTACCACAAGGGGGCCCGGCGGGGACGCTCAGCGGCGCTGAACATGGTGCTGACCGAGACAGGGGCGGCCAAAGCAGTGGCTAAGGCGCTGCCGGAACTGGCCGGACGACTTTCCGGAAACGCAATCCGGGTGCCCACTCCGGATGTATCCATGGCGGTGCTGAACCTGGAGCTGACCAGGGAGGTGGAGAAGGACTCGTTGAATGCTTTCCTGCGCCGGGAGTCCCTTGAAGGGGCGCTTTACAGCCAGGTTGACTACATTGACTCCGCCGAAGTTGTCTCCACCGATTTCGTGGGGTCCCGGGCTGCCGGTGTGGTGGACGGACTGGCGACCATCACCAATGGGGCGCAGGCGATTCTCTACGTGTGGTATGACAATGAGTATGGCTACTCTGCTCAGGTGGTGCGGATCCTGGAACACATCGCCGACTCCGAGCCGGCGAAGTACCCGCCGCGGGCCGAATAGCCAACTGGTGACTACCGGCTAGGGTGGAGATACACGCTTCTGGGTCAGCCCAGGGGTTCCCATGTGCACGTGCACCTGAGAAGTCTGATTGGTAGGTAATGGCAGAGTTCATCTACACCATGGTCAAAGCCCGCAAGAAAGTGGGCGATAAGGTCATCCTCGACGACGTCACGATGTCCTTCTACCCCGGGGCAAAGATCGGCGTCGTCGGTCCTAACGGTGCCGGCAAGTCCACGATCTTAAAGATCATGGCCGGCCTCGATGAACCTTCCAATGGTGAGGCAAGGCTCTCGCCCGGTTACTCGGTGGGGATCCTGCAGCAGGAACCCCCGCTCAACGAGGACAAGACCGTCCTGGGCAACGTCCAGGAGGGTGTGGGGGAGATCTACGCCAAACTGCAGCGGTACAACGAGATCTCCGAGCAGATGGCTGACCCGGATGCCGATTTCGACGCCCTGATGGAAGAGATGGGGCAGCTGCAAACTGATATCGACGCCGCCAACGCGTGGGATCTCGATTCACAGCTGGAACAGGCCATGGATGCCCTGCGTTGCCCTCCCGGTGACGAACCCGTCACGCACCTCTCCGGAGGTGAGCGTCGTCGTGTGGCGCTGTGCAAGCTGCTGTTGTCCAAACCGGATCTGCTGTTACTCGATGAGCCCACTAACCACCTCGACGCCGAGTCGGTGCTGTGGCTTGAGCAGCACCTGGCCAGCTACCCGGGTGCGGTGTTGGCGGTGACCCACGATAGGTACTTCCTGGACCACGTGGCCGAATGGATCTGTGAGGTCGACCGCGGAAGGCTTTACCCCTATGAGGGCAACTACTCCACGTACCTGGAGAAGAAGCGTGCCCGTATGGAGATCCAGGGGAAGAAGGACGCCAAGCTGGCTAAACGGCTGGCCGAAGAACTCGAGTGGGTCCGTTCCAATGCCAAGGGCCGCCAGGCAAAGTCCAAGGCTCGTCTGGCCCGCTACGAGGAGATGGCCGAAGAGGCCGAGCGGACCAAGAAGCTGGACTTCGAAGAGATCCAGATTCCCCCGGGGCCCCGCCTGGGCACCCAGGTCATCGAAGCGGAGAATCTCGTGAAGGGCTTCGGCGACCGTGTGCTCATCGACGGCCTGAGTTTCTCCTTGCCGCGTAACGGCATCGTCGGTGTCATCGGCCCCAACGGGGTGGGTAAGACGACCCTGTTCAAAACCATCGTCGGACTTGAACCCCTCGACGGTGGGGAGTTGACCATCGGCGACTCCGTCAAGATCAGCTATGTGGACCAGTCCCGCGCCGGGATTGACCCGGAGAAGAGCCTGTGGGAAGTGGTTTCCGATGGACTGGATTTCATCCAAGTCGGGGGAGTGGAGATGCCCTCCCGGGCCTACGTCTCGGCATTCGGGTTCAAAGGTCCCGACCAGCAGAAGAAGGCCGGGGTGCTCTCCGGTGGTGAGCGCAACCGTCTGAACTTGGCGCTGACCCTCAAACAGGGCGGCAACCTGTTGCTGCTCGATGAGCCCACCAACGACCTCGATGTCGAAACCCTCGGTTCGCTGGAGAACGCGCTGGAGAACTTCCCCGGTTGTGCGGTGGTCGTCTCCCACGACCGGTGGTTCCTGGATCGGGTGGCCACCCATATTCTCGCCTGGGAAGGTACTGCGGAAAATCCCGCCAACTGGTACTGGTTCGAGGGGAACTTCGAGTCCTACCAGAAGAACAAGGTTGAACGTCTCGGTGCCGAGGCGGCCCGGCCCTCCCGGGTCACCCACCGCCGTCTCACGCGCGACTGAGCGCAGCAGCGGCCACTACCCGAGGGCTGGTGTGGCCGCGGTGCCCACGCCATAAGCGCTCAGAAGGGAGCCGGCGCGTGGTCGCGCTGCGTATCCCACCCGACCGGGTCCGTGGTGTGCTGGTCGGCAGAGTTCTGCTCAGCAGCTGGCTCAGAGGCGGTGACCGCAGATGCTGACGCTTCGTCAGCGCTGGTGTTCTCTTCGGAGACGCTGCCCTGCTGTGGTGCACTGTGTGCCGAGTCGTCGTTGCTGGTGTGGCCGCTGCGGTTGCGTGTGAAGACGGCTCGGCCGCGGCTGAGATCATGGCCCAGGGTCTCTGCGTAGATTTCTAGGTCGGTGCCGCGTTCACCCTCGTCGTTTTCCCAACTGCGCAGCTGCGGTCGCCCCGTGACGACGACGGCGTCGCCCTTCTGCACGGAGGCGAAGACGTTCTCCGCCAATCGGCGGAAACACTTCACGGTGTACCACGTGGTGTTGCGGTCTTCCCACTGGCTGGTCTCCCGGTTGTAGATCGTATGGGTGCTTGCGATCCGGAAACTGGTGTAACTGCTGGCCGCATCCCCGGGGTTCGATGGAGCAGTGCCGACGTTTCCACGCACGGTGATTGAAGCCGTCATCGGTGAAGAGGTCCTTTCCCGCGGCCGGGGTGACATCTCATCCGGGTGGAAGCCGACCGCGGTGCGCTTCCACCTGGGCACTAGTCCACCGGGTAGACCACAGGCATATGCCCGGAACCGGACAATCTGTGGAAAGTCTGGGCGTGTCACCGGATGGATCGCAGCGCGGTGGAAAAGCCGCCACGGGTTAGACTGAGGCGCTGACGATGCGTCATGCCCGAGTAGCTCAGGGGATAGAGCAGCGGCCTTCTAATCCGCCGGTCGGGGGTTCGAATCCCTCCTCGGGCACTGTCCCATCCCGCCGACCTTCGGCGGCCACGCTGTGCCCGCCTGCACCACCGCACGGGTCGGCTGCGCTGCCTGCCTGAAAGTTCTGTCACCGCAAGGAGACCGTTTGCCCACTCGCCATAAGGTGCACCTGGCCCTGGTCATGGGTGCCTTCGGCCTCCTCGCGGCGGCGCATTCACTGCTGCGGTTCCGCAACTTCGAGGCCAAAGGATACGACCTCGGCATCTTCGACCAGGCGGTGCGCCAGTATTCACTGTTGAAGCCCCCGATGGTGCCGGTCAAAGGTGAAGACTTTCACCTGCTGGGAGACCATTTCCATCCGATCATCGCGGCATTCGCGCCCCTGTACTGGATCTGGGACGACCCGCGGATGCTCAATATGGGGATGATCGCGCTGCTGGTCTCCACCGCTCTGCCGGTGTACCTGGTGGTCCGCGGCTGGTTCTCCCATGGGCCAGCACTGCTTAGCGCGACGGCGTTACTGCTGTGGTGGCCCTTCCAGGCCCTGGTGAATTGGGACTTCCACGAAATCGCCTTCGGTGTTCCACTCATCGCCTGGGTGATCTGGGCCATCGAACGGAAGCGATACTGGCTGGCCTTCGCGCTTTCGGCGAGTTTGCTGCTGGTGCGTGAAGATATGGGGGCCACTCTGCTGGCCATCGCGGTGGTGTTCGCTGTTCGCCGCGCCTGGCTTCAGGCGAGTCTCACCGCGGTCTTGGGCGTGGCCGGACTCTGGATTGCAGTCGGTGTGGTCATCCCGTATTTCGCTCCGGCAGGGGAGTTTCAGTATTGGGAGTACACATCCCTGGGGGCCACCGCCTCAGCGGCCGCGCTGACTGTGCTCACCCGGCCCTGGGAGGCACTGGTGGTGCTATTCGATCATCCCCTGAAAGTCGGGTTGTGGCTGCTGCATTTTCTGCCGCTGTGGTTCGCCCCTCTGCTGAGCCCGTATGTGCTCATCGGTCTGCCCATCCTATTGTCTCGGCTGTGGAACGACCGGCTCAACGTATGGGCGCCGGTCTACCAATACGACGCGATCCTGGCCCCTGTCTTCCTGCTCGCCGCAGGTGATGTGATCCGGCGGTTGGTTCACCACGGACGGCTCATACCTCGCTGGCGTCCCCGGCACCGCCCGGCCATCAGTGAGGTGCTCAGCCGGCGTCGTCGTCGGCTTGCCCTGGCACTGCCAGCCACTGTGGTGCTCCTCGGAGTGATCGGTTCACTGGTGTTTCCGCAGGTTTTCCCCTACCAGCGGACCCTCACCGCACAGAACTGGAGCATGAGTGAGCGGGCCGAAGCCCACCAGCGGGCTGTGGATCTGATTCCCGATGGAGTCTGTGTTGAGGCGGCCGATACCGCAGTGCCGCACCTGGTCGACCGGACATACGTGGGGCTTCATGGCACCACCGCGGAGGAGGACCTGGCATGGCTCATCATCGATGACCGGGTCGAGGAATTAGGCGGTACCGACCCGTTGACCCCTGAAGAGGCCTTCGCCCGGGCCGAACGCCTGGGCTTTGAAACTGTCACCGCTGACGATGAAGGTCTCTGGGTGCTGCACCGGGACATCCCCACCGCCCAGAAGTGCCGAGACTACCTGACCCGGTAGCATGAGATCCGCCCTCGCTACGCACCCTCCTGGAGAAACCCATGCCCGCTGACGTCACTGCCGGCAAGCGGGTCGTCATGCTCAGTCTCCACACCTCCCCCTTGGCTCAGGCCGGCGCCGGTGACGCCGGAGGGCTCAACGTCTACGTCAATGCCCTCTCCGCCGCCCTGGCCCGCCGGGGGATGAGCGTGGATATTGTCACTACCGACCTGGATGGTGTCGGCCCCGCCGGAGACGGCACCGACACCTGGCGCCGGCTGCCCGACGGACGTCGGCTCCACATCCTGCCGGTGCACACCACCTGCCGGGAGGACAAGTCCCGGTTACTGGAATGCCTGGAGGATCTGGCTCTACGGGCTGAGCGAAGTCTGCGCACTGCCGAGGGTGCGGCAGTCGACATCCTTCACTCCCACTATTGGATTTCCGGGTTGGCGGGAATTCCCCTGGCTTCCTCCCTGGGAGCCCAGCTAGTCCACACCATGCACACCATCGGTGCGGTCAAGACCGAGCGGGATCCGAGCGCCCGCGAGGATCCCCGCCGGCATCAGGCAGAAGTCGCCATCACCAGTGCGGCTTCCGTACTCACGGCTAATACTCGCCGTGACGCCGCAGACCTGCAGCGTCTCTTCGGGCTGGGTGCGCAGAAAATACACCACGTCCGGCCCGGGGTTGATGTGGCCGTCTTCCACCCGCCGGCCGGACGCGATCCGCGTTCCGAATCCCCGGGCGTTGAGACTCCGCCTGCCGAGACCCCATCCGGTCAGGCGAAGAAGACCACCAAACGGATCCGACTGACCTTTGCCGGGCGGATCCAGGCGCACAAAGGCCCGCAGATCGCCGTGGCCGCAGCCGGGCAGCTGCAGCGGATGCTGCCGGGCCACCACGTGGAACTCACCGTTGCCGGGCGTCAAAGCGGGCCCGACGCCGTTGACATCACCTCCCTGGCCCGGGCTGAAGGGATAGCGGAGTTTTTAAGCGTCTGTGACCCGCTGCCGCACACCGAGCTGGCCCAGCTGTTCCGCCGCAGTGACGCCGTGCTGGTGCCCTCCTACTCAGAGTCGTTTGGTCTGGTGGCCTTGGAAGCCATGGCTTGCGGCACCCCGGTGATAGCCCACGACGTCGGCGGGCTCGCTGAGGTGGTCGACCACGGCTCCACTGGGGTGTTAGTGGATTCGTTGGACCCAACAGTATGGGCCCGGGCGGTCTGCGAGATGGTCACTGATCGGCGCAGGTGGCAGTGTTACAGCACGACCGCAGCTGAACGGGCGCGGCGGCACTCCTGGGACGCGACGGCAGAAGCCGCCCTGGGCGCCTACCGGAAAGCGTTGACGGCCTCCGCGATCTGCTGAACCCGGAAGCGCGTGCCGGCTGAAGCTGGGCAGCGCTGTGCTGAAACCAGAGGGTTTAAGACTCCATGTAGCGGGAACGCCAGGCCGCAGCGTACTTCTCATTGACCTCACGGGGTGGACGGGCACCCACGCGCTGAACCGTCTCGGCAATGCGGGGGCGCATGCCCTGGGGCGGACGGACCATACCTTCCTGGGCGAACGTTGCTACCAGAGCACCGTCAGCGGAGAACACCGACCCCTGGGACAGCCCCCGGGCACTCTGCGTGGACGGCGAATCCATCACGAAGAGCAGCCACTCATCAGCGCGAGCATCGCGATGCCACCACAGGGCGTGGTCCAAAGAGGCCAACTTCAGGCCCGGTTTGGCCCAATAGAGCCCGTGCTGGCGCATGATCGGCTCAAAGGGCAGGTAGTCCGAGGCGTACAGCAGAGCCGCCCGGTGTACCGCGGGATCATCCGGTAATGCGGTACGGGTCCGCATCCACGCCGCGGAGGTGGGCCGGCGGTGTCGGTCGGCCTCCAGGTACACCGGACGGTCCACGTGGCGGATTTCGAAAGGCCGACCGCGTCCCCATTCCTGGACCACCGGGTGCTTGACGTGACCGACGAGTTCCTCCGGTGCGGCCAGCTCCTCGGGGGCGGGGATATTGGCGGGCATCGCCGACTGGTGCGCTGGTCCGGGGGAGGGGCGTTGGAAACTGGCGATCATTGACAGGATCGGCTTGCCCTCCTGATAGGCCTGACACCGGCGGGCGGAGAAGGAACCGCCATCCCGTAGCCGCTCGACTTGCAGCTCAATGGGTTTGGTGGAATCCCCGGGGCGAAGAAAATACCCGTGCACCGAGTGGATCGCCCGTTCAGCCTCGACGGTCTGCATGGCCGCACGAGCACCCTGGGCCAGGACTTGGCCCCCGAAGACCCGCCAGAACGCCTGCTCGAAGACCGGAGCCAGGAAGCGGTCATCAACGTGGGCTTCCTCATCACCGGTGAGCGGCTGGACCTCGAGCATCCGGGTGAACTGGTTCACCGCTTCTTCGGCGCTCGGGGCACGGTACTGGCGGTCCGGCATCGTCATCCTCCCTACTGGCGGGTAAGCGTCATCTGTCAGAATATCCGGTGTGCCACATGACCAGCTGAGTTTTGCCGACGCCGCTTCGCTCCAAGATCTGGGCACCTATGTCACCCGGGCGAAGAAAATCCAAGAACAGGGTATCCGCCTGCAGGCCGCCGGCCGGGTGCTCGCCGCCTGGGTGCCAGTGATGACCCCGGGCTCTTTGCAGAGCACCCTGCCTGCCGTGCTTGGACTGCGGACTATGGCCCTGGCCGAGGAATCCCGAGCCGATGTGACCGTTGAACTTGGTTCCATCAGCGAACGTCTGGCCCGGATGTCTCCGGCAGAGACCGTGTTCCCCTTGCCACCGAGCCAGATCCACGTGCCCTGGGCAGCGGTCACTCCGCCGCGCTCTGGATGGGAGCCTCGTGGCACGGTGACAGACGCGCTGTTGCGCGAAACCGCTGAAGAAGGAATCGCCGAGATTGCCCGCGCCGTGCCGGACACCGCCGGGGCTCATGTGGTCGAACAGGTTCGCCAGAATGTATGGGGCCGGCCACTGACTCCCGCGAGCGAGGCCGAGGACCTACACATCCCCGCCGGGGCGGCCTTCGGCGCCTACTCCTTGGGTTTCCTCTCCCGCAGTGAGCACGCAGCCACTGAGGTCCACACGCTGGGGCGGTGGGTTCGGCTCAGCTCCGCCGGAGGATTTATCCTCAGCCGCACCAGCGGACTGTGATCCGCCCAGCACTGATGACTCCAGAAGCCCTGAGCCAGTCCTTGGGGCTGACGATTACTGGTTGACCATGGAGTGCGCGGCCCGCTCCAGGTAGTCCCAGAGGATCTCCTCATGCATGGGGGAGAGCTCAGCGGCCTCCACGGCCCGGCGCATATACCGCAGCCAGGTATCGCGGGCCGCGGCGTCAATGGCGAAGGGCATATGCCGCATGCGTAACCGCGGGTGTCCCCGTTCGGCCTGGTAGGTGCGGGGACCGCCCCAGTACTGTTCGAGGAACATCAGTAGCCTGCGCTTGGCCGGCTCGAGGTCCTCCTCCGGGTACATGGCGCGGAACGCCTCGTCCTCGGCCACTTGGGCATAGAAGACATCCACGATCTTCTGGAACGTCTTGCGGCCACCCACCTGGTGGTAGAAGCTGTTCGGATCGGTCTTCTCCGGGTCAGGTTCAGCCGGGACAGGGCGCCCATCGGGTCCGGGCATCACCCCGAGGTCAGCCGGCTGCTGGGGCTCCGGCTGCCCGATAGACCGTCCATCGGAACTCGGCTGAGCCGGTGCGTCCTGGGAGGCCGGGGAGGTGGCGGCGGCGTCGTGGGCACTGCGTTGCGGCCGGCCGGTCACCTGCGAGGGAGGCTTGCCGACCGGTCGGACCGTGGCGATGGGTGCACCGAGCCGCCGGGAGAACTTCGGCAGCTGAGGATCATGCTCTGTCATATTCGGTACAGCATAGGATGAGCACTGCTTGTTCCTTCAACCCCGACCAAAGGATGCCCATGCGCGTGCACATCGCCACCGACCACGCCGGTATGGACCTCTCCGCGCACCTGGTGCGGCACTTACGTGAGCGCGGCTGGGAGGTCATTGACCACGGTCCGCAGACCTACGACCCCGAAGACGACTACCCGGCATTCTGCTTACGAGCTGCCGAGGCCGTAGCCACCGAATGGGCTCAGGGGACCACATCATTGGGCATCGTGCTGGGGGGTTCCGGTAACGGGGAACAGATCGCGGCGAATAAGGTCAAAGGCATTCGGGCGGCCCTGGCCTGGAACCTGGAGACCGCACGGTTGGCCCGTGAGCACAACAACGCCAATGTGGTCGCCCTGGGCGGTCGCCAGCACGAGCTCACTGAAGCTACCGAGATCGTCGAAGCTTTCCTCACCGCCCAGTGGACCCAGGCCGAACGCCACGCCCGCCGGATCGGAAAGATCACCCACTACGAGAACACCGGAGAGATCCTGGACTAACAGCGTGCCCGAAGGTCACACTCTCCACCGGCTGGCGGCTCAAATGGACAGTCTCTTCGTCGGGCGTCCGTGGCGCGTCACCTCACCTCAGGGTCCCTTCACTGCGGGGGCAGCTCGGCTCACCGGGCGCGCCCCGCAGCGTGCCGAAGCCTGGGGCAAACACCTGTTCATCCACGTCGGGGCCGACATCTGGCAGGTGCATTTAGGTCTCTATGGGGCCTTCAGCTTCCAAGGTGACGAGCAATTCGCCGGTGCGGCCAGCCTCGGTGCCCCGCGGACCGCCACCGAACAGCTCACACCGCACTACGACGACGACGGATGGATCATCCCCACCCCTCCTACTGGGGCGGTGCGCGCCCGGGTCCACACGCGGCACGGCTGGGCCGATCTGCGCGGGCCGGCCACATGCCGAGTCCTCAACCCCATGCGGTACGAGCAGATCATCGGGCGCCTCGGTCCTGACCCACTCCGGCAGGCCGATGGGCCGCTCGACGAGCAGATGCTCCAGAGCTTCGCGCAGAACCTCTCCCGGCGCAGAATCAGCATTGCCGCGGCCCTGATGGATCAAGCCGTCATCGCCGGGGTGGGCAATATCTACCGGGCGGAATCGCTCTTCGTCGAAGGCATTGACCCGGACACACCCGCGGCCCGTTTGACCGAGGAGCAGGTGCGCTCCCTGTGGCAGACGCTGACCCGGCAACTGCGCCACGGTTTCACCGAAGGTGTCATCCGTACCTTGCGTGAGCCCGAGACACCGCGTGAGTCTGAGACGCGGCGTGAGCCTGGGACCGCGCGGGGGTTCGGGACACTGAGTGATCCTCAAACCCCCGGGCGGAATCCACGACGCCGGCACTGGGTCTACAAGCATCAGGGCACCCGGTGCCTGCGGTGTGGTGAGACCATCCGCAGCCGTGAGCTCGCCGGGCGGCGGCTCTACTGGTGTCCCGGCTGTCAAACCGCATGAGACGGCGTCGTCGGGTGCCACTGGTCCGGCTGTGTCCCGTAGAATCACGACGTCATACCCCTGCGGGCCGGGAAACGGCCCGCTGATACCGCCTAGGAGAACACCAGCCCCGTGTCCGAGCAGATCAGCATCACCCTCAGCGGCGCCCCGACGACCCTTCCAGCGGGCACCACCGGGACCACTCTCTTCTCCGAGGCGAAGACCACTGTGGTGATGCGGGTCAACGGTGAACTCTGGGACCTAGACCGGGTGCTGCCCGACGGCGCGCAGGTCGAGCCAGTCGACATCAATGACGAGGACGGGCTCAACGTGCTGCGCCACTCCACCGCCCACGTCATGGCCCAGGCGGTCCAGACACTTTTCCCGGAGGCGAAGCTCGGCATCGGTCCCTACATCACTGACGGGTTCTACTTCGACTTCGACGTGACCGAGCCCTTCACCCCCGAGGATCTGAAGAAGATCGAGAAGACGATGCAGAAGATCGTCAACCAGGGGCAGAGGTTCGAACGCGAAGTCGTCGAGCCCGATGAGGCCAAGCGGCAGATGGCCGATGAGCCCTACAAGCTCGAACTTCTCGGTGTCGCCGATGAGGACGTCGACGCCGCCGGAGAAGGCGCCAATGTGGAAGTAGGCGGCGATGTCATCACGATTTACCACAACGTCGACCGCAACGGAGAGCGCGTGTGGTCCGACCTGTGCCGAGGTCCGCACCTGCCCCACACCAAACTGATCTCCAATGCCTTTGCGCTGACCCGCACCGGGGGGGCCTATTGGCGGGGTAAGGAAACCAACCCGCAGCTGCAGCGCATCTACGGCACCGCCTGGCCCACCAAACAGCAGTTGAAGGAATACAAGGAACGCCTGGCGGAGGCCGAGCGGCGTGACCATCGCAAACTCGGTGCAGAACTGGACCTGTTCAGCTTCCCTGAAGCGCTCGGCTCCGGGCTGCCGGTCTTCCATCCCAAGGGCGGGGTGCTGCGTAAGACGATGGAGGACTACTCCCGGCAGCGGCATTCCCAGGCCGGCTACGAATTTGTCTACACCCCGCACATCACCAAGGGGAAGCTCTATGAGGTCTCCGGGCACTTGGATTGGTACGCCGATGGCATGTTCCCCCCGATGCGCGTGGACGAGGAACGGGATGAGAACGGGCAGCTGACCAAAGCCGGGCAGGACTACTACCTGAAGCCGATGAACTGCCCGATGCACAATCTCATCTTCGCCTCGCGAGGTCGCAGCTACCGGGAACTGCCCTTGCGGCTGTTCGAGTTCGGCTCGGTGTATCGGTATGAGAAGTCTGGGGTGGTGCATGGCCTCACCCGCGTGCGGGGAATGACCCAGGACGACGCCCATATTTACTGCACCCGCGGGCAGATGAAGGCCGAACTGACCGAGACTCTGCACTTCGTGCTGGGGTTGCTGAAGGACTACGGCCTCGACGACTTCTACCTGGAACTCTCCACGAAGGATCCGGAGAAGTTTGTCGGCTCTGATGAGATCTGGGATGAGGCCACCGCCACCCTGGAGGAGGTCGGCCGAGCCTCTGGGCTAGAGCTGGTTCCCGACCCCGGGGGAGCGGCTTTCTACGGGCCGAAGATTTCTGTGCAGGCGCGCGACGCCATTGGTCGGACCTGGCAGATGTCCACCATTCAGCTGGACTTCAACCTCCCGGAGCGTTTCGACCTGGAGTACACCGCCGACGACGGCACTCGCCAGCGTCCGGTGATGATCCACCGTGCCCTCTTCGGCTCCATCGAACGATTCCTCGGTGTGCTCACTGAGCACTACGCCGGCGCTTTCCCCGCGTGGCTGGCACCCATCCAGGTGCGCGGTATTCCGGTGGCTGAGCCGTTTAACGATTACCTGGGTGAGGTCATTGCGCGGTTGCAGGCCGCCGGTGTACGGGCTGAGCTCGACGACGGCAACGAGCGTTTTCCTAAGAAGATCCGCACTGCCTCGAAGGACAAGATTCCTTTTGTGCTCATCGCCGGTGGTGAAGACGCTGAGGCTCAGGCGGTGTCTTTCCGCTACCGGGACGGTTCCCAACAGAACCAGGTGCCCATCGAGGAAGCTGTGGCCCAGATTCTGAAGGCCATCGAGGACCGGGAAGCCTGAATCCGCCGTGGTCGAAGCAGACACCAGTCCCGGTGATGGCTTCGCCGCGGCTCCTGACGGTTTCCAGCGTCTGTGGAACCCGCACCGGGCCGCATACCAGGCTCGGGGACAAGACCAGGTCACTGGGGAAGATGACTGCCCGTTCTGCCTGGGTCCGCAGCGCAGTGATGAAGACGCCCTCATTGTCGCGCGTGGGCGGCTATGCTTCGCGGTGCTCAACCTCTACCCGTACAACCCTGGGCACGTGCTCATCTGTCCGTACCGGCACGTTCCGGATTTCACGGACTTGGATGCTCAAGAGTCCGCGGAGTTCACCGCCATGACTCAGCAGGCCATACGGGCGTTGCGGGCAGCGTCCTCCCCTCACGGGTTCAACCTGGGTATCAATCAGGGCAAGGTCGGAGGTGCCGGGATCGCCGCGCATCTGCACCAGCACGTGGTGCCCCGGTGGCAGGGCGACACGAACTTCATGCCGATTATTGCTCAAACCAAGAACCTCTCAGCCACCCTGGGGGAGACTCGGCAGCGAGTCGCCGAGGCCTGGGAAGCAGACAGCCAGCAGTCAGGGGAGCAGCGCTGATGCTCAAACATCTTCGGGCGTTCTTCTCTGCGGTCTTCACCCCGTTGGCTCGGGGGCTGCTCCGGCTCGGACTGACTCCGAATGCGGTGACGGTGATCGGCACGGTCGGGGTCAGCCTCGGCGCCCTGGTGCTCTACCCGATGGGTCAGCTGTTCTGGGGAACTGTGGCGATCACCCTGTTTGTCTTCAGCGACCTCATCGATGGGCTGATGGCTCGGCTGGGAGACCAGAAGAGCGTCATCGGCGGTTTCCTCGATTCGGTGCTCGACCGGGTCCAGGACAGTGCAGTGTTCCTGGGTTTGCTGCTGTGGTTCTTCAACGGTGGGGATCACTATGGGATCGGGGCCGCTGCGGCGGTATGCATGATCCTGGGTTTGCTGGTCTCCTATATTCGGGCCAAGGCGGAGTCGCTGGGCTATGACGCGAACACCGGGATCGCCGAACGCCCGGAGCGCATGGTCCTGACGCTGGTATTCACCGGTTTCGTCGGCCTCGGCATGCCTCAGCAGGTCCTCCTGGTGGTGCTGGTGGTGTTGGCGGCAGCCTCGGCAATCACGGTCATTCAGCGCATCGTCACCGTCACCCGCCAAGCCCGCCATCCTGCTTAACCCTCGCTCTGGTCAGACAGAAGGTGCCCGTTCAGCGTGGATCGTCCGCGGAGATTCGAGCCTGCCCGATAGTCTTGGACCTAACGATCTGATTCAGCCCACGCTCGACGACGTTCGCAAGGAGAGATATGGCCGGCCACTCCAAATGGGCCAACACTAAGCACCGCAAAGCTGCTGTGGATGCCAAACGGGCCAAGATCAACGCCCGCTACATCAAGCAGATCGAGGTTGCCGCACGCAATGGCGGCCCGGATCCCGCGGGTAACCCGGCCCTGGACTTGGCGGTCTCCAAAGCGAAGAAGGAGTCGGTGCCCAATGACAACATCGACCGGGCCATCAAACGCGGGGCCGGGCTCACCGGTGATGCAGTGGACTACGAGGAAATCACCTACGAAGTCCGCGGTCCGGCCGGTTCTGCACTGTTAGTGGAATGCCTCACGGATAACCGCAACCGCGCAGCCTCAGAGGTACGCACCGCGGTGACCCGGGCCGGGGGAACCGTTGCTGATCCGGGCTCGGTGGCCTACATGTTCCAGCGCAAAGGCGTGGTCAATGTGCCCAAGACCGAGGGACTCACCGAAGATGACGTGCTCGCGGCGGTCCTGGAGGCCGGTGTGGAGGAAGTCATCGAACATGAGGAATCCTTCGAAGTGCAATCCGAACCCAGTGACCTACACGACGTCGTCAAAGGTCTTGAAGAAGCCGGAATCAGCTACGACAACGATGAGGTCGCCTTTGTCTCTGATATCAAGGTCGATCTAGAGCTCGACGACGCCAAGAAGTTCCTGCGACTCCACGACGCTTTAGAAGATCTCGACGACGTGCAGAACATCCACACCAACGCGGACCTCTCCTCCGAGACGCTCGCCGCGCTCGACGCCGAAAGCTGACGGTATCTGCCCGTGCCGGCGGTCAGCAGAGCGGTGAAGTCAACAGCTGCGGACTCCCGAGTTGCTCAGCGGATCCTCGGGGTTGATCCGGGGTTGACCCGGTGTGGATTCGCTGTGGTGGAGATGCAGCCAAACCGCACCGGAACCTCTGTGCACGTGGAGGTCACCGGCACCTGCAGCGAGGATGACCTAGCTCATCGTATTCTGGCCATCCAGCGGGCTGCCGAAGATCTGCTTGAGGCCTACGCTCCTGATGTCCTAGCCATCGAACGGGTCTTCTCCAGTTCCAACGCTCCCACGGCCATGGCCACGGCACAGGCTTCCGGCGTCATTATCGCCGCCGCGGCCGCCCGGGGAATCCCGGTGGCTTGGCACACTCCCAGTGAGGTCAAGGCCGCAGTCACCGACGACGGCAGAGCCGGTAAGGATGCCGTGGCCCGCATGGTCCAGCGCATCTTGAAATTGCCGGGCCGGCCTAAGCCGGTCGATGCCACCGATGCCTACGCGGTGGCGATCTGCCACGCCTGGCGTTCAGGGATTGGGGCGGCCTACAACATGTCAGCGGCAACCCGCACCCACCAGGGGGCCCGCACCGCAGCCCAACAAGCGGCCGAAGAACAGCGCGGAGGGCTCACCCCCGCGCAACGAGCCTGGCAGGAGGCAGAGAAACGTGCCGGTGGCCGAGTGAGCCGTCCACGGTAGGACTCGCCGTGAAGCGGTGGCGCGCGGTCTCAGCGGTGAGCGCTACAGTGGTCGAAGATGTGTTCTATAGAGCGTAAAGGGGGCCAGCGGTGATCGCCAGCATCCGCGGTGAGGTGTTGCATGTGGGACTCGACCACGCCGTGGTGGAGGTTTCCGGGTTCGGACTGCATGTCTCCGCCACGGCGCAGACGCTCAGCCAGCTCCGGGCTGGCGAGCACACCCTGCTGCAGACCAGCTACGTTCCTCGGCAGGATGAAGCCCCCTTACTCTTTGGCTTCGCTGACACCGACGAGCGCGAGATCTTTACCACCCTGCTGGGTATCTCCGGAGTGGGGCCCCGGTTAGCACTGGCGGTGCTCTCAGTACACACTCCCACTGATGTGCGGCTGGCGATCCGAGATTCGGATACCGCAGCCTTTACCAAAGTTCCCGGCATTGGAAAGAAGACCGCCCAGCGGATCTTGTTGGAGCTGGCTGGCAAGCTCGTGCTCGATGAGGTGTCCACCGGTGAAGGTGAGTCTCAGAAGCAGTCGGCGCCTGGCGACGTCGTCAGTGCTGAGGTCCGTGCAGCACTGGTCTCCCTGGGGTGGAGTGAGAAGGACGCTGCTGCGGCGGTGGACCGGACCATCAGCGCAACTCCTGAACTGGCGCAGGCACAGACGGCTGAGGTGCTGCGAGCGACCCTGCGGTCCCTGGGCGCCTCCAAGGCGGTGACCGGATAACACTGTGAGTACCGAAGATCCCCGCGAGCGGGTCGGCACCACCCAGGCGGCCGAAGAGAAACAGCTTGAAGCTGCGTTGCGTCCCAAAGCGTTGGAAGACTTTGTGGGGCAGCGGACGGTGCGTGCTCAGTTGTCGCTTGTGTTGGAATCGGCCAAGCTGCGTCAGCAGGCTGCTGACCATGTTCTGCTCTCCGGGCCCCCGGGATTGGGCAAAACGACTCTGGCTATGATCGTCGCCTCGGAGATGAGCGCACCGCTGCGCATTACCTCCGGTCCGGCGATTCAGCACGCCGGTGACCTGGCAGCCATCCTGTCCTCCTTGGCTGAAGGGGAGGTGCTCTTCGTCGATGAGATCCACCGGATGTCCCGCCCGGCTGAGGAGATGCTCTACATGGCGATGGAAGACTTCCGGGTGGACATCATCGTGGGTAAGGGTGCCGGGGCCACCTCGATTCCGTTGGAGTTGCCGGCCTTCACCCTGGTGGGTGCCACCACCCGCGCCGGACTTCTCCCCGGTCCGCTGCGCGACCGCTTCGGCTTCACTGCACACCTGGAGTACTACAGTCCCGACGAACTGGAGCGTGTGCTGCGCCGCTCAGCCGGGATGCTCGACGTCGCCGTTACCGACGCGGGCTTCACCGAGATTGCCACACGGTCCCGGGGTACCCCCCGTATTGCCAACCGGCTGTTACGCCGAGTACGGGACTGGGCGCTGGTCCACGGGGTGCAGCAGGTAGACCGGGACGCGGCCTCCGAGGCGTTGAACACTTATGAGGTCGATATCCGCGGCCTGGACCGCCTGGACCGAGCCGTTCTCGAAGCGCTGTGCACCACCTTCCGTGGTGGACCGGTAGGTCTGTCTACCCTGGCGGTCATCGTCGGCGAGGAGACCGAAACGGTGGAGACCGTCGCCGAACCCTACCTGGTCAGAGAAGGGCTGCTGGCCCGCACACCACGTGGGCGTGTAGCCACCGAAGCCGCCTTCAAACACCTGGGCCTGACTCCTCCTGAGGACACCAGAACGGAGAACCACACCCCTGACACGGACCCATTGTGGGAAGAGCGCTGAACAGCCTCGCGGTGAACTCACCCGTCTTCAGGGATCCAGCGGCCCAAGGTGATATCGTGACCCGTTGTGATTGACCTGCCCGTGATGACCTTCCTCGCCGACGAGACTGGCGAAGACTTCAACCCACTGACCGACCCGCTGCTGCTGGTCATGTTCGGCTTGATTGCGCTGTTCATGATCTTCACCCTCCGGCGGGGGCGAAAAATGCGTGAAGCCCAACGGGACGCCCACAGTGGCGCCGTGGTGGGCGCTGAAGTCATTACCGCTGGGGGCCTCGTCGGCACTGTTGTCCACCGTGATGAGGAGCGCCAGCGCATCACCTTGGAATTCTCCACCGGTGACCGTGCCGATTTCCTCCTCGGAGCGGTCCAGCAGGTGACCGAACCGGCCCCGGGCCAGCCCGGCACCCACGGGCCGGAAACCACCGACCCCACTTCCGGCGACAAGAACTAACGCACCCCACCCATGGCCCAGTCGAAACCTGTGCGGAAAGCCCGCGCGGCGCTTATTGCGCTGTTCGTCCTCCTCTTCGCCATGGGCGGAACCCTGCTCTACGGGGTGACCCAGGACCGTGCCCAGTGGGCGCCACTGCTGGCCTTGGACCTGGAGGGTGGCACACAGATGGTGCTGGCCCCGCAGGTCGAAACCGGTGAAGAGATCGACGATGAGCAGCTCGAACAGGCCGTGGAGATCATCCGGCAACGCGTGGATGGCACTGGTGTGGCCGAGGCTGAAATCACCACACAGGGTGCCGAGAACATCGTGGTTTCCCTGCCGGGTGCACCGGATGAAGAGACCCGTGAACTCATCCAGGCACCAGCGGATATGCAATTCCGTCCCGTCATCCAGACCCGCCAGGATCCCTTCTACCTCACCGAGCTGATGCGCGACGGCGCACAGGCCGATTACGAAGCCGGTGAGATGAGTGAAGAGGACTACCAGGAGTGGCTGGAGGACTACGAAGAGGAAATCGCCCAACTCGAGGAGGAAGAGGGCGAAGAGGCCGTTCCCGAGGACTTCCCCGAACCTGAAGGTGAACCAGAGAACCACTCCGACCCCAACTGGGTCACTCCCGAGCTGGCCGCTGAGTTCGAGAACTACCGCTGCAGCCAGGATGTCAGCGTCGAGGAACGCGACCAGTGGGACGACGATGAGCCGATGATTACCTGCGACCCCCGCAGCGGTGAAGTTTTCCTGCTGGGGCCGGTGGACGTCCCGGGTGAGAACATCGACGACGCCACGTGGGGCACCCACCAGCAGCGCCCCGGGGAATACGTGGTCAACGTGCGTTTCGACTCCGAGGGTGCTGATCTTTTCTCTGAGTCCTCGGTCCGGCTCTACGGGCTCAGTGGAGATCAGAACCGCTTTGCCGCGGTGCTCGACGGTCATGTGGTGACCTCTCCGACGATGAACGCGCCCATCACCGACGGCCGAGCTGAGATTTCCGGCAGCTTCACCGAAGAGGAGGCGGAAAGCCTCGCTGAGCAGTTGCGCTACGGTTCTCTGCCCCTGAGCTTCAGTATCGAATCTGAGGAACAGATCTCTGCCACCTTGGGTGCTGACCAACTGCGCATGGGTCTGATTGCCGGGATTATCGGTCTGTTACTCACCGCCGGTTACGCCATCTACCAGTACCGGGCTCTAGCCCTGGCGGTGACGATCCCGTCACTGGTCGTGGTGGGGCTGCTCACCTGGTGGGCGATCTCCTTGCTGGGCTGGTCCGACGGCTACCGGCTCTCCCTGGCCGGTATCGCGGGGTTGATCCTGTCCATCGGTCTGACGGCTGACTCCTTCGTGGTGTACTTCGAGCGCGTCAAGGATGAACTCCGTGAGGGCAGATCTCTGGCCGGAGCAGTGGAATCCGGGTGGTCGCGGGCCCGGCGTACCATTTTGGCGTCCAAAGCGGTGAATATCATCGCCGCGGTGGTGCTCTACCTGGTGGCGGTGGGGAATGTGCGCGGATTCGCCTTCACCCTAGGTTTGACGGCACTGATCGACGTCATCCTCGTCTTTCTCTTCACCCATCCGCTGATGCAGCTGTTGGCCCGGCGGAAGTTCTTTGCCTCCGGGCGGAGGTTCTCCGGCCTCAGTGAGAAGGAGCTGGGAGTGGATGTCCTCTACCGCGGTGCCGGGCGATTCGCCCGCCGCAACGTCGTCTACTCCGACCCAGAGGCTGTTGGTGCCATGGCTGCTGATGCCCCTGAACCGGACTCCGCATCCGCCGACCGCTCCGAGGAACTGCCCGAGATCTCTGAGGAGGAATGGGCGCAGATGACCATCGCCGAACGCCGGCGGGCGCGTATGGAACGCCAGCGGCGCCACCGCGAGGAGACCGACGACGTCGGCGAGTCCCAGAGTGCCCACACCCCGGCAGATGCCACCGCAGGCGGGGGTGAACGCTGATATGGCTGCAGGTTTCGCTCAGGCCGGTAACCAGCTCTACACCGGTGAACGGTCGTATCCGTTTATCCAGCGGTCCCGCATCTGGTTTGTTGCTGCCGCGCTCATCATCATCGCGTCGGTGGCGGTGCCGTTTATTCGTGGTGGATTCAACTTCGGTATCGAGTTCACCGGTGGCAGTGAGTTCACGGTCTCCCAGACGGAGACCACCGATGTCAGCATCGGTGAAGAGGTCGTTGCCGAGGTCGCCGGGCAGGAGGCGGTCGTGACGAATATCGCCCCCCAGACGGTCCGGGTACAGACTGAGGAACTTGACGACACGGAGACACTGCAGGTCGCCGAAGGCCTCCAGGAAGGCTACGGAGTGGGCTCCGATCAAATCTCCTCGACTTATATTGGTCCGGTCTGGGGTGAGCACATCTCCCAGCAGATGATCGTCGGGCTGGTGATTTTCCTCGCCTTGGTTGCGCTCTATATGACGGCCTACTTCCGGACCTGGACGATGTCGGTGGCCGCCTTGGCCGGTCTGGGTTTCGTGGTCATCACCACGGTCGGTATCTATGCCGCCACCGACTTCGAAGTGACCCCGAGCGCCATTATTGGCTTCCTCACCATCCTTTCGTACGCCCTGTACGACACGATGGTGGTCTTCGATAAGATCCGTGAGAACCTCGAGCCGCTTCACGATCAGAAGGATCAAACCTTCGCCGAACGAGTCAACCTCGCGGTGAACCAGACCCTGGTTCGCTCGGTGAACACCTCTGTGGTCGGCATCCTGCCCGTGGGATCGATTCTGTTTATCGGTGCTGGTCTCCTCGGTGCGGGCACGCTACGGGATATTGCCCTGGCCCTGTTCACCGGCATCATCGTTGGCACGATTGCCACGATCTTCGTTCAGGCACCGTTGTATGCGTTCATGCGTCGGCGGGATCCGGCCATCCGCGAACATACCGAGGAAGTGCTCCGGTTGCGTCAAGAGCGTGGCATCGGCACAGTGACCCACTCCGGTACCCCCTTGGATGAGAACGGCAAGCCGATTCCGTTCCCCCCGTTGCCCGAGCCTGAGATTGATGAGGACGAGGCCGAAGATGAAGGCATCCCGGATTGGGATGCACTCATCGTGGCGGAGTCGGTCGGAGGCGACGACGAACGGCGATCCTAAGTCGGGAGTCGGGCCTGACCTCCACTACAATGGCCGCACCATGACTGCTGACGACGGCGCCCCGGGCTCCCACACGGTGAGCTCTCCGCAGACGGCAGCGCCAGATGCTGCCGCCCAGAATGCGGCTGCCGCGGAACGGGCTTCTGCGCCTCGTCGTCGTTCCCGTAGCGTGGGAACCCTGGCTGAATCGGGAGACTCTCCCTTGCTGGAGCCGCTGCTGCGTGCGGTGAAAGCTAACGGCGGCCAGGAGGATCTGCCCCTGATCCGGCGGGCTTTCGACGTCGCCCATCACCATCATGCTGGGCAGAAGCGCAAATCCGGCGACCCATACATCACCCACCCTGTAGCGGTCGCCACGATACTGGCTGAACTCGGCCTCAATGGTCCGACGTTGGCGGCCGCTCTGCTGCATGACACCGTCGAGGACACTGACTACAGTCTCGAGGAACTCACCGACGATTTCGGTGAGGAAGTCGCCCTGCTCGTCGATGGCGTGACCAAGCTGGACAAGTTGAAGTTCGGCGACGCCGCCCAGGCGGAGACGGTCCGCAAGATGGTTCTGGCCATGGCCAAGGACATCCGCGTGCTGATGATTAAGCTCGCTGATCGACTCCACAATGCCCGCACCTGGCGGTATGTGCCCGCGGAGTCTAGTGCCCGCAAGGCCAAGGAGACTCTGGAGATCTTCTCTCCGTTGGCTCACCGGCTGGGGGTCAACACCATCAAATGGGAGCTGGAGGACCTCTCTTTCGCGGCACTGTACCCCAAGGTGTATGAAGAGATCGTCCGTCTGGTGGGTGACCGCACACCCCAGCGAGAGAAGTTCCTCTCTGAGGTGCGTGAGACCATCGCCGAGGACCTCAATGAGGCCAATATTGCGGCCACGATCACCGGTCGGCCCAAACACTACTACTCGATCTACCAGAAGATGATCGTTCGCGGCAAAGAGTTCGACGACATCCACGACCTCATGGGGGTCCGGGTGCTCGTCGAGACAGTGCGGGACTGCTATGCAGCTCTTGGGGCACTGCACGCCCGCTGGTCGCCCTTGCCGGGGCGGTTCAAGGACTACATCGCGATGCCGAAGTTCAATATGTACCAGTCCCTGCACACTACGGTGCTGGGACCGGAGGGCAAACCGGTTGAAGTCCAGATCCGCACCTATGAGATGCACCGCCGGGCGGAATACGGTGTCGCTGCCCACTGGAAGTACAAGCAGGACGGCACCAGCGCTCAGAATGGGGCAAGCCAGCAGCTACCTGCGGGTTCGACTCCCCGAACCGCAACCCAGGAGTCCCAGGCCACCGCAGACATCGGGTGGCTGCGTTCGCTGGTGGACTGGCAATCTGAGACCAAGGATCCTGACGAGTTCCTGGATTCCCTGCGGTATGAGATCAACGCCAAAGAGGTCTTCGTCTACACCCCCAAGGGTGAGGTCATCTCCCTGCCTGCCGGGGCAACCCCGGTGGACTTCGCCTACGCCATCCATACCGACGTCGGCCATAAGACCATCGGTGCGCGGGTGAATGGGAAACTCGTTCCGCTCAGCTCGGAACTGCAGCACGGCGATTGGGTGGAGATTTTCACCTCCAAAGCGGAGGGGGCCGGTCCTTCCAGCGACTGGTTGCAGTTCGTTCGTTCCCCGAGGGCGCGGAATAAGATCCGGCAGTGGTTCTCTAAGGAACGCCGTGAAGAGTCGATCGAACGCGGCAAGGAGATGCTGACCAAGGCCATCCGGAAATCGAACTTGCCGCTGCAGAAGGTGATGAACCCGGATGTGCTGCTGGCTGTGGCCCAGCAGCTGCACTACCAGGACATCTCGGCGCTATACGCGGGGGTGGGGGAGGAGCATGTCTCCACCCAGAACGTGATCGAGCACCTGCAGGATTTGCTCGCTCCTGATGAGGACGAAGAGTCTGAGGAGCACGACACCACTCCGATTACCGCACCGCCGAGCAAGCCGGCCGAGTACTCGGATGCTGGTGTGGTGGTCAAAGGGGCAGGCAATGTCTTGGCCAAGCTGGCCCGATGTTGTACTCCGGTTCCCCCCGATGAGATCGAAGGTTTCGTCACGCGCGGGCAGGGTGTGTCAGTGCACCGGGCGGACTGTCGCAATGTCAAGCAGCTGCGTGAGGAGCCCGGCCGGCTGGTGGAGGTCGAATGGGCGCCGTCGAAATCCTCAGTGTTCTTGGTGGAGATCCAAGTCGAGGCTCTGGATCGGAAGTCTTTGCTCTCTGATGTGACCCGCGTGCTCGCCGAATCCCAGGTCAATATTCTCTCCGCCACGGTGCACACCTCAAAGGACCGGGTGGCCATCTCACGGTTCAGCTTCGAAATGGGTGACCCCCGCTACCTCAACCACGTGCTGAACTCAGTACGCCGTATCGACGGTGTGTACGACGTCTACCGCACCGTCGGTAAACGCCGCGAAACATAACTCAGCGTCTCTTCAGCCCGTTGGGCTCGCTGGGGGAGTCGGTGCTCAGAGCGCACACTGCGCGCCGCGACTCGGTGCGCCAGATCTGTGGTGTTCATGCCGGTACGCTCCAGCAGCACGTGTAGGAGATGACGACGACGCCGCATCGGCTCGTCTTCATGCGTCTGTTTCACAGCGTCGAGCGCTACCGAACACCCAGAGACCCCCACACCCAGGAAAAGATCCTCCATGGTGCGCTCCAGGGTGGTTACTGAGACGGTTCCCACTCGGGTATGGGCCTGTCGCGGCAAGGGGACCTGGTGAATCTGCCACAGGGTGGGTTCGCTGAGATTCGGCCGACGGAAAAGACCGTCTGTGGTGACGTGGACTCTAGCTGGTGCCCGCCCACCCAGGTGCACCCACGCCGCGGTTTCCCCACATAACGTGCCGTGGGCACGTAATACATGGTTGAGCAGACTCGCTGCTGCCTCCGCCCGGGCCACTGGTGGGGTGCAGGCCCCGCGGGGAACCCACACATCGGCGATCACCCGGTGAAGAACCCCCTGGCTTTCGAGCACCTGGAGCTCTTCCGCTGTGAACGGTCGGCCGGGTCGGTAAGTCGCCACAGCGCGGTCAGGGGAGGGAGAAACTGCCGAAGCGGGGCGCCGGTGGATTGTGGTGTTCATAGCAGTAGGGTGACCAGGGGCCCGCACCGGGTGCAAGAGGGTCCGGACCGGTTGTGGAAAACGCCCGGTACCGTCGAGGAAGCAAGCGATCAGGCCCCGGAGGGAAAGCCAGTGACGGGAACTCCTGGTTCGGTGCCCTGGGCTGCGCGGGTCTCCAAAGCCTGCGTGAGAATCTCCACCGCGGCCGCCTGGTCAATCCGGTCCCGCTGATCACGAGACTCCACGCCCGCCTGGCGCATCTTCCCCGCCGCGGAGACTGTGGAGAGCCGCTCATCCACCAGCCGGACCTCGGTCCCCAGACCAGCTTCCTGCAGCCGGACAGCCAACTGGTCAGCGTATTGGCGGGCCTTCTGCGTGGAGAGGGTCTCCTCCCCGGAGAGGGAGATCGGCAGTCCGACGTAAATGACCTGCGCCGCCCGATCGGCGGCGATCCGGGTGAGCATGCGCAGGTCGGATCCCCGATTGGGGTCCCGCCGCAAGGTCATTACCGGGGTGGCTAGTAAGG
The DNA here is from genome assembly GCF_000421745.1 of Nesterenkonia alba DSM 19423. Lineage (GTDB taxonomy): Bacteria > Actinomycetota > Actinomycetes > Actinomycetales > Micrococcaceae > Nesterenkonia > Nesterenkonia alba. Next base: position 159,665 of record NZ_ATXP01000004.1, read on the forward strand.
CATCGGGATCCGATGCCGCCAGTCCGACACGTGCCTCACCGACATCAACCCCCAGCCGGACTCCGGCACGAGCACTCATCGGCGCGAACGCACCGCCGTGACGATCGCATCGAGAGCTGCTGGAATCTGTTGGGGATCCTGGCCGCCCCCCTGAGCGAGGTCCGGTTTGCCGCCTCCACCGCCGCCGAGGATCTGCGTAGCGGTCTTGACCAGATCACCAGCGGAGACTCCCTCTTCGCGGGCCTGCTCGGTAGTCCCCACCACGATCACCGGTCGGGACTTCGATTCTCCGGCCACCGCCACCACAGCAGCACGGCTACCGAAACGTCCGCGTAGGTCCATCACCAGCTGGCGCAGGTCCCCGCCTTCAGCCTCCCCGGCGTTGTGAGCCAGCACGGAGATGCCGTCGGCGTCGACGGCCTCATCGACCAGCCGGGCAGCTGAGGCGCGCAACTGCTCGGCGCGTAGCCGCTGAAGTTCCCGTTCAGTTTCCTTGAGCTTTTGCAGTGTGGAGGCGATCCGGTCGGGGACCTGGTCTGCTGGGACCTTCAGCATCTCTGTGAGCTGGTTGACCAGTGTCCGTTCGGCCGCGAAGTGTTTGAAAGCATCCAAACCGACCAGTGCCTCAACACGCCGGTTGCCAGCCCCTACCGAGGATTCCGACAGCAGCGCCAGGGTGCCGATCTCCGCTGTGGAGTCCACATGGGTGCCCCCGCAGAGTTCGCGGGACCATTCACCATTCATCTCCACGACCCGGACCCGTTCGCCGTATTTCTCACCGAAGAGCATCATCGCTCCCATGGCTTGAGCGTCTTCCAGGGACATCACCATAGTTTCAACCTCATGGTTGTCCCGGATCGCCAGATTGGAGATCTCTTCGAGTTCCTGACGTGCCCCCGGGGAGAGGGCGTCGTCGTGAGTGAAGTCAAAGCGTAGATACCCCTCCTTGTTGAAGGAGCCTGCCTGCACCGCCTCAGGGCCAAGAACATCGTGCAAGGCCGCATGGATGATGTGGGTGGCCGAGTGAGCCTTCTGAGCATCCAGGCGCCGCCGCACATCAATGGTGCTCAACGCTTGGGCACCCACGTGCACCTCCCCGGAGAGCACCCGACCCCGATGGATTGATAGCCCCCCGATGGGGGACTGCACATCGGTGATCTCCAGGGTGAAACCATCCCCGGTAATGCGGCCGGTGTCCGGAGCCTGCCCGCCGGCTTCGGCATAAAACGGGGTGGCATCGAGGACCACTTCGATCTGCTCACCGGCCGAGGCGCGGTCCCGCAACTGGCCATCGACCAGAAGGCCCCGAATACGGGACTCCGTGGTGTGTTCGGTATACCCGGTGAAGTGAGTCGGCTGACCAGCCAGTAGCTGCCGGTAAATCTCCGTGTCGGCGTGACCGGACTTCTTGCCCTGAGCATCGGCGCGGGCGCGCTGGCGCTGCTCGGCCATCAGCTCACGGAAGGTCTCTTGGTCCACTTCGACGCCGGCTTCTTCGGCCATCTCCAAGGTGAGGTCAATGGGGAAGCCATAGGTATCGTGCAAAGCAAAGGCGTCATCGCCGGAGAGCCGCCCGCCAGAGCGCTTGGCCTCGGTCACCGCGGTCTCCAGGCGCTGAGTGCCCGCGGAGATGGTCCGCAAGAAAGCCTGTTCCTCTTTGACCGCCACTTGGTGGATCGTGCCGAAGTTCGTCTCGACCTCCGGGTAGACGCCCTTCATTGCGTCCTTAGAAACAGTGATGAGGTCGCCGAAGACCGGCTCTTCCACTCCGAGCAGGCGCATACCGAGGATGACCCGCCGAATGAGTCGGCGCAGGATGAATCCACCCCCTTCGTTCGAGGGGCGGACACCGTCACTAATGAGCATCAGTGCACTGCGGGTGTGATCGGCCACCATGCGCAGACGCACGTCATGGGAATGATTCGGGTCCGAGGGATCCTCCGTGGAGGTGTACGTCACCCCGGCCAGTTCCGCAGCACGGTCCAGAACCGGGCGCACCTGGTCGGTTTCATACATGTTCTCCACGCCCTGGAGAACCATCGCCAGACGCTCCAGGCCGAGGCCAGTATCGATGTTCTTGTTCTCTAGCGGACCGGCGACCTCAAAATCCGACTTCGAGTGGACTGCAGAAAGCCGGTACTGCATGAAGACCAGGTTCCAGATCTCCACGTAGCGGTCCTCATCCGCCGCCGGACCGCCTTCGGCGCCATAGGCGGGACCGCGATCGTAGTAGATCTCCGAACACGGGCCACCGGGACCGGGTTGACCGGTGTTCCAGTAATTATCCTCCGGGCCGAACCGTTGGATGCGCTCAGCGGGCACGCCCACAGTCTCGCGCCAGATCTCGTACGCTTCGTCGTCGTGCTCATATACGGTGACCCAGAGCCGGTCCGGATCGAGTCCGTAGCCGCGTAAACCAGTTGCAGGGTCCCCCTCCACTGGTGTGGTCAGCAGCTCCCAGGCCATCGGGATGGCCGTTTCTTTGAAGTAGTCCCCGAAGCTGAAGTTCCCGCACATCTGGAAAAACGTCCCGTGGCGGGCGGTCTTGCCGACCTCTTCGATGTCCTCAGTGCGGATGCACTTCTGCACAGAGACCGCCCGGGAATACGGGGGAGTCTCGACGCCGGTGAAGTACGGAATAAACGGCACCATGCCGGCGATGGTGAACAGCAAAGAGGGTTCGGAGGAGACCAATGACGCCGAGGGCACCTTCGTATGCCCCTTGGCCTCGAAATAGTCGTACCAGGTGCGGGTGATCTCCTCGGACTTCACCGATTCCTCCAGATCTTGCATCAGCGCGTCAACGCCGGGTCAGGCGCCCGGACAAGTCTACTGTGGGCTATGAAACAGCGAACCCGCCGTGCCCGATCAAGGCGACGGCGGGTCCGATGTCGAACACCTGGAATCAGCGAGCGTAGTACTCGACGACCAGCTGCTCTTCGCAGGTCACGGGAACTTCGGACCGCTCGGGCTTACGCACCAGGGTGGCCTGCAACTTCTCCAGGTCCACACTGAGGTAGCCGGGAACGTCCGGCAGGACCTCCTGGTGAGCACCGGCGGCGGCGATCTGGAACGGCTCGAACTTCTCGCTGCGTTCGTGCACGTGGATCATCTGCCCCGGCTTGACGCGGTACGAGGGACGGTCCACGCGCTTGCCGTTGACCAGGATGTGGCGGTGCACCACAAACTGGCGGGCCTGAGCGATCGTGCGAGCGAATCCAGCGCGCAGCACCAAGGCGTCCAGGCGGGACTCCAACAGCTCGATGAGGTTCTCACCGGTCAGCCCCTCGGACTGACGCTTGGCTTCCTCGTAGTAGCGCAGCATCTGGGACTCGCGGATACCGTACTGAGCGCGCAGCTTCTGCTTCTCCCGCAGACGCACCGCGTAGTCGGAGTCGGTGCGACGCCGGGTGCGGCCGTGCTGGCCCGGACCGTAAGGACGCCGGTCGAGGTACTTCTGGGCCTTGGGAGTCAGGGCCACGCCGAGCGCGCGCGAGGCCTTGACGGTCCGCCGAGCCCGCAAAGGAGTCTTAGGCATTGTGTCTCTTTCTGCTTGACGAAGCGGCATCGTGTTGATTCATCCGTGGATGGCAGTGACATCCACGGCTCCTGGCCTCCGCCGCCCCGGGCACGGAGAGACCCAGCTGCCGATTGCTGGGGGACTGCGGTACCGGTGTTGAATCAGGGCGTCTCATGGGCACACCGGTCCTGCCAGACAGCAGACCAGTCTACGCTATGCACTCTGTGTTATTCCAGTCCGTTGAGGGGGTCGCGTGGGCGCCCCTGCGTGTAGACCTCAGCCTCGGAGGGCTTTGCGGTCCGGGCGGACGCGGTAAGGATCCACACCCTTGGGGATGGGCGGACGCACTGCCGGGAGTGCGGAGAGGCGCTGCTCAACAGCGTGGACCTCATGCTTCGTCAGAGATTTGTCCAGCTTCTTAATGTGCTTGGTCAGCTGCGGCAGGGGCACCTGACCTTCGGCACGACCCACGTGGACCACGTGAACCGGGACCCCGGTGTTCTTCAAAATGGGGGAGAGGCGCTTCTGCGTGCGGGAGGCCAACTTCTTCACCCGGTTGGGCGGGCCCTCGGTAATGAGAATGACGCCGGGCTTGCCGATCACCCGGAAGACCGAATCCTGGGTCTTGGGGTCCATGGCTACGGGTTCTTCGGTGATGATCCACCCGCGGCGCAGGGTGTTCAGTGCTGCAACGGCAGCCCCCGGGCGTCCCTCGATGCGGTGGAAGGCCGCTTTCTGCGCACGCCGGTTCATCACGATCATGGCCCCGAGCAAAGCCGAAGGCAGGGCCACCAGCAGACCGGTGATCCAGTTCAGCAGCACGGTAAACAGCACGAACGTCACGGTGAAGGCCACCAGCGCGGCCAGCGCCATCCACCACCCGATGTTCGGGTCGTAGGTGCGGGTCATATTGAAGACCTGCTTGATGCGGGAGAAGAACCCGTCACCTGAGCCGGACTTCTTCTTGGCCTTCTTGCGCGCCTTAGCCTCAGCCTTGTCGCGCTTGCGCTGCTCCTTGAGCTTCTTCAGCTCTGCCTTGGCTTCCTCCTTGGAGGAAACCTGGGGGGTACTCGACTTCGCTGCCATGATGCCCCCAGCCTACCGGAGATGTGCCGGGGAATCTCCTCGCCACCCGGCTCAGAAACCGGCTGCGACCAGGGTCGAGGCCTCCTGCTTGGTCTGACCGGAGGGTTCAATGTGGGACAGCTCCTCAGGAATGGGCCAGCCCTTCTTCTGCATCGCCTTGGCCCAGAGGGAACCGGCACGGTAGGAGGAGCGCACCAAGGGGCCGGACATCACACCGAGGAAACCGATCTCTTCGGCCTCCTGAGAGATCTCCATAAACTCTTGGGGCTTGACCCAGCGATCCACTGGCAGGTGGCGGGGAGTGGGCCGTAGGTACTGGGTGATGGTCAGCAGGTCACAGCCGGCCTCGTGGAGGTCGCGCAACGCTTCGGAGATCTCCTCTCGGGTCTCGCCCATCCCCAGGATCAGATTCGATTTGGTAATCATCCCGTGCTGACGGCCCTGGGTGAGCACATCAAGGGAGCGCTCGTAGCGGAATGCCGGACGGATCCGGCGGAAGATGCGCGGCACCGTTTCCACATTGTGCGCGAAGACTTCCGGGTTGGCCTCACAGATGCCGGCGATGTTTTCCTCCTTGCCGGAGAAGTCCGGGATGAGGATTTCGACGCCGGTGCCTGGGTTCAACTCGTGAATCTTCCGGATGGTCTCAGCGTAGAGCCAGACTCCTTCATCGGGAAGGTCATCGCGGGCCACACCGGTGACCGTGGCGTAGCGCAGCTGCATCTCCCGCACAGATTCAGCCACTTGTAAGGGTTCGGCCTCATCAAGCGCGGCGGGACGGCCAGTGTCGATTTCGCAGAAGTCACACCGCCGGGTGCAGGCGGAGCCACCGATGAGGAACGTAGCCTCGCGGTCTTCCCAGCACTCGAAGATGTTCGGGCAGCCAGCTTCCTCGCAGACGGTGTGCAGGCCCTTAGAGCCCACCCGTTTCTTCATCTCGGCGAACTCGGGACCCATTTTGACTTTGGTACGCATCCACTCGGGTTTGCGCTCGACCGGCACCGCGGCGTTCTTCGCCTCGACGCGAAGCATTCGCCGGCCTTCGGGGGCCACATTGGTGGACCGGGAACCGCTTCCGGCGCCGCAGCCACCTGCAGCCGGTGCCTGGTCGATGAGCTGGTCAGTCATGTGGAAATGCCTTCCTTGGCCGGGGGCTTAAGGTCGTGGGGATGTCGGCTCAGAGGCGACGCAGGCAGTGAACTGGGGTGCGACGTCGTCGTGCTCTGTGACATCATCCGGTGCTTTGATCAACGGCGGCAGGGCAGTGCGCAATTCCGCCTCGATACGATCGACCACATCCCGGGGGGTCACCGTGGTTCCGGTCTCCCGAGTGATGGAGGTCGTTTCGGCGTCGTTGATGCCACAGGGGATGATGTTCTCGAAGGGACGCTGCTCATTGGAACAATTGAGGGCGAACCCGTGGGTGGTCACGCCACGGTGGTTGCGGATCCCGATCGCGGCGATCTTGCGGTCTGGAACTCCGGCCGCAGCATCGCCGAGGATCCATACACCGATCCGGCCCTCAACACGGGTGGAATCGATGCCGAAGTCCTCACGCAGTACCTTCATGATGACGTCTTCTAAGGTGCAGACGTACTGCTTGACCAGGGTGCGGTGTTTCAGGTGCAGGATCGGGTAGCCAATGAGCTGACCGCGGCCATGCCAGGTGATTTTTCCTCCGCGATCGACATCGACCACCGGAGTGCCATCACGGGGACGTTCATGAGGCTCAGTCCGCCGACCGGCGGTGTACACATCGGCGTGCTCCAGCAAATACACCCGGGAGGCAGCAGGATCGGCGAGCACCTCGTGGTGGGCCTGCCGTTGCAGATCGAAGGCCTCACGGTAATCGACCAGCTCGGGATCGAAACCGAGTCGGTGGAACGGAAGACTCATAGCTCCACCCTACGCCCTGTGGAGCGTTCCACGCTGGTGAGGACGAGCACACCAGCCAGGCCTGTGGAAAACGCCTGCAGAGCGCTGCTCTGCGCGGCACACTGGGGAGGTATGAACACCGCTGACAATGTGACACCGAGTCTGAGGTTGAGGCAGACCGTGAGCTCCACAACGTCCGAACTAGCGGTCTCCGGCACCGTTGGGGATTCTTCGCAGGTGGTCAGACCAGAGGCCGAAGGGCTGGTCGTGGAACGGCTGCTAGGCATTGGAGGCCGGTGCGCGGTATGGGAGGTCAGGCGTACGAAACCGGTTCCGGCCGGTTGCCGGTGGGTCACTGCGGGGGATGCTGTCCCCCAACGGTTGGCTTTGAAGGTGGCTTTGGAGTCCAGCCGGACGGTGCCCGCTGTGCACGGAATGGTCTCCGAACTGGAAGCGATGGCCACCTTGCGGCATCCGCATGTGGTGCGAGCCTGGGGTGTGGTGGAGACCAGCGCAGGAGTCGGGCTCCTGCTTGACCTCTACGCTGCCGGTTCCCTGGCAGCTCTCTGCGCCGGACGTGGGCCGCTGAGCGTGCCAGAGGCTGTGACAGTCTTCACCCCGGTGGCTGAGGCATTGGCTTACCTCCACCGGGCAGGCGCCGCTCACGGCGATGTCAGGTGTGCCAACATTCTGCTGGCGCCCGATGGTCATCCGGCCCTGGCTGATCTGGGAGATGCCCAGGTGCTTGGCATGCCAGCCCGAGAAGCCGCTCCTGCCGAAGACATCCGCCAATTGGCCGCATCGCTGTGGCAAGCACTCACCGGTGAGGAGCCGGGGGAAGAGGCCGGCCGAGCGCCACTGCGTACCCTGTGTGCTGAGGCGCCCGCTGCTCTGGCGGATCTCCTCGAGGCCGGACTCGATACTCGGGCCTCGCAGCGGCCACGTGCCGAAGAATTCGCCCGTGAACTCTACGCCTGTGCGACCGCGGAACCTCTGGATCTGCGGGACCACGTCAATGACCATGTCCTGGCGGAGGTGCCGACGGTACCGGCAAGCGGATACCGACCCGCTGGGCGCCAAAGGTCTGTTCGGCAGTTAGCTGGTGCGGCAGTGCTCGCCGCTAGTGTGCTGACTGGCGCTGGCTTCTGGTGGACTCTCGAAGAGACCGCCCAGCCGCATGCTGCTGAGGCTGAGGCCGCCGGCTATGGCGGGGGAGCGCGAACTCAGGACACTGAGAACACCGAGGGCACCGAGAAAGTCACGGCTGAGGAGCCGGCGCAGCACACTGATGACCTGATTGCTGAGCTCACCGAGGAGTTCTTACCGTGGCTGGCAGCAGAACGCACTGCGGCCCTGCGAGACCCCGATCCCGGTGCCAACCTCACCTACGTTCAAGCGGACTCTTCGGCGGAAGAGAGCGAACGAGCGTTACTGGAGTACATGGTGAGCGAAGATCTCCGTTACACGGGTGAACCCTTACGGATCGAATCCTCCTCCGAGCCGGAAGAAGGGCCAGACGGCAGTATCGAACTTCAGGTGAGGGTCACCGCAGAGACTTTCGAGGGCGAGGGCACAGTCACCCAGCAGGCAGTCCTGACCCTTCAGCGCACTGAAGAATCGGAACTGCTGCTGGGTGACATCGAGGTCATGGACTGACCAGCAGCCAGCCGGTGTTTACAGGCCGAGCTGGGCCTCGAAGTTACCTTCTTCGAGACGAGCCTTCAGCGTCTGGAGGAAGCGCCCGGCGTCGGCCCCATCCACGATCCGGTGATCGTAGGTCAGCGACAGGTACATCAAGTGCCGGATACCGATGGTGTCATTGCCGTCAGCATCCATGACGACCTTCGGCCGTTTCTCGATGGTGCCAGTGCCGAGAATCGCTACCTGCGGCTGGTTGATGATCGGAGTATCGAACAGCGCCCCGACCGATCCGATGTTCGTGATGGTGAACGTACCGCCGGAGAGCTCCTCCGGGCCGATCTTCCCCTCACGGGTTCGGGTGGCGACGTCGACGATCTTCTTGGCCAGACCCGGGATGGAGAGATCTCCGGCGTCACTGATAACGGGTACGAGCAGACCCTTCTCCGTATCCACGGCGAAAGCCAGGTGCTCAGCATCGTGGTAGATGATCTGTTGGTCATCCTCGTGGTACTCGGCGTTGAGCTTGGGATGCTGCTTCAGCGCCTCGGTCACTGCCGTAGCGATGAATGGCAGGTAGGTGAGGTTCACGCCGTTCTGCTGCTTAAAGGACGCCTTGGCTTTGGCCCGGAGGTTGACAATCCGGGTCATGTCGACTTCCTGGACCTGGGTCAGCTGAGCTGAGACCTCCAGGGACTCCTTCATTCGGCGAGCAATGACCTGACGGATGCGTGGTGCCTTCTCTGTGGTTCCGCGCTTGGTGGTGTCGACCTCCACCTCAGGGGCCGGCTTCGGTGCAGAGTCCGACGCCGGCTGCTGAGCGGGAGCCGAGGTCTTCTTCTGCGCCTCCGCGGCGTCGAGAACATCCTGCTTGCGGATGCGTCCACCCACACCAGTGCCCTTCACCTGGGAGAGATCCACACCCTCCTTCTTCGCCAGCCGGCGCACCAGAGGCGTGACGTAGCCCTCCGCTGCGGAGTCATCACCGGAGGAGTCCTCAGCGGACTGAGTCTGCTGCGGCTCGTGCTGTGCCGGTGCTTCGTCCTGAGGAGTCGGTTCGCCAGCCGGCTCGGAGGAGGTCTCCTCGTCACCGCCCTGCGGTGCGGAGGACTCAGCGGGAGCCTCTTGGCGAGTCTCCTCCTCGGCTTGGTCAGCACCGGTGTCACCGGACTCGCCTTGGTCACCACCGCCGGAAGGTGCAGCCGAGGAACCAATCAGCGCCAGCACGGCACCGACCTCCACGGTCTCGTCCTCACTGACCTTCAGCTCTTGGACGGTACCGGCGACAGGGGAGGGAACTTCGGTATCAACCTTGTCCGTGGAGACCTCCAGCAGGGGTTGGTCAACCTCGACCTCCTCTCCGACTTCCACCAACCACCGGGTGACGGTGCCTTCGGTGACAGATTCACCGAGCGCGGGCAGGGTGACCTCCTCTGCATCCCCGGAGGGCTGCGGCGAGTCAGAGGATGTCTCCTCGGCAGGAGACTGCTCCTGCTCGGTGGACTCCGCCCCGCCGGCCTCACCGGCGGCAGGAGTCGGGGCCTCTTCCTCAGCGGCCTGTTCTGTGGCCTCGGGGGTCTCGGCGGCGGCAGCAGCGTCCTCAACGTCATCGGCCTCTTCGCCGGATGACTCACCGCCGGAGGATGAGTCATCTGAGCCGCCTCCGGACCTGTCTCCGATGCGGATCAGTGGGGCGCCGACCTCGACGGTCTCGTCCTCGTCGACGAGGAGCTCCTCGACGACGCCCGCAGCGGGGGAGGGGACTTCAGTGTCGACTTTATCCGTGGAGACCTCCACGATGGGCTGGTCGACCTCGACCTCCTCTCCGACCTCGACGAGCCATCGGGTGACAGTGCCTTCGGTGACGGACTCACCGAGTGCGGGAAGGTTCACAGTCTCAGACATCGTGTCCGGCTCCTACTCGTATTCTCTGGGCTTCGCTCAGCTCGCGGACGGATCAGCCGTGCAGCGGGTGGCCGAAGAGAGCCATGGCGGCCTCTCCGAGGGCTTCGTTCTGGGTGGGGTGGGCATGGACCAGGGTGGCAACATCCTCCGGATAGGCCTCCCAGTTGACGATGAGTTGGGCCTCACCGATCTGCTCGCTGATCCGGCTGCCGATGCCGTGGACGCCGACAATCGGACCGCCCTTGACCGCGACCATCTTGATGATGCCGCCGGTGCCCAGGATCGAGGACTTGCCGTTACCGGCGAGGTTGTACTCGGTGACCTGGATGTTGTCCTTACCGAACTCGTCTTCGGCCTTGGGCTGGGTGTAGCCCACTGACATGATCTCCGGCTCACAGAAAGTGACCTTGGGGATATTGATGTCCTCGACGATCATCGGGTTGTTGCCGGCGATCTCCTCGGCGACGAAAATTCCCTGCTGGTAGCCACGGTGGGCCAACTGCAGTCCCGGGACGATATCGCCAATGGCGTAGATATTGCCGACCCCGGTGTGCAGTCGCTCATTGGTGATGACAAAACCGCGGTCTAAGGTGATGCCGACATCCTCGAAACCGAGCCCTTCGGTCACTGGGCCGCGGCCGACGGCGACCAGGCAGATCTCCGCCTCGAAGGTCTTGCCGTCCTCCAAGGTGACCTTCACGCCGTCGTCGGTCTCTTCGACGTCCTTGAAGAAGGTGCCGGTGTTGAAGGTGATGCCGCGTTTTTTGAAGCTGCGCTCAAGCTGCTTGATGATCGCCGGGTCTTCATTGGGCACCAGGCTGGGCAGCCCCTCAATGATCGTGACATCGGTGCCGTAAGAGGTCCAGGCCGAGGCGAACTCGCAGCCGATGACACCACCACCGAGCACCAGGGCCGATTTCGGGGTGTAGTCCAGCTCAAGTGCCTCCGTGGAGGTGATAATCCGCTTCGACAGGGGTAGCCCCATGGTCTTGGACGTGGACCCGGTAGCGAGCACAATGTTCTTGGCCCGGTACCGAGTGCCAGCGACGTCGATTTCGGAGTCAGAGACGAGCTTGCCTTCGCCTTCGATGACCTGGATCTTGCGCATCTTCAGCAGCCCGGAGAGGCCCTTGTACTTGCCGGCGACGATGCCGTCCTTGTACTCCTTGACCTGAGCCATGTCCACCCCCTCAAAGGTGGTCTTCACGCCATATTTCTCACTGGACTTGGCCTCGTCGGCCAGTTCAGCGGCGTGCAAATAGGCCTTAGTGGGGATGCAGCCGGTGTGCAGGCAGGTGCCGCCGAGTTTGGACTTCTCGATGAGTCCGACGGAGTAGCCGTGCTGGACTGAACGCAGCGCGGCCGCGTAGCCGGCGCTTCCTCCACCGAGGACCAGGACATCGAATTCTTCGGCCACAGTGATTCGCTCCTAGGGGGTAGACCGGATAGTGGTTTTCCTGCTGGTCAGACTATCAGCGCAGGGTGAGAGGATCAGGCCTTCGCCGCCGACTCCAGGTAGGTGATGAGAGTGCGTACCATCACCCCGGTGCCGCCCTTGGGGGTGTAACCCCAGGGACCTTTGCTGTTGAACGAAGGACCGGCAATATCCAAGTGGACCCACGGGATGCGCTGGGACTCTGGATCCAGGGCCTTCGGGTCAGCGCCGGGCTTCTGGCCGACGAACTCGCGCAAGAACGCGGCAGCGTTGAGCATGCCGCCCTCGCGGGCCCCGGTGTTGGTCAGATCAGCGACATCGGAGTCAAAGGTGGAGATGGCCTCTTCAGGAATCGGCATGCCCCACAGCGACTCGCCAGCCTCTTGTGCGGCGTCGACGAGGTCCTCACGCAGATCCTCAGCTCCCATGGCACCGACGGTTCGGTTGCCGAGGGCGATCATCTGAGCACCGGTGAGCGTGGCGATGTCGATAATGGCATCGGGGTGCTCTTCGCTGGCGGCGACGATACCGTCGGCCAGAACCAGCCGACCCTCGGCGTCAGTGTTGAGGACCTCGACCGTCTTACCGCCGTAGATGGTGATGACATCCTCCGGCCGCTGCGCGGTGGCCGAAGGCATGTTCTCCGCCAGGCACAGCCAACCGGTCACCTTCACCGGGAGGTTCAGCTCAGCAGCGGCGAGCACGACGGCGGCTACTGAAGCAGCCCCGGCCATGTCCAGTTTCATCGTGGTCATGGCGTTTGAGGGCTTCAGCGACAGTCCACCAGAGTCGAAGGTGATTCCCTTCCCCACCAAGGCGATGTGTGCCACCGGCCGGGACGGGGAGTGTTCCATGCGTACCATCCGCGGGCCACGGGAAGATCCCCCGCCGACCCCCAGGAGGCCACCGAAGCCTTCTTTCTGCAGATCTTTGACGTCCCAGACCTTGGTCTTGACCTTCGTGGACTTCGCCGCCTGCAGGACTGTCTCGGCGAAGGACTCCGGGTAGAGGTGGCTGGGCGGAGTGTTGACCAGGTCACGGGTAGCCCGGACCGCGTCACCGACGACCGCCGCCCGGGAGACCGCCTGTTTAGTGTGCTTGTCTTTCAACTCGGTCAGAACCGCGATCTCAGCAACCGGAGTCTTACTGCGAGCCTCCTCGCTGCCGCGGAAGTGCGGGAAGTTGTAGGCGCCCAGCACTGCGCCCTCGGCCACAGCCGAGACCTGCTCGACAGTAGCTGCCGGCAAAGCCAGTGCGACGGCGTCGGCTCCGGAGAGCTGCCGAACAGCGGAGCCAGCGGCACGGCGTAGGGCTTCAGGTGACACGCCGCCGTCGGGTTCACCGGTCAGCGGGCCAACGCCGATCAAGACCAGGGTCTCGGACTTGAAGCCGTCCACCCCGGGCAGGCGCAACAGCTGATCGGCGGAACCGGAGGCACCGAGGGCTTTGAGCGAATCGGCCACTCCCTTCGCGGCTTTATCCGCCAAGGGGTTGGGCAGCAATACTGGACCTTCGGGGCTCTTTGCCACGCCGAGGACCAGCGCATCGGCGTCAACCTTCTCGACGGCGGAGGACACTGCGGACACTGTGGGCTTGAAGTCGTTGATCACGTGACCGATCCTACTCACATTCACCACGATGTTCTCCCGGACGGGAATGAGACAGCCTCCACCGGGCGTTCTGTCTGCACAGCGAGCGGTCTTCAGTGAACAGGAGCCAGATGCACAACCACGACTTCGACTTGTTGCACCTCAACGCCGTCGAGGCCGAAGAGGGGCAAGACGCCTCCTCCGAGGTAGTGCTGCACGAGGTGGCGCAGCAACGTAGTGCCCGGGGTCCGGCGATGTTGGTGTCTATTGCCGGACATACCGATGCCGGCCGACTCTCCGAGCAGCTTTCTGAGTACCTGCTGGCCACCCTGCCGAACCGTCAAGTGGCTAGCTTCGATGTCGATGCGATTTTCGATTACCGCTCGCGTCGGCCGCAGCTGACGTTTACCGAGAGCCGGTTTTCTGATTACCGGGGCCCCGCCCTGGAGCTCTACGAAGTGGAGGACTCGCTGGGGCGGAAGTTCCTGCTACTGACTGGAGACGAACCGGACTTCCAATGGGAACGGATCACCGAGACCCTCATCGAGCTGGTCAAGCAACTCGGCGTGCGGTTGACCGTGTTCACCGATGCTCTGGGATTGCCGGCTCCGCACACTCGCCCCTTGGGGGTGACCGCGCACGGTAATCGGCCTGATCTCATCGAGGGGATCTCTACCTGGCAGCCGAATGCACATGTCGAAGCCGGCCTGGTCCAGGTTCTCGAAGCCCGGCTGGATGAGAGTGGACATGACGTCGTCGGCTACACCGTTCACGTTCCCCACTACCTGGCTGCGGGGAAGTATCCACCGGTGGCTGTTGCTGCCCTGGAGTATGCCGGGGCCGCCGGTGAGCTCATGCTGCCCACTGACGAACTGCGCGAAGCCGCCCGGATGGTGGACTCGGATATCTCTGAGCAGGTGTCGCAGAACCCGCAGATTGCCGCAGTGGTTGAACAGCTCGAGCGTAACTTCGACCAGTACGCCACGCCGCAGCAACGGTCTCTGCTGGTGAAGGACAATGAGGCCGTCCCCGACGCCGAGGAACTCGGCGCAGCGGTGGAGGAGTACCTGCGGACTCAGCCTGGCGACGTGATTTTCGGACAGGCAGCGCACGACGACGCCGAAGCCCCCAGTTCTGAGACTGATACCTCAGAGGACACCCCACCTGAGGATGACTCCGGGGACACCAAACGCTGAGTCCTGCGTTTTCCACACCCGACCCGGTGCAGTGGGCGCCACGCCGAGGCCTCCACAGCAACGCCTCACTGACCAGCGAGGGGGAACGTGGGCGCCGCAGCCTGGGGGCATGGATCACACCACAGAACCCCACATGTGGGATACACAGACATCCCCCGCTGTCCGGCTTCACCACCCCGGTGACGCCCTAGCCCTGGTGCAGCATGTCTTCGGGCACATCCCGCGCCAGTCACTGGTCCTCATCGGTGTTACCGGTGGCACCAGCGGTGGACATTTACGCATCGACCTGCCACCGGCCCTCGACCACCCCCAGATGATGGCTCAGCGTTGCGCGCAGTGGCTTGCCGGAGCGGATGCCTCACCGGTGCCCCAGGCCTGTCTTGCCATGGTCTTCGACGAGGATCCGCCCCGTTGCGGCGGTTGTACCCTCGATGAACTCCTCGCGGCACTGCGCGAGGCTCTTGAGCATCTCGGCGGCATCCGTCTGCTTCACATTTGGCACGTCACCGGGGGTCGTATCCGCGACTACGCCTGCCAGGATCCGCAGTGCTGCCCGCCCGAGGGTCATGCCATCAGCACGGTGCTGGAACAGACCTATACGCGATTGCCCCATCTGGCTCCGGTGGGGGAGACCCATACACCGGAGGAAATGCTTGCTGAGTACCTGGCCCCCAGCACTGCGCTGTCCTCGGATCAAGTGGAGGGTGTGGTGCAAGCGGCCCAGGCGGCTGAGGTTCAGCACTGTGAGGCGGTGCTCACGCTCTGGGACGCGGCCCTGCGCCGCAGTTGCCGTGAACAGCACGCCGGTTGGATTCATACCCAGCCGCAGCGGACCGCTCCACTATTGGCTACGCTCCGTCGTTCCGTGGTGGCTGACTGGCTCAAACCGCTCGCCACGATGGGTTATCTCACCGCACTTGCTGGCGCGTACCTGGATCAGGTCACTGGCGAAGGCGTCTGCGTGAGGCAGGACTACCTCCCTGCGGTGATGGAACACCTGCCCGATCGGATCACCGAGGAGCAGGCAGCCCAACTACTGGTCGATTGCGCGGCTGCAGCCGAAGGAGCAACTCCGCATCCACCCGATTGGCTCCGCGTGGAAGCTCTTGACCTCACCCTGCGGGAACTGTTGCCCTATGCCCAGGGTTATCAGCGCCAAACCATCCTCTGCTTGAAGGGGTGGATCGAATGGATTCGCGGTCGGGGCTCAGTGGCCTCTGTTGCGGTCGAAACGGTACTGACAGAAGCACCGGATAGTACACCGGCGACGGCGTTGCGTCGCCTCATCGCTCGGTACCCGGTCTGCGACTGGGCCCGGGTGAAACGGCACAGCTACAGCTGGTGGGCGGCCAACGGTAGGGTCCCGGGACAACAGCGCTGAGCAGAGATGATCCGGCGCGCGGAAGAAAAGTTCGCGTTTCGGGAATGCCCGGGGGCGCAGTATCGTTGGCACTCGCACAGAAGACCCTGCAGACCCGGCGAGGAGTGCATCCTCCACACGGGACTTGACAGGGTCATAGGCGTGTTGGGCATGTCTTCATAGATACCCGGTGCGCCGACCCCGTCTACGGACGGGGCACCCAAGTGTCGAGTCGGAAGGTCATCGTGCCCACTACTGCGTCAAAGACTGAGGAAGAGACTCAGGTCCCCGAGGCTGAGAAGAAGAGTGCCTCCGCCAAGGGGAGCACGCGCTCGTCCGGGGGGTCGGCGAAGAAATCATCGACGACCAGCTCCCGGAAGAAGGCCAGTTCCACCTCAGCTGGCTCGAAGGCGTCCCGGTCGAAGGCCGCCTCAGCGAAGAAGACCTCCACGAAGAAAACCGCAGCCGGGACATCTTCTGCCGGTGCCAAGAAGACCGGCGGACGGAAAAAGACCGACGCGGTGGACGAGATCCTCGCTGAAGTCGAGCAGGAGGAACAGCAGGAAGAGGCCCAGTCACCCACTGAGGCGCTGGAGTCGGCTGTGGCCAAGGCAGAGGATGCCGGTGAGGACGCTTCCAGCCTGGTCGATACAGACACTGGGGAAGCTGAGGAGGAGTCGACCTCCGGGCGGGGCTTCGTCATCTCCAACGCTGATGACGACGACGCCCCTGCTGTCCAGGTCGTTTCTGCAGGGGCAACAGCCGACCCGGTCAAGGACTACCTGAAGCAGATCGGGAAAGTCGCGCTGCTGAACGCCGAACAAGAAGTTGACCTCGCGCTGCGGATCGAGGCCGGCCTCTACGCAGAGCACAAGCTGAAGACTGAGACCATCAAGGACAAGCGTCTCAAGCGCGATTTGGAACTCATCGTCGCTGACGGCAAGAAGGCGAAGAACCACCTGCTGGAGGCGAACCTCCGCCTGGTGGTCTCCCTGGCCAAGCGCTACACCGGCCGCGGCATGCTCTTCCTGGACCTCATCCAGGAAGGAAACCTCGGTCTGATTCGTGCGGTGGAGAAGTTCGACTACACCAAGGGCTTTAAGTTCTCCACCTACGCCACCTGGTGGATTCGTCAGGCCATCACCCGGGCCATGGCAGACCAGGCTCGCACTATCCGCATCCCGGTGCACATGGTCGAGGTCATCAACAAGCTGGCCCGCGTCCAGCGTCAGATGCTGCAGGACCTCGGGCGTGAACCGACGCCGGAGGAACTGGCTGCCGAGCTGGATATGACCCCGGAGAAAGTCGTCGAAGTGCAGAAGTACGGCCGCGAGCCGATCTCCCTGCACACCCCTCTGGGTGAAGACGGTGACTCGGAGTTCGGTGACCTCATCGAAGATTCTGAGGCCGTTGTTCCCTCAGATGCGGTGAGCTTCACCCTGCTGCAGGAACAGTTGCACTCCGTGCTGGACACCCTTGCCGAGCGGGAGGCAGGTGTGGTCGCCATGCGCTTCGGTCTGACTGATGGCCAGCCCAAGACTCTCGATGAGATCGGGAAGGTCTATGGCGTGACCCGCGAGCGTATAAGGCAGATAGAGTCCAAGACGATGTCCAAGCTGCGTCACCCCAGCCGTAGCCAGGTTCTCCGCGACTACCTGGACTGAGTTGGTGCTTCAAGCGCGTACGTGGCGTGCACGCTTCGTGGCAGGCAAAGCTTTGCCCGCCTTCACGCCTGAAGACATGGTCACCCAAGGACTAGCGGGATACGGTTCCCGAGTATGAAAAATGCCCCGGCACAACTGCCGGGGCATTTTTCATGTGACCATTCAGCTGATGCGGTCTGATTCGTCCACCCACTGGGTGGTCTTTGGCCGCAGGCTGGTTTCCAGCTGCCGTGCATGGTGATTGCAGAACAGCAGAATTCCGCCGGAGGCGAGCTCGGCACGCACGTAAGCCTGGGCGCCGCAACGGTCGCAGCGGTCCAGAGCTGTCAGCGTGGGCTGTGCCTCAAGAGTGCCCGTGGTGCTTGTCATCCGTTCGCCTCCTAGCGCATCGGGATATCGATCTCGCCCATACAACCACGTCTGCGGCCAGATTCATCCCTTTTTGGCCCTCCTCAGGCGCGCCGTTCGCCCACCGCGTACCCTCCTGGCTAGGCTGAGCGGGTCATGGCACAACGCGACGAATACAGCGCTCGGCACCTCTCCGTCCTCGAAGGCCTCGAGGCGGTACGTAAACGTCCCGGTATGTACATCGGGTCCACCGACTCCCGTGGACTCATGCACTGTGTCTGGGAGATCATCGACAACTCCGTGGATGAGGCGCTGGCGGGCTATGCCTCACAGATCACCATCACCCTGCATCCCGATGACTCGGTCGAGGTTTCTGACGACGGCCGAGGCATCCCGGTCGACATCGAACCCCGCACTGGCCTGTCGGGACTGGAAGTCGTCTTCACCAAGTTGCACGCTGGAGGCAAGTTCGGCGGAGGCTCGTATAACGCCGTCGGTGGCCTTCACGGCGTCGGCGCCTCGGTGGTCAACGCACTTTCAGCCCGCCTCGACGCGCATGTCACCCGTGGCGGTAAAGTCCACCAGCTCTCTTTCCGCCGCGGAGAGCCGGGCACCTTCGCAGGTGCCGGTCCCGACGCCGCCTTCACTCCCGCTGAGGCCGGTTCACCATTGCAGGTGGCGGGTAAGGCCAAACGTGGCGCCACGGGGACCACCATCCGCTACTGGGCAGACCGGGAGATCTTCACCCCGGATGCCGCCTTCGACGACGCAGAGCTGGCCACCCGTGCCCGCCAGACGGCCTTTTTGGTACCGGGACTGCGCATCACGGTCCGCGATCTGCGGGGCGCCGAACCCACCGAAGAAGTGTTCCAGTATGACGGCGGTATCAGTGAGTTCGTTGAACACCTCAGCCCCGATCAGCCCGTCACAGACATTTGGCGCATCCAGGGGCACGGCACATTTAGCGAACGCGTGCCCGTCGACGGGACGATGACCGATGTAGAGCGCGACTGTGAAGTTGATATCGCCCTGCGCTGGGGAACCGGTTACGACACCACCGTGCGCAGTTTCGTCAACATCATCGCCACACCCAAGGGCGGAACACATTTAAGCGGTTTCGAACAGGCCCTGCTCCGCACGTTTCGCAAAGTCGTAGAAGCCAACGCACGTCGGCTCAAAGCCGGCAACGACAAGCTGGAAAAAGACGATGTCCTCGCGGGACTCACCGCTGTTGTCACCGTTCGGATCGCCGAACCGCAATTCGAGGGCCAGACCAAGGAGATCCTGGGGACGCCGGCGGCACGCCAGATCGTCTCCAAGGTCACCGCCCGGGAGGTGGAAAAGCGACTGACCTCCACCAAGCGCGCCGAAAAACAAGAATCCTCCGTGTTGCTGGAAAAAGTCGTCGCGGAGATGAAGTCTCGCATTTCAGCTCGCCAGCTGAAGGAGACCCAACGGCGAAAGAACGCGTTGGAGAATTCCACGATGCCGGCCAAACTCGTCGAGTGCCGCGCCAAGGACGTCGAAGCCAGCGAACTGTTCATCGTGGAGGGGGATTCCGCTCTGGGCACCGCCAAGCTGGCCCGCTCCTCGGACTACCAGGCTCTGCTACCCATTCGCGGCAAGATCCTCAACGTCCAGAAGGCCTCGGTCTCCGACATGCTGTCCAACGCCGAATGCGCCGCTCTTATCCAAGTCATTGGTGCCGGCTCGGGCCGCAGCTTCGACCTGGAGGCCGCCCGCTACGGAAAAGTGGTGTTGATGACCGACGCCGACGTCGACGGGGCCCATATTCGCACCCTGCTGCTGACATTGTTCTTCCGGTACATGCGGCCGATGGTCGAGGCAGGTCGGGTCTTCGCCGCGGTTCCTCCACTGCACCGTGTGGAGATCATCCATTCCGGCAAGAAGCCCAATGAGGTCCGCTACACCTACAGTGAGGCCGAGCTGGTGACGTTACTGGCCGAACTGGAGAAGGAAGGCCTGAAATACAAGGAACCCATCCAGCGATACAAGGGACTGGGGGAGATGGATGCCGATCAGCTCTCCGAGACCACCATGGACCCGCAGCGTCGATCCCTGCGGCGGATCCGAATTGAGGATGCGGAGGCTGCCGAGCGAGTCTTCGAACTGCTGATGGGAAGCGTCGTCGCGCCTCGGAAGGACTTCATCATCGCAGGGTCCCAGGCTCTCGATAAGGACCGGATCGACGCCTGATCGATAGTGTCTGTGGCCTCACGTAGCAATTCTTCTACGTCACGTAGAAAACGGTACACTGGAGCGGTGACCGAACTGAGCACTCGTGGCGTGGAGGCCTCGCCGAAACCAGCCTCCCCTCGCTGGGCAGGGATCAAGCGCAAGGCCTCGGCCTATCTGGCTCTTACGAAGCCGCGGGTCATCGAGCTGCTTCTGGTGACGACGTTGCCGACCATGTTCTTCGCCGAGCGTGGGGTCCCGGATCCGTGGACTGCCGTGGCCACGATGGTCGGCGGTGCGTTCGCCGCAGGTTCTGCGGGTGCGTTCAACTGCTACATCGACCGAGACATGGACCGGTTGATGAACCGGACGAAACGGCGCCCACTGGTCACCGGAGAGGTCACGCCACAGGAGGCCCTGGTCTTCGCCTCGGTCTTGGGCGTTCTGGCCCTGGCGATCCTCACCTTCGGGGCCAATTGGCTGGCTGGAGCGTTGGGTGCGGCAGCCATCTTCTTCTATGTGGTCGTCTACACCCTGGTGCTGAAGCGTCGGACCGAACAGAACATCATCTGGGGTGGTATCGCCGGCTGCTTCCCGGTACTCATCGCCTGGGCCGCTGTCCGCGAGACGATCGAATGGCCGGCCGTGGTGCTGTTTGTCATCATCTTCCTGTGGACCCCGCCGCACTATTGGCCGCTGTCCATGAAGTACCGCACGGATTACCAGACCGCCTCGGTGCCGATGCTCGGTGCTGTGGCCAGTGCTCGTACGGTCTCCGTCCAGGTGGTGCTCTACGCCTGGGCCACAGTCATCTGCTCGCTGCTTCTGGTTCCGCTGGGCTGGGCCGGGATCACCTACACAGCCATCGCCGCAGCTGCCGGAGGGTGGTTCATCTGGGAATGCCATGTGCTCTACAACCGGGCACAGCGGGGCAACCTCAAGGACAAGGAAGCCATGAAGGTCTTCCACCTGTCCATCCTGTATCTCACCCTGCTGTTCATCGGCCTCTGGCTCGATCCCTTCATCGGTGCACCCCTGATGGCCTGAGCACAGGGGTAAACGCCGAGGGGTAGACCTGCACCTGAAGTGGGTTTACAGTACCTCTCAAGAGTGATTTATGTCACAACTTTGAGAGGAGTCATCATGACTGTCTACGCGCAACCAGGGACTGAAGGCAGTGTGGTCAGCTTCAAGGACCGTTATGACAACTACATCGGCGGGGAATGGGTTGCCCCGGTCAAGGGCCAGTATTTCGAGAACCCCACGCCCGTGACGGGGAAGACGCTGGCAGAGGTCGCCCGCTCCACCGCTGAGGACATCGAAGTCGCTCTGGATGCCGCCCATCAGGCCGCTCCAGCCTGGGGAAAGACCTCTGTGGCAGAGCGCGCGGTGGTACTGAATAAGATCGCCGACCGCATTGAAGAGAATCTCGAAATGCTCGCGGTGGCCGAGACGTGGGAGAACGGGAAACCGGTCCGCGAGACCTTGGCCGCGGATCTGCCCTTGGCGGTGGACCACTTCCGTTACTTCGCTGGGGTGATCCGTGCCCAAGAAGGTGGTATCAGCGAAATTGACTCCACCACCGTCGCCTACCACTTCCACGAGCCGCTCGGTGTGGTCGGCCAGATCATCCCGTGGAACTTCCCCATCCTCATGGCAGTGTGGAAGCTGGCACCTGCTCTGGCAGCCGGTAACGCCGTGGTGCTCAAACCCGCGGAGCAGACGCCCACCTCGATCTTGCTGCTGATGGAACTCATCGGGGATCTCATCCCGCCAGGTGTGGTCAACGTGGTCAATGGTTTCGGCACCGAAGCCGGAGCTCCGCTGGCCTCCAACCCCCGCATCCGGAAAGTTGCCTTCACCGGAGAGACCACAACCGGCCGGCTCATCATGCAGTACGCCAGCCAGAATCTCATTCCGGTGACCCTCGAGTTGGGTGGGAAGTCTCCCAATATTTTCTTCGCCGACGTCGCCCGCGCCGATGACGCCTTCTACGACAAAGCACTCGAAGGCTTCACCATGTTCGCGCTGAACCAGGGGGAGGTGTGCACCTGCCCCTCCCGGGCCCTCATCGAAGACAGCATCATGGATGAATTCCTTGAGGCAGCGGTCGAACGGACCAAAGCTGTCAAGCAGGGCAACCCCTTGGACACTGAAACCCAAGTGGGGGCACAAGCTTCCAATGACCAACTGGAGAAGATCCTCAGTTACCTGGACATCGGGCAGAAAGAAGGAGCCGAAGTGCTCACCGGGGGAGCGAAGGCCGATCTCGGCGGGGACCTCTCGGGCGGGTACTACGTGGAGCCGACGATCTTCCGCGGGTCGAACTCCATGCGCATCTTCCAAGAGGAGATCTTCGGTCCGGTGGTCTCGGTCACCGGCTTCAGCGATTACGACGACGCCATCTCCATTGCCAATGACACTCTCTACGGCTTGGGTGCCGGGGTGTGGTCACGCGAAGCCAACATCGCCTACCGTGCCGGCCGGGATATCCAAGCCGGACGAGTGTGGACTAACTGCTACCACCAGTATCCGGCGCATGCAGCCTTCGGTGGGTACAAACAGTCCGGAATTGGCCGGGAGAACCATCTGATGATGCTGGCCCATTACCAGCAAACCAAGAACCTGCTGGTCAGCTATTCAGAAGACAAACTGGGTTTCTTCTGAGGTGGACCGAAGCGGAGGTCGCGCCATGACGCGGCCTTGGCGATAATCCTTCGCCGCTGAAGAGAAAGGACAAAGAACTGCCATGGGTGCTGAGCGTGTCGCCATCACGGAGGAAGCTGCCGATCTGCTGCGTCGACTCCGCGACGAGCACGGCCAGCCGCTGATGTTCCATCAGTCCGGGGGATGCTGCGACGGCTCAGCACCCATGTGCTACACCCAGGGGACCTTCCTCACCGGCCCGCAGGATGTCCTGCTGGGGGAGCTTCAGCCCGGTACTCCGGAGCCGGTGCCGGTCTGGATCTCCAAGCCCCAGTTTGAGTACTGGTCACATACCCACATCACTATCGATGTGACCGAGGGTCGAGGTTCGGGATTCAGTATTGAGGGCCCGACCGGGAAACGATTCATCGTCCGCTCTCGGCTGTTCACTGAGGATGAGCTAGCAGAGCTGGAACCGGTTCGCTACGGCACCACCGGTTGAGTGTCACTGAGGGGAGCGTCAACGGTTACCTCAGATCACGCCCTGGGCGATCATCGCATCGGCGACTTGGGTGAACCCGGCGATATTGGCCCCGGCCACATAGTCCCCGTCGATTCCGTACTCCTCCGCGGTGGCGGCACACCGGGCGTGAATGTTTTCCATGATCTCGGCAAGCCGTTGCTCGGTGTACTCAAAGCTCCAGGAATCCCGGGTCGCATTCTGCTGCATCTCCAGGGCTGATGTTGCGACCCCGCCCGCATTGGCAGCCTTTCCCGGTCCGAAGAGCACTCCGGCCTGACGCAGCACGCGGATCGCCTCCGGGGTGGTGGGCATATTAGCCCCCTCGGCCACTGCGGCGACACCGGCACGGACCAATGTGGCGGCGTCGTCGTCATTGAGCTCATTCTGCGTGGCACAGGGTAGGGCGACGTCGATGTCGTGGCGTTCAGCCACCGCCCACACTCGGCGCTCGGGGAGAAACTCGGCTCGGGGTCGCTGCTGGGCGTAGTCGGCAATGCGACCCCGTTGGATTTCTTTGACCTCACGCAGCAGGGCCAGATCGATACCTTCGGGGTCGTAGACCGATCCGGAGGAATCCGAGGCGCCGACGACGACGCCACCGAGTTCGTGGACCTTTTCAATCGCGTAGATCGCGACGTTCCCTGACCCGGAGACCAGCACAGTGGCCCCATCGAAGGACCGGCCACGGGTGGCCAGCATGTGCTCGGTAAAGTACACCGTTCCGTAGCCGGTGGCCTCGGTGCGGACCAGTGAACCGCCCCAGGTGATGCCCTTGCCGGTCAGGACACCGGATTCGTAGCGGTTGCTGATGCGTTTGTATTGCCCAAAGAGGTAGCCGATCTCCCGGCGACCAACCCCGATATCCCCGGCGGGAACGTCCACCCGGTCACCTAGGTGCCGGTATGCCTCGGTCATAAACGATTGGCAGAAACGCATGATCTCTGCGTCACTGCGCCCCTTGGGGTCGAAGTCGCTGCCGCCTTTACCGCCACCGATGGGCAGACCGGTCAGTGCATTCTTGAAGACCTGCTCGAAGCCGAGGAATTTCACAGTGCCCAGCAGCACATCCGGGTGGAAGCGCAACCCGCCTTTATACGGTCCCAGCGCGGAGTTGTACTGGACGCGGAAGCCTCGGCTGATGTGCACTGTACCGTCGTCGGCAGTCCACGGGATGCGGAAAATGATCTGACGTTCAGGCTCGCAGAGCCGCTCGAGGATCGAGGCGTCAACGTATTCGGGGTGCCGGGAGAGGACCTTGGGCAGCGAGTCGAAAACCTCCCGAACCGCCTGGTGGAATTCGTGTTCACCGGGGTTCCGGCTGATGACTTGCTCGTAGACCGTCTCGATCCTCGCCGCGCTGGGGGTCACACGTATCCTCTCTGCAGTGCTGATTCCATGATGCGGAATCATGCTAGCTGGTGCGCGGGCACACAGGGGCGATATACCGGATACTGAGACGGCGTCGTCGTGCTGTGTTAGTCGAGTCGTACTGTGTCAGTCGAGTACCGCGTCAGTCGATGAGACCGGCCCGACGCCGGGTGCTTCGGTTGGCGTGGTCGGAATACCGGGGCAGCCATCGCTGCATTCCGGCAGCGGCCAGTGGACCCAGAGTGGAGGCGGCCCACACCCCGGCTGCCAGCGAGCCCAGTGCCGCCCCGGCAGAGAGAATCAACGGTCCGGAGCCCAAGCCAATATCGGTCAGCAGTCGCCAGGCACCCAAGAACTGGGGGCGCGCTTCAGGTGGGGAGACATCAGAGGAGATCGTCATCATGATGCCTGAGCCCCAGCCGTTGGCGAAGCCCAGCAGCATGGCGACCACCGCAAGCCCGGCGGCGGTGGAGGTTAAGGGGAATAGGGCCATGGCGATACCGAGCATGGTCATGGCGGGCACCCCGACCCACAGCCTCCCCAGCCGGTCCATGACCTTGCCTGCGGGGTAGAACAGCAACATATCGATTCCGCCAGCGAGGCCGAAGAGCAGGGAGATCGTCGTGGGGTCGAGCTCGATGTATTCACCCCAGAGGGGGATGACCTGCTGGCGTGCACCCCGGATCGCGCCGACGAACATGCCCACTGTGCCCAATGTCGCCAGCATCCGCCGGTGCTCTTTCAGCACGGACCAGAATCGCGGCGTTGCTATCTGCTGGGTCGCCGAGGCACGGGGAGCTTCTTCTGTGGTCCCGGTCGGTCGGGCCAGCCACACGGTGACCGTGGCGGCCAGGGCAGTGACTACCGCCAGGAGGAAGACCGCGCGCATATCGAACAGGAAAATGATGCCGGCACCCAGGAACGGGCCAATGAACTGCCCGATGCGGTGGACCCCACCGAGGGTGGAGAGCACCGTAGCTCGGTGGAAGGCGGGGGTAACGTCGGTCAAATAGGAATGCCGTGCCAGGTGGAAGACCGCATTTGATGCACCGACCAGCAGGACCGCGGCCGCCAGGGTGATGACCGAAGGTGCCAAGGCGGCAGCGAAAAACCCCAGGGCGGCCACGGAGCCGGCCACCACCATCGCTGGGCGATCCCCGATCTTCGCGGCGAGTTGACCGGCAGGTAGATCCGCCAGGATTTGGCCCAAGGGCAGCATGGCGGCCACAACACCGGCAGCAGCCAGGGTGGCTCCGCGTTCAACACTGTATGGGGCAATGATCGGCAACAGTGCGCCGATGCCGGTGGAGAAGATGAATGCAGGCACCAGAGCCCCCAGGACGACATCCCGGAATGGGAAGGTCGGCTGGCTGACTGGTGTGCTCACAGCCCTAGACTCTACTCCTTCTGAGCGCATTTAGTTGCCTCATGCAATAGTTCGACACGCTGTGCGAGAAACTCCCAGTCAGCGAGGGGAGTGGCGGCTGTGATCCGCCGCTGTGGTCGGTAGGGTGGGAACGCGGTATCCGGCGGACCCGGGTGCTGTATGGATCGCGCAGTAAATTGACCGCGCAGTGACGACGACGGGAAGCGAGGCAGTGATGAGCTCACCGGCCGAACGCTACGCACAATCCCGCCGGCGAGCCGCCGAGGCGAAGACCCGGCTTGGTGCCTTCCGCGCGGAACAGGCCTTCGAACTTGATCCCTTCCAGTTGGAGGCCTGCCGGCACCTCGAGGCCGGCAAAGCGGTCCTTGTGGCTGCTCCCACTGGAGCGGGGAAGACGATCGTGGGGGAGTTTGCCGTCTACTTGGCCCTGGCCACGGGCAAGAAGGCTTTCTACACCACACCCATTAAGGCGCTGAGTAATCAGAAGTACCAGGAACTGGTGGCCGACTACGGGTCCGAGCGGGTTGGGCTGCTGACTGGTGATACGTCGATTAACTCCGAAGCCGACGTCGTGGTGATGACCACTGAGGTCCTGCGCAATATGCTCTACCAGGATTCAGCGACTTTGCAGGATCTGGGCTTTGTGGTGATGGACGAGGTCCACTACCTTGCCGACCGGTTCCGGGGGGCGGTGTGGGAGGAAGTCATCATCCACCTGCCGGAACGGGTTCAGGTGGCAGCGCTTTCGGCCACGGTGTCCAATGCCGAGGAATTCGGCGATTGGCTCGACACGGTGCGTGGGGAGACCGCTGTGGTGGTCTCCGAGCACCGGCCGGTGCCGTTGTGGCAGCACATGATGGTCGATCACCGTCTCTTTGACCTCTTTGTCATCACCGAAGAGTCCAACACCGCACCGGAGTCCACTCAGGTCGTCAACCCGGAACTGCAGCGGCTGATCCAATACCAGCAGGCGCCTGAGTCGCGGCGTTCTGGCGGCCACCGCGGCCGGGGACGTGGGCGCCGCGGACCGCGCCGGCAGTTTGGCTCCAGTGGTAAAGATGTCTCGAGGTTGTCGGGTTCCCCGGTGGGGGCCCGGAGGTTGAGCCGGCCGAAGATGATCCGGACACTGGATCGTGAGGGTCTGCTGCCTTGTATTGCGTTTATCTTCTCGCGGGCCGGATGTGAGGCCGCCGTGGAGCAGTGCCTGCACCAGGGCATACAGCTCACCGATCGGCAGGAGGCCGCGGAGATCGCTTCCCGCGTGGAGGAGATGGGGTGGGAGCTGCCGGCTGAAGATCTCGCCGTGCTGGGTTTTGATAATTTCCGTGAGGCTCTCATTAATGGCGTGGCCGCTCACCACGCCGGGATGCTTCCGCCGTTTAAGGAGCTGGTGGAGAATCTCTTTGCCGAAGGGCTACTGAAGGTGGTGTTCGCTACCGAGACCTTGGCCCTGGGTATCAATATGCCGGCTCGAACGGTCGTGTTGGAGAAGCTCGACAAGTTCAATGGGGAAACCCACGTGGATATCACCCCGGGGGAGTACACCCAGCTGACCGGGCGAGCCGGTCGTCGGGGCATCGATGTCGAGGGTCACGCCGTGGTGGTGTGGCAGCCGGGTATGGATCCTCGTCAGGTCGCCGGTTTGGCTTCTAAGCGCACCTACCCGCTGAACTCCAGTTTCAGTCCCAGTTACAACATGGCGGTCAATCTCACGGCCCAGTTCGGACGCCGCCGGGCCCGCACCATTTTGGAGTCCAGCTTTGCCCAGTTCCAAGCGGATAAGTCGGTGGTCGGCTTGGCGCGGGATGTGGCGAAGCGGCAGTCCTCTCTGGAGGGTTATGAGCGGGCAATGCAGTGTCACCTCGGGGATTTCCGGCAGTACGCCGAGTTGCGTCGTCGGCTCGCCGAACGGCAGAAGGATCAGGCCAAGGCCCGTACTCGGCAACGACGTCGGGAAGTGGTCCGTGTGCTTGCGGCACTGGAGCCCGGCGACGTCGTTGACGTTTCGGGGCGTCGCCGGATGGGCAGGTGCCTGGTGGTGCACTCGGCACCGGAACATGACCCCCGTCCGGCGGTGGTGACCGAGGATGGCAAGCTGCGCACGCTGACGGTGGAAGACTTCAAACAGCCGCCGGAGGTGATTTCCTCGATTCGGTTGCCGCGTAAACCGCAGGTCAAAGTGCCGAAGATCCGGCGTGATTTGGCCAGTTCGATGCGCGCTGCACTGCACGACCGGGTTCCGCCCCGGAAGAACGCACCTAAGCCCGGGTTCGGGTTTGTGGAGCAGGAGACTGCCGAACCGGCTGAGGAGATAGAGCAACTGGAGTCTGCGCTGCGTCGGCACCCTTGCCATGCGTGCAGTGATCGGGAGGAGCACGCCCGGTGGGCTGAGCGATGGTGGGCGTTGCAGCGGGAGACCGACTCGCTCAAAGCCAAAATTGACCGGCGCACCGGCTCCATTGCCAAGACCTTTGACCGGGTGTGCGGTGTCTTATTTGAACTGGGACATCTGCAGCCAGCGGATAACGAGCGGTTGCCGAATGCTGATCCGCTGCCGGAGGAGTTCCAGGCTGAGGAATTCATTGTCACCGAGCGGGGACAACGGCTGCGGCGTATCTATGGCGAACGTGACCTGTTCACCGAGATGCTTGTGGACCGTGGAGCACTGGGGCGCTTGAGTGCCGTGGAGCTGGCGGCTTTTGTCACGGTGCTGGTGTATCAGGCCAAGCGCGAAGACGAAGGCGCGATGCCGCAGATGCCCACTAAGCCGCTGGCTCAGGCGGTGCGCGCTGCCTTGGAAGTTCACGCGGAGTTGGAGACCCTGGAGAAGCGCCACCACCTGGAACCCACCCAGGCCCCGGAGCTGGGTCTCGCCTTGCCGATGTACCACTGGGCCAGCGGGAAAAGTCTGCGTGCTGCGCTGGAGGATTCGTCCTTGGCGGCCGGTGATTTCGTCCGATGGGCCAAGCAGTGCATTGATGTGCTCGATCAGTTGAGTACCGTACCGACGGTGTCGGCGAAACTCAGTTCCCGCTGCCAGGAGGCGGTGGATCTCATTGCTCGGGGAGTGGTGGCCTACTCCTCGGTGGCCTACACCTCAATGGAAGAGGATTTCGATTCAGATGACTAAGCCCGTCCGACGTCCTGCCGAAGATCCCCGTGTGTTGTTCAATGGCACGATCCACTCCACGGCGGAACCTTACGCTGAGGCGATGGTGGTGGAGAACGACCAGATCGCCTGGTTGGGTTCGGATGAGACGGCCGCCCGTCTGCAGGAGGATCGGATGGCGGTTCACGACCTGCAGGGGGCTTTGGTCACTCCACCTTTCGTGGGGTGGATCACTGAGGACGCGGTCGACGACGTCGGCAGCGCAGTTGGTCTCACCGAGCGGTTGGATGCCGCGGCGGCTAGCGGCTATGGAACGGTCCGGCTTGAGGTCCGTTTTGCCGCCGAGGCTATGCACACCGAGGACGTGGCACCGGAGTCGTTGATGGTTGCCTGCTACCGCAGGGGTCGGGACCACCCGGTTGATGTGTACCCGGTGGTGAGTCTGCAGGGCATCACTGATCCGGCTGGGGCTGAGGGCCTGAAGCCGCTGAACATTCTGTTGTCGTTGCTCAGTGACGAGGCCGCCTTGTGGGAGGAGAGTGCCCCGGGCCGGCCCGTTGCTGTGGGGCTGAAGTACACCGAGGTGGCTGGCAATCTCATTGGGGTGCGCACCTGGATGGCGGAGGAGTCTCGTCAGCTGCTGCTCGATGTCAGTGATGCGGATCCGGCGGCGGTGGTCGAGGATATCGTGGCCACAGGGGAGCAGTTGCGCCAGTTGCGGCTGAGTCCGGGCCCTGCGACACCGACCGTGTTGATGAACTTTGATTCTGCTGACCGGGGGCACTGGGAGGCGTTGTTGAACACCGGTGTTCATGTGGTGGCTCGGCGCCAGGTTCATATGGCGACTGCGCTGAGCGTGGGGGTGCCCGTCTCTGTTGCTCCTGTGGAGGGGGAGAACCCTTGGGGGTTGGTGTCAGCCCATGCGCAGGCTGCTGAGGATGCGGTATCTGTACGGGCGGCGTTCAACGCTCAGAGCCGGGGGGCGTTCCGCTCTCTGCCGGAACGGCAGAGTCCGGGTGGGCAGCTGAACCCTGGTGGCTCTGCTGCGTATGTTGTTTGGGAGGCGGATGCTCTGGGGGTGCAGTCGCCGAATGAGACGGTTGCGGCCTGGAGCACGGATACTCGGGCGCGCACGCCTTTGCTGCCGTACTTGGAGGGTGATGATCTGCCCCGCTGGAAGATGACTGCTTTGGCAGGTGTGGAGTGGGCGGCGTCGTCGGCTGTGGCCGAGTAACGTGGTGTCCATGAAGATCCTCACGGTCATTCCCACTTATAACGAGATTGATGCCCTGCCCACCACGATGGACCGGTTGCGCGCTGCAGTTCCGGAGTCTGATGTGCTGGTGGTTGATGATGGCAGCCCTGATGGCACCGGGGAGTTGGCTGAGGAGATGGCTGCTGCTGATGAGCAGATTCACGTGATCCACCGGCCTATTAAGGATGGTTTGGGGGGTGCCTATATTGCTGGGTTCAAGTGGGGCCTGCGCCGGGATTACGACGTTTTCGTGGAGCTGGATGCTGATGGCTCGCATCAGCCCGAGCAGTTGCCTGATTTGTTGGCCAAGATCGATGAGGCGGATTTGGTCATTGGTTCGCGCTGGGTTCCGGGGGGTTCTGTAGTGAACTGGCCGTTACGCCGAGAGCTCATCTCACGTGGGGGGAGCTTGTATTCCCGGACCATGCTGGGGTTGAAAGTGCGGGATATTACCGCCGGTTTCCGGGTGTTCCGCCGTTCCACGCTGGAGGATATTGATCTGAACTCTATTGAGTCTGTGGGGTATGGCTTTCAGGTGGATATGACGTTCCGGGTGGCGTTGCAGGGCAAGGTCATCACTGAGGTGCCGATCACGTTTGTGGAGCGGACCTTGGGGGAGTCGAAGATGAACTCTGGGATTGTTGTGGAAGCGGTGACGAATGTGACCAAGTGGGGCCTGGGTGCACGCGCAAGGGCCCTGGCCACTAAGGCCAGGGCCCTCACACAGTAACGGAGTGGGTTAGACCTTCTCGCCGCGGCGCTCCCGCAGGATTTTCAGCCGGTCTTGGAGAATTTCTTCGAGTTCTTCCACGGAGCGGCGTTCCAGGAGCATGTCCCAGTGGGTACGTGCCGGCTTTTCCGGCTCTTCTTCGGGTTTTTCCCCTTCGGCGAGGACGCCGACTTTTCCGCTGGGTGCCGTCCAGGTGGGGGGCACTTCGGCGTCGGAGGCGAAGGTGACGGTGATTTTCTCACCGTCTTCGCAGACGTACTCGACGTCTTGCCGGGGGGCGGGTTCGACACCCTGCTCAGTTTCCATGGACTGGGCGCCCAGGCGCATGCCGCGCAGACTGCGATCGCTCATCGTGTTTCCTCCAACGTGTCGGCGGTAGGTCGTATCCCGTTGTTCAACAGTTCAGCCGCTACTGGTTATTCCGTGGGGGTTGTTGCCCGTAGCCTTGCTGACCCTGCTGGTCGGGGGTGTCGGGCTGCTGGCGTTCCCAGCTCGGGGTTTGTCCGATGGCCTGCTGTGCCGACTGGGAGGGTGCGCTGTAGTCGCGCTGTTGTGGTTGTTCACCCTGGGGTGCCTGGGGTGTTTCCAGGCTGGGGTCGGCCTCGGGTGGGGCGCTTTCGGCCACTCGCTTGAGCGCTTCAGCTGAGTCTTCCTGCAGGCCGCTTACGGAACTACCGGCGGCTTGAGGGTTGCCGTGCTCGGCGCGACGGGCTTCCTCTTCGAGCTCTTCGGAGCTGACGTAGTGGGGGTTGTCGTCGGTGATGGAGGTCGTCCGGGCGGATTCAGCCAGGTCAGCGATGGCGTCGGAGATGGCCGGTTTGCCTTTGCGTTCTTTGGCTTCGGCTTCTTTCTCTTTGCGGCGCTGCCGGAGACGTTCCAGGCGAGCTTGGCGTTCTTTTTCTCGGTCTTCCCAGGAGCGGCCGTCTGCGCCGTCTGTCGTCTCACCGGAGAAGGCACCGGAGAGGCTCTTGAGGGCTTCGCCGAATTCTCCGGGGATGACCCACATGGTGTTGGAGTCGGATTTGGCGATTTCCGGCAGGGTCTGCAGATACTGGTAGGAGAGCAGCTCCGGGCCGGGCTCGGAGTCGTGCACGGCGTTGAAGACGGTCTCGATGGCCTGGGCTTCAGCGTTGGCTGCCAGGATGCGGGACTGTGCTTCACCTTCGGCCTGCAAGATGGCTGCTTGACGCTCACCTTCGGCGGTGAGGATGGCCGATTGCTTGGAGCCTTCGGCGGTGAGGATGGCGGCACGGCGGTCCCGCTCGGCGCGCATCTGCTTCTCCATGGAGTCTTGGATGCTGTGCGGCGGGTCGATGGCCTTCAGCTCAACGCGGGCCACGCGGATTCCCCAGCGTCCGGTGACTTTGTCGAGTTCGCCGCGGAGCATGGAGTTGATTTGGTCCCGAGAGGTCAGGGCCTCTTCCAGGTTCATTCCACCGACGACGTTACGCAGGGTGGTGGTGGTCAGCTGTTCAACGGCGACGATGTAGTTCTGGATTTCGTAGGTCGCAGCTTTGGGGTCGGTGATCTGGAAGTAGACCACGGTGTCGATGGAGACGACGAGGTTGTCTTCAGTGATGACCGGCTGCGGGGGGAAGCTGACGACCTGCTCGCGCATGTCGAGCAGGGGGAGTAGGCGATCAATGAAGGGGACGAGCAGGGTGAGTCCGGGGCCTTGGGTGCGCTGGTACTTCCCGAGTCGTTCGATGATGCCGGCGCGGGCCTGCGGGATGATCCGTACCGCTTGGGCCAGGATCACCACCACAAAGATGACCAGCGCCAGGAGTACGACGATGAGTACGAATTCCATGGTGTCCGTTCCTGTCGCGTGTTGTTATCGGGTGGGTCAGGCTTGTCGTGTCTGTGGATCGTTCCATTCGATACTGGGTGCTGGCTTGAGGTAGACGATGGCACCGTCAATGGATTCGACAACAGCGTGGGTTCCGGCTTCGATGGTGTAGTTTCCGGCGGCCCGCGCACTCCAGGTGTCTCCGTCGACTTCGGCCAGGCCTTCGGTCGCGGTAACAGTTTCGATGGCCTGCGCTTCGGTCCCGGTGAGGCGATCCACGTTGGTCAGCTGGTCTTCGGGGCCCTTCTTGAGGTGTTTGAGCGCGATAGGGCGGACCGCGCCGATCATCAGGAGGGCGACGACGCAGCCGATGATGATTTGCAGCCACCAGGCTCCGCCGGCGAGGGCGACGGTCATCGCAGCCACAGATCCGGCCGCCAACATAATGAACAGCAGGTCCAGGCTGAAGACCTCGAGGACCAGCAGGATGAAGGCCAGGGAGAGCCATGCGGCCCAGAGGTTCTCGCCGAACCATTCGATCATTGCTGGCCTCCTTACGTGTCCTGGAGTGTGTCTACCTTCACGCTCCACCCTATCGACCCGGCCTGACACAGTCGACCGTCCCCGTCAGACCTGTGGAAAATACGACGAGGTACGGGGATGATCGGACAAGCTGTGGTGACGAGGCCGCGGCGCAACCACGCTCTGTAACGACCCGCAGGGCTCATATCCTCTTGTCCGTGGTGAGTACTTGAGGACTGAACGGTGGCGCGCAGATGATCGGACAAGCTATACCTCGTAGGCCTCGGCAGAGATAGACCTTGTAACGACCCACAGGCCCCAAACCCTCTTGTCTGTAGTAGTGAATGGAGACCTGTTGGTGCAGGAGATTATCGGACAAGCTGTGGTGACGAGGCCGCGGCGCAACCACGCTCTGTAACGACCCGCAGGGCTCATATCCTCTTGTCCGATAATCTACATTATGTCAACTTAGCGAGATCAGGGTATGCCTTGTCCTACTACCCTGGTGCTATGGCTGATAGCTCCGGTGACCGCGAGGTTGAGATCTTCCGCTCCCCGATGGATTACTCCGTGGGTGTCACGGCGTCGATCTTCGGCCTGGATGCGGTGTTGGTGGTGATCTTTGCCGCGTTGGGTAATCGCTCCCACCAGACGGGCCTGGCCCCTGTCGACATTGTTTCTACAGCCTGGCCGTTCCTGGTGGGTTTGGTGGCGGCCTGGTGGCTGAGTTTCACCTGGAAGCATCCGTTGAATCTGTGGCCTTGTGGTGTTTTTACGGTGCTTGTCACAGTCGCAGTCGGGATGATGCTGCGTTATTTTCTGACTGATGGCGGGGTTCAGTTGAGTTTCATTGGGGTCGCAACGGGGACGCTGTTGGTCTTTCTGCTGGGCTCTCGCCTGCTTTTACTGGGTCTCGTCCGTGCTCGGCGTCGGTCCAGGGTCACGCCATGATGTTGACATAACGACGACGCCGTCACTCCCCTCATGCTGTGTCGAGCCTGCCTTCTTGACTCGCCTCTGACCTGCGGAAACTCTGATGCAATAGCCGGGTGATGTCCAGTCGGCTGCAAGGTCTAGCCCCCTAGGGTGGGAATCGTTGTCCTGGATTGCACCCGACCGCAGGAGGCGGAGGATGAAAGCAGTCACGTGGCAAGGAACCCGGAAGATGTCCGTGGAGACTGTCCCAGATCCTACGATTCAGCAGCCTAACGACGTCGTCATCGAAGTGACTTCTACCGCGATCTGCGGTTCTGATCTTCACTTGTATGAGGTCTTGGGGCCGTTCATGACCGAGGGTGACATCGTCGGTCATGAGCCCATGGGGCGTGTCGTTGAAGCCGGCCCGGAGTCCAATCTGCGGGTGGGCGATCGCGTCGTGGTCCCCTTTCAGATTGCGTGCGGGGGGTGCTTCTACTGCACGCAGGGGCTGATGACCCAGTGTGAGACCACCCAGGTCAGCGAACACGGCATGGGCGCTCGCCTGTTCGGCTATTCGCAGCTCTACGGTGCAGTTCCTGGCGGACAGGCGCAGTACTTGCGGGTTCCGCATGCCGACTTTGGTCCTATCAAGGTCGGTGAGGAACTCCCCGACCACCGATATTTGTTCCTTTCCGATGTGTTGCCCACGGCGTGGCAGGCGGTGGCCTATGCGCAGCGTCAGCCTGGCGACAGTGTTGCGGTGATCGGTCTGGGTCCGATCGGTCAGTTCTCGGCTCGCATCGCCAAGCATCTCGGGATGACTGTCTATGCGATCGAACCAGAGCGTGAACGCCGCGATATGGCTGCCCGGCACGGGATCCTCGTTTATGACAATACGGAGGACTCGGTGACGGCGATCCGTGATGCCACTGAAGGGCGCGGCCCGGACGCGGTGATTGACGCCGTCGGGATGGAAGCGCACGGTGACATGCAGTCCGCTGGTGCGAAATTCGCTCAGCTGACGGCGCAGTTTCTACCGGAGAAGCTCAGCCAGCCGATGATGAACACCGTGGGTATGGACCGATTGGCCGCGCTATACACCGCTATCGATCTGGTGCGTCGCGGCGGTACCGTCAGTCTTTCCGGTGTCTATGGTGGGCAGGCCTCTCCCCTGCCGATGTTGACTCTGTTCGACAAGCAGATTCAGGTGACTATGGGGCAGGCGAATGTGCGGCGTTGGGTCGATGAGATCTTGCCGCTGGTTGAAGACCCCACCGATCCCCTGGGTGTCGATGATTTCGTCACTCATCACCTCCCCCTGGACCAGGCACCTGAGGCTTACGAGATGTTCCAGAAGAAGGAGGATGGCTGCATCAAAGTGGTCCTCGATCCGAGGGCATGAGCCACCGCTGGATCTCGGTGACAGCACCATGCGTGACCGCGTCATCTCAACCGAAGGAGGACACGATGACTGAACACACTCAGCAGGACCCCACAACGAAGTACAAGCACGATGACTACCCCAAGCATGAGGACATTGGTCAGCCGGGTCTGACCTCGGAGACTCACCCCGACCCTGACCACGGCGAGGAGTCGTACATCGGTCACGGGCGGTTGGCGGGCAAACGCGCGCTCATCACCGGTGGTGACTCCGGTATTGGGCGGGCGGTGGCTATCGCTTATGCCCGTGAGGGAGCCGACGTCGCCATTGTGCATCTTCCTGAAGAGAAGGAAGACGCCGAAGAGACCCTCCGGTATGTGCACGATGCCGGCCGCCGTGGGCACGCCTATGCCACTGACCTACGCACCGATGGTGCGGCCGAAGGGGTGGTCGGCAATGCTCTGAAGGACCTCGGCGGGCTGGATGTAGTGATCCTCAATGCCGCCTATCAGAAAGCACGTGAGGGTATCGACAAGATCTCCATTGAGGAGGTGCGCAAGGTCTTCGACACCAACCTGGTGGCTCACATCGCCGTGGCCAAGGAAGCAGTCCCCCACCTGCAGCCGGGTTCATCCATCATTACGACGACGTCAGTTCAGGCGGAGAATCCCGCCTCGGGTCTTCTGGATTACGCGATGACGAAATCCGCACAGAAGGCCTTCACTGAGGCCCTGGCCACAGAGCTGGGTCCGAAGGGAATTCGGGTGAACGCCGTGGCTCCTGGCCCCATTTGGACTCCGCTCATTCCGGCCACTGGTTTCCCGGAGGACAAGGTGGCCCAGTTCGGCACTGACACTCCCCTGGACCGTCCGGGTCAGCCGGCCGAACTGGCCGGTGCCTATGTGTACCTGGCCAGTGAGGAGGCTTCCTACACCTCCGGTGCGGTTATCCCAGTGACCGGCGGAAAACCATTCTGAGGACGCATTGTCCTCATCGAGAGTGCGACTGGCATGCGATCACATCAAGGAGGTGAAACCTCATGGCACGTTCCAGTGTGAAGGATGAGGAACTCTACGAGAAACTGCGGGAAGAGCAGGGCTATTCGAAGGAAAAAGCCGCCCGCATCGCCAACTCTGCGAACAAGGAGGGCCGCGACACCCAGGGCAAGAAGGGCGGCAGCTCACCGCAGTACGAAGACTGGACTGTAGATGAGCTGCGGGACAAGGCCAAGGACGTCGGTGTCACCGGTTACTCGGATATGACCAAGGACGAACTCATCGACGCTCTGCGTAACCACTGACTGACCCTCGACCACGGAGCAATTCTGCCCAGGCTAGTCGTCAGACGCCGTCGGGTGTGTAAGAACCCGGCGGCGTCGCCATGTCTGCTGAAGGGCGGGAAGGGCGCAGAGTAGTTACATCGGTGCCGGGTTAATGTGCGATACCGCCAGATGCCCGTTACGGGAGTCGAGGTAGTACAGCTGGGCGATGATGGGTTCATCGGATGAGACCACCAGGCCATAGGGGGTGTCGAGGAATACTGCTGCCGGGTCAATGAGGTCGTTGATCCGCTGGTGCTTGACCCGCTGCGCAGCAACCGGGATCTCGTAAGGCCCCACGGGAGCGGCGTCTTCGTAGTAGATCATCAGCTGGACACAGGCCTCCCGCTGCCCGGTGTTGAGGAGGCAGAGGGTGTTCCGTGAGGTGAACTCCGGTTCTTCTCCAGTGCTTTGGCTTGGCGCGAATCCCACGGAAAACACCCAGCGGGTGCGGCCATCGCCTGCGGCAGCATCGCGGTCACTGGTGAACAGTCCCATCATTTCTCCTTCTCGCCGAAGAGCTCGCGCAGATAGTCGTTCATGAACACCCCATCAGGGTCCATGCGCCGACGGATCCGGTGGAACTCCTCCCACTCGGGGTACAGTTCGGCCAACTCGTTGCCTTTCAGAGTGTGTTTCTTCCCCCAGTGCGGCCGTCCACCGAAGGTGCGGAAAAGCGGCTCCATGTCATCGAAGTACTCCTTAAACGGCAGGGTGTTGTTCTGTAGGAGCGCAATGGTCATGGTTCGGCGCTGTTGCGCATTGGAGAGCATGGCGGTGTCCGGGGCGATCGTGCGGACCAAGACCCGCCAGCCCACTCGGGCGCGGTGTTTGGTTTTGACCCGCTGTCGGACTTCCCGGAAGGCCTCCAGCTCGGTGTCGAAGGGGAGCATGTACTCCATCTCTTCAAAGGGCAGGTGGCGATCATTGGGGATGACCTCATAGGAAGGGCCGATGATGTCTGTTTTCAGCCGTCCCGGCGGAACAAGGTCCGGTTCCTGCCCGGGTTTATTGAGCATCCGGACTTGGGCCATGTCGCTGCGTGGGTACCAGTAGAAGTCCATACTGCGGTTGGTTTCTACTAGCTGTTCGAAGTGCTCCAGTACCCAGTCGATATGGGTGATCCAGTTCTGCCGGTGCAACTGGTAGAACTCCTCTACGCGCAGAGTCAGTGACGTGAGGATTCCCAGGGTGCCAAGAGACAGCTGGGCGGCCCGCAACAGGTCATGGTCTGCATCTTCCCCGGCATCGACACCGAAGGGGACCTCCTCCCCCAGTCCGTTGACCAGTCGACCGCCAAGCACCGTGGAGGAAAGATTCCCTAAGGTGATGCCGGAACCGTGTGTTCCGGTCGATAAGGCCCCGGCAATGGCCTGGTAGTCGACGTCGCCGAGGTTCTCCATGGCCAAGCCGTGTTCGGCCAGTTCGGCACCCAACACTCGAAGTTTCGTTCCCGGTAGCACCTGGGCGCGGGACTGCCCAGGATCAGCGGCGACGACGCCAGTGAGCTTATCCAGAGAAACGAGAGTGTCCTCGGTAGTAAGGATCGGTGTGGACGAGTGCCCCGACCCGACCGGCCGCAAGGTTTCTCCTCGCCGCCGCGCGCGGCGAACCAGCCGTTGAACCGCCCGCGAACTGCCGGGGGCGGCGTAGCGCCGCGGTGTGAATCGGATGCTGCCTGACCAATTGGTGTATGTCTCTGCCACGTGGTGTACCCCGCTGCCTCGCTACTACTTGCTGCCGGTTGTACAACTATCGTAGAGGACACAGAAAGGGTGGCGGAGGAGATGTACTCCCCCGCCACCCTTGTCATGTGTGGACATTCCGCCTAGTCAGCGGACTGCACGGCCAGCGAATCGCGTGAGAACTATCCGACTCGGCTGGCCTCAATGCCGGGATCTAACCTCAGCGGGTGTACTCGAGGTTACCGAGTGTGCCGGAGAGCACCGACTCGGCGTCGACCTGGTGGTTGACCACAGATGAGGTCCACTGTCCCCACTGTGTGGGATCAATGACGTCACCGTTGTGACCGAGGTTCTCCAGGCGCTTGAGCTCCTCATCGGTGAGCTTCTGTGTAGGCAGCGGCTGGAGGTGCTTGACATCCTCCGCGGTGATGCCGATCTTCTCGCCCACGCGCTTGCCGTAGTCATCGTGGACCATGAAGAAGTGCCAGATCATCCGCTCCTGGACGTCCCGCTCGCAGTCGGCGAGCATGCCGCCGAGCACGTTGACCAGTTCGTCACGCTCCCAGTCGTTCATGGTGTTGTACCGGCCACGGGCGTGTAGGTAGTCGTTGCGACGGTCCAGGTTGGACTGGGTGAGCTGACCGCGGATCTCCGGCGGGTTGTTGGGCTTCTTCTCCGCCTCGGTGAGCCCGTTGTGGATGCTGGGCTCAAAGTTGATGTGCGGGTTCTGGTTCGGGTGCAGGTCCACTCCGTAGCTCATCTCACCGCCGCGCTGGTTGGTGTAGACCGCGCCCTTGCGTCCCTTGGGCTGGTTAACCGGCAGCTGCAGGTAGTTCGGA
Organism: Nesterenkonia alba DSM 19423; assembly: GCF_000421745.1. Taxonomy (GTDB): domain Bacteria; phylum Actinomycetota; class Actinomycetes; order Actinomycetales; family Micrococcaceae; genus Nesterenkonia; species Nesterenkonia alba. The sequence continues at coordinate 198,947 of NZ_ATXP01000004.1, forward strand.
CCCACACGGTAACGCTGAGTGTCGGAGTAAGAGAACGTCCGGCCCACCAGCATCTTGTCATCAGAGAAGTCGAGGCCATCGACCAGGACACCGGTGCCCATAGCGATCTGCTCGTTCTCATTGTGGAAGTCCTGGACGTTGCGGTTCAGGGTCATCACACCCACGTGCCGCAGCGGGAACTGGTCCTCGGGCCAGATCTTGGTGTCGTCCAGCGGGTCCCAGTCCAGCTCGGGGTGCTCGTGGTCTTCCATGATCTGCACGTAGAGGTCCCACTGCGGGTAGTCGCCGCGCTCGATGGCCTCGTAGAGGTCCTTCGAAGCCGAGCCCAGGTCCTGACCCTGCACTTTGGCGGCTTCCTCCTCGGTCAGTGAGGCCACACCCTGGCGGGGGTGCCAGTGGTACTTCACCAGGACGGTCTCACCTTCGGCGTTGACCATCTTGTAGGTGTTGACCCCGAAACCTTCCATGTGGCGGTAGGTCGCCGGGATGCCGCGGGGGCTGAAGAGGTGGGTGAGCATGTGCATCGACTCCGGCGTCTGGCTCATGAAGTCGAAGATGCGGTTGGGCTCCTGCCGGAAGGTCACCGGGTCCGGCTTCAGCGAGTGAATGACATCAGGGAACTTGATGGCGTCGCGGATGAAGAACACCGCCAGGTTGTTACCCACCAAGTCCCAGTTGCCGTCTTCGGTGTAGAACTTCACGGCGAAACCGCGGGGGTCCCGAGCCACCTCCGAGGAGTCCCGACCGCCGATCACCGTGGAGAAGCGGATCGCTAGTTCAGTCTTCTTGCCCGGCTCCTGGAAGAGCTTGGCCCGGGTGTACTTGCTGGCTGGCTCGTCACCGATCTTGCCGGTGGCCTCGAACTCGCCGTAGGCCACGAACCCGCGGGCGTGGACCACACGCTCCGGGATGCGCTCACGGTCGAAGTGGGAGATCTTCTCCAGGAAGTGGTAGTTCTCCAAGGTCGCCGGTCCGCGGGACCCAACGGTGCGCTGGTTCTGGTTGTTCTGGACAGGGTGGCCCTGTCGAGTGGTGAGGATCTGGTCGTTGTCTGCCAACTGACTCTCCTTAATCCCTCAGTGATCTGGGTGGACGCTGCCCAGTCTACCCTTATTCTGAGTAACTCATAATTGGAGATCGCTGTGTGACGTGCCCGTTTCACAACTGCGGGGTAAGGGTCTCCACGCCGGTGCGGTAGGCCCGCCGGCGGGCGTAGCGATGGACCTCCTCGAGCTGGCGGCGCTGCTCGGCCGCGGCGGCAATGAGTTCTTCGGCATCCTGGCGGCGGACGCCGAGCTGCTCGGCGTGATCGGCGATGACTTTCCACCCCTGGCGTTTGGCGGTGATCGCCCCCATCATCAGTTCGGTTTCCAGAACTAACGACGACGGCGAGCGCTTCAGTGGCAGCGTTCCGTATGGCTTCAAGCGGGAAACCCGTTCCCCCGCCCAGGCCAGCGGTGCCATGACCGCCGGTCGGGTGAACCCTTGCCGCTCGATGAGCTCGGCGAGCCAGGCGTGTTCCCCGGCGATCTGCTCGGCCACCGAGGACAACTGTGGATAGACCGGGGTGTCGACGAAGTCATCGGCCATGGAACGAATCCGCTGCAGACCGGCGGTGGCACCGGAGAGGTGATCATTGAGGTACTGACGCATCAAGTCGGCGTCGATGTCGTCGTCGAGCACATGATCCTCTGGCGGTAAGGGGTGCGGATAGGGTGTGCGCGCACGACGCCGAGGTCGCATCGGCACCGATTCCGAGCCAGTCCCCTCCCCCATGCCTTCGAGCAGTTCAGCCAGTGCCTGGGCCCCGGTCATCGTGGGTTGCCACTTCAGGTCCTGGCGGGCCTTGGCATTGGACATCACCGGGGCCCGAGTGCCCATGTCCAGCCATCCTTCGTCCATGGGAAGGACATGACTGCGGTGAGCGAGTTTGACCGCTTCGCGTACGGCTTTGGCCGGCAGCGGGATGGTCTTACTACCAGCCGTGCCGGCGTTAGTGAGAGTTCCGGCGATGACCTCGGCGTCGAGGAGGTCATCGGCACAGATGTTGTACCCGCCGTGGGCCCCACTCAGCACCGCCTGAGCATAGGCGGCAGCCGCATCCCGGGCGTGGACCGCTTGGGTTCGGATCCCGGCAGGCAACGGCACCGGCAATGCTCCCGGCTGGAGGGACCGTAGATGACTGAGCAACCCCATGGGGGCGAAGCGTCCGGCGAAGTAACGCTGGATCTCCGAGCCGGCACCAGCCTGGAAGATCAACCCCGGACGCAGACGGGCCAGGGTGATGTCCGGATGGTCTGCTTCGAACGCGTCACAGATGCGCTCCTGGGCGGCTTTGTCCACGCTGTAGTGCGAGGTGGGGATCCCTTCAGTCGGCCAGGATTCATCGCGGGGCTGGGCGTCTTCCACCGGTGAGTAGGCACCTACGGAGGAGGCTACGGCGATGTGCTTCACTCCGGCGTCGGCGGCTGCGTAGAGGACATGCCGAGTGCCGTCGACGTTGACTCGGCGCAGCAGCTCCCGTTTGGAGTTCGGCTGGATAAGCCAGGCTAGGTGGATCACCGCGTCGTAACCGGTAAAGAGCTCAGCTAAGCGTTCCCGGGATTCGGGGAACTGGATGTCCACAGTGGCCCATTCGGCCGCCCGGTAGGGGTCTGCGGAGGTATCCGGTAAGCGGCGAGCGATGCCCAGCAGTCCGGTCACTGCCTCACGCCCGGCGAGATCCTCCAACAGGGCGGTCCCGGTGTTACCGGTGGCTCCTACGATGGCGATGCGCATCTGGTACTCCTTCGTATGGTCTCGACCTCATGATGTCTGTCCACACCACCACGCTGACCTGGAGTTCAGGTGAAAGGATGAAGCCGCTGTCCTGTGGGTTTAGGCTGGCCTCATGGACCAGCCTGACGGCCTCTCCCCCACAGACGGTGGTGCAGATTCCTTCCACGGTGAGTACAAAGTCCCCGGGGGCAAACTCGTGGTGGCCGACCTGCAGGTCACTGCCGATGCTCGCAGTTCCGGGGTCATTTCCCGGGCATCGATCAACGGGGATTTCTTCTTAGAGCCCGATGATGCCCTCTTCGCTCTCAACGAGTCCCTGACCGGGTTACCCACTTCGGCCTCGCGGGCGGACATCATCAACGCGGTGAACGCGGGATTACCGGCCGGTGCGCAGCTGATTGGGTTCGACGCCGAAGCGGTCGCTACCGCAGTGCGCCGCGCCTTGGGTCGGGCCACAGGGTGGGAGGATCACACCTGGGAGGTGTTACCGCCGGTGACGCTACCCATCGCGGTCAATGCTGCACTGGATCAGGTGCTCACTGAGGAGGTCGGTGCCGGGCGGAGACCTCCACTGCTGCGGCTGTGGGATTGGTCGGAGCGGGCTGTGGTCATTGGGTCTTTTCAGTCCCTGGCCAATGAAGTGGACCTCAAGGCTGCTGATGAGCTGGGAGCCGTCGTCGTGCGTCGTATCTCCGGTGGCGGAGCGATGTTCATGGAGGCGGGCAACTGCATCACCTATTCGCTGTGTTTTCCCCAGTCGCTGGTCGATGGGCTCAGTTTCGCCGATTCGTACCCCTTCCTGGACAGCTGGGTGATGCACGCGTTGCAGACCGTGGGAGTACAGGCGGTGTACAAACCACTCAATGACATCGTCTCGGTTGTTGATGGCACCCCGGGAGGCAAGATCGGGGGTGCGGCCCAGAAGCGGCTGGCCAATGGCGGGATGCTGCACCACGTGACGATGAGTTATGACATCGATGCCGAACGCATGGTGCAGCTGCTGCGGATCGGCCGGGAGAAGATTTCGGATAAGGGTATCCGCTCGGCGGTGAAACGTGTGGACCCGCTGCGGCGGCAGACCGGCATGAGTCGCGAGGAGATTATGGATGTCTTCATCGAGACGTTCGTCGGTCAGTACGGGGCGACGGTGGCGAGTCTGCGTGAGGAAGAGCTGCAACGCGCCGAGGCCCTTGCCGCTGAGAAATTCAGCAGCCCGGAGTGGACCGCCCGAGTGCCGTAAACGCACTCGGAGCTCTCCGCTGGGTCACAGTGGGCTCAACAGGTTGAGCGGGCTGCAGGTTGAGCAGGTTAAGAAGAGCAGGATTGACACAGCAGGGCGAGGAGAGCCATGAGTGCACACCAGGTGTTGACACCGGAGTTGTTGGAGCGGATCCGCGGCCGAGCCGCCGACTATGACGCGCGTAACGAGTTCTGCTATGAAGACCTCGACGAGTTGCAGGCTGCCGGATATCTGCGCGCCTTGGTTCCTGCTGAGTACGGCGGGCTGGGATGGAACTTCCCCACTCTGGTTCAGGCTCAGCGGCTGTTGGCTGCATATGCTCCGGCGACGTCATTGTCGGTGAATATGCACCACGTGTGGGTGGCGGTAGCCCGGCAGATGGTCGCCGGTGGGGCCGGTGAGTTTGAGCAGGTACTCACCGAGGCCGCTGAGGGTCATATTTTTGCTTTCGGGATCTCCGAGGCGGGCAATGATGCGGTGCTCTTTGACTCCACCACGCAGGCGCAAACGCACGACGACGGCTCAGTCACCTTTACCGGGACCAAGATTTTCACCACCCTGGCTCCGGTGTGGACCCGGCTGGGTCTCTTCGGTAAGGATGTCGCCGCTACAGGGGCTGAGGATGAGAAGCCTCTGATCTTTGGGTTCCTGGAGCGGGAGGTTGCCGGGTGGCACACCGTGGAGAACTGGGACATGCTCGGCATGCGGGCCACCCAGTCCCACGCCACGGCTTTGGAAGGTGCCCGTGTTCCGGCAGAGCGAATTGTGCGTCGGCTTCCAGTGGGTCCGAATGCTGACCCTTTGGTGTTCGCGATCTTTTCCTCGTTCCTGACTCTGCTGGCTGCGGTGTACACCGGTCTGGGTGATCGGGCCGTGGAGTTAGGGGCTCAGCATGTGGCGGCACGCACCGCCCTGAGCACCGGTGAGAGTCTGGATCGGGACCCGGATATCCGGTACAAACTGGCCGAGGCTCACTTGCAGCAACTGGCGCTGGAGGCTCAGCTGCGTCAGATCGCCTCCGATGTGGAGGCCGGGGCCGACCATGGAACTGGCTGGTTCCCTCGTTTGGTGGCATTGCGCACCAGCGCTACCCGGACGGCACGGGCGGTGTTGGACACGGCTCTGGGTGTCAGCGGTGGCGCTCAGTACCACCGGACCTCAGAGCTTAGTCGGCTCTACCGGGACGCTTTGGCGGGGGTCCATCACCCTTCGGACGACGAATCAGCGCACCGTACGCTGGCGAACCATCTTCTCGGTCCGCTGAATTGACCCCCCTGCTCGGGGTGTCCGGCTAACGTCCACGATCCCAGCGCGGAACCTCGGAACGACAAAGTGCCAGGACAATCGCGGAACGATGTCCTGACACTTCACATGGTGCCCCCGAGAGGATTCGAACCTCTGGCCTTTGGTACCGGAAACCAACGCTCTATCCCCTGAGCTACGGAGGCGGGGTCGCCGTGATGACGACCGATCTAGGCTACCAGTATTTGCACCGGCGTACCTAGCTGACGGGTTCTACCCCGTGGTGAAGACGGTGTAACTCCACAGTTCACTGGAAGCGCCCACCGGCTTCTTCTGTGGCTCATCGCCGTCGTTGTGCCCGTGAGACCTGGCAAACTGCTGAGATTCCCGCCATGCGGTGAAGTCCTCCTCCGAATCCCACCGGGTCAGGACCAGCCACACGTTGCGCTCGTCAGTGGGCTTGAGCAACTCGTAGCCGCGGAAACCGGGGGTACCTTCCATCGACCCCTGGCGGGCGGCGAAGCGCTTACCCAGTTCGTCTCCGGTGTCCTCGGGAACAGTGATTGCGTTGATCTTGATGACCTCATCGCTCATGGTCTTATTCTCCCAGATCTACCGACCGGCTGCGTACCCCTGCGCACCGCGGGCGTTAGCACCGGCACTGAGTTGACCGGTGCGCGGATCCCGGGCCACAGCGGACATACGCCCCAACGACCAGCCATCGACCTCGGTGATTCGGTGTCCCCGCCGGCGCAGACCCTCGATCACCTGGTGACCCAAGCGGGATTCGACGACGGCGCCACCGGGCTCCCAGGTGCGTGGCCAGAAAGATCCCGGTAACGACGTCGAGTGATACGTGGGCGCGTCCAAAGCCTGCTGGATACTGTGCCCGCCCAGAAGGATGCGCAGCAACATCGGCAGCTGCCACTGTTCCTGTTGGTCACCCCCGGGAGTGCCCAGTGCCAGGATCGGCGCACCGTCTTTGAGGACCAAGGTGGGTGTCAGCGTGGTTCGGGGGCGCCTGCCCGGAGCCAAGGCGGAGGGGGACTCTGGATCCAACCAGCTCATCTGCAGTCGAGTACTCAGAGGGAAGCCGAGCTCCGGGATCGTCGGGGAGGCCTGGAACCAACCACCAGATGGTGTGGCGGAGATGATGTTGCCTGCAGCGTCGACGACGTCGATATGGCAGGTATCGCCCTTGGTCTCCCCACTCTTTGCCACAGTGGGTTCACCGGTGCCGGCGGTCTTCTGCATCTCCTCCTGGCCGACCTCAACCAACCGCGGCAACACCTTCGGTGTCCCGGGGACATCCCCGGGGCGGAACTGTGCAGAGGCTTCTTCCGTGATGAGTTCCCGGCGGGCGGCTGCGTACTCATCAGAAAGCAAGTACGTCAGGTTGACGTCAGTGTCTCCGTAGTAGGTGTCTCTGTCAGCGAAGGCGAGTTTCTGTGCCTCCAGGATCAGGTGGGCACCCCGTTCGGTGCTGGGATCAAGTTCGGCGTCGTCGTACCCTTCCAGGATTTTGAGGGTCTGCAACAGCACCGGCCCCTGGCCCCACGGGCCGGTCTTGGCAATGGTGTACCCACGGAATTCGATGGTGACGGGATCTTCATAGCCGGCGTTAAAGGACGTCACGTCCTCAGCGGTGATGACTCCGGCGTAGTCACCACCGTCAGCGTGGCGGTGCGGTACGGAGAGGTGCCGTTCGGCGGCTTCGCCCACACGTTTCTTCCATTCGGTACGGGCCGCATCGATGGCGTCTTCCCTGCTAGCGGCGTTTTCTCCTGCAGCGATGAGGTCGCGTAGCAACTGGGCGTAGGCCGGGTTGGTGATCGTCTCTCCGGCTTCTGGAACGCGGCCTTCGGGGAGCCAGACCTCTGCAGAGGAGGGCCAGTGTTCGGTGAAGAGCTCTTCAACACTGGCGAGGGCGGATGCCACGCGGGGCAAGATGGGGTGGCCCTCGGCGGCATAGTAGATGGCGTATCCGAGGACTTCTTCCAGGGTGGCGACACCGTGATCCCGAACCAGCAGTAACCAGGCGTCCACCGCGCCAGGAATGGGAGCAGCCAGTCCACCGGCACCCGGCACTGTCTCTAAGCCAAGGGCCCGATAATGTTCAATGCTTGCCCGAGCTGGTGCCGGGCCTTGGCCCATGAGCACCCGCGGGGTGTGGGGTTGTTCTGCGGTGGTGAAAATCGCCGGGACCTCTCCCCCAGGCCCGTTGAGGTGAGGTTCAACCACGTGCAGAACAAATGCCCCAGCAGCTGCGGCGTCAAAGGCATTACCACCGCGTTCCAGCACGGACTGGGCAGCCCCAGTGGCTAGCCAGTGAGTGGAAGCGGACATGCCGAAACTGCCCTGAAGGGTCGGGCGGGTTGTGAAGTTCTCAGCCTGCGCAAAAGTCATGACTGCATTGTTGCATCTCGCAATGAAATTGCGCTGGATGTGTCAGAACAGTGCCGGCTGAGGTGGTGCCGCCAGTGGGGTCTCTTCAAGCGCGCCTGGACCCTTGGCGGGGTCGGCCCGTGCCCGCCAAGGCATGCGGGTGCGTTTCTCGAACCCGTGCCGACGTCGGGCGTCTCGTGCTTGGGTGGTCAACCAGTCGCGATAGTCCTGCCGGGCGTAGGTGGTGAATCCTCCCCGGGTGCCGCGGTATAGCCAGCGGTACTTGGGAACCAACTGCGGGTATTCGGCCTGCAGCCACTGCATCCACCATTCCCGCGCTCCGGGCCGTAAGTGCAGCGCCCCGGTGGTGACCCAGCTGGCTCCAGCCTCGGCCAGGCGGGCGTGGAGTGCGTCGAGGTGGTCGAGCGAATCCGTGAGCCAGGGCAGGATCGGCATCGCCATGACATTGACGTCCAGCCCCGCCTCGGCGATGGCTCGAATGAGTCCCAGCCGCGCCCGGGCATCCGGTGTTCCGGGCTCCACGCTTTGTTGGAGGGCCGGATCCAGGATGGCCAGGGAGACGCCGATAGAGACCGGGACCTGTTGGGCCGCTTCCCTCAGGAGGGGAAGGTCGCGCTTCAACAGAGGGCCTTTGGTGAGGATGGAGAAGGGAGTACCCGATTCGGCCAGTGCTTGAATGATGCCCGGCATGAGCCGGTAGCGCCCTTCGACCCGCTGGTATGGGTCGGTATTGGTGCCAAGGGCGACGTGCTCACGGCCCCATGTTGGTTTCGCCAGTTCAGCTCGAAGAACGTGATCGACGTTCGTTTTGACCACGATCTGAGTATCGAAATCCCGGCCAGTGTCCATGTCCAGGTAGCTGTGAGTCTTCCGAGCGAAGCAGTACACACAGGAGTGCAGGCATCCTCGGGTGGGATTCACCGTCCAGGTGAAGGGCATGTTCGAAGCCGCTGGCACTCTATTGAGTGCGGTTTTCGCCGCGATTTCATGGAAGGTGACACCCTCGAACTCGGGGGTCCGGACGCTGCGCAGTAACCCCTTCAGGGGAATGAGGGGTATGGCAGGGTTCGCTGCATCGCTGGCCTCATCGACTTTCTGCTCTTTCCACCGCACCCCACTATTCGAACATAGATTCGATAGTGAGGCAATGGATTCGGCGGTGCCCCGTTCGGGGATTCTGCGGGGATTCAGCGATGCCGGAGGTAAGGCGTTAGGAGCTGAGCCAGTCCTCGTCTGTTTCGGTTTCGGCGTCGTCGGTGGCCTGGGGCAGGCTGATGAGCCCAGCAGCCAGCGTGTTGCCGTCGGCCGGGTCAATGAGCAAAGAAGCACCGGTGCGTTTGGAAGCCGCATAATCATCCACCGGTAACGCCGCGGCCAACTTCACTGTGGCGGTTCCGATGTCATTGAGGTTTAGCTGCGCTGCTGGCTGGGCGGTCAGGGTCGTGAGGTCCAAACGGTCAGAAATCTCGGTGACCAGTGCCTTGACCGTTGCTGTTCCGTGCTTGAACAGCACGCGTGCTCCGGGCGTGAGTGGTTTTTCGTGGAGCCAGGCCAGGCGCACGGTCAGCTCGTCACGCTCCTGCGCAGCAGACTCCACGGCACTGAGTAAACTCCCGCGGGCGACGTCGTAATTCTCACTGAGTTCAACGACGACCGACTCCCCCGCTAAGGCCGCTTCCCCGGGAACGAGGTCCCGTTGAAGGTCAGTCCGGCGTACAGCGGTGACTTCGGCGGTGTGGTGTCCCGGCTGGATGCGTACCCGATCACCCGGGCGAAGAGTCCCCGCCGCGATCTGCCCGGCGTAGCCGCGGAAATCGGTGAAGGAGTCCGGATCGGCGTCGGGAGCCAAACCACCCTGGGGGCGAATCACAGTCTGCACCGGCAGCCGCAGCGGCTCCTGACGCCGGTGTTCGGCGTCAGCATCGGGGAGTTGTTCCAAAATCGGCAACAGCGCCTCGCCGCTGTACCACCGGGTGCGCTCGGAGACGTTGACAACATTGTCCCCACGTAGCGCCGAGACCGGAACCACGATCGGTGCTGTGACAGCAGCGTCCCCGGAATTCTGGGCCCACAACTCGCGGGCAACCCGCTGAATGTCCTCTTCGACGGCGCGGAAAGCAGCCTCACTGTAGTCGACGGCGTCGATCTTATTCACAGCGACGATGATGTGCTCAACGCGCAGCAAAGTGGCCACCGCCAAGTGACGCCGGGTCTGCTCCACCACCCCGTTGCGCACATCGACCAGCAGCACCACCGCATCAGCAGTGGAGGTGCCGGTGACCGTATTGCGGGTGTACTGCACATGACCCGGGCAGTCAGCCAGGACAAAACTGCGCTTGTCGGTAGCGAAGTACCGGTAAGCGACGTCGATAGTAATGCCCTGCTCCCGCTCGGAACGCAACCCGTCCGTCAGCAACGCGAGATCCAGAGGCTGGTCGTCGGCGTCGAAGGCTTCTCCGAATCCGCGTTCAGCAGACGTGCGGGCCACTGCGGCCAACTGATCGGAGAGGATCGCCTGTGCATCATGCAGCAGACGACCCACCAGGGTGGACTTACCGTCATCGACACTTCCGGCAGTGGCCAGGCGGAACAGTGTCCCGGAAGGAGCAGCGGTCTCGGCGGGGGCAGTGGTCATTTAGAAGTACCCGTCTTTCTTCCGGTCCTCCATGGCAGCCTCAGAGAGGCGGTCATCTGCGCGCGTGGCGCCACGTTCGGTGACTGTGGCTTCGGCGACTTCCCGCAGCACGAGGTCATTGTTCACTGCATTGGAGAGCACGGCCCCGGTGCATGACATATCCCCCACCGTCCGGTACCGGACCTGGAGCACTTCTGTGGGTTCATCCGGAGCAGGCTGGCTGAACGGGCCTACTGCACGGATCATTCCGTCGCGGTGGAAGACCTCGCGCTCATGGGCGTAGTACAGCGGAGGCAGTTCGATGTTCTCGTAGGCGATATAGCGCCAGACATCGAGCTCAGTCCAGTTGCTGATGGGAAAAGCACGGACATGCTGACCCGGCTTGTGCCGACCGTTGTAGAGATTCCACAGCTCCGGGCGCTGCGAGCGGGGATCCCACTGACCGAACTCATCCCGCAGGGAGAGGATCCGCTCCTTAGCGCGGGCACGGTCCTCATCCCGCCGCGCGCCGCCGAAGACGGCATCGAATCTGTTCTCCGCGATGGTCCGAAGCAACGGCACCGTCTGCAGGGGGTTGCGGGTGCCATCAGCCCGTTCCTGGAGTTCGCCGGAGTCGATGAGTTCCTGAACCGAGCCGACCACCAGGCGTAAACCGAGCCGCTCCACCGTCCGATCCCGGAATTCGAGGACCTCGGGAAAGTTGTGTCCGGTGTCGATGTGCACCACGGGGAAGGGAATCTTCCCCGGCCAGAACGCCTTGGCCGCCAGGTGCAGCATGACCACCGAGTCCTTGCCCCCGGAGAAGAGCATGGCGGGGCGGTCGAACTCGGCCACCACTTCTCGGATGATATGGATGGCTTCAGCTTCCAGGCGGGCCAGAGCCGTGGTGCCGGCCGCGGACAGGACAGAGTCCGGCCGCGTGGGCGGTGCTTGCTCAGGAGCGGTGGTGGTGTTCATCGGCATCCTTTATGCGGTGCGTGGGGAAGTCAGGGCGTGGACAGACGAGGCGGGTTCAGCCAGTGGCGTCGGTGGTGTGGATCCCGCATTCCACCTTGCCGGTTCCGGCCCAACGGCCAGCGCGCGGATCCTCTCCCGGGGCCACAGGGCGGGTACACGGTTTGCACCCAATGGAGGGGTACCCGTGCTGTAGCAGCATGTTCACCGGCACAGAGTGCTCGGTGGCATAGCCGACCAAGTCGTCAAAGCTCCAGGTGGCCAGGGGGTTGACCTTCACCAGGCCGTGGAGATCATCCCAGGTGATCAAAGGGGTATTGGTCCGGGTCGGTGCCTCGTCCCGGCGCACGCCGGTGAACCAGAGCTTGTAGCCGGTCAGCGCTTCACCCAGGGGTTCCATCTTCCGCATGCGGCAGCAGGCCGCAGGGTCCCGGCTGAAGAGATCCTTGCCGTACTGTTCATCCTGCTCGGCCACCGTCAGCTTGGGCTTCACATCGACGATATTGACGTCCAGGCTGTACTCAACCTCATTGCGGGCAGCGATTGTCTCGGCAAAGTGATACCCGGTCTCCAAGAAGAGAACATCCACGCCGGGAATCTGGTCAGCGACCATAGCCGGTAACACCGCGTCCTGCATGGAGCAGGCGACGGCGACTTCCCGGGTGTCGAAGTGAGTCGCCACCCAAGCGATGACGTCCTCCGCTCGGGCATCCCAGCCCAGCTGGTCGGCACCGTCTTCGGCGAGGCGTTTGAGCGCTTCGGGGGCTAGAGCCGTTGCAGTACTCATCGGTGGCTCATCTCCTTGGGGTTGTCAGGACTATCGCGCCGCGGGTAGGAGCGCGGCGTCATCGCTCCATTCGTGTTGCAGCAGATCTTCTTCTACCCGGTGTGCCCAGGTGCCAAAGGTCTCTGCGGCGGACTCGCGGGTGGCCAGGTAGCGGCGGATGAGCTTCTCGACGTAGTCGACGAGCCCTTCACTGGTGACCTTCAGCCCGCGCACGGTCCGGCCCAGCCCGGGGTCTTCCCGGTCGGATGAAGCCAGTCCCCCACCCAGGTGGACCTGGTAACCAGGGGTCTTCTCTCCGTCCTCACCGGGCAGCAACTGCCCCTTCAGGCCGATATCCGCGGTTTGGATACGGGCACAAGAGTTGGGGCACCCGTTGATGTGCAGGGTGAGTCGTTCCGGCAGCTGGTCGGCGACGTCGGCGAGCCGCTTCTCCAGCTGGCCGATGGCCCGGGCTGCGGTTTGCTTCGTTTCGACGATGGCCAGCTTGCAGTACTCAATACCGGTGCAGGCCATCGTGGAGCGACGGAACACACTCGGCGAGGGATCCAGACCGAGCTTCTTCAGCCCCGCGACCACAGCCTCGACGTGGTCTTCAGCGATGTCAAGCACCACGATCTTCTGGTGAGGGGTGGTCCGCAGCCGGTACGAACCGTGGGCTTCGAGCAGATCGGCCAGTTTCAGCAACAGGCGTCCGTTGACTCGTCCCACCGCGGGAGCCGCCCCGATGTAGTACTTGCCATCCTTCTGCGGGTGAACACCAACGTGGTCCCCCGGGCTGGTGGGAGCCGGCGGGGCCGGACCGTCGGTCAGCTTGTACCCGAGGTATTCATCTTCGATGACCTGGCGGAACTTCTCTGGGCCCCAGTCATTGAGCAGGAACTTCAGCCGGGCCTTGTTCCTCAGCCGGCGGTACCCGTAATCCCGGAAGCAGGCAGTCACCGCGTGCCAGACCTCCGGGGCCTGTTCTTCGGTGACGAAGGCCCCCAGCCGTTCGGCCAGCCGCGGATTGGTGGACAGTCCCCCACCGACCCACAGGTCGTAGCCTGGGCCGTGTTCGGGGTGGACCACTCCGACCAGCCCGAAGTCGTTGGTCTCGTGCACCACATCCTGACTGGGGTGCCCGGTCACTGCGGACTTGTATTTCCGTGGCAGATTCGCCAGGTCTGGATCCCCGATGTATCGGCGGGCGATTTCCTGAATGACCGGGGTGGGGTCGATGATCTCCTCGGCGGAGATCCCCGCCACCGGGGAACCGAGGATCACCCGGGGGGTGTCCCCGCAGGCTTCGGTGGTGCCCAGATCGACGGTCTCTAGTTTCTGCCAGATAGCGGGCATGTCTTCGACCCGTATCCAGTGCAGTTGGACGTTCTGCCGGTCCGTGACATCTGCGGTGTTGCGGGCATAGTCCCGGGAGATCTCCCCGATGACGCGCAGCTGCTCGGTGCTTAGCGCTCCGCCGTCGAGCCGGATGCGCAGCATGAAGTACTCGTCGTCGACCTCTTCTGGGGGCAGGGAATTGTGCGCCCCGGCGGGCACCCCCGGGCGGCGCTGGGTGTATAGACCCCACCAGCGGAAGCGCCCACGCAGGTCATCGGGATCGATCGAGGAGAAGCCCTCTTTGGAGTAGATCTGCTCGATGCGCTGGCGGACATTGAGTCCGTTGTCTGCCTGCTTGAACTCTTCGTTGTGGTTCAGTGGCTCAGTGCCGTCGACCTTCCACTGCCCGTTGGGCTTGGCGGAACGCTTGCGCGGGGTCTTCGGGGGTGCGGTCTCAATGGACATACGCTCTACGGTACGCGGGCAACCATGACGACGACGTCGGCTCCGTAAGGTTTGTTCATACAGTTCGCCTGAGCTGTTCTCACGGCTGGGGACCCACGGCGACGCGGCGGTCGCTGAGTCGGGTCCACTGGCTGAAGCCAGCGGGGTAGAGAACCGCCTCGAAACCGGCCAGACTCAAGGCGAGCACGCTATGTGCGGAGTGCAGTCCGGAGGTGCAGTAGGCGGCCACTGGTTTATCCGGATCCACACCGAGCCGCAGGTACCGTTCACGGAGTTGTTCAGCGGGCAGGAACCGCCCATGCTCGTCGAGGCTTGCGGAGGCGGGGGCACTGATCGCCCCGGGGATGTGCCCTGGCCGGGGGCTCAGCGGGTCGTATTCCCCGGTGTAGCGGTCAGCGGGGCGGGCATCGAGCAGTGTGCCGCGCTGAGGGAAGAGCTCGGTCTCCTCCAATCCCAGAGTGGGCAGGTGTCCCTGGCTGACCTGAGCATTTCCTTCTTCAGGGATCTCGATCCCGGTATCGAGCTCATAGCCGGCCCGGGTCCAGGCCCGCAGAGATCCATCGAGGATGAGGACATCAGTGAACCCTGCCCAGCGCAGCAGCCACCAGGCTCGCGCTGAGGAGAGGTTTTTCAGATCGTCGTAGACCACCACGGTGTCGCCGTCGTTGATTCCCCACCGCCGGACCGTCTGTTCGAATGTCTCCCGGTCGGGAAGTGGGTGCCGGCCCTCTTCAGCTGGGCGCTCCGGGGCGGCGAGTTCGTAGTCGAGATCGACAAAAATCGCCCCGGGGATGTGTCCGCCCAGATACTCCGGTAGACCTTCGGGTCGGTCCTGGCGCCAGCGGACATCGAGGACTGTGGTGGTGGGATCCTGCAGCCTGGAGTGGAGCTGCTCAGCGGTGATGAGGAAGCGTGTCACAGTGCCCAAAGTAGCGGTTGAAGCACCTCATCGTGAACTCAACCTTGAACATATTTCACACTGTGACACATCAGCCCACTGTGGGGACCACTGCCGCAGCCCGCACTGCGGAACATGGTGACTCGTTCAGAGGGTCACTTCAGTCACAGGTGGTTGTCCCTGCAGGACAGCGGCGACGTTGCGGATCACCAGCTCTGCCATCTGCCTGCGCGTCGCGTCCCCGGCAGAACCAATATGGGGTAGCAGTACCACATTGTCGAGCTCGCGCAGCCGGGGGTGGACGTTGGGTTCATCCTCAAAAACGTCGAGTCCGGCACCGCCCAGATGCCCGGATGCCAGGGCCTCGGCCAGCGCGGCCTCATCTACCAGGGGTCCTCGGGCGGTGTTGATGAGGATGCTGCCCGGCTTCATACTCTCCAGTTGTGCCGCGGCGATCATGTGCTTGTTCTCTGTGGTGAGCGGGCAGTGCAGGCTGAGAATATCGGAGCCGGTGATGACGTCCTCGGGTGTGGCTGCAGTGACACCTAATTGCTGCGCGTGAGGCGACTGCGCCCCGCGTCCAGAGGCCAGAATCTGCATACCGAAGGCGTGGGCCCGGCGTGCCACGGCCATGCCGATGCGACCCAAGCCGATAATTCCCAGAGTCCGGCCGGCAGAGACATCCATGCCCACATACCCCTGCGGGTTCCAGATCCAGGTGGACCCGGTGCGCATGAACCGGTCGGCCTCCGGGACTCGCCGGGCCACAGCCAGGATGAGTGCCAAGGTCAAGTCAGCGACGGATTCATCGAGCACACCTGGTGTGTTGGTCACCGTGACGCCGCGCTCCCGGCAGGCGTGAAGGTCGATGTTGTCGAACCCGACGGCAAAATTCGCGACTACCTGTAACTGGTCTCCGGCTGCCTCGAGAACTTCTGCGTCGATGCGGTCGGTGAGCATGGTCACCAGTGCATGAGCCCCGCTGACGTCCTTTAGCAGTTCTTCCCGGGTGGGTGGGAAGTCCGCCCGGTGGTACATACGCACCTGTGCACCGGTGTCATTCCTCAGGCGGTCAACGATTTCGGCGGGTAATTCTCGGCTCAGGTACACCAGGGGCTCATGTGACATAGCACCAGCCTATGTCCAGCCCGGATGGAGGCGGCCTCACTAGCCTGAAGTTGCGGGCAGCTGATGCGAACACGCATGTCAGACCCACCGGAGCACGAAAGCAACTTGCTTGAGGTGAGAGGACCCATGGAGCAGAAGCACGCCGTCGTCGTCGGAGCGGGACTGGCCAGGTTGGCTGCCGCGATTGAGCTGGCTGACGCCGGCCACCGTGTGCGCGTCTTTGAAGCCGCTGGCCAGGTGGGTGGCCGGACATCATCCTGGGTGCAGGACGGGATGGAGGTCGAATCCGGGCTTCACCGCTACCTGGGATTCTATACGGCGTTGCCTCGACTCATCCGCCATGTGGGCAAGCGGCTCGATGACGTGGTGGTGTGGGAGGACGAGATCGAGATCCTGACTCCCGATGGCGGGCCCCGAGCTGTCTTTGGTGCCTCGATGGTGCATAAACCGGTCACTTCGATCGCTGAGGCGTTGGGTAATACGCACTTTTTACCCGCCGGGCAGAAGCTCGCCTTGGGCCGGATGCTTGCCGCCGGGGTGAAGGATTACCTCCGGGATCCGGCCGGCTTGGATGAACGCACCGTGACCGACTACGCCCGCGAGCACGGGGTCAGTGATGAGATCATCTTCCGCATCCTGGTGCCGTTGACTCAGGGACTGTTTTTCGTCCCGCCCGAGCAGTATTCGATGCACAACTTCATGGGACTGATGGTGCCGCATTGGGATTCGGCGGTGCTAGCCCGGGTGGGTGCCTTCACCGGAGGGATGACGGAGGTGCTCACCGGGCCGATGGCGCTGTACCTGCGCAGTCAGGGTGCTGAGGTGCGCACGGGCGCGCCCGTGGATGAGTTGATCGTCGAAGGAGGTCGGCTTATCGGGGTGCGGGTGGCCGGTGAACGTGTGGAAGCCGACGTCGTGGTGCTTGCCGCCTCGATCGGTCCTGCCCAGCAGCTGGTCGCTGAGCAGTTCTCGGGGCATCCGTTCTTTGAGGACTTCTTGGAGCTGAGCTACACCCCGAGTGTGGGATTGCAGTTCGAGCTCTCCGAGCCGCTGATGCCGGTGGACCGGGCGACCTTCGGGCCGGGCACGCTGTTTGCTTCGTTTTCGGAGCAGTCCCGGACCACGTTCCGGCAGGCGCAGGGTCGGGTCAGTGTGATCTGCGCCAACCCGCAGCAGCATATTGACACCGATGTGGAGGAACTGGCCGAGATCGCCTACGACGACGCCACCCGCCTGGGTCTGGATATACGCAGCCGGGTCACCCGGGTGCGTAAGGTGTCGATCCCCTCCGACTTTTACTCGCTGGAGCCGGGCAATGAAGCGCTCCGACCGGGACAGGACACCCCGGTTCCGGGGCTGGTGCTGGCCGGGGATTACACCCAGCAGAAGTACCTGGCGACCATGGAGGGCGCGGTGGTCTCTGGGCAGTTGGCGGCCGAGGCGGCGATGCGCACTCACCTGTCGGCATGATGTAGACTGTCTCGGTGCCTCCGGCGGGGTCTTAGGACCTTGCCAGAGCACGTCAACGGGCTATAGCGCAGCTTGGTAGCGCGTCCGTCTGGGGGACGGAAGGTCATCGGTTCAAATCCGGTTAGCCCGACCATTACCCGGTTACTGAAACAGGCGACTGAAGAGGCCTGAGTAACAGGGGTAGGGGTTTTAATTGCTGTCACCGTTGACCCGTCGGATCCATGAGATTCGGCGGGTTTTCGGATTTTCCGTGTGAACCGCCCTGGTTTTGATGGAAGCCTGTCACGTGTCCTGGGTTTGGCTCAGTTGTCCCTGTGCCGGGGTGTGGTGTGGGTTCTTTTCCGGTGTGCCAGGTGGTGGAGGTCTTCGCCGGTCAGCGGTGTGGCCGGCAGCGGTGTGGTTACTGCTTGGGGGCGGATGCCGTCGAGGATGATAGCCCGTTGCCGCGCCAGGACAATGCCCCGTGCCGGTTCAGGCAACCGAAGTATGGATTCCAGCATGGTAGGGATATGGGCGAGGTCTACGGCTGTGACGTCTGGGCGGATGGCACCCTGGGCGTGGGCACGGCTGACTATCTCTAGCACCTGCTGCTGACCCTGGGCTTGGGGCGGGCCATCGGGTGCCGTTGCTGCGACCCGTGCTGCGATATGAGGGGCCCCGGGGTAGCGGATTAAAAGATCGAGGATGCCGTCGATGGCGGTGACCACCGCCTCCCACCCGTCCTCGATAGCTGCGGCGGCTTCGAAGACTTCCACCATACGGGCAACCTGCCGGTCATAGAGGGCGCGGATGAGGTCATCTCGGGTGGGGAAGTGACGGTAGAGGGTACCGATGCCCACCCCGATCTGGTCCACCAGGGCGTGCAGTGAAGCGTCCAAGTGGTGCTCGCTGAAGTATTCCTCGGCGTGGTTGAGGATCTTCTCCCGGTTGGCCAGGCCATCTTTTCGCGGTGCGCGCTGACGTGGTGAGGTGCTCATTTGGCACATTATCCACCCTCAATCTCACAGTAACAAAAGAGGGATTCCTGCGTCCGTTTAGCGTGCTACGCTAGCACCAGGTGCTCGGACTCCTTAGTCCGGTACGCATCCTGCCGGATCGTTGAGCACCAGACCGTCACCGCACGCAGGCCTATGACTGCCGGGGAGAGCATGAACCGTTTGAGCAGCGCCAAGCAACAGGTCCACCACAGACTCACATGGATCACCGCTGCCCTGATCCTTGCCGCCCTGACACTGCTAGCCCCCTCGGTGGTATCACCCGCCCAGGCTGATACCACACCCAGCCCGGAGCTGGAGTCCTTGTATGTCGGGGGACCTGAGGAGATCACCGAGCCCGAGGAGGTTCCCTACGAGGTCGGCGTAATCGACCAATCCGGTGGTTTGATGGTCCCAGACCTTGAGAATCTCACGGTCTCCTCCACTGTGGAAGCTGACACCATCACCCTGGAGGAGGACCTGGTGTGGGTGGACTATGCCTTCACCCCTGATGGTCCTACCAACCGGGTGCTCACTTTCACCTACGAGGACGACGGCGTGGTGCTGGAGGAGCAGATCGATGTGACTGCTACATCCGACTTCGCCGGGATAGACCTGGAGGTCTCTTCTGAGGTGGCTGACGCGAGCATGGTCCCGGTGACAGTCACGGCCATCAATGAGGGCGGAGAACCCCTCGGGGAAGTCACCGAGTACGCTGAGTTCAGCTCATCAGAGGAAGCCGACGAGTTCACCGATGGGCAGCTGAGCGTCTCCGGGATGGGGCAGCGCACCATCACCGCCGAATACCGCGACGCGACGACGACTGCTGAGGTCAACGTCATCGAAGGACCACCGGCGGTATTGGATGTCACAGGGCCGGCTGAGGTCACAGAGACCGAGACGGCAACCTACACCGTGCAGCTCACCGATGAGGCGGGCAATGAACTCGACGATGTCACCGAGGATGTCGAGCTCACCTCCACCGTGGAAGAGGACCAAGTTGCCGACAATGAGGTGACCTTCGCCTTCACCCCGGAACTGACTGATCGGGCGCTGACTTTCACCTACACCGGCCAGGAGGGTGAAGAGATCACCACCACTCTGGAGGTGGAGGTCTCCAGCGTGGTTGACGCCCTGGTGGTTGACGCCCCAAGCGAGGCTGAGGTCGATGAGGTAATCACCGTCAGTGTAGAAGCACTGGATGCAGAAGGTGCCGTTCTAGGTGAGGTGGCACAATACGCTGAGCTGGCCTCCTCGGTAGAAGACGACGTCGTCGTCGGTTCTGAGGTGATCCTCGCCGACGAAGGCCCACGGAGCATCACCGTCAGCTACCGCGGTCTTACCGACACTGTGGCCGTGGAGGTGACTGCCCCGGAGGATGAGTTCCTAGTACCGGAGGAGGTCATTCCAGGCTCTGACCAAGTCCCGGTCGGCGGGACTCAAGAAGCTACCTCCAGCGGGTACGCACCGGGCGTTGAGGTCAGCGCCACCATGTACTCCGATCCCATGGATATTGGCACCGAGACCGCTGATGAAACCGGCACGGTGACCTTCACCTGGGAGATACCTGAAGACACTGAACCTGGTGAACACACTGTGGTGCTGAGCGCACCCGGATATCAAGACACCTCGACCACCTTCGAGGTCGTAGCAGCAGAGCCGGACCCCACACCGACCCCAACAGAAGAACCGACGCCGTCTCCAACGTCCACGCCGACAGAGACACCGAGTCCGACCGCGACGCCCACTTCGACAGAAGAGCCAACGCCGACGCCAACTGAGGAACCGGCACCCACGGAGGAGCCGTCCCCAACCCCCACCCCAACGCCGACACCAATGTCCCGCGTCAAGTAGTTGGCAGGATTTCCTTGGTTTTGAATGTCGGGGTGGTGGGGTCGGCCAGGCCCAGGTGCACCTCCTTGGGCCGGTTCCATGAGATGGCCTCGTGGGGCCGGAGCTCGTTGTACTCGATCCGGTAGTCCTCGGCCCGCTCGGCGAGCACGATCGCGTCGTCGATCTCGTCCAGGTAGAGCCGTTCGTACTTCAGCGTGCCGAAGCCGCGTTCACGGGACCCGTTCTGCCCCGGGGTCTTCACTCGGGTGCGCACGTGGTGTAGCTCGGGGTGGGCGGCGATGAAGGACTCGAAGCGGAAGGACCGGAA
>NZ_ATXP01000005.1 GCF_000421745.1 Nesterenkonia alba DSM 19423
GGTATCAACAAACTTGGCACACTATTGAGTTCTCAAACAGCGAGTACATCCGGCACCATCAGAAGAAAACCTTCTGAATCGCTCCGAAGCAACTTTTCTATCTTACCCGACTCGATCCGTGAGTGTCAACTCAGCGTTTCTCGTCGGAAGTTAGATCAGCGGTGGATCGTGATGATCCTCAGATCGCTGGGGCCTGATTGAGGTCTCTCAATCTCGCCCCGGCGCGGACATATAACTTAGCACCCTCCGGTCAGCGCGTGCAACCCCGCGGGACACAGACGCCTGCGGGCCAGGTTTTCACTGATCGACCTGCATGAGCATGCTCGGGCGGAAGACCCACTGCCCCTTCCACCGGTGGAAGAGGTCCAATGCCTCAGTGAGCATGGCTGCCCGGAAGAACACTGAGTCCACTCCGGCACTGTCGGCGTCGGACTCCCGGTATCCCTCGAGGAAAGCGGTATTGACCTCCTCGTACCACTGCCCAAAGTTCACCGGAGCCGGGGCCTGGGACTCCTGCTCCTCAGATTCCTCGGTCTCAGACTCATCGAGGTCGTCGCCCGGTGGAGGTGTATTGCTTGCAGCAATCTCCATGACCAGGTTCGCCAGGGACATCAGGGCGGTGACGACGTCGCGTAATCCCAATGCCTGCTCCACGATGTGCTGCGGGTCAGCCACAACCCACCGCTCTGCACTGACCTGGTGGAGTTGTTCGATCCCCAGGTTGCCATGGATCTGCTGCAGGGTGAGGGGCTCTTCAGCATCGCGCAGCTGCATCATCATCATGTCGATGACTTCGTTGAGATCGGCGGCTTCGTCCTCATCGAACTCCTCGCGCACCGCCTCCCACTGCTGCGCCAGGGCAGCCCGCGCGTTGGCCGACATCGTCTTCAGCTGCTCGGACGTCTGCGGATGCGCCCCGAAGGCTCCGGCCAGATCCGCGTGATGAGTTCCCAACGCACGGCCTAACCCTCGAGCGGTCTTCTTAAAGTTCGCCCCGGTCTGCAAGGCAGTGTGCGCCAGCGTCCAGGCAGTGGGTGCCTGCTCAGCAGCTTCGCGGATAATCCCCAGATCCCCGGCAGACCAGATACGGGTGCCGTGGGCACTCTCCCGGCGATCCACCCAGGACCCGTCGATGAGTCCCAGGACCCGGGGTGTCGTCGTCGCGCGCGCTTCGGTCAGAGTCAACACCCGCTCGAGTTCGGCGCTGCGCTCCGGGTTCGGTCGGCGGAACAGATCCACGGCCACGCGACGTTCCCAGTCCTCTTCCCCCGCCCCTTCAGGGGTTACCACTGTGCGGGTGGTGTCCTCGAAGACCGGATCAGCCATCTCACGGCTCAATCCGACGGTAAAAGGCTCCCAGGCGTCGAATCCGGAGTATGCCTCCCCGCGGGAGCGGCCGTTGCGGCTGCCTTGCCCGCGGCGGGCCATCTCCAACCATGCAGCGAGAAAAGCCCGGTCCCGGGCGCCGTCGTAGACCCACAGCTCACCCTCCTCCGGGGAGTTGAGCTTGCCGATGAAAGCGCTCTTTCCCGCCAGCGCAGAAGGACGCGACCGCAAGGCAATGGGCACGCAGAGCACCTCAGGGGTCTGCGGGTCTTCGAGTTCGAACAGGTGCAGTTCCAGGAAAACCCGAGCGTCGGGATCACCCGGCGGCGTGGGCAGACGCAATCCTCCCACCCGCTCCAGGCGCCGGCGCCCCCTGCGCGGTACGGGGAACCACGGCTGGTGCGGTAACCAGTTGCCGAGGATGTCCAGGAAACCGGGCTGTTCTTCCCCACGAAGGCGGGTCATCGCTGCACCCCCTGACGCAAGACGGCGATCTCATAGAGCGTGACACCCACGGCCATCGACGCGTTGAGCGACTCGGCGGCCTCGGTCATGGGGATGGAGACTGTGGCATCGACAGTCTCAGCGACCAATCGGGAGAGCCCTCGACCTTCGGAGCCGACGACGACGACCAGCGGCTCATCAGCCAGTTTCAGTCCCGGCAGGGTCATCTCACCGCCGCCATCGAGCCCGATCGCAAAGCACCCAGCCTGCTGGGCGTGCTTGATCGCCTGGGTGAGGTTCTTCGCACGGGCGACGGGGAGCCGGGCCGCAGCACCGGCAGAGGTCTTCCACGCGGTGGCGGTCACCTGAGCGCTACGCCGTTCGGGCACGATCACCCCGTGGGCGCCAAAGGCTGCGGCAGCACGGATGATCGCACCGAGGTTGCGGGGGTCGGTGATCGAGTCGCAGGCCACCAGCAGGGGCGGGTGCTGTAACCGCCCGGCCTGGGCATCGGCGATCACCTCGTCCAACAGATCAGCGACCTCGGCGTATTCATAGGGGTGCAGGGTGAGTGCCAGCCCCTGGTGCACAGCGTCACCGGTGGTGGAGTCGAGCTGCCGGCGGCTGACCTCCTTGACTCGGATCCCCTGTTCCGCGCAGTGCTGCAAGGCCTCACGCACACGGCGGTCGGTGTCGATATCGGTGGCCACCAGCAACTGCTCAGCGGGAATCCGGGCGGTGAGGGCCTCAAGAACAGCGTTGCGCCCGGCCACTACATCCTCAGCACCGCGCCCCGAGCCCCGGGTCCGCGGGCGCGCGGCCTGCTTCGCCTGGGCCCGTTCGGCCAGCTGCTTCTTCCGGTGGGCCTTGTGGTAGACCCGGTCCTCGGCCTTAGGTGTGGGGCCACGGCCTGCGAGCTTGCGTTTACCCCGGCCACCGCTGCCGACCTGCGGGCCTTTGGATCCGCGGCGCACCGCCGCTGACTTCGGACGGGAATCTTTGGCCATCAGCGGTGACCTCCCCGCAGAGACCAGGTGGCGCCGTCGGGGGTGTCCTCCACGGCGATGCCGACGGCAGCCAGCGCATCGCGGATGGCGTCGGCGCGGGCAAAGTCTTTGGTCTGTTTGGCTTCGGCCCGTTGAGCCAACTGCGCTTCGACCAGGTGACTGAGCGCCTCCATGGCGCCGCCGGCGTCGTCGTGACCGGGTTCTGGCACGTCATTGAGGCCAAGCACATCCAGCATGCCCAGCACCTGTCCGGCACAGGAGCGGGCGGTGTCCGCATCCTGTGCATCCAGGGCGGTGTTGCCTGCCCGGACGGTCTCATGCAAGGCCGCCAGGGCTGCGGGAACATTGAGGTCATCATTCATCGCGGCAGTGAAGGCCTCCGGAAGCTCGCCGGAGACCCCGGCGCCATGGCCCTGCGGCAGGGCACGGTCCAGGAAGTTCTCAATGCGTTCGACGGCGGCTTGGGCCTCCTGTAGCGAACCAGGGCGGTAGTCCAGTTGAGAACGGTAGTGCGCTTGCCCCAGGAAGTAGCGGACCGCCCGCGGCCGCGCCCGAGCGAGCATCTCATCCGGGGAGATCGTATTGCCCACTGATTTGGACATCTTCTCCCCGTTCATGGTCACCATGCCGTTGTGTAGCCAGAACCGGGCGAACCCGTCCCCGGCCGCAGCCGATTGGGCCAGCTCGTTCTCATGGTGAGGGAAACGCAGATCGAGTCCGCCGCCGTGGATATCGAACTGGGCGCCCAAGTACTTGGTGGACATCGCCGAGCACTCTACGTGCCAGCCGGGTCGCCCACGCCCCCAGGGGGAGTCCCACGACGCCGTCAGCGGCTCATCATCCTTGTGACCTTTCCACAGGGCGAAGTCGCGGGGATCGCGTTTACCGCGCGGGTCGGCGTCGGGGGCATCCTGCATATCCTCCACCGACTGGTGGGTCAGTTCTCCGTATTGCGGCCAGGACCTCACGTCGAAGTACACATCTCCGGAGTCGTCCAGGGCGGGGTAGGCGTGACCGGCGTCGATGAGCCGTTGGATCAGTGCGTGCATCTCCGTGATGTGGCCGGTGGCGCGGGGCTCATAGGTGGGCCGGCGCACCCCCACTGCGGCGTAGGCCTCGGCGAAGACCTGCTCGAAGCGGTAAGCCAGGGCGAACCACGGTTCAGCGGCGGGGTAGTCCTCGCTGGGTTCGAAGCCCGCAGCGTAGGACTGGGCGGATTTTTCGAGGATCTTGTCGTCGATATCGGTGACGTTACGCACGGTCATCACCCGGTACCCGCTGTGCTCCAACCACCGGGTGAGGATGTCAAAGCAGACGGCCGAACGGATGTGCCCCACGTGGGGGCGCCCTTGCACGGTGGCGCCACAGTAGTAGAGGGACACTTCCCCCGCCACGAGGGGTTCGAACGCACGGATTTCCGCTGTCCTGGTGTCATAGAGTCGCAGTGCCACGCAGATACCCTAACCCGCGCGCCCGAATGCGACCGGGACGATCACCGCGGTCGCGGTAGCCAAAATGCCCTCGTCACGCCCGGTGAACCCCAGTCCATCAGAGGTCGTGGCTGCCACCGAGACCGGAGCCCCCGCTGCTTCAGAGAGTACCTGCTGGGCCTCATGACGCCGGGGAGCGAATTTCGGACGGCTGCCGACGAACTGCACAGCAATATTGCTGATCTGGTAACCGGCTTGATGGATGATGCCGACGGCCTCGCTCAGCAGCCGGACACCGGACGCTCCAGCGAGCTCCGGCCGGTCTGTGCCGAAGTGGGCTCCCAGATCGCCGAGTCCGGCGGCGGAGAACAGGGCATCGCAGGCGGCGTGGGCGACCGCATCACCATCGGAGTGCCCGCTCAGTCCTCGCTCACCCGGCCAGAGCAGCCCGGCGAGCCACAACGGGCGAGGGGAGCCGGCGTCGTCGAAGGCATGGACATCGTGCCCAATGCCGACTCGAATTGCGGGCATCACTTCCTCAGCAGGTGGTCTAGCAGCGGGGGTGATGTCAGAGCCTGCGGTCAAGGAGGTTTCCGTGGGGCGCTGCTGCCCCCGCGCCTCTGCGGTGCGCTCGGCCAGGATGCGCTCAGCGAGGCTGAGGTCGGCGCCGGTGGTGATCTTCAACGCCTGCGGATGGCCTTCGACGACGACGACGTCGAGCCCCAAGTCCTCGGCGATCATCGCCTCGTCGGTCAGTCGCTCAGCCTGGGAGTCGGGCAGGCCGGCGAGATACTCCAGGACCTGCTGCAGCACGGTAAGCCGGAACCCCTGGGGCGTCTGGACGGCGCGCAGTCCGGCGCGCGCGGGAGTGGACAGGACCGGTTCGGCCTCACCGGCAGGGCGCACGTGCTTGATGGTGTCAGTGACCGGCAGCCCGGGGACTACGGCCGGGTGCCCCGCCTCCACGTGTGCGGCCACGCGAGCGAAAACCGTTGCGGGGGTGAGGGGTCGGGCGGCGTCGTGGATGAGGACGGTGACCTGCTGGGGGTCCCATCCTGCACTGCGGGCGTACTCTGCAAGGCGCTTGACCCCGGCGGCCACAGAGGCGGCACGGTTGGCCCCACCTGAAGTCAGGATGACCTCGATCCCCAGCCGGGCGGCGGCGCGATGCCCCGCAGCGGCTAAGTATTCAAAGGTCTGTGGATCCTCCGGCAGCACAAGCACCACGACACCGCAGCGCAAAGGGTCATTGATGGCGCCCTCACCCCGAGCGCCGTTGATGGCGTCGAGGGAATGCTCCAGGATGGTGCGCCCGTGCAGGGTGACGGCTGCTTTGGGCATCCCGTATCCGAGCCGGGTGCCGGAGCCCGCCGCGACGACGACGAGACCGCGATGATCTCCTATGGTGCAGTCCTTATGCCGCCGGATGCGTTAGGCGGTTTTCTCCGCCTGAGCGAGAACATCGTCGAGCAGCTTCTCGGCGGCGTCCTCCTCCAAGTCACGGGCGTGCCGCAGCTCGGAGACCAGAATCCGGCGGGCCTGGGAAAGCATCCGCTTCTCCCCGGCGGACAGACCACGGTCATTCTCACGCCGCCACAGGTCGCGCACGACCTCGGCTAGCTTGTTGATGGAACCGGAGGCCAACTTCTCGACGTTCGCCTTGTACCGCCGCGACCAGTTCGTCGGCTCCTCGGTGTGCTCGGCGCGCAGCAGATCAAACATCTGCTCGAGGCCTTCTTCATTGACCACATCACGCACGCCGACCAGGTCAACATTTTCAGCGGGAACTTTAATGGTCAGATCACCTTCGGAAACCCGTAGAGTGAGGTAGGTCTTCTCCTCACCCTTAAACGTACGCATCTCCACCTCTTCAATGGTGGCTGCGCCGTGGTGCGGGTATACAACTGTCTCGCCGACTTCGAAATTCATGTAGTTATTCCCCTTTCCCGCCGTCCAGTTTAGCACGCAGACAGGCGGATCGGCGTGTCGTGACGTCCCACTGACATCCAGCACATTAAGGTTCGCCGCGCAATCTTTCTTCTACGTCGAGTAGAAATTCCCCGCGATCGAGTAACCTGGTGCCAACGACCCGTCGTACCCGCATAACCCCTTCTTAGAGGAGACTCCGACGTGACGCTCGCTTCCCGCCGCACCGCTGCTGTAACGCTGTTGGCCGCCTTGGCTCTGACCGGCTGCAGCGCGGTGAACTATCAGGCCACCACCCATGAGTACTCCGGATCCGATGGCGTGATGTTCGACGTCGACGACGTCCAGCTGCGTCACATCACCTTCGTCACCTCCGAGCAGGGTGCACCGGCGCGCATGCTCGGCCTAGTGAACAACGGCGGCCAGGAGCCCGTCGAGGTCGAACTCGAGATCGAGACCGACAGTTTCAGCGTCTCCCTGGACCCCGGCGAGGCGGTCAACCTGGAGCACGATGAGGAGTTCATCGTTTCCTCTATCGGCGCGGCTCCCGGTGAGATGCAAGAGGTCACCGCCACCGTCAACGGCAGCACGGAGACCTTCGGGGCCACAGTGCTTGACGGCGGCATGGCGGAGTACCGGGATTTGGTGCCCGAAGGTGCCGATGAGGGCATGTGGGAGCACCTTGAGCACGGGCCGGACACCTGGGGCGGCGGCGCCGCCCACCACGACGACGAGGAGTAGGCCGCTTACGTCCACTACGTGAGCTGTGACACGCTCAGAATGGACTTCCGACACGGGGTGTGGTGTGATCTACCTGTCTTTGTGAGCGAGCACACAGCTTGCTACCCATGAAGACGCCAGAAACCTTCACTACGGATCGTCGGGCACGTACCTGCCCGTGAAAGGGAAACACCATGGCCTCTGTCACCTATGACCGCGCGAGCCGGATTTACACTCCCGGTGCTCGCCCCGCCATCAACCAGCTCCACCTCGAGATCGAAGACGGGGAATTCCTCGTGCTCGTGGGGCCCTCCGGTTGCGGTAAGTCCACCGCCCTGCGCATGCTCGCCGGCCTCGAGGAGATCAACGAGGGGCGGATCCTCATCGGCGGCGAGGACGTCTCCCACGTCTCGCCCAAAGACCGCGACATCGCCATGGTCTTCCAGAACTACGCGCTCTACCCGCATATGTCAGTGGCTGAGAACATGGGCTTCGCCCTGAAGATCGCCGGTGTCGCCAAGGAGGAGCGCAACGAGCGGGTCCGCAAGGCCGCCGAGATCCTCGACCTGGTTCCCTACCTGGAGCGCAAGCCGAAGGCGCTCTCCGGTGGTCAGCGTCAGCGTGTGGCCATGGGCCGTGCGATCGTCCGCTCCCCCAAGGTCTTCCTCATGGATGAGCCGCTGTCCAACCTGGACGCCAAGCTGCGTGTGCAGACCCGTACTCAGATCGCCGCGCTGACCCGCGAGCTGCAGACCACCACCGTCTACGTCACCCACGACCAGGTCGAGGCCATGACCATGGGCGACCGGGTGTGCGTGCTCAAGGACGGTGTGCTCCAGCAGGTGGATACCCCGCGCAACCTCTATGACAACCCCGCCAACGTCTTCGTCGCCGGCTTCATCGGCTCCCCCGCGATGAGCCTGTTCAAGGTGGCCCGTGATGGCCAGGACATCATCGTCGGCAATGACCGGATCACCATCCCGGACAACGCCTTGCAGAAGACTGAGGCCGACGAGGTCATTCTCGGTGTCCGCCCGGAGGACATGTCCCTGTCCACCGATGGCACCGGTCTGCCGATGGTCGTCGACGTGGTCGAGGAGCTCGGCGCCGACGCCTATATCTACGGCTCCCCGGAGGGCATCAACACCTTCCAGCCGCTCATCGTCCGGGTCGAGGGCCGCCGTCCTCCCGCCAAGGGCGAGACCGTGCACATCAAGCCGGCCGCTGAGTACGTCCACCTCTTCGACGTCAACACCGGTCTGCGACTCAACGGCGAGATCCCGGAGAACACTCCGGAAGCTCAGCTGGCCGACGTCGAGGCCCTCGCCGACGCCGAAGAGTAAAACCTACGACGACGCCACCTCGGCTCGTCTTCCGCCATACGGAACGAAGGGCGCTGGAGCATATCGCTTCAGCGCCCTTCGCGTATCTTCATACGACTTTTGGAGTACACGTCCAGCATACGACCAGGTCAGGCCGGTTGTGTGGGGTCATGGCACGAGGTGCCCGGACGTTGCACCCCATATGGATGTAAGGAGTGATCGGATATGCGCGGCGGCGGTATCTACATTGGCGGAGGTGTGCTGACGATCATCGCGATCATCATCATCCTCTGGGCCATCCTGTAAGCAAGCCCGCTATCTGAAACATCGAAAGCCCCGGTATCCCGCACGGATCCCGGGGCTTTCGCCTGTCTGAGGGGAAGTACCGATGCCTGCCGAGGAGGCTTCAGGGTGGGATTACCCCTCAGAGTCGGCTCTGGTGATCTGCAGGTGGTGGTCCACTCGGTGCGGATCCACCGGAAGGTGGGAGATCACCACCACCGTGCGTTCGGCTGTGGCATCGAGTAATTCAGTGAGCATCGTCTCTGCTGCGGCGGGGTCCACGTGGGCGGTGGGTTCATCGAGGATGAGCACCTCTGCCCGGCTGAGCAGTCCGCGGGCGACGGCGATGCGTTGGGCTTGTCCACCGGAGATCAGCTCCCCGTTCATCCCCACTCGGGTGTCTAAGCCCTCACGGGAAGCCGCCCACTCGGTAAGCCCCACCGCCTGTACCACGGCATGGAGATCCTCATCGGTGGCGGCTTCTGGTCCCTCCGGGTGTGCCAACGCGAGGTTGGCTCGCAGGGTCCCATCGAAGAGATGGGCGCTCTGCTCGATGAGGCAGACTCGGCGACGCAATTGTTCCCCGGTGAGGGTGCCGGCGTCGTACCCACTGATGCGGTAGTCACCGGAATGCGGCACAAACCCGACCAACCCATAGGCGAAGGCCGTTTTGCCTGCCCCACTGGCACCGGTAACCAGCAGATTTTCTCCCGGGCGCAGGGACACCGTCACCGGTGCACTCACCGGCTGGCGGGAACCGGGCCAGAACACCGCAAAGTTTTCAAGGATCACCTCCCCCGCGCGAGGGGATCGACGACCAGCCAGGCACCGGTTGCGCCTGACGGTTCCGGCGGCTCCGGACCGCCGCGCCTGACGTACCGGGGCGCTATCCGCCCCCTGGTTGTCCACCGCCTCGCCCTCGACCGGTGGAGCGATGGCGGCGATGCGTTCAGCGCTGGCGAGCACCCGACGTCGGGCGGTCCAGGCTGCGGACACGGCTGCAACAACCTCGAAGACCACCAGGGGGACCAGGGCGAGCAGAGCCAGGACCGGCCCGTCGATGGTTCCAGGGCTCAGACGGAATCCGGGGCCCAAGGGGTCACTGGGCACCAGCTGAGGCAGTCCGACAACGAGGGTCAGCACCACCGCGAGCCCAGCGGCCAGTGCCATGGCGGCGGCCACCAACCCGGCACCGAAGCTGGTGCACAGTGCGGCGGCTCGTAGCTGCGCATCGGCGCGGCGGACTTTCTCCACGTGGGTGTCCACCGCGTCGTAGGCGATGAGCACATCGAGGTCGGTCACCAGGTCGGTGACCGCGTCTGCGAGTTGCCCGCGCAATCCCGCGGTGCGGGCTTCGGCCCGGTCAGTCACCGCTGCGGAGATGACGGTTCCGCAGGCCAGCGCGGCAGCGAGCATAACCGCTAGCACCCCGGCGGCGGTCGGGGAAAAGTAGGCCAGGCACAGCAGGGTGACCAGGACGACCGTGGTGGAGGTGACCAGCGGCTGGATGACTCGCACGGGCCAGTCGATGAGTTGGTCGACGTCGGTGACGACCCGGGTGAGCAGATCTCCGCGGCGGTGGCGGCTCAACCGGACCGGGGCCAACGGCTCGAGGCGAGCGAAGATATCGGTGCGCAGTGTTCCCAGCAGACGGAAGGCGGCGTCGTGGGTGCTGAGCCGTTCGAGGTAGCGGAAGAAGGCACGGGACAGGGCGAAAGCGCGGACCCCCACCACGAGGAGGCCAAGGTAGAGGATGGGCGGCTGTTCGGCGGCCCGGGTGATGAGGTAAGCCGACAGCCCGATGAGCAGCACTGCGCTGAGCCCGGAGAGGATGCCGAAGGCGATGCCGGGGGCCAGTTGCCCAGCAGTGGGTCGGGCGGCGGCGAGCTGCCGCTGGAGGGCCTCAGCACTTCGGTGGCCGGCCCGGGGCAGGCGGGCACTGTGGGCGGGATGACTGGGACGAGTCCGAGGGTGAGCTGGCAGCGTCGAGGAGTCGGCAGGGAGCTCAGCCGGCGAGGACATGGCCGGTCTCCTCTCCCAAGGGCAGACGGTGCTCAGCAGCAGTGATGAGCCCCGGACGGTGGGTGATGACCGCTACGATGCGCCCACTGCGGGCTTCGGCTTCCAGCGCGGTGAGAACCTCGGCTTCGGTCCCGGTATCGAGGGCAGCGCTGGGTTCATCGCAGAGCAGCACGGGGCAGTCCCGGCGGCGAGCGCGGTAGAGGGCGCGGGCGAGGCTCAGCCGTTGGGATTGCCCGCCGGAGAGTCCTTCTCCGTGGACCCCCAGCTCCGATTCCAGAGGCAGGCTGCCGAGTCCGAGCTCGGCCAGAAGAGTCCGGGCGAGGTCCGCGTCCGGGTTTTCATCACCGAGGGTGATGTTCTCCAGCACAGTGCCGGCGCGCAGGCCGTGCCGTTGACCGGCGTAGGCGATATCGTCCCGCCGTAAGGGCCACCGGTGACGCTCCCCGTGGCGTGTGTCCGCACAGTGCGTATCGCCACAGCTCAACTCGGCGGTGCCGGCGTGTTCCACCAGTCCGAGCAGGGCGCTCAGCAGGGTGGATTTACCGGCACCACTGGGTCCAGTGATGGCGGTGATCGCCCCGGCGGGCAGCTCAGCGGTGACGGGCTCAAGAACGGTACGGCCCCCGCGGTGGACACTGAGACCTCGCACCTGCAGGGCAGTGACGGCCCCGGCGGGGCAGCGGGTGAGGGTGGTGGCGTCGTCGTGCTCCTGACGGGATGCGGTGGTCTCTGCGGCGTCGAGGATCTCGAAGACATCCTCAGCGGCAGCGACACCGTCAGCGGCGGCGTGGTAGTTGGCCCCGACCTGGCGCAGCGGGGCGTAGGCCTCCGGCACGATGAGCAGGGCGAACAGCCCCACGAACAGACCCAGGCTGCCGTCGATGAGGCGCACCCCGATGGAGACTGCCACCAGGGCCACGGAGAGACTGGCGGCCAACTCCAGGACGAATCCGGAGAGGAAGCTGACCCGTAAGACTTTCATGGTGCTGCGGCGGTGTGCCTCACTGATCTGGGCGAGGTTCTGCCGCTGGTGGTGTTGCCGGTTGAAAACCTTCAAGGTGCTCAGGCCTTCGACGAGGTCCAGGTAGGCCCGGGCCAGTCGGCTCAGCCGCTGACGCTGCCGCCGTTGGGCGGTCTGGGTGGTCCAGCCGATGAGCACCATGAACACCGGGATCAGCGGCATGGTGATCGCCACGATGACCGCGGTGGTGAGGTCGTAGATCGCCAGCACGGCCAGGTGGATGGGGATCGCCACCGCGCAGAGCACCAGCTGGGGCAGGTAGCGGGCGAAGTAGGCGTCCAGGGCGTCGAGGCCGTTGCCAAGTACAGTGACCGCCTGGGCGCCGTGGCGTTGGTCGGAGATGGCATCGCCGCGCCCGGCTGCCACCGTGGTGGTCAGTGCGTGGACAGTGCGTTGGCGCAGCTGGCTCTTCACGGCCACCGCGGCCCGGGCGGCGGTGACCTCCATCCCCCAGGCGGTGAGGGCCCGCAGTCCGACGACGACGGCAGCAGCGGTGAGCATCACTGTCACCGGCACGTCCCCAGGCACCGGAAAGTCGCTGATGGGCGGGCCGGTGACCGCTCCGATCGCGGTGGTCAGAACTGCGGCCAACAGCCAGGCGAAGGCCAGAGTCAACAGGATCTGGATCAGCCCGAGCGCCACGGCGGTGACCAGGAAGCCACGGGCGGCACTGGCGTAGCGCAGCAGTCGGGGGTCCAGCGGTTTCATGCCGCCTCAGCGGTCTCCGCCGCCGGGATGTGGTCCCGGGTCAGACGACGCCGGAAGACCCAGTAGGTCCATCCCTGGTACCCGATGACCAGGGGGGTCATGATGATGGCCACCCACAGCATGACCCCCAGGGTGTAGTCCGAGGAGCTGGCGTTGGCGATGGTGAGTCCACCAACTCCGGTGGTCGAGGGCAGTACATTGGGGAACAGGGAGAGGAATAGGGTCACCACGGCCAGGCCGATGGTCGCGGCCATGGCGGTGAAGGCTGTGCCTTCCTTACCGCGCCAGGTCAGGGCCACCGCGGCCAGCAGGCAGACTGCGGCAGCTGCGGCGGTGAGGATGACCCAGACCAGGCCCACCCCGGGGGCCCGGTCGGAGCCGGCGGCCTGAAGGGCGTCGGGGGCGTAGCCGGTGTGCAGCCAGATGGTCCACAGTAGGAACCAGGCGGCTGCGATCACAGTGGGGACTGCCGCCTGCAGTACCAGGCGTCGGGCACGGATGCGGATCTGACCATCAGTCTTCAGGGCGATGAAGATGGCACCGTGGACCAGGCACAGCAGGGTCAGGGTCACCCCACCGAGCAGGGCGTAGGGGTTGAGCAGGTCGAACAGACTGCCGACGACGTTGTGGTTTTCATCCATGGGAACCCCGCGGACCACGTTGGCGAAGGCCACACCCCAGAGGAAGGCCGGCAGCACGGAGCCGATGATGATCATGCGGTCGAAGTTCTGTGCCCACTGCCGGTGTTTGCGCTGGTGCCGGTACTCGAAGCTGACCCCGCGGGCGATCAATGCCAGCAGGATCAGCAGTAAGGGGAGGTAGAACCCGCTGAACAGGGAGGCGTACCACTCGGGGAAGGCGGCGAACAGCACCGCCCCGGCGACGATGACCCAGGTCTCGTTGAGGTCCCAGACCGGGCCGATGGTGTTGATCATGACCCGTCGGTCGGTGTCGTCCTTGCCGATGAGTGGCAGCGCCATCCCCACGCCGAAGTCGAAGCCGTCGAGGACGAAGTAGCCCACGAAGAAGAAGGCCACCAGGATGAACCAGATCTGTGCGATGTCCACGGTCAGGACCTTTCTTCCCGGAGGGGGTCAGTGCCAAGGGTGCCGTGGGAGGCGCTGAAGAGCGCACCGCCGGCGAAAATCTCAGTAGACGATGGCGAGCTGGTCACGTCCGCTACCCTCCCCTTCCTCGGCGTCGTCGTCGGTGATCTCCGGCGGACCCTCTTGGGCGGTTTTGAGGATGAGTTTGAATTCGACGACGGCGAGGATTCCGTAGATCACGGTGAAGGCGGCCAAGGAGAGGGCCACCTGCCAGCCGGCGACGTTCGGGGAGACTGCGGCCTCGGTTTTCATCAGGCCGAAGACAATCCACGGTTGACGT
The DNA here is from genome assembly GCF_000421745.1 of Nesterenkonia alba DSM 19423. Classification (GTDB taxonomy): domain Bacteria; phylum Actinomycetota; class Actinomycetes; order Actinomycetales; family Micrococcaceae; genus Nesterenkonia; species Nesterenkonia alba. The sequence continues at coordinate 13,595 of NZ_ATXP01000005.1, forward strand.
CCCATCTCGGTAAACACCCAGCCGATCAGGGAGGCCAGCAGTGGCAGCGGGGCCGACCAGATGAGGATGCGCCACCAGCGGTCGGTGCGAGCGGGGCTCATCGGCTTGGCGTTCTTGCGCAGTCGCCACAACCCCAGGGCAGAGATGAACGCAGAGACGATCCCCAAGCCGATCATCCAGCGGAAGGACCAGTAGGTCACCCAGATCAGCGGGGTGTAGTCCCCGGCACCGAACTGTGCCACGTACTGTTCCTGCAGGTCGTTGATGCCTTCGACTTCGCCGTCGAAGGTGTGGGTGGACAGTAAGGAGAGCAGGTAGGGGATGCGGATGGAGAACAGTTCGCTGGCGCCGTCGGGGGTGCCGAGGGTGAACAGGGAGAAACTGGCGGCCTCAGTGGTCTCATAGAGCCCCTCGGCGGCGGCCATCTTCATCGGCTGGGCATCCACCATGGCCAGGGAGAGCCGGTCCCCAGTGGCCGCCACCCCGATGAAGGCCAGAATATTAGTCCACAATCCGGTCTTCAGTGCCGGGCGCATCACCTCGGTGTGCTGGCCACGGCGCATGTGCCAGGCGGCGACGGCGATCATCACAGTGGCCGCGAACATGATCGCCGCGAAGATGGTGTGCGGGAAGGCGGCGAGCACCACCGGATTGACGAGCACCTCCCAGAGGCTGGTCAACTCCGCGCGGCCGCGCTCTTCGTTCATCGTGTACCCCACCGGGTTTTGCATGAACGCGTTGGCGGCCAGGATGAAGTAAGCCGAGAGCATGCTGGCGATGGAGACCAACCAGATGCAGGCCAAGTGGGCCAGGGCCGGCAGCTTGTTCCACCCGAAGATCCACAGTCCGATGAACGTGGCCTCCAGGAAGAAAGCCGCCAGACCTTCAATCGCCAGAGGTGCGCCGAAGACATCCCCCACGAAGCGGGAGTACTCCGACCAGTTCATCCCAAACTGGAACTCCTGGACGATTCCGGTGACCACGCCCATGGCGAAGTTGATGAGGAAGATCTTGCCGAACAGCCGGGTCAGCCGCAGGTAGGTGATGTTCGCGGTGCGGTACCAGGCGGTCTGGAAGATAGCCGCCATCAGCGCCATGCCGATGGTCAGGGGGACGAAGATGAAGTGGTACAGGGTGGTGAGCCCGAACTGCCACCTCGCCATTGAGAGCGGATCGAAGAGTTCCTCCATGGCTTATTTCTACACGATGTAGAAGAACTTTTCTACACAGTGTAGAAAACGTGATCCCGGTCACTGAGAAGGAGGGTTCTTGGTACCGAGAACCACCCCTATTGCTGGCTGAGTCCGGCCGCCGGTGGGGTCTTCGCCAGGGACCGTGCCGGCCACCAGGCAGCCACCAGGGCCGCTAGTACCGTGACCACCCACAGAGCCCCTACGCGCAGCCAGGGGATGGCAAGACTCACTGTCCAGTCCTCACTGGTGACCAGTGAACTGACTCCGGCCCACCCGAAGAACGCCCCGAGCCCAGTGCCCAGCACGAGGGCCACACCGGCCAGCAGCACCGATTCGATACTGACCATGGAGCCGACGGCACCCCGGCTCATCCCCACCGCCCGCAGCAGGGCTGCTTCGCGGCGACGTTCGAACACCGACAGGCTCAGCGTGTTACTGACCCCAATCACGGCCACCACGACGCTGGCCCCCAACAGGGCGAGCACCACCATGAGCAGCATGTCGATGACCTCGGTGTAACCGGCCCGGGCGTAGGCCCCGGTGAGGTCGGCCTCCACCTGAGTGCCTTCGGTGGCGGCGTCGTCGAGGTGAGCGGCCAGGGCATGGACATCGGAGTCGGTGAACCCTTCGGTCAGCCGCAGGAAGCTCAGGCCCTCCTCGGGGTCGGTGTCCAGCCCCGCCGGCGCAGTGTCTTCGCTGATGAGCACCGCCGTGGGTGGTAACCACCACGCCTCCTCCACGGTGAGCGTGAGCTCCTCAGACCCTGCACTGAAGTGCAGCTGGTCCTCGTCTTCGATGTGTTCCACCAGGCCCCAGCCGATGAGTGCTTCACCCTCTCCGGGTAGGACCCCGGGGCGGTAGGTGATCTCATCGAATTCTTCGGCGGAGGCGACGACGATCTGTGCCGCAGCCGCGCCGGCGTCGTCGGTGGTGTCCTCTGCCTGACCATCTGCCTGCCCATCTGCGGATGCTTCAGTGCCGGGGAAACCGGCGATCTCCTCCACCGTGGTGATATCCCGCTCGGCGAGTACGTCCTCCAGTGCGGCGGGATCCACTGGTACCACCGCGTCTACCGGGTAGGAATCGGCGAGTTCCTCGGTCATGACCTTCTGCGCGGTGGCTGCACCGATAGTGAAAGAGGCCACGAGGGTGACCCCGATGAGCAGGGCCGAGGCAGTGGCGGTGGTACGCCCGGGAACCTGGCGGGCGTTCTGTCCGGCGAGTCGGGCGGTGGTTCGCCAGGCCGGAACAACCGCGAGGAGCCGACCGGCAGCCGCGACCAGTGGTGGAATGACACCTCGGGCCACCAGCAGCACTCCGAGAAATCCCACCAGGGCCCCGGTGGCACCAAGGAGCGGTAGCGGCAGGCCTAGCACCGGGTCGACATTGGGGGCGGGGACCCCGCTGGGCAGGGTCTCTGGGCGGCTGAGCGCTGAATATAGCGTCAAAGCGGCACCGGCGGTGGCCAGCAGGACCCCGGCTGTGAGTCGCAGCCAGGACACCCCGGCCTCAGGTGCGGCCACATCGGCTGGACGCAGAGCCACCATGGGGGAGACTCGTCCGGCTTTGATGGCCGGCAGCAGGGCAGCGCCGACTGTCATAACCAGTCCCAGGCCCAGGCCGACACCCATGGCGGTGACAGCGGGCAATGCCACTGGCGTCTCCGGGGCGAAGGTGGCCCGGGCAAGCAGGGTCAGCCCCGCTGCTGCTGCCCAGCCCAGCAGCACACCGCCCAGTCCCGCGATGAGTCCCAGGATGGCGCCCTCGGCCAGGGTCGCGCGGCGCAGTTGTCCCGGGTCAGCGCCGACGGCACGTAGCAGCCCGAAGGTGCGCTGCCGTGAGGCGATCAGCACCTGAAACGTGTTGGTGATGACCAGGGCTGAGACCAGCACCGCGATTCCGCCGAAGCCCAGGGCGATGTAGCTGAGGAAAGAAACATCACCGGTCATGTTCGCGACCCACGTGTCGACGACCTGCTGGTGGGTGGCCACTGTCATCCCGGCCACCTGCACCTGCCCGAAGTCGCCTTCCTGGGGCGTGAGGTCGGCGTCGTCGGGGATTTCAAGCTCCCCGGTCTCCACCAGGTGCACGATCCGTTCGATGATCTGCTGTTGGACCTCCTCCTGGGTGTCGGTGGCGCCCGGGTCGGTCAGCACCACCCGGATCTCCTGAGGCAACGGGTTAAACGGCAGCGCCTGCATCCCCGCCTCGGTCAGCAGCGCTCGGGGAGTGCCGGGGAGATCGACGACGCCGACGACCTGGTATTCCTGGGTGACTTCAGTGAAGTCCTCGGCATCCTCACCCTCACCTGTCCACACCCCATGCACGGCGGTGAGGGTGTCACCGGGTCCCAGCCCGTAAGCCTCTGCAGCTTGTTCATTGATGAGCGCCCCTGGGTCACCATCAGCCAGGTCAGTGTCACTCTCGACCAGGTCCCGGCCGTCGAGCACCTCGTACTGCATCGAGGGGCTCAGGGTGGCAGCTGAGAGGCTCCCGTCGAGGTTTTCCTCGGAGGTGAAGTCCAGCCATACGCGGCGGACCACCTCAGCGGAGGCAACCTGGTCGATATCCTCCACCGCCCGCGCGAGGGTCTCATCGGCCGGGGTGCCGATGTCGTCGCGTTCCATGTACTCCGGTTCATCAGCGAACCCGACGAGCTCAGTGGTGTCGACCACCAGGTCGGTGCCGGCGGCTTCGGCCTCCGCCTGCTCGGTCATCGCCCGGGTGAAGGAGTCGATCATCAGCAGCCCGGCGACGATGAACGCCACAGAGATCCCGATGGCGATCCCCGCGGCGATGAGTCGTCTGCCCGAGGACCGCAGATTCGCCCGCAACACGGAGCCGTTCACTGACACTGAGCTCTTGCCCCGCTCCGAGCCGTTCACTGTTGTGCACCGATCATCGTGGCCGCCAGCATCTGCGCGGAGGGTTTCTCCAGGGTTTCGAGGATCTGCCCGTCGGCCAGCAGCACCGTGCGGTCGGCTTCGGCGGCGGCGTTGACGTCGTGGGTGACCATGACCACGGTCTGGTCGAACTCGTCCACGGCGGCACGCAGCAGGGCCAGCACCTCAGCTCCGGTGCGGGAGTCGAGGTTGCCGGTGGGTTCATCGGCGAAGATCACCGCCGGCTGGGCGGCCAGCGCCCGGGCTACCGCCACCCGCTGCTGCTGACCCCCGGAGAGCTCGAAGGGGCGGTGGTGCAGCCGGTCGGTCAGCCCGAGCCGTTCGATGACCAGATCATAGAAGTACCGGTCCACCTGCCCACCACCCAGGGATGAGGGCAACAGGATGTTCTCCTTGGCGGTCATCGCCGGGACCAGGTTGTAGGACTGGAAGATGAACCCGATGTGCCGGCGGCGGATCCGCGTCAGGTGTTTCTCACTGAGCCCGGTCAACTCCACCGGACCCTCTGTGGTGCCGAGAGTGACCGTCCCGGCGTCGGGAGTATCCAACCCCGCCAGCACGTGCATCAAGGTGGACTTCCCCGAACCGGAGGGACCCATGATCGCGGTGTAGGAGGCCTGCGGCACCTGGAGGCTGAGCCGCTGCAGCGGGCGGACCACCGCTTCCCCGGTGCCGTACTGTTTGGTGAGTTCCTCAGCGCGCACTGCTGGCGCCGGCGTCGTGGTCATCATGACCTCCACGCTACGGATACCGTCGGGTCCGGCACATCCGCCTGGGGTCCGAATTCGGTCTCATCCTGTGGTCTGAGCTGTGCTGCTGTGCACTCAGTTCGTGGGGCCGACGACGCCGGCTTCATAGGCGAAGACCACCGCACCGACTCGGTCGCGCACCCCTAGCTTGGCCAGCACCTGGCCGACGTGGGTCTTCACTGTCGCCTCAGAGAGGTAGAGCCGTGCGGCGATCTCCGTGTTGGAATCCCCGGTGGCCATCTCGGTGAGGATTTCGCGTTCCCGGGTGGTCAGCAGGTCCAGTGTGGCCTGCTGTTCGGCGGTGGGGCTGCGCTGAGCTCCCGAGCCCAGCAGGGTGGTGTCCAGTAATCGGCGCGTGGTGGTCGGTGCGATGACCGCACCCCCGGTGACCACAGTGCGCAGCGAGTCGAGCAGCACTTCGGGTTGAACGTCTTTGAGGAGGAACCCGCTGGCTCCGGCGCGCAGGGCCTGCAGGGCGTATTCGTCGGTGTCGAAGGTGGTCAGCACAATGACCCGGGTGCCACTGAGGGCCGGATCGGCGGTGATGGCGGCGGTGGCCTCCAGTCCGTCCATCTGCGGCATCCGGATGTCCATGAGCACCACATCGGGGCGGTGGGTGCGGGCCAGGTCCACCGCTTCACCTCCGGTGCCGGCTTGAGCGCAGACGGCCAGATCCGGCTGAGAGTCGATGACCATGGCGAATCCGGCGCGCAACAGGGCCTGGTCATCAGCAAGCAGAACGGAGATCGTCATCGGGGTTCCTGACCGTAGGGGGATTGCGGGCTGACTGCGGCGAGGGGGAATCGGGCGTGGACGGCGAAGCCGTGCTCGGTGGGGGTGGCGGTGAGCCGTCCGGAGTAGAGCTGGGCACGTTCGGCCATCCCGCGCAGACCGGAACCGGCGCCGTCGTTGGCGGCGGCCGCGCCCTGCCCGGTGTCCCGGATGTCGAGGACCAGCTCGGCGGTGGCCGGGTCGGTGCCTAACCACACACCGGCGGTGGCGTCCCGTCCCCCATGTTTGAGCGTATTGGTCAACGCTTCTTGGGTGATGCGGTACAGCGCCAGTCCCACTCCTTCCACCACCGGTGGCAGCGGAGCCAGGTGCAGCTGGACCTCCACGCCGGAGGCACGTACATCGTCGATGAGTCCGGGCAGGTCCTCCACCCCGGGGGCGGGCCGGGTGGCCAGCTGGTCCTGCTCGTCACGGAGTACACCGAGCATCCGCCGCATCTCGGTGAGTGCCTCCCGCCCGGTCTCGGAGATCGTCTCGAAGGCTCGGCCGGCGCGGGCGGGGTCGTGGCTGAGCACATAGCGGCCACCATCGGCCTGGGCGATCATCACACTCATCGAATGGGAGACGACGTCGTGCATCTCCCGGGCGATCCGCATCCGTTCGGCGTCGGCGGCCAGCCGGGCTTCCTGGTCCCGTTCACGCTCCAGCAGACGGTTCTTTTCCTCCACTGCGTGGCGCTCCCGGCGGCGACGGCCAGCGAGGTCTCCCAACAGCCAGGCCACCAGCACCACTGCGGCGCTGAATCCGGTCGTCAAGATGGTGATCGGCACCAGCCAGGCCAGATCCGGGTAGGTGGTCGTGCCGGGCGGCTGGGAGGTCCATAGGGTCACCGCCTGGTGGATGCCGATGAGCACGGCCCCCATCAGCCCTACCAACAGGTAGATCACCGAGACCCGCCGGCTGCCGTACTTAGCGCAGGCGTGGACCATCAGGGGCACCGCGATGACTGAGACCCCGGGGCCGAAGAAGCTCAGCATTTGGCACAGGGCACCGAAACTGGCCACGCCTGCGGCCACCGCGGGGCGACTGCGGCTGAACGCTAAGGGGAGGACGCAGAGCATCTCGAAGAGGAACATCAGCCCGGGGTGGACTTCAGCTCCGAAGAACCCGTAGGTGTTCCACCCCATCAGCCAGATGAATGTGGCCATCAGCGCCAGCGGAGCCACTTTGAACAGCGTGTCGGTCAGCCACGGCCGGGCCTCAAAAAACCGCACCACCGCCACATGCGGCGGGGTGTGCGGGGCAGCGGACATGGCCTCAGTCTATGAACCCGGCGCAGCAGGGACCTCCGACCACAGGATGATCCCGGTGGTGAGAAGTTCCGCCTGTACTCCGATGCGCTCAGTGCCCGGCCACCGCGAGGCTGAAGGGGACCCCATCAGGTCAGCCAGATGGCGCCTGAGATCCCTGATGAAAGGAGCTGGCCGCGATGAACCATCCTTATGTACACAACACTCCGCCTGCCCTGGGTTCCCCGGTACTCACCGCTGAGGGACTGGTGAAGACCTACGGCACCACCTGCGCCCTCGATGGGGTGAGCCTGCAGGTGCGCGCCGGGGAGTCGGTGGCGATTATGGGGCCCTCCGGCTCCGGGAAAACCACTCTGATGCACGTGCTCTCCGGGATCCTCACACCCGATGCCGGAGACGTGATCCTACGCGGAGCCGACGGTGCCGAGGTCGTGGTCTCCGCTGGTCATGCCGAGGCCCGCGCCCGATTGCGGCGTGAGCAGATCGGTTTCGTCTTCCAAGAGGGTCTCCTGTTGCCGGAACTGACCGCCGTAGAGAACGTCGCGGTGGCGCTGATGCTCTCCGGCACGGCACGGAAGGAGGCCGAGCAGCAGGCGGCGGCCTGGCTGGCACGTCTCGGCTTGGCGGGCATGGAGAACCGCCGGCCCGGGGAGCTCTCCGGCGGTCAGGCCCAGCGGGTAGCGATCGCCCGAGCTCAGGTGACCTCCCCGGGGATCGTTTTCGCTGATGAACCTACCGGCGCCCTGGACTCAGCGACCTCGGAGCAGGTGCTCCACGCCCTGCTGGCTTCGACGGTCTCCCGGGGCGCTCCGCTGGTGGTGGTGACACACGACGCCGACGTCGCCGCCCAGTGCTCCCGTCTAGTCCGGCTGGAAGACGGCCGGGTGGTCTCTGACACGCTGCAAGAGCACGCTGGTGGGCAGGTGAGCGCCCGATGATCCGGATGTTGTTATCCCGGGTGTTCACTGACCGCTCCGTGTGGCTGCTTCCCGTGGCGGGTTTCGCCCTGACCAGTGGGATCGGGCTGATGGTCTTCGGCGGGGCGATGTACTTCTACCGGCTTCAGGACCCGTGGCTGGCCGATGTGTACTTCGTCTACGCCACCGCCGCGCTCATCCTGCTGGTCATTCCCATGCTGGCGCTAATGCATTCGGCTGCCCGCCTGCTGGCTCGGCGCCGCGATGAGCGCCTGGCCGCTTTGCGCCTCCTGGGAGCCGGTTCCGGGCAGCTACGCCGTCTGGTCTTGGCTGAAGCGGGCACCCTGGCCGCTGCCGGGATCGCTGGCGGGGCACTGCTCTACACCGCACTCATGCCCGCGGTGGGGCTGCTGCCCTTTGCCGGCTCGCCCATGGGGGTGGATGGCCTGTGGCTGGGACCGGGGTTGTTGGCTGCCGCCTGCGCGGTGCTGGTGGTTTTCGCCTTCGCCGCAGCACTGACCGGGCTCCGCCGGGTGGAGATCACTCCACTGGGGGTCCGCACACGTCAGGTGAGTCAGAAAGTGTGGTGGGGCCGGGCTGTGGTGGCCTTAGCCGGCGTCGTCGTTGTGTTCGTGCTCTATGTCTTTGTGCCGGTGCCCAACGAACTGCTCGCCGCCGTGGTGGGATTCGCGTTCCTGGCGGTTCCGCTGCTGGCGGTGCAGTTGGTGGGACCCTGGGTGTTGAAACTGGTGACCCTGATTCACCACCGGCGGGCGAAGACCGCGGAGCGGCTGGTGGCTGCCCGGAATGTGTTGGAGGCTCCGCAGCAGATGTGGCGGCAGGTCGGCGGGGTGGCAGTGGCTGCGTTCATCGGGGTGATCGCCGGATGCGGCATGGCGCTGGTCGGGGCGGCGAACCCTGAGTACATGGGGGAAGAGGACCTGATGCTACTGGGCGATGTGCAACGGGGAGTGTGGCTGACCTTGGCCGTCGCCTTCCTCATGACGGCCTGCTCAGTGGGGTTGAACCAGACCGCCGAGATTCTGGATCGCCGTCAGTTGTACTCCGGGCTGGCTGCCATGGGCTTCAGTCTGAGCCACCTCAGCCGCATCCGGATCCTGTCGGTCATGAGGTCCCTGGCGGCCGTGCTACTCATCGCGGTGGGGGCCGCCTGCGTGGTGGCGTTGCCGATCGTGGGAGCCGCCGCACTGACTGCTCCGGTCGCGGTGGCCACTGTGGCGCTAGTGCTGGTGGCCGGCGTGGTGATGATCCGGGGAGGAATGAGCGCGACGACGCCGACCCTGCGCTCAGTTGCCTTCAGTCACCGGTAGGTGCCCGGACTGTCAGCGTGCCCAAGCTCTCGTGTTCCCACCCTCAGCGTTCCTTGTCTCCGGGCCGGGACCGCTGGTGCTGCTGCCGCTGCTGTTCTTCTTGCCGTTGGTGTTCGGCCACTTCTTCCGGAGCCATCGTTTCGCTGCGTCCTTTGGACGGGCGCGGGTTCTCCGGATTGCTGCGGTAGGCGATGACCTGGGCTCCGATGTAGATCAGCGCCCCGAGGATAGGCAGCAGGACGATCACCAGCACCCAGAGTAGGCCGTTGGGTGAACGATGGCGGGTCTGGGCGAACACCATCAAGGCGGCCACCATTGCGGCGATATAGACGATGCCCAGGGTATTGACCCACCAGGGCAGCATCGGTGCCACAGTGGAGAGGCTGGAGAGATTCTCTGCCACGTACTCCATGGTTCAACGGTAGGCAGTGGCGCTGAAAGTTGGCTCCACGAATCGTCCACGTCTCAAAGGAGGGATAAGGGCTCCGAGATCACCAGGACCTTGTTTCTTGCCACACTCGCGATGAGCTAGGGGCTATGCTCCAATTCACTGGTGCTCGTCAGCCAGAGATTCGGCCTCATCTTCCGAGATGGAGTCGAAAGGCGCTTCGGGGTCTACGGCCTCGTAGGTATCGCCGCTGCCTCGGTAAAGTCCAGCTGAGCCTCCGAGGACGTTGTATGTACCGTCATTACCTTCGCCTGCGAAGACGAGGTATTCGACCCCATCCTCCATGATGGTGGTGCCAGATGCCTCGTACTCAATTCCATCAACCATTCCGCCGGTCTGGACAATAACGATCTCATCTCCGGGGGAAGCATCGCCTTTCTGAACTTCGTTGATGCGGAAAGTGATCGCTGTGGCCGGAACACCTTCATCTTGTTCCATAGCTTCTTGCTTCTCTTCTTCAGAGAGGCCAAGGAGCGGGTTTTCTTCGGGGGTGTCACCTTCGTAGGTGGGAGTAAGCACGGTGTGCTCTGTTGCGATGACGGTGCCCGACGCAATCAATACCGCTTCGGCGGTCATGGATTCTTGGTCGTAGCTCGGGTAGTCAGGTTCGAGCTGCACTGTTTCCCCGCTGGGGGCTGCGGTTTCGTTTTCTTGATCCTCGCCACATGCTGCTAGTCCAAGCAAAGCAACAGCAGCAACGGCTGAGCATCGAATTCTACGCGGTTCCATGTGACTCCTTAGTAGTACTCGTTCACATTGGCGACGTCGTACGAGTGAGGCGTGGTCACTACGTTGATGCACGTATGCCATCGAGGGTGGCATGTGCGCACCCCCTGAAGGAACCACCAGTAGCAGCCACTTCACGGTTGATGAGCAGAGCCGACAAACTCGTAGCAGTCTGCTTACCTATCATCCGCGCTGGGGCCAGTGACCCCGGGCGCGCATCACCTCGGCGAGCGCTTCGGCGTCGTCGGTCATCAACCCGTCGACACCGAGGTCCAGCAGCCGGTGCATCTCCTCGGGATCATCGACGGTCCAGACGTGGACCTGCAGCCCGGCCCGGTGGCAGCGTTCGATGAACTGAGGCCGTACGATCCGCACCGGCCCGCGCTCGATGGGTACCTGCACACAGTCGATCTCCGCCACCCGACGGGATATCCGGCCCAGGAACCCCAACGGACCCAGGGCGACAATCAGCGCGATGGCCACCCACCCGCCGGAGGTGGCCACGGGCGTGGAGAGCACCTGGTTGACCCGGTGGCGGCGGGCGTCGTTGAAACTGGCCGCGAGCACCCGGTGGTGGGCCTGGTGTTTCTCCACGGCCGCGCAGAAAGGTTCCACCGCGGCTGAGTCCTTCAGGTCCACGTTGAAGTGGGTATCCGGGAACTCGGCGAGCAGCTCATCGAAGCGCACCAGCGGCTCGGTATAAGCCCCGGGGCGACCAACCCGCAGCGCGGCCAGCTGGTCCCAGGTCTTCTCGCTCAGCGGCCCGGTTCCGTTGGTGGTCCGGTCCAGGGTTTCATCGTGGAAGACCACCAGGGTGCCGCAGGCTGCGGTGCGCACATCGATCTCGATGTACTGGTATCCCAGCTCCGCTGCCCGGCGGAAGGCGGCTCGGGTGTTCTCCGCCTCCGGCATGCCACCGCGGTGCACAAAAGCCAACGGCCAGTGGTGCAGCCGCCCCGGCTGGGAGTTCAGCAGGTACGGCACGTTCCGGTAGGGATAACGGCGGTATGGGCTCACCGGGCCTCCACGAGTTGTTCGATGATCTGGGCCACGCCGTCGTCGTCGCAGTCACCGCAGACGTAGTCGGCTGCAGCGCGGGCTGCCGGGTGGGCCGATCCCACCGCCCAGGAGGTCCCGGCCCACTGGAGCATCTCCACGTCATTGGGCATATCCCCGAAAGCAACGATCTGCTCGCGGGCCACGCCCAGACGCTCCGCGAACCGCTGCAGCATGGAGGCCTTCGTCACCCCTTTGGCGGACATTTCCAGCAGACTCACACCCGGGGCCGAATGGGTGACGGTCAGGGTCTGACCCACCTGGGCTCGGGCAGTGTGCAGGAACTCCTCTGGGGCCATGGTGCTGGTGCGGGCCAGCAGCTTCAACACCTGGGGGCGGTCCTGGGTCAGGGTGTGGTCGATGGGACCGATGCGTAGCACATCAGGGTCGATGACGTCGTCGTACCAGAAGGAGCCGGCGGCAAAGGCCTCTTCCATGTGGAGCTTCTGGGTGGTCTCCGCGGCGAACCGAGCGTCAGGGGCGATCCGGGCCAGCTCCTCGGTGACGGTGAACAGCGTCTCGGTGCGGATGGACCGGGTGATAAGCGCCGATTCGGCGGCGAGGTCGTAGAGCAGCGCCCCGTTGGAGGCAATGACCGGGCCCACAGCCCCGAGGGTTTCGCTGATGGGGCGCAGGTCACGCAGCGGGCGGCCGGTCACCAGCACCACGACGACGCCGGCTTCGCTCGCGGCATGGAAAGCCTCCACAGTGCGCGGGGAGAGTGTGCCAGTGGCGGTATGCCGGTAGGGAAGGATCGTGCCGTCAATATCGCTGGCGATGAGCCGTACCGGCTGGCCGGGGTCAGTCATCCTGCGCAGAGCGGAGTTCAGCGGCGGTCGGGGGCTGGGCACCAAACCGTGATGCGGTGATCGCTGCAGCATGGGCTGCGGTGCGGAGCACACTGGCGAGATCTTCCTGGCTGATGCTCCGCAGAGCGTCCCGGTGCTGGGCTCCCAGCAACCCCCGGCAGCGCAGGCTGGACAGGGTGGCGGCCATGAAGGAGTCCCCCGCCCCGACAGTGTCGGCGACTTCCACCGGATATGCCGATTGTTCGGCGAACCCGTTGGCGCTGAGAGCCATGGCACCGGAGGGTCCGCGGGTCACCGTGACCAGGGCGGGGCCGAGCTGAAGCCACGCCCGCATGGTCTCGGTGTGGCTGCGTTCGGGGTAGAGCAAGTCCAGGTCGTCGGTGGAGGCTTGCACCACGTCAGCCAGGGCGACGAACTCCTCGACCTGACGGCGGGCCTCTTCCCGGTTTGGCACCAGCGTGGGCCGGTAATTGGGGTCGTAGGAGGTGGTGGCGACGTCACGAGCCCGGCACAGCACCTCCCGCACCGTGCCCGCGCCAGGTTGGACCATGGAGGCGACCGAACCAGTGTGCAGGTGTTCAAGCTCCTGCTGCTGACCTTGGAGTTTTGTCCACAGGTCCTCAGTGCCGGGCAGCACCCAGTCCAGGGAGAATTCGTAGCTGGCCTGCCCGGTGGGGTCCAACGTGGCTGAGGCCACGGAGGTGGGCAGCTCGTCGGCGTCAAGCAGGCTGGTGATGCCTTGAGAACGCAAAGCGCGGGCGATCATCCGGCCGTAGTCGTCATCGCCGCGGCGGCCGGCGAAAAGCACCGGATGCTCCAGACGGGCCAGTCCCACCGCCACGTTGAAGGGGCTGCCACCGACATGCGCTTTCGGAGCAGACGTCTCCGAGTGGACCACGTCTACCAAGCACTCGCCAATGACCGCCAGGTGGGAACTCACGTCTCTAAACTACCTGAAACCTGCGATATTGAGCCGATCCGGCTCAACTTTCCGGTGTGCGGTGCCGGCTCAGCTCTGGTACTGACGCCAGAGCTCATAGCCGCCCAGCAGGTTGCGCACCGGCAGCCCGGGTTGGCGTTCTTTGAGCATCCGCACCGCCTGCTGGGAGCGGATCCCGTGGGCACAGTAGACGACGACGGGGTGCTCCTGGTCAGCTTCGTCGAGCCCGGGCACCTGCTCACCTCGGAAGAGGTCGAGCATCGGTAGTTTGGCGGCCTGGGGGATCTCTCCTTCGGCCCATTCGTGGGGTTCACGCACGTCGATGATCGCTGCCGGACTGCCGTTGTCCAGCAGCTGCCGCAACTGGCGGGGCGTGAGGTCATCGGCGGTCTTCGGCTCCCCGGTGAAGGGATTGAAGTCGAGGTCTTCGGCGTCGTCGTCGGTTGCTTCTTCTGTGGTGGCTGCTTGTGGTGTGCTGATTGCTTGCTGGTGGTCCTGCGCCTCGGTGCTCTCATGCTGCTGTGGCTGTGTCAGGTCACACTCTTGGGGGCCTCCCCCGAGCCCTTCGACGTCGGCGCCGATACTGGTGACTGGTTCCCGGCTCGGATCGGGGTTGAGTGTGAGTTCCCGGAAGCGGGCGCTGAGTGCGTCATAGGTCAGCACCCGCCCGAGCAGGCTCTCCCCCACTCCGGCGAGGAACTTCACGGCTTCAGCAGCCATGAGGGAACCGACCACCCCGGGCAGTACACCCAAGACGCCGGCTTCAGCGCAGGTGGGCACTTCCCCGGGGTCGGGGGCTTCGGGGTAGAGGTCCCGGTAGCCGGGGCCACGTCCACCGCGGGGCCAGTGCTGGTCCGTGGGTTGGCTCCAGAACATGCTCACCTGGCCGGCGTAGCGCAGGATGGAGCCGGAGATCAGCGGCAGTCCGGCGATTTCGCAGGTGTCGGCGACCACGTACCGGGTGGCGAAGTTATCGGAACCATCCACCACCAGGTCCCCCGGTTCCAGTAGTCGCAGCGCATTCTGGGCGGTGATGGGTTCGCGGTGCTCGGTGATGGTGAGCTCAGGATGCAGCCCGCGCATCACCTCGGCGGCGGACGTGGTCTTGGGGGCACCGATACTGGCCTCGGAGTGGATGACCTGCCGGTGGAGATTACTGCGGTCGACGACGTCGTGGTCAATGACATCGATACTGCCCACTCCCGCGGCGGCCAGGTAGGTGAGGATCGGGGAGCCGAGCCCTCCGGCGCCGACGACCACAACCCGGGACTCCAGCAGCCGGGACTGGGCCTCGATGCCGAAACCGGCCAAGGAGAAGTGCCGTTGGAACCGCTCCATCTGGGAGCGGTTGAATTTCTCCAGACTCATGTGAGGTCCTCCACCGGGTTGATGATTCCCTCCATGGGGGAGGAGGCCTGGGCGTGCTCCCGCCGGGGGATACGGCCCGCGGCATGGGAGCGGTAGCCGGCTTCGACCGCCAACCGCACAGCGTGAGCCATCTGTTCGGGTTTCTGGGCCCGGGTGACCGCCGAGGCCACCAGCACCGCTGAGCAACCGAGTTCGATGGCCTGGGCGGCTTCTGATGCGGCACCGATACCGGCATCCAGGATGATGGGCACCGAGGCCCGGGAGGTGATGAGTTCCAGGTTGTGGGGGTTGAGGATCCCCAACCCGGTGCCAATGGGTGAGCCCAACGGCATGACAGCTGCGGCTCCGGCGCTCTCGAGGCGTAAGGCCACCGCCGGGTCATCGGAGGTGTAGACCATGGGGATAAACCCTCGGTCGGCGAGCTGTTCGGTCGCCTCCAGGGTTTCGATGACGTCGGGCAGCAAGGTGTGCTCATCGGCGATGACTTCGACTTTGATGAGGTTCGTTTCGAGGGCTTCCCGGGCCAGTTCGGCGGTGAGCACAGTGTCTTTGACCGTGTAGCAGCCGGCGGTATTGGGCAGCACATCGATCCCCAGGCGCTCCAACAGGCTGAAGACGGAGGTCTTGGTCTGCGGGCTGTAGCGGCGCATCGCAACCGTGGTCAGGGTGGTGCCGGAGGCGATCAGGGCACGCTCCAGGGCCGCTAAGTCGGTGGTGCCTCCGGTGCCCATAATGAGCCGGGACTCCAGGATGTAGTCACCGACCTGCACGGCAGGGATAGTCTCGGCTTCGCTCATGGTCTCTCCTGGTTCGCCGGTTGTTCGCATCATCGGCTGCTCGTGGTCCACCGGGGTTATCCGCCTTGCACAGCGGTGACGATTTCTAGCTCGTCACCCTCGCTCAGCGCCGTGCGGCTCCATTGCCCGCGGGGCAGAACTTCCCCCGCCGCGGCGACCGCCACGCCCAGCCGGCCACCGTCTGTGGGGGTTCCGGCCTCCGTTAAGTCCCGGCCGGTGGTGTGAGCCACCGCGTCGAGGACGGTGGCGCCGTCAGGGAGGGCAACACGCTCTTCGTTGATCTGAACGGTCGGCATAGGTTCTATTCAACACCAGCAGAGGGTCAGCTGTTCCAAGCTTGTTCCCGGAGGCTGCGGTGAAGACGTGTTCAGTCTCTCCGGAGGCGGGTCACCGCCAGGTGGGCACGCTGGTGATCGCTGAGCTCCTCCCCACTGAGCAGGGCTGCGGTGAGCCGGGCCGCCAGCGGGCCGAGCAGGATCCCGTGCCGGTGGTAACCGGTAGAGATCACGACGGCGCCATCTTCGGTCACTGCTTCCAAATAGGGTCGGTCATCCGGGGTACCAGGACGGGCACGGGTGGTAATCTCCACCACTTCCATCTCTCGGACCGCAGGCAGGACCGCAATGGCGTCCTCGAGCAGCTCGGCCACACTTCCCGCGTGGGTGCCGGCCACTGCGTCTTCGCGGGATGAGGCCCCGACCACCAGACCGAGGGGCTCGAGAGGATCCTCGGGGGCCCGTGGCACCAGGTAGACCGACCGCCCCCGAACCGTGGCCCGAATAGTGGAGTTCAGCACGTGCTCCTCGCCTTCGAGGAGTTGTTCGGGGCGAACCCGCAGCCGGATCACTTCCCCGTACACCGGGCGCAGCTGCAGCGGGTAGTGCTCACAGATGCCCTTGATCTGGGAATAACCCAACCCGGGCGTCAGGGCGACCCGGTCGAAGACTGAGCCGCTGGCGTCGTCGTAATCCACCCGTATCCCGGGCGGTGTCTGCTCGACCCGGAGGACTCGTTTCCTCGTCCAATGAGCCGGGGGACCAGCCTGAGGGAAAAACTCCAGTGGTGCGTTCAACGCCTCAGTGACACATCGGACCAGCTGCCGAGGATTGACCTGATGGTCACCGGGAACCGACCACGCTTTAGCCAGCCCAGGGGACAGCGCCGGTTCGCTGCGACGCAGTTGACTGGAGGTCAGGGCGGTCACCTCCATCTGCGCGCCCTGCTGGACGGCGACCAGATCGGCCACCGCCTGCCGGTCACTGGTGTCGGCGGCCACGAGCAGAGTCCCGTTCTCCCGGTAGCCGGTGGGCTGAGCGGAGGCCTGCTGAAGGGTCTTGATGAGTTCGGGGTACTCAGCCTGGGCAGCGGTCATCACATCCCAGAGGGCTTGCTGGCCATACTGCACTTCGCTGACCGGAGCGAGCATCCCCGCTGCCGCATACGAGGCCTGCGTGGCGGGCTCGGGATCGATCACCGTGACGGTATGGCCTTGAAGCCGCAGCTGCCAGGCGGTGAGCAGGCCGACAATACCGGCTCCCACCACCGCGGTGTTCCATGCGCTGCCCATAGGCACAGCCTACTGAAGCGGTCAGCCTCACACGGCGGGGAAACCGCCTCACCTGAGCCAGCCAGCTGGTACCACTATGTGATTGACATCACATAGCATGTGAGTACCTGCTATCCAAGGAGTTTCATCGTGAACGCCACGCCCCCGGTTTCCCGCCCTCCCTTCGACCCTGAGCTCTCCTCCGTACTTCCCGAAATCCGCAAAGCGCTACCGGGATTCTCTGCCGAGACCCTGCCCCAGATGCGTCAGGCCATGGATGACGGGCTCCCCGGCGTCGAACCGCCTGACCTCACCGCCGGCGGACGTGTCACCGTTGAAGAACGCAACGTACCCGGGCCCGATGGTGCACCAGATGTCACCTTGCTGATTCTGCGGCCCGCGCAGGCCACGGCACACCTGGGCGCGATCTACCACATCCACGGCGGCGGCATGATCGTCGGTAACCGCACAACCGGGATCGAAACGTTCCTTCCGTATGCCGCCGATGGCTTAGCCACCGTGGTCTCCGTGGAATACCGGCTGGCCCCTGAGAACCCCCATCCGGCTCCGGTGGAGGACTGTTATGCGGGACTGGTCTGGACTGCCCAGCATGCCGCCGAACTCGGCATTGACCCGGATAAGCTCATGGTGGCAGGCACCAGCGCCGGGGGCGGTCTCGCGGCAGCGACGGCATTGCTGGCCCGGGATCGGCAGTATCCAGCACTCTCCCACCAAGTATTGGTCTGCCCCATGCTGGACGACCGAGGAGTCACCCCCAGCAGCCAGATGCTGGAGGACGACGGCGTCTGGGACCGTAACGACAACCTCTTCGGCTGGAGCGCACTGCTCGGCGAGTCCCGCGGTGGAGATGATGTCTCCCCCTACGCCGCTCCGGCCCGGGCCGAGGACCTCTCCGGCCTTCCCCGCACTTACCTGGATTGTGGTTCTTCTGAGACCTTCCGTGATGAGATCCTCGACTACGCTCATCGGCTCTCAGTCGCCGGAGTCAGCGTGGATCTACACATGTGGGGAGGCGGCTTCCACGGCTTCGACGGAATGGTCCCGCACGCTAGCCTCTCCCGGGCTTCGTCCGCAGTGCGGGACGATTTCATCCGCCGAGCACTCCAACCACGAGGGCCAGCCGCACAGCAGCTGTGACATCGGAGCGGGCGACGGGAATCGAACCCGCGTCGTCTGCTTGGGAAGCAGAAGCTTTGCCATTAAGCTACGCCCGCTTGGCCGCCGCCATGAGTGCGAGTGGTCCCACCGTGGCGGCGTGAGGAACAGTGTACTACTCGTTGACGGTGCCCGCTGCCGGAGTAAGTCCGTCCAATTCCGGTGCAGGTTCACCCCGGATGGCCCGGGCCAGGGCATCGCCGAGCAGCGGGGCGATCGTCAACCCGGCGGCCCCATAACCGGTGGCCACCCACAGCCTGTCATCGCCCACTTGTCCCACCACAGGCATGGTGCCCAGAGGACGCAGCCCCACGCGGGTTTCGATCAGGGTGGCCTCCGCCACGCCGGGCACAACAGAGAGCGCATCCTGCAGTACCTGGAGTTGACCCGCGGCAGTCACCCTGGGGTCGAAACCAACCCCGCTCTCCCGGGTGGCACCAACAGCGATCCGTCCGCGATCAAAGGCCACCACGTAGTGGTGTGCCAGAGGAGACACGGTCGGCCACATGGAGGTGTCGACTCCCTCGAGCCGTAGGTGGGTAATTTGCCCACGCTGCGGGGCTACGGGCAGCGTCACTCCTCGGTCGGCCAGCAGTGGTGCCGACCATGCACCGGAGGCGACGACGACGTCGTCGGCGGCGTATTTCTCATCGTTGACCTCCACTGTTCCCACCTGCGCAGAGAGCCGTGCGTGCCCATAGATACGGCGTGCCCCGTACGTTGTCGCGGCGGTCAGTAGGGCGTCTCGAAGGGTGCGGCCGTCCACGCGTCCACCACCGCTGAGGTACACCGCAGAGAGGTCCTCGGCAAGGGCGGGAAACAGTTCCCGGGCATCACTGTTGCCGATGCGCTGGACCTCCCCGGCGACGTCACCGGCGCGTGCCGCCCGGGCACGGACTCGCGCCTCGGCCTCATCGAGCACGCCCGGGTCTCGGTGCACGATCAGCGATCCAGTCCGGCGGTAATCGGTATGGCTGATGCCGGCGGCGTCGAGCTGTTCCAGCAACGTGGGATAGTACCCACCCCCGGCGGCGTACAGCTCATAGAAGGCACCCTCCACCGCACTGATCCACGGGGAGATGATTCCGGCGGAGGCAGCCGTGGCTTGGCCTTCGGCCGCGTCGTCCACCACGGTCACCTCAGTACCACGCCGGGCCAGGGCGAAGGCCGTCGCAGCTCCGGCAATTCCGGCTCCAATAACCGTCACACGGTGCGTCATCCCCCCAGCTTGTCATGTCTGTGGTTGTCACACCCTCAACCGCTTGTTCGCCGGCTCGCACACCACCCATACCTTCACCGACGAACCGGTCGATATCGCCCCGCGCTGCTCGCCTACGCTTCGACCAGGCAGCTCACGTGCTCTGAGCAACGGTCAAACTCTGAGCAACTATTGAGCTTGCGTAGCGCCTTCGGCCAGACCCAGCTTCTACTCTGAGACTCGGAAGCGGTCGAAGAGGCCGAACCTCCAAGAGAAGCACCATAAGGAGTGATTCTCGATGGCACACATCACTGGTAAGAAGATCGCTGTCCTGACCACCAACGGAGTGGAGCAGCCCGAGCTGACCCAACCTGTGGCTGCTATCCAGGAGCATGGCGGCACCCCCGTTATCGTCTCCCCGGAGGAGAAGCAGCTCCAGGCGATGAAGGGCGACTGGGAGCACGCCGACCACTTCGATGTCGATGTCCACCTCTCCGCCGCCGATCCCAACGACTATGACGGGCTCGTGCTGCCTGGCGGCACGCTGAATGCGGACACCCTCCGCATCAATGAGGACGCTCAGCGGTTCGTCAAGGCGTTTTTCGACGCCGACAAGCCGGTCGCGGCCATTTGCCACGGCCCCTGGATCCTCACCGAGATCGGTGTGGTCTCCGGCCGTCGGATGACCAGCTACACCGCCCTGCGCACAGACCTGAAGAACGCCGGGGCCCAGTGGGTGGACGAATCCGCGGTGGTCGACGGCAACCTCGTCACCTCCCGCACCCCTGACGACCTTGAGGACTTCAACCGGGCGTTCCTGCAGTTGGTCTCTGAACGCAGTCCCGTCGCAGCCTGAGCTGCACCCGGTGTCTGCCTGTGGCCCGTCGCTGGTATCCCAGCGGCGGGCCCTTGTTCATCACATTCCGTAAGGTGGTCCCATGAGCGAGACGACGACGTCCACGGTCCCCGAACTGACTCAGCTGGGGCAGCTGCGCCGCGAACGATTGCTGGCTGCCCGCCTCTACGTATGCACCGACCTGCAGCGGTTCATCACCCGGCCTGAGGCCGGTCCCGTGGAGGAACTGGACTTAGAGGCACTGCGCACCTTCTGTGTGGCCGCTTTCACCGGCGGGGTGGACATCATCCAGATCCGGGATAAGCAGGTTTCAGTGCAGACCGAATTGGCCGCGCTGACCCTGTTGAAGCAGGTGGCAGATGAGCACGGTGGACTCTCCGCCGCCAATGACCGGGCCGATGTCGCTCGCCTCAGTGACGTGGATGTGCTCCACGTCGGTCAGGAGGATCTCAGCACGGACCAAGCGCGCCTGATCGTGGGGCCCGACGTCGTCGTCGGCCGCTCCTGCCGCAGCCTGCCGCAGGTACGTGAAGCGGTCTCCGAACCCGGCATCGACTACTTCTGCACCGGGCCGGTGTGGCAGACCCCCACCAAACCGGGACGTGCCGCGGTCGGTACCGAGCTGGTATCCCTGGCTGCGGGTTTGGAGACCGGTAAACCGTTCTTCGCCATCGGCGGGATCAATACCGAGAACATCGCCGAGGTCACCCAGGCCGGAGCCGACCGCGTGGTGGTGGTCCGGGCCGTGACGGAGGCCGCCGATCCCGCCGCTGCGGCACGCGCCCTGCGGGACCACCTCCCCGCCTAAAGTCCACCATGTGAACACCCCGGGAGTCTCCCGGTGTGCTGCGCCCTCTGGCGCGGTATATTTCCACCATCCGAAACGTGGTGAGCGTTATGCCGCCATCCTGCATGCCTTGAGAGGGTTCAGATGAGTGCAACTGCTGCACGTCAGTCGGGGTTCCGTATTCGCGAGAGTTTCTCCGGCCGCACGGCTTTCATTCTGGTGGCCATCGGCTCTGCCGTCGGGCTGGGGAACATCTGGCGTTTCCCCTATGTGACCTATGAGAACGGCGGCGGTGCGTTTCTCATCCCCTACCTGGTGGCCCTGCTGACCGCCGGTCTGCCGATCCTGCTGTTCGACTACGCCGTGGGGCATAAGTTCCGCGGCTCCCCGCCGTTGGCGTTCAAGCGGATGCACCACAACGCTGAGGTCATTGGCTGGTTCCAGGTGGGCATCTGTTTCCTGATCGCCATCTACTACGCGGCGATCGTCGCCTGGGCGGCGATGTACACCTGGTTCTCGCTGAGTCAGGCGTGGGGCGACGACGCCGAAGGTTTCTTCTTTGGTGAATTCCTTCAGTACGACGGCGGCGGCACCGAAGGCTCCGGCCTCTCGGTGGACTTCGTGGCTCAGGTGGGGTGGCCGCTGATCGTGGTGTGGATTGTGCTGCTGCTGGCCCTGGCCACCGGGGTGCGGAAGGGCCTGACCATGGTTTCACTGGTGGGCCTGCCGGTGTTGTTTGTGATGTTCGCCATCCTGGTGGGCTATTCGCTGACCCTGGAGGGCGCCACGACTGGACTCAACGCCCTGTTCACCCCGGACTGGGGTGCCTTGACCTCGCCCACAGTGTGGATCCAGGCCTATGGGCAGATTTTCTTCAGCCTCTCGGTGGGCTTCGGCATCATGATTACCTATGCCTCGTACTTGAAGCGGAAGTCGAATGCGAGCGGATCCGGCCTGGTGGTTGGCTTCGCGAACTCCTCCTTCGAGCTGCTGGCGGCCATTGGTGTGTTCTCCGCGCTGGGTTTCCTGGCCCTGGCGGCCGGCACGGCGGTCGATGAGGTCGCCAGCTCCGGCTTGGGTCTGGCCTTTGTCGCCTTCCCCACGATCATCTCCGAGGTTCCGGCCTCCGCCCTGGTGGGTGTGTTGTTCTTCGGGTCTCTCACTCTGGCGGGGGTGACCTCGCTGATCTCGATCCTTGAGGTCGTGGTCTCCGCGGTGAAGGACAAGACCGGTTGGTCCCGTCCGGTGTCGGTGCTGGTGGCCGGGGTTCCGGCGGCGTTGGTGTCCATCGTGCTCATCGGTGGTGTCTCTGGTGTGACGATCCTCGATGTGGTGGACGCCTTCTCCAATAATGTCGGTATCGTGCTCGGGGCGTTCGTCTCCGTGGTGCTGGCCACCTGGATCTACCGGAAGCTGGATGTGTTGCGGGACGCGTTGAACGCTTACGGCTCCTTCAAGGTGGGTCCGATCTGGAAGACCCTCATCGGCGTGGTTCTGCCTGTGGTCCTCGGTGTGTTGTTGGTGATGGACATCTCGGACAAGATCACCGAAGGCTACGGCGGCTTCGACACCTGGGTGGTGGCCACATTCGGTTGGGGTGCCTTGGCGTTGGTCATCGTGGTCTCGGCGGGCCTGAGTCTGGTGCCGTGGCGGAGCAGTTCGGCGATGCACACTGAGGATCCTGAGCACATCGAGTCCGAAGAGGAGACTGTCTGATGGGGACTGCGGCCATTGTGATGATGATTGTTGCGCTGGTGACCGTGTGGGGTGGGCTTATCGCCTCGATGATCCACCTCTGGCGCCACCCCGAGGACGCTTCTGAGTAGTTGCCCGGCTGGATCGGGAGGATTCGGCGGTCCGTCCGCGAGCAATGCCGATGAATTCTTGAACCTGGTCGCTGTCTTTCTCCCGTAGCCAGGCCAGTCCAGTCCGGTAGCCGGGGAGACCGTCGACCCGTCGGGTGACGATGTCCTTTCGGCTGAGGATCCGGGCCACTGAGCGGGGGAGTACGACGACGCCGGCTCCGGTCGCTGCGGTTTCTATGGCGAGTCGTTCACCGCGTGCCAAGGCGGATCCTGCCAGCGGGGTGTGTACTCCCGGTGGTGCGCTGGCGGTGCTGTGCCCGGCACCGGTGGCTGATGTGTCCCACTGCAGCATGTCTGCGGGGTTGAGGCGGGGCTCATCGGCGATGTCCTCGGAGCTGACGGAGTGCTCCGCCGCTGCGATCCAGTGGTCGGCGGCGGCACAGATCACAGGTTCTTCGGTGTAGAGCCACACACGGTGGAAAAGGTCGGTGTCGACGTCGTCGGCGTGATCTTCCACAAGCCGTAGGTAGCCGAGGTCTACCGTTCCGGCGCGGATCCGGTGGAGCTGCCCGGCCTCGTCGAAGTACTGCACGGTCAGCGGTTGATTCGGGTAGCGCTGCTGCCAGCGGGCCACCCATTTATCCGGTGTCGCCCCCGGAATCGCCCCAAGAATCATGCCTCCAGGTTACGTGGAGACCGCCCTACACCACTTTGCGGCGGAGGAAGTCGACGCTGCGTTCCCAGGCGAGCTTGGCCTTCTCCGGGTCGTAGGTACCGATGAGGTTTTCGTCATTGTGGAAGGCGTGGCCGGCGTCGTAGTAGAAGAACTCGACCTCTGAGCCGGACTCGTCACGGATCTGCTGCTCCTGCTGGCGGGCCTGTTCCACCGGGTACATCTGGTCCTGCTCGGCGTAGTGGCCTTGCACGGCCGCTTTGACCCCGGTGTAGGACTCCGGCACTGCCTGCCCCACCCCGTAGAAGGGCACAGCCGCGGAGATTTTTTCTCCTTGCTGGGCCGCCAGGGCGAGCACAAAGCCCCCGCCCATGCAGAAGCCGATGGCTCCTACCGTCTGGGAGGTGACGGCCTCATGGGCTAGCAGGAAGTCGGTAGCCCCCGCCAGCTGCCGTGCCCCCTCCTCAGCCGGCAGCTTGGACATCATCTCCCCGGCCTCATCGCCGTCGTGAGTGATCCATCCGCCGTAGAGGTCCGGGGCCAAGGCGACGAAACCCTCGGCTGCCAGCCGGTCGGCAACGTCCTTGATGTGGTCGGTGAGCCCCCACCACTCTTGGATGACGATCACCCCTGGCCCCGAGCCCGAAGGCGGAGTGGCCAGGTAGCCGTGGCCGGTGTCAGTGACATCGGCATCTGGCAGCGGGAAGGTGGTGTTCTGATGCGGGGTCTTCTCAGCCATACAGTTCTCCTCAGTGGGTCCTGTGCTGTATCACTACCTGTGCTGCAGCTCTCCTTCCCTAAGGGTACTGAAGACCCCGGAGACGGTGAAGGTCCGAATATCAGCGGTGGTCCGTAGGGTGGAGGTATGGCGACGTTCTTCACTTCGGACCCGCACTTCGGGCACGCGAACATCATTCGGTACTGTGACCGGCCCTTCCGGGATGTCCAGGAGATGGACGAGGTCCTCATCAGCCGGTGGAACGACGTCGTCGGCCCCGACGACGAGGTCTGGGTCTTAGGCGACTACGCCATGGGGGACCGCAGCCGCGGGCTGGGGTACCTCACTCGGATGAACGGCACAAAGTACCTGGTGGCCGGCAACCATGACAGGTGCTCCCCCACGGAGAAAACCGGCCACTTGCACATCCAGGAGTACCTCGACGCCGGCTTCTCCGCAGTGGTCTCCCAGGCACGCACCTCACTGCCGCCGTACCGGCGCAACGGCAACGGCTTGCACGTGGTGCTCTCCCACTACCCCTACACGGGGGACTCCCACACCGAAGAGGACCGCTACGCCCAGTTCCGGCTGCGGGACCTCGGCACCCCGCTGATCTGCGGGCACGTGCACGACTCCTGGAAGAGCACCCACTCGCCCCGCGGAACAGTGCAGGTCAACGTCGGCGTCGACGTCTGGGACTTCACCCCTGTCTCCGCTGAAGACCTCCACCGCTTCATCGTCGAACAGGGATGAAACACACTGAAGACCCTCAGTCTTGATCCTGCACACCAGTCCTGCCGGCGGTGACACAGCCTGAGGCCCCAATAAGTGGGGCCAGCAACACAAGGAACTCCGGGTGATCGGGCCGCGTGAAGCGACTCACCACCCGGAGTTCCGGTGCGTGGGTGGGGCTTAAGGGCCCCACCAGCGATGCGCTCTGGGGAGCTCAGTCCTCGAGCTCGTCGGCCAGATCGGACTCGTAGAGCGACTCGAACTCAGCCTCGACCCGTTCCATCTCCTCTGCGACGTCGTCACCGGAGGTCAACAAGCTCTGCAACGTCTCAGCCAACTCCAGGTCCGCCCCGGGCAGGAACACCCGGGCGAAGTCCTGCACCCGGGCACGCTCCAGCTGGTCCACGGCGGTTTCAAACTGCGGCTGCTCCTCATACACCGCGGACATATCCGCGTCCACGTGAGACGGCACATACCCGGTGTGCTCGGAGAAGAACGCCTGCGACTCAGCAGAGGTCATGTGACCGACAAACATCGCCGCAGCCAGCTGCTCCTCCGGCGACGACGCCGAGGCGATCATCAGTCCCGCCCCGCCAGTGGGGGTCTCACCTTCAGCGGCCGGACCGTCAGGTAGGAACGCAGTCCCCACCTCAAAGTCGGCGGTATCCAAGATGCCACCGAGCGAGCCGGTGGACTGAATGGTCTGGGAGGCCACACCGGAGGCGAAGTCATCAGTCTGCGAGGTGGCGGCCACATTGGCCCAGCCATCCTGCACCGCGTCTTGGGCGAACTCCAGGGCCTCAACTGTCTCATCCGAGGAGACCAGGGAGAAGTCCCACTCGTCAGACCAGCCACCCCCGTAACCCCACACCAGGTTGGCCATGCCCCAGGCGGGGTACTCGTTGGAGGGCGGGAAGGCGTAGCCGTAGTCGGCAACCCCTTCATCAACAATGGTCTGGGAGATCTCAGCGACCTCCTCCCAAGTCTGCGGGGGACCGTCGATACCGGCCTCTTCGTAGTGGTCGGCGTTGTAGTAGAACAACGGGGTGGACCGAGCATAGGGGACCCCGTAGTGGCTACCTTCGTAGAGGTAGTCCTCGTAGAGCGCGTCCACGTAACCATCGACGTCGACGTCGGCGGCTTCGAGGATCTCATCCACTGGGGCGAGCGCATCGTTGAGATAGTTGGGGAACCAGGTGGCATCCGAGAGCACGATGACATCAGCGTTAGATCCGCCACCGGTCTGGAACCACTGGGAGGTCTCTTCGTAGTTGGCCCCGGAGGTGATGACTTCCACCTCGATGCCGGTGTCTTCGGTGAACTGCTCGATCAGTTCGTTCTCCTGATCCTCAGAGCCACCGGGGTGGTTGGTGGCAAAGACGATGGACTCTGCCGGTTCCACGTCTTCCCAGTCGGTGTCGGCAGCCTCCTCGGCCGCACCCTCGCCGCTGGTGTCGGGGCCGCAGGCAGTCAGGGTCAGGGCCACCAAGCCACAGGCGGCGATTCCCTTCCAGGCGGGGTGAACAGTGTGCAGGGATGTCATAGTGGTGCTCCTTCTTCAGTGGGTGGACTACTTCACAGCGCCCTGGGTCAGGCCGGCCACGATGTAGCGCTGCAGCATGGCAAAGATGATGAGCATCGGGACGATGACGATGACCGCACCGGCCATGAGGATTCCGTAGCTGGCGACGTCGTCCTCAACACTGCGCAATTGGTTCAGCGCCACCGGCAGGGTCATCGTGTCCCGGGTGTCGGTGATGATCAGGGGCCACAGGAAGCTGTTCCACTCGTTGACGATGGTCACCAGCGCCACCGTGGAGATCGCCGGCAGGGAAACCGGCACCGCGATCTGGAACAACTTGCGAAAGTGCCCGGCGCCGTCGAGGTCGGCGGCTTCGAACAACTCAGTGGGCAGAGACTTGAAATGCTGACGCAGCAAGAAGGTGCCAAACGCGGTCCCCAGCCCCGGCAGGATGATCCCCCATAGGGTGTTGCGTCCGCCGAGAGCCTCAATGGTCATGAAGTTCGGCAGCATGGAGACCTCCGGTGGCACCATCAGCGCCACCAAAATGCCCAGGAAGATGAGGTTGGCCCCGGGCACCCGGATGAACACCAGCGCGTAGGCGGTGGTGATGGCCAGCAACACTTTAATGACCGAACCGACCGTGGTGACGATGATGCTGTTCTGCACCACGGTGAACAGGGGGATCCGCTGGTCCACCGTCTGGTAGTTATCCAGAGTGGGGTCCTGCGGCAGGAACTGCGGGTCCAAGGTGACGATCTCGTTGACCGGTTTGAAACTCGAGGAAATCATCCACGCCAACGGCAGCACGATGATGAGCAGGGCGATGAGGATCGGCAGGTACCCGGTCAGCAAAGTGTCGGCCAGGTTGCGGCGGCTGAAGGCTTTACTCACTGGTAGTGCACCTTCCTCTCCACGAATCGCAGCTGTACCGCGGTGATGAGGAACAGTGTCACAAACAGCACTACCGCAATGGCCGCGGAGTACCCGGCCCGGTTGTACTGGCCGAAGGCCTGTAAGTAGATCTCGAAGATGATGGTGTTGGTGCCGTTACCAGTGGGGGTCATCACCCGCAGGATGTCGAAGGCGTTGGTCATCGAGAAAATGATGTTGGTCACCAGCAGGAAAAAGACTGTGGGGGTCAGCAGCGGCAGGGTGATGCTGAAGAAACGGCGGATGGCTCCGGCCCGGTCGATGGTGGCAGCCTCCAGCAGGTCCCGTGGCACCGACTGCAGTCCGGCTAAGAAGACCACCGCGCAGTAGCCAAGGTTCTTCCACACGTAGACGATGATGACCATCCACAAGTTGGCGTCCGGATCCAGGAACCACTGTGGGGAGCTGATGCCGAAGAAATCGAGAATGTGCAGCAGGGCCCCGCGCTGGGGGTCAAAGATAAACATCCACACCAGTGCCACCCCAACCCCGGAGAGCACATACGGGCTGAAAATCGCAGTCCGGGCGAAGGTGCGCCCGGGGATGTGCTTATTCAGCACCAGGGCGATGAGTAGCCCCAGAATCATCGATCCGATGACCGCCCCGGCGGTGAAGATCCCCGTGACCCGCCAGACCTCCAGACCAGAAGGGGAGGTGAAAAACCGCTGGTAGTTCTCCAGGCCCACCGGGGTGGCGGTAGGGGAGCCCAGCCGCCAGTCGAGGGTGGAGTAGTACATATTGCTGACCAGCGGGTAGTAGATGAACGCGAGGATCAGCAGGATGTTCGGTCCGGCGAAGAGCAGAAAGAGTGACCAATTTTTCGACGCTTGACGACGGCGGGCCCGTTTCCGGACAGCCTCGAGTTCGGCCTCGGTGGGGCTGGGTGCGGCCCGGGTAGTCTCCGCCGGTGTGGGCGGAGCGTCCTCACGCGGTCGTGCGGTCATCCATCACGCTCCCCTCTGCGTTGTCGTCCTCCTGCATCGAACCGATCTAAGGCGCTGGAATCGACGTGGACCTGTCCAGTGGGTGAACAGAAAGTGAACGACCCCGGGGTTGTGAGGAAGTTCACCACGCCTGGCCCCCTCTTGGCACCATTGTGCCTGTGGTGGTGTTCCGATCAGCGAGCATACAGCCTGTCTCTGTTCGGATAAGGCAGTATGGAGGACGGCTGACCTGCAGCGATGCGGTAAAGGAGAGCGTGTGACACACCTTGTGCTGGGCCTGGTGTTCGCCGTGCTGGTGCTCAACCTGCTCACCGCCGCGGTGGTCTGCGCCCGCCGGGGGATGAGCGGCAACTGGCTGCTGGTCATTCTGTTGGCCGGGACCACCGGGGCTGCGGCAGCCGCGGTGCTCGGAGTACTGGCCGGGGAACCACGGTTCATCGATGTGGCGCTGGTCCTGACCGGCACGGCGGCGGTCACCGCGGCGGTGCGCGGGCTCACCATTCGTACCGCCGTGCAGGCAGGCGGTGCCCGGTGAGCTGGCAGACGGTGTTGGAAGTCTGCGGCCTGATCCTCACCGTGGTGGGGGCGGGGTTCTTCACCGCCGGTACGGTGGGACTGATCCGGTTTCCCGATGTGCGCAGTCGCTTACATGCGCTGACCAAGGCGGACAATGTGGGGCTGGGCCTGGTGCTGACCGGGGTGGCGTTGCTGATGGGTAGCCTCACCGTGGCGGGACTGCTGGTCATCACCTGGCTGGCGGCGCTGGCGGCGGCGTCGGTCTCCGCGCGGATCCTGGCCGAAGGCGAGCACGACGGCGATCAGCAGTTAGTTGAGGACACAGCGGCTGGGGGTGGGGATGACTGAAGCGGGACTGCTCGACGGGTTGCTGGCTGCCGCGGTGCTGGCCGCCGTGGCGGTGGCGGTGCTCCCCCGAGCCCGGACCGCTCAGTCGTTCGGTTTCCTGCTGTTGGGTGTGGTGGTCACCCTGGTGTGGCTGCGGCTGGGCAGTGTGGATGTCGCCCTTGCCGAAGCGGCCCTGGGCGGCGGTCTGCTGGGGGCCGTGCTCGTGTATCTGACTGCCAGTTCCCCCACCGCCGGGCAGCCACCGTCGGCTGCGGCATACCGGTGGGTGCGTGCCGTGGTGGGGATCATCTGTGGTGTGGTGGTCGCCGTCGTCGTCGGTGCTGTGTGGCTGCGGGTGGAGGCAACGATGCCTGCCTGGGAGGAGCCGGTGGCCGCTCAGATGGACGCCACCGGAGTAGAACACGGGATCACCGGTGTGCTACTGGCTTTCCGCGCCTATGACACGCTGCTGGAATCGGCGGTGCTGCTCTTCGCCGCGGCGACCGCTCTCTTACTGCGGCAGCATCGCCCTCGCCCTGCTGCCCTGCCGGTGCGTAGCTGGGGACCCAGCCTGCAGTGGACCGCTCGGATCACCGCGCCGGTGCTGCTGATGACCGGGTTGTGGCTGCTCTTCGCCGGCAGTACCGACTCCGGTGGGGCCTTCCAGTCCGGGGCGGTGCTGTGCGCCATGCTCATTGTTCTGCACGCCGGCGGGGTGGATCTCTCCGGGGTGCACCGGTGGCTGCGGCCGCTGCTGGTCGCCGGGGTGCTGGTGTTCATCCTCGCCGGGGTTATCGGCCCGGTACTGGGCGAACCGTGGTTGTCCTGGCAACCGGAGTGGGCCTTCGCCGCGGTGCTGGGCATCGAGGTACTCCTCACTGCGGGGATCGCCGTGGGACTCTATGCGGTGTTTCTCGGGATGCTGCCAGAGGACCTCCCGAGCTCCCAGACACCACAGGAGGTGAGCCGGTGACCCTGTCCGCCCTCTACCTGCTGTTGGGGACCGTGGTGGCCGTCGCGGGGATGCTGCGGATGCTGCTGACCGGTGATCTCATCGCCCGTCTGATCGGAATGAACGTGGTGGGTATCGGCTCACTGCTGATTTTATTGGCCCTCGGCGCCCGAGCTGAGGAGCCGGACCCGGTGCTCTCGGCGCTGGTCATCACCGGGCTGGTCATCACCGTGGCGTTTACCGGGTTCGGTGCAGTGCTGATCCGTCGGATTGAATCTGCAGAACACGCCGACGACGACGCCACAGGGGGTCGGCAGTGACCCTGATGGTCTCCGAGTTCTTGGCTTCGGAATTCTTAGCTTCGCAGTCCCTGGGCGCCGTGGTGCTGCTGCCCCTGGCCGCTGCTGCGCTCTGCGTGCTGGCCCCGCGGGCCGAACGATCGGTGGGCCTGGTGGGGGTGCTGGTATCTGCCGGGTTAAGTATCCCGATCGTGGCGGCGGTCTCCAGTGGTCAGACACTTCAGCTGGTGCTCGGGGGGTTCGATGCCCCCTTGGGGATTCACTTACGCGCTG
This sequence comes from Nesterenkonia alba DSM 19423, assembly GCF_000421745.1. Classification (GTDB taxonomy): domain Bacteria; phylum Actinomycetota; class Actinomycetes; order Actinomycetales; family Micrococcaceae; genus Nesterenkonia; species Nesterenkonia alba. The sequence goes on from NZ_ATXP01000005.1 coordinate 44,131, forward strand.
ATGGGCTCTCTGTGGTGTTCTTGGTGCTCACCCACGCGGTCGGCGTCGTCGTCTCCGGGTATGCGGCGGCCTCGGCGACTACTCCACGGGGCTTATGGGCACTGTGGCTGGGGTGCCTGGCCGGGCTGAATGCCGTGTTCGTCTCCGGGGATCTGTTCAACACCTATGTGGGCCTGGAGCTGGTGGGGTTGACCGCGGTGGCTCTGGTGGCCCTGGGTGGACGGAGCGCCTGGCGACCGGGTCTGCGGTATCTGTTCGTCGCAGTGCTGGGCTCGCTGCTGTTCCTCATCGGGGTGGGGGTGATCGTCTCAGCCACCGGCACCCTGGACATTGAACAGGCGGCGGGGGTGTTCGCCGCTGAGGAAGACCTGGCCCCCGCGGCGGTCACGGCTCTGGCTCTCATCACCGTGGGGCTGTGCCTGAAGCTGGCCCTGGTGCCGATGCACGCCTGGCTCGTGGCTGCCCACGCCGCGGCCCCCAGTGCAGTCTCCCCTCTGCTCTCCGGGCTGGTCATCAAAGCTGCGCTCTTCGTGGTGCTGCGCTGCTGGCTCTACCTGACAGGCGCTGATCTGGCCGGTTCCTCCGGTGCCACTACCCTGGTGTGGGTCCTCGGCGGTCTCGGTGCCGCCGCGGTCATCGGTGGATCCGTCATGGCACTGCGGCAGACGGCGTTGAAACCCCTGGTGGCCTATTCCACTGTGGCGCAGGTCGGTTATTGGTTCTTGGCGTTTCCGCTGCTGTTAGATCCCGACGCCGCCGAGGGTGCCTTCGCCGGTATTGTCGCCCTGGCCTTGGGCCATGGGGTGGCGAAGGTGGGGCTGTTCCTGGCGGCGGGGTATCTGAAAGACACTTTCGGCACTGATGAGATCGAAGCGCTCCGCGGGGCCGGGCACCATCACCCGCTGGTGGTGATGAGCATCGGCCTGGTGGGGGTGGGGCTGATTGGGCTGCCCATCTCCCTAGGTTTCACCGGCAAGTGGCAGGTGGCCACCGCCGCGGTGGAGGCCGGACAGTGGTGGATTCTGGCGGTTCTGGTGGCCGGGACCCTCTTGGCTGCCGGCTATCTAGTGCGGGTCATTGCCCCGCTGCTGATGGAGGAGTTCCTCGGACATGAGACACCCCCTGAGACCCGGAATTTCAGGGCTCCCACTGGATTGGCGGTGCTCACCCTGGGGGTGCTGACCATTGTCACCGGGTTCGGCGGCGTGTGGATCAATGAGCTGCTGGAGGTGAACGCCCCGTGGTGACACCGCTTGGACTCACGGCCGTGGAACTCATTCCCGGACAGTTGCTGCCAGCCATTCCGGTCGTGATGGTGTTGATCTCCCTGCTGGCAGCCTTGGTGATCTTCCCCTTGGCGGAGCAGCAGGTGCGGCTGCGCTCCTGGGTGAACATCCTGGCTGCCGCCTTGAAAGTACTGCTCATCGCGCTGCTGGTGCCCGCGGTGGTCACCGAGGATCTGCGCCCGGAGTTCTCCGCGCCCTTCCTTCCCGGCATCGACCTGGTGCTGCGGGTGGATCCGCTGGCGCTGTTCTTTGCCGGGCTCTCAGCGGTGTTGTGGCTGCTCACCACGATCTATGCGATCGGTTACCTGGAAGGCAAACCCCACCGGTCCCGGTTCTTTGGATTTTTCAGCCTGTGCGTGACCGCCACGGTGGGGATTAGCTTCTCCGGAAACCTCATCACCTTCTTGGTGTTCTACGAGCTGCTGACCCTGGTGACCTATCCGCTGGTGGCCCACTGGGGCACCGCCGCCTCAGTGCATGCCGCCCGGGTCTACTTGCGCTACGCGCTCGGTGGGGGTGTGGCCGTCCTGCTGGGTGTGGTGTGGCTGACCATGGAGGTCGGGGCGGTGGACTTCGCCGAAGGTGGGGCAGAGCAGGTAGCCGAGCTCGCCGCTGCCCACCCGGGCACCGCCGTGGTGATCTTCGCCCTGCTGGTCGGTGGCATGGGGGTCAAGGCCGCGCTGGTCCCGCTGCATTCCTGGTTGCCGATGGCGATGGTGGCTCCCGCGCCGGTCTCGGCCCTGCTGCACGCCGTGGCGGTCGTCAAGGCCGGGGTGTTCGGGATCGTGCGAGTGGTCGATGACGTCTACGGCATCGAGGTCGCCTGGGAACTGGGGGTGTTGACCCCGCTGCTGGTGGTGGCCTCCTTCACCGTGATCTACGGCTCCTACCAGGCGTTGCGGCAGACCGAGATCAAAAAGCGGCTCGCCTTTTCCACGGTCTCCCAGGTCAGCTATGTGGTGCTGGGAGTGACGATGTTCTCCGTGGCGGCCACCGCCGGCGGGGTGGTGCATCTGGTCCACCAGGGGATCATGAAGATCACCCTGTTCTTCTGCGCGGGGCTGTTCGCTGAATCTCTCGGGGCCCATTCCATCCATCAGCTGCGCGGGGCCGGACGGCGGATGCCCTGGACCTCAGCGGCGTTCACCGTCGGAGCCTTCGGTATGATCGGTCTGCCGCCGACCGCCGGGTTCATCTCCAAGTGGCAGCTGGGCTTAGGGGCCCTGGATTCCCCGCACCCGTGGGTTTTGGCGGTGCTGGTGGTCTCCTCGCTGCTCAATGCCGCCTACTTCCTGCCGGTGGTCTACGCGCTGTGGTTCGCAGAACCTCACCGTGCTGAACCTTCGGCTGAGTCCGCTGCCGAACACTCATCGAGCTCTGATGACCCTGCTGGGGGTCAACAGCGCGGGGATCTCTCCGCCGATCAGCAGGTCACCGTACCGGCGGGCAGTACCGGGGATGTCCACGATGCCGCCCCGGCGGTTCCGGAACAGGATCACGACGACGACGTCAGCATCCGGGAGCCGCGGACCCTGTTAGTCCCTGCCCTGGTCACTGCAGCGTGCACCCTGGCGGTGGGGGTGGCCGCCTCGCTGACCTTCGCTCCGCTGGAAGTCGCCCGGTTCATCGCCGAGGGGGTGTTCTCGTGATCGCGCTGAGTCTGTTGCTCCCGCTGGCGGCAGTGACGGTGATCGCCCTGGCGGGGGTGTGCGCTGAACCGCTGGCGTGGCGCATCCGGCGCACCACCGCGATCCTCTCCCCGGTGACGGTGCTGCCTGCGGCCGCACTGAGTCTCACCGGCACGGGACAAACCCTGGAGGTGCCCTGGTTGTTGTTCGGGGCGAGTTTCGCCGTCGACTCCTACGCCCGGGCCCTGACCCTGATCGCGGCACTGCTCTATGGGGCCGCGCTCATGGCCGTCACCTGGGTGAAACTCAAGGACGCCGAACGGGGTTCTGGAGCGCTGAGCGGGTTCTTGCTGGTGTGCTTCACCGGCAATATCGGCACCTACCTGGCGGCCGATGCGGTCAGCTTCTACTTCGCCTTCGCGCTGATGAGCTTCTCCGCAGCTGCGCTGGTGGTCCATTACCGCACTGATTCGGCCCGCCGAGCCACGCGGATCTACCTGGTGATGTCTGTGCTGAGTGAGACCGCGATCCTGGCGGCGTTCCTTCTCATCGCAGCGGCGGGCGGTGCCCTGGTGGCTCAGGCGCCGGCGGCGGTGGCTTCCTCGGAGCACACCGGAGCGATCGTCACCTTGCTGCTTATCGGCTTCGGGGTGAAGGCCGGGACCGTTCCGCTGCACGTGTGGCTGCCGCTGGCGCATCCAGCTGCCCCGCCGGCGGCCTCTGCGGTGCTGTCGGGGGCCATGGTCAAGGCGGGCATGATCGGGTGGTTACGCTTCTTGCCGCTGGGTGAGGCGCCGGTGGAAACCGCCGGTGGGGTGCTGATGGTGCTGGCCCTGGTGGGGGCCTTCGCTGCCGCGCTCATCGGGGTGCTGCAGAAGGATCCCAAAGTGGTGCTCGCCTATTCGACGATCTCCCAGATGGGGTTCATCGCCGCTCTGATCGCCGTCGGGCTGCTCGCCGAGGAGTTGGCTGCAGCCACCGCAACCGCTGCGGTGCTCTACGCGGTGCATCACGGGTTGGCCAAGGGGGCCCTGTTCCTCGGGCTGCCGGTGGTCAAGCACTACGGGCGGGGAGCCTCCGGAGTGCTGGTGGTCATCGGGTTAGCCGGGGCGGGGCTGGCAGTGGCCGGGGCACCGTTGACCTCAGGGGCTTTCGGCAAGTACGTCTCTAAGGAGACGGTCGAGGGGATCGACGTCGCCGGCGTCGGGCTCGATCATCTGCTGCCGCTGGTGGCCACTGGATCCACCGTGCTGCTGCTGCGGTTCGGGTGGGTGCTGCTCGCCGCGGAACGTCAAGCCCGGCGCGGGGTGGATGGGGAACTGATCTCCTGGCTGCTGGTGTGTGCCGCCGGGGTGGCCGTGCCGTGGGTGGTCGGCATCTACTGGTTGGATGCCGGAACCTTCAGCTGGGAGCCAGGCCCGCTGTGGGATATGACCTGGCCGATTCTGCTGGGGCTGGGGATGGCCGTCGGGGTGTGGGCCGCTGCCCGGAGCGGGGTGTTGCCTCATCGGTTGCGCTCTGCGGACGGCTCGGCGGTCCAACCGGGGGACCTCATTGTGGCTGAAGAGTCCCTGGCGGTCCGCAGTGGGCATCTGATGGTGCAGGGCACCCACCGGGTACACACCGGGGCCGGGCGCCTGGCCGATCGCCTGGGCGCGGCGGTGGGGCAGGTGGCGGAGTCGGTACGCTCCGGGGTGGGGGCTACCGAGCGCCGGCTGAGTGGGTGGGAAGCCAGCGGTGTGGTGATGATGGTGCTGCTCAGTGTGGCCGTGGTGGTCGTCGCCAGGGGGTGGTTGTGGTGAACGGCGTGCTGTTGAGCTACGGGATCTCCGGTGTACTGCGAGCAGTGGTCTTCGGGCTGCTGTGGGTGGCGTTGGCCGGCTTCGAGGCTGAGTATGCGGCCTACGGAGTGATTTCCGTGGCGGCGACCACGGCACTGAGCCTGCAGCTCATCCCACCGGGACCACGACTGTCAGTGCATCGGTGGCCGGCTCGAGTGTGGTTTACCGTTCTGCTGATCGGGTGGTTCCTGTGGCAGTCGGCCCGGGGCGGGGTGGATGTGGCACTGCGGGCGGCGAAACCGCACACAGATATCGCTCCGGCCGTCGTGGTGGCCCCGGTGGTGCTGCCGCCGGGGCACGCCCGGCACCTGGCGATGTTGATGATGAACCTGATGCCCGGCTCAATGATCCAACGCGGCCCCTTCCCCACGGACCCGCCGGAACACCACAAGGACGACGACGCCGGCAGCAGGAGTTCTCCCGCTCCCCAGAGTGGCGTTCACGTTGAGTTACACACCCTGGCGCTGGAGCTGAATCCCGCCGCACAGTGGGCCACTTTGCAGCACCGTGTCCGCCGCGCCACGGCCTAACGGGTCCTGAAAGGGAACTACCAGCGGCCGTGCCGGGGGCGAGGCTGGCAGCCCGGGCAGTAATAGGACGAACGGTTCATGAACTTCTCCCGGCGGATGATGCCCCGCTCCCGACGCCGGGGCTCATCAGAGACCGCACAGCGCGGGCAGGGCCGACCCGCCTGGCCATAAGCCCGCAGGGACCGGCTGAAATACCCCGAATCCCCGTTGACATTGACGTAGAGGGCATCAAAACTCGTCCCCCCGGCTGCAAGAGCCTGTTCCATCACATGCTGGAGAGCCTCCAGTAAGCGGGCCGCCTCCGCCCGGGTGACCGTTTCGGTGCGCCGGGCGTAATGCAACCGTGCCCGCCACAGGGCTTCATCGGCGTAGATGTTCCCCACTCCGGAGATCACCGTCTGGTCCAACAGCGCCCGCTTGAGCCCGGAACGTCGGGTACGCAGGGACCGGAAGAAACGTTCGGCGGTGACCACCGGCTCCAGCGGGTCGGGAGCGATATGCGCCGCCACCTTGGGCACTGTTCCGCAACGGTGGGCGTTGGGCCCAAGAGCGGGAACCAACTCAGACAACTGCATCCCGCCAAAGATGCGCTGGTCAACGAACCTCAGCTGCCGCGTAGGGGTGCCGGCGTCGTCGTCGGTTTCTAACTCCACCGTCACCTTCAGGTGCTTCTGCGCCGGGGCGTTGCGGGATTCGATGAGCACCTGCCCGCTCATCCCCAAGTGGATCAGCAGCGCGGCGTCCTGAGCCGACTGCACTGCAGACTCCTCACCACCAGCTGCGGACTCCGCGGTGGTTTCGGAGGTTTCCTGCAACGGAATCCACAGGTATTTACCGCGCCGCTGCGGGACGCCCAGCCGGCTGCCGGTCAACCGCCGACTGAAACCTTCCGGGCCTGCGGGGTCACGGCGGAGGCTGCGCGGATCGTGGACGGTCACTGCGGTGACCCGGTGCCCGGCGGCCCAGCGCTCCACCCCGCGGCGGACCACCTCAACTTCAGGGAGCTCAGGCATCCTTGACCATGCGGATCTTGGGGAGGTGACCGATATTGGGTAGTCGTTCAGTGTGCCCATCGGCCCGGTAGCCGTGTTTGCGGTAGAAGGCGATGGCGCGGTGGTTCTGCTCCATGACCCACAGGTAGTGCGGGGGCGCGCCGTCCGTCAGCGCATTCAGCAGCTGCGCGCTGAGACCACTGCCATAGGTCTCAGCCAGCACGTAGAGCCGATGCAGTTCGTGTCGATACGGGGCGTCATCCTCCCGTGCCGCGCCGAAGATACCGAACCCGAGGATCCGGTCGCCGGCTTCGGCCACCAAGATCCTCTCGGCGGTACCGATGCTGGTGGGCCCGCGCTGATCGGCCGGGATCAGCGTCTCCCCGGTGGTCCAGGAACGCAGTGTTTCAGTCCACTGTTCGGCGCGCTGTGCCGGGGTATTGCGTGCGGCCAGCCACTCCGGCGGGAAATAGTGGCCGTAGGCCTCTTCGGCCGCCACCGAATGCGCCACACCCAAGGCTTCGGCGTCGTCGATTCTCGCCTCACGGATCACGGTCTGCAGCTGTCGAACACGCACTACTCCAGTCTAGGAGGTCTCCGGTGACGGGCTCTTCAGCCCCGCAGCGACCCTCCTCTGACCAGCTCGACACCGCCCGGACACAGGCCCACGGCACACGCCAGGGACACAGACCAGGGCCCCCGGTGGATTCTGATCCCCCGAGGGCCCTGAGTCATGCTGTGGTGCACCGGCTGGGACAACCGCCGGTGACCATCACTCGCCCTGGTGAACGAAAGCCGCCTCAATGTCGAGGGTGACCTTGTCGCCGACGAGCACGCCGCCGGCTTCCAGGGCCGCGTTCCAGTTCAGCCCGAAGTCCTTCCGCGAGATCACCGCGGAGGCGGAGAAACCGGCGCGGGTGGCACCGAAGGGGTCCACCGCCTGGCCGCCGAACTCGACCTCAAAGGTGACCTCCTTGGAGACACCGCGGATGGTCAGCTCGCCGGTGAGGTCGAACGTCTCACCAGTGGGCTTGACCCCGGTAGCCACGAAGGTCAGGTCCGGGTACTGCTCGGCGTTGAGGAAGTCCTCACCGCGGACGTGAGCGTCACGGTCGGCACTCTTGGAGTTAAACGAGTCGGCCTTCACGGTGGCGTTGACGTCAGTGGTGCCGTCCTCGGCGACTTTCAGGGTGCCGGTGGCTTCTTCGAAGACCGCGCGCACTTTGGAGATACCGGCGTGACGCACGGTCAGACCGATCTCAGAGTGGGCGGCGTCCAGGGTCCAGGTACCGGGAGTGAGGGTAAGTGCCATGGGTGATCTCCTTAAGATCGTGATCGCATTGCGTGTTTCGCGGGGAACTGGTGATCCGCTTGAGGTCATCTGTACGTGCCGGTCACGTACACCTCGAACGTAGGGAACCAAGCTGGACGCCAGCTTATTTCAAATTTGAAGAAATCTCATCTCGGCGTCAGTCCCCTCCCGGAAAACAGTCCACCCCGCAGAGCGCCCCCGGGCTCATCACCCCGTATGCCCAGGGACCGTCAAGCCGGGCCTGATCCCCTGCTGGGGTTACCCCACGCGTGGGACGTAGACTGTCTTGCGACACTGCCCGCAGTGCGTCGTGCCCCAACCCCATGGGCGCGAGCACGCCGATAGCCCAAAAGGAGGTGGCTGTGGGACTGCTCGACTCATTGGAGCGCGGCATCGAAAAGGCTGTCCGCACCGCCTTCTCACCGCAGGGAGGGAGCCTCGGCCCCGTGGAGATCGCCACAGCTGTCCGCCGGCACATGGACCGTGAGTCCGTGCCCCAGAGCAATGGTGCCCATCTGGCACCCAACCTGTACAAGATCCGACTCTCAGAGGCCGACTTCGCCGAGGCGAAGAAATACGGCACCGCCCTGGCCGAGGAGCTCTGCGAGGAGATCCTCCGGCACGCTGACTCCCAGGGCTACACACTCATCGGCCCGGTGAAGGCCACCTTCGTGAAGAACACTGAGCTCAAGCAGGGCCAGATGAGTATCGAAACCCGTAGTGAGAGCAGCGTGGACGAGGCCGTCTCCGTGCCCCGGCCCTCCCACGCGGCTCCGGCTGGACCAGCGGCCACCGCCACGTTGCCCAGCCGGATGGAACGTTCAGCGGCTGAAGTCCGCCGCACTGTCGGCATGCTGGAGTACAACGGCGCCACCCATACCCTGGGGGCTGAGCCCACGGTCATCGGCCGGTCCTCCAGCGCGGATATCACCATCTCCGATACGGGGGTCTCGCGTAAGCATCTGGAGGTCTTCACCCACGCCGGCCGCTGGTACGCCCGGGATCTGGGCTCGACCAACGGTTCGTATATCGACGGGGAACTGACCACCCCGGACACCGGAGATGCTGAGCTGTACGACGGTGCCCACATCGCTTTGGGTAACGCGCGCCTGCGGTTCCGGCTCGGCTAAGGGGACATCTTCGTGAGCGAACTTGCCATCACCGTTCTGCAGTTCGGTCTCCTGCTGCTGCTGTGGATCCTCATCCTCTCGATCATCGCCGCCCAGGGCCGGGACATGATGGTCTCCCGCCGCTCACGGACCCGCGCGCCCCAGAACCCCGTCCCGCCGCCGTCCGGGGACACCTCCGACGGCGCCCCGGCCACCGTCCACCACTCCGGCCAGACCCCGCGCCCGCGTCCCCGCCGATTGGTGGTCTCCGAAGGCCCGCTGGTCGGTACCGAGGTCGAACTCGGCTCCGCTCCGGTGATGCTCGGCCGCGCCCAGGAGTGCACGGTGGTGCTCGACGACGACTACGCCTCCGGTAAGCACGCTCGGCTCTTCCCGCAGGGCTCCCGCTGGTTCCTCGAAGACCTCGGCTCCACCAACGGCACCTGGCTGGGTGAGGAACAGCTCACCCGCGCCACGACAGTGGAACCCGGCGACCGGATCCGCATCGGCAAGACCGTCCTGGAGCTGAGGACCTGACATGGCTCTGGTGTTCCGCTTCGCCGCACGCTCCGAAGACGGTGTGGTGCGCTCGAAGAATGACGACTCCGGCTACGCCGGACGCTTCTTCGCCGTCGTCGCCGACGGAATGGGCGGCCACGCCGGGGGCGATATCGCCTCCGCCTCCACGGTGCTGGACTTAGCGCACCTGGATACCCGGGGTTTCGCTGAACCGGACACCGTGCTGCCCGATGAGATCCAAACCGCCAACGCGTTCCTGTCCAAACTGGTCCAGACCAACCCCAAGCTGGCCGGGATGGGGACCACGATCACCGCCTTGCTGATTACCGATGACCGCCTCCAGTTCGCCCACATCGGTGACTCCCGCGCCTACCGGTTGAAGAAAGGCCGTTTCCGCCAGGTCTCCAAGGACCACACGTTTGTCCAGCGGCTCGTCGACGAAGGGCGGCTGGACCCCGAGGCCGCCGAATTCCACCCGCATAAGAACGTGCTGATGCGCGTGCTCGGCGACGTCGACGCCTCCCCTGAACTCGACATCACCAGTTTTCCGCTGGAGGCCGGGGAGAGGTGGTTGCTGTGTTCCGATGGGCTCAACGCCGTGGTCTCCGACCGGCTCATCGAGCAGAAGCTACGCAGCACCCAGACCCTCGAGCAGATCGTCGACGACCTGGTCAACCTCACCCTGGAGGGCGGGGCCCCGGATAATGTCACCGTGATCGCCCTGGAGGTCGTCGACGCCGACGAGTCCGACCTCAACGACACCGACACCCTTCCCTTGAGTGAAGAGGCCGTTGCCGCGGCTGAAGCCGACTACGGGTTCGACGACGACCGCGACCAGACCATGGAGCTGGACCTGGTGCCGGTGGTCAACCCCGGTGCCCTCTCCGGGCACGACCCGGATGAAGGTGAACTCTCCCCGCTCTCAGCCGCCATGGTGCGCCGGACCCTGGGGGTGCGCCCGCACATCCTGGTGGGCGCTGCGGTGGAGGCCGCCGAGACCGGAACGATCCCGGTCATTCCCCGCAACGTGGACGAACACCCGGTCCCGCTGCTGACCGGCCAACCGTTGAAACCGGTGCGGCACACCTACTCGGAGATGCTCAGTGAAGCCGGCGGGCACGAACTCGAAACCGCCCCGGAACCCTCCGGCACCGAGGTTCCCGTGGTACCGGAGGACCTCCCCGAGGAAGAAGAGCCCACCCTGGATGCCGACGACGTCGATGCCGTCGCCGCCACCCGCCGCCGGCGCAACTGGTTCCTGCCCACTTTCGTGGCCCTGATGGCGATCTTGGTCGCCGTCGTCGGCTTCCTCGGCTACGTGTGGACCCAGACCCAGTACTACGTCGGTGAGGATGACGGCGAGGTCGCCATCTACAACGGGGTCTCCCAGTCCCTGGGGCCCATCACCCTCTCCGAGGTGGACGAACACGCCGGTATCGATATCAGCCAGCTGCGCCCCATTGACCGGGAACGGGTCATCAGTGGCATTCCCGCCGACTCCCGCAGCCATGCCGAGCAGATCGTGGAGAACCTGCGCAGTAGCACCCCCGGTGGCGGCACCGCTGAGGATGCCACTGACCCAGACAATGCCGAAGAAGCCGACGACGACGCCGGCACCACCGAAGACGATGAGACTCCCACACCGGACGAGGGCACCGAGGACAATGGGGGTGAGGACACATGAAGCAGGACGATCACCCCAAACCGCGCCGCAACGTGGAGTTAGCGCTGCTGCTGCTGGCCCTGGCCGTGGCCATCGGCGCCAAAGTCCTGGTGGGGATCACCCTGGAAGAGGAGATCGATTCCCGTTACTGGGTAGCCGGCGGCTCCTTGGCTGCCCTGTCCCTGGCGTTCCACCTGGTGCTGCGCCTGCGGGCAAAGTACGCCGATCCGTTCATCCTGCCTATCGCGGTGACGCTCAACGGGCTGGGGATCGCCATGATTCACCGGCTGGACCTCACCCCCGCCTACGCCGGGGTGGCCCCTCGCCAGGTGCTGTGGACCGCGGTGTCCATGGTCGCGGCCATGGTGCTGCTCTGGGTGCTGCGCGATCACCGGCGGTTGCGGGCGATCACCTATATTTCCCTGGTCGTCTCGGTGATTCTGCTGTTTCTGCCGATGCTGCCCGGCATCGGCCGGGAGGAATTCGGCGCCCGGATCTGGGTGCAGATCGGACCGCTGAACTTCCAACCCTCGGAGATGGCCAAGATCACGCTGGCGATCTTCTTCGCCGGGTTCTTAGCCAATAACCGTGACCTCATCCTGCTGGCAGGTAAGAAGATCGGTCCGATGACCTTCCCCCGTCTGCAGGATCTGGCGCCGTTGTTCCTGGCCTGGCTGGTCGCCCTCGGGGTGCTCATCGTGCAGAACGACCTCGGAAACGCACTGATGTTCTTCGGGCTCTTCGTGGCGGTGATCTATGTGGCCACCTCCCGGTTCTCCTGGATTGCCATCGGTGGGGTGCTGGTGGCCGCCGGTGCCGCCCTGGCGTACGGGTTCGTTCCGCACTTCCGCCAGCGCGTGGAGATCTGGCTCAACGCCTTCGACCAGGACATCTACGATCGTGAGATTGGCGGCTCCCACCAGCTAGTACAGGGGATGTTCGGTCTGGCCAACGGTGGATTGACCGGCACCGGACTGGGCTCAGGGAGCCCGCATATTGTCGCCCTGGCGAACTCGGACATGATCGTGGCCGCCTTCGGCGAGGAGCTGGGCTTCATCGGCCTGGCGGCCATGCTGCTGCTCTACCTGTTGCTGTTCTCCCGCTACATGCGGGCCGGGATCGGCACCCGTGATTCCTTCGGCAAGCTGCTGGCCACCGGTTTCGCGGTCATCCTGGTACTGCAAGTCTTCGTCGTCGTCGGCGGTATCACCCGGGTGATACCGATGTCGGGTCTGGTCTCCCCGTTCCTGGCCGCAGGCGGCTCGGCGTTGCTGGCCAACTGGATCATTGTGGCCCTGGTGCTGCTTATCAGCCACGCTGCTCGCCGGCCCATCGTCGTCGGCCCCATGGTGAACACCTCCGGTGCCGGTGCCTCCGGGACGGAAGATCCGCTGCGCAGCCGGGAGACCGGAGAGCAGTCCCCGGTGGACAGCACGGCCACAACACCCGCTGTCACAGGAGGTGAGCACCGATGAACCGCGCTATCCGTCACACCTGGCTGGTCTCGGTGGCCATGTTCCTGACCCTGCTGGCCGCACTGAGCCTCATCCAGGTGGCCTTCGCCTCAGACCTCAATAATGACAGTCGCAACGCTCGGCAGGTCATTCAGGACTACGGGGCACCCCGGGGACCCATCACCGTGGATGGCACCCCGATTGCCGAATCCGTGGAATCCGATCCCGAGTCCCCGTATGAGTATCAGCGGGTTTACCACGACGCCGAGGTCTACAGCGGGATCACCGGGTTTTACTCCACGTTCGGCGGCTCGGCCTCCGGTATTGAACGGGCCATGGACGAGTACCTCACGGGCCGCTCCGATGCGCAGTTCTTCGACCGGATGACCTCCCTGGTCACCGGTGAAACGATGGAGGGTGCCCAGGTGGAACTCACCCTGGATCCGGAGCTGCAGCACTACGCCTATGACCTGCTGCCCGATGACATGCTCGGCACGATCATCGTCACCGATGTCACCACCGGGGAGGTCATCGTCATGGCCTCCAAACCCAGTTACAACACCAACCTGTTGGCCACGCACGACAGCGAGGAGTTCAACGAAAACATCGGTGACCTCGAAGACGCCGAGAACATCGACCCTTATGGCTTCCGGGCAGTGAACCGGCCGATCCCCCCGGGGTCGACGTTCAAGCTCATCGACACAGTGGCCATGCTGGAATCCGGGGACTACGAGCCGGACACTGAACTGGAGAACCCCAACGAGATCGACCTGCCCCAGTCGGAGAACACACTGGAGAACTTCGGACTGGGCAACTGCCACCAGCGCAGTGAGGCCGAGTTCACCTGGATCTTCGCCCAGTCCTGCAACACTCCCTTCGCCACCGCGGCGATGGAAATGGGCGAAGACCCCATCCTCGAGGTGGCCGAACGCTTCCGTTGGAACGAACCGCTGGCCATCCCGATCCACGTCACCGAGTCCCGCTTCCCCACTGGGATGGCCGACTCGGAGCTGGCCTATGCCTCCATCGGGCAGTTCGACGTCACCGCGACCCCGCTGCAGATGAACATGACAGCAGCGGCAATCGGCAACAACGGCACGATGATGCGGCCCCAGTTGGTCGACACAGTCCGCGGCTCGGACCTGCAGATCCTCGATGCACCCGAGCCAGAGGTGTTGAATGAGGTCATGGAGCCGGAGACCGCCGCTGACATCACCGAGATGATGGTGGCCACCACCGAGGAAGGCACCGGCTGGCGGGCCGATGTCTCTGGCTATGATGTCGCCACCAAGACCGGCACCGCAGAGATCGGCGACGGCAGCGATATGGTCAACTCCTGGATCACCGGCTTCGCCCCGGCCGATGACCCCCAGTACGCAGTCACCGTGGTGTACGAACGCACCGAGCTTTCCCGCGGCAGCCAGCTCTCCGGCGAGCACTTCGCCGCAATCCTGCAGGCGGTGATGGCCGAATGAGACCAGCAGTCGGCATCACCATGGGTGACCGCTACAAGCTCACCGAGCGGATCGCCATCGGCGGAATGGGCGAGGTGTGGAAAGCCCATGACGAGATCCTCGGCCGGACTGTGGCCATCAAGATCCTCAAAGAGGAGTACACCGGTGACGAGGCGTTCCTGCGCCGATTCCGCGCCGAGGCCCGGCACACCGCGCTGCTGAATCACCCCGGGATCGCCGATATCTACGACTACGGCGAACAGGCCGGCTCCGGCTACCTGGTGATGGAGCTGGTTCCCGGCCGCCCGCTGAGCGTCATCCTGGAAAAGGAGAAGACCCTTCCCTGGGAGAAGACGCTCTCGATCCTGGCCCAGACCGGACGCGCTCTGCAGGTAGCCCACGACCAGGGGCTGGTACATCGCGACGTCAAACCCGGCAATCTGCTCATCACCCCCACCCGCCGGGTGAAGATCACCGACTTCGGCATCGCGCGCCTGGCTGACCAGGTGCCCCTGACCGCCACCGGGCAGGTCATGGGCACCGTGCAGTACCTCTCCCCGGAGCAGGCCACCGGCCAGCACGCGACCGGTTCCTCTGATATCTACGCCCTCGGCGTCATCGGTTACGAGGCCCTGGTCGGTCACCGACCCTTCACCGGAGAGTCGCAGATCGCCATTGCGCTGAAGCAGGTCAACGACCCGCCCCCGCCGCTGCCCGAGGACATTCCCGCCCCGGTCCGCGCGCTCATTATGACGATGCTGGCCAAGGAGCCAGAGCAGCGCCCGGAGAACGCCACGAAGATGGCCGACGCCGCCGAGGCTCTGCTACGCCACGACCCGGAGGCCGCCCTCGCCGCGGTCCCGCAGCTGGCCCACCATCTGGATCTTGGCGATGATGAAACCGCCACCCAAGTCATCAGCATGGGCGGCTCCCTCAGCCCGCCCACGGCCACGCTGCACTCTGCGGGGAGTGATCGCCCGGGGGAAGCGACAGCGGGGGCCGCGCTCAGCGCGAGTACCCCCGAACAGCCCGAGGGCTCTTTCCTCGCGTCTGGCCCCGACGACGACGACGCCGAGACAGCTGAGCACCCCGAACGCCGCAACCCCGGTTGGCGGTGGCCGGCGATCACGCTCATCCTGCTGGTCATCCTGGGGTTGGTGGCCGCGTGGCTGCTGCCGTATTTGGCCGCCGGCGAGGAGCCCGACGAGCTGATCTCCACCCCGGAGCCGACCCCCACCCAGGCTGCCACCGAGACGGTGACCGCTGAACCCGATACCATCGCCTTCGACGAGGAGGATCTGGTGGGACTGGAGGTGACCGAGGCCGCTGAGATCCTCGAGGACCTCGGGTTCGAGGTGGAAACCGAATCCGTGGAATCCCAGGAGCCGGCCGGGATCGTCACCCGGGTCATCCCCCCCGGCGGTGAGTATCCTCCCGGGACAACGATTACGCTGTTCTACTCAGCCGGACCACCTCCGGCCCAGCACACCCCGGCACCGCAGCCCACCACGCAGGCTCCGCCGCAGCAAACCCAACAACCGACACCCACCCCGACGCCGACACAGACCCGAACGCAGACCACCCCGACGCCCACACCGACCCCGACGGAGGAGGACACCGGCGACGACGACGCCGACGGGCCCGACCCAGGCGACGACGACGATGACGACAATGACACCCAGAGTCCGGAGACCGCAGGTGAAACCGCCACGCCGACTGCCTCGGAGCCCACGCCCACCACAGATGGATCCACATCATGACTGAGCACCGCGTCCTCAACGGCCGCTACCGCATCGAGACTCTCATCGGTCGCGGTGGGATGGCCGATGTCTACCGGGGCCACGATCTCTCCCTGGAGCGTCCCGTGGCGGTGAAGATGCTGCGCCCGGACTTGGCCCGCGACCCGCAGTTCCAAACCCGGTTCCGGCGGGAGGCCCAGTCCTCGGCCTCACTGAACCACCCCAATATTGTGGGTGTCTACGACACGGGAGCCACCGCCGTCGACGGTAACGGTGGGGTGAAGACCCCGTTCATTGTCATGGAGTACGTCGACGGGGTCACCCTCCGACACATCCTGCACGGGACCCCGAACGCCACCGGAGATGCCACCCTGCCTCCGCCCCCGCCCGGTGAGGAGGACGGCACGGAGGACAATGTGCTCGGTGTGAGTGAGCACGAGGATGAGGCCACCCAGCCGATCTCCCCGCCGCTGCAGGAAAAGATCACCCAGGCCTTGGGCCGCCCGCTGCAGGAGCGCGAGGCCGCCGAGTACATGGACGGGGTGCTGGCCGCACTGGGGTACAGCCACGACCGCGGCATCGTGCACCGGGACATCAAGCCCTCCAACGTCATGGTGTGCAGCAATGGCGATGTCAAGGTCATGGACTTCGGTATCGCCCGCGCGGTGGCCGACTCCGCCCAGACCATGACCCAGACCTCCTCGGTGGTGGGCACCGCCCAGTATCTTTCCCCCGAACAAGCCCGCGGGGAGGTCGTCGACCACCGCAGCGACCTCTACTCCGCTGGCTGCGTGCTCTTCGAGCTGCTGACCAACCGTCCACCGTTCGTCGGGGAATCCCCCGTCTCGGTGGCCTATCAGCATGTGCGGGAGGAACCACCGGCGGTCTCCGATTTCAACAACAGGATCTCCCCGGCCATGGAGTCCGTGGTCGCCAAGGCCTTGGCCAAGAACCCGGCGGACCGCTTCCAGACGGCCGAAGAGTTCCGCGCCGCCATCGAGGACGCCCTGCGCGGCATCAGCGTGGATGAGGACGCCACCACCGTGGTGCCAGCAGTCGCCGGTGCCGCCGCCGGTGGGCGTAGCGGGTTCGACGACGTCGTCGGGATGCCGCTCTCGGCGCGCACCCCGGAAGATCCCGACGTCGAGGACTACTACACCGACTACCGGGAACAACCCCCGGAGCGCCGCCGCCGCAGTGTCCTGTGGCCCATCTTCTGGGTGCTGGTGGTCCTGGGGCTCATCGTCGGAGCCGTATTCGTCTTCGCTCAGTTGACCGACACCACTGAGGTGGAAGTCCCCGACGTCGAAGGCTTAAGCCGCTCAGAAGCGATCGCCGAACTCAACGAGCACAACCTCACCGCCGTGCCGGAGACCGAACCACATGAGGAAGTCGAAGAAGACCACGTCATCCGCTCCGACCCCGAGCCCGGAACGAGCCTGGA
Source organism: Nesterenkonia alba DSM 19423 (assembly GCF_000421745.1). Lineage (GTDB taxonomy): Bacteria > Actinomycetota > Actinomycetes > Actinomycetales > Micrococcaceae > Nesterenkonia > Nesterenkonia alba. The sequence continues at coordinate 61,102 of NZ_ATXP01000005.1, forward strand.
GCCGAACTCCGAGGTCATCATCTACATCTCCGAGGGCCCGGGCAGCGTCACCGTGCCCGACGGGCTCATCGGTCAGGACATCGACGCCGTCACCGCCACGTTGGAGGATGTCGGCTTGGAGGTCGGCGAGGTGACCGAAGAAGACCACGCCGAGCACCCCGAAGGCGCCGTGGTGGCCACCGACCCCGAATCCGGTACCTCTGTGGAGCCGGGCGATTCGATCAACCTGGTGGTCTCCACTGGGCTGGTGCAACTGCCCGGCGGTCTGCTCGGTGACTGGCGGGCCAACGTGGAGGAGACCCTCTCGGCCGCCGGTTTCGATCACGATCTGCGCTGGGAAGTCGTCGACCCTGATGAGGAGGATGTCAGCTTCGCCGGGGAAGTCTTCCGCTTAGAGATCAACGGCGAGGAAGTCGACGAAGGCGAGCTGGTTCCCAATAACGCCACAGTCGTCATCTACGCGGTCGATGAGGCCTCCTTCGACGATGAGGAGGAGGACGAAGACGATGAAGATGACGACGAGGACAACGGCAATGAGGACGAAGACGACGACGCCGATGACGAGAACAATGACGAGGACAACGGCAATGACGATGAGGACACCGAGGACGAATAACCCGTGAGTCTGCGCACTACCCTCTCCGCCGTCGTCGGGAAGTCAGCACGTGCCGCGGTACGTCTACGTGGCGGCTCCGGTTCCGCCTTCCCCGGGCTGCTGGTGGAAAAGCTGGACCCTGGGTTTCTGGCCCGGACACTGACGACGCTGCCCTACGGGGTGGTGGTGGTCTCCGGGACCAACGGGAAGACCACGACGACCAAGATGGTGGTCGAGCTGCTGCGCGGACAGGGACTGCGGGTCTTCACCAACCGGTCCGGCTCGAACTTCTCCCGCGGCGTGGCTGCCTCTCTGCTCGGTGACATGCGGATCACCGGGGGCTTCGAGGCCGACATCGCCGTACTCGAACTCGATGAAGCCCACGCGGTGCACTTCGTCAAACAGGTCCCCCCGCGGTACTGCCTGCTGCTGAACGTCATGCGGGATCAGCTCGACCGTTTCGGGGAGATCGACACCACCGCGGGGATGCTGCGGGCCATTGCCGAGGCCACCACGGAGGGTGTGGTACTCAACCGGGAGGATCCGCGGGTCGCGGCAATCGCTGAGGCCCTGACCGACCAGCAGGTCCGCTATTTCGGGCTGGGAGAGGCGGTCAAGCACCACTTCCCCTCCGACGACGACCTGCACAGTGCTGATTTACACGATAGCCCGTCACACCACACCGCTTCCCCCGGTGCCCGGTCAGACAGTGCCAGTTCACACCATGCCCGCTCCGACAGTGCCGCTGTGGAGACCTCGCCCACCTCCGCCGTATCAGGTGACCTACAGCATCAGGCGAGAACGACCAAACAGGTCGCCGCCGACGTCGTCCTCACTGGGTTAGGAACTCAGGAGGGCACCTTCCGCATCGGTGGGGAGGAGATCACCACCCCGCTGCGGGTCAACGGGGCGTACAACACCTACAACGCCGCCGCCGCACTGGCCCTGGTGCGCCTGGCCCTGGGGGAGGACCGGGACAACACGGCCCTGCTGCGCAGCCTGGCGGAGGTCTCCCCTGCTTTCGGGCGTGGTGAGTCGTTGACAGTTGGCGGGCAGCCATTGGATCTGGTGCTGGTGAAGAACCCGGCGGGATTCCGGCTGGGACTGAGCAGCTTCCCGCATGCCGGCACTGCCACGATGATCGCCATTAATGACAACTACGCCGACGGGCGGGATATGAGCTGGCTGTGGGATGTCTCCTTCGGCCTGTTGGCTGCCGGTGGGGTGCGGATGGTCTCGGGGGTGCGGGCTTATGACATGGCCCTGCGTCTGGTGTACGACGACGTCGCCGTCGCCGCCGTGGAACCGGATCTCGCCTCCGCGTTGGATTCCTTCATCGCTGAGCACCCCGATGAGCCCAAGCGCATCTACTGCACGTACACGGCGATGCTCACCCTGCGCCGTGAACTGGCCCGCTACACCGAGGTGGAGGCTTTCGCATGAGCCCCGTTGCCCCCAAACCTGTGCACGTGGTGCAGCTCTACCCCCGGGATATGAACATCTACGGGGACTTCGGCAATGCCTTAGTGCTCAAGCAACGGTTGGCCTGGTACGGCTACGAACCGGTCATGCACTCCTATGACCCCGGAGATGAGTTCCCCGAGCAGGCCGATATTCTCATCGGCGGCGGCGGGCAGGACTCCGGACAGGACACTATTCAGGCGGATCTGTTGGAGTGCGGAGACCGGTTACGCGCTCTGGCGGAGGCGGGGACTCCCATGCTGATGATCTGCGGGTTGTATCAGCTCTTCGGGCATTACTTTCAGACTCGGTCGGGTTCACGGATCCAGGGGATTGGTGTGCTGGACGTGACCACTTACGGCACCGATGAGCGGCTGATCGGCAATGTCGTCGTCGAATCGGAGGAGTTCGGCCGGATCATCGGCTATGAGAACCACTCCGGGCAGACCCGGCTCGGTGCCGAGGTCCAGCCGCTGGGGCGGGTGAGCAAAGGGGCCGGTAATGACGCCGACTCCGGGTATGAGGGCGCCCGGTGGCGCAATGTGCTGGGCAGCTACCTTCACGGTGCGCTGCTGCCAAAGAATCCCGCGGTGGCTGATTTCCTCATCGCTACAGCGGTGCAGCGCCGTTACGGGGACTCGTTGGGGGCTCTGGATGCCCCGCAGCTGGGGCCGGTGAGTTTGACTGAACTGACGGAGAAGGCCCGAGTCACCGCGGCTTCCCGGCCGCGCTGAGCGTCCGCGCGCTTATCAGGGTGCGAGTTATTTCCACCGCATCATCATGAAGAAGCCAACCATGGCGACCACGAATCCGATGATGATGTTCCAGCCGCCCACGCTCAGCGGCAACTCGGGAAGACCCTCCGCCGAGGTGGTCACGTACCAGGTGACGATCCACAGCAGACCCACTAGCAGCAGACCCACCATGGTCGCCTTGTACCAGGTGGGTAGCTGGCCTTCGGCCTCGAGGTCCTTTCCGAGCTCGAGCGCGCTGGAGTCGCGCAGCGGGGAGTCCGAGGGCTGCTCGGCTCCGGATTCGGAAGCAGCACTGCCCTTGGCGCGCTTGCCGCGGTTCTTCCGGTGCTTGGACTCTGGCACTGGCACTCCTCAGCTGAAATCTGCGATGCTTGTAACCGCACGGCGTCCGCCGTGTCAGTGTTCGGCTGTGCGCCATTCTACGCAACTGTGAGAACAGGACCTATGACTGTCACTGCTCCCCGCCACGCGGCCACCGGTCAGCGCGGTGCCCCGCCGTCCGGTCCGCCGGCTCCGCCTTCGCGTCGGGACTCCCGTTCCGGGGGTCGTCCGCGCCGACGGCGCAGTGTCGCCTCCACCATCATTGGCGGCATCGGGGAGTTGCTCATCACCCTGGGTGTGCTTGGGTTGCTGTTTGTGGTGTGGGAGTTGTGGTGGACCGGGATCGAAGCCGACAGCGAACGTCAGGAGACCCTCGAACAGTTCTACTCCGATGACGGGCTGCAGGCGGCACCCGCCCGGGAGACCGGCGGGCCGGACCCGGCCGACTTCGAGGTGTGTATGACGCTCGAAGACGGCACCGAGATCGGCTGTGCTGACTACATGGCCGAGCAAACCGGCTGGGATGACGTCATGGGGGTGATGTACGCCCCGCGCCTGGGTGAGGACTGGGCTGCACCCATCCGTCACGGCGTGGGACGTGAACAGATTGACCGCGGCGGAGTCGGCCACTACCCAGACACCCAGTTGCCCGGAGAGCTGGGAAACTTCGCAGTGGCCGGTCACCGGAACACCTACGCCTCCATGCTCGGCAATCAGGATGCCTTGCAGACCGGGGATCAGATCTATGTGGTCTCCGCCGGCGATGGCATGTTCATCTACGAGGTAGCCGAACGCCGTGTGGTCCAGCCCAACGAGACCGATGTTCTCCTCCCGGTCCCGGGAGAACCGGACCTTGAGCCGGAGACTGGCATCTTGACCCTGACCACCTGCCACCCGATGTACTCCAATGCCGAACGTCTCATCCACCACGCGGAGATCGTGGACTTCATCCCCCTCGGCGGTGAGGCCCCCGAGGACATCGCCCACCACGAGGGCATCGACCAGTTGTTCTACACCGGAGACGAGTAGCCATGTACGCCTGGATTTTCAATGAGGTGCTCCCCGGCCCCCTGTGGCTGCGCATCATCCTGGCCCTGCTGTTGGTCGCCGCCACCGTCTTCGTGCTCATGGAGTTCGTCTTCCCCGTGGTGAGCGAATACAGCCCGCTGAATGACTCCACCCTGGACGGGAGCTGATATGGCAGACACTTCTGACCGGCAGGACCGTCCGACCCCCGGCACCGAGGGTTTCACCGCCCGTATCCTGGTCATCGATAACTACGACAGCTTCGTCTACACCCTGGTCGGTTATCTGCGTGAGCTCGGAGCCGAGACCACCGTGATCCGTAACGACGACGTCAGCCTCGCTGAAGCGAAGACACTGGCCGCTGAACACGACGGTGTGCTCATCTCCCCAGGGCCCGGAACCCCCGCCGAGGCCGGCATCTCCGTGGAGCTGATCCGCTGGTGTGCTCAGGCACGCTCCCCGATGCTCGGTGTCTGCCTGGGGCACCAGGGCCTCGGGGAGGCTTTCGGCGCGGAGGTCACCCACGCCCCGGAGTTGATGCACGGTAAGACCTCCCCGGTGCGGCACACTGGGCATGTGTCCTTCGCTGGGCTGCCGGAGACCTTTGAGGCCACCCGGTACCACTCTCTGACCGTCGCTCCAGACTCGGTACCGGACGTTCTAGAGATCACCGCGACGACCGAGGACGGCGTCATCATGGGGCTGGCCCACCGGGATGCTCCCCTGTGGGGGATGCAGTACCACCCGGAGTCAGTGCTCACCGAAGGCGGATACCGCATGCTAGGCAACTGGTTGGAATCCCTGGGCCAACTCGGCGCCGCCGAGAAAGCCGCCCAGCTGAACCCCATCAGCCGCAGCACACCCTGACCGAGCCGGCAGAGGCCGAAACCACCCGGTGATAACGAACCACGCGGCAGGCACGTCACCAGCAGGTCACCCACCCGGATTGTGACCGATAACCCTCACTCGGATCGGGAGGTCGCACGCAGAGAAAAAGGACCCGGCGTAGTTGCCGAGTCCTTTTTCTCTGTACTGCGGTCAGCGGTGAGACATCGTCTTCAGCTGGTGGCCGGCTTGGGCGAGGGAACCTCGGCCTCAGTCGGCTTGGTGTCAGCGTTGGTCTCCGCCTGAGCACCGGGGGCACCGGAGTCCTGCTGTGGCTTGGAGACCGGCTCCGGCTTCTTCCACGGGTCCTCCACCGGCTGGGAGGCCCGCCACACGGCCACACCGGCAGTAACACCGGCAGCCACAAGGCCGAAGACCAGCAGGGCCTTCTTCTTGCCGCTGCCCTTCTGCTGCTTCTTCAACTCCTTGGACGCCTTTTTGGCGTATTTCTCGGAGTTCTTCCGCAGCTTCTTGACGATCTTCTTATCGCCAGTGGCCTTGATGAGCGCCTTCTCCACCCGCGGGTCAACCTCCGCCTTGTGGATGAGCTTGGCGGTTTTGTCCGCGTAGCCGCCGAGGGTACCGGCTGCAGCGGGGACGTACTTTTTGCGCACATCCGCTTTGGCACTGTCGTACTTCTTCAGCACCTTCTGGATGTCCTTCTTCGCCTTGGGGGGCAGCTTGTCGTACTGACCGCTGAGCCCCTTGCTGGCCTGGGATGAGACCTTCTTGACCTGCTCTCCGGCCACAGCGGCACCGTCTCCGACGGCGTGGAGAGCCTTGGCCGAAGCGTCCTGAACCATCGGAGCGCCTTTCCGGTAGGTGTCCTCCGCCCAGTTAGCGGCAGTACCCACCGCGGGCGCGGCCCATTCCACGGCAGTGTCGACGCCGGCGAGCACTTTGTGCCCCCAGGTGTGGCTCGGTTTTTTCTTCTTACCGAACATGCGTTTCCTCCGAATCAGGATCGGTGACAGGGCTTAGCCTACGTGAGCAAGGGGGACCACTGCCATGGCACGCCGCCCTTGATACGGATTCACTCAGGTTTATTTCAGAGTGCGTAAAGCAAGGCCCGTGCGAGAATGGCCTCATGAGCGCTATTGCTACCCACACTGCCACGATCCGCACCAACCGCGGAGACATCGTCGTCGACCTCTTCGGCAATCACGCCCCCAAGACGGTGAAGAACTTCATCGGCCTGGCCACCGGCGAACAGCCCTGGAAGCACCCGGAGACCGGGGAAGACAAAACCGGCACGCCCCTGTACGACGGCACGGTTTTCCACCGCGTCATCGCCGACTTCATGATTCAGGGCGGGGACCCGCTGGGTCTGGGCGTGGGGGGTCCCGGCTACCAGTTTGAGGACGAGATCCACCCGGAGCTGGACTTCACGCAGCCCTACAAGTTGGCCATGGCCAACGCCGGTCCCGGCACCAACGGCTCGCAGTTCTTCATCACCACTGTGGCGACCACGTGGCTGCAGGGCAAGCACACGATCTTCGGCGAGGTCCGTGACACCGCCTCCCAGCAGGTGGTCAACCAGCTGAACACTGTCTCCACCGATATGCGTGACCGTCCCACTGAGGACATCGTCATCACCACCATCGACGTCGCTCCCGCTGCCCCGGCGAACTGACCTTCCCCGCGGTGAACGTCTGCTTCTTCCACCCAGACCGGCCGGCGTATATCCAGTGCCAACGCTGTGACCGGCCGGTCTGTCCGGAATGCCAGATCACCGCCCCGGTGGGGTTCCACTGCCCCAGTTGCGTCCAACAGGCGGCAGCCCGTCGCCCCATTCAGCGCACGCAGTTCGGCGCCGCTGTCCGGGCGGATGAGAAACCGAAGGTGACCTACACGGTCATCGCGATCTGCGCGGTGATGTACCTGCTGCAACTGGCCACCTGGCAACACGGCGGTGCCGCGCAGCGACTCACGGGTGTGGATCTGCCAGATGTCACCCGATTGATGTGGTTTGCTCCCATGGATGCCTCGGCCCACGCTGTGGCCACCGGGACCTTTGAGCCGTGGCGGATGCTGACCTCAGCGATCCTCCACCACCCTCAGGCCGGGGTGCACATCCTGTTCAATATGCTCGCCCTGTGGTTCGTGGGCCGGGTCATCGAGCCGACCATCGGTCGTGCCCGCTTCGCCGCACTGCTGGGTCTGTCCGCTTTCGGCGGCTCAGTGGCCGTGCTGTTCCTGACCCACCCCGCTGTGCCCACCCTGGGCGCTTCCGGGGCTGTCTTTGGCCTGTTCGGAGCGTTGTTCATCCTCATGCGCGCCACCGGTGGGGAAACCGGCGGGATTGTTGCGCTCATTGCGGTGAACATGGTGGTCAGCTTCATCTTCGACGGGATCTCCTGGCAGGGTCATCTCGGCGGTCTGCTCACTGGTGCCCTGGTGGCCTTCGTGATCGTCCGCGCACCCCGACGTGGGCGCACCCTGTGGCACACTTTGGGGCTTGCCGGCGTCGGCGTCGTGCTCCTGATCCTGGCAACCATCGGGGCCTTCACCGTCCCCAGCGCATAAGCCTCGCTGTGAATCCCTGGGGATAACCCTGTGGATATGTGGGAATTACACACGTGTAGTTCTCCACACTGGGGATAACCCTGTGGAAAACGACGACGTCGTCGTCAGTGGTCACATCTGACCGTGAGCTTGGTAGTTCTCATGCCAGCTGAGCGCTTCGGCCAGCAAGTGCGGAGTGTGGCGGCCAGTGGGGTTGCCCGCCACTGCGCGGTCCAGGTAATCCTGCAGCCGGTCCTGGTAGTCCGGGTGGGCGCACTGGGCGATGATCCTCCTCGCCCGTGCCTGCGGGGAGAGCCCGCGCAGATCAGCGAGTCCCTTCTCCGTGACGAGGATCTGCACATCGTGCTCGGTGTGGTCCACATGGGAGGCAAACGGCACGATCGCGGAGATGGCCCCGCCCTTGGCGGTCGAAGGGGAGACAAAGAAGTTCAGGTAGGCGTTGCGGGCGAAGTCCCCCGAACCGCCAATCCCGTTGATGATGGAAGAGCCCATCACATGGGTGGAGTTCACATTCCCGTAGATATCGGCTTCGACCATCCCATTGATGGCGATGATCCCGAGCCGACGGACGGCCTCCGGGTGGTTGGAGATCTCCTGAGTGCGCAGCAGAATCCGACCCTTGTAGGACTCGATGTTGCGGTTAAAGTCCTCGGCCCGTTCCGCGGAGAGAGAAAACGACGTCGCCGAGACAGCGGTCAGCTTGCCGGTGTCGATGAGGTCGAGCATTCCGTCTTGGATGACCTCGGTATAGGCGGTGAGGTCCTCGAATTCGCTGTGGGCCAGGTTGGCCATCACCGCGTTGGCCACATTGCCCACCCCGGACTGGATGGGCAGGAGGTTCTTCGGCAACCTGCCCTGTTGGATTTCGAAACGCAGGAAGTCCACCACGTGGTCAGCCATCGCCCGGGAGGTCTCGTCGGCGGGTTTGAACGCAGCGTTGCGGTCCGGGGCATCAGTTTCGACCACGGCGATGACTTTCTCCGCATCGACCCGCAGGTAGGGGTCTCCGATCCGCTGCATCGGTTCGAACAGCTCGATGGGTCGACGCTCCGGTGGCAGCCGGGTGCCGTAGTAGACGTCGTGGAAGCCTTCGTACTCCCGGGGGTGCCAGGAGTTGACCTCCAGGATGACCTTATCGGCCAGGTCCAGCCAGGTCTTGTTGTTTCCCACCGAGCTGGAGGGCACCAACAAACCGTTGGGCAGGATGGCAGAGACCTCGATGACGGCCACGGTGATGTCCCCGTAGAACCCGAACCAGGCCTGCTGGGCGGAGTGGCTCAGGTGGGTATCGACGTACTCGGTCTGGCCGGTGTTGATGGCCTTGCGCAGAGCCGGGTCAGACTGGAAAGGCGTGCGCTTGCGGATCGCTCCGGCCTCGGCGAGCACCCCGTCAGCTTCCGGTGCGGTGGAGGCGCCGGTGAGTAGTTCGACGCCGAAGCTCTCCCCGCGTGCGTGCGCTTCCCGGGCGCGTTCGGCCAGTGCACTGGGAACCGCCTTGGGGTACCCGGACCCGGTGAAGCCGCTCATGCCGATCCGGTCGCCGTCGCTGATGAAGCTCGCCGCCTCGTCGGCGGTGGTCACCTTGGTGCTCAGAACCGGACACGTGATGCGAGACATGGCGGAATCAGCTCTTTCTAGGTGGGGACAGAGGCTGCGCTGGCGGCACAGACCTCTCCACTCTATGTCTCAGGTCACGCTCACGCATCTCGACAGGCCCGTTCATCTGTCAAAACGGACCGTTCATCGGCTGTTTTCGACCGTTTGCATCGCCAAGCAACCGCCCATCACTGCGCCAGAGAGCGCCTGTGACCCCTGCGACTCCGTTTTACACCTGATACCCCTACCAGGTATATGTATAGATACCCCCTGGGGGTATAGATTCTATGAAGGAGACGACGTCGATGCGCCCCACAGATCATCAGCACGGTCACCCCCAGCATGCAGACCACCACCACGACCCCCACGTAGCGTCTTCCCCTGACCACGATCACTCCCACGATCATCACGGGAGTGCAATGCATCCCAAAGGCGACGGCGCCCACGGACACGCTGCTTCCGACCCTGCAGGGCATGGCCACGCAGCTCACCATGGCCACGCAGGGCATGGTGGTCATGGCGACCATGGTGCTCACGTCGGGCAGTTCCGGCGGTTGTTCTGGATCATGCTGGTGTTGGCGGTGCCGGTGGTGGGGTTCAATGAGATGTTCGCCCACCTGGTCGGCTACCACCTGCCCGAGGTGGGTTGGGTGTGGTGGGTCTCCCCCGTGCTGGGCACTGTGATCTATGCCTGGGGTGGTTGGCCCTTCCTCACCGGGGCGGTCTCGGAGATTCGTTCCGGCAAGCCGGGGATGATGCTGCTGATCGGGCTGGCGATCACGGTGGCGTTCATCGCCTCCTGGGGTGCCAGCCTGCATCTGTTGGATCATGAGCTGAACTTCTGGTGGGAACTGGCCCTGCTGGTGGTGATCATGCTGGCCGGCCACTGGATCGAGATGCGCTCCTTGGCCCGGACCAGCTCAGCTTTGGACTCGCTGGCCGCCCTGCTGCCTGATGAGGCGGAGAAGGTCACCGACCACGGCGTTGAAAAGGTCTCACCGGACGACCTGGCTGTCGGTGATGTCGTGATCGTCCGTCCCGGGGCCTCCGTGCCTGCTGACGGTGAGGTGATTGATGGTTCGGCCAGTATGGATGAGTCGATGGTCACCGGGGAGTCCAAACCCGTTCGGCGTGACCAGGGGGATCCTGTGGTGGCCGGGACGGTGGCCACCGACTCCGGCATCCGGGTACGGATCACCGCTACTGGTGGCGATACCGCCCTCGCCGGTATTCAACGTTTGGTTGCTGATGCTCAGGCCTCGTCCTCCCGGGCTCAGCGGATCGCTGATACTGCGGCCGGGTGGCTGTTCTGGTTCGCCCTGGCCGCTGCGCTGATCACCGCCGCAGCCTGGAGTCTGCTGGGAATGCCTGAACCGGCAGTGGTGCGCACTATCACCGTGTTGGTGATCGCCTGCCCGCACGCCCTCGGGCTGGCGATCCCACTGGTGGTTTCCATTGCCACCGAACGCGCAGCCCGCGGCGGGGTGCTCATCAAGGACCGCCTGGCCCTGGAATCGATGCGCACTGTGGATGCAGTGCTGTTCGATAAGACCGGCACCCTCACCAAGGGAGAACCCACCGTCACCGGGATCGAACCCACCCAGGGCTACACCGGCGATGAGGTCCTGACCCTGGCCGCAGCTGCAGAGTCTGACAGTGAACACCCGCTGGCCCGCGCCATCCTCAGCGCAGCACACCACCGCAGCCTGGATGTCCCTGCTGCCGGAGACTTCTCCTCCTCACCCGCGGTCGGGGTCCGTGCCACCGTCGAGGGCACCGTGATCCAAGTCGGTGGCCCTTACCTGCTGACCGAGCAGGGCCGGGCCGAACTGCCCATCGCCGAGCAATGGAGGAACGAGGGAGCGATCATCCTTCACGTCCTGGCCGATGGTGAGGTGATCGGTGCCCTGCGCCTGGCCGATGAGATCCGCCCTGAATCCAAGGAGACCGTCCAGGCGCTGCACGCTGTAGGCGCTCAGGTAGTCATGATCACCGGGGACGCCCAAGCAGTCGCCGACACCGTCGCCGCTGAGCTGGGCATCGACCGAATCTTCGCCGGGGTCCGGCCTGAGGACAAAGCCGCCAAAGTTGCCGAACTCCAGCAGGAGGGGCAGAAGGTGGCTATGGTCGGTGACGGGGTCAACGACGCCCCCGCCCTAGCCCAGGCCGATGTGGGCATCGCCATCGGGGCCGGCACTGATGTGGCCATCGGCTCCGCCGGGGTGATCCTGGCCAGCTCCGACCCGCGCTCAGTGCTCTCAGTGATCGAGCTCTCCCGCGCCAGCTACCGGAAGATGAAGCAGAACCTCTGGTGGGCCGCAGGGTACAACCTCATCTCCGTACCCCTGGCCGCAGGCATCCTTGCCCCCATCGGGTTCGTGTTGCCGATGAGCATCGGCGCGATCTTGATGTCAGCCTCTACTGTCGTCGTCGCGCTCAATGCTCAGCTGCTACGCCGCCTCGATCTGCGCCCGGACACCAGTGCACGCACCCTGGCGGAGAATGCCTGATGACCCCAGCTCAGCGACCCGGGCACAATGGGACCAACCCCTGTCCGCCCCCGGAGGAGACCATGGACACTGAGCACACCGGAACACACGGCTATATCTCCGATAAAGCCCGCTACCTCTCACGTCTGAAACGGATCGAAGGCCAAGCCCGAGGCATCCATCGGATGGTCGAAGAAGACACCTACTGCATCGAGATTCTGACCCAGATCAGCGCGCTCACCTCAGCCTTAGAAAACGTCGCCCTCGGCCTCCTCGACGACCACTTGAAACACTGTGTCGTTGATGCCGCTCAAACCGGCGGGGACGAAGCTGACGTAAAAATCAAGGAGGCCAGCGACGCCATCGCCCGTCTGGTGAAGTCCTAACCCGACGCCGCTGGAGGCACCTTCAGGCCCGGCACCCTCAGCAACCAGCCATCGCAGGCGGACCCGACCGGTACGTGAACCTAGGCGTTAATGATGCCGAAACTGAGCATGATGTAGACGAAGATACCCAGTAGGATCCGGTAGCCCACGAACAGGTTGTAGCTGTTGCGGGACACATAGGTCAGGAACCAGCCGATGATCACGTAAGCGACCACGAAACCGACCGCGGTAGCCAGGATAGTTTGTCCCATCGTGTAGGGGCCGGCCTGTTCACCGAAGGCCCCGATCAGCTTGTAGAGTCCGGAACCGAATACCGCCGGAATCGCTAGCAGGAATGAGTACCGGGCCGCGGCTTCACGGGTGTACCCCATCAGGAGGCCCGCGGTGATGGTACCTCCGGAGCGGGAGACTCCGGGGATCAGCGCCATGGCCTGGGCGAAGCCGAAGATGATGCCGTCGCGCACACTGAGCCGCTCCAGGGGTTTGCGCTGGGTGCTTACGTGGTCGGCGAATCCCAGCAGGATTCCGAAGGCGATCAGCATGGTGGCCACCAGCCACAGGCTGCGGAATGCGGACATGATGTAGTCCTCCAGCAGCAGCCCCAACACCACGATCGGGATAGTGCCGACAATGATCAGCCAGCCCATCCGCGCATCCGGGTCACTGTGGGAACCGTGGCCGAACACGGCAGCGAACCATGCCTTCAGAATTCGGACAATGTCTCGCCAGAAGAACACCAGCACAGCGGCCTCGGTGCCGAGCTGGGTGATGGCGGTGAACGCCGCACCCGGGTCCTGAGCCCCGGGGAGGAATTCCCCGACGATCCGCAGGTGGGCAGACGACGAAATCGGGAGAAATTCAGTCAGGCCCTGAACCAGGCCCAGAATGATCGCTTCGATCCATTGCACCTGCTGAGTTTACTGGGCTTCGTAGACTGCAGAGCGAGGAATGTCCCCGACTTGGGGCAATATTCGTGTGGACCCGCTATCTGACGCGGATTCGTGCTGTGTTCGGTGGACGCGGGTGGACTAAAACCGAACACCTGGCAGCGGTTCGAGCGGCTCAGTTCCGCTTGGAGTCAGGCGAAAAGCCGTATCGGTGACGCGCCCGACTGTACCTCTGACGATGAGCTGAGGGTCCTCTCGAACTCTAGGAGACGAGGAGCGAACGGTGAGAGGGTCATGTCCGTCTCTCGGCGGTTCGACGTGCACCGGATGACGGTGTGGACTCACACGAAACACGTGTGACGGACAAAAGCCGGCGCGGTCAGCTCGTTTCAACAACAGTGCTGACAGGCCGTCAGGACCGGGGCCGACGGCCGGACCTGACGATCCACCACCTTCGCCACACAGCGCTCACGGTCGCTGGGCAACACGGCGCAACCGGCGCCGAGCTCGAGGCCCACGCGGGCAACGCCTCCCAGGCGCCCATAGTGATCTACCAGCACGCAACCCTCGACCGCGATAAGGCGCTGGCGGAGCGGATCGGCGCAACGTACGACGCTTGGCACAGCTTCCCATCCCGACTCGGTGAACTTCCATACGCATTTAACGCGTTCGCACGCATCTATTGCGTACCGTATAGTCATGGCAGACCTTGGCGACATGCTGCGCGCGGCTCGTGGTCGACTCGGAATCGATCAAGCCGAGCTCGGCCGGCGCGTTGGCGTAGGCCAGCAGGCAGTCAGCCGCTGGGAGAGCGGAGGCAGTCGACCGCGGCCCCCAACGGCTGAGAAGGTGGGCCGTGCCCTTAACCTGCGCGTCGAGGACGTCCTCGAGGCCGCTGGCCACAGTTCCATCCCTTCCGCGGAGGCAGAGACGGTTCCCGTGCGGCCTTTGCTACGCACTCTGCCTTTCCATGAGCTGAGCGCGGAGCGCTTTGAGGACGCTTGCGCTGAGGTTCTCGGATACCTACATCCGGAAGGTCACGCATCACGGTTCGGCGGGGCTGGTGAGAAACAAGATGGCATCGATCTTCTCGTCGACGGCGAGCTGACCGTCAAAGGGCAATGCAAGCGTCATCGTCAATTCGGTCCCAAGCAGGTCCGAGATGCAATCGCTGCGGTTGACGTGCCGGCGACCATCAACTACCTATTCCTCTCGCGCACAACGGCTTCCGCTGCCGCTCGCAAGGAGATCGCAAAGGTGCCCGCCTGGCAGCTGTGGGATGGTGAGGATCTGTCCCGTTGGGTGAGGTCCAACCTGTTCGTCAGCTCGCCGGAGTCCGCGGTGCGCTTCGTCGAGACCTACTTCCCGAACCATCGGGAGTCGTTCCTCGGCGTTCCTGAGCCGAGTTCATGGCAGACCCCCGACCAGTTCTTCGCCACTTTCACTGGAACAAGTGGGTTCAATCACGATTGGGCATTGGTTGGGCGCTCGAACGAACTCGCTTCGCTCCGAGACGAGATTGGAGGCGGCGAGGTGCCTGTCTCGGTTCTCGTCGGGCGGGGCGGGATCGGCAAGACGCGATTGATCCGAGAGGTTGCGGTCGCCTTGGAAGCAAGTCATTGGCTAGTGCGGTTACTCCCCGCAGGCGCCGTGCCGACAGCTCACGATTTCGAGCTTCTCCCCGCCAGCGGGAACGTCCTCATAGTCATCGATGACGCTCACGATCGAAACGACTGCGCGAATGTCGTTGCGGGCATCTGCGCCCGGAATGACAGCGCGAAGGTTCTGATCGCGACCCGACCTTACGGCAGGCCTGAGCTTGCTGCCCAGTTTGCGCGGATATCGATGCGCCTCTCTGACCTCCACACCGTGGAGTTGGACGACCTGACGCAATCCGCGGTCGTTGAGCTCGCTCAGCAGGCCCTGGGACCGGAGAACGAGATCTTCTCCGAGCGCCTTGCCTCTGTATCGCGCGACTGCCCACTCATCACTACAGTCGGCGGGTTCCTGATCCGCACCAGGTCTCTGGACCCAAGGCTGTTGGAGCAGGACGAAGACATCAGGTCAGAGGTCCTCTTGAAATTCAAGGACATTCTTGTTCCAACCAGCGGGGGCGCTGACCCAGACGCTCGCAGCGAGGTACTCAACTGCGTAGCTGCGCTCCAGCCCTTCAGAATCGGGAATGTCGGGTTCCGGGAGGCACTTGAGTCCCTGATCAGCCGGCCATTCGACCGGCTACTCCCTCACTTGATCGCTCTCGAGGAATCGGGTGCTCTTCTGCGCCGAGGCGACAGCCTTCGTATCGTGCCCGATCTCCTGGGTGACGTGATCCTCGCCGACGCAGCGATCGACCGTCGTTCGGGGACAGACAGTGGCTTTCTCAAGCGCCTATATGAAGCGGCGACCGGTGACGCCCTGGCGAACGCGTTCGTGAACACGGCGCGGGTGGACTGGCAGATCGATCGACAAGTCGTCCGCCTTAGCACGCGCTTCTGGGATGCGCTGATGACCGGGATCAGCAGCTCGGCCAGCGTCGCCGCGTACAGCCAGCTGCTCAGCGTGCTAAAGCGGGTGGCGCAGTATCAGCCGTCGCGCACGATCGAGGCAGTGAACAAAATCCTCTGCCATCCCGTTGAGGACGAGGATCCGCCTGCTACCGACGGCTGGCAGTGGCACACAACCTGGCGGGACGTTCTCGCAACTATACCGGACGTGCTCAAGCCGACCACCTACTCCCTCGATCACATCCGTGATGCTTGCGAGCTTCTTTGGAAGCTGGCGCAGTCGGATCGACGTGCGACACATCAACACCCCAGTCACCCACTCCGAGTACTCCAAGAGCTCGCAGAGTACGACGTCTCCAAACCGGTGGCATTCAACCGAGCAATGCTCAACATGGCGATCTCTTGGTCGAAAGACTTTCCTTCAATCTCGCCACTGGCTCCAATCAAGGGCCTCGTTGAGACCGAGGGGCATTCGACGACATTCCGCGACAATGCGCTGCACTTCCATCCTTTCTCACTAAATCAGGATGTCGTGCGCCCGATTAGGCAGTCAGCCTTGGATCTAGCGTTCCGCGAACTCGGCCACCCTGATACGTGGCGAGGGATAGCGGCTGCGAAGTTCATCGGATCCGCGATCAGGTACCCGCGCGGAGTATTTGGACGACAGGTGAGCCTCGATGAGCGTCACTCTTGGGATGACGATTTCGTCGCTACGGCAGGTGCGGTTGCGCAGGCTGTGTCGAACGCGGAGCTCGATCCCGCGGTGGCTGTTGCGCTGATGGAGGCGCTGCACTGGCATGCTGACTACGGGTCCGGGATGGTCCAGGATGCTGCCGAAACTGCTCTCCTTCAGCTACCCACGTCCCTCTCATTTGAGGTCGCGCTGATGGTCCACGATGGGTGGGGGCACCTCGTACGAGAGCGCGACATGACGTTCGAGGAGCATCAGCAGGTCACTGTGGAGATGCTCGCACGAATCTCCCGCCGGGTCCTCGATGAATGCGACGACGGCCGGGCCGTCGATCTCGTCCTGGAGCGTCTCGCTGTCGAGCGCACGGATCCCGATCGTGATCCGACTGGTGTGAACCGCCTGATCTCGGAGATGGCTCAACAGCGGCCGAGCATCCTCCCCGAGATTGCAACGAGGGCAGTGACATCAGATGATCCGAGCCTAATCAGTCTTCTTCCAACAATGATTGACATGTCGGGCAGGCTGATGCCTGAACGACTGATCGATACCTATCGACGCTTGGCCGAAGCCGATCATGTCGCCATCCGCGTCTCAGCCGCATGTGGCTTAGCGGCACGCACCCGCTACGACTACCCACTCGTGCCCCACGAACTCGAGATTCTCCACGGGTTGGCTAGACACGACGATGCGGCCGTGCGACTGGCGGTCGTCGACGGCGCCGCATCACTAGCCAGGTCCGACCTCGCGTCGGCCAGCAGCTTGCTCTGCAACGTGCCGTTCGCCGACTCCTCGGCGGTCTCGCACCGGGTTCTGTCGTATCTAACATGGGAGCGCGGCGAACTGACCTGGACCGCGCTCGATCCAGAGGCAAAAGAGTCGCTCTTGGCCGAAGTAAGTCGGATGATCTCCTTCGATGGCCACGAGATCGAGGAGTTCCTCCGACACAGGTCCGCAGAAGATCCCCGTCGGATCCTCCGGATGCTACAAGGCCGAGTTGAGTTGGCGGAGCGGGAGGACGCTCCCCCGAGATACCGGCCTGTCCCAATTCTCTGGCACGGGTCGCTTGACCTTCGGCGCGATCCCGCCTTCTTAGAGTACCTGACAGAGCTCCTGAGTTGGATTGGTTCTAGCGAGGCTTGGCAGCGCCGGCATATGGGCAAGGAATTGTTTGCCGCGGCGGCAGAATCCTTCGATGATGCGGTTCTTTCTCTGTTGCTCAAGTTCGTCCAGACCGGAACAGCTGAGGATTGTGCGACCGTCGCGGAAGTACTCTCAGAGGCATCTCCCAGCATGGTCTTCGACCAAGTCGATATGGTTTCAGAATTGCTCGACGCCGCTGCTCGTCTTGGCTCTCAGTCGCTAAAGCGAATGAGAAGCGGTCTGTGGGCGTCCGCGGTCGCCGGCACCCGAACAGGCGCTGTCGGGGAGCCATTCGATGAAGATGTTCGCATGCGTGACGAAGGAGCGGCCATTGCATCGCGGTTGCCCCCCGGCTCGCCGACGGAAGCATTTTACCGGGATCTGAGCGAGTCGGGAGCCCGAGCTGTCGAGCAAGAGCGCGATCGTGACGTGTTCGACTCCCGCGAATGGTAATTGTTCCTGGGCGAGCTGAGTGTCAGCTAGATCTACATTTTCGCAGCGTCGAGATCACCGCTTCGCCGCTGCTTGTAAGACTCGGCCGACGAGGGGCAAGTCGTCGGCCGTGACGTTACAGCGAAGACGAAAGGGCGACGAGCCGACTCGCTGAGCCGGTCGCCGCCCTCACCAGAACGGAAATTGTGGGCCTAATGAAGCACTGCCGGAACAGGCGACAGCACATCCAGAAGCTGGTTTCCGCGTGGAATCAGGGCCTTCTTGAGGGCGACAAGCGTGTCCCTGAGCAAGGTGCTTCCCTCATCGGCGTGTTAGCAGAGGCAACGAGACAACCTCGAACACCGCTGACTGCGAGAGAAGTGGACGCTTTGCGAACAGCCCACGCTAATGGAGTCAGCGTCAAGACTCTCGTCAGACGATTCAGAATCCATCGTGCCACGGTATGGACGAAGACCAGGAAATCATTTGGGGACTAGGAGTAAACCAATGTGAATACAAAGATACTGAGATTGACGTCAAGAGTCAGAAGGACAGGAGGGGTCTACTCGGCGATTAGGCCCAAGGCTCTTCAGTGGTTAACTCTTCATCATCACCTTCGTCAAGCATACCCATGTAATCAACAACTCTGGACTGCACAAGCTCGAGACGAGCTGCATCAAGGAGCCCTACCCTATCTTCCAACATGGCCTTCTCAAGCGGTTGGAGTGCGGGGACACGTATCCACGTCTTTTTACTTTGTCCGAACTCGCCCTTGTTGATCTGGACACAATAACTTGTGCGCCAGGAGGTCTGCGAGGAAAGTGGACAACCAAGAACTAGTGGCCAGCCTTCATTTCGATTCGTCTCCGGGCCGGACAACACAACAAACGGCCGTCGCTCCTTGTGAAGACGACGCTTGCTCTCTGGTGGCAAGGAGAGCGACTCATCCGTAACTAGGTAGATACCGCCCAAAATTGGGCGTAATACAGAATCTGCCCTCACAGAATCTTCTCATTCGCCCTTCTGATCCAGCCTTTATTCTCTCGGAACTCAGCAACAAGACCTGTCTGCACTTCCTCGGGAACAGTCCCGACGGGCTGGCGCGATTCGCGATGTTTCGCAAGTTTCTTAAGCGTTTTTGCCATTGGCTTTACTGGCCGTCGTCCCGTGAGATCTAACCGAACACCCCGCTGCGTCTTCTGAGCTTCGAGCATCGGAGCTGTGGTGTACGTTAAGTCTTTAAGAGAACTGGGTGATAATCTCCCATACTCACGAACTGTAGCAGCCATCAACTCATAGAATTCTTCGTCAACCGCATACCGAGGCGCATGTTTCAATGAAAGTGTCGTCTGGGGCGTCCCGTAGTAATTCTCACCCACCTCGCGCTCAGCAATGCCCTCTCGAACCAACGCCTCTTCGGCAACGATTAACTCCCGTGCCCATGGACCGTAGTTGTACCAGATCCAGGGAGTTCCAGAGGTAGCAGCAAGGCCATCTTCGGTTGCTTGAAGGTCAGCAAGATACAGAAGCTTGGCGAGCTTCGTCCGTGTGACCGAGATTCCCTCCCGTGCAGCTAGCTCCAAAAGAGCAATGAGGGAGGCGGCAGGGCCAGCATAACGATACTTGGTCATGACGCTCCCTTCCTCAACCCCATTGATCGAACAGGGATCTTAACCTATTGAACAGAATAGTCTACTACACCGTCACTGAGGACAGGCGCGCCTCAAACCTTCAATATTAGCCGTAGCTGGAGAACACGCCGAGCTACCAAGCCCCTGACGCAAAGGGCTTGGGGCAGCTGCGCTGCCTGTGATCTGCACGAGGCGTGGCCGCTCAGTGCGAAGTCTCCGTGTCCGGGTTCCAGGTGTGGCGTAGGTGATTGAGCACGGCGTCTGTGGCTGGGGTGCGGTAGCGGCGTGGGTGGATGAGCGCGTGGACTTCGCAGTCCGGCAGCTCCGGTCCATTCAAGACTTGCAGAGTGCCATCGGTGAACTGTTCGGCAGCAGTAATGGCAGGGAGTGCGGCCCATCCGAGTCCGACGGCGACACATCGTTTGATGGCTTCGATACTGCCGAAGTGCGATCGGCGCCCAGCCGCCTCACCGCGGTGGCGGAGATTCGCGGCGATGTTATCGCTGTAGCCACAGCCTTCTTCGATAAGCAGGGCATCTTCCCGAGCCAGGCGATCCCACGTCACAGTGGTTTCAGGCGCACTGCCTGGTGGGGCGAGTAGGACCAGTTCCTCGTAGCCGAGCAGTTCTGTTCTCAGCTCCGAGGCGGGAAGCTGAGGTTCCAAGGTGAGCCCAAGGTCTACATTGCCGCGCCGGACTTCCTCGATGGTGTGATTGATCCCGCCCGGCGTGAGCCATATATCGATACCAGGTTCTGTGTCTCGCAGAGCAGTCACCAGGTCAGGCAACCGGTAGGTGCACAGTGACTCCGGCGCCATAATCCGCACAGTGCCAGCAATCTCGCCCTCACCCTCCTTAGTGACAGCTTGGAGCTGATTCTCCGCGTCCAAGACATCTTCGGCACGAGGAATGAGCCGCGCTCCGGCCTCGGTCACTTGAACCCCGGTAGGCAAACGATCCAGCAGGCTAGTGCCGAGCTGATGCTCCAGTTTCTGGATGTGGCTGGTCACCGTGGATTGGGTGTACCCGAGGTCCAGAGCAGCATCAGTGAAGCTCTGCAGACGCGCCACTGCCAAGAAGCTGCGCAAAAGCCGGGTATCCACACCGCCCCTATCGAAATAACCGATCGAATCGATCGTGATTCATCGTTGGACACGATACCAGGGCAAGCCTCACTGTGGAGGCATGAGCAGTCCAGAACATCGCCACCATCACCCCGCATCAGGTGGCCCCGCCCCGGTGGCCGGGATGGTGGTGTTGTTGGTGGTGACCTTCTTAGCGTTTCTCAACTATGCCGCGCTGCTGCCCGTAGTGCCGATGTGGGCTTCCAGCGGCGGGGCGGAGGGCGTCGCAGTGGGAAGCACCACAGCAGTGATGATGGGCGCAACGGTGGCCACCCAATGTGCAGCACCTGTTCTCTTCAGACTGCTCCAGTTACGCGAGATGATGATCCTTGGAGCAGTCCTTCTGGGAGCCCCTGCCCCGTTCTATGCCCTCTCTACAGACATAGGGGGCATCACTGCTCTGACGGTTCTCCGCGGTGTCGGGTTTGCCCTGGTGGTCATCGCCGGTGCCACCCTGGCTGCCGATCTCGCTAAGACCGGCCGGCTCTCATCCTCGGCTTCCCTGAACGGGGCAGCGGCGGCACTTCCCAATCTGGCTGCACTGGCTGGTGGGGGTCTGGGTCGCTGAGAACCTCGGGTTCGACCTCGTGTTCTGGCTCTCAGGTGCAGCATCCCTTGTTGCTGCGGCCCTCTCTTTCATGCTCCCTGGAAAAGCCCACGGCAGATTCACACTCGCCGGTCTCAGGGACCTACGGCGGATTGCTGTTCCAGTTGGGCTGTTCCTCCTTGCCGCGGCAGCCTTTGGGGCCACCACCACGTTCCTACCCATCTCCGGGCCAAGCACTGGGGAGGCTTCCCTGGCCCTGTTAGTGGCCTCGGTGATGCTTATTGCAGGACGACTCGCATCAGGCATCATTGACGACCGGATCCAGCCCGGAAAGCTCCTGTTTGTCTCAGTCCTGCTGACAGCAGCAGGACTGGCCCTGACCTCAGAGGCCCTGCGCGAGAGCCCAGCAGCGGTTCTCATCGTCGGCGCCGGGCTTGTCGGGCTTGGGTTCGGTGCTGGTCAGAACGACTCCTTTGTCCTCACCGTCCACCGCCTGGGCCGCTCGCAATCAGGGACAGCCAGCACCGTGTGGAACATGGCCTACGACGGCGGACTCGGAGTCGGCGCACTCATCCTCGGCTGGTTCATCGGCACCACCGGATACGCCGACGCATTCCTGATCACCAGCATCGGCATTGTCGTGGTCGCCCTATTGACCCAATGGCTTGCCCCAGTCAGCTCGGCGCAACGCTCTCCATGATCGCTCAGCCCATCCGCGCGAGTTCGGGACATGGTTCACGGGTTAGAAAACCTTTGCTCCCCGTCACGAGGCCGACGTCCATCTGCGTAAGAGCTCCGGTGATTGAGCGGGAGCACGTGGTTTGTCATCTTCTGCTGCGCGGCCGCATCTGGGAGAGCGCAACGCCGGTGAGGCAGATCGCCCCGCCGATGATAGCCAGCAGCGGCGGGAGCTCCCCGAGGGTCAGAGCTGACATAAGC
This sequence comes from Nesterenkonia alba DSM 19423, assembly GCF_000421745.1. GTDB lineage: Bacteria > Actinomycetota > Actinomycetes > Actinomycetales > Micrococcaceae > Nesterenkonia > Nesterenkonia alba. Next base: position 83,036 of record NZ_ATXP01000005.1, read on the forward strand.
ACCACGAGGGCGGGGACGGCCAGAGTTGCGGAGGCGACCCGTCCGGTGGCGAAGTAGTTCATGGCGTAACCCCAGAACCAGAATCCCAAGGCGGTGGGCCCTATACCCATATAGATCGCGCCGATGATGGTTCCGGTCGATATATCGCTGACCTCGTTGAGCGTCTGAGGCAAGAAGAACAAGAGTGCCGCCGCGCCGGAGATACAGCCCAGCCACGTGGCGGTCAGCGGGTCCACATCGCGCAGGACCAGTTTCTGCAGCAGCATCCCTGCCGCGTAGAGCACCGCGGCGGCGAAGGCGATCATCAGCCCCGTCCAGGCCAGCTGCCCGGTGGTGCCGGAGGCGGTAATGAACCCGATGCCGGAGAGCGAGACCAGCATCCCGATGAACAGCCGGCGGGAGAAGGCCTCTTTGAACAGAACCACGGCTCCGATGCCGACCATCAGCGGGGCAAAGTTGACCACCATGGCCACGGTGCCGGCGTCGAGGTAATGACCGGCCCAGTTAAGCACCAGCGTGTAAAGAGCGAACCAGCTGACGCCGAAAGCAACCGTCAGCCCCAGGGCCTTGCCGCGCGGGATCGAGAGTCTGCCGCGACGAACCCACAGCACCATGACAGTTAAGGTCAAGGACCCGGCGATGAGCCGGATCAGCGCCAGCGGACCGGGCGAAATGTCGGCGGAAGCCCAACGCATGATGACAAAGGTCGAAGCCCACATCAGCACAGTAGCCACGATGGCCAGGACGGGAAGCGCAGGGACAGGCGAGACGCTAGATGCGGTGCTGCCCGGGGGTTGGGCAGGTTCAGTGTGGAGGCTCATAGGACGATCATCCCGCCGAGCCTTCGACCAGGGAACAGGGGAGTCATCTGTAGCGGTTTTCACGAAAGAGATCGCTGCCGCCGCTGTGTTTCTCTGCTGAGCAGCCTGGCCTTGAGATCAAGGCCGTAGCGGAATCCGCCGAGCGTGCCATCAGTGCGGATAATCCGATGGCAGGGGACGAAAAGGGCAGCTGCGTTCATGGCGCACGCACTTGCCGCTGCACGTGCCGCTGTGGGGTTCCCGATGCGAGTGGCGTATTCGGTATAGGTCAGTGGCGCCCCCGGCTCCACCGCACGCAGCACCTCCCAGGCCCGCTCCCGGAAGGGACCGGAGTGTTGTCTGACCGGGATCTGCGCCGGTGCTGACACATCGCCGTCGTAATAGGCTACGACCGCCTTCACGGCCTCCTGCACCACGGGAGAGGTGTGACTCGTGAGATCTGCACGCAGACGGGGATGGATCAGTGCCACCAGCGTCTCAAGGTCTTGAGTCCATCCGGAGGCCACCACATGGGCATCATCAGCCACGACGGTGAAGATGCCGTCGGCGGTGGTGACCTGTCCTGAGCTGAGGCCGTTCATGTCTGGTGTCCTTTCGAGAGGACGGCAGCCTTCCACAGATGCATCGCGGCATAAGACCGCCACGGAGACCATGCTTCGGCGTGTTTGGCCAGCTTCCGGTGAGCAGCTGGTGTCGGTGTCTCATCATCGATGAGGCCGAGATCCCGTCCTCCAGCGACCAGAGCCACATCACCGGTCATCCACGTATCCGGGTGATTCAGCAGGCGCAGTGACAGATAGGCCGCTGTCCACTCCCCGATCCCAGGCAGGGCGGTCAGTTGACTCCGCAATGTCTCAGGCTCGATTCCGGCGTGCACCTGAAGCTCCCGGTTGACCAGCGCTTCTGCAGCCCGGCGCACAGTACGGATGGACCGGGCCGTCAACCTCAAAGGCCGCTGGGGGTCTAGGGGCCGCTCAGCGGGGTCTCCTGGATCCGGAACACCGTGGAGGATTCTCTCCGGAGACGGGAAAACCGTGGTGAGACCGGTGAAGGCCGACTCATAAGGAGTTCCCAACTGGGAGACGAGTCTGCTGAGCTGGGTACGGGCAGCGGCCACCGAGATCTGTTGCCCGACGATCGCGCGGGTCACATATTCTTCCGGGTCAGCAGCACCTGGCAGTCGAATCCCCGGGGTGCGTTCTGCCAACGGTGCCAGGGCGGGGTCCTCGCTCAAGGCGGCGTCGACTGCTCCAGGGTCAGCGTCGAGGTCCAGGAGCCGGCGGACCGTGGCCACAACGTTCGGCACATCGGCTAACGAGGTGAGCTCACAACGAAGGCTCAAGCGCCATCTGACACTTTCTCCATCGGCTGTCACTTCCATGGCGCCCGGTCCTGAGGGCAGGGGCAGAGTCCGCGCGTAGACCAGACGGTCCTCAGCGAGTTGAGCGAATTCGACACCGGGCAGTGCCCGCTCAGCGAGGAAGCCGAACACCTCGTAAGCGTCAAAGGGCTCTCGTACGGGAAGGTCCAAGGACAGGACAATGGGAGCCTGTCCCTTTCCCGGATGAGGAGCCTCTGGGTGATCCGGAGGATGGCCTTTAGGGCCGCTGGTTGAACGTGAACGGATCTCGCCAGGGGTGGCATCGAAGACCTCCCGCATCGTGTCGTTGAACTGCCGCAGTGATCTAAACCCGGCAGCAAAGGCGATATCAGAGACGCTCAGGTCTGTGCTCGTCAGCAAGTTGCGTGCCGTTTGAGCCCGATGGGCGCGCGCCAAAGCCAGAGGCCCAGCTCCCAGCTCCGCCGAAAGGCTGCGGTGAATATGCCGAGGGCTATAGCCCAGCTGGTCACTGAGGGCTTGCACTCCGCCCCGGTTCATCGCTCCTTCCCGGATCAGGCGCATCGCCCGACCTGCCAGATCCTGCCTCAGGTTCCATTCCGGAGTACCTGGCACAGCCTCAGGGAGACACCTCTTACAGGCCCGGTAACCGGCTTCATGCGCTGCAGCCGATGTGGTGTAGAAGGTGAGGTGTTCCGGCTTCGGGGTCCGGGCCGGGCAGGACGGACGGCAGTAGATTCCGGTGGAGGAAACAGCGAAGAAGAACTGCCCGTCGAAGCGAGCATCCCGCGCTCGAACAGCGCGATACCTCTCCGCAAACCCGACGTCCTGATTCATGCAGTCCATCTCACTGCCTGCCGAGCCCTAAGTCCAGCGGAAATCGGACATGTGACTCCTATGTGGCCTGACAAATCGACGAGACATCAGATGGTCGCAGGGCATGCTTCGTTCACCACCACGTTCGATGACTCGGCACTGATGATGGCCTCAGGGCATCACTAATGATCCTGTTCGGCCCGGCACTGCGAGTGCTATTTGCCTTCGATTCGGATCCTCGGACGATCCTACTTATCGCTGGGGAACAAGCCACATCCTCTGATGTCGCCTATTCCCGTCACCAACATTGATTCGGTGGAGGCTAGGGGACTCGAACCCCTAACCCTCTGCTTGCAAAGCAGATGCGCTACCAATTGCGCCAAGCCCCCGTGGGTGAAACGTCAGCGGACCTCGTCCGTGGTCGATGACCAGACGTCTCGGGTTTCTTCCTGCTTCTTCCACTCCCGATAGGCGACGACGCCGACCACAGCCGCAGCCAGCAGCAGAACTCGTTTCACGGCGTCCCTTTCGTCAGTGGAGCTGGGCGTTCCGAACCGTTTGAACAGTTCAGTCCACCTTGCACTCCGCTTCAGTGTGCATCCGGAGAAAGCAAGCTTTCGAACAACACACGTTCACGAGGCGCTGTGGGCGTACGAGGACTTGAACCTCGGACCTCATCGTTATCAGCGATGCGCTCTAACCGCCTGAGCTATACGCCCGCATGTGCCGCCCGACGTCCGGACGACCACTACACATTACACCAGCCACCTCAGGGCCGACAAACCCGTGCTCAGCGGATCAGTCGTCCGTGAGGGTCACGCCGATACCGCCGACCAGAGAGGCCGACAAGTTATACAACACGGCCGCCAACATGGACAGCACCGTCAACAGCACGACGTTCACCACCGCGATGATCGTCGCGAAGGAAGCGATCTGCCCGGTAGTTACCAGTTCTTCAACCCGGAAGCCGGTCCCGCCACCTTCGGTACCTAGAACTTGCTCAGCCAGGCTGTTGATGCGGTCAAAGATTCCGGTGATGTCCATGGCAGTCCACAGGGTCACCGCGCAGACCACCGTCATAATGCCCAGCGCCACCGAGAGCAAAAAGCTCATCTTCAGCACAGACCAGGCGTCCACCTTGGAGACCAGCAAACGAGCCTTGCGGACCTTCGCCTTCGGGGTAGGGCGCACCAGCTGCTGCCGAGGCTGCCCCCCGCGGGCACCGCTGGGACGCTGGCCCTGCTGTGGAACTCGTCCGGTGGGACGCGGAGCAGCCTGGGGGCGGCCCTGCGGGCGTGGTGCGGCCGGGCGAGGCCGGGACGCTGACACCGGCCGGGTGGCGTGGGTGTCCTGCTCAGCGGGGGCAGAAGCGCGGGGCCGCGGCGCGGGAAAGCGGTTGGCCGTGCGCTGGCCTTTCTGATCGTCGGCGCCGCTGCTATCGCTCACTGGCTTTCCTCCATCGGGCTGTCACATCGTTGCAGGCCCCGGAGCCGGGGCGGTGGAATATCAGAGACCCACGGTACTGCATGGATCTAGCTGGTTTCCTCAGGTTCTTTGAGTTCAGCTTCAGGTGTTTCGGCGTCGTCGCCGGCTTCTTCCCCGACAGCGGCCAGTGCGGCTCCAGAAGCACGGGCCACTTTGAGGATCCGGTCGTTCTTCCGCGGCTTGGCGAAGATCACGCCCATCGTGTCGCGACCCTTGGCCGGAACCCCGGAGACTGCGGAGCGGACCACATTGCCGCTGGCCATGACCACCAGCACCTCATCATCCTCTTCGACGACCATCGCGCCGACCAGGTCGCCGCGGTCTTCGACGAGTTTGCCGACCTTGATCCCTAGACCACCGCGGCCCTGCACCCGGTATTCGTCAACGTGGGTGCGCTTGGCGTAACCGGCCTCGGTGACGACGAAGACGTAGGAGTCTTCGGTGACGACGTCGGCGGCAAGCAGTTCATCATCGTCGCGGAACTTCATCCCGGTCACCCCGGACGTGGCACGGCCCATAGGACGCAACGCCTCGTCGGTGGCGGTAAACCGCAACGACTGACCCTTCCGGGAGACCAGCATGAGGTCATCAGTGGCTGAGACCAGCTTGGCCGAGACCAGCTCATCGTCCTCACGCAGGTTGATGGCAATGACTCCGGCCTGGCGCGGAGTGTCGTAGTCGGTCAGGCGGGTCTTCTTCACCAGACCGGACTTCGTGGCCAGAACCAGGTAATCGGCGTCGTCGTAGGAACGCAGGGCGAGCACTCCGGCAATATGCTCCTCCGGCTGGAAGGCGACAATATTGGCCACATGCTGGCCCTTGGAGTCCCGGCCCGCCTCGGCGATGTCATAGCACTTGGTGCGGTACACCCGGCCGAGGTTGGTGAAGAAGAGGATCCAGTGGTGGGTTGTGGTGACGAAGAAATGCTCGACGACGTCGTCGGCGCGCAGCTGCGCCCCTCGCACCCCTTTGCCCCCACGGTTTTGCGCACGGAAGTTATCGATCTTGGTCCGCTTGACGTAGCCATCGCGGGTGATGGAGACGACGACGTCCTCTTCGGGGATCAGATCTTCCATCGACATATCGCCGTCGTAGCCATAGAGGATAGTGGTGCGCCGTTCGTCACCGTGCTTTTCGACGATGCCGTCGAGCTCCTCACCGATGATCGCGCGCTGACGATCCTCGGAGGCGAGGATCTCCTTGAAATCAGCGATCATGCGCATCAGCTCGTCGTACTCGTCCTGCAGACGCTGCCGCTCCAGCCCCACCAGACGGCGCAGCTGCATATCGACAATGGCGGTGGCCTGGTCGTCGTCGATGTCGAGTAGGGTCTTCAGGCCCTCACGAGCCTCGTCCACACTGGCCGAACCGCGGATGGTCTCGATGACTCGGTCGATGTCGTCGAGAGCCTTGAGCAGACCCACCTTGATGTGGGCTTCCTTTTCCGCCTTGTTCAGCCGGAACTGGGTGCGCCGGACGATGACGTCGATCTGGTGCATCACCCAGTGGTGGACGAAAGCATCCAAGCTCAGGGTGCGGGGGACACCATCGACCAGGGCCAGCATGTTGGCGGAGAAGTTCTCCTGCAGCTGGGTGTGCTTGTAGAGGTTGTTCAGCACGACCTTGGCCACGGCGTCGCGCTTGAGCACGATGACCAGCCGCTGACCGGTCCGCCCGGAGGACTCATCTCGGATCTCAGCGATCCCGGAGATCTTGCCGTCCTTGACCAGTTCAGCGATCTTCACCGCCAGCCGGTCCGGGTTGGCGTGGTACGGCAGCTCGGTCACCACCAGGCAGGTGCGGTTCTGGATCTCTTCGACGTTGACCACCGCGCGCATGGTGATCGACCCCCGCCCGGTGCGGTACGCCTCCTCGATTCCCTTAGTACCCAGGATCTGCGCACCCGTGGGGAAATCAGGTCCTTTGATCCGCTGCAAGAGAGCTTCGAGCAGTTCCTCCCGGGAAGCCTGCGGATTGGCCAAGTACCACTTCACGCCGTCGGCGACTTCACGCAGATTGTGCGGAGGGATATTGGTGGCCATACCAACGGCGATCCCCGAGGAACCGTTGACCAGCAGGTTGGGGAACCGACTGGGCAGAACAACCGGCTCCTGTTGCTTGCCGTCGTAGTTGTCCTGGAAATCGACAGTGTTCTCGTGGATGTCCCGGACCATCTCCATGGCCAGCGGGGCCATTTTGGTCTCGGTGTACCGGGGTGCGGCGGGACCATCGTCACCGGGGGAACCGAAGTTCCCCTGCCCGGCCACCAGCGGGTAGCGCATGACCCAGTCCTGGATGAGACGAGCCAGGGCATCATAGATCGCCGAGTCACCGTGCGGGTGGTAGGAGCCCATGACATCCCCGACCACACGGGAACACTTATTGAAGCTGCGATCTGGTCGGTAGCCGCCGTCGTACATCGCGTAGAGCACCCGGCGGTGAACTGGTTTCAGTCCGTCCCGGACGTCCGGCAACGCGCGGCCGACGATCACCGCCATCGCGTAGTCGAGGTAGGAGCGTTTCATCTCCGTCTGCAGGTCGATCTGCTCGACCTTGTCGGCGGGCAGGCCTCCGGGCAGCACGGGACCGTCGACGGCCTCGGGGTTCTCTGGCGGGTTCTCGCTCACTGGAAGCTGTGTCCTTACGTGCGGTCGGTATCAGATAAAGGCGACGGCGGGCGGCCGGTCAGATGTCGAGGAAGCGGACGTCCTTGGCGTTCTGCTGGATGAAGCTGCGCCGAGACTCGACGTCCTCACCCATGAGGATGGCGAAAATCTCATCCGCAGCGGCGGCATCCTCCATGGTGACCTGCAACAGAGTGCGATTCTCCGGGTCCATAGTGGTCTCCCAGAGTTCGGAGTAATCCATCTCCCCGAGCCCCTTGTAGCGCTGGATGCCCTGCTCCTTGGGAAGTTTGCGCCCCTTGGCCCGTCCAGCAGCCAGTGCCTCGTCACGTTCAGCGTCGGTGAAGACGTAATCCGGGTCACCATTGGACCACTTGATTTTGTACAGCGGCGGCTGGGCGAGGAACACGTGGCCGTGCTCAATGAGCGGACGCATGTACCTAAAGAGCAGAGTGAGCATGAGGGTGGAGATGTGCTGACCGTCGACGTCGGCGTCGGCCATGAGCACAATCTTGTGGTACCGCAGCTTGGAGATATCGAACTCCTCACCGATACCGGTACCGAAGGCGGTGATCATCGCCTGGATCTCCGCATTGGACAGCGCCTTGTCCAGCCGAGCGCGCTCCACGTTGAGGATCTTCCCGCGCAACGGCAGGATCGCCTGGGTCCGAGGGTTGCGGCCGCGTTTAGCCGACCCGCCGGCGGAGTCACCCTCCACCAGGTAGATCTCTGACTCGCGGGGGTCTTTGGAGGAGCAGTCGGCCAGCTTCCCGGGCATACCGAAGGTCTCCAGCGGGGATTTACGCCGGGCCTGCTCCCGCGCTTTGCGGGCAGCCAGCCGAGCCTGAGCCGCTGACTGGGCTTTGCGGATGATGTCCTTGGCCGGGCCTGGGTTACGCTCCAACCAGTCACCGAGGTGCTCGTGAACCACTCCTTGGACGAAACCGCGAGCCTCCGAGTTACCCAGTTTGGTTTTGGTCTGGCCTTCGAACTGCGGCTCGGAAAGCTTCACCGAGATCACCGCGGTGAGACCTTCGCGGATGTCCTCACCGGTGAGGTTGTCTTCTTTCTCCTTGATGTAGTTCTTCTCCCGGGCGTACCGGTTCACCAATGCCGTCAATGCGGAGCGGAAACCTTCTTCGTGGGTCCCGCCCTCATGGGTGTTGATGGTGTTGGCATAGGTGTGGACCGACTCAGAGTAGGTCAGGGTCCACTGCATGGCGATTTCTGCGCTGATCCCGCGCTCGGTGTCTTCGGCTTCGAAGGCGATGACGTCGTCGTGGACATTCTCGGCGCGTTTGGCGGAGTTGAGGTGCTTGACGTAGTCCAGCAAGCCGTCGTCGTACTGGTAGACGACCACCCGCCCGGCACCGCGCTCTTCGACTACGGCGTCTTCGTTCTCCCCTGGCTCAGCGGGTGCCGGCTCTTCACCCTCCGGGATCTCCGCGGGCTCGGAGGAGTCGACGATCTCATCTTCGACGACGACGTTTTCTTCAATCTGACGTTCGTCCCGCAGCGTGATCCGCAGCCCTTTGTTGAGGAAGGCCATCTGCTGGAACCGTGCCCGCAGGGTCTCGAAGCTGAACTCCACCGAGTCGAAGATCTCCGGGTCTGGGTAGAACAGCTGCGTGGTGCCGGTGTCAGAGACCTCTTTGCCTTGGGTCAGCGGCTGAGTCACCTCCCCGCCATTGGCGAAGGCGATCGTCCACTCGTGGCCCTGCCGGTGCACTGTGGTCTCCACCCGCTGAGACAGCGCGTTGACCACCGAGATACCCACCCCGTGCAGACCACCGGAGACCTGGTACCCGCCCCCGCCGAACTTACCTCCGGCGTGCAGGATGGTCATGACCACCTCTACGGTGGGCTTGCCCTCCGTGGGGTGCATATCCACGGGGATGCCGCGGCCGTTGTCCTCGACCCGCACCCCGCCGTCATCCTGCAGAGTGACTTGGATGTGGTCGCAATAGCCAGCCAGTGCCTCATCGACGGAGTTATCCACCACCTCATAGACCAGGTGGTGCAGTCCCCGCTCACCGGTGGAGCCGATGTACATCCCGGGCCGTTTACGGACCGCCTCGAGACCTTCTAAGACGGTGATATCACTGGCGCCGTAGTTTCCCTGGGCCTCCGGGGTGGTGTTTTCAGCCATCCGGCGTCGTCGTCTCCTTGAAGTGGGCAGAAGTGCTTGGGCCAGTCTACCGGTCCACGGGCGGTTTTCCCCATTTCTGCGCGCTGATCTGAGCAGCTATCTGCCGCTGAGCGGGCCGGGAAGTGTGCTCGGACCGATTCGGACTCCGCAGCATGATGGTGGGATCATCTGCGGCCCCCTCAGCGCGGCACAGCGCCGCCTGCGCTTCGAATACCTTGAGCGCGGCCACGGAGGAAAACCGCGGAGGATCCCTTGTGGGAGCACGTTTACCTTTGGGAGCTAGGTTCTTGAGCTCTCAAAGGTAAACGGCGAGTGAAGGAGGAGGGGTTTTCCGTAGTGGCCGCGCGGACTCGGTTTTCTCGGGATGAGGCATTGGAGCTTGGAATCGTCTCTGTGGCCGCGTGGATTCAGCTCCACCGGCGAGCCGGCGCTTCAGAGTGATTCTTACCCGTAGGTGTCACGGGGACCGCGGCCGCGCACAGAGTAGCGCCCCTTTTTCCAACTAGGTGCTGCGGGCCCGCGGATCTCAACATCAGTGACAATGCCTGGACCCAGTTCGCGTTCAAAAACATCCATCAGCTGCGGTTTCATCAATTTCAGGTTCGTCGCCCAAGCAGTGGAATCACAGATCACGACGACGACGCCGTCGGCGAAGCTCTCCGGAGTGCAGTGCTCGGCGATGCTCGGCCCCACCAACTGATCCCACCGGGTGATGACCGATCCCACCGCCACCGGGGCGCTCCACCCCCTCGAGCGGATCAGGCCTTTGACCAGACCGCCCAGGGGTTTGGGATCCCGAAGATCGCCGGGTTGCCGCGGAGCCTTGGCCTCGCGGGCCGTACTGCGCGGGTTCTTCGCCAAACCATGGGAGCTCAGCGGTTTGCGCAGCCGGTACTCTCCCCGATCTTCAGCGGCACGGCGGAACCGCCGATAGAGCACCACCGCGGCATCCTCGTACTCCGGGGTGGTCGGTTCTTCCGGGGAAACAGCAGAGCTCATGATCTCGAGTTTGCCGGGGGGCTTTGGTGGGGTTCAACGCTGCTGATCTGTTCGACGGAACGGACCCGGTAGGCGTTGGCCAAGAGGTGTTCGGGCACGTCGTCGTCAACGGCAGCGGTGACGATAACCTGTTCAGCCTCGCCGGTGAGATCGGCCAGCCGGGCCCGGCGCCGGGCATCGAGTTCAGCGAATACGTCGTCGAGGATGAGGATGGGTTCCGCCCCTTCGGTGGGGTCATCTTCCGCCAGGGCACGGTAGGAAGCGATCCGCAGTGCTAAGGCATAAGACCAGGTTTCCCCGTGGGAGGCGTAGCCTTTGACCGGGGTGTCATCCAGGGTGAAGCGCACGTCATCACGGTGCGGTCCCACCAAGGTTAATGCCCGGTCACGTTCCTGCTTGTGGACTTCGTGTAGTCGGCGCAGTAAGGCCTCGGTGAGCTCCTCAGTCGTGAGGCTCTCTAGGTTTTGATCCTGTTCGCCGGAGTCGCCGGCGTCGTCGTCATATCCGCTTAAGGAACTGAGCTGGCTCATCCGGGCAGTCCGGACACTCTGCGAAATCTGGTGGTAGGCCTCTGTGACGTGCGGGCGCAACGCGGCGATGACATCACCCCGGGCCCGGAGCAGCCGGGCTCCGGAGGTGGCCAACTGCTGATCCCACACCGCCAATGTGGACTCATGAGTGGGGGTGAATCCCTCATGACGGATGGACTTCAGCAGGGCGTTGCGCTGACGCAGCACCTTCTCATATTCCTGCCGGACCGTGGCCAGGGCAGGACGCAACTGGACAACCAGGGTGTCGAAGAACTTCCGCCGGGCACTGGGAGATCCTTTGATGAGTTCAAGGTCTTCCGGGGCGAAGAGCACAGTGCGCAACACGCCGAGAATCTCCGCGGCACGTACCGGTGACCCCCGGTTGATCCGGGCGCGATTCGCTCGCCCAGGGTTGATCTCCACCTCCAGGACAGCTTCCCTGTTCCCCCGGTGGGCGTTGGCGCGGATAAAGGCCTGGTCTTGCCCGTGGCGGACCAGAGGCGCATCAGCAGAGACCCGGTGTGAGGACAAGGTAGAGAGGTACCCGACGGCCTCAGCGATATTGGTCTTGCCCACACCGTTGAACCCAAGCAGCACATTGGGGCCCGGTTCTAGGGTCAGCTGGGCGTGGTCATAGCTGCGGAAATTCTCCAGGGTTAGCTGGCTCAGCCGCACAACACGGCCCCCTTTCCCGCTACTGGTTGAGCAGGCGCACCGGCATCAGCAGGTACCGGAAATCCGTGGAGTTCTCCCCATCGGGGGCCTCCTGCGGGGTGATCATGGCCGGTTTGGGGGCTGAGACAAAGGAGAACCGCAGGTACTCAGTGTCCACCACGTTGAGCCCCTCGTTGAGGTAGGCCGGGTTAAAGCCCACAGTGATCGGCTCACCGGTGAGCTGAGCCTCAATGACTTCTGAGGCCGAGGCGTTGTCATCGACGCCGGCATCCAGGGTGACCCGGTTGTCCTCGGTGAATTGCAACCGGACATGACCGTTGCGTTCTGAGACCAAGGAAACACGGCGGGCCGCTTCAATGAGGTCAGAGGTCCGCACCACCGCGTGGATGGGTGTTTCCTCCGGGAAAAGTTGCCGGATCTTCGGGTAGTCACCATCCACCAGTGTGCTGGTGGTCCGACGGCCACCGGAGGAAAACCCGACCAGACCGTCATCCTCAGACAGTGCGATCGACAACTCCCCGCCGCCGGCCAGTGACTTGGCCACATCGTTGAGCGTCTTGGCTTTAATGAGCAGCGAGGTGGAGATATCCGGTTGTGCCGGCGACCAGTGAATCTCCCGCATCGCCAGGCGATATCGGTCGGTGGCGAGGAAGGTGATGGTATCCCCCTCCAGTTCGACCTTCACCGCGGTGAGAATGGGCAGTGTGTCATCCCGTGAAGCCGCGGTGATGACCTGGGAAACAGCCTTGGCGAACCCTGCTCCGTCGATACTGCCTGCAGTCTCCGGTTGACCCGGCAGATCTGGGTACTCGTCTACCGGCATCGTGGCCAGAGTGAACCGAGACGACTTACACGTCACCAAGACCTTGGAGTCTTCTAAAGTGAGGGTCACCGGAGCGTTCGGCAGGGACTTCACAATGTCATTGAGCAGCCGCCCGGAGACCAAGACGGTGCCCTCGGTGCTGACCTCGGCTTCGATGTGCAGCTGCGCGGAGACTTCGTAGTCAAAGCTAGAAATCGTAACGATGGAATTCTCCGCGGTGACCAACAACCCGGAGAGAACAGGTGCCGGGGGGCGGAGGGAGAGTGCGCGTGCTGCCCAGGAGACGGCTTCAGTCAGCACGTCACGGTCCACGGTGAACTGCACAGAGTCTCCCTCAGGTCAAGCGTCAAACTGGTCGTGTCTGATGGTTGAGCTTACTAGATGAGCTGTGTGCACGATACAAAACCCCAAGATATGGGTGCACGGTGGGGTGGTACAGCACCCGGAGGATTCTCCCTGACGTGGCCCGCACAAACAGAACCCTGTGTTTGCACGGGTCCCTAACGTCAGGGGCCCCTGTGCGAGCGCGTTTACCTACGCGAGCTAGTTTCGTGAGCTCGCGTAGGTAAACGGCGAGTGAAGGAGGAGGGTGCTGTACCACCCCACCCTCAGGTCGCTACCGGGCGCTCACTGTGCGTTGTTGAGAGTTTGATGGATGAAAAGGGTAGAAGTGTGAGTAGCGGGTGTGGATTCTGTGGATAACCGCCCTCTTCGCGCTCATCCGGAGAGTTTGCCTGTGAGTTCACCGGTGGACTGTCCACGGCGTGGTTGTGCATGAGGGGTGGAGAGAAAACCGCATGGTGATGCGGATTCCTCAGGTTCGGCGTCGTCGTCCCCAATCATCGACCAGTTCTGCACTGTATTTTCCACGAGGTTTTCCACAGGTGTGCGAGGCGGGTGTACCGTCCTCCACTTCAGCTTGTGGAAATGTGGGGAAAACTGTGGAGATTCGAGATGTCAAAACCCGTGCCGGGCGCTGATGGAGCGGAACTACATCAGTGAAAGTTGTGCACGACGCCGATTCCCACACCCGTGGACCACGAACTTGACGGCCCAGGGCGACTCAGTTCACCGCTGCTGCTTGATCTTGTTTGTCAGTTCTGTGACCTGGTTGAACACGGCACGACGTTCGGCCATGAGTTCCCGGATTTTCCGTTCGGCATAGATCACCGTGGTGTGGTCACGCCCGCCCAGAGCCTGACCGATCTTCGGCAGCGACATCTCCGTCAGCTCCCGCAACAGGTACATGGCGATCTGCCGGGCGGTGACGAGATTGCGGCTGCGGGACTTCGACATCAGGTCGTCTACGGTGAAGTTGTAGTACTCGGCCGTGGCGTTGATGATCTGCTCGGCGGTGATCTCCTGGAGGTGGTCATCGGAGATCAGATCCCGCATCACGTGCTCGGCCAGATCCAGGTCCACGTGCTGCTTGTTGAGGTTGGCATAGGCGTTGACTCGAATGAGGGCACCCTCTAGCTCCCGGATATTCGTGGAGATCTTCGAGCCGATGTACTCCAAGACATCATCAGGGCAGGAGAAATTCTCCGCATTGGCTTTTTTCCGCAGAATCGCGATGCGGGTTTCCAGTTCGGGCGGCTGGATGTCGGTGATGAGACCCCACTCGAACCGGGATCGTAGACGTTCTTCGAAACCGGAGAGCTGCTTTGGTGGCAGGTCCGAGGTGATGACTACTTGTTTGTTGTTGTTGTACAGCGTGTTGAAAGTGTGGAAGAACTCTTCGACAGTGCGTTCCTTATCCGCCAGGAACTGGATGTCATCGAGTAGCAGGATGTCTACATTGCGGTAGAGGTGCTTGAAACTGGCCCCCTCGTCATCGCGGATGGAGTTGATGAAGTCATTGGTGAACTCCTCCGAGTTCACGTACCGCACCCGGATCCCGGAGTAGAGCCGTTGGGCGTAGTGGCCGATGGCATGGAGTAAGTGAGTCTTGCCGAGACCGGAGTCACCGTAGATGAACAGCGGGTTGTAGGCCTTAGCGGGGGCTTCAGCGACCGCGTTGGCTGCAGCGTGAGCAAACCGGTTAGAGGACCCGATGACGAACGTGTCGAAGGTATACCGCGGGTTCAACCGAGAGGCCTCAAAGGTCTCACCGCTGTGTGGAACGCCGAAAGAGGTTCTCGGTGCTGCCGGTGCGGGTTCCGGTGACATCACCAGCGGGGTCTCAGCAGACGACGGCGCCGGCTCGGGATGTTCTGCCTGATCGCCGGCAGTTTCCGGGGAGGCTGTAGTGGGTGTGGCCGCCGAATCACCGGAGCGCTGCTGTTTCTTGCCCAGCTCGGGGTCGATGACATAGGCGCAGAGCACTTCTTTGCCGAAGACGGTCCGCAAAGCACCGGAGAGCTGGGACTGCAATGTCGACTGCATCAATTCACGGACCCGCTCATGGGGCACCGCCAATAAAAGGGTGTCTCCGATGAGTTGGTCACTTTGAGGGACGGCGCGCCCGACGTCGGTCAGCTTCAGCCCGGTGATCCCGTGGTTCTCCCGCAGTTCGGTGAGCACCTGCTGCCATTTGGCGGATACGCTGGTCTCCTCGTCCTCCGACACGCTGTGGATCCTCCGGCACTGGGTCTCGACGTCATGGTATTGCCCAGACAGTATTCCACAGGTTGTGAACTTCGCTGTGGGAAAGATGTGGGCGACCACCCAGTGTGACGTAGTTTGCGCGGATCCGCATGTGGAGACACAGCAGCAAATTGACTCAGGACAAAGACGGCGCGTAGTGTTGACAGGTCACCCTGTCGACTTCGCGCGCCTTTGGGCCGCGCGACCAGGGACTGAACCAGACTTTCACATCCATCACTTTGGGAGTACTACAGTGAGCAAGCGGACTTTCCAGCCGAGCAACCGCCGTCGCAGCCGCAAGCACGGCTTCCGTTCCCGGATGCGCACCCGCGCCGGCCGGTCCATCATCTCTGCGCGCCGAAGCAGCGGGCGTAAGAAGCTCTCCGCCTGAGCTGCCAGCACATAACGGCCCGCCACCGGCTTCGGGGCGGGCCGTTTTTGCATCCACAAGGCTGAACTATGCTGCCGCGCGAACATCGGATCACCCGTAAGCGGGACTTCTCTGCCGTGATGAAACGCGGCGCGCGTGCTGGGACAAGCACCGTGGTGGTGAGTGTCCTGCCGGTGGAGGCTGGGCCGGTGCGCTGGCGCTGCGGCTTCATCGTCTCCAAAGCCGTGGGCAATGCCGTGATGCGTCACCGGACCACGCGCAGGCTGCGGCACATCATCGCGGAACTGATGGCCCAGAGGGACGACTTCCCAGGCAACGGTGGAATCGACGTCGTCGTGCGTGCCCTGCCGGCTGCCGCCGCAGCAGAGCACTCCGTGTTAGTGACAGATCTCAGCAGCGGTCTGCGCCGGGCTGTGAAAAAAGCTGCTGGCCGGGAGAAGCACCGCGGACAGCCGAGCCACAAGCACCGTGCCATGGGTGAGCATGATGGGTGAGCACCAGCCACCCCAGATGAGGGAAACCTCCGCCTCAGCCCATGGGTGGCTCCGCCACGCCGACTATTACGTAGCACCGGGGCAAACACCCGGGCAGCCCGGTCCCGCTCCTGGTGAAGAGGAGCTGCGTCGCGGGCACTGGGGATGGCTACGCCAAGCGCCCTCCTACCCCTTCATCCTGTTCATCAAAGCTTGGCGACTGTTGATCTCGCCGCTGTACGGGCAGGTGTGCAGCTTTTACCCCAGTTGCTCGGCCTATGGGCTGGAAGCGGTCACCTCCCACGGGTTGATCCGCGGCAGTCTCTACACTGTGTGGCGGATTCTGCGGTGCAATCCATGGTCCGGTGGAGGTATCGACCACGTGCCTGTTTCGGGCAGGATTTGGCGCGAGGACGCGATCCCCGGGATCATAGAGCAAAACCATCCACCGATGGACGCTGAAGAAGAGACCCTGGAGCCGGACGAGAAGTCAGGTTGATCCCGTACTCTGGGCCTGTTCTGTGCGCGTTCATACACACCGGGCAGCCAACGAGGCACTGCGCTCGGTCTGAGACTCTGAGAGATACATGGCATTTCTAGACGCGATTATGTGGCCCTTCAGCTGGGCTGTGTCCTTCATCCTGAGCGTCGCCCACACTGTGCTGACCTGGCTTGGGCTGGATTACGACTCCGGGTGGACGTGGACCATTTCCATCGTCCTGCTGGTGTTGGTGATCCGTACTCTGTTGATCCCGCTGTTCGTCAAACAGATTAAGTCCCAGCGCGGTATGCAGCTGGTGCAGCCGGAGATGCAGAAGCTGCAGGCCAAATACAAGGGGAAGAAGGACCCCGAATCCCGGCAGAAGATGGTCGCGGAGCAGCAGGCGCTGTTCAAACAGCACGGGGTTAACCCGTTTATGACCTGTCTGCCGCTGTTGGCGCAGATGCCGATCTTCTTCGCCCTGTTCTGGATGCTCAACCGGGCCACCACCCGGGACCCCAGCGTGCCCAATCAGTACCGGGAAGAAGGCTACTTCGCGCTGACCGGCGGGGAGATCGCCAGCCTGGACGACTCCACTATTTTCGGCGTCGGGATGAGCGATGTGTTCTGGCTGGCGGTCCAAGAAGACCCCATTCGCTGGAACGTGGTCTTCTTGGCGGTCATCCTCATCATCGCCATGGTCGGCAGCCAGTTCTTCACCCAAAAGCAGCTGATGGCCAAGAACATGTCCGAAGCGGCCAAGACCGGACAGTTCGCCCAGATGCAGAAGATGATGCTCTACGTCTTCCCCCTGGCCATGGTCATCGGTGGTGTGAACTTCCCCATCGCCCTGGTCATCTACTGGACCGCGACGAACTTCTGGACCCTCGGGCAGCAGTGGTGGGTCATCCGGAACAACCCCACACCCGGGTCCGACGCCGAAAAGGAACTGAATCTGCGGCGTGCGGCGAAGGGTCTGCCCCCCATTGGGGAAGAGCTGCGGAAGTCCAAAGAGCCCGAGCAGCCCAAGCCGACCGGCAAGCATTTAGGACACCAGGCACAGCCGGCCAAAAAACGTAAGAAGAAGAAAAAGAAAAAGGGACAACGATGACCGAACAGACCAATCCGCCCTCTGCTGAGGACGTCGTCGACGAGGGCAACGAGACCGTGGCGCCCGAAGAGGCGCACCTGGTGGAGAACACCGAGGAACTTACCGAAGCAGCCGAAGAAGGCCCCGATGAGGGTGATGTGGCCGCCGATTACCTCGAGGAACTGCTCGACATCGCCGATCTCGACGGTGACCTGGAGATTGAGATTCGGGGGGATCGCACCTTTATCTCCATCCAGGCCGAAGAAGGCAGTGCCGAACTCGATGATCTGGTGGGCCCGAAAGGCGAAGTCCTCGACGCACTCCAGGAACTGACGCGTCTGGCGGTGTTGACGGCCACTGGCAACCGCACCCGCCTGGTCCTGGATATCAACGGCCATCGGGCCCAGCGCCATGACGAGCTGCAGAAGCTGGCTGCCGAGGCCGTCGAAGAGGCTAGGGACACCGGTGAGCCGGTGCACTTGGAGCCGATGAGCGCCTATGAGCGCAAGATCGTCCACGACTACGTAGCCGAGGCCGGACTGGTTTCTGAGTCCGAGGGCGAAGGCAAGCGTCGGCACGTGGTGGTCTCTGCATCGTGACCTCCGTACCGCAGCCGACTGATGCTGAACTCGGCGCCGCCGAGACGCTCTTCGGTGAGCGGCTCGAACACGCTGAGCGCTATGTCACTCACCTGTGCACTACGGGTGTGGAGTACGGCCTGCTCGGTCCCCGGGAAGTACCGCGGATGTGGTCCCGCCATGTGCTCAACTGTGCGGTGTTGGGCCCCGAGCTCGCCGAGGACGCAGAAGTGGCCGACGTCGGTTCCGGCGCTGGTTTGCCGGGCATCGCCGCAGCGCTGGCCGCACCTGGGGCGCACTTCACGCTCATTGAACCCATGGAGCGGCGTGTGGACTGGCTGGCCGAGGTTGTTGGTGATCTCGGGTTGGAGAACATCGATATTATCCGGGCGCGCGCGGAGGAAGTGACCGATGAGGTGATGGCCGATGTCGTCACCGCACGCGCAGTGTCAGCACTGAAGAAGTTAATACCCCTGACGGCGCCTTTGTTGGCTGACGACGGCGAATTGCTCCTCATCAAAGGCCGCAGCGCCGCGGAGGAAGTGGACAACGCGGCCAAAGCGGTCAAGCGATTCAAGCTCCAACAGCCGACCGTGGAACTGCTCGGAGAGGATATCCTCGAGGAACCGACGACTGTGGTGCGCATCCGCCGCCGCTAATGAAGGAGGAGGCTGCTGTGATGCACAGACCTGCTGACGATCCAGCTGCCGGTGCCGTTTCACGTGAAACGCCCGCGACCGAAGATGTTCCCTCCGCCGAGCAGGAGCGCTCCGTACTCGATTCCCTGGATGCCTCACCACTGGCGGCTGAACTCGCCGATGAGAGCAAGCGGCGGCGGAAACTCTCTGAAACCACTTTGGAACCCCCGGAACAGACCCGGGTCATCACGGTGTCCAATCAGAAGGGCGGAGTCGGCAAAACGACGACCACGGTCAACCTCGCCGCGGCCCTAGCTGACCACGGGTTCCACGTGCTCGTCATTGATATCGATCCGCAGGGCAACGCTTCCACAGGTCTGGGCATCCCCCATTCGGCGGAGACGGAGTCTATCTACGATGTGCTCATCGACGACCTCACCTTCGCTGATGTCATCGCCGAGTGTCCCGACGTCGATAACCTCTCGGTCATTCCGGCGACCATTCATCTGGCCGGGGCGGAGATTGAACTGGTCTCGCTTGTGGCACGGGAACAGCGACTCCAACGCGCACTGCAGGAGTATGTCACCCAGCGGGAGCAGCAGGGTCTACCCCGGTTGGATTACGTGTTCATCGATTGCCCACCGAGCCTGGGACTGCTGACAGTCAACGCCTTCGTGGCCGCCGATGAAGTGCTCATCCCCATCCAATGTGAGTACTACGCGCTCGAGGGGCTGAGCCAGCTGCTCAATAATATTCGGATGATCCAGAAGCACCTGAACCCGCCTCTACGTGTTTCCACCATCCTGCTCACCATGTACGACGCACGCACCAACCTCGCTGCGCAGGTTGTCGATGAGGTCAAGGAGCACTTCCCTGAAGAGGTCCTCGATACCAAGATCCCGCGTAGTGTGCGCATTGCTGAGGCCCCCAGCTATCAGCAGAGTGTGATCTCCTACGACCGGTCTTCCACTGGAGCCCTGGCGTATCTTGAGGCAGCTGCGGAATTGGTTCAGCGCGGCTGAGCCTGTTCGCGTTTCACGTGAAACGCAAGGTGATTCTCTGCCGTACCTCAGGCGCTGTCAGGTTGTGGCCGTAAAATGGCGGCAGATGTCGATCCGGTGAAAGTGAGAGGGCATGGCAGAACGTAAACGGCGCGGCCTCGGGCGGGGACTTGGCGCTCTCATCAACACCGACGAAACGACTCCTGAGGCCACCGGAGCGACGGCTCACGCTGTGCCGCCGGTGGAACCGGAGATCGAAGCCGAGCCCGTTTCACGTGAAACGACCACACCCGAACGCCCCATCGATGTCTTCTTCTCAGCCAAGTCTCACCTGGAGACTCAACGCGTTTCACGTGAAACGAACGCGCGGACGGCCCCCCGGACTCGGATGACCACCGCGCGCCGAGCCACCCAGCGAGGCCGGGCAGAGATGCCGGATGTGCTCAACCCCCGGAAGGCACAGGAGGCACCGACTGGGCAGGAATCCGAGGGAGCAAGCTTTCGTGCCATCCCCGTCGAAAGCATCCAGCCGAATCCGCGCCAGCCTCGCCAGGTCTTTGACGAGGAGGAGATGGCCGAGCTGGTGCACTCCATTCGCGAGATCGGCGTGCTCCAGCCCATCGTGGTGCGTCCCTTAGAAGACGATCACTATGAGCTCATTATGGGTGAACGCCGCTGGCGGGCCTCCCAGGCGGCGGGGAAGGAGACCATCCCCGCTGTTATCCGACAGACGCAGGACGAGAACCTGCTTCGGGACGCCCTGTTGGAGAATATTCACCGTTCCCAACTCAATCCCCTCGAAGAAGCCGCGGCTTACCAACAGCTACTGGATGACTTCGACATCAGCCAGGAAGAGCTCTCCCAACGGATTGGACGCTCCCGGCCGCAGATCTCCAATACTCTCCGGTTGATGCGCCTGCCCGCTTCGGCACAGCGCCGTGTGGCTGCCGGTGTGCTCTCCTCGGGCCATGCCCGGGCCTTGCTGAGCTTGGAGAACGAGGAGCAGATGGAAGAGCTGGCCCAGCGGATCGTGGCCGAAGGCCTGTCTGTGCGTGCCGCCGAGGAACAGGCGACCTTGCTGAAGTCAGAGAAGTCGGCCCAGCAGCGGGACGTTTCACGTGAAACGGACCGGCTGCCGACGGCGTCTCGTTATGAGCAGTTGGATGAGTATGCTGAGGCACTCACGGACAAATTGGACACTCAGGTAAAGATCACCTTGGGTGCCAAGAAGGGGCGCATTGCCATTGATTTTGCGGGAGTCGAGGATCTCGAACGCATCCTGCAGGAACTCGGGGCGTACGTTCCGCGCTGAGTGTCCCACCGGTGGGCGTTCGACGAACTGTGAGATGGCG
Source organism: Nesterenkonia alba DSM 19423 (assembly GCF_000421745.1). Classification (GTDB taxonomy): domain Bacteria; phylum Actinomycetota; class Actinomycetes; order Actinomycetales; family Micrococcaceae; genus Nesterenkonia; species Nesterenkonia alba. Next base: position 103,887 of record NZ_ATXP01000005.1, read on the forward strand.
TGGGACGGACCGGGATTAGGCGTTGTCCCGCTGATTGAGATACACCATCACCAGTCCGACCATGAACAAGCCGCCCGCGAGGGACCATAGAAGAACCTGGATAGTGCGTGAGACAGGAAAGTAGGACAGCGCCACACACAGTGGGGCAGCCAGTACCAGCAGTATGGGACCAAGGTTCCCAGTACGCTTGCTCATTCTCACCTCCATGTCATGACGTCGAGTAGCCATCTAGAGGTCATTTAAAACGGGCCCAGTCCCCATGGAGACCGGACCCGTTTCACGTGAAACATGTGATTGTTTACTTCAGAAGGTCGGCGAACTCCTGCTCGAGCGCCGGCTTCGGCTTAGCGCCGATGGAGCTGGCTACGTGCTCACCATCCTTGAAGCCGTAGACGGCGGGGATGGAGGTGATGCCGAACTTCGCGGCTGTGCCTGGGTTCTCGTCGACATTGACCTTGACGACTTCGATCTTGTCCGAGTTCTCCTCAGCAAGTTCCTCAAGCACTGGTGCCAAGGCGCGGCAGGGACCGCACCATTCGGCCCAGAAATCAACGAGGACGGGCTTATCAGCCTTGAGGACGTCCTGCTCGAAGCTGGCGTCAGTGACATTCTTCAGATCTGCCATGAGGTGATCCTTCCGTTGAGGTGGTCCGGTGACAGTGGTCAGGGGAGATTGGCGAGGTATTCTTCGACGTCGAGGGCGGCGACACACCCCGAGCCTGCGGCAGTCACAGCTTGCCGGTAGTGCGGGTCGAGCACATCCCCGGCAGCGAAGACACCGGGCAGGGTCGTCTTCGAGGTCCGGCCTTCGACTTCAACGGTGCCCTCTGCGGTCAGTTCCAGCTGGTCGGCGAAAAGTTCTGTCCGCGGATCGTGACCGATGGCGACGAACAGACCCGTCACATCGAGGGTGGACTCCTCACCGGTGACAGTGTTGCGCAGGGCCAGCTGGTTGACTTTTCCGTCGCCTTCGACCCGAATGACCTCGTGGTTCCACAGGAACTCGATCTTGTCATTGGCCAGAGCGCGGTCCGCCATGATCTTGGAGGCACGCAGTTCGTCACGCCGGTGAATGACGGTGACCTTGGAGGCGAACTTCGTCAGGAACGTTGCCTCTTCCATGGCCGAATCGCCGCCACCGACCACGGCGATGTGCTGTTCGCGGAAGAAGAATCCATCACAGGTGGCACACCAACTCACCCCGTGTCCGGAGAGTTCCTTCTCGCCGGGCACGCCGAGCTCACGATAGGCCGAACCGGTAGCCAGGATGATCGACCGGGCGTGCAGCACTTCACCGGAGCCGGTGGTGATCTCCTTGATGTCGCTGGTCAGCTTCAGTGCAGTGGCGTCCTCGTGGCGGATATCAGCACCGAATCGCCGGGCCTGAGCTTCCATATTCATCATCAGGTCCGGGCCTTGGATGCCTTCGGGGAAACCGGGGAAGTTCTCCACTTCCGTGGTGTTCATCAATTCCCCACCGGCGGTGACAGACCCGGCCAGCACGATCGGATTGAGGTTCGCCCGGGCAGTGTAGATCGCCGCCGTGTAGCCCGCAGGACCGGAGCCGACGATGACGACGTCGTGCACCTGGTCAGGTGTCAGTTCTGTCACGAGTGATGAATCCTTACATGGTCTGAGCGCTGTACCAGTGATACACAACGCTGGGGATTAAGTGCTCATTCCGCAAGCCTGCGACGACGGCGCCGGTCCTAGTCGACAGTGATCTCACCGATGCTCAGCCGGTAGGGCATACCACCAACCGTCGGGGTGTCCTCAGCGGGCAATTCGGTGATGCTGACCACCACGTAGGACCCTTCGACGCCATCGCCACTGACAGCGGCCTCGGCGGAAGAGAAATCCCCGGTGCCGAGCTGCTCGCCGCCGAGGCTGCCGTCGTCGTTGACATACACCTCGAAGGAACCACCCGAGTAGCCACCCTGTGTGACAACTGTCACTTCACTGACGTCGGTGGGTTCAGCCAGTTCGACCACGAACTCCACGGAGTCGGTGAAACCACCGAAGGCGGCGTTGTTATACGAATAGGTCTGCCACGTGGTGTCGGTATCGCCGTCGGCGAGGTTCTCAGCACTTCCGGAGGAGGTCACATCGGCCCCGGCGTCCAGGCTGATGGATGCCACCTCGGCAGCGGGCAGGTCCTCCTCGGGCTCTTCTTCCTCGGTGGCCTCCTCGGTGGCCTCGCCGGTCTCCTCGGTGTCAGGATCCTCCCCGCCGGTGGTCTCCTCCTCAGCCGGAGGCTGCTGTTCGGTCTCCTCGGGTACCTCAGCGGCCTCATCCGCTCCACCGCGTAGGGAGAAGAAGACGATGAGCGCGGCCAGCAGCACCAGAACACCCAGGACCGCCGGCGCCAGCCAGCGCAGCCAGACGGGGCGCTGGTCATCCTCGTAGGCGCTGCGCCCGTAGGGGTCTGCGTACTCATCAAAGCCGGGGTCCTCCGACCCGCCGTCGTCGAAGCTGCCGGCTGCGGATGCCGAGTCTGCACTGGGGAAACTGCTGCGATCCCGGGCGGGCACTGCAGTGATGAGTCCGGTGAAGCTGCTGCGGTCGGCTTGCTGCTGTTCAGCAGTGCCAGAGGCCGGTTCCTCGACGACGTCGGCAGGTCGGGTCACCGGGTGTGCGGGCTCCTCCGTACCCACCGGGACATCGGCGACATCATAGGCCGGATCCGGGTACTGCGGCGGATCGTCGATGACCTCCTCGCCTTCGACGGTGGTCTCATCCGTAGGCGTCGAAACGTGCTCAGAGGGGGTGTAACCCACGGTGGCGATCGCCGTAGAGGGCGCATGCTCCACGTGTTCTCCGGGCTCGTGGGTGGCATCGGGATCTTCATCCGCAGTCGCATCCTCTGTGTGGGCTGTCTGCTGCTCGGACGCGGTGTGCTCCTCCGGCGCTGGCGGCAGGTGCTCATCGAGCACGTCACTACCCAGCCGGTCTCCACTGGCGACTTCACCGGCCACAGGCGCTGGTGGTCCGGCTGCGAATGCGGCTTCCAGGGTCTCGTCCTGTTGGTCGGCAGCAGGATCGGCCTCAACAACATCGAGGTCAGAGGCCAGCCCCAAACCGGCATCGAACTGCTTGAGTCCGGCGTCGTCGTCCTGAAGCCGATGCGGAATGACTTTGTCCAGGAACGCCGGGCGCTTAGACCACGGCAGGCTCCGCGAGCGGGAGGATTCCTCGTGTAGACGAGCGTAGTATTCGGCGTCGTCCTCATACGTCTGCGGTTCCATTTGCCGGGACTGACCGAAGATCTCAGAACCTAGGGAGTCGGTGTAATACGGCTCCACATAGGGGGCGGCATCGGGGACCACGAGATCGAGCAGCTGGTTGGGGTCCACCAGTGTGGAGATCAGGTAGGTTCGTTCATCAGCCAAACCGAGGTCGAGCACCTCCACCAGCGAATCCCGAGCACCGGTGGCCAGTTCTTTGGCGCTGGTAGCCACCTGTTTGGCATTGGCCCGCGAGGCCAGCAGCACGGAGACGTCCCGGTCCAGCACCTCGTCCACCGCCTGGAAGACGACGTCTTGATCCGCGGAGGTCACCACGTGGTGGGTGATGCGGTATCGGCCCCCCACCACGTCTCCGACGCCGAACGGCTGCGCCACAGATCCTCCTGAGGTCTAAAGAATGAGAGTCAGCACTCCAGCGTACCGCCGCCTGGGCTGATCTGCGCGCTGTGCACCGCCTCAGGCGCGCTGGAACCGTTGCAGGGCGGGGACCCGGCGGGCCAGCGGTTCCAGGAACTCGTCGAACTCCCGGACCCGCATCACGCGCAGCGCTACCACGTAGACCCCGGCCATCACGATCCCGGTGGCGGCACAGCTGAGTATGGTAGTGGGCAGTGAACTCCACGCGAAACCCCAGGTGTAGCCGCCCAGCAGTGCCAGAACCCCCGCCCCGGAGGCCCCGGCAGCCAGTGCGGCGAACCCGGCCCGGGTATAGGCCCCCAGCACATCGGTGAAACCGAAGCTGCCCCATCGGCGCACCACAAGCACATGCCAGAAGACGTACTGGAGAACGTTGATCGCCCCGAACAGCCCGATGATGAAATACGGCAGATGCTCATTGGCCAGCAGCGCCGCCCCGGTGTAGGCGATCGCCAGGCTCAGCGCGGAGCAGATGGAGTACACCACCATGGGGGTGCGGGCATCCTCAGCGGCGTAGAAGGTGCGCATCAGGTAGAAGTTCGCTGAGCGGAACGGCAGGGCCACGGCGTAGAGCACCAGCAACTGGCCGATGGCAGCCCCGGCCAGGTGTGCATCGGCCGCGGTGCCGCCGAAGAGCCGGCCCAGGGGCCCAGCCAGGACGATCATCGCCACCGCGGAGAACATGATGGGGATCGCGAAGATCCGCAAACCCCGGTTGACCAGCCCCATGGCGTCGTCGTACTGCTTCAGGTCCATCGCCCGGGAGAGCTGATTGAACAACACAGTGGCGATCGTCAGTACGAACACCGAATGCGGTAGCAGCACAATGAGCTCAGCAATATTCGCAGCGGTCTCCCCGGGGACGGCAGCACCGCCGGTTTCCATCTGTTCACGGGAGGCGGTGGCACCGGAGATCAACCGCATATGCAGCAGGTTGGAGATATTGCCCACCGCCATGGCTCCCAGGGTCCAGGCAGCAATCTTGCCGGTTTGCCCCAGGCCCATACCCCGGAAACCGAACTTAGGTCGCAGCCCGATGCCCAGTTTGGACAGTGGCCACAGCAGCAACAGCGCCTGGGCGATCACCCCCAGGGTGTGGCCCCCGGCCAGCCAGATGGTCTGAGTGGTGGTCCACTCGGCGGCCTGGTTGTCCTCGGCACTGTAGGCACCGAAGCTGACGATGTAGGTGAGGATGAACCCGATGGCGATGATGTTGTTCAGCACCGGGGCCCACATGTACCAGCCGAATTTCGCGTTCGCGTTGAGGATCTGTCCGACTACCGCGTAGAGCCCGTAGAAGAAGATCTGCGGCAGGGTCCACATCGCGAAGGCGGTACCTAGGGCCAGCATCGGTTCGGTCCAGTCCAAGGTCAGCGCACTGATGATCGGGTAGGCCGCGGCAGTGATGAGCACGGTGGCCACACCCATGACAATGACCGCCAAGGTCAGCAGACGCGAGGTGTAATCCGCTCCGCGGTCGGGCTGTTTGGCGGCCTTGATGAGCTGAGGCACCAGCACCACATTGAACATCCCACCCAGCAGCAGCACATAAATGACATTGGGAACACTGTTGGCCTTTTCGAAGACATCGGCCATCAGGGTGGTTGAGCCGATGGCGATCGCCAGCAGGAAGGCCCGCAGGAACCCCAGCCCCCGGGAGACCAGCGTGCCGGCGGCCATGAGCGCACTGGCTGCAGCCATTCCCTGCTTGGGCAGATGCGAGGCAGCAGCCTCCTGGGGCTCAGCTGGCGGGGAGTCAGTCTCCTCTTCCGGCTCAGGGGCGCGCCAGGCACCAGTGTGCCGCGGACGGTAGGGGGACGATGCGGGGCTCATCAGTGGCTGACTATAGCCGGATCAGCTGCATCAGACCGAGTCCTGGATGACCTGCTTGGCCACCGCGACAATACGCCGCTCATTGGGGAAGGACAGCCGGCGTTCGAGTTCCTCGAGGTTCACCCAGGCGACATCAACCGCCTCATGGTCCGGGTCATTCTCCGTGGTGAGCTCCCCACCGACTGCCTCCATGAGGAAGTGGTGGACGGTCTTGTGGACCCGGTGAGTCGGCACTGTGAACCAGTACTCGATGCTGCCCAGACTGGTGAGGATGGAGCCGTCAATGCCGGTCTCCTCGGCTACTTCACGCACCGCGGCTTCCTGGTAGGTCTCGCTGCCCTCGGGGTGTCCCTTCGGCAGGCACCATTCGAGCCGTCCGCCGCGGTTGTACCGGGCGATGATTGCGACGTCGAAGCCGCGGGCGGCCGGGCGGATCACCACCCCCCCGGCACTGACTTCTTCCACAGTGGGCAGGTGACCGTTGAGGCGCGGTTGTGGCACAGCAGTGCTGCGGCGCTGCCCCATGGACACCGTCAGTGGCGTCCGCGCCTCATCTGCTGCACCTGCCTTGTCCATGATTCCTACTTTAACGGTGCCGATGTAAACGCCGGATCTCACCGCTGTGGGACACTGTGGTCGCTATGGTTGATCTTCCCCAGGGCTTCCCCGATGGAGCGTGGCTTCCCGACGTCGTCGTCGAATGCGGCGAACGCTTTGCCGCCGCCGGATACGACCTCTCCCTAGTGGGCGGACCGGTGCGGGACCTGTTTCTGGGCCGCACCTCCGGCGATTTGGACTTCACCACCGATGCCACCCCCGATGAGATCCTCCAGGTGATCCGCGGCTGGGCGGACGCCACCTGGGAGATCGGACGGGATTTCGGCACCATCGGGTTGCGCAAGGCCGACTACCAGCTCGAGATCACCACCTACCGGGCTGAGGCCTATGATCCCGCCTCCCGGAAACCACAGGTGCGCTTCGGCACCAGTTTGGACGATGACCTCATCCGGCGGGATTTCACCGTTAACGCCATGGCTCTACGGTTGCCGTCGATGGAGCTGGTCGACCCCCACGGCGGGGTCCGCGACCTCGTCGCCAAGCGGCTGCGCACCCCCGCCACCCCCCAGGAGAGCTTCTCCGATGACCCGTTACGGATGATGCGGGCAGCCCGTTTCGCCTCCCAGCTGGGGCTCGGTGTGGCCGAAGAGGTCCGGGAGGCGATCATCCACATGGCAGGCCGGATCGAGATCGTCTCCGCTGAACGGGTCCGGGAGGAACTGGTCAAGCTCATCACCGGTGCCCACCCACGCCACGGTGTGGATCTGATGGTGGAGACCGGCCTGGCCGATATTGTGCTGCCGGAGATCCCAGCGTTGAAGCTCACCGATGATGAGCACCACCGGCACAAGGACGTCTACCAGCACTCCCTGCAGGTGTTGGAACAGGCCACAGCCCTGGAGACCGATGAAGACGGTCCGGTGCCGCGCCCGGACTTCATCCTGCGCTTCGCCGCATTGATGCATGACATCGGCAAACCGAAGACCCGGCGGTTCGAACCCGGTGGTGGAGTGAGCTTCCGCCACCACGACGTCGTCGGCGCGAAGATGACCCGCAAACGCATGCGGGCGCTGAAGTTCGACAAGGAGACCATCCGTGCGGTGAGCCACCTGGTGGAACTGCACATGCGGTTCTACGGCTACGGTGAACAGGACTGGACCGACTCCGCGGTGCGCCGCTACGTCACCGACGCCGGGGACCAACTGGAACGACTGCACCGGCTGACCCGCTCCGATGTCACCACCCGGAACAAGAAGAAAGCCGCCCGCCTGGCCCGGGCCTATGACGACCTCGAACAGCGCATCGCTGAGCTGCGCGAGAAAGAGGAACTGGCCAAGATCCGTCCGCACCTCAACGGTGAACAGATCATGGACACCCTGGGCATCGGTCCCGGCCCGCAGGTGGGCAAGGCCTACCGATTCCTTCTTGACCACCGGATGGAACACGGGCCCATGGGTGAGGACGAAGCCCGCGTGCTGCTGAAGCGCTGGGCAGCCGACAACCTCTAGGAAACACCGCGCAGGTGCCGGGTTTTATGTGCGGAGCTTCCCGGTGCCGGCGGACGAGGTGCCGGTGGATGAGGTGTCGGCGGTTCGAGTGCCGGTGGGTGGGGTGTTCGTGGAGGGGACGCTGCCGGCTTCACCGGTGCCCTCGGGAGGCAGACTAGTGCGGGGATCAGTGGCGCGGACGACGTCGTGCTCGGGTCGGTAGATATCCCGTACCACGATCGCGCAGATGTAGCCGGTGGCGGCCATATGCCCAATCGCCGCGGCGACGTAGAGGTTCGGATCGAAGCTGTGCTGAGGCTGGTAGTCGCCGACGATATCGGCCAAATGCATCCAGATGGCCCAGAAGTGCAGCACCTGGAAGGCGTGCCAGATCACCACATCCCGCACTCGCGGCACCGCGAGGGCGATCAGTGGCACCAGCCAGATCATGAACTGCGGGGAATACACCTTGTTGAACACCATGAAGGCCGCGACGATCAGCAGCAGCAGCTGAACCATCCGTGGGGGTACCGGTGCGCTGAGACCCACTGCGAAGACCCCCACACAGGCCGCAGCGAAGAGCAGAAAACTCCACAGGGAGACCGTCTCCGCGCTGGGGCCGGTCTCACCGAGGGTCATCCACACGTGCCAGATCGAGGAATACCCGGCCCCCCGCTCGGCGGAGAATTCGAAGAACCGGGCCCAGGACTCAAAGCTGATGAGCATCACCGGCACGTTGATGACACCCCAGGTGAGCACCATGGAGCCGGTGAACCAGCCCAGAGCGGGGAGGTCGACGTCGTCGTCGGTCCCCTCAGTATCCCCGCGGAGGTAGTGACGGGCCGCCAGAGTGACCAGAGCCCCCAGCATGAACAGCGGGTAGAGCTTGAAGGAGACGCCGACGCCGATCATCACCCCGGCCAGCCCCCACCGCCGTCGCTGGGCGAAGAGCACCGCCAGGGCCAAGGCCGCGGCCGGGAAGATATCCCAGTTGATGCCGATGCCGAAAATGATCGCTGGGGAGACCGCCACGATGACCGCATCCCAGGGTCGATGCCGGGCGGCCTTCATGGTCGCCAGCACCAGGATCATCCACGCCAGGGCGGCCAGAAGGAAGGTCAGATCCCAGTAGAGCAGCCCGGTGCGCTCCCCCCAATACCCGCCGGTGAGCGTATCCAGCGCATGAGTCACCGCCGCGACGAGCGAGGCGAAGACCATGGTCAAGGCCGGGTATTCGAAGGTGTGGTGCTGCTCGCTGAACGGTGCCCAGGGGGTCTGGGCGAAGTCCCGGGTCCCCCACAGGGCGGCGACATCGGAGTAACAGCCGTAGTGGTAGACCCCCACCCCGCCCCAACCGTTGAGCCGGCAGTACTGAGAGGACAGCACAGACAGGACAATCGCCACTGTGGTCAACAGCATGAGGATCCGGGGGATGGTCCACCAACTGCTCCCACGGCGCCCGGTGGAATCCGGTGCGCGCAGATGCTCCCCGGCCGGGCCACCCCAGCGGTCCGCCAGGTGCCGTACCAGTGGGTCGGTAGTGGACAGCGGAACCACCGCGGGGGGCTCGGGGGAAGGGCGCCGGGTCATCACCTCAACCTTAATGGGCGGGGGCAGAGTCATCCGTGAGGATGACGGCGATGATGTCAGGGTGTCCGTAGGCTAACGGGTATGGAACACCACCAGCAGCCCGGAACCCACGACGCCGCCGGCCACCCTGCTTCCGATCCCCGTACCGGGGCGGGTACGTCACCACAGCCGGGACACCCCGGGTGGGGGCAGCAGCCTCCCCAGGCACCGGAGGCGAGCGCGACTCCGCGTCGACTCGACGCCGTGGATGCTCTGCGTGCCTTGGCGCTGCTGGGGATCATCAGCGTCAACGTGTGGTTCTTCACCTCCCCGGAGGCCATCCTCGGGGAGATGACCAACCCGCCGGAGAGTAGCGCAGACCAGCTGGTGCGGTTTGCCTCCACGGCGATCTTCGAAGGCAAGTCCTATGTGGTGTTCAGTTTCCTCTTCGGGCTGAGCTTTGTGCTCGCCTGGGCCAGTGCCCACCGGCAAGGGGCCGACGTCAAACGCCGGGCTAAACGACGCTCGGTGGGGCTGATCGTGCTCGGTGTGCTGCACGGGTTCTTCCTCTTCATGGGTGACATTCTGCTGGCCTACGGTCTGCTGGGCCTGCTGCTGTTCGCCATGCGGAACACCCGCACCAAGACGGCGCTGATCGTCGCCGGGGTCTTCTACGCGGTGGGGGCCACGCTCTTTGTGGGGCTCGGGGCACTTTCGGCAGTATTTGACGCCATCACGGTGGAAGGTGACGCCGATATCAAGTTCACCCTGGTGGATCCTGCCCTGCTGCAAGAGTGGTACTCCGGCGGGGTGCTCTCCTACTTTGGGTTCCAGGCGATCGCTTACCCGCTGGCGGCCATCAATATCATCTTCGGGCAGGGCATTCTCGCCTTCGCCTGCCTGCTGGTGGGACTGGTGGTCGGCCGAGAGCGGATCATTGAACGGACCATGGCCGGGGAGTTCAGCACCGCCCGGCTGCTCAGTATTGGGCTGCCCTGTCTGCTGGCCGGTGGCGCGGTGAGCCTCATCGGTGCCTGGTTGGCCTGGGGGCCACCGGGTTCGGCCTTCGACGTCGGCGTGGGCACCCATATGTTGGGACAGACCCTGGCAGTGGCGGCCGGGCCCTTCCAGGCCGCCGGCTACGTCATCTTGTTGCTGCTGGCCTTCCGCTCCGGGGCCTTCGACCTGGTGCTGCGTGTGCTGGCCCCGGCGGGGCGGATGTCCCTGTCGAACTACTTGGGCCAGTCCCTGGTGTTGGCGCTGCTGTTCTCCGGGCTCGGGTTTGGGTTGGCCGGGGAGCTCAACGCCGGCTTGGTCGGGCTGATCGTCGTGCTCATCTGGTTGGGGCAGATCATCTTCTCCCACCTGTGGCTGGCACGGTTCAAGCGCGGACCGGTGGAGATCCCCTTCCGCGCATGGACGTATAAGGCCTAACACTTTTCGGCGCGGGGCGGCCTCGGGATGAGTCAGTCGCGATGCGTCTCATCGGCAAGATCCGCCCTGGGGCGGATGTGCTCCACCCAGGGGCGGACCTAGCGTAAGGAAGTGAGCAAGCCGGTGATCCGGCCACCAAGCACGCTAGTGACGTGAACGGGAAGCGAGCGAACGATGATAACCGCGGAGAACCTACGCAAGACGTACGGCTCGACCACCGCCGTGGACGGGATCAGCTTCCAGCTGGCCCCCGGTCAGGTGACCGGCTTCCTTGGTCCCAACGGGTCGGGGAAATCCACCACCATGCGCATGGCGGTGGGCCTCGACCGCCCCACCTCCGGGTCGATCACCATTGACGGCCGACCCTTCGCCGCCCACGCGGCCCCGTTGCGCACTGTCGGTGCGGTCTTAGACGCTGGGGCCACCCACCCCGGCCGTACCGGCCGGCAGCATCTGAGCACACTGGCGGCCACCCACGGCATCGAAAAACGCCGGGTCGACCACGTCATCGAGCTCACTGGCCTAGGACCAGCGGCTGGCAAACGGATCAAGTCCTACTCCCTGGGGATGAATCAGCGCCTGGGGATCGCCGCTGCGCTGCTGGGGGACCCCGCGGTGCTCATCTTCGATGAACCCGTCAACGGATTGGACCCGGAAGGGGTCCGATGGGTCCGCGGATTGGCCCGGGAGATGGCCGCCGAAGGGCGCACCGTCTTTGTCTCCTCCCACCTGATGAGCGAGATGTCCCAAACCGCCGACCACCTCATCGTGCTCGGCCGGGGTCGCATCCTGGCGGATCAACCCATTAAATCGTTCATCGCCGACGGCGCCGAACAGCGGGTACTGGTCCGCACCGAACAGGCCACTGACCTGATGAATGCGCTCAGCGCCCGGGGTGTGACCCTCACCCATGTGGACGCCGAAACCTTTGAGGCGACCGGCGTGGACCCCCGCACCATTGGCCGGCGCGCCCTGGAAGCCGGCGTCGTCGTCCACGAACTCACCCCGCTGCAGTCCTCGCTGGAGGAGTCCTATATGCGGCTCACCGGCGAACACGTCGAATTCCGCTCCGGGGGCCGTAGCCCCGCCACCACAGGAGGTCAGGCATGAATCCGAACATTGCCACCGGGGTGCAGCGGCGCCCGCACGTCTTTGAGGTCGACCCCACACTGCCGGGGGTGAGCTTCCTCGGGGTGCTGCGCAGTGAGCTGACCAAACTGCTGACCCTGCGTACCACGTTCTGGCTGTGCAGCATCAGCCTGGGGATCAGTCTGCTGGCCGGCCTAGCCGTGGGGGTCACCGCCGGCACCTTGGACAACGTGCTCGGGGATGAGTCCACCATCATCGCCCAGGCGGCCGTCTCCGGAATGTACTTTGTGATGATCCTGCTGGGAGCACTGGGGGTGATTGCCTTCACCACTGAATTCACCACCGGGGCCATCCGCTCCACCTTGACCGCAGTACCCCGGCGCGGGGTGCTCTACACCGCCAAACTCCTGGCCCTGATCCTGATCACCGGTGCGGTCACCGCGGTCATCCTGGTGTTGACCCACCTGCTCACCGCGGTACTGACCGAACACCTGCCCCTGCTGTCTGTGGTGACCAATTCAGAGGTGGCGATGCTGTATCTGAGCACCTGGGTCACGGTGCTGACCACCGCGGTTCTTGGTTTTGGGCTCGGGCTGCTGTTGCGCAGCTCCGCCGGCGGGATTGTGGTGCTGACGGTGCTGCTGTTCGTGGTGGACTTCGCCCTAGCGCTGCTGTTCGGCTTCACCCAGGCCGACTGGGTGGAGACAGTCAACCAGTTCCAGTACAACTACTTCGTCGGTGAGTTCACCCGCGTGGATGAGTCACTGCGGAACCTGGCCCCACCGCTGGCGCTGCTGGGGCTGATCGGCTGGGCGGCGGTGCCGAACATCGCCGGCCTGGTCACCTTCATCAAACGCGACGCGTGATGTGTGGCCCGGTTCTTCCCACTCCACCGGCCACTGCGGACTCCCTGAGGGGCCCGTGCAACGATTGATGCTGTGAGCACCCACGACGACGCCACCGCACCCGCGCGCTGGAGCGCACCAGAGGGCTTCGAGCAGCTTGGGCTGGTGCGCCGCAGGGGAGTGCGGGGCTGGTTCCGCCGGCATCCGAAGTGGATGAACGGCGTCGTCGTCGCCATCTACGGGATGGTTGCCCTGTGGGGGTTCCCCTTGGCGATGGCGGATATGGGTCAAGACGCCTTCTGGCTCATCCCCGGCTACCTCATCATCATGGGGTTGCTGTGCTTCCGGCACGCCGCCCCGGTGAGCGTGCTGCTGCCGATCGCTCTGGCGGAGGCGGTACTGCTCATCCTCTACCCGTGGCAGCCCGCCCAGATGCTGGGAGTCTGCTTCATCGCCTACTGTGTGGGGCTGCACCGGGGGCTGGTCTGGGGCCTGGGCACCTCTGTGCCGGCCTGTCTGGTGGGGTATAGCACTTACTTCTGGATTGAGCAGTGGCAGCACCGCTATGGGGACAGCCGCTGGGTGCAGGCGGGTCTGCCCGCGGCGGATCTGCCGGTGGTGGCGGTCACCCTGGTGGTGATTATGGTTTTCGCCACCGCGGCCTGTGCCGCCATCGGTGCGGCGGTGCGCCGGGGCCGGGAGCACGAACGCGAGATCCTCGACTGGGCGCGGCGTTCCCACGAACTGGCCCAGGTGGGCGAACGCAACCGCATCGCACGGGAGATGCACGACGTCGTCGCCCACTCGCTATCGGTGATGATCTCCTTAGCTGACGGTGCCCGGGTGGTGGTCCGGCGGGACCCCGAACGGGCCGGAGAGGTGCTGGATGAGTTGTCCTCCACCGGGCGAACCGCGTTGGCGGATATGCGCCGAGTCATCGGGGTGCTGAAGAAGGGCGAAGACGTCGTCGAGGCCCGCAAACCCGTCCAAGAGAGTCTGGAGGAACTCTTCGAGGGGTTTCGTCAGGCCGGATTACCGCTGAAGATCACCACCTCCGGGCCGGCGTTGCCCGAAGATGCCGCCTTCGGGTTGACCGTGCACCGGATTATCCAGGAGTCGTTGACCAATGTGCTGCGCTACGGCCAATCAGTCACCGATGTGGAAGTCAGCATCGAACACCACCCGGCTACCTCCCAGCAGGAGTGGGAGCGACTCCAACAGCAGGGGTACAGCGAGAAGGAGGCCGAGGCGCTCGGGTTGGCGGGACCGGCGCGGGTCATCATCAGTGTCGCCGACGACGGCGTCGTGATCCCTGGGGAGACTCAGCGGAAGTCGGTAGGCTCAGGGTTGGGGATCAAAGGTATGCAAGAACGGGCGAGCTTCTACAACGGATCGGTGTGGGCCGGTCCCGGTAAGTACCGCGGATGGACGGTCCGGGCGGTGCTGGAACCACCAGAGGAGAAAACCAGTACCGCCCGGGCGGCAGGAACGGACCCGGAGGGTTCCGGGCAGGCCGGGCAGCAGAGAGGACAGGAATGACTCACGACGACGCCATCAAGGTGATGTTGGTCGACGACCAACACCTGCTGCGCATGGGATTTAAGCTGATCCTGGAGGGAGAAGACGATGTAGAGGTGGTCGCTGAAGCCGCCGATGGTGCCGAGGCACTGCGACTGATGGATACGCTGGGGGATAAGCGCCCCGACGTCGTGCTCATGGACGTGCGGATGCCCACCATGGACGGCATCGAAGCCACCCGCCGGATCGTTGATCAGCACAGTGAGACCCGGGTCATCATCTTGACCACCTTTGATCTTGACGAGTATGCCTTCTCCGGCTTGCAGGCCGGGGCCAGCGCGTTTCTGCTCAAGGATGTGGAACCGGCCGAGCTGGTCAACGCGGTGCGGGTGGTGGCCTCCGGGGACGCAGTGGTGGCCCCACGGATTACCCAACGGCTGCTCGATATCTACTTGCGCAAAGGCACCGGGGAGGTTCCCTCCCAACTGGCGCAGGCGGTCGCTCAGGACACCGCCTCAACCCCACAGAGCCCGGAGACGGTGACCCCCACCGGGGAGCAGATCGCCCAGGCCTTGGATGACGGGGTGCCCCGGGAGCCGCTCACCGCACGGGAGACCGAGGTCCTCTTCGCTGTGGCGGAGGGGCTCTCCAATGCGGAGATTGCCGGGAAGTTCTTCCTCTCCGAGGCGACGGTGAAAACGCATGTCCGCCGTATCCTGACCAAACTGCAGCTGCGCGACCGAGTCCAGGCGGTGGTCTACGTCTACCAGACAGGACTAGTGGGCTCCGGGTGAGTAGCCTGATGTCATGAGCGAACCACACCGTCGTGACGTACCAGCCCAGACACCGCCGAGCACCGAGACCCTGAGCACCGATGTCCTGATCGGGCAGCTCGGTGACTATATTGCCGCTTCGCCGTCGTCGTATCATGCGGCGCGGGTTGCCGCCGATCGGCTCAGCGCCGCTGGGTTTACCGAACTGGCCGAGGACGCCGACTGGCCTACCGAGCCCGGGCGGTACACCGTGGTCCGGGACGGTGCCGTACTGGCCTGGATCCTGCCGCAGGGTGCCACCTCAACCACCCCGGTGCGCCTGCTGGGGGCCCACACCGACTCACCGGGGTTCAAGCTCAAACCTAAACCGACTCTGCTCAAGCACGGATGGGTGCAGGTCGGCACCGAGATCTACGGCGGACCGCTGCTGAACTCCTGGCTGGATCGGGAGCTTCGCCTGGCCGGCCGGATCGTCACCCGCGACGGCGCCACGCACCTGGCGGCCACTGCGCCGGTGGCCCGCATCCCACAGTTGGCGATCCACCTGGACCGTCAGGTCAATGACGGGCTGAAGCTGGGCCGCCAACAGCACACCGCTCCGGTGCTCAGTGTGGACAGCGGCGACGGTGATGTCCTCGCCGTGGTCGCAGAATCCGCCGGTATCAGCCCGGCCGACATTGACGGATACGATCTGGTGGTCGCTGACGCCCAGGCCCCGGCACGGTTTGGTCCCGACAACGAGTTCTTCGCCGCGGGCCGGCTGGATAACCTCTCTTCGGTCTTCGCCGGTATCGCCGCATTGGAGCAGGTGGCCGCAGAGGCTGACTCTGGTGCGGTGATCCCCATGCTGGGCGCTTTCGATCACGAAGAGCTCGGCTCGGCCTCCCGCTCTGGTGCGGCCGGACCCTTCTTGGCAGAAGTCCTCGAGCGGATCTATGAGGGGCTCGGGGCTACTGCCGGGGCGAAGGCACGGGCCCTGGCGGCTTCCTGGCACCTCTCCTCCGATGCCGGACATGCGGTTCACCCCAACTACCCGGAGCGTCACGATCCGGCGAACCGTCCGTTGCCCAACCGCGGACC
Source organism: Nesterenkonia alba DSM 19423 (assembly GCF_000421745.1). Taxonomy (GTDB): domain Bacteria; phylum Actinomycetota; class Actinomycetes; order Actinomycetales; family Micrococcaceae; genus Nesterenkonia; species Nesterenkonia alba. Next base: position 119,735 of record NZ_ATXP01000005.1, read on the forward strand.
GTTGTTGAAGATCAACGCCAATCAGCGGTACACCACTGACGCCGCAGGGGCCGCCCTCTGGCAGCGGGTGTGCCGGGCAGCGGGGGTGCCCACCCAGGAGTTCGTCTCGCATAACGACATTCCCTGTGGTTCGACGATCGGCCCGTTGACGGCCACGCGGCTGGGGATCCGGACGGTGGATGTGGGGATCCCTTTGCTGAGTATGCATTCGGCCCGGGAGATGTGTGGAGTCGACGACGTCGGCTACCTCACCGCCACTGTCGCTGAGTTCTTCACCACTGGGTCCGCCTAAGCGGAACAGCGGCTCCGCCGCGGTGGAGCCACCCTCTCTGTGTGGCCGACCGTTTGCCGGGTTCCTACCCGACCATTTGTCGGACGCCAACTCTACCGTTTGTCGAGTGGTGGGGGTGAGGAATGGGGTGGTGGTGTGCTCGTGCAGTTCCGGTCCCCGTCCGGTTAGGGTCCCAGCAGACTCAAGGGCACTACGGCCACCCCGTCATCTCGGCGGTATGCGGTCGGCCCCGTGGTGACTATCACCCGGTCCAGCAGACGATCTCCCAGTTGGTGGTCCAACCAGTTGAGGTGCTTGACGTCTTCATTCTGAACTTCGTGGGACAGTTTCACTTCGATGGCGAGGACTGAGTGATCCGGTCGCTCAATGATGAGGTCGATTTCGCGTTCCCCGCCGCGGGTGCGCATGTGGTGCACGCTGGCTTCAGCGGCTTCGGCATAGACCCGCACTGACTGGGTGACCAGTGATTCGAAGAGAGCTCCCAGCCACGTCTCGACGTGGGTGGCGGGACCTTCGCCACGCAGTAGTCCCTTGTCATCAATACCGGCGAGCTGTGCCGCTAGGGACGGGTCCACGAGGTGGTGCTTGGGTGCTTCGGTCAGCCGCTTCAAGGGGGAGAATGTGGGCAGCCAAGCATTGAGCGGTTCTAGGACGAAGATGCGGGCTAAGTGGTCCCGGTAGCTCAGGGTGGTCTCTTTGGCTGGTTTGTCATCCTCCCCAGCGGTCGCTGCATGCATCAACTTGGTGTAGCTGAGGTTCGTCGAGACGGCGGCGGCGTAGGCCTCCAGCCACCGCTGCAGGGTGTGTGGCTTGCGTACGTGAACGCCGTTCTCCGGCAGTTCCCGGGAGACGATACGGCGCACGTAGCCGTCCAGCTGGAGCCTGCGCGCCCGCGGGGGAAGGTCTCGGATTCCGGGGAATCCGGAGCGTAGGATTTCGTCCACATAGGTGGGAAGGTCGACGTGTGTTGTTCCCGAAATGGCCGGTTGGGTTCCGTTGAGGAGCTCCTTCAAGGAGACCACCGGTTCTTCGATGCCCCGTTCAGCTATGGAGAGCGGACGCATGGTGAGGCTGATGATCCGACCGGCACCGGAGTGGATGCGGGCGTGGGACGGCACATCGGCAGATCCGGTGAGAAGGAAGGTGCCGCCGGCGGTGGGGTTTTTGTCCACGGCCCGGCGTACCTGGTCCCAGACCGTGGGAACCAGCTGCCACTCATCGATCAATACAGGGGAATCAGCTTCGGTGATCTGGGCTGGATAGTTCTTCACGGCGAATTGAGTCCGCTCGTCGTCTAGGGAGAAGACGGAGGCGGCGCGTTGAAGCCCGGTGAGAGTTTTCCCGACTCCCTTAGCGCCCTCCAGGGCTACTGCGGGGAGGTATGGAAATACCTCATCGAGGACGTCGTCGACCACTCTCCGTCGGTACTCCATTCCCCTATTCTACTGTCTGCCGGACTCCAACTCTACCGTTTGTCGGATTTCTATCCTTCCATCTGTCAGGCTATGGAGCCTTCCTACGACACCTCAGCCTCAGTGAGACGTCTCTGTCGGGTGGTTCGAATGCTACGGATAGTGCTCAACACGAGGGTCACCAAGAGACCCGCCCACAGGATTTGGGAGATACCGGAGGAAAAGAAGTAGGACAGTTCGTAGTTACCCAACTGCAGGGCTCGGAGCATGCTTTCCTCGGCGATGGGTCCAAGTACTAGTCCAAGCACCAGCGGAACGATCGGGTATCCGAGCCGCTGCATGACGAAGCTTAGAACGCCGAAAATCAACATGAGTCCGACGTCGAACATAGAGTTGCGGAAGCTGTACGTGCCAACGATGCAGCAGACCAGGACTGCCGGCACGAGAAAGGGTGGGCGAACCCGGGTTACCAACGCCATCGGAGCAGCCAGGACGGCGCCGATGGGAAGGATCAGCAGACTGCAGAGAATGAGCGCGAGAACCAAGGCGTAGACCAGGGGCGCCTCGTTGTCGATGAGTCGTGGCCCGGGCTGGATGCCATGGAGATACAGCGCGGCGAGAACAATTGCCATGGTGGCACTGCCCGGGATGCCCAGGGCCAGGGTGGGAATTAAAGACCCGTTACCCACCGCGTTGTCACAGGATTCGGAAGCGACAATCCCTTCAGGGTTTCCCTTGCCAAAGGTCTTGGGTTGCTTGGAGAACTGTTTGGCCACTCCATAGCTAACGAAGTTCGCCGTCGAGGTCCCCATGCCCGGCACGATGCCGATGAGCAGGCCAAGACCCGAGGAGCGCAGCAAAGTGATCGGGTAGCGGAACGTGGCAGCGATGCCCGCACCGACTTCCCGCAGGGCCGCCGACAGCCCGGAGAGCAGAGTGCGCTCGGCGTTCCCCACGGCTCCGGAGGCCCGGGTCCCACCGAGGCGATCCTGGCTGGCGATCATGAGCATTTGAGCGACACCGAAGATCCCGATGACAGCCGGAACGAAAGGCACCTCTCCATAGAGTTCGGGAAAGCCCATGGTGAACCGAGGCTCGCCGGTGTAGGGGTTCGCAGCCATACTGGCGATCAGCAGCCCCAGACCTGCTGAGATGAGTCCTTTGCGGATGTCATCCCCAACGGTTACTGCAATCACGGTCAGTCCGAAAAGCGCGACGATGAAGATCTCGGCGGCACCGAAGCGCAAGGCTAGGTTTCCCAGCGGGCCGATGACCATCAGAACTACTAGCCCGGCGAGCACTCCGCCGATAACCGAGGCCATGCGGGCGATACCGATGGCTCGTTCGGCCTGTCCCTGCATGGCCAGTGGATACCCGTCGAGGGCAGTGGCCCCGGAACCCGGCTCGCCAGGGGCGTTGACGAGGATCGCCGGAATCGCAGAAGCGAAGAGCGCGCCGGCATAGAGCCCGCAGATCAGAAGCAGCGAACTCTCTACAGCCAATCCCACGGCGAAGGGCAGGAGCAGTGCGGCCGCGTTAGGGGCCCCGACCCCGGGAATCGCGCCGACGAGGAACCCGATGAGCAGTCCGAGGACAAGCCAACTCAGCGCTTCGGGCTGAAGAAGGAGTTCCGCTCCTGCAAGAATGCTCTCCATAGCTCACCCCACCACCAATCCGCCGGGCAGCCGCACATTGAGCACTAGATCGAAGAGAAGGTAAACCCCGGCGATCAAACCTACGTTGAAAGCGATCACCGTCAGCGGTCGCCGGACACCTAGTACAGGAAGCAGCACGAGTCCGTAGAGTGCCAAGGACTCGTAGAAACCGATGGTGCCGATGCCCCAGAGGAACACGGCAGTACACAAAGCAGCTAGTGCGGTGCGGTGCCACGGGCGCCAGAGTGTGGAGAAGGTGGTTGTATCGGGGGTTTTCCACCACCGCACCATCTCGGTGATCGCTTGGCTCAGAAGAAGAACCAGCAGTACGGCGATGATGCCCTGCGGATAGGCCCGCGAATCGAGTCCGAGGTCGGCGACGCTGAAATGAAACGCCACAGCGTAGACCCCAACAGAGGCAGGAACCGATATCAACAGCGCCAGTCGCAGCCAGGAACGCTGGGAGACCACCGGCGGGTGTGTCATCTGTGCCGGCTCGCTCATGGGGCCTCGACCCCGAAGAGCTCTGGATTCTCGTCGATCATCTCGGTGATGATGTCGATCTCGTCCAGGATGTAGGCGTCGAACTCCTCTGAGGTTTCATAGGCCAGCTTGTCGAGTTCTCCGTTCTCTTCGAGCATGGCCCGGTAATCCTCGTTCTCTACGGCGCGTTCGACGGCGCCAGTTAGGGTCTCGAAGCGCTCAGGATGTTCTTGGCGGCACTCGTTCGCTACCAGGAAGCCGTATCGTTCGGCGCTTTCGTCGAGATTCAGACCGAGGGCGTCGTTGACGGTGGGGGCATCATGAGTGAGGTCTCCCCACTGGTTCTCCTCTTGGAAAACACCGAGGGGGTGGGCGTCCTCGGCGATGGTCTGACCGGAGAAGACCCCGGCCATCGTGGCTTCGACTTCTCCGGCGACGAGGGCATTCCGGGCGGGTCCGCCGCCGTCGTAGGAGACAATATTGAACTCTGCGCCGGTCTCCTCCTGGAGCCTCAGCAGCGCGATGTAGTTGGCGTTGGTTAGGTTGGATACGCTCACCCGTAGCTCACCGGGACGCTGTTGAGCCTCCTCGATGAACTCCTCGATCGTCTGCCAGGGCGCACCGTCGGCCACCCACAAGGCGGAGGGTTCGATGGTGAATCCGGCCAGTGGCTCGAAGTCGTCGTAGGTGTATTCCACGGTGCGAGTCAGGTAGGAGAAGATCACGTCCGGGATAGCGTGGATCATGAACGGTTCACAGTCACCGCCGTTTTGCGCGACATACGTGGTTCCGACGGTGAACTGTCCGCCTTCGCGATACTCCACTTCCAGTGGTTGCCCCAACTCCTCTTCGACGTAGGGCTGCACTTCGCGGAAGACCGTGTCCAGTGCGCCTCCGGCAGCAGTGGGAATGACGAACTGTACCGGGTCCTCCGGCCAATCGGCGTCATCGGCCCCTCCAGTCCCACAGGCGGCCACCGCGCCCATTGCGGCGATCGAGAGTATGCCTAGAGAAGTCGTGCGTACGTTCATCGTTGTCCCCTTCGACAGATAGTGATTCCGCTCACATGCTACTTATAAGTGTGTAGATTGAAAAGTAGCAACTCAGTGCGTCTCTCAAGGTGCAGAACTTGGGTGAGGGAAGACAGTTAGCGAGATTCACACCCGTTGCTACTTATGAGTGTGTAGATCTTCGAGTAGCAGACTCTCATTGTTGAATGCGTGGCAAAGGGAGACCTGCAAAGACGAGTGGGGGCAAACCTCCGCCGATATCGTCTGGAGCGTGGGCTCTCTCAGGAAGCCTTCGCAGAGGTCCTCGACGTACACCGCACCTATATGGGAGGGGTCGAGCGCGGTGAACGTAACCTCACCTTGCAATCCGTGGAATCGATTGCTGAGCGTCTCGGACTTGACCCCCTCGAGTTGCTCACCCCTGGGTCTCCCCACGAGTACACCCGATAGTGTTCGAACAGCCCTTCTGCTGACACGCTTGAGGGGCCCACTACCACTGGTTGGCGGTCTTGGGGCTGAAGCCGTAAGATAGGCGAGTTGTGCGCACTTGAGCGCACGTACGCAGTAGAACCTCCTGTTACGGAAAGCCCGTGACCGCAAGACCAGAGGAGGTGGGTTCATTCATGCGTCACTACGAACTGATGGTGATCGTCGACCCCGAGGTGGACGAGCGCACCGTTGAGCCGACTCTCGGCAAGTACATGGAGCTGGTGAAGAAAGAAGGCGGCTCCGTGGACAACATCGACGTCTGGGGACGTCGTCAGCTCGCCTACGAGATCGACAAGAAGTCTGAAGGCATCTACGCCGTCGTCGACTTCCACTCCACACCGGACTCCGCCAAGGAGCTGGACCGACTGCTGCGCCTGAACGAGACAATCATGCGCACCAAGATCACCCGTCCCGAAGAAATGCGGGTGGCCTGATAGGCCCACCACATCTAGGTACACGAACAGAAAGAAACTAGGTACACCACTATGGCCAACGAAACCATCATCACCGTCGTCGGGAACCTCACCGCGGACCCGGAGCTGCGCTTCACACCCTCCGGTGCAGCAGTGAGCAACTTCGTCATCGCATCCACCCCACGGTACTTCGACCGTCAGGCCAATGAATTCAAGGACGGCGAAACGCTGTTCGTGCGCTGCTCGCTGTGGCGGGAAGCCGCGGAGAACGCCGCCGAATCCCTGACCAAGGGCACTCGGGTCATCGCCCAGGGGCGGTTGAAGGCACGCAGCTTCCAGGACAAAGAAGGCAACAACCGGACCTCCTGGGAACTCGATGTCGACGAGATCGGCCCCTCCCTGCGTTTCGCCACGGCCCAGGTCAACCGCCAGGGTCGCAGTGGCGGCGGAGGCGGCGGCTTCGGTGGCGGCCCCCAGCAAGGCGGAGGCTTCGGCGGAGGGGGAGACTCCTTCGGCGGCGGAGCGCAGCAGGGCGGCGGCTGGGGTAGTAACCCCGGTGGCGGCCAGGGACAGCAGCCCGACCCCTGGGGCGGTCAGCCCTCCTCCGGCGGCGGCTGGGACACCCCGAACAACGACGAGCCTCCGTTCTAAGAGACTCACCGACCATTGATCCCCATCCCGCGCACCCGCGTGCGCGGGCTCCAGATGAAAGAGGAGCACCACGATGGCAAAGCCTGACATCACCAAGAAGCCCAAGCCCAAAGCGAACCCGCTGAAGGCTGCGGACATCACCCACATCGACTACAAGGACACGGCGCTGCTGCGGAAGTTCATCTCCGACCGCGGCAAGATCCGCGCCCGCCGGGTCACCGGAGTCTCCGTGCAGGAGCAGCGCAAGATCGCCCAGGCCATCAAGAACGCCCGCGAGATGGCCCTGCTGCCCTACTCCGGCGCCGGTCGCGGCTGATCCACACTGAGGAAGGAAAGGAACCACTGATATGGCAAAGCTCATCCTGACTCAGGAAGTGACCGGTCTCGGTGCCCCCGGCGACGTCGTCGAGGTCAAAGACGGCTACGCGCGCAACTACCTGCTGCCGCGTGGCTACGCGATGACCTGGACCAAGGGCGGAGAAAAAGACGTCGAGCGCATCCGCGCGGCCCGCAAAGCCCGCGAGATCGCCACGATCGAAGAAGCCCAGCAGATCGCCGAGAAGCTACAGTCCAAGCCCGTGACCGTCAGCGTGAAGACCGGCGAGTCCGGCCGCCTCTTCGGCACCGTCGGCCCGGCCCAGATCGCCGAGGCCGTCGAGGCCGAAGGCCTGGGCTCCATCGACAAGCGCACTGTCGAGATCCCCGAGCGGATCAAGGCCGTGGGTAGCTACACCGCCACGGTGAAGCTGCACAGCGACGTCACCGCAAGCCTGGACCTCAACGTGGTGCCGGCCGGCAGCTAAGCCCCAGCCCACACTGAGCGCTCAAGGGCCCTGAGGAGTACACACTCCTCGGGGCCCTTTCGCGTCTTCCGAGGACCCCAAACCCTCCCGCATCCCTGCCACGATGTGACGGGAGTCACTTCTAGGGATGAAAAGAGCCTCAGAAAGCATCATCGCCGGTCAGTGAACCGATCCACCGCCTTCAACGCTGCCTTCAGGCGTGACACGTAACACCCGTGAAACAGTCGCCCGGTACATTTTGTTGAACAAGATTTTGTTGAACAACTGGCGAGCTCCCCGCGAGCACGTCACGCACCGTGTACACCGCACCGTATGAGGGGATGTGCTGTTGAGCTCATCGAACCAGGCACCCACCGGTGATCTGCTCGTGGTCGAGAACCTCGAAGTCGCCATCCCGGAGGAGAAACGCGACGTCACCATCGTCAACGGCATCTCCTTCACTGTGCCCGCCGGCCGGACCCTGGGCGTGGTCGGCGAATCCGGCTCCGGCAAAAGCCTGACCTCCCTGACCGTCATGGGCCAGTTGCCCAAGAACCTCAAGCTCGCCTCCGGAAGTATCCGCCTCAACGGTGAGGAACTGACCACGCTGTCCACAGACCGCCGACGTCGGCTGCGCGGCAAAGAGATGGCCATGATCTTCCAGGAGCCCATGACCTCCCTGAATCCCTCCTACCGGGTCGGTGCGCAAATCGTGGAGATGGTGCGCAACCACCAAGATGTCTCCCGCGCCGAGGCCCGGAAGCGCGCCATTGAGATGCTCAAGCTAGTGGGCATCCCCCGGGCTGAGGAGGTCGTTGACGACTATCCCCACCAGCTCTCCGGTGGAATGCGCCAGCGCGTCATGATCGCCCTGGCACTGGCCAATGAGCCCACTCTGCTCATCGCCGATGAACCCACCACCGCCCTGGACGTCACCATTCAGGCGCAGATCCTCGAACTGATGAAGCGGCTACAAGCCGAACTGGGGATGTCGATCATCCTCATCACCCATGACCTCGGCGTGGTGGCAGAGACCTGTGACGACGTCGTCGTCATGTACGCCGGGGAAATCGTCGAGCGCGCCCGCGTCGAAGAGCTCTTCGCCGAACCCAAACACCCCTACACCCGGGGGCTGTTGGAATCCATCCCGGACATCGACACCGAAGTCGACGTGCTGCCCTCCATTCCGGGCACGGTCCCCACCCCGCAGTCCATGGGCACCGGATGCCGGTTCGCCTCCCGCTGCCCCCAAGCCTTCGACTACTGCCGGGAGAACACACCCCCGGAGATCCGCGTCAATGACACATCCGCCGCCAAATGCTGGCTCTACGACCCCGAGGTCGTCGCCCAGCACCACCCCGAGCACACCGCGGCGTGAGGAGCCCACGATGACGACCACCACCACTGCTGAGCCGCTGCTGCAAGTGCGCAACCTCCAGAAGCACTTCCCCATCAAGAAGAGCACGCTCTTCGGTGGCCAGAAGCAGTCCGTCAAAGCCGTGGACGGTGTCTCTTTTGACGTCTATCCGGGCGAATCTCTCGGCATCGTCGGGGAATCCGGCTGCGGGAAATCCACCACCGGGCGGATGCTGCTGCGTCTGCTGGAACCCACCGGTGGGGAAGTCATCTACCAGGGCCGGGATATCGCCCAGATCAGCGCCGGGGAGATGCGGATGCTGCGCAAAGATATCCAGATCGTCTTCCAGGACCCCTTCGCCTCCCTGAACCCCCGCATGCGGGTACGGCAGATCGTCGAAGAGCCCCTGATGAACTTCCGGATCTGCGCCAGCCGCAAAGAGGCCCGTCAGCGGGCCCGGGAGATTCTGGAGCAAGTCGGACTCGGGGAGAACCACATGGAGCGTTTCCCCCACGAGTTCAGCGGTGGGCAGCGCCAGCGGATCGGCATCGCCCGGGCCCTGGCCTCCGAGCCAAAGCTCATCATCGCTGACGAGCCGGTCTCCGCACTGGACGTCTCCATCCAAGCCCAGGTGCTCAACCTCATGAAGAGCCTGCAGAAGGAGTACGGATTCTCCTTCGTCTTCATCTCCCACGACCTCAGCGTGGTCAAGCACTTCTGCGACCGCATTGGAGTGATGTACCTGGGCAAGCTCGTCGAGGTCGCTGAGAAGAAGGACCTCTACGCCAAGCCGATGCACCCCTACGCCCAAGCATTGCTTTCAGCGATCCCCCGTACCGTCCCCGGCAGCACCAAACAACGGATCGTGCTGCAGGGAGATGTGCCCTCCCCGGCCAACCCCCCGGCGGGCTGCCCCTTCAACCCCCGGTGCCCGGCGGCCTTTAGCGACTGCACTGAGATCGTGCCCGAACTCATCAGCCGGGAAGGACGCCAGGTGGCCTGCCACCTCTATCCGGCCGACGACCCACAGGCGGGGCAACAGCAACCCACCGCCGTGTGAAAACCCCACCACTCGATCACCTTGAGAACACACCAGAGGAGAAACCCCATGTCGGAGAAACACACCCCGCTCTGGCGCCTGCTGGCGCTGGGCATGGCCGGGACCCTGGCCCTGTCCGCTTGCGGAAACGGCGACGACGGCGGCAACGGATCCGCTGACGGCGGAGAAGACATCGACGAGGCCGAGGCCGAAGTCGACGGTCGTGACAACGACCTGGTCATCGGCGTGCCGCTCGATGTCCAGGACTGGGACCCCATCGCCACCTTCGCTCTGGCATGGAGCACTCAGGCGACCTCAGTCTTCGAAGGCCTCGTCCACCGGGACCTCGACCTGGAGCTGCAGCCCGGCCTGGCCGAGGACTGGGAGTACCACGACGACACCACCCTGGAGTTCCAGCTGCGCGAAGGCGTCGAGTTCCACAACGGTGAGCCGTTCAACGCCGACGCTGTGGCCTACACCTTCGACCGCCTCCTCGGCGAAGAAGGTGCCCAGGGACCCCAGCAGGAGAACTACACCGCCATTGAGGAAGTCGAAGTCGTCGATGACTACACCGTCATCTTCCACCTCAACACCCCCGACCCGGTGCTGCTGACCAACCTCTCCGGATACGGCGGGGTGATCGTGCCCCCGGAGTACATGGAAGAACACGGCCCCGAGCACTTCAGTGAGAACCCGGTGGGCACCGGCCCCTTCGAAGTCACCGAGTACAGCCGGGATAACCAGACAGTCCTGGAACGCAACGAGAACTACTGGGACGAGGACCGCATTCCCGAGCTGGACACGGTCACCTTCCGGATCATCCCCGAGGCCTCCACCCGCCTGGCCGAACTGCAGACCGGTGGCATCGATGTGATGAAGGAAGTCGAGATCAGCCAGATCGGCACCGTGGAAGACCACGACCTGCTCGAGCTCGACGAAGTCGAAACCCCCACGGTGCGGGCCCTGCGCTTCGATGTGGACCGTGAACCCGTCGACGACCCGCGGGTGCGCGAAGCAATCAACTACGCCATCGACCGCAACGCCCTCATCGACGACCTCCGCGATGGCTACGGTGTGCCGGTGGCCAGCTTCCAGTCCGAGCTGTCCTTCGGGTTCAACCCGGATCTGGAACCCTACCCCTACGACCCGGACCGGGCCCGTGAACTCATCGAAGAAGCCGGCGTCGAAGGCGAAGAACTCGACCTCTACGTCCCCGGTGACGACGGCAACGCCCAGGAAGCCGTACAGGCCATCGCCTACTTCTTAGAAGACGTGGGTCTGAGTGTGAACATCGAATCCGCCGAGCAGAACACCCTGAACACCGAGCTGGTGCCCGCCGGCGACGCCGGTCACATCCACTGGTTCGGATGGGGCGGCTGGACCCTGGACTTCCACAACACCGCGTGGCTGCTTTACTCCGAAGGCGAGTTCTACAACCCGAGCTTCGCTGACGACCAGGTCCAGGAACTGCTCGACGCCCAGCGGGAGTCCGTCTCCGAAGAGGAGCGCGAGGAAATCTTCCACGAGCTCACCGAGGTGCTGCAGGAACTGAACCCGGATGCGCCGCTTTATGCCGACGTCTACCTGTACGCCATCAACGAGCGGGTGCAGAACTGGCAGTCCCCGCACGATGACCGCCTGCAGCTCGAAGACGTCACCGTCGACTAAAGCCCGCACATCAGGCACTTTCCAGGCGGGGCACCGGCACACCGGCCTGCCCCGCCTGGAAAGTCCACTCACTGCACCTGACCCGCCAGCCGTTCCCAAGAGGGGGTAGACCCTGTGGCGAAGTTCATCCTTCGGCGCCTCTTCCACGCCGTGATCGTGGTCTTCGTCATCTCCCTGCTGATCTTCTTCTCCATCCGGCTCACCGGTGACCCCGTCGCCGTGATGTTCGCCGCCGGAGAGCCCAGTCAGCAGGCGATTGACAACCTCACCGCAGAACTCGGACTCGACCAGCCCATCTGGGTCCAGTACGGGATCTTTCTGCGCGACCTCATCACCTTCGACCTGGGCACCTCCTTCCGCACCGGACAATCAGTGAGCTCCATGGTCGCCGCCACCATCGGCCCCACCACACTGCTGGCCGCCGCCGGCATGGCGGTAGCGATCCTCATCGCCTTCCCCGTGGGCATCGTCTCCGCGGTCAAACGCGGCACCGTGCTGGACTTCGGCGGCCGGATGTTCTCCCTGATCGGGATCTCCTTCCCCAACTTCTGGCTGGGCATCATGCTCATCCTCATCTTCGCGGTCATGCTCGGCTGGTTCCCCGCCTCCGGTTACGGCACCCCGCAGCATTTCGTCTTACCGGCGATCACCCTGGGGCTGATCCTCTCCGGGATCCTTTCCCGTCTGGTGCGCTCCTCCATGCTCGAGGTGCTCAACCAGCAGTACATCGCCACCGCGCACTCCAAAGGCCTGCGCAGCTGGGTGGTCATCTTCCGGCACGGGCTGCGCAACGCACTCATCCCCACGGTGACCTTCATGGGTGTGCAGTTCGGCGGACTGCTGGCCGGAACCGTCATCATCGAGCAAGTCTTCTCCTGGCCGGGACTGGGACGGATGATTATTGACGCGATCAACGCCCGCGACTACCCAGTGGTCCAGGGCGGGGTCATCGTCCTGGCTCTCATCACCGTGGCGGTCAACCTGCTGGTCGACCTCAGCTACAGCATCCTCAACCCCCGCATCAAAGCCGGAGGGAGCGACTCATGAGTCTTCAGCAGACCGTCCCCGGAACCGAGGACCTCAAAGATAGCACCGGCACCGAGGTGCCGGCCCGCCAACGACTCCGTGCCGGAGGATTCTGGCGGTTCATCCGCAAGAACCCCTCGGGAGTGCTCGGCATGATCCTGGTGGGCACGGTGGTCATCTGCGCGGTCTTCGCCCCGTGGATCGCTCCCTACAACCCCACCGAAGCCAGCCTCGGCGAACGCCTCGCCGACCCGATCTTCGCCGATGAGACCGGCGAATCCCGCTACCTGCTCGGCGGTGACCCGCTGGGCCGGGATTTGCTCAGCCGGATCATCTACGGAGCCCGGATCTCCCTGCAGGTCGGGATCTTCGGAGTGCTCATCGCCGCAGTGCTGGGCACCATCCTCGGGCTCATCGCCGGCTACGTCGGCAAGTGGTTCGATGACTTCATCATGCGGGCCGCCGATGTGCAGTTGGCCTTTCCCTTCATCCTCTTCGCCATCATCATCATGAGCGTGCTCGGCGGGGGGATCTGGGTGATCGTCGTCCTGCTGGGCATCACCTATTGGGTCGGCTTCGCCCGCATCGTCCGCGGACAAGTTGTGGCGCTGAAACAACTCGAATACGTCGAAGCGGCCAAAGCCTCCGGCTCCACCGGGCTGCGCATCGTGCTGCGGCACATCTTCCCCAACGTGTTCTCTTCCGTGCTGGTGCTGGCCACTCTCTTCACCGCCGAGTTCATCCTGCTGGAGGCATCCCTGACCTTCCTCGGGCTGGGGGTGGACCCCACGATCCCCTCCTGGGGCGGGATGCTCTCCGATAGTCGCAACTACATCGACTCCGCCTGGTGGACCGCCGTTTTCCCAGGTGTGGCGATCATGCTGACCGTACTGGGGTTCAACCTCCTCGGTGACTGGCTACGCGACCGCCTGGACCCCAACATCAAAGCCTGAGAGAACCACCTGAACGAAAGAAGTCCCGTGCCCACTGTGCTGCTGACCGGCTTCGAGCCGTTCCTCGACTACCCCACCAACCCCACCGCGGTGATCGCTGAAGAACTCGACGGTACGCGCATCGGCGACTACGACGTCGTCGCGCGCGTGCTGCCGGTGGACTACAGCACCAGCGGCCAGCGGCTGGAAGAACACCTGGAGAACATCCAACCGGAGGCCCTCGTGTCGGTTGGATTAGCAGCCGGACGGCAGCACATCACCCCCGAACGCATCGCAGTCAACTGCAATGACGGTCCGGCGGACAACACCGGTCGGGTCCCCGCCGGGGAGAAGATCGACCCCACCGGTCCCGACGGGATCTTCTCCCGCCTGCCGATCGGTGGGATGGTCGCCCGACTGCGGCAAGCCCAGCTGCCCGCGGAGATCTCCAACACCGCGGGGCTCTACCTGTGCAACCACGTGATGTACCGGGGGCTGCGCAGCTTCCAGCAGACCGGTAACACCGGGCCCTGTGGGTTCATCCACGTGCCGGCCTCCCACGACCTCGCCGTACGGCACGGCAACCTTCCCAGCTGGAGCCAGGCGGATCTCACCACTGCGATTCGGGTGTGCTTAGAAACCCTCAGCGACCCGGAGTCCGCCGCCCACCCCGCCTCAGGTTCGGGGGCCGCCTGGTGAGTGCCCAGATCCCTGCCGCTGCCGGCGTCGTCGGCGAAAACCACACAGCAGGTGACCCCTTCGGTCAGCAGCGCAACCGGCTGCTGAGCCGGCTGATCCCCCCGGTGGAGCACTCCTACCTCCAGCACGACGAACTCGACGCCGGCAGCACGCTCTTTGACGGCTCCTTCGACTGGCACTCGGCTGTTCACGCCGCCCTGTGCTTGCACATCCTGACCCGACAGACCGGTCAGACGCGGTTCGTTGAGGTCTTTGAGACCAAGAACCGTCCCGGTGCGGTGGCCGCCGAGGCTGAGTACATGCGCACCGTGGAACCCCGGGAGAACCCCTACGGTTTCGCCTGGCTGCTCGCCCTGGCCGCCGAACGGCAGACCACAGCAGGACGTGACGACCTGGCCCCGCTGGCGGCCTTCGCCGAGACCCGGCTGCGGGCACTGATCGACTCACTGGACCGGGATGAGGCACGACGCCGGGTGCTCATCGATAGCCACGGAAACCTCACCTGGGCGCTCATTCGCCTGCACCACTGGGCTGGGCACACCGGTGACACTGAGCTGGCCGGCTGGCTGCGGCAGAGGGCCGCTGAGATCCTCTTCGACCCGGAGACCGACGCGGTGCTCTCGGTGCAGAGCGAGTTGGACTCCCCGCCGCGGGAGTTCTTCTCCCCGGCGTTGATGCGCCTGGCCGCCATCGCCGAGATCTTCGCACCAGAAGCCCGTGCCGCAGGGCACGGGCATACAGCGGGGGAGATTGCCGACTACCTCACGCAGCGTCTGCCCGCGGCACTGCAGGTGGAGCCGGTCCGTGACCCGCAGACGGTCCACGCCTACGGGCTGACCTTCAGCCGCGCCTACGCCCTGTGGCACCTGGGAGCCAGCACCGGCCGCACTGAGCTGCAGCAGAACTATGTCCGGCTCATTCAGGACCAGGTGCTGGCCCACCCCGACTTCGACCAGCACTCCTCCGGCGGTTACGACGTCTCCCACTGGGTACCACAGTTCGGAATCATCGCCATCGATCAGAGTCGGCCTGAGAAGGGCCAGCCGGAGAAGAGCCAACCGGAGGACAGCCAGTCCCAGCGGAGTCAGCCCACCCCGCGCCGAGGCGGCCAGACTGCAGCGGAGGTGGGGTGAGAACCCGAGAACACCCGGTGGCCACCACACTGCTGGAGACCGCAGCTGGGCTGCGTGCGGCGGGAACCCGCGGCATCCTGTTGGAGTTCGGCAGCCTCGAGGAGGTCATGGCCGCCCACCAGCAACTCAGCCGTCATCCGCTGACCGGCCAGCAGGACGCTGTTGCTGCGGCCCGCACCGTGCTGCTGCGGTTCGTCTCGCCTGAGGCCCGGGCACAGGCCGCCACACAATTGGCCACCACGGCCACGGCCCCCTATGCGCCGACAGAAGCCGATGAGGTGACGATCGAGGTCGTCTACAACGGTGAAGACTTAGTTCCCTTAGCTGGTGAACTGTCCATGAGCCCCCAAGCGCTCATTGACTGGCACAGTCGGCAGAGCTGGCGGGGCGCCTTCGGTGGCTTCGCCCCGGGATTCACCTACACCGTGGCTGAGGAAGCACCCCGAAGCATGCCACGGCGCCAGAGCCCCCGTACCGCGGTACCGCCGGGGTCAGTGGCCCTCGGTGGGGAGTTCTCCGCCGTCTACCCCCGATCCTCCCCGGGCGGCTGGCAGCTCATCGGCCACACTGCGGCGAGCATGTGGGACATCACGCGGACCAAGCCGGCGCTCGTGGCCCCCGGGGACCGGGTCCACTACCGGCCGGTGCGCGAACACCTCACCACACAGCGCCCACCTACCCCGGCACCAGGGACGGGCGGACCAGCCGGTGAACCGACAGCAGCACCGGTGCTGCGGGTGCTCGCTTGTGGACTGCAGGCTCTCATCGAGGACTGCGGACGGCCGGGGTACACCGGATGGGGGGTACCCGTCTCCGGGGTGGCCGATGCACCCGCCGCTGGACAAGCCAACCGGCTGGTGGGCAACGCCCCGGAGGCGGCCGTGCTGGAAATCATCGGGGGAATCACCCTGCAGGCCGAGGCCACCGCGGTGCTCGCGGTGACAGGTGCCCAGACACAGCTGGAGATCACCGACGGCGACGGCGCCACGCGCCATCCGCAGCGATGCACACCGTTCGCTGTGCTCGCCGGGGAGACGCTGACCCTGGCTCCGCCTCGCCGTGGCCTGCGTTCGGTGCTGGCACTGCGCGGCGGGTTCGCCGCCGAAGAGGTCCTCGGCAGCCGCAGCACCGACACGCTCTCCGGACTGGGTCCAGCCCCCCTGCGGCCCGGGGACCAGTTGAGTGCCGCCGATGACGCGGTAGCTCCGGTCACGGACCCAGAACCCAGCACCCTGCCGGAGCCCGCTGAGGAGGGCATCACAGTGCTGCGGTTTACCTACGGCCCGCGGGATGACTGGTTCCCTGCTGCGGAGCAGCAGCGCTTGGCCCAGCAGCGGTGGACCGTCAGTGCCGCCGCCGACCGGGTGGGATTGCGCCTGAGCCCCGACCCCGGCGATCCGGGAGGCCGGGGTCTGCACCGCACCGGCCGGGGCGAACTACCCAGTGAGGGCGTGATGCCCGGCTCCTTGCAGGTGCCGCCATCGGGTGAGCCGGTGGTGTTCCTCCGCGATCACCCGGTGACCGGTGGCTACCCGGTGATCGGCGTCGTCGTCGATGAGGACCTCCCCGCCGCCGCCCAGCTGGCCCCGGGGGACACCATCTGGCTACGCCCCGCGGAGCAGAGTCCGACCACGAAAGCTGATGTATGAAACGTCTCCTGATCGCCAACCGCGGCGAAATCGCGGTCCGCATTATCCGCAGTGCCCACGTGGCCGGTTACCAGACCGTGGCTGTGTACGCCGACCAGGACATCGCTGCTTTGCACACCGAACTCGCCGACACCGCGGTCGCGCTGGAGGGCAGCACACCGGCGGAGACCTACCTCAACGCGGAGAAACTCATCGCCGCAGCCCGCACCGCCGGCGCCGATGCCGTCCACCCCGGGTACGGGTTCCTCTCCGAGAACGCCGACTTCGCCCGGGCGGTGATGCAGGCCGGCATGACCTGGATCGGTCCCCCTCCGGAGGTCATCACCCAGCTGGGAAATAAGGTCACCGCCCGGCAGATCGCCGTAGAGGCCGGCGCTCCCCTGGTGCCGGGCAGTAACGGGCCGGTCGCCGATGCGCAGGCGGTGCGCGCCTTCGCCGCCGAACACGGCCTGCCCGTGGCGATCAAAGCCGCCCACGGCGGAGGTGGCCGCGGGATGCGGGTCGCCCGCCGCAGCGAAGACATCGAGGAGGCCTTCACCTCCGCGGTCCGGGAGGCAGAGGCGGCCTTCGGCCGAGGGGAGTGCTTCGTGGAGCGGTTCCTGGACCGTCCCCGGCACGTCGAAGCCCAGGTGCTCGCCGATACCCACGGCAACGTCGTCGTCGTCGGCACCCGGGACTGTTCTCTGCAACGGCGCAACCAGAAACTCATCGAAGAGGCCCCGGCCCCTTTCCTCACCGCCGAGCAGCAGGAGCGGATCTACACCTCCGCGCGGGCGATCTTCACCGCCACCGGCTACACCGGCGCCGGCACCGTGGAGTACCTGCTCTCCGGGGACGGGCTGCTCAGCTTCCTGGAGGTCAACACCCGGCTGCAGGTCGAACACCCCGTTACCGAGGAGACCACTGGGGTGGACCTGGTGGCCGAGCAACTGCGCATCGCCGAAGGCCTCCCGCTGAGCCTCACCACCGATCCTCTGGCCCGCGGGCACGCCTTCGAGTTCCGGCTCAACGCCGAGGACCCGGCCCTGGGGTTTCTGCCCACACCCGGCCGGATCGAACAGTTCCGGATGCCCACCGGTCCCGGCGTGCGCATCGACACCGGGGTGCACGCCGGGGATGAGGTCGCCGCAGCCTTCGATTCGATGTTCGCCAAGCTCATCGTCACCGGGGACACCCGGGATCAGGCCTTGCAGCGGGCCCGCAGTGCCCTGGCCGAACTACGGATCGAGGGCATCCCCACGGTGCTGAGCTTCCACCGGCAAGCGGTCGAGTCGGCCGCGTTCATCGCCGCCGCAGGAGCCGAGAGCTTCACCGTCCACACCCGGTGGATCGAGACTGACTTCGCCGCCGAATTGGCCGCCTCCGAGCATCTAGCCAGCGCGGTGCGGCACCGGGACACCGCAATCCGCCGCACCGTGGTGGAGATCGACGGCCGAGTCGTCCAGCTGGGGTTGCCCAGTGCGTTGACCTCCCTGTTCGGGACCGCCAGTAGCCAGGCACCTGTAGAACCCGCGCCCGACGCCGGGACAGTCACCGCCCCTTTCTCCGGCACCCTCATCAGCTGGCAGACTGAGGACGACACCGTCGTGGAGACCGGCACCCCGGTGGCGGTGCTGGAGACGATGAAGATGGAATCCACGGTCACCGCACCACGGGCCGGGACCTTCCACCGGGCAGAGGTGGAGATCGGAGCTGCCGTGGAGCGCGGAGCCACCCTGGGGCATATCGCATGATGACCTCCGCATTCCCGGAGGCGCCCGGGAGGGCTACATTAAGTCCTGTGCGTGAGAGACCCCACAACCCCTGGGCGGCATTGCGGCCGGTCAGTGAGGCCCAGGACCACGGCCATGCCGCCGAACGCGCTGCCGCGACCCTGCGGCAGGCGATCGCCGAAGGCCAGATCCTGCCCGGGCAGAAACTACCCGAGGTGCTGATCTGTGAAGGCATCGATGTCTCCCGGCACACCTTGCGCTCGGCCTTCCAGATCCTGGCCGCTGAAGGACTGGTGGACCGGGTCCCCAACCGGGGAGTGTTCGTGCACCAGCCCACGGTCGAAGACATCCGGGAGCTCTACCGGGTCCGGCGGATCATCGAAACCGGTGCGGTCCGCGCCGTGGAGCTGACCGATGAGACCCTCGATGAACTGCGCAGCATCGTCACCCGGGCCCGTGCGGCCCGGGACGCGGGGGAAGTCACCGCCATGGCGCAGGCCAATCAGGAATTCCACCGCACGCTCATCAGTGCCGCCCACAGCCAGCTGCTCTCCGGGCTCATGGAACAGATCCTGGCCCGGATGCGGCTGACCTTCGCCGGGATGCACTCCGAGCCGCACTTCCATACCGACTACGTCCGTCGCAACGGTGAACTCACCGAGCTGCTGGCCGCCGGCCGGCGGGACACCGCTCAGGACTACCTCATCGATTACCTCGTCACCGCGGAGAACGAGCTACTCGGCGACGTCGCGCCCTGACTGCTGCTTCCCACCCGGGACGGGTTCCTCACCGGCAGCCCGGCGTTCGGTGAGCCACTGGTGGGTCGGTGGGGCCGGGGTACCGGCCGGCTGCCGGGCGGCGACCTCCTTGCGCAGCACCGGTACGACCTCCTCGCCGAGCATGTCGATCTGCTCCAAGACCGTCTTCAACGGCAGGCCCGCGTGGTCGATGAGGAACAACTGACGCTGGTAGTGCCCGGCGTAATCACTGAAGCTTAAGGTTTTGGCGATGACGTCCTCCGGGGTGCCCACTGTCAGCGGGGTCATCTCGGTGAACTCCTCCAGGGACGGTCCCCCACCGTAGACCGGGGCGCGGTCGAAGTATGGACGGAACTCGCGCACGGCTTCTTCCCGGGTGCGCCGCATGAACGCCTGCCCACCCAGTCCCACGATCGCCTGCTCGGCGGTGCCGTGGCCGTAGTGTTCGAACCGCTGGCGGTAGAGGTCCACCATCCGGCCGGTGTGTTCCTTGTTCCAGAAGATGTTGTTGTGGAAGAACCCATCGCCGTAGTAAGCAGCCTGTTCGGCAATTTCCGGGGAGCGGATCGAACCGTGCCAGACGAACGGCGGGGTGCCATCCAGCGGTCGGGGCGTGGCGGTAAAGCCCTGCAGCGGGGTGCGGTACCGGCCCGACCAGTCGATCTCCTCCTGACGCCATAGCCGGTGCAGCAGGGCGTAATTCTCCACGGCCAGGGGGATACCGGCCCGGATGTCCTGACCGAACCACGGGTAGACCGGCCCAGTGTTCCCCCGCCCCAGGGTCAGGTCAATCCGCCCCTGGGCCAGGTGCTGCACATAGGCGTAATCCTCGGCGATGCGCACCGGATCAGTGGTGGTGATGAGTGTAGTCGCCGTCGAGAGAATGATCCGTTCGGTCTGCGCGGCGATATGCGCCATGAAGATCGGCGGGTTGGCCGGGGCCACGAATGGCGGGTTGTGGTGCTGGCCCACGGCGAAAACATCCAACCCAACCTCTTCGGCCTTTTTCGCGATGGCGACCATGGACTGGATGCGCTCGTGCTCAGTGGGCACGCGCCCAGTGGTGGGGTCTTCGGTGACATCACCGATGGAGAAGATGCCGAACTGCACAGAACGCTCCTGAGAAGGTGAGGGGAGACAGAAAGGGAGAGGACGACGACGTCGCCCCACCAGAGTACTTCAAATTTGAAATACTTACCAGCGCGCCTGAGACGCGACCGCCTCACCCTGGCTTTAACTGCCGGGGAAGCCGCTGCGCTCCAGCGGAGCCCGCAACCCGTAGACCAGCCCGGCCAGCCACGTGCGAATCGACCGGCGGGCCTGCCGAGTATCCGGGTAGCGGCAGCGCAAATGCAGACCGGAGGCGTTGATGACAAACCAAATCATTACCCCGTCGGTATGTGTCACCGCTGAGACGTGCTGGGGCTCGAGGTGCTCATCGACGTTGACCGGCAGTTTGCGGTGATCCAGCCAGGACATGGCGAACATCCCTGGCGACTGCGGCATCCCGCCATAGGGCCGCATAATGGGCGCCAGGGGGTAGGATCCCAGCCGGATCGCCTCCTTCACTGCGGCGTATGAGGCGCGGTAGCCGGCGTCGTCGTTCTCTAAGACCGAATTGGTAATGAACCACCCCACTGAGTCGTACCAGCGGGCATCGTCGCGGGAATGCACCGGGAAAACCGCCCGCAACGGCTGATCGCTCAGCTCTGCGGCCAACCGGGTCATCACCGAGACCGCCAGGGCGATGAGCCGGACCTGATGTTCAGCCGCGTAGGCCTCCACATGGGCCAGCTCCTCGGCATCGAAGACATCGCGGATCTCCACCACCTCCGGTGGGGCAGGGGTAAGCGCCCCCAGCTCCAGGGGGAACTGCGGCATGGAGCCTCCCCCGGCATCGAGGATCTCCCGCCACCGGGTGACCACCTCAACCGGCGGGAAGGGCCGCTGCTGAAGATGGGCCGAATGCGCGGCGAAGGACTCTGCGGCCGGTAGCCCACGCCCGGGACGCCGGCCGGCGCGTAGATCCTCCACACAGGCGGAGAGATCCCGGGCCAGCACCAACAAGGACCAGGCATCCACATGGGCGTGGTCGGAACCGATGACGATCTGCGGGCTGCGTTGTCCGGCCGGATCCAGTACCACGCACAACCGGTGGGAGGGTCGGGCGAAGCAGTCACAGGCGGTGTCGAAGTGCTCCTGCAGCGTGCGGCGAATCTCATCCGGGGTGAGCGGCTCGTCATCGGCAAGTTCTTCCCAGGCACCACCGAGGACCTCAACCCCGACCAACTGCAGATCGGTCTGCGGGCCACCGCACTGGGTGCCGGGGTCGTCGTCGTGGGCTTGCGCAGCTGCTGGAGCGCTCGACGCCGAGGCCTCGCCGGGTAAAAACACCGTCCGCAACGTGCCATGGCGGGAGAGGACATGATGCCAGGCCTCGGCGATCAGCTCGAGGGGGGCGTGAACCGGCAGTTTGAAGGAGACTGCCATCCAGGAGGCATGCCGGGAGCCGAAGCCCACGTGCCGGGCCTGGTCGAAGGAGACTGGCAGGCGCACTGAGTCGGGTCCCGGGGCCGTGGTGCTGAGCGCGTAGCTGAACAACCTCCCGGGCTGGACGCGCATCTGGGAGACGTTGGTCAGCCGCATGCGGCGTAGTGTAGATGCAGACAACGACGTGAACATGACCGGCGTGCAACGCCGGAGTAACACTCTGTGGGACGAACCACTGCACCGGAGCTGCCGGTGCGGGTGCTGAAGAAGGTGACACCGACTGTGGGGATGTTCCAGACTGAGGGTGCCCAGCTGGCCTATGAGCTCGACTCCCGAGGGTTGGGGGACTCTGCGCCGGTCTTTGTGCAGATGCACGGGCTGACCTCCTCGGCCTGGCGGGAACACCGGGCCGGGCTCGATGTCACCGGGGAGCTGACCGGTTGCCGGGTGTTGCGCTACGACGCCCGTGGCCATGGTTTCTCCACCGGGCGCCCGGTGCCGTATGACTACGTGTGGCCGCGTCTGGCCAGTGATCTGCTTGCTCTGTTGGACCACGTGGCCCCCGATCAGCGGGTCCATGCTGCCGGGCCCTCGATGGGGACCGCGACTCTGCTGTACGCCGCGTTGGCGGACCCGGAGCGCTTTGCCACTGTCACCCTGATGGTCCCGCCCACCGCCTGGGAGACCCGGCTCGCTCAAAGCGAGTCTTACCGGGCCTCAGCGGATCTGGTGGAGGAGGAAGGGATCGGTGCCTTTGTGCGGGTGAGTCAGAGTGTGCTGCCGCCCCCGGCACTGGCCGACCGGCCCAAGGAGAAAGTCCCTGCGGTGAGTCAGGAACTGTTGCCTTCGATCTTCCGGGGGGCGGCGATGACCGATCTGCCGCCCAAGGAGCAGGTGGCCGGTCTTCGGATTCCGGCTCAGATCCTTGCGTGGGTCGATGACCACGCCCACCCGGTTTCCACGGCGGAGGAACTGCACCGGCTGCTGCCGGTGTCCCAGCTGAGCATCGCCGAAACCCCAGAGGATCTGCAGACCTGGCCACGGCGGACTGCCCGGTTCGTGGAACAGTACAGCTGATGCACCAGCGCCTGAGCCGGCACGCCGCACAGGGCTCTGCAGAGGAATGTGTAGATCGGCTCAGTGCACGGCAGGGGTACGCCGCCGGGGTTCAGAGCCCAGGCTGAGGCGGGCCGGATCGCCGGGCCGCCGAGGCCCGCGAACAGGTCCGGCGTACCCGGCAGGATCACGACGCCGGTGTGTGGGCGGGGCCGTGATCCCCTTCCCTACGCCGAGTCCCCGGCGATCCGGATCGTGGCGTCCTCATCGTGGGCGCCACAGCTGCCCTGTCCCTCGAGAGCCGCCATCTGATGGCTCTCAGTCCGGTCATGAGGCTCGACCAGTGGGGCGGATGCGCGCTGGCAGATGGTGCCAGCCAATACCCGCCCAGTGGAGGGACGCCTCACACTGTAGGTCCACTTCCGGCACTGGAGCAATACCTCATCTCACACGCCCTGTGGAGAAAATGTGAACTGCGCGGCGTGTCCTGTGAACTACCTGGGGGAACACCTGTGGACCACTATCCACAGATAGGTGATATCTGGCGCTGACCAGCAGTTTTGCGGGCTCGCGCCTGTGCATTCAACTTTTTTGGCGGTAGATTTCGCCAGGTGTCAGACAGTTGCTCAGCGGGCTTCGGGGGTGTATAGATTCCTCAGGGACACCACGGCCCGGAAAGTTTTCCACAGGCAATCCACATGCTGGGGAGCGCGCTCTGTCCGCGGGTGTACCAGCAACGCCCCACGTCAGTCCCCCATCAGTCGCCGACCCGGAGGTGTCTCAGGCTGCGGGGGTACATTGGACAGTCCCTTCAGCTTGAGCCCACCACACTGCTTCGAGGAGGTCACCGCCGCGTGAGCCTGGACACCTACGATCCCTCCACCGGAGCTGGGGCGGAGTCCCGCACTCCGCCACAGGACATTGTTGCCGAGCAGTCAGTGCTCGGCGGGATGATGCTGTCCAAGGACGCCATTGCCGACGTCGTGGAGATTCTGCGGGGTCGGGATTTCTACCGTCCGGCCCACGAGATGATCTTCGATTCGATTGTCGACCTCTACGGGCGGGGGGAACCCGCCGACGTCGTCACCATCTCCGATGATCTGACAAAGAAGCAGCAGCTGCAGCGCATTGGCGGCCCGGCGTACCTGCACAACCTCTCGCAGACTGTCCCCACGGCCTCGAACGCGGCCTTCTACGCTGAGATCGTCCGGGATCGGGCGATCCTGCGGCGGCTGGTGGAGGCCGGGACCAAGATCGTGCAGCTGGGGCACACCGCTGATGGTGAGGTCGAGGGGATCGTCAACCAGGCCCAGGCTGAGATCTACAGTGTGGCGGAGAACCGGCAGGCCACTGATTACCTGCCGCTTTCTGAGGTGTTGGCACCGACCATCGAGGAAATCGAGACCAACGCCGCCTCCGATGGGATGCTCACCGGGATTCCCACCGGGTTCCGGGACCTCGATGAGCTGACCCACGGTTTCCACGGTGGGCAGCTGGTCGTCATCGCCGCTCGCCCGGCCATGGGTAAATCCGTACTGGCGTTGGACTTCTCCCGCTCGGCGGCGGTGGCGAATAACCTGCCCACGGCGTTCTTCTCCTTGGAGATGGGGAAAACGGAGATCGTGATGCGGTTGCTCGCCGCCGAATCCCGAGTGCTCTTTGGAGACCTACGGAAGGGCAACCTCCAGGACGCTGACTGGGAGAAGATCTCCCAGGCGGTGGACAAGCTTGACTCCGTGCCGCTGTACATCGACGACTCCCCGAATCTCTCGCTCATGGAGATCCGGGCCAAGTGCCGCCGACTCAAACAGCGCAACGGGCTGAAGATGGTGGTGGTCGACTACCTACAGCTGATGGCTTCCGGCCGGCGGGTGGAGTCCCGCCAGCAGGAAGTCGCGGAGTTCTCCCGAACGCTGAAGCTCTTGGCCAAGGAACTCGACGTCCCGATCATCGCGCTCTCCCAGCTCAACCGCGGTTCCGAACAGCGTCCGGATAAGAAACCGCAGGTCTCGGATCTGCGTGAATCAGGCTCCATCGAGCAGGACGCCGATATGGTCATGCTGCTGCACCGCCCGGAGGTCTACGACAAGGAGACCGAGCGGGCCGGGGAGGCCGACATCATCGTGGCGAAGAACCGTAATGGGCCCACCCGTGACGTCGTCGTCGCCTTCCAGGGTCACTACCAGCGTTTCCAGGACATGGCCCGGGACTTCTGAGCCGACTGATAAGGAGACTGGCTCCTATGCCGGCTTGGATGTCCCGGACCATTCCCGCTGGGCCTTAAGCCATGCGGCTGGGTGTTGCTCAGCTGGCGGCTTCGATCTTGTCCATCTGCTCGCCGATGACGTCCTCGAGCTGCTCGTCGGTGACATCCACTGCGGTGACCCACACGAGGTTCTCCCCCATGTCCATGGAGAGGCTGACGTATTCCCAGACATCGGCACCGGGCTCGCGTTCGGCGACACCTCGCACCCCGTCGATCTCGATGAAGCCGATTTCCACATCGAGCTCGTCGACGGAGACATCGCAGTACTCAGCGGCGTCATCCCAGATGGCGTCGGTCTCCGGTGCCTCGTTGAGGCTGACAATGCCGATGTTGATGTAACTGTCACCCTCGTAGAAGGCGTCGACATCGGCTGCGGCGGACTCGCTGGTGTTCATATCACCCAGCGGGACTGTGGTGTCGCTGCAGTCGACGAACTGCTCGGCGTCAGGGTCGCCGAGTTGCTCAGCACCCTCGCGGGCGTCATCGACGGTCTGCTGGTCGGGCCAGCCCTCAACCCAGTTGAGGAACCACTGTGTGCCGGTGTTGATCTGGTGGCTGGTGACGTCAGAGGGCATCTCGTTCTCCTCCAGCAGCAGTTCTTCGATCTGCTGCTGGGTCAGCGGTTCATTGGTGTCGATGTCCTCGTCACCGTCGTCTTGGTCCTCGTCTTCATCATCACCGAAGCCGCCTTCATCCTCGTCATCCTCGTCGCCGTTGTCATCCTCGTCATCAGGCAGCTCGTCGGTGTCGTCGTCCTCGTCGTCCTCCTCAACGGGTTCGGCGGGACCCTCCTCCACCGGGGTGCCGTCTTCCTCGTCGTCTCCGCCGAGGAAGGCGAAGAGCGCGATGATGAGCCCGACGACGCCGATGAGGGCGACCACGAGCACGCCGACCAGGATCCAGACGAGGTTGTTTTTCTTCTTCGGCTCACCGGGTTGACCATCCGGTCCGGTGGGCCCGCCGGGTCCACCCCCTGGCCCGCCCGGGCCGTAGGGGCCAGGAGGACCCAGCGGAGCGCCAGGGCCGACCGGAGGGGCTCCGTGCGGCTGGCTGCCATACCCGGGCTGACCCGGCTGCGGATACGGCGGCTGCCCCTGGGGTGGCTGATGCTGCGGTGGTCCCTGAGTCGGCGGGCCGGGTTGCCCACTGTGTGGTTGCCCACTGTGCGCTGGGCCCCCGGGACCCTGAGGCCCGCTGGGGCCCTGAGGATTCTGTCCCTGGGGGTTCTGGTTCTCAGCTGGGGGGTTTTGTCCGTGACCCTGGGGGGACTGGCCAGGGCCTGGGCGCTGGGCCCCGAAGGATTGCTCCCCGTTGTGTTGCGGGCCGGAGCCCTGCTGAGGGTTGGCAGATCCGCTGCTTCCGTACTCTTCGGTCATCTGAAGTACTCCGTTCTAGGTGCTCGTTACTCACGGGGAGCTATGAGCAACCCTATTAACGGGACTGAACGGTTACTGGATGCGGTCTGGACGGCAGGTAACGATTTACAGGGCGGCGATGATCTGGTCAAGAAAAAGAAAACCGAGGGCTCCGTAGAGAAAACCGATCCACAGGGCATGGGTGAGGCTGCGCCAGAACTGCCCAGTGGCGATGAGCATCCCAAAGGCGGCCGGCAAGCAGGCCAAGATATAACCGCCGACTAAGAACCACAGCCCGGTCCACTCGAAGTAACTGAGCATGTAGACACCCAGGCCGATACACATAATCATCGTGGCCTCAAAGAGCAGGGCAGCGATGATGAGGGCAGTGACCACCGCCCACAGGTAGCGGGCGTAGGTGAGCTTGCTGCGGCCCTGGTGCTGAGGGTTGCGTGGGCTGGTATTCCGCGGGTTCGTTGAGCCCGCCGCAGTGCGTTGTCGGCGTGGAGACGCCGTGGGCTTCTTCTTTTTCCTGCTCATCGCCGGGCCAGCTTATCGCCCGGCGGTGACACGGTCGGTGCGTCAGTACCCGCTGAGATAGGGCAGCATCAGCACCAGCAACATCAGCCCCACGCCGATGGCCAGCGTGATGCCTACGGCGCGGTTGGATGCGGACAGGCCAAGGTCCAGATCCTCGGCACCGTCGCGGGACGGGGGATGCTTCGGTTGCCGCTCCCGGGCTCGCGGCGGGGAGCGGAACTCAAGGCGGGTGTCGTGTTCGGACTCCTGGGACGTCATGCGGACCTCCGCTACTGCGGTATAGGGTCGTTCGTCTGCGGTCTGGTCTGAGTTGACTGTAAGTACCTACGCTGGAAGACACCTTGGCAACAGGTAAAACTTCCCCTCGGCCTTCGATTCAGCCTGGAAACGCTCTGAGAGCGCTGCCGGAGTGAGCCTGGTGGCAGGCCCGGTCAGAGCGCGTGAGCGGGACCGGAGGGGACCACCTCGATGAAGCGGATACCGGCATCAAGGTGAGCAAGTGTGGTCGTGATCTGTTCCACGGAGGCCTCCGGAGCCAGGACCAGTACGGAGCCGCCGAATCCCCCGCCGATGAGTCGCGCCCCGGTGGCTCCGCGGCGTAAGGCCGCATCGACAATCCGGTCCGCCAGAGGGAAGCTGACCTCAGCGTCCTCGCGCATGCTGTTGTGCCCGGCGGTCATCGTCTCCCCCAGATCCGCGGCGGTGTGGTCCACCCCGCGGGCTTCATCGGCGAAGTGCCGGTGCAGCCGTTCGGAGCGGACCATCTCGGTGAGCGCATGCCGTAGCCGACGCCGCACCGCAAGCGGCTCACGGCCTGCGAAGTCAGCGGTGCCGGCCAGCTCATCGAAACGGGCCAGAACGAGGTCCACGTCATTGAGGGTCGGGCGTGCCGGCAGAGTGTCCCGCAGCCGGTCGGCCGAGAGAATCCGCATAGCCACCTCAGAGTCGGCTCGGCGAGAACCGAAGGCAGCGGCGGCCAGCTGATGGGGCTGTCCAGTGTCCACGGCGAACAACCGGTAGCCGCGCAGCAGGAAGGAAATATTCACCCGGGTCAGGGTGAAGTCCCGGCAGTCCAAGGAGATGAGTTTGCCCTCAGCAGAGCGCAAACTGGTGGTCTGGTCCAGTCCCCCGGTGCCGGCCCCGACGACCTCCACTTCAGCGCGCATGCACGCAGCCGCCAGGGCCGCCCGGCGGGCATCGGTCAACGCGCGCGTGAGCTCTTCCTCCGGATGGTCGGTGCCCAGGGGAGCGCCGAGAGCCACGCAGGCCAGTGCGGTAGCGCACTCCAAAGCCGCAGAAGAGGACAGCCCCCCGCCGATGGGCAGGGTGGAACTGATGAGGATATCGGCGCCGAAGCCGGCAGCGATGCGCAGCTGGGGGTCCTCGATCTGACGTAACGCCCAGAACACTCCGGAGACGTACCGGGTCCAGCTGTGGGCGTCGTCGTGGTCCTCAGCGCGGCTTAAGTGCTGCTGACGGTCAGCGGCAGGTGTGACCGCATCCGCGTCGATCTCCACCGGACCGGAGTCCAGGCTGGATTCCAGCGTGCGTAGGCGCAGGACGCCGTCAGTGCGTGGGGCCGCGGCCACATAGGTGCCATGGGCCAGAGCCATGGGTAGGCACCGGCCTCCATGGAAATCAATGTGTTCGCCGTTGAGGTTGGCTCGACCCGGGGCGAACCACACCCCGTGGGAGTCCCTGCCGTATTCAACGCGGAACTGATCGGTCAACATGGTGGCGATCGATGCCGGATCCCCCGCCGAGACCCACCGTGAGCTGCTGATTGACATTGGGCCCATTCTGCCACCTGAACACAGGAGAGAAGACCAGCAACGGGTGGGCCGGAACCCTGGAAACTCTCAGCTGCATGTGGTGTCCTAAACACTGGCACCGGACAGTGGGATCACTGACGAGTGGTATCAGAACAGTGGCAGTAAGGTCCCGATCGAGAGGAGCACGATCATGGCAGTTGACGTGAAGTACACCGCAGAGGCATTGGCCACCGGCGGCGGCCGCGAGGGTCAGGCCAAGACAAAGGACGGCGCCCTCGATGTCACCCTGGCCCCGCCCCAGGAGATGGGCGGCTCCGGGGAAGGGGTCAACCCTGAGCAGCTCTTCGCCACTGGCTGGGCCGCCTGCTTCCTGGGTGCGTTGAAGAAGGTTGCTGGGGATGACTACGACACCACAGACGCCTCCATCGGCGTGCAAGTGGGCATTGGAGCCGACGACGCCGGCGGATTCGGTTTGGCAGCCACGATTGAGGTGATCCTGCCGAACCTGGAGAAGGCTGCGGCCGAGGAGCTGGCCGCCAAGGCCCACGACTTCTGCCCTTACTCCAAGGCCACCCGCGGCAATATCGACGTCGAGGTCATCGTCGCCGAGGACTGAGCTGTCAGGCAGTGAAGGGCCAGTCCGGTCAGCGGGCGCTCGGTGAGCACGGGCCCTGTACGGAATCGTTCAATATTGAAAGACTAGGGCGAGTCACCGTTCCCCACGCCGGATGGAGGGCTGATGAGCAGCACCGAGACCCAGCCCGAAGAGCAGGTGTGCATCAACGGGCCCTACACGCCGGATAATCTGCCCGGCCCTGCCCGCGCCAGACGGGTGCCCGCCTCCGGGGAATTGAGTCCCGGCATCACCCACACTGATGCCGGGGTGCAACTGTTGGAACCCCGTGAGGTGCCATTGGGTGGCCCCCGGGCCATGACTGTGCGCCGCACCCTGCCTCAACGGGCCCGCTCACTGGTGGGGGCCTGGTGCTTCCTGGACTTCTACGGTCCCGACGACCTCACCGAGTCAACCCCCATGCGGGTGCCGCGTCACCCGCACACCGGATTGGCCACCTGCTCCTGGCTGTTCTCCGGACGGATCGACCACCTCGACTCCGCGGGGAACTGGGCTACCGTCCGTCCCGGAGAGGTCGCTCTGATGAACGCCGGCCGGGGCATCAGCCACTCCGAATACTCCACTGCGGATACGCGCACGCTGCATGGTGCCCAGCTCTGGTACGCCTTCCCCGAGGCTCACCGCTTCAGCCCGCCCAGCCTGGAGACCCACACCCCCGAACCGGTCACCGGTCCTGGCTGGCAGGCCACCGTGTTCCTCGGTGAACTACTGGGCTCGCGTTCCCCGGTGCACACCTACATTCCCCTGACCGGGGTGGAGCTGCGGCTAGAGCCCGGTACTTCCCTGGATATCGAGGTCCCCGCCGAGCACGAACACGGTCTGCTCCACGTGAACGGCGCGGTCAGTCTCAACGGGTGTGATGTCCCTGCTGACCACCTAGCCGTCGTCGACCCCGGAGCCACCAGCCTGCGCATTACCGCC
Source organism: Nesterenkonia alba DSM 19423 (assembly GCF_000421745.1). Lineage (GTDB taxonomy): Bacteria > Actinomycetota > Actinomycetes > Actinomycetales > Micrococcaceae > Nesterenkonia > Nesterenkonia alba. The sequence continues at coordinate 149,929 of NZ_ATXP01000005.1, forward strand.
GGTGGTGAACCCGTCCTCGCCCTGCTCATCGGTGGCGAGCCTCTCGGCGAGCAGATCGTGATGTGGTGGAACTTCGTGGGCCGCAGCCATGAAGAGATTGCCGCCTACCGTGCCGCCTACCAGTCGGAGATGGGATTCGAAGCGCCCGACGACGCCTCTCCGCTGAAGGGTCAGATCCCGGCAGAGACCACCTCACTTCAGGAAAGAGCTGCTCACGCCGATGGCACCCAGCACCAGGTCGACGTCGAACCCGGCGCCCTCGGTGAACCGCTCAGCGGCCAGCTGCGCGATCAGTTACGTGGCGCCCAGTACAGCGACGGGCGGCCCTTCCCGCAGTTCGGCGACTTCCCGCCCGGTCAGCACCCCCCGCTGCCGGCGCCTGCGCTGCCGAATACCCGGATGAAGCCCCGCGGCTGAGCGGCTGGCCACCTGCCGTCTGCCACGTATCCTGGGCACGCAAAGAGCCCGCCCCACTGATGTGGACGGCGGGCTCTTTGCGTGTGACGGATTCAGACCAGCGGCAGGGCCAGCCCGGCCTCAGCCACGACAGCCACGCAGGCAGCCAAAATGATGAACAGAATACCGACCACCGACAGAATCAGACCGATCCACCCCAGGACCAGACCGGCGGTCACCATTCCATTGTTCACCCCGGCGTTCTTCGCCTTGTTGGCCTGCCAAATAGCCAGCGGGCCGAAGATCAGACCGAACACCACAATGGCAAGGATTCCGAAGACCAGCGCCAGTGTCGGTGCGCTACCGGCGGCGTCCTCGGGCTGTCCTCCCTGATGGTAGGGGTCGGAGGATGGATACTGCGTCATGGCGGTTTTCCCCGTTCTCTCTATGTTCCGTCACGATGGACGGTGATTACCTTATCGCGTGGCACGGGAGACTACCAGTGATGGAGGTTGATGGCATGGCGTACGTTTTAAGCGTCAATGGTGCGGTTCCCCAGGTGGGTCAGCGCGTCTTTCTGGCGCCGAGCGCCTCGATCACCGCAGAGGTCTCCCTCGGTGATGACGTCAGTGTGTTCTACGGGGCCTCCGTGCGGGGAGACACCAACCGGGTCGTCATCGGGGAGCGCACCAATCTGCAAGACAATGTGGTGGTTCATGTAGACGCCGCCAACCCCTGTCACATCGGCAGCGGGGTTTCTGTGGGACACGGGGCAGTGGTTCACGGCTGCACCATTGGGGATCGAACCCTGGTGGGCATGAACGCCACAGTGCTCAGCGGTGCCGTCGTCGGGTCGCAGTGCCTCATCGCGGCCGGCACTGTGGTCCCCGAAGGCGCACAGATCCCCGACCGATCCCTGGTGATGGGTGTGCCGGGGAAGGTCAAGCGCGAACTCAGTCACGAGGAAATCGAGTCTTTGCACGCCAACGCCGAGCGCTACCTCAGGCTCAAAGAGGCCCACCGGCAGGCACTCAACGAGCACAACCAGACCTCAGGGCCAGATCACGGCTAGAAGCCCTGGTGGGTGGTGGCCTCGGAGAAAATCCACACAAAGAAAATGAGGAACCCGAGCAACCCCAGCAGCCACAGGCCGCCCAGCGCGATGGAGATCCACCCCATGACCTGACCGGCCATCCCATTGGCACCTAACCGGGAGGCCTTATTGCCCTGATGCACGGCGATCCAGCCCAACACAATGGACAGCGGCCCGGTGATCCACAGGAACAGAGAGATGAATACCGCATTGACCAGGCCGATGATCCCCAACACCATTCCAGTGGTCGCATTGCCCTGACCGGGCGGACTGTAGCTGTACACCGGATAGGGCTGCTGGTGCTGACCCTGGGGCGGATACTGCCCGGCCCCTGGATGCTGCGGCGGGTAGCCCTGCTGTTGGCCGGCCTGGTTGTAGCCGGAAGGGTTTTGGCTGGGATAGCTGCCCGGTCCGGCGTGGTCGGGGGAGGGCGCCTGGTCGGGCGAGTGTGGGGCGCTGGGGTACGACGACGCCGACTCGCCGGGGTTGGCTGCCCGGTCGCGGTCCTCGGGTCGCTGGGAGGGGTATTCGCTCACGGCCTCACCCTACCGTGGGTACTGACCGGTTGGATATCACCCCAGGGTGACGCTGCGGACCAGGTGGTCGCTGAGTACCTGCTCATCCGGGGTGAAGCCCAGCCCGGGGGTTTCATCCAGGGTGATCTGGGGTCCTGCCCCATGCAGTGCGTGTAACTGCTGTGGCCACTGCAGGAAGGGGACCTCCAGCCGAGCCCCGGGAATCGCGGCACACAGGTGGGCGGAGGCGTTCAGTGCCGGTCCATAGTAGAAGCAGTGTGGCACCACGGTGACCGCGTGTGCTTTCCCCGCAGCGACGACGTCGAGCATCCCGGAGATCCCGCCGATTTTGCCCACACTGGGCTGGGCGAATGCCAAGGCACCGGCCCGCATCTGTTCGATGAGCCCATAGACCCCGGAGGCGTTCTCCCCGGCGGAGATCTTCCCGTATTCGCTGTTGAGACGTGCCAGCGCGGCGGTGTCATCGGGCGGGAACACCGGTTCCTCCAGCCACAGCAGATCCGCAGCGGCGAAGTCCCGCAGGGCCTGGGCGGCACCGGCTTCATCCCAGGCGCAGTTGACGTCGGTCATCAGATCGGCCTGTGGCCCGGCCTGCTCACGGGCCGCGGCGATGGCCGCCGGTGTGGACTCGTGCAGCTTGAACGCCCGGTAGCCGGCATCCTGGGCCCGGCTGATGTGGTGGGCCACCTCCACCGGATCTTCCCCGTAGTGCACCAAGGAGGCGTAGCAGTCGATGGTGTCGGCCGCCTCGGGGCTGATGAGCTTGCGCAGCGGCACCCCGGCCCGCTGTGCGGCGAGGTCCCAGAGGGCGGTGTCCACTGCGGAGAGCGCAAAGTGCACCGGCCCGGTCCGGCCGAAGGCATGGAAGGCGTACTCGGCCTCAGCCCGCACGGCGGCTGGTTCAGCGGGTTTGCCTAGAAAGAACGGGCCGACGATCTCTTCGGCGGCCGCCCAACTGGCAGGATTGGTTTTGTGGCCGAAGGCCTCCCCCCAGCCGACGACGCCGTCAGCGTCAGTGATCTTGACCATGAGCGCCTGCATCTGGGTGAAGGTATGGGAGGAGGCGTTGTACTCATCGATGCTCTCCTCGCCGATGACCCGCCGGGCGGCGGAGAACGGCATCGTCGTCAGCAGCAGCTCGATACGAGCGATCGAGGGGACAGGGGAGGGCGAGGAAACAGGCGGCGTCGTCACGCTCCCCGACCCTATGTGAGCCGAGTCATACCGTCCACGCGAAAAGTCGCATTCAGTGATGCATAACAGGTATCACTGGCTGTGGCCGGGGTGTAGTCTAGGCCCGGAAGGCGCGCCAAATGGCGGATCGAGCGCCTTGTCCATTGAATCGTTTTACCCGCGCCACGCCGCCGAACCGCGGGCATTCGACCCAAACCGGTGTGTCTTGTGCTTGACGTCACAATGTGACCCTACTTACTGTTGACGCATCGCGCTGGAAAGTGTTTTCCCACCTTGAGGAGGCAGTAATGCCCCAGATGAGCACGCCCGACCGCTCGCTGCCCAGCGGCGTTGAGGGCAGAAAGGCGGCCCCATGAGCGCCGTAGCAGAGCTGGGCAAGCTCAGGAAGCAGGCCAAGAGCCAAAAGGGTAAGCGCCGGTACAAGGACAACCTGGCCGGCCACCTCTTCCTGCTGCCCTGGACTGTCGGGTTCTTCGCGATCACGCTGATCCCGATGACGGCCACGCTGTACTTGGCCTTCACCAACTACAACTTGCTGCAGTCGCCCGAATGGATCGGGATGGACAACCTCTCCCGCATGGTGAGCGACTCGCGGCTGCATAACTCGCTTGAGGTGACGTTCACCTACGTCTTCGTCGGTGTGCCGCTGCAGCTGGTCGTCTCCCTGGCGGTGGCGATGCTGCTCGACCGCGGTATGCGGGGTCTGGCCTTCTACCGGTCAGTCTTCTACCTGCCCTCGATGCTCGGTTCATCGGTGGCCATCGCCGTGCTGTGGCGCCAGATCTTCGGCCACAGCGGACTGATTAACCAGTTGCTGGCCATGGTGGGAATTGAAGGCCGCGGCTGGGTCTCCAGTCCAGACACCGCGTTGAGCACGCTGATTATCCTCCACGTGTGGACCTTCGGTGCCCCGATGGTGATCTTCCTGGCCGGTCTGCGGCAGATCCCGGATATGTACTACGAGGCTGCCTCCATTGACGGTGCCGGCAAGATCAAGCAGTTCGCGACGATCACCATCCCGCTGCTGACCCCGATCATCTTCTTCAACCTCATCATGCAGCTGATCGGTGCGTTCCAGAACTTCACGCAGGCATATATCGTCTCCGGCGGGTCAGGAGGGCCGGCAGATTCCACGTTGTTCTACACCCTGTATCTCTATCAACAGGGCTTCGGGCGCTTCGACATGGGCTACGCCGCGGCTATGGCCTGGCTGCTTGTGATCATCATCGCCGCGCTGACCGCCATTAACTTCTTCCTCGCAAAGTATTGGGTTCACTACGATGACTGATTCCCCCAAGACGCAGACCCCCACTGACGGCCAGACCGTCGGCATGGCTCAGGGCATCAACAAGGAGAAGCGCGACGCCGCCGCCGCGCTGGCGAACGAAGAGGTCCTCATCTCCACCAAACCGGAGGAGATGAAGGTCGAGACGCCGGCCAAGAAGGCGGTCAAGTCGACCATTAAGCACCTGCTGCTGATTATCGCCTCGTTGGTGATGATCTACCCGCTGCTGTGGATGGTCGTCTCCTCGCTACGACCCAACGAGCTGATCTTCCGCGAAGCAGGCATCCTGCTGACCACGTTCCACTTCGATAACTACATCTCCGGCTGGAACGCGCTGAGCCACCCGTTCCACCACTTCTTGTTGAACTCGTTCATCGTGGTCTTCGGCTCCATTCTGGCGAACCTGGTCTCTTGTTCGATGGCGGCCTACGCCTTCGCCCGGTTGGACTTCAGGTTCAAGATCCCCGCGTTCGCACTGATGCTGATGTCGATCATGCTGCCGGTGCACGTGGTGATCATTCCCCAGTACATCCTGTTCTCGAACTTCGGCTGGGTGAACACCTTCCTGCCACTGATCGTGCCGAAGATCCTGGCTACCGACGCCTTCTTCATCTTCTTGATGGTCCAGTTCATCCGCGGTATCCCCAAGGACCTGGACGAGGCGGCCCGCGTGGACGGGGCCGGGCATATCCGCATCTTCGTGCAGATCATCCTGCCGTTGATGACCCCGGCGCTGGCGACGACGACGATCTTCACGTTCATGTGGACGTGGAACGACTTCTTCAGCCAGCTCATCTACCTGACCAGCCCGGACAACTACACCGTTCCGCTGGCGCTGGCAGCCTTCATTGACTCCACCGGTGAATCGAACTGGGGTGGGATGTTCGCGATGTCGATCATCTCGATCCTGCCGCTGTTCATTATCTTCCTGGTGGGTCAGCGATTCCTCATCAAGGGAATGGTGACCACCGGTATCAAGTAGTCCTTGGTGCCACAGCTGGAAGCGGCTGTCCGCGGGTAACTCCCGGCGGGCAGCCGCTTTCGGCGCGCTCGGGGCCTATGCCCCGACCACATCACGCAATACCGACGCGCCGCCCGCACCCGGTGGGAGGCACTGGATCCTCAAGAGGAGTGACTCACTGTGAGCACGGAGAACGCACGCACCCGATACGTCGTCATTGGCACCGGTGGCCGCTGCACCATGTACATCACCGCCCTGTGCACCACCCACGCTGACGCCGGGGAACTGGTCGCCCTGGCGGATATCAACCCTGGGCGGCTGGAGTACTACGTCAACCAGGCCAAAACTGACTACGACGTCGACGTCGACACCTTCGACCCCGCCGCACTCACCGAATACATCCAGACGAAGAACATCGACCGGGTCATCATCACCACTCCGGACTTCACCCACGCCGACTACATCGTCGAATCGCTGAAGGCTGGCGCCGATGTCGTGGTGGAAAAGCCCCTGACGGTCAATGCCGAGTCCTCGGCCCGTATTGCTGAGACCGTCAAGGAGACCGGCAAGGAAGTTGTTGTCACCTTCAACTACCGCTACTCCCCCCGGAACACCGCGCTGAAGGCCGCCATCCAAGAGGGCAAGATCGGGGAGGTCACCTCCATTGACTTCTCCTGGGTGCTGGACACCGTCCACGGCGCGGACTACTTCCGCCGCTGGCACCGCCAGAAGGAGAACTCCGGCGGACTGCTCATCCACAAAGCCAGCCACCACTTTGACCTGGTCAACTGGTGGCTGGCCGATGCCCCCGAACGGATCTACGCCTCCGGTGGGCTGAAGTTCTACGGCGCGGAGAACGCCGCCAAGCGCGGCATCACCCCGCACCTGCGCGGCACCCGCGATGACGCGGAGAAGGACCCCTTCGCCCTGGACATGCGCACCGACGAGAAGATCAAGAAGCTCTACCTCGACAACGAGCACCACGACGGTTACCTCCGTGACCAGGACGTCTTCGGCCCCGGAATCACCATGGAGGACAACCTGGCGATCATCGCCGATTACTCCCGCGGTGCAGTGCTGAACTACTCGCTCAACGCCCACGCCCCCTGGGAGGGCTACCAGGTGGCCGTCAACGGCACCGAAGGTCGTCTGGAACTTGAGGTCGTCGAGCGAGCCGCCGTGCAGCCGCTGACCACCGGCGGCGTGCCGGTGGACCCCTCCATCACCGATGACGCACGCTCCAACCAGGTGCGCGCCAAGGGTGAGCGCCTGGTGCTGCAGCGCCACTGGCAGGAGGCTGAGGAGATTGAGATCGTCGAAGGCGAAGGCTCCCACGGCGGCGGTGACAAACTGCTGCTCGATGACATCTTCTACGGCCCCGGCAACGACCCGTACAAGCGACCCGCCGGGCTGGTTGACGGTATTCACGCCATCGCCGTGGGTATCTGCGGGAACAAGTCACTCATCTCCCGCGGACCGGTGGAGGTCAAGAACGTCGACCTCGGTCTGAGTGCTGCCGCCGAGGCTGCGGAGTAGCGCATGGCTGAGCGCGTCATCATCACCGGAGGCTCCGGTCGGCTGGGTCGCAGCGTGGTCGCCGGCTTCGCTGAGACCGAGCACGAGGTCATCAGCATCGACCGGGAGCTTCCTGAACACCCCACTGAAGTGGTCGACTACCGCAGCATCGACTTACTCGATGCCGAGGCGACGTCGTCGTTGTTTCAGCAGCTGCAACCCACCGCAGTGGTCTCCCTGGCGGCGATCGCAGTGCCGTTCAGCGCCCCGGAGGACGTCATCCTGAAAACCAATGCGGCGATTGCGCACAACGTCACCGCCGCGGCCGTCGAATCGGGGGCTAAGAAGGTCATCATTGCCTCCTCACCGTCGATCATGGGGTATGGCTCCCCGGCCGGGTGGGTACCGCCCCGACTGCCGCTGGACGAGGAGGTCACTCCCACACCGTGGCACGCCTACGGGCTGAGCAAGTACGTCGCCGAACAGGTGGCGAGCATGTTCGCCCAGCAGACCTCCGAGGTGACGTTCATCAGTTTTCGGCCCTGCTACGTCATCGCCCCCGAAGAGTGGGACGGTGCTCCGACCCAGCAGGGGCATACCGTCCGGGAGCGGCTCGACGACCCGGCGCTGTCCGCGGTGGCGTTGTTCAACTACGTCGACGCCCGGGATGTCACCGACTTCCTGCTCACCGCCCTGGCGAATATCCACCGGGTGGAGAACGGGGCGGTGTTCTTCGTTGGCGCCAAGGATGCTCTGGCACGTCGGCCCTTGGCCGAACTGGTGCCTGAGCACTTCCCGGAGCTGGCTCATCTGGCCGAAGGGCTCACCGGGGATGCGCCGGCGTTCTCCATCCAGAAGGCCAAAGAGGTGCTCGGATGGGAGCCGAAACGTTCCTGGAGGACTGAGCTGAACCACTGACGGTGCTGGCATGGGCCCATGGGCACCAACCTCGGATCGCGGAAGCCGCGCACTGGGCCTGTGAGGGTCAGTGCGCGTGCAGCGGCCGACCCTCGGCGATCGCTTCCTTCTCCGTGGTGACCAGGTGCTTGACATCCTCACGTAACTGGACGGCGTCGTACACCACCCCGTCGCGCAGCACGTGGCTGACCCCGCCGACCCGCTGCAGACCCTCGGGGGTCAGCCGCAGGTGCCCATGGCCGTAGAGAACCTTGAGATTGGCCAGCGGGTCCTCGTCGATGATCTGCAGATCAGCCCGTTTGCCCTTCTCGATGGAACCGACCTCGGCGTCGATCCCCATCAGAGCGGCACTGTCCAAGGTGGCGGCCCGGATGACCTCCAGCGGGTGGAAGCCGGCCTCGCGTAGTAGCTCGAGTTCCTCGATGAACCCGAACCCGTAGGTCTTGTAGATGAACCCGGAGTCCGAGCCAGCGGTGACCCGCCCGCCGAGGTTCTTGTAGTCGTTCACGAAGCTCATCCACTTCTGGTACGCGTGGCGCCAGGCGATCTCCTGCTCGGTACCCCAGTCGCCCATATACGAGCCGTGGTTCACCGCCGAGGGCTGGAAGAACTCCCACAGCTGCGGGGCGGTGTACTCCTGGTGCCATTCGGAGGTGCGCACCCGGGCGGCGTCGCGGGAGCCAATGTAGATGTTCAGGGTGGGGCTCAGCGTGGTGCCCAAGGACAGGAACTCCTCAAGGGTTTCCTCCCAGGCGGCAGAGCCTCGGTCAGCGGTCTGCAGCCACAGATGGGCACCCTGCTCGAAGCGCTGCGGTTCGTCGTTGTGGTTGTAGCCCGGACCCACGTGCTGAACGGTCCGGTCGCGGAACATGGCCTCCGGCATGCCGTACCAGTGCTCGATGCTGGCCAGACCCCACCGGGCCGACTGCAGCGCGTGCACCTGTGAAGCGCGACGTTGGTCGTGGTGGCAGGCGCTGCCCAGCCCCAGGGAATTGATCTCCGAGAGTCCGGCGCGGAAGGCCTCCGGTGTGGGGGCAAAGAACTTCACTCCCTTGGCACCCCGCTCAGCGACGTTATTGACCCATGCGACGGCGTCGTCGGCGGTGAGAATCGGGTCCTCACCGGCTGGGCCCGGTTGGAAGGCGGGGTAGGGGTGGATCCGCGGGGCGGTGATCTCCCCGCGTTCGGCTCGGCGTGCCTCCTGCACTGTCCAGTCGAGCCCGTTGAAGCAACCCAGCTCGCGGACAGTGGTTACCCCGTGGCCCAGCCAGAGCTTGTAGACGTACTCGGCATTGGGGGCCTGGTACCAGTTGCCGATATGGGCGTGCGAATCACAGAAACCCGGCAGCAGATACTTCCCCGTCAGGTCCATCTCCACCGCACCCTCACCGGAGGGCGGTTCCAGCAGAGTGCGGGAGTGGCTGGCCTCCCAGATGCCAGTGATCTCGCCGTGTTCGATGACGATGTCGGCGGGTCCGTAGGCAGCGGCACCGGTACCGTCGATCACCGTGGCGCCACGGAGAATGAGCCGCTCGTGGGGTCCTTCTCCGGCCGTGCGATCCGGCGCGGCGATTTGAGGTTTGGATGCGAAGGGCATGATTGATTCCTTTCGCGCAACACAGGCGACATCGCTCAGGCGTACTATGTCACACACTACCTGAGTGACGCCGACCACCTTGGAGGGCCCCAGTGGAAACCACGCACGTCGTCATCCTCGTTCTCTACTTACTCGGTCTGGTGGCTACCGGCATCTGGTTCAGCCGCTCGAAAAAGGTCGCTACCGGTGACGACTTCGTCTTCGCCGGGCGGCGGTTGCCGGTCATCGTCATGGTCGGAACACTCATCGCCACATGGGTGGGCTCAGGCACCATCATCGGTGGAGCCAGCTTCGTCTACGCCTACGGTCCGGTGGCCGGGCTGATCTACTTCGCCTCCGCGCCGGTGGGCATGATCGTGCTGTACTTCCTGGCCCAGCGGATCCGCAACGCGGAGTCTTACACCGTGCCGCAGATCCTCGAAGCGCGCTTCGGGGTCTCGGTGCGCATGCTCGCCGCGGTGGTGACGATCCTGGCCTACGTGGGGATCACCGCCTACCAGTTCACCGGCGGTGGGAACATCATCGGGATGGTCACCGGGCTCGACGCCGGCACCGGGGCGATCATCGCCGCGGTCATCATCACCTTCCTCGCCTTAGGCGGTGGACTGAAGTCGGTGGCCTGGTCAGACTTCTTCTCCGCGGGGGTCATCATTGCCGGACTGCTGATCGCCATCCCCTTGGTGCTGGGGCAGACCGATGGGTTTACCGGCTGGTGGGACGGTCTGGCTCCGGATCAGACCACCGCCACCGGTGGGTTGGGTTGGCTGGCGATGCTGGGGTACCTGTTGCCGACCTTCCTGCTCATCCTGGCCGATCAGAACATGTACCAGCGTCTGGGTGCTTCCCGTGACGCCGCTGCAGCCCGGAAATCCATGGCCGGGATGTTCTTCGCCTCCTGGCTGATTTACCTGCCAGTGGTGGTTCTGGCGACCGCCTCGATCAGCATCCTGCCGGATTTGGAGACCGCCGACGACGCCGTCCTCGGCCTGGCTGGCCACGGGATCCTCCCGGTGGTGCTGGGTGGAATCATCCTGGCCAGCGCCCTGGCGTTCATCATCACCACCGGATCGTCGTTCCTGCTGTCGGTCGGTGGCAACATCGTCTACGACGGGTTCAACCGATTCGGCAAGGAGCTGGGAGACAAGGCCCGGGTGACCATTCACCGGATCACGATCCTGGTCATCGCGGTGATCGCGTATGTGTTGGGCACGTTCTTCCCCACCGTGCTGGAGCTGCAGATGTACTCCTACACCGTCTACGGGGTGGCGCTGGTGCCCGCCCTGTTCTCCGCGTTCTTCTGGCGCCGGGCGACGACCCCGGGGGTGCTGGCCTCGATGGCCCTGGGTGTCATTGTCACCATCGTGTGGGAGCAGGCTGCCGACAGTGATCTCAACGCCGTAGTGGTCTCCTTGCCAGTGGCGCTGGTGGCTTTGGTGGTGGTGAGCCTGGTGACCAAGCCGGCCACCACGGTGCTGCCGGACGAGCTGGCAACCGACGACGCCGACTCCGCGGCTGAAGCCTCCGCCGCTGAGGGTGAGACCCGCTCGGGCTAGAGGTTCCCCGCCCGGTGAGGTGGCGCCGTCGTACCCCACCCCACCCCCACGTGTTTCCCACCGAAATTACCGTTTCCCACGGGAATTCCAGTGGGAAGGAGCAACTTCGGTGGGAAACACGCGTCCATTCCGTGGGAAACACGCGTCGAGAGGGGCCGGAAACCCGCTGGGGCTTCAGTTCACGGAGCTGTCGATCTCACCGTGCATCCCCTCGGCGGCTTCCTCCGCGGAGAGTCGGCCGAAGAGGAACTCCTCCTCGTAGCGCCAGATGATCTCCTGCACCGCCCCGAAGCCTTCCGGGGGCAGCGGCGGGGAGTCACCGACGACCTCTTCCAGGGATTCGGAGAACTCCAGGATTCGGGTTTGGACATCGTCGAGGTCGTCGCGGATGAGTTCACGGACGCTCTCGTTGCCCGGGATGCCGCGCTCCAGGGACTGCAGCTGGCCGGCTTCCTCATTGTTGACCAGGAAGTCAACGAACAGCTGGGCCTCCTCCGGGTGTTCGGTTCCGGCGTAGACGGAGTAGAACATGGAGGCCTTGTAGTACATGCCGGCGTCAGCGGCGTTGCCGGTCTCGCTGGGCAGCATCAGCGGGTGCAGGTCCACCCCCTCATTGGAGGACAGGGCCACCAGGGTGGTATCCCAGGCCTCACTGAGTGCCGCCCCGCCGGTGGCGATGAGGGTCTGTTCGCGGGTGATGCCGCGTTCCTCTGAGATCTCAGCGGCGGAGGGGATCGCCCCGGCTTCCTGGAACTGTTCGAGCAGTTCGAAGTACGGCACGGCGTCCTCTGGTTCCCAAGCGAGTTGGCCGTCTTCGTCGAGGTTGCTCACGCCGTAGGTTTGGCGCAGCCAGATTTCGAAGCCGGCGTCACCGAAGGACCCGGCTTGACCGTAGGCGTCGGTGTTTTCTGAGACCTCGGTGGCGGCCTCGAGCAGATCGTCCCAGGTCCAGGATTCGTCGTCGGGCCGCTCGAGGCCGGCTTCTTCGAAGAGGTCTAAGTTGGCCGCGAAGGTCAGAGCGGTCTGACCCACTGGCATGGCGTAGAGGGCGCCGTCGAGCCGGCCGGTGTCGAGCAGTTCCTCGGTGAATTCGCCGGTGTCGATGGCGTCGAGTTCCAGCAGAATGCCGTTTTCGATGTACTCGCGTAAGTACATCAGGTCCATCTGGACGATATCCGGGGTGTCCTGGGCTGCGGTTTGGGTGGCCAGCTGGTCCCAATAACCGTCCCATTCGCCGTAGAGCGGTTCGACGGAGATGTGCGGGTATTCGGCTTCGAACATCTCGATGATCTCTTGGGTGTATTCGTGGCGGGTGTCCCCGCCCCACCAGGTGAAGGAGAGGCTGACGTCTTCCTCTCCGTTGCCGTTGGTTTCGCCGTCGGCGTCGCCTCCGCAGGCGGTCAGGGTCAGTGCGGCGATGCCGACGACGCCGACAGTGCGCAGATGCGGTGCAGTGATTCGTGACATGCGATCTCCTCAAGTGGTGACACGTCTTTGTGGTGCATGACACAACATAATGCGTGATCTACGTCACGGCTACTGTTTCAGTGAACCGTTATGGGAGTGTTATCGAGCGATGCGGTGAAGGACTGGTCCCCGGTCAGCGCTGCATGGGTGAGGTGCTGGCCGATTGCGGGCGTATCGGGTGGCTCAGCGGGTCCTGGGAGTCAGATCGCTGTGGCGAGCACGATGCCGGCAGAGGGTGACGGGGGTTTGCCGTGGAGTTGGGCATGGAGAGCCGACCATGCCCCCGCCGCAAGGGTAGTGGGGTCCGCTGCAGGTGACTGGTGCGAGTTGGGGATGACTGCCACGGCGGGGGTTGCCGCCTCCAGGGTGCCCTGCAGGGTGGGCTCATCCATGGCCGGGCGCACCAGGATGAGTCCGTCGCAGCGGGTGCGGGCCTGCAGGCTGTGTTGGGCTTCACCGGTGGGGGGTCGGCCGGTGATGGAAATCAGCAGGTGGTAACCATCGGTCTCGGCGGCGGAGTTCAACCGGGTGAGCAACTGGCGGATCCAGGGGTCTTCCAGGTCGGGGACGGAGACGGCGATGCTGCCGGTGGTGCCTAACGACAGGCTGCGCGCCAGCGTGCTGGGTCGGTAGTGGAGTTTCTCTGCGGCGGCGCGAACTCGTTCGGCGATGGCGGGATCCACACTGGAGGCGCCGTTCATCACCCGGGAAACGGTGGCACGCGAGACCCCGGCCTCGGTGGCGACATCACCGATAGTGGTGCCGTTTTTCCTCGCTCGTGCCATGTCTCAGCGCCCTTTCATCCCTCATCCAAGCCCAGAGACTACCTGGGCTACTGGAGCCATGGCACCAAACTCGCCTCCACAACCCCCTTGAGAAACCGGTTTCTCGCGATTAGTCTGTGAGCTACGACACTACGAGGGGACTCGCATAGGTCGTGCTACCAGCACCACTCGGACCAAGGAGAATTTCATGGCTTACCGGCTCAAGGCCACCCCCATAGCAGCGGCAGCAACTGCCGCGCTTCTGGCCCTTACAGCGTGTAGTGGCAATGACGAAGCCGATGCCGACACCAATGGCAACGGGGAAGAAGCCCAGGAAGAGGTGGAACTGCGCTTCGCCTACTGGGGTGGCGGCCTCCGTGTCGAGCAGACGGACGCGATCATCGAAGCTTTTGAAGAGGAATATCCGCACATTTCGATCTCCAGTGAGTACTCTGATTTCGGCGCCCACTGGGACCAGTTGGCTACCCAAACGGCCGGAGGTGATACTCCGGACATCATCCAGATGGACGACAAGTACCTCCGTGAGTACGCCGATCGTGGGACATTGCTCGACCTTTCCGATGTCGATGTCTCCCAGTTCGATGAAGACTCTATTAATAACGGCCGCACCGAAGATGGACTCTTCGGCATCACAACGGGAATCAACTCTCTGGCACTCGGTTTGAACCCAGACCTGTTCGAAGAAGCTGGGGTGGAGATCCCGGATGACACCACGTGGACCTGGGACGATTTCGCTGAGATCACCACGGAACTAAGTGAAAACCTCGACGACGCCTACGGCACGAACGAAACCAACGAGCCGGGTGGGTTTCAGGTGTGGCTGCGCCAAGATGGCAAGCACTTAACCACGGACGAAGGTGAGCTCGGATTCGATGAAGAAGACCTCGTCGAATACTACGAGTACTGGCTCGATCTGATGCATGCCGGCGGTATGCCCCCGGCCGATGTGATGTCGGAGAACCGAGGCGCTGACCCGGAGCAGCAGCTGATCCACACCGGACGCGTGGCCCTGGCCCCTATGTGGACCAGTTCGCTGGCCGGCATTTCTGAGTCTGCCGGCGTGGAAATGGAGCTGCTGCGGTTCCCGTCCAAGACCGGCCAGGCGGAGGACAACGGCCTCTGGTATAAATCCTCGATGTTCGTCTCCGCAGCAGCTGAGACAGACCACCCGGAGGAGGTTAAGCTCTTCATCGATTTCATGGTCAACGATGTCGATGCTGGGCTGCTGGGTATGACCGACCGTGGGCTCCCCTCCAACCAGGAAGTCCGGGATGCTGTGCTTGAAGAGATCGAAGGACAGGACCTGAAGTCGGCCGAGTTCATCGCTGAAATCGAAGACGAACTCGCTGGTCCGGAGCCGGTGCCCGCACTGGGATTCTCCGCACTGCAGGACATTATGTTCCGGTACGAGGATCAGCTCTACTTCGAGCAGTTGACCCCTGAGGAAGCCGCTAGCCAGGTCAAGGCAGAGATGGAAGCGGCTATCGAATAGAAACGCTTAACCCTGCAAGGATGGTGGGACGGAGCCACAGCTCCGTCCCACCGCTGTGTCGCCAATACGTATAGACAAAAGAGCAGAGGACGAATCGATGGGGAACATCCCGGCGGTCCTGGACCGCCTCAGGAACGCTGGGTCGGCGGCTGGCCGTGCTGGCTTGGGCAAGACGCTGGCAGCAGAGTTTGCATCCTCGGGAGTGAACTTCGCTGCGCTGGGCAGCACGTACGAGCAGCGATGGCTACAAGCGCTCAAGGAATTGCAGGAGTGCGTCAAGCCTCTGGGTCAGGGCGAGGGGGCGACGTCGTCTGTCCCAGTGCTCAATGAAGGCGGCCCCTTACGGGACGTGGTTAGAATCCACGGGCACGGTCAGTACTGAGGTGTTGGCTCGATTTGCCCCTGGGGTTGCTTCGGCTACGTTGTCACTCTTTGCCGAACATCAGCGCAGCGACGGGATGATTCCATACAAACTGGCGGACACGGGACCGGCTTTCAGCCAGATCCAGCTGGTCAGCCCTTTAGCCCGCGCCGTGTGGAATCACTATCAGCTCAATCAGCCCGGTCGGGAATGGTTGGAAACGATGTACCTGGCCATGGCGCGTTACGACGATTGGCTGATGGAGTATCGGAACACGCGGGGTACAGGAGCGGTTGAGGCGTTCTGCACCTTTGATACCGGACATGACCTTTCTCCCCGCTTCTGGTTTGCGCCTGACCGGTGTCGGGATAACGAGGCGACGAAGTACGATCCGGAATCTCCGACGATTCCGTACCTGGCCCCTGATCTCACCGCCAATATTGCCTGCCAGCGGGAGTACCTGGGTCGGATCACCGAAGAGCTTGGAGGCGATCCATCCCCGTGGAAAACCAAATGGGAGACGTCGATTGACGCGCTCTTCGAGTATTGCTTCGATCCGGACCACGACTTCTTCTATGACAGAGATGCCGCTGGGCACCTCGTGAGGGTTCAGTCCGATGTTCTCTTGCGAGTCGTCGCCAGCGAAGTGGGTGATGAGGAGCTTTTCGAAACAGTGCTGCGGAAGTACTTGATGAATACCTCGAAGTTCCTCGCTCACTATGGGTTTACGTCGATCGCCATGGACGATCCTCGGTTCGACGCCGACCACACCCGGAATTCGTGGGGCGGCCCAGTCAATGCGCTGAGCTTAATCCGTGCTCCCCACGCCTTTGAACATCGGGGGCGCACAGCGGAGTTGGCTGCGGCGAGCAGACCCGTCCTTGCTGCCTTCGCCCATGCAGAGACTTTTCCGCAGTGCCTGGACCCGTGGAGTGGAACAGACGGTTATACCTCTGTCTACTCACCGGCGATTCTGTGGTATCTCGACGCCATTGAGCGGTATTGCGGCATTCTGCCCGTGACCGGGGTTGCTAGGAGCTGGACCGATGAAGATGGTGAGAATGGTATTTGGTTCACTGGGCTGCCTCCCACTCGTCCAACGGATGGTCATGCTGATGCCGCGGAGGCGGTGGCGTATGCGCGCACGGTGGGGGAGCACCACTTCGAGCTCGCAGCTGATGATGAGCACACTCTTACCTTCCGTGACGGCGTCGAGCATCTGAGCTTCCCGCGTGGGTGGCGAGTGGAAACCGACCGGCTGGGTGAGCCGACTGCCGTCGTCGGGCTGACTCCCCGCCCGGTCAGCGGCGAGCTGACATACGCGGGGCAGCGCATCGGTCTCACCCTGGGTCCCAACGACCGTGTCGAGCTGGAGGGCATGCGGGAGACTTCCCGGCGCAGCATCGGCTTCGTACCCCCGCAGACCGGCTGAGCGGTCAACTACGCCTCCTACTTCAGCTACTTCAGAGCAAAGGACACCATGACCAACACCGTCACCACTGAGCGTGTCGACACTGAGCAGATCCAGGTCCGCGACCCCTATGTACTCACCCACGACGGCGAGTACTACCTCTACGGGTCCACCGATCCGAACATCTGGCGAGGGCAGGCCACCGGGTTCAACGTCTATCGGGGAACTGACCTGCGTACGTGGACCGGGCCGTATCCGGCGTTCCGCCCCCCGGAGGGGTTCTGGTCGCAGACGAACTACTGGGCCCCGGAGGTGCACCCCTACCGGGATCGGTTCTACATGTTCGCCACCTTCGGCCCTGGCAGAAGTGTGCCCCGCCGCGGCACCGCCATCCTGGCGTCGGACTCCGCGGTGGGTCCGTTCGTTCCCCACAGTGATGGTCCGGTGACCCCCCGGGAGTGGGAGTGTCTGGATGGAACGCTACATATCGACGACGACGGCGCCCCTTGGATGGTCTTTTGCCATGAGTGGAAACAGATCACCGATGGCGAAGTCTGCGCTGTGCGGTTAACCGACGACCTCCGCGCTGCCCACGGGGACCCGGTCACGCTCTTTGCAGCCTCTTCCGCTCCCTGGGTGGAGAAGCTCACCACCAGTAAAGGGGAGCAAGCGTGGGTGACCGACGGGCCGTACTTGCATCGGACCACGCAGGGCACGTTATTGATGCTGTGGGCCAGTTTCCGTGGCGGACGCTACGCTCAAGGGATCGCTGTCTCCGACAGTGGACAAATCACCGGCCCCTGGCGGCACGAGCCGGAACCGCTCTATGCCTCCGACGGTGGCCACGGCATGCTCTTCCGGACGCTGCAGGGCGAGTTAATGCTGACCCTCCACACCCCTAACCGCACCCCCGAGGAACGCGCGATCTTCATCCCTGTGGAAGAGCACCAGGGCTCCCTTCGGGTCACGCCTGCCTAAAGGAGGGGACCTAGACCGTCTCGGACTCCCGCAGCGCAAGCACTGCTCTTTCGAGGAAATCCTCGATGTGCTGCTTGACGAGATGGGCTGTTTCTTCGGCCTCTCCGCGCATCGCGGCATCGAGCATTCGCTGGTGCTCGCTCCATTCCTTCCCCCACGTGGGTTTTTGCTCCCAGGCGGCAAGGCTGATGAGGGCGGATCTGTCACGGAGATTATCAAGAAGGTCGACAAGGAGTTCGTTGCCGCACGCGGAGTACAAGGTGGCGTGGAACTTCCGGTTCAGGATACTCATCTGGCCGTAGTTCCCCGATTCACCTGCCCGCCGAGCGTCTTCGAGAAGCACCGCGGCTGCATCCAAATCAGCTTGAGAGGCATTCGACACCGACCGCCGCACGGCTTCTGGTTCAAGGGAGAGCCGGACTTCGTAGACATCTCGGGCAAATCCCTCGTTAACAGAACGTACCTTGGCGCCCTTATAAGGTTCGAATGTCACGAGCCCGGATGAGGCGAGGATTTTCAACGCCTCGCGCACTGGGGTCTTTGATACTCCGAGGTTCTTGGCAAGCTCAGCCTCGACCAGCGGTTGGCCGGGCTCGAAATGCCGGGTCAATATGGACTTTCGGATTTCGTCGAGAACGATGTCAATTCGTGAGCTTGGCAGCGTGATACGAGGGACTGCAGATTCGCCAAGAGCCATAAACTTGCTCCTTCTGTGCTGGGTCCAACGCCGCTCCAGTCACGGTAGCACCCGGGTCGAAACTCTTATCTCATACATGATACGCAGCTTCATCCTTAGCTCTCTTGTGGACGCCTCGTTGCTCGCCTCGAAAGTGCGGAAAGCCTCCCGGCGCCTTCCCCTCAGGTAGTTGACGCACATCACATGCCGTGACAGACTTCACACCATGCGTGGTATATCAGATATGAAATCTGATCTTTCGGCCACGCCGGACTGAAGGAGGCAAACGTGAAATACAACCGGCCAGCCAAGCTCGTTGCTTTAGGTCTCGCCAGTGGACTGCTCTTGAGTGGGTGTGGGGCCCAGGCGGACGAAGGTCCCGTTGTTCTGCGAGTGATGACTACTGCCACAGTGCAGAATCCCGAGGCAGGGGTGATGGAGGAGATTGCCGAGGGGTTTATGGAAGAGCACCCGGACATCGAGATTGAGTTCCTCGGCACCCCCATGAATGAGCTGTACTCCGAACTCACAACGATGGCAACCGGCGGCAATGTGCCCGATGTGTTCACCAATACGCCAGAGTTCTTTGCGCAGGCAGCAGATATGGGCATTGTGGAGCCGCTTGATGACCTGTTGGACGATGACTTCATCGAGGCGCTTGATCCCAATCTCGTTGAACAGGCGCGCTTGGACGGCAGTCTCCAGCTTGTCCCACACTTCAGTATTCCTTTGGCCCTGCTGTACCGGGCAGACCTCTTCGAAGAAGCCGGGCTCGAACCCCCGGAGACCTGGGACGAGTTCAAGGAGGTCGCAGAAGAGCTGACTACTGATGAGCGCTACGGCTTCGCCCTGGTTGGCAGTAACGATGGGTCCGGCGGATCGCGCTTCCTTCCCATCATGCGAACCTTCGGGGCTGCAGAACTTCGTCAAGACGGTGACACCTGGGTCACCGAGTTCGACACGGACGAAGCCGCCAAGGCGTTCCAGTTGTACAAGGATCTCGTTGACTCAGGCGTGGTGCCGCCTGGCCCCCTGCAGACCTCGTACTCCGAGTCGATGAACTACATGGCCAACGACACCACCGCCATGACTGTCACAGGTTCGCACTCCATGGGCGCCATTGTGGATCAGAACCCAGACTTAGAAGGCACCCTTGCGGCTGTTCCGCTTCCCATCGACGGAGACAACGAGCCGGTATCAGCGTCTGGAATGCTGGGTATGTCTGTGTCCTCCAGTAGCGAGTATCAAGAGGAGGCGGCGCTGTGGATCGAGTACGTCCTGAACTACGAGAGCCAAGTCGCGTGGAATGAAGCCACCGGACGCCTTCCTGCACGAACAGACGCCGCGGAAGACGTGGTGTCCGATAACCCGGAATTCGAAGGGTTCCTCGAAGCACAGCAGTATGTCTTCACCATGCCCACTGTGTCTTATTACGAGCGTCTCCAGACCATCGCTGCAGAGAACTACCAAGCAGTGATCGATGGCCAGAAGACGGCAGAGGAGGCAGCCCAGGATGCCGCCGATGCGACCCAACAACTGATTGATAGTAACGAGTGATGACGGTCGCGGCAGATCAGAAGAAGAAGACGACGACGCAACCCCCCATCAGCCGGCGCATGAGGCTCACCACGCGGCGAACCAGGAAAAGTGCACGTGACCGCCGAGCCGGGATGGCGTTCGTGGCCCCGGGCGCAATCTTTATGGGCCTTCTCATTGCCTACCCGTTGGGCTATGGCCTGTACATCTCGTTCTTCAATACCAACCTCATCAATCGTTGGGATTTCATCGGGCTCGCCAACTATGAGGCGGCGGTTACCTCAGGGGCCTTCCTGCGCAGCATCGGAATCACCGCGATCTATACAGGGCTGGTGGTGCTCGGAACACATGTGGTGGGGCTTGGCCTCGCCTTACTTCTCAACAGACAAGGGAGAGCATTCTCGGTCTTCAGAGTGCTGCTGATCCTGCCGTGGCTTTTCCCGGAGGTCGTGGTCGCACTGCTGTGGTCCTGGATCCTGAACCCGGTGTACGGGATCCTTAACCACATTCTCATGTCCCTGAATATCGTGAGTCAGCCGCTGGTGTGGTTGGAAGAGTCGCGTCTGGCCCTCATGGGGGTTGTTGGAGCATCGGTCTGGACGAGTTTCCCTCTGGTCATGGTGCTGCTGCTGGCAGGGTTGCAGTCCATTCCAGCAGAGCTCTATGAGGCCGCGAGTATTGACGGAGCCGGACGGATCACATCATTCATTCACATCACGCTCCCGGGTCTGGCGCCTGTGCTTGTTGTGACCTTGATTTTGCAGACAGTGTGGTCTTTCAAGCACTTCACTATCGTCTGGCTGATGACAGCCGGCGGTCCTGTGAATGCAACGAACGTTGTATCGATATCTATTTATCGAGAAGCGTTCCAATACTTCAACTTCGGCCAATCCGCAGCATACGCCACCATTGTATTCATATTGTGCATAATTTTTGCGGGTTTCTATTGGAGGTTCGTTCGAGATGGCAAGTAACGTTGGCGGAGTTGCCTTCCGCTACTTCTCGTATGCTGTGCTGAGTGCTGCTCTGGTCGTCGTCTTACTTCCCTTGATGTGGCTCATCTCGACGGCTTTCAAAGATGACACTGACTTGTTCTCTACGCCGCCATCGGTGTTCCCCGAGCAGTTCACCTTCGAGTCCTTTCTGCGGATTTGGACCGAGTACCCGTTCCTGCAGTATTTTCAGAACTCCATCATTGTGGTGCTCAGTGCAACCATCATTGCGGTGGGGTTTGCATCCTTTGCCGGTTACGGGATTGCTCGGTTCACGTTTCCAGGCCGTGGCGCGTTTCTCCTGTTCCTGCTCATGACCCAGATGTTCCCCTCGATTCTGCTCCTGATTCCTTACTACAGCATCATGCAGTCCCTGGGGCTCATCAATACGCTCCTGGCTCTTATCGTCACCTACAGCACGTTCACTATCCCGCTGTGTACATGGATGATGTGGGGTTTCTTTAAGGGAATCCCGGTGGAGCTCGATGAAGCCGCTTCGATTGATGGTTTGGGGCGCCTGGGTGCCTTTGTGCGCATTATTCTCCCGCTTGGACTCCCGGGTCTCGCAGCTACAGCTATTTACGCCTTCATTCAAGGCTGGAACGAGTATGTCTTCGCTCTCGTGCTGACGCAGACCGACGACGTTCGTCCAGTGTCAGTCGGGATCGGGAACTTGGTCGGTGAGGACCGTATTTTCTGGAACGACCTCATGGCGGCATCCCTGGTGGCGTTGATTCCGATGCTCCTCATCTTTGGTTTCTTGCAGCGGCATCTGATCGCTGGCCTGACAGGGGGTTCAGTGAAGGGGTAGATCGTCTCGAGCAGAGCGAACGACTGCACCCCAGGAGGGGGAATGTCATCAACTGATGGTGTCCTCGTAGCTGAGGGACAAAGCATAGAGAATGGTGAGGAAATAGATCATGGACTTTAGCTGGGCTCGCAGCATGATTTCTGGTGTCGTCGGGATTCCCGTGGTCCCCTTCGATGAGCGCGGGGAAATCGACCACAGTCTCTTGTCATCTCTCGTGCGGCGATTGTGCGAGTCCGGTATCAGGACTCTGACGATCAACGGCAATACAGGTGAGTTCTACACTTTGACCCCTGAAGAGCGCGAGAAAGTCGTTGTCTCAGCACGAGCGGGTATGAGTACGGATGGCTTCCTGGTCTCCGGTGTGGGTCTAGACATCGGAACGGCCCGCAGGGAGGCCCAGAGAGCCAGAGATCTCGGTGTTGATGCCGTGATGATCCACCAACCGGTTAATCCGTACCTTTCGGGCCGTGGATGGGTGGAATACAACGTCGCCGTGAGTGAGGTGGTACCGGAGACTCCAGTCCTTCCTTACCTCACCTCGCCGCTTATCACCTCGGCTGAGGTCGACGAACTGGTCGACCGCGCACCGAATGTCGTCGGTGTGAAGTGTTCGTTGCCGGATCTTCCCCAGTTCGGTGCGCTGCAGGTCAACGTCCGGGCTGACATTGTGTGGATAGCCGGTTTGGCCGAGTCGTACGCGCCCGGGTACTGGCAGTTAGGGGCCCGCGGGTTCACTTCGGGACTGGTCAATGTAGCCCCTGGCATGTCCTTGGCGATGCTCGATGCGTTGAAGGCTGGGGATGCGCAGAACATTGAACGTGCGTGGGCGTTGATTCGTCAGTTTGAAGAGTTGCGTGCACGTCACCGCTCGGCAGCCAATGTCGCTGTGGTGAAGGAAGCTATGGCGCACCATGGGTTGTGCTCGCGCCGGGTCCGTCCGCCCGCGAGCACCTTGTCTGACGCAGAGCGAGAAGAGGTTCTCGAGGCCATGCGGGGCTGGAAAAAGGAGGCACTGCTGGTATGAAAATCGAGCGTCTTGACACGTACCTGCAACGAGTCGGAGACAGGCCTCGCGTTCTGGTTCGGATCACCGCCGATGACGGAATCCAGGGGTGGTCTGAGGTATACAACCACGGGCCGGACTTAGCTTACCCTCCCTTACTCGAGTACCTCTTTGAGCAGATTCGTGGCATGTCGGCGACGAGCCCGGGATATGTGAACCAGTACCTCCATCAGGCGCTGAGATTTCCCCCTGGGTCGCTCGGGCTTGCAGCGATCGCGGCCATTGACCACGCGCTCTGGGATATTGCCGCCAAAGCCCTGGGGGTCCCGGTGTACCGGCTGCTGGGTGGTGCGATGCGTGACCGGGTCAAAGTGTATGCCGGCCTTTATAGTGCACCGGATATTGAAGACCTCGGAGAACGTATCGCAGCTCTCCAGGAGGCCTCAGGCTACAGTGCGTTTAAGCTCAGCCCCTACCGGAAGGACCTTCATACCGTCCGTTTCGGTGTCTTGCTGCGTGAGCTCGAAGAGTGGTTCGGAACAATCCGACAGCTCTGGCCCGACCTGGAATTCGGGTTCGATGCACATGCCTGTCTGTGGTCTCCGCATCAAGCGACTCAGATGGGTCAGGCCCTTGCCCCGTACGACCCGATGTTCCTTGAGGAGCCTTTACGGCCGGAACATAAACAAGCCTGGGGTGCCCTTCGTCAGACATTGACCGTTCCACTGGCGACGGGGGAATCCCTGTACTCTCCTCACGAGTTCCTCGACTTATTGAACGCAGGCGGGACGGACATTGCCCAACCGGATATCTGCGTTGTCGGCGGCCTGACGCAGATGATGAGAATCGCCCATCTGGCTGAACTGCATCAAGTGGATATCGCCCCACATAACCCCATGGGTCCATTGGCCACGGCGGCGAATGTTCACTTTGCAGCCGCCATCCACAACTTCATGATCCTGGAGTACAAACCGGAGGAAGTCTCCTGGTGCAAGGACCCCTATCGCCCCGTTGACGGGTACCTTGAACTGCGTCCGGATCGTCCCGGATGGGGAGTCGAGATCGATATGGACGCGCTCGCAGCAGACGATTGGATTCACTGGCAACGCCAGGTCCCCGTGCGCCCGGACGGCTCCACGGCGTGGATGTAAGGCTCGAAGGCACAACCCCTTAGCCGATGGCCTCTTCGATTTCGCGGTGCATGCCTTCGGCAGCCTCCTCGGCGTCCATGTTGCCGTGGAAGAACTCGTCTTCGTAGCGAATCACGATGTCTTGGACCGCGCCGAAGCCCTCGGGCTGCAGTGGCGGAGCGTCACCGACGAACTCCTCCACCCGTTCGGAGTAGTCAAGGATCCGGGTCTCGACTTCGTCGAGGTCATCACGAATTGCCTCACGGAAGGACTCATTGCCCGGAATACCGCGTTCAATCTGCTGTAGCTCACCGGCTTCGGGGTCGTTGACCAGGAAGTCGACGAACAACTGGGCCTCCTCCGGGTGTTCAGTGCCGGCGTACACCGAGTAGAACATGGAGGCTTTGTAGAACAGCTCCGCATCCTCGGCATTGCCGGTGTTGCTCGGCGGCATCAGTGGTTCGAGGTCCACACCGTCATTACTGGACAGGGCCACCAGCATCGTGTCCCACGAGGGCAGCATCGCCGCACCGCCGGTGGCCAGCAGGGTCTGCTCGCGGGCAATTCCGCGTTCCTCGGAGATTTCCGCGGCTGAGGGGTACGCGCCGGCGTCGCGGAACTCGCCCAGGTGGTCGAAATAATCGGCTGCGTCCTCAGGGCTCCAGGGCAGTTCGCCGTCCTCGGTGACGATGTCCACTCCGGCGTTCTGGCGCAGCCAGATCTCAAACTCAGTGGAGGGGAAGGTCCCGCCCAGTCCGTAGGCGTCTGTGTTCTCCGAGACCTCTGCGGAGATCTGAAGCAGATCGTCCCACGTCCACGATTCGTCGTCGGGCACCTCCACGCCGGCTTCTTCGAGCAACGCGGGATTCGTTCCATAGGCCAGCACTGTGGAGCCGACCGGCATGGCGTAGAGCGCGTCCTCGTAGACACCGGTATCGATGAGTTCATCGGGGAACTCGCTGGTGTCGATGATGTCAGTGTCTAGTTCCAGCAGAATGCCGTTCTGGATGTACTCCGCTAAGTAGACGAGGTCTTTTTGGATGATGTCGGGAGTGTCTTGGGCTGCGGTTTGGGTGGCCAGCTGGTCCCAGTAGCCGTCCCACTCGCCGTACTGCGGTTCCACCGTGATGTGCGGGTATTCGGCTTCGAAGAGCTCGATGATTTCCTGGGTGTACTGGTGACGCACGTCGCCGCCCCACCAGGTGAAGGTCAGCGTCACCTCCTCTTCACCGTCGGCGCCGCCATTGCCGCCGTTGCCGTTGTCGCCACAGGCGGTCAATGCCAGTGCTGCCGCGGAAATGCCTGCCGTCCATGCCAGGCCGGGTCGTGTACGCATGGTCGTGTCCCCTTCACAGTGGAATTTGTCCTGCCGGAAGACATACTAACGTGATCTGCCTCACAGGGTGAACTGTGTCACACAAAAGCCGGGGTGACCTGGAGTGATTACGACGACGGGGCGGGGCGAGTGGTGGCGGCTTGGCTTTTCCATTCCTCCACGAGACGGGGGATCTCGGTGTAGACCTCTCGGCCGATGAGGATCTAGTCGACCCCTTCGCGCTGATGGAGCAGGTCCACAATCCGGCAGAGGTAGGACTTCCCGTCATTCCACCAGGTGTTGTACGCGTCAATGGCCAGATACAGCTTCACCGCCATCGAGGTCTCCGTACTGAACTTTGCCAGTTCGAAGCCGTCGAGCTGAGTGATGTAGACGGCGTCGCTGATCTTGGAGCCGAAGGTCGTGGTGTAGTAGTACTCCTTGATCTCCCACATGGCGATCGGGTTGATGGAACTGGGGTAGGCCCCATCCATCCGCCGTGACATGGCCGCGTGCAGGGCGCCGTCGTAGTCCAATACCGGCAGCTGGCGCGGGTCCGGGTCAAAGGTCTGCCCACCCAGGCAGTGCGAGACCATAATGTTGATGATTCCGGTGAAGAACGCCGGAGCCCGCTTATCTCCGGTCTGTTTGTTCATCGGAACAGGCACCGGCACTCCACCGCGGACTTCGTAGAGCCGGCCGTTCTCGCGCCCCTTGGTGTTGAACAGTGGCGTGCTTCCGGTGGTGTAGTCCCGGACCACCTGCTCGAACAGTTCGGCCGCTTGGGCAGCATCCATGAACTGGGACCGGGCATAGGTGTTCAGCAGATCCGCACGGTAGGAGAAGTACGCCTCCAGATCTGCGCCGAGCGGACCATCAAGGGCCTCGGTGGGGCGGCCCAACCGTTGGAGTGCGCCACGGATCTCATCCTGGGTGGCGGTGCGGACCTCATCAGCCCCGCGGCGGGCATATTTGAGTTCCTCGGAGACGATGCGTACATACGCCCAGAAGGCATTGTCCCGTCCGTACCACTGGCTGTTTGGCCGCATCTATCTCCTCCTGAACTCGTGCGGTGACACCCGGTGGGACAACGCAGGTGTCAGCGGTGCCCCATACGCTGTCTGGTATGTCGATACTGTACGGTCAGGGGGTGACAATGACCGACGCCGGTGAGCTGGATCCGCCGCGTACCTCCGGTCCGCGCTTCACCACTCAGTTGCTGAAATGGGTGGGCAATAAGCAGCGCATGGCACCGGAGATCATTTCCTTCTTCCCCGATCACTGGGAGACTTACCACGAGCCCTTCCTCGGTGCTGGAGGAGTACTGGGCACCTTGGCTCCGCAGCGGGCCATCGCCGCCGACGCGCTCGCCCCGCTGATCGACATCTGGACCATGCTGGCCCGGGATCCCGGCCGGCTCATTGCCGCCTACGCCCACTACCGCGACCAGTTCGAGGACCACGAGGGCAAACGCGCCGTCTACGCGGCAGCTTTGGCTGACTACAACCGGGCCCCCTCCGGAGAGAGCCTGGTGTTCATTGCTCGGGCCTGTTATGGGGGAGTCATCCGGTTCCGGAAAAATGACGGTTCCATGTCCACCCCGTGTGGGGCACATATGCCGATTACGACGACGTCGTTCGCCTCCCGCGTGCACATGTGGCACCAGCGGGTCACCGGTACCGCTTTCTACGCTCGGGATTTCCGCCAGTCTCTGGCTGAGGCGCGCGCCGGCGACGTCGTCTACTGTGACCCGCCATACTCGGACTCCCAGAAAATTCTCTACGGCGCCCAGGGATTCTCACTACAGGAGCTCGTAGCGGAGATCGACCGCGCCAAGGAGCGGGGTGTGAAGGTCCTGCTCTCCATTGACGGCACCAAAAAATCTGGGCTGAAGGAAGTGCTCCACGACTTCCCTCCCACGCTCTTCGAACGGGAGGCCGCCGTCACCGTCGGCCGGGCGATGCTCCGGCGCTTCCAGCGCGGCGGGGCCTCCCTCGAAGATGAAGTGGTGCGGGACCGTTTACTGCTGACCTACTAGAGGAGCTTTAGTTCAGGGCCTCTTCGATCTCCTGATGCATGCCCTCGGCGGCCTCAGCAGCACTGAGGTTGCCGAAGAGGAACTCTTCCTCATACCGGAAGACAATGTCCTGCACCGCACCGAAGCCCTCCGGCGGCAGCGGCGGCGGGTCGGCCACCACGTCCTCTAAGCCCTCGTTGTACTCCAGGATGGAGGTCTCGATCTCGTCGAGGTCGTCGCGGATCGCATCACGGACTGACTCATTGCCCGGAATGCCGCGCTCGATTTCCTGCAGTTCCAAGGCCTGCTCATTGTTCACCATGAAGTCGATGAACAGTTCGGCCTCCTCCGGGTGGTCACTGCCGGCGTAGACCGAGTACATCATCGAGGCCTTGTAGTACATCTGGGCCTCGGCGGCGTTGCCGGTCTCCGAGGGCATCATCACCGGAGTCAGCTCCACGCCCTCATTGGCTGAGAGCGCAATGAGGTTGGTGTCCCACCAGCCATCAAGCGCTGCCTGTCCGGTGGCGATGTAGGTCTGCTCCAGGGTGGCACCCCGGTCCTCGGAGATCTCTGCCGTGGAGGGGAAGGAACCGGCCTCTTGCATCTGGCCGAGTAGCTCGAAGTAGCCCTCGGCTTGGGCTGGCTCCCATTCGAGGTTGCCCTCGGCGTCGACGTTATCCACCCCGTAGTGCTGGCGCAGCCAGATCTCGAAGCCGCCGTCGCCAAAGGGTTGGGCCATCCCGTAGCCGTCAGTGTTCTCTGAGATCTCCGCGGTGATCTCCACGTAGTCGTCCCAGGTCCAGGTGGTGTCGTCGGGAATCTCCACCCCGGCTTCTTCGAAGAACTCCTCGTTCATGGCCAGCACAGAGGCCGTGGAGCCCACCGGCATACCGTAGAGCTCGCCGTCGTGTTCCCCGCTGGCCAGAAGCTCCTCCGGGAACTCGCTGGTGTCAACGGTTTCGATGGGGTTCAGTACACCGTTTTGTACGTACTCACCCAAGTACATCTGGTCCATCTGCACCACATCGGGCAGATCCTGGGCCGCGGCCTGGGTGGCCAGCTGGTCCCAGTAGCCATCCCACTCCCCATACTGGGGCTCAATCGTGATGCCGGGGTTCTCTTCTTCGAAGAGTTCGATCATCTCTTCGGTGTAAGCGTGACGGGTATCCCCGCCCCACCAGGTAAAGGTCAGGGTGACCTCGTCGTCGTCTCCGTTGCCACCGTTTCCGCAGGCCGTCAAGGCTAGAGCTAAAGCCCCAGTGGTCGCTGTCAATTGTGCTGTTCTTCTGCGCATCTTCTGTACCCTTCCTCGGCGAAGAGGATTTTGCCTTGCCATGAGACATATTACGGGTGATCCGGCTCACACATGAAATCAGGTACGCCTCAGCCCCTGGTCAGCAAGGGTTCAGGTGATGTTCAGTGGGATGGCAAGAGGTGGTCACCGGCCCCGCGCGTGAGTCTTTGAGTGTTTCGCAATATACCCAGAGTGCACCGCCTGCATGGTCAATTTTTCTTGAGTGCGAGCTCGTTGCGCCGGTACAGTCACTCCACAACTTAGTGATTCAGATCACATACATAACGAAAATGGGTGAGGCGAACGACGTCGCCCATAAATTCAATGGTGAAAAGAGTGGAGAAGAGTATGCAACGCAGAAGGTTCTTTCCGCAGGCACTGGCCGCCGGCGTCGTCGGAGGACTGGCCATCACAGCCTGCGGAGGAGGCGGGGACGGGTCTGATGACGACCAGGTCGCCCTCCGCTACGAATGGTGGGGCTCGGACACCCGATACCAGCTCACCGAAGAACTCGTTGAACTCTTCGAAGAAGAACACCCCAACATCACCATCGACCACGGGTACACCGAATTCGACGACTATTGGGACCAGCTGGCTGTGCGCACCGCAGGCGGTGACGCCCCCGACGTGATGATGCAGGAAGAGCGGTTTCTGCGCGAATACGCCGAACGCGACACCCTGGCCGATCTCAACGACTACGACATCGACACCTCCCAGATTGAAGACTCGCTATTGGAATCCGGGGAATTCAACGACGGACTCTGGGGCATCCCCACCGGGGCGAATATTTACTCGATCATGGTGGACCCGCAGATTTTCGACGACGCCGGGGTGGAAATCCCCGATGATCGCACCTGGACCTGGGAGGACTACCGGGAGACGATGCTCGCCGTGGCCGAAAACACCCCCGACGGTGTCTACGGCACCGGAGAATTCGGGTTCATCGAAGGCCCGCTGAATGTCTGGCTCCGTCAGAACGGACAGAATATGTGGACCGAGGATGGCGAGATTGGCTTCGATGAGGAGCTGCTTGCCGAGCTGTGGGAGCACCACCTGGAACTCATCGAAACGGGTGCGGCCCCACCGGCGGGAGTAGCCAATGAGCGCATGGGCCCCGAAGAATCATTACTGGCCACAAATGAGGCGGCCATCGACACGTTCTGGAGTAACCAGTTGCACACGCTGTCCAATGCCTCTGGACGTGACATCGAACTGCTGCGCTTCCCCGGTGAGCAGGAGTTCGAACGCACCGGTATCTATCTCAAGCCCGCTATGGCCATCTCCATGTCAGCCGAGACTGACCATCCAGAAGAAGCGGCGATCTTCATCGACTGGATGCTCAACAGTCCCGAAGCCGGGGAGATTATCCTCAGTGACCGCGGACTCGCGGCCAACACTGAAGTCCGTGACCACGTCGAAGAGCACTTCGACGAAGCCGACCAGATCACCGCCGAGTTCCTCGACGAGGTCGAAGACGAGATCCTCGACGCCCCGCCCACCCCACCCATCGGCGCCGGCGCTGTCACCGATCTGCTCGAACGGCTCAACGATGAGGTGCTCTTCGGTCGGATGACCCCGCAGGAGGCCGCAGCCCAATTCATGGATGAGGTCGAAGAGATCATCGGCTGAGTTCTCTGCGCTGTGGTCCGGTGCGGTAGAGTGAGGGCTTCGGTCTGATGAAGACCGTTGCGTCGTAGGAAGGTTTTCAGCAATTCTCGCGGCGATTCGAGTGCACTATCCGGTGCAATCGCCCCTGCCACTCCCTGGCGCAGAATTCTGCTGCTCCTTGCTGTCTGGCGCATTTCGAAAGGTAAGTCCCATCTCTGATACCCCCAGCACTTTTGTTGACCTCGGCGTGCCCGCTCCCCTGGTGCGGTCCCTTGCAGCCGAGGGCAAGTTCACCGCTTTCCCCATCCAACAGCAGACCCTGCCGGATACTCTGCAGGGACGGGACGTACTAGGTCGGGGCAAGACCGGCTCCGGTAAGACCCTGGCTTTCTCCCTGCCGCTGATCGCACGCCTGGCCGAGACCCCAACCGGCTCGGCCCCCCGCCGACCGCGCGGTCTGGTGCTGGCCCCCACCCGGGAACTCGCCACGCAGATCAACACCGTGCTTGCCCCTTTGGCGGACACTGTGGGACTGAGCACCACCACTGTCTTCGGTGGGGTCAGTCAGAAGCGGCAGGTGGCTGCTCTTCGCCAAGGCGTGGACATTGTGGTGGCCTGCCCCGGCCGACTCGAGGATCTGCTCCGCCAGGGTGAACTGACCCTGGACCGGGTGCAGATCACTGTGCTGGACGAGGCTGACCATATGGCGGACTTGGGCTTCCTGCCCGGTGTCACCCGAATCCTGGCTGATACCCCCTCGGAGGGTCAGCGCATGTTCTTCTCCGCGACCCTGGACAACGGGGTAGACAAGCTGGTCACACGGTTCCTGCACAACCAACTGCTGCACTCGGTGGATGAGCCCACCTCACATGTCTCGGCGATGACCCACCACATTTTTGAGGTCTCCGCCGAGCAGAAGAAACCCTTGGTGAAAGCGCTGGCCTCCGGAACCGGTAAGCGCATCCTGTTCACCCGCACCAAACACCAGGCCAAGAAGCTGGCCAAGCAGCTGACGTCCGCCGGCACCCCGGCCGTGGATCTGCACGGGAACCTCTCGCAGAACGCGCGGGATAGAAACCTGGCCAGATTCAGTGGTGAGGATGTCCGAGTGTTGGTGGCTACCGATGTGGCAGCCCGCGGTGTGCATGTCGACAACGTGGAGTTGGTGGTCCATGTGGACCCCCCGGCTGAGCACAAGGCCTACCTGCACCGTTCGGGCCGCACTGCCCGGGCCGGATCCAGCGGTGATGTGGTGACCGTGATGCTGCCTGAGCAGCGCCGCGACACCCAGACCCTGCTGCGCAAGGCGGCCATCAAGGCGCAGCCCTTGGCGGTGACCAGCGATTCCACTGAGGTGACTGACCTGGTGGGTGAACCGGCTCCCTACGTGCAACCGGCAGCGCCGGCTCAGCCGTCATCCCACTCCGGGGGACGCCCCTCTGGCCGTTCGGGTGCTCGGGGTGCCGGGCGCCATGGTTCCCCTCGCCGCAGTGGTGGTGGGCGTCGTCGGACCGGTCAACGCCACCCGGCTCGCTGAACCTGCCTGCCTGAGCGGCACTTACCGGCGCAGAACGGCGGGACGACGCCGCCCCGCCACCTCCACTGTGGGCCACCGCTCATCGACGGAGAGCACATCGATCCACCGGCTGCCGGGTTCGCTGCCCTCGCGCAACACCACGGTGTCCTCCACCTTGGCGGCGACGCCGAGCTCCTCGCTGTACCCGGTGGGATTCCACGCGAATGACTGGTTCGGGTGGATGAGGTCGGGCACTCCGGGCGAAACCCGAGGGTCACGTCCCTGATAACCGGCTGCCCCACCCTGGTGGTGCTTGGTCCACTCATCGGTGGTGAACCCACGGTTCGGGTAGGACTCCTTCAGGGTCTCCAAGACCGTCTCCAGCCGGCGACCCGGCACCAGGGCGGCAAAAGCATCGGCCTCCACCAGACCGATCGCGGTGTCCAGTTCCTCTTCCCCCGGCAGTGGGTCACCGAAGCCCACCCACCGGGTGACATTAGCGATGAGACCCTGCCGGCGCGCACACACCACGGCCATCGCACGGCGGCCCAGCGGCGCATCTGTGGGCAGGGGGTGCCGGTGTGCCGCCCGGGACTCCCCGTTGGCCAGCATCACCACCGGGTCAGCACCGGCGGCGATGATCCGCGGCGCGAGGCCGGCTACCAGTTCACGTTCGGTGGTCTCCGGGGTGACCTCAGAGAGCACATCGGTCAACGCGGTCGCCGCATCGGTGCACAGCGCGCGGTACCGCTCAATCTCTACCTCGAGCAGACTGGCCCGCGCGGTGCGCAGCGGCAGAGCGGCCGCGGATTCGTCAGTGAGTTTCCACCCGGCGCTCTGCGGTAGCCAGGAGCCGACGTCGTCGACGTCGTCATACCAGTCGAGTTCATGGACCCCCAGCTTCACCGCCGAGGAGTCCAACAGCCCGGTGAGCTCCTCGGTGCGGATGCGCTCAGCCTCATTGGAGAACACCCCCACCTCCACTCCGTCACGGTGGGCCACCGCCCGCAGGATCGGCGGACCCGCCAGGGAGATATGCACCCGAGCCCCGGCCAACAACCAGGCCAGCGCCCCCGCAGAGGAGAGCACGACGGCGTCGGCTCCGGTCTCATCAAGGACCGTCAGCAGGCGTGCGTGTTTGGCGTGTAGTTCCTCAGCCGGTGATCCGGCCGCACCGGTGGTGTCAGTGGTCATGAGCTCTCCTGATCGGGTTGTGCGCTGCGGCTATCTCACGGTGCCGCGGCGGGGATTGTCCAATATCGGCCGGGTATCCGTCTGCCGGGCCGCCTGGGCCCAGGCGGTGATCTGCTCAGCGCTCATCCGCCCGTCGGCCACCAGGACACGGACGCTGCGTTGCACTGTCTCGCCAGGCTGGGTCACCACGGCGGTGTCCCAGGCCAGGGACATCCCAATCCCGGGGTAGCCGGAATAACGGACAAACCACGGGTCTGGGTTGCCGGAGGCCGCATCGGTCCCGGCGGCCAGTTCATCGGTGGTGCGGCGGGCGGTGCCGAGTCCCAACCCGTCACCGCGCAGGAACAGCAGCGTGGCTGGTCCGCCGGCTCCGTGACGGCTGGGCAGTGGGGTGAACTCGCCACTGATGGCCAGCCAGTCGGTGAGGCTGCCATGGACTGCCTCTTCCCCTTCAGCATCAGCGGTGAGGATCAGCGCGTCTTCTACTGCCGGTAACCGCCAGAAGAACCCGCCGTATCCGCCGCGGACACGCCCATTGGACCCGGGGCTGCCTAGTGAGACCGGCTCGTCCCGGGCCGGGGTGAGCGCGAAGGAGAAATCCAACGCCCAGGCCTGCTGTGGGGTGGCTCGATCACCGCTGGTGTCGGAGGGTGAGGTGGCCACAGTGCGTTCTTCCCGCAGGATCGGCTGGCCGGTGGCATCGATCCACTCCAGCTGTTGCACCAGGGTCTCGCCCGCCTCAGTGGGTTCGAGGTTCTCGGTGACGGTGGTGATCCGCCCGTGATCGGCCCGCCAGATATAGCGTCCGGCGTCGCGCGTATAGGTGCGCCCGCCCCAGAAGTTGTTGCCGTTGACGTCCTGCAGGGCTACACCGACTCCCAGGTGCCAGGTGTGGTCCAGCGGCTGCTGGTCGGAGACGATCACACCACCCAGGGTCCGGACCTCGTCGAGGAAGGGACGGGGGGAATCCGTGGGGGAGATGTCCTCGCCGGTGCGCAGCGCCGCCACCACGCGGCGGGCGCTGTCTGTGCTGACCGCCAACTCACCGGAGGTGGCAGGCTCCTTGGCCCACGGTGCACCCAGGGAGGAGTACGACGACGGCGCCCGCACCGCCCGAGCGATAAAGGTTTCGATATGCGGGATGATCGGGTGACGCTGGTCCCCCTCATCGGCATACAGCAGGTGCTGCTCCTCGATCTGCTGAGGGTCCTCCCCGGTGCGTACCGCCTCCAGAACCCGCATATAGGCTCCGTGGTCGGCCAACGGGGAGAGCAACTGTTCGGCAGCCCCGGTGCGGACCTCGATGAGGTTTTCCAGCAGGTTGGTGCGCCCGAAGTGCAGGACTTCTGGTTCGCTCTGGGCCGGGTTATCCCGGGGTGTTTCCCGATTCGGTCGGATGTGCAGCTCATCGCGGGTGTAATAGAGGATTGCTTCCCCTTCGG
Source organism: Nesterenkonia alba DSM 19423 (assembly GCF_000421745.1). GTDB lineage: Bacteria > Actinomycetota > Actinomycetes > Actinomycetales > Micrococcaceae > Nesterenkonia > Nesterenkonia alba. Next base: position 184,008 of record NZ_ATXP01000005.1, read on the forward strand.
TCCCGGCGATCGTGATCCACGGGTCTTGCTCTTCGGGAGCACAGAGGGTCAAGGCGGCGGTGACCGGAATCCCAGCGGTGGTGCGCAGCTGCACCACCGAGGTGTCATCGGCCTCGATCCGGTGTGCGTGGTAGAGCTCGCAGCTGAGCTCGGCGACGTCGTCGAGCTCTTTGGCGCCGGCGATGTGCAGGGCGGTCTTCACCGCGTGGGCCAAGGGATTGGTGACCACCCCGTCGACCACCTGAACCCCGTTGAGTACGCGTTTACCGGCCCACGGAGCACGCTGATAGTACGCCTCGCGGCGCAACCACAGCCCCGAGGCCGCCACTGCGCGCAACTGTCCGATCCGGCCTGAGGCCAGCAGCTTCTCGATAGCCGGTAAGGCGTGCGAGCCGATGGACTGGAAGCCCACCTGCACCCGGCGGCCGGAGCGCTCCGCTTCGGCCAGCAGGTCGGTGAACTGCTGCAGGGTCGCCGTTGGTGGTTTCTCTACGAGGACGTCGGCGCCCATGGCCAGTGCCTGGGAGGCCAGTTCATAGTGGGTATTGATGGGGGTGGAGACGATGACGATGTCCGGGCGGTGCCCGGCCTCCCGCGCCTCGGCCAGTGTCTGGTAGACGGGGATGTCGCCGCGGACCTCCGGGCCCGGGTCGGAGAGGCTGACCCCGGCAATGAGTTCGGCCGCGCCGGTTTCAGCGAGCCGGTGCAGGTTGCGCAGGTGGTTACGGCCAAAGCCGTCGAGGCCGATCAGCAGCACGGTCTGTGTCTCAGCAGGCATATCTCCCCTGGGGTTATTCACGCGCCGGAAGGATGCGGCGCCGGTCACATCACAGTGTCACCTTATCGCCGTCGTCGCACCTCAGGCTTCAGGCGGTGGAAAACCCTTGCCCGGCTAAACTCTAGGGTGATATAAATCACATATCGGGTGCGGGCATGCCAGCGCGGACCCGGCAGCGGTCAGCGGACCGCACGCACCCACGTCGTCTTCACCGAGTTCTCACCACAGGCCGCCTCAAGGATGAAGGCGTGCCGGAAAGGCTCAGGGCCATGGCCACACCTACGCGCCGACGCGCAGTCGAGTTCACCGCCGGAATCATGACCGCAGGGCTACTGCTGACTGCCTGCGGCGGCAATGGGGGAGGAGGTGACGACGACGACGTCACCCTCCGCTTCGCGTGGTGGGGTTCTGATGCTCGGCACCAGAACACTCAAGAGATCATTGACGCCTTCGAGGAGGAGAACCCGCACATCACCATCGAGGCTGACTACGGCGAGTGGGACGGATACTGGGACAGCCTGGCCACCCAAACCGCCGCCGACGACGCCCCCGACATCATCCAGATGGATGAGCTCTACCTCCGCGAGTACGCCGATCGTGGTTCCCTGCTGGACCTCTCCGATGTCGACGTCTCCCAGTTCGACGAGACTGTCGTCGACTCCGGGCGGACCGAAGGTGGGCTCTACGGCATCACCATCGGTATCAACGCCTTCACCATGCTGGCCAACCCGGATCTCTTCGACGAAGCCGGCGTGGACTTACCCGATGACAGCACCTGGACCTGGGACGACTACGCCGAGATCGCCGCGGAGATCAGTGAGAATGTCGAGGGCGCCTGGGGCTCGGGGAACTTCGATGAGACCGGTGGCTTCCAGACCTGGACCCGCCAGCAGGGTGGGCACCTCTCCAACGCCGAGGGGGAACTCGGTTTCAGTGTCGAGGACGCTGAAAGCTACTTCCAGTTCATGCTTGACCTCATGGAAGATGGCGCCAGCCCGCCAGCCTCTGCCCAGAGTGAGGACCAGGCCGTCAGCCCCGATGAGTCGATGACCACTACCGGTGAGGTGGCCATGCGGCCCTGGTGGTCCAACCAGGCGGTGGCACTGACGGAGTCCTCCGGCGCCGAGCTCGAACTGCTGAGGTTCCCCAGCCCCACTGGCAACGCCGCCGACGCCGCACCCTGGTACAAATCCTCGATGTTCCTCTCCGGCTATGCCGGTACGGACCATCCCGATGAGGTCCAGGAGTTCATCGACTTCTTCGTCAACTCGGAAGAGGCCGCACTGATCGATATGGCCGAACGTGGTATCCCGCCGAACACCGAAATCCGCGAGCTCATCACCGAGGAGCTCGACGGCGCCGAACTACGGGTGGCCGAGTTCATCGAGGACCTCGAGCCCGACCTCGGCGAAGCCGAGCCGGTTCCAGCCATGGGCGGCTCCGCGTTCCCGGACATCCTCTACCGGTACCACGATGAAGTGCTCCACGGGCGGATGAGCCCCGCCGAGGCCGCCGAGGCGATGCACGCGGAGATGGAGTCCGAGATCCAGTAGGGCTGCTGTGCCGCCCCGGTGAGGGTCTGGGTGCGGTCATGCCTCGGGTGCATCGCGGCATAGAGGATCGGTGCCACAGGACTCTTGAGGTGTGATCTGTATCACGCATAGCGTGAGGAGCGGATCACATCACTCGCATCTCAATGAGGAGAGTTCTGATGCACCGAGCCCCTTCTGCCCGCGTGCCGGTGAGCCTGGTGGCAGCCGCTTCCCTGCTGCTCATCAGCACAGCCCCTGCCGCCGGGGATACGGCAGGCGCCCTGCGCGCCGATGACCTCCCCCTGGGGGACCACACCGAGGACCTCACCGCTGGGGACTTCACCATCCGGGCTAGCGACACCGCCGAGGTCACGGTCAGTGAGCACAGCCGGTCCTCTGAGACCGGCGAGACCTTCACCCAACGGCTGCAGCTCAACGGCGCCGGTGACGCCGAAGGCCGCTCGGTCCAGTTCGACGCCGAAGCCGGGGAGACCGTCACCGTTTACGCCCAATCCGGCGGCGGGGATGCCGACCGCGCACTGGGGCTCTACGACGCCGAGTGGACCGAACTAGACACCGTGCCCGCCTACCGTGGCAACGCCGGGGAGATCCTGCCCGCTGAGCGATTCACCATCGAGGAGGATGGCACCTACTGGATCGCCTCCCCCGACTCCGGGGTGAACATCTACGCCATGGAGATCGGCGACCCCGGTACTCTGCCCGAGACCACGCCCTGGGACGAAGTCCAGGCCCCGATCATTGAAAACCTCACGGTGGCAGAGGACAACCCTGCCCAGATCCAGGTCAGCTACGCCGGCGTCGTCGGCCCCCAAGGAGGGGACCTGGCTCGGGCATTCCTCCTCGATGAGACCGGTGAGGTGGTTGACGAGCAGATCTCCGTCTCCCCGTCAGAGGCCGACACCATCGCCCTGACCCCGGATGCCTCCGGAGACTACGAGGTCGAAGTCCAGCTCGAACGGCACAGCGAAGACGCCCCGATCCTCTCCGCCCCGGAGCGCTACGAAGGGTTCATCCTGCCATTGGGCACCCCGGAGATCACCTCGGTACTCACCACTGAGGTCGACGGGGACACTGCTGTGGCCACCGTGCAGTGGAATGAGGTGGACGAGGCCGACAGCTACACCGTGGCGGTGCGCGCCGCCGGAGACGAAGAGTACGACGACGCCGCCGAGGTCACCGAGACCGAAGCTCAGATCGCTGATCTCACCGTCGCAGAGAGCTACGAGGTCACCGTGACCGCTGTCCGCGGGGACGACACCGCCACCTCCGAGCCGAGTGAGTTCACTGTGGCCGGCGAAGTCCAGCGGTGGGACACTGCCCACGCCGGCGTGGGCTCCGGTGGTGAGGTCACCGAGCATGAGGACGGGACCATCGAGTTCGACCTCATCGGCAATAACGGCAAGATCGCCGACTCCGAGGACGGCTTCTGGTACCACTACACCGAAATCGACCCCGAGACTGAGAACTTCACCCTCACCGCTGAATTCTTTGTTGACGACGCCGAAGGCAAGGACAACCAGTCCGGCTTCGGGATTATCGCCGTGGACGACTTCATCCCCAACGAACCCGCCGCCCGATACTTCAATTCCGCGGGCACGATGACCGCCAAATACGAATTCGGTGCCGGTGGAGAGGAAGGCGTACGCTACGGCACCCCCGGTGGGAAGTTCGTCCACGGGTACACCGGTGGACCCACCGAGCCCAGCGCCGAACGGGACATGAGCGACTCGCGCGCCTTCGACTGGGACTACAAGCCCGATTACACCATCGGCTCCAACACCAACCCGCCGCGGTTCGAAACCGGGGAGACCTACACCTTCACCCTGCGCCGGTCGAACACCGGGTTCCACTCCATCTGGCACCGCGACGGCGAGGAGGAAGAAGTCGTCTTCTACGACCCCGATGTGCTCCTCACCCAGAGTGAGGACAGCTTCTACCTGGGGCTCTTCGCCGCTCGGGACATCGCCGTCACCGTCACCGACTGGGACTTCGAGACCATCCACCCCGATGACGACGAGGCTGCCGAGGAAGCTCCCACCCGGTACATCACCCCGCGGCTGAGTGCCGATGTCACATCCACCACCCCGCACAGCGAGCTCGCGGTGCCGCTGACCAGTACTGTCTACGGCGACGTCGTCATTCTCGACACCGACGGGGAGGAAGTCACCGAGACCGTCGAGGCCGAACCGGGCCTGCCAGCCGAGGTCAGCCTCAGCGGTCTTCAGCCGGGTGAGAATGAATTCACCGCCCAGCTGACCCCGGACGCCGAGCAGCCGCACTTCGATGAGAATGAGGAGCTCGAATCCACCGACCCGGTACAGATCAGCCTGAGCTTCACCGTCGATGCCTTCGGTCAGCCGGGGGAGTCGATCTGGGTCTCCCCGGAGGCCTCGCAGGAGGGTGCCGGGACCGAAGACAACCCGGTGGACCTCCACACTGCGGTGGCCTACGCCCAGCCCGGTCAGCAGATTGTGCTCACCGATGGCACCTACGCCCTGGAGGAGGCTGTGCGGATCGAGCGCGGTAACTCCGGTACTGAGGATGACCCCATCACCCTGATGTCAGAACCCGGGGCCCGGGCCACCCTGGACCTGGAGAACTCCTCCGGCGGCGGGATCATCCTGCGTGGGGACTGGTGGCATCTGTACAACCTGGAGATCACCAACGGTCAGGGCTACCAGAAGCCTCTGCACATCCAGGGCCACCACAACGTCGTCGAACGCATCGAATCCCACCACAACCAGGACACCGGTGTGCAGATCTCCGGCTCGGCCGCCGAACCGCCCCAGATGTGGCCCAGCTACAACACGGTGGTCTCCTCGGTGGCGCATAACAACGCCGACCCTCAGGCCAATGACGCCGACGGGTTCGCCGCCAAACTCACCGCCGGTGAGGGCAACGTGTTCCGCTGGACCATCAGCTACCACAACATCGACGACGGTTACGACCTCTACGCTAAATCCACCGAAGGTCCCATCGGTCAGGCGATCATCGAGGAATCGGTGGCGTTCAACAACGGCTGGTTGGAGGCGGACGAGGATGTCGAACGCACCTCGCAGGGAATGGGGTTCAAACTCGGTGGGGAATCCCAGCCCGGTGACCACATCCTGCGTAACTCCATCAGCTACGGCAACCTCGCCAATGGGGTGACCTCCAACTCGGGCCCGGACCCGCAGCTGGAGAATGTCACCACTGTCTACAACGGGCTGGTGCGCAGCGACCAGTCCGGAGCGGGGGTGACCTTCTACACCAACGCGGAGACCACTAACTACCGGGCCACCGGGGTGATCTCGTTTGCCAACAGTGCACGCGATAACTTCGACCTGCGCGACCAGGACGACAGTTTCCTCCACGATGTGACCAACTACTTCAACGGTCAGCTGTCCTCTCAGGCGGTGGAGACCCTCGCGCTGCCTGGCTTCGCCGGCACGGCGTTCACCTCCACTGCACAGGACGACGACGTCGACCGCCCCACTCAGGTCACCGAGGACTGGTTCGTCCGCACTGATTATGACCAGATCCGCCCGGAGATCGCCGAGGACGGGTCAGTTCAGATGCACGGGCTCTTCGAGCTCACGGACGTGGTTCCCGAGGACACCGGGGCCCGGCTGAGCGCTAACCCCAACCCCACGCAGATTGAGGTCTACCCCGCAGTTACCGAGGTCGAGGAAGAGTCCCCGACGCCGACGCCGACTGACGGCGCTACGGAAACTGAGACGCCGACGCCGGGCCCCGATGAGGATGGTCCTGCCGATCCCACGGCACCTGCTGACCCCACAGAACCCGGGGGCACAGCGGACCCTGATGAGGATGAGCCGGGGGCTTCCCCGACTCCGACGGCAGATCCTGAGGCCCGCGACGGTGATGGTCTGGCCCTCACGGGGGCGAACCTCGGGTGGACTGCCTTGGTTCTTGCCGGGTTGGTCCTGCTCGGGGTGGCTCTGGCCATCCGTTCGCGCAGAGTGCACAGCTGATGTAAGGCCCGCGGGGTGACCCCGGAGGCGATGCACTCAGGGTATGGGTGAATGCTCATCGCAACCGATGGGCTGGAACGCTTGAGGTGTGAGGTAGATCACCATACGGTGTTAAATGGTTTCAATCCCGCTCGCACCTCGATGAGGAGACTGCTGTGTTCCGTTCGCTCCGCCGAACCCGCCCACGCCGCACACTCGGTGCCCTGACCGCTTCAGCGGCCGTCGCCGCGTTGCTGGTACCGCTGCCGGCCGCCCCTGCCGCCGCGCAATTAGACATCGAACCCGGCGAGATGCTGGCCTTCGACTTCGGTTGTGAAGACGGCCCCGTCGCCGACGGGCATATCGAAGTCACCCCCACCACGGTTTACGACGCCGACGCCGGCTATGGCCTCAGCCATGAGGTCGACTGCCGGGACCGGGGGGCGGCGCCCAATGACGACGCCATGCTCCAGGACTTCGTTATCAGCTGGGACTACGAGTTCTACGTAGACCTGGCCGACGGCGACTATTTCGTCACCATCTTCTCCGGCGATGAGGAGGCCTCGAACAACACCTCCGCGGTCATCAACGGAGAGGACACCGGCTCGCTGCAGCCACGCGGCACCGGTGAATACGCCGAGTACACCACTGAAGTCACCGTCGATGATGGCCGACTCACCGTCACGTTGCAGGACGATGGGCGAATCAACGGTTTGCACATTTCCCAGGTCGAAGCGCCCACCGGACTCACCGCCGAGGTCAGCACGGACCCCGCTGCCGTCGAGCTGACCTGGGATGAAATGCCCGGAGCTGCCGAATACACCGTCTACCGTTCGCCTGCCGGAGAGGAGAGTTACACCCAGATCGGCATCACCTCAACGGAGACCTACACCGATGACGACGTCGACCTCGGCTATAGCTACGACTACGTCATCACCCAGACCTCCCAGGCCGGGGCCACCTCCGGGTACAGCGAGGCAGTCAGTGTGGCCGTCGCTGACCCGGATATTGATCCGCCGGCCACCCCTGAAGACCTCGCTGTGGAGTCCGCCGATGCTTCCGCGGTGACCATCACCTGGACCGGGAGTGACGCCGCCGATGAATACCACATCTATCGCGCGCTGAACCCGGAAGGCCGCTTCGAGCGGCTCGCAGTCACCGAGGACACCAGCTACACCGCCGAGGGGCCCAGTGAATACCCTTGGTACTACACCGTCATCGCGGTCAATGCTGGTGGCATCTCCGCCGAGTCTGACCCGCTGGTCACCCCGCGTACTGCCGATCCCATCCCCGATGGGGAGGTGAGCGCCCAGTGCGGGGCCGAACCCGGGGATGCCGAAGTTGAACAGGATGGCTACCTCTGGCGCGCCACCAACGGCGGCGACGTCGTCTACGAGGACTACTCCATGCACGAGGCGATGCAGGCCGCCGTGGACAGCCTCACCGCCGATCGCAGCCAGACTGAACGCGTGGTGGTCCGCGGCTCCGGAGTCGTCCCCGCCTCCGTGGCAGTTGAGCTGACTGACCACACCAGCTTCGAGACCTGCGGCACCATCCATGTGGCCGGGGATGAGGCGCCGTTCAGCTATGAGGAGCACATCGGCGCAGTGGCCATCCGTCACGCGGAAAACGTTGAGGTTCCCTTCCTCAACGTCACCGGCAACCCGAACTTCGGGGTCTACCTGCGCACCTCCTCGGATGTGCACTTCGGTCACATCGACCTGCGCCTGGAGTCCGGGCTCGGGATGCGCATCGATTCGCGCGACGACGACTCCGTCCGTGAAGCTCGCAACATCAGTATCGACGATGTCTACGTCTCCGGTACCGAAGCCCATGGTGTGGAGACCTACGGTGTGGACGGGCTGACCATCGGCACCGTCACCGCCGTGGACACCGGGTACTCCGGTGTACTGCTCAACGACACCGTGAACGCGGAGATCGGCTCGGTCATCGGTGAAGGTGCAGCAGCTGGCACCGGCTATGCCACCTTCCGCACGGCCAACCGCAACGGCATGATCGACGGCGAGTACCCCACTAATATCCGGGTCGGTGAGGTGATCGCCGACGGTGGAGGCCGCGGGATTTTCTGTGTCTCCGAATCCGGGGGTGTGGAGATTGACCACGTGGAAATCCGCGACACCGGCGGGGACGCCATGCTGCTGGAGAACTGCCACAACTACACCATCAGCGGTGGGGAGGTGGAGGGTCCCGGGCACATTGTGATCTCCGCGCGGGATGAGTTCGACAACAACACCGACTTCACCCTTGAGGACCTCACGGTGCGTGACAGTGGCATCCGCGAAGCAGTGTGCATGGATTCTCTGGTGCTGCGCAATCTCACCATTGAGAACTCCGAGCTCGACCTCTGTGATGGCACTGAACTCATCGTCGACGACGACGAGTCCCCCAGCCCCAGTCCCACAGATACCGAGTCTCCGAGCCCGTCACCGACTGACACCGGTGAGCCGACGGACCCGGCCTCCCCCACTGAGGATCCCACTGGGGATCCCACTGACGAGGCAGAAGCCGGCGACGACGACCTCGCCACCACCGGCTTCACCCGCGCCAGCGTGCTGTTGGGTCTCGGCGGATTGCTGGTGCTCGGTCTGGGTGTCTTCATCGTGGCGATGAACCGGCGTCTGACCCACACCCAGGACTGATTCCGGCCCACGCCGAGGACTGATGCGGTACGTGGGGAGTATTGAGCAATGGCTGAATACTCCCCACGTATGCCGCCATACCGAGGTAGTTGAATCGATTTATTGACCTTGTGAGGCGTGACACATAAGCTTCAATTGACCGGGATTCATTGAACAGAGAAGTTCTCTTGTTGCTCGCCCGGAGAGAAGGTTGTGTCATGCCGCAGAACAAAATAGTGCCGCTCGCTCTCGCCTCGCTGACCGTCGGAGCGCTCAGTCTCAGTGCCTGCGCCGGGGCTGATGCCCAAGACGATTCCGTCTCGCTGAGGTTTGCTCTCTGGGGCTCGGAGACCCGGGTTCAGAACACCGAAAACATTATTGAGGCCTACCAGGAAGAAAATCCTGAGGTCTCCATCGAAGTGGAGTACAACGACTGGGACGGCTACTGGGACCGCCTCAACACACAGCTGGCCGCCGACGACGCCCCGGACATCATCCTGATGGATGTGTGGAACCTCGGCGAGTACGTGGAGCGAGGTTCCCTGCTCGATCTCTCCGACGTTGACCTCAGTGACGTTCCCGACGACGTCGTCGCCTCCGGCAGTGTTGATGGTGGCTATTACGGCCTGGCTCAGGGGATCAATTCCCCGGCGATCGTCGCCAACCCCCGGATCTTCGACGAAGCCGGTGTTGCGATGCCCGATGACAGCACCTGGACGTGGGAGGACTTCCGGGATATTGCCCAGGAGATTACGGAGAACCATGAGTCTGCCTACGGTGCGGCTGGACCTGATGGTGCTCGGCTGTTCCAGGCTTGGTTGCGCCAGCAGGGGGCGTACTTCATGGATGCCGAGGGGGAGATCGGTTTCGATGCGGACCTCTTGGCTGAGTACTTCGCCCTGTTGGATGACTTCCGGACCTCTGGTGCCTTCCCGGAGGCCCAGACCATGACGGAGGATCGTGGCGCCGGTCAGGACCAGTCGCTGCTGGCCACCGGTGAGGCTGCGATGGCCTTTAACCTGACCAACCTGCTGGGGGCCTTCACTGATGCTTCCGGTGAGGATTTGGTCCTGCTGCGCTACCCCAGTCCCACCGGCAATGCCTCCGACGCCGGGCTTTGGTACAACACGCTGGTGGTCTCTGCCGCTAGCAGTACGGATCACCCCGAGGAAGTGATCGACTTCCTCGACTTCTCCATCAATGACGAGCGTGCCGCCCGGTGGAACCTCAGTGACCGCGGTGTGCCGGCTAATACGGAGATTCGTGATGCGCTGCTGGATGAGATGTCCGAAGCCGACTTGGCGGCCGCTGAGTTCATCACCGAGATCGAAGACGAGCTCGGCCCGCCCGAGCCGGTCCCTGCCGCTGGGTTCACCGAGGTGGCCGATACTCTGGAGCGGTACCAGGACGAGGTCTTCTTCGAGCGGATGACACCGGAGGAGGCGGCCGAGAGCCTCATGGCAGAAATCCAGTGAGGCGGCTTCGCCCGGTCCGGCAGCACGGCGGCGCATCAGGCTCAGCAGAGGGGAGTACACCGTGGAGTGGGAGCGGCGGTTAATGGGTGAGGGGGAAGATCCGGACCCCCGGTTCACCCTGGCCAATGAGCGGACCTTCCTCTCCTGGATTCGTACCGCCCTGGCGCTGCTGGCCGGTGGTATTGCCGTGGAGGCGTTCACCCAGCAGATCTTCCCCCCTGCGGTGCGCTTGGCTCTGGCGGTGGCTCTGTTGCTGCTGGGTATTGCCTTGAGTGTGGGAGCGTTCTTCCGGTGGGTGAATGTCGAACGTAGCTTGCGACGTCGTAAGCCCCTGCCTGTGCCCCTCATTGCCCCGGTGGTCAGCGCGGCTGTGGCGGCAGCCTCCGGCGGGCTCTTGGCCGTCATCCTGCTCTGAGGCGGCCGGAGAAAATGCGGCATACCCATCCACCCCACCAGGACCCCGGGGTCCAGCCGGAACGAACCATCCTCGCCTGGGACCGGACGTTGTTGTTGTTGGTCACCGCCGCGGCGTTTTCTTTGCGCTGGCTGAACTACCACGGGGTGCTTGTCATGGTGCTTTTTGCCGCCTCGCTGGTGACGGCTGCGGTGCTCGCCTTGGGGCAGCGACACCGCTACCGCAGCGCCTCAGCGGGCATTGTGGCCGAGCGGCTCAACCCCCCGGTGGCCTCGGCGGTGGGGTTGACGCTGGCCTGCCTGGGTTTGGGGGTCATCGGTTTGCTCATTGTCACGCTCGTGCGCCCGTAGTCCGCTGTGCTTGTCAGTGGCGTCATCTGGTAGCTCGTGTACTCCTTCAGTACCTCAGGTACCCCTTGAGCACCCCGTTTGATTCCTCATTGAGAGACCTATGATGCCGAAAAGATATTGAAACGATTCACCCCTGTGTGATGAATCACGGTAGTGTGGTGCGGACCACATGGGAGCAGTGGGCCCCGCCACTGTCCCGTTTCACCATCACTCACCTAAGGGGAAACAATGAGGAACAGTACATTTGGCAAGCTCGCAGCTGCCGGTATGGTCGGTGCACTCGCTCTGACTGCCTGTGGCGGCGACAACGGCGATGGCAACGGAGGGGCCAACGGGGAAGAGGAAGTCGAACTTCGCTTCACCTGGTGGGGCTCCGACCACCGCCATCAGAACACCCAGGCGATCATTGATGACTTCGAGGAGGAGTACCCGCACATCTCCATCGAAGGTGAATTCGCCGACTGGGCCGGCTACTGGGACCAGCTGGCCACACAGATGGCCGGTGGATCCGGGCCGGACATCATCCAGCTCGACGACGAGTACATCCGTGAGTACGCCGACCGTGGTCAGCTGCTTGAACTCACCGACGTCGACCTCTCCGAACTCGACGAGACCATCGTCGAAGGTGGTCAGGCCGATGGTGCCCAGTACGCGATCCCCACGGGGGTCAATGCGCTGGTGATGATGGCCAACCCGGACCTCTTCGATGAGGCCGGCGTGGAGCTGCCCGATGACACCACGTGGACCTGGGACGACTTCGAGGAGATCGCCGAGACGATCCACGAGGAGACCGGTGCTTACGCCCTGAACAACCCGATCGCCCAGACGCTTATGGTCTGGATGCGGCAGCAGGGCGGCCACCTCTTCACCGAGGAGGGCGAGCTCGGCATGACCGTGGATCAGGCCGAGGAGTACCTGGCTACTCTGGAGCACTGGATGGAGATCGGAGCCCTGCCCAGCGCCTCCGAGCTGGCCGAGGAGGAATCCGCCGTGATGGAGGACTCCCTCATCGGAACCAACCGGGCCGCCCTGGGCCTGTCCTGGACCAACCAGCTGCCGGCGTTGACTGAGGCCTCCGGTACTGAGCTGATCCCGCTGCGGTTCCCCAGCTCTACCGGTAACGCTGAGGACAATGGTCTGTGGTTTAAGAACACCATGCTCATCGGTGCCAACGCCGGCACGGACCACCCCGAGGAAGTCCAGCTGTTCATCGACTACTTCATCAACTCGGAGGAAGCCGGGCGCCACAACCTCATGGACCGCGGACTGCCCGCCAATGAGAACGTCCGCGAGGTTGTCATGGATGAGGTCGAGGGTCAGGACTTGGTTGCCGCCGAGCTGGTCACTGACCTTGAAGGCGAGATCACCGAACCGGAGCCGATGCTGCCCTTGGGCTTTGCCGGTCTTTCGGACGCGATCAGCTTGAACAGCCAGAACGTCTTCTTCGGGAACGCAACCCCGCGGGAGGCTGCAGAAGCCATGGTGGCGGAGATGGAATCCATCCTGGAATCTGAAGGCTGATCCACGCTCTGGCGTGACACCATCACCACCCTGACGGAGGGGGCGGTCCGGGAAACCGGCCGTCCCCTCCGCTACGCTCGCTCCCTGATGCCCGATCATCACCCTTTATCCATCAACTCTCAGAGGACGGAACACTATGAGCACGACGTCGATTGACCACCTCCGTAGTGGGTTTGGGTCTGTGGATCCTGCTTCGAGGGTGTTGATGCGGTGGTGGTGGTTTGGTCCGGATGTGGATCGGGGGGATCTGGTTCGGGATTTGGATCAGATGGTTGCTGCTGGTTTGGGTGGGGTTGAGTGTGCGTTTGTGTATCCGATGGGGGCTGGTAGTGACCGGTTTCTTTCGGAGTCTTTTTTAGCGGATGTGGGTTTTGCTGCTCGGGAAGCGGTGGCCCGGGGGTTGCGGTTTGATCTGACCCTGGGGTCAGGGTGGCCCTATGGGGGCCCGCATGTTGATGAGTCCATTGCTTCGCGGCGGATTGAATGGATCCGGGAAGAAGTGCCGTTGACTGCTCAGCGGATCCCGGTGCCGGTGGCCTGGCCGGCAGATGAGTTTATCGCTGCCTATATCGGTGAAGGTACCCGGGCTGAGCCCTTGACTGGTGTGGAGCAGTTAGCCACGGAGTCTGATGAGACCGGTACCTATCTGTTGATCCCGCAGGGGCGGGGTCCGCGTACGGTGTTGGTGGCGATTTCCCGGGTTTCTGGGCAGAGCGTCAAACGGGCTGGGCATGGGGCTGAGGGGTGGGTGTTGGATCATCTCAGCGCGGAGGCGACTCGGGCTCATATCCAGGCGGTGGCTGAGCCGTTGGTTCACGCCGCGGGGGTGGAGAACATCACCACGGTTTTCTGTGATTCTTTAGAGGTCTATGACGCCGGGTGGACCCCGGATCTGATTCAGGAGTTCACTGCCCGGCGGGGGTATGACCCCACCGGTCATTTATGGAAACTGACTACTACTTCGGAAGAACATGCCCAGTTCCGGGCGGATTGGCATCGGACTCAAACCCAGTTGGCTGAGGAGAACTTCATCGCGGTGATGAATTCCTGGGCTGAGTCAAAGGGGCTGGTGTTTAGGATCCAGGGGTATGGTCAGCCTCCGGTGACGATCAGTTCTTACCGGTATGCCGGGGCTATCGAAGGAGAGGGTTGGGGGTGGGATGTCATCACCGCAGCCCGGTGGGCTTCTTCTGCTGCGCAGATCTATGGGCACCAGGTGGTCTCTTCTGAGACCTGGACGTGGAACCATTCGCCCTCGTTTCGTTCTAGTCCCTTAGACATCCTGGCTGAGGCCCATGACCACTTGTTGATGGGGATCAACCAGTTCATTGGTCATGGGTGGCCCACCAGCCCTCGACCAGAAGAGCCTTCCCAGCTGGGTCGGGTCTTCTACGCCTCGGGAGCCTTCGATGACCGCAACGCCTGGTGGACCAGCGCAGCCAAACCCCTCTGGGAAACCCTGCACCGCCTCAGCTGGCTGATGCGCCAAGGCACCCGCCTGGCCAACGTCGGCATCTACCTTCCCACCCGAGACATCTACGCCGGATTCGCGGCGGCCGGGCGGATTGACCTCTATAAGGAGGCGCGTCTCTATATCGGGGACGAACTGCCGCACCTGCTTCGCACTGCCGGTCTGGATTTTGATCTGTTTGATGATGATGCCGTGGAGTACCTGGATCCGGGGCGTTTCGACGTCGTGGTGCTTCCCTATGCCAGTGACATCCCCGCTTCGACCCGGCAGTGGCTGGGCACTTTGATGCGTCAGGGCACCACCGTGCTTGACCTCGGAGCCACCGCCCGCACCGGTCTGGCTATCGCCCACCCCGCTGAAATTCCCGGGTTTGTGGAGCGGGCCCCTGTGTGGCTCGAAGGTCTCAGTGACGGGGCTCGAGCGGTCAATGATGCGGTGGCGGTCACTACCCGGCAGATCGATGGGGAGGATGGGCCGGTGCGGGTGCACCTGGCGGCTAATACCTCTAACGTGACGACTGAGGTGGAGATCCGTTTCGATGTGGAGGCTGGGGGCGTCGTCGAACGTTGGGATCCGGAGACTGCTCGGGTGGTTCAGGTGTGGGATGGCGTGGACCGTATTGCTCTGAGTTTGCAGGCTTATGAGGCGGCCGTGCTCGTTCAGCACCGGCAGGCAGCACCTTCGGTGGAGCGGGGACTCCCTGCTGGTGTGGGGAGCGTGGATGTGAGTTTGGTGCAGGGTGCCTCTGTGGAGCTGCGGGACTGGACGGTCCAGTTCCCTGGGGATGAGGCGCCTGAGCCGGTGACTATCCCTCACCAGTGGGAGAGCCAGCCTGGGCGGGAGCTCTATTCGGGCACAGCGGTCTACACCACGGAGGTGAGTGTGCCTGAGGGTGCCCAACAGGTGGTGCTCGATCTGGGGGAGGCATCTCCGCATCAGGTGGAGGATCCTGCTGCTGCAGGGTTGAGTGAGGCTTCTTTTTCTGCGGAGATTATGCCTCCGGTGGGTGTGGTGGCGACGGTGAGCGTCGATGGTCAGCAGGTCGGGGCCATATGGAAGACCCCGTACCGGTTGGACCTCACCGGCGCGGTGACTCCCGGGGCCACTCACCAGCTGCAGTTGCAGGTTGCCAATGTCAGTAGTCACGCTTTGGCGGCGGATACCGCGCTGCAGAAGCTTGTCCAGGACGCCGAGGAGAACTTCGGCCGACGCTTCGGGATCCAGACCCTTGAGCTGGCGTTGGCCGATGTTGCTTCCGGCTTGCTTGCTGTTCCGCAGCTGCGGTTTACAGGGGAATGAGGTTCCAGCCGAGTGTTTTGATCCGGTGGTGGCGTCGGCAGAGGGCTTGGAGGTTGTCTGCTCGGGTGGGGCCGCCCTGGGGTGTTGGTGCCCAGGGGGTGATGTGGTCGATGTCGCAGTTCTCGGCGGGCACGGTGCATCCTGGCGCCTGGCAGGTGCCGTCGCGGAACTGGATGGCTTCTTTGAGTAGTTGTGGTGGATAGCGGCCGTGGTAGTGATGTTGCAGGATTTCTTGGCCGTCGCTGACCAGGCTGTGCCAGGTGAGTTTCACGGCTGGGTCAGCGATCATGGCTCGCACGCCGGCCGCGGGGATCACGGCTGTGCCGTCCCGGCTGAGGGCAGGTTGGTCTGATTGTCCGGTGAGGGTTTCCGCGGCGACGACGACGCCGATGTGGGCATCGACATTCATACCGGTTTCGGTGGTTCCGTTCAGCAGCCAGGCGGCTGCCATATCTGCGGCGCGCTGTCCTAGGTTCCGCTGGTCCCCGGTATGTGGTGATGAGGGGAGGTTTCCTGTTTCCCACCGGCGGGAGGGCCCATTGCGTTGGTTGTGCTCCCCGGTGGCGGTGCCCCTTTCCTCTGGGCGGGTTTCCTTGAGGTGGGGGCCGGTCGCCGGGCGGGTGCGTGCCTGGTGGGGGTGTGTCCGGGAATTGAGGATCGCGTGGTGGGAAGCTTCTGTGATGTTCAGCTGGTGGGCTTGAGCGGTTTCGACGCGTTGCCGGGTGGCCAGTTGGGCCAGGTGCCGCTGTAGCGAATCGAAGTTGCTCATATCGGCCAGTACGCCGGTCCGGGTGATGGCTTCCTGCACTGCGGCTTCGCCGGCAGCGTGCATCCCGCCGCGGGGTGCCTGTGCCTTAGCTGCGTGAGTGTTCCCGGCGTGGTCAGGGAGCCGTGCAGCGCCGGTTAATCCTGCGTTGTTGGCATCCGCTGGGCTGGGGGTTGGGTCTGTACTGTGGCTGGAGTGTGGTGCGCCGGGGGTGTCATTAGTGGTGCCGCTGAGGTGGACATGGGAAGTAGTTCCCATGGCGGGGGTGCTTGTGGGCGCTGTGCCTGCGGGACTGGCGGCTGCGGTGTTCTGGACCGCGGCGATCACAGGGTTGTGCGGCACGGGCTGGGTGGCGGAGCGTGCCACGGCGTGGAGGCGGTTACGGATCTGCATGGCCTGGATGGTGGGCAGTAGCACCATCAGCCAGCTCATGTGTTCGTAGTCTTCGGCGGGAACTACTGAGACGCGACGTTCGGCGTATTCTTGGGCGCACCGGCGCGCATGCTGGTCTGGCTCCAGTTGGGCCACGGTGCGTTTCAGCCAGGTGTCTAGTTCCCGGCTGCGTAGTCGGGGTGCTTGCACCGCTGCTTGGGCGTCTAGTAGTTGAGAAGTTTCTGTGGTGGTGAGCTTCTTCCCTGCGCCGGCGATCTTTAGCAGTTTCGCCAGGGGAATCTCACCGTTGAGGAAGGCTTTCCACACTTGGGGCAACTGATTCCGTGCGAAGGCTCCCCGCCCGTGGATCAGACTGACGCGGTATTCGGAGACACCGAGAGCTTCCGCGGCGTACATGATGGCAGCGTCCCTGCCGGCTGCTTCTTCCGCACGCCGCAGTGCTGCTGAGCCGTTCGTTGAGTCGTCATGTGTTCGGGTGACCGTTTCTGCAATGGTCTTTTCGATGTAGTCCAACAGCCAGCACACCTGCCGAACCTCCACCTGACGTTTCTGGTGTTCAAGGTCCTGAAGTACTACCGTCCGTGGATCCCGCAGCTTTGCCTCGGCCCGGACTTCGGCGGAGGCACGGCGGTCATGAGGGCTCGGGCTGTGCTGGGGTCCGCTGCAGTGAGCGGAGTCCATATACTCAACGCTCATGGCTCGAATATATCTTCGAATCACCATCGAAGTCAAGTTCGAATGGATCAATGGGCCTATGGTGGCGGGGTGTCGCTTAATCCACGGGGTAGAAGATGTCCTACCGAGGGTGTTTTCCACAGGCTTGGTGATTGTGGTGGCGAGATGTCGGGGTCTGTAGCTAATATTCAGGCTCGGCAGCTGATGTAGGGAGCTTTCGAACGGGGAAGCACCAGCGGACCTTCAGGCTGTCGTGTGGGTTGGATAACCGGATAGTGGAAACGGATGCTTGCTTGTGACAACAACAATGATGATGTGGTCACCGCAGAGCGGAGGTGTTCTGCGGAGCAATGGAAGTGTTCTGCTGGCAGTAGCAGGGGCAGGGCTCCTTGTTCTGACCGGGTGTGGTGGGACGGCTGAAGCCGACGACGACGCCACCGCCCCTGAGGATGCTGTGACTCTTAGCCAGGGCGAGGGCCCACAGCAGAGTGGGCCCACCTCTGACCCCACTGACTCGCAGGCCAGTGGCCAGGAGGAGGCCCAGGATGAGTCTGAGCCCACCCCGGTTCCGGCTTCTAGTGAGGGTCCTGCCCAGAATTGGCCAGCACCACAGATCCCCGAGGAGATCTACGAACCCACCGAAGAGGGGGCCCAAGCCGCTCTGGAGTACTGGTGGGAAACGTGGGATTACGCTCGTGTGAGTGGGGATACTGAACCGTTGAGGAAGGTATCTCACGAAACATGTGGCTGGTGCGATCACGTCGCCAGTGTCCCGCGTCAAGTAGTTGGCAGGATTTCCTTGGTTTTGAATGTCGGGGTGGTGGGGTCGGCCAGGCCCAGGTGCACCTCCTTGGGCCGGTTCCATGAGATGGCCTCGTGGGGCCGGAGCTCGTTGTACTCGATCCGGTAGTCCTCGGCCCGCTCGGCGAGCACGATCGCGTCGTCGATCTCGTCCAGGTAGAGCCGTTCGTACTTCAGCGTGCCGAAGCCGCGTTCACGGGACCCGTTCTGCCCCGGGGTCTTCACTCGGGTGCGCACGTGGTGTAGCTCGGG